>NZ_CAJYEB010000023.1 GCF_913773735.1 uncultured Massilia sp.
TGAACGGCTGGCACAGTCGCTTCAAGACCTGGCTGCTGCGCTTTCGCGGCGTGGCCAGCCGCTACCTGATCGACTACTCGGGCTGGCAGCGGATACTGGACGACAAGCGGCTGACGACGCCGGCGCTGCTCTTGCGGGCAGCGGTCCAGTTCGGCAAGCGGCTGGACAGGAGACGCAATTAACGCGAACAGCGCCTTTTTCATGGAGGCGATCTACTTGCCGCCGGTGGCGTCGAGGAAGGTGCCGGTGACGAACGACGCCTCCGGACCCGCCAGCCACAGGATCGCCCTCGCCACTTCCTCCGGCTGGCCGCCACGGCCCATCGGGATGCTGTCCCGGATGCGGTCCACCCGCCCCGGCTCGCCGCCGCTGGCGTGCATGTCGGTATAGATGTGTCCCGGGCGCACGCCGTTGACCCGGATCCCTTCGCGCGCCACTTCCTTGGCGAAGCCGATCGTGAAGGTTTCGAGGGCGCCTTTCGACGCTGCATAGTCCACGTACTCGTTCGGACTGCCGAGCCGGGCCGCCACCGACGACACGTTGACGATGGCGCCGCCCCGTCCGCCGTGCCGCTGCGACATGCGCCTGGCCGCCTGCTGCGCGCACAGCATGGGACCGATCGCATTGACCGCGAAGATCCGCTGCATCCGCTCGACCCCCAGATCTTCCAGGCGCGATTGCGTCGCGATGATCGCGGCATTGTTGACCAGGACGTCGATGCGGCCGAATGCCCGGTCGATGTCGTCGAACAGCCTGGCGACCTGCGCGGCATCGGCGCTGTCGGCCCGGACGGCCAGGGCGCGGCCGCCGGCCGCTTCGACGTCGGCCGCCACGGCCTGCGCCGCGGCGTCGTTCGAGACGAAGCTGATGGCCACGTCATAGCCCTGGCGGGCCGCCAGCCGGGCGGTGGCGGCGCCGATGCCGCGGCCGCCGCCCGTGATCAATATCACGGGCCTGTCCAAACCTGTTTGCATCATGGATCCTCCTTGTCGTTTACATGGGGGCCGAGCGCGCGCACCAGCGGCAGGATGGCGGCCGCCGTCGCCGCCGTGGCCAGCAGCGCCACGGCCTGGCTGCTGCGGTCGGCGAGCGCGCCGTAGAGGATCGGGGCGACACCGCCGGCGCCGATGACGCTCGTGTAGAAGATGGCAAAGCTGCGGCCGGTATCTCCGCGGGACAGTTCCGGAACCGTACCGTACAGGATCGAAGAGGTACCGTTGAGAAACGTGCCCAGCAGCGGCAGCAGCAGCAGGGTCGCCGTCAGTGGCGTGAACAGCGTGGCGACGATCAGCAGGGCCGTGACGGCCTCGCTCAGCATCACGCAGCGTACCACACCCAGCCGTTCGCCGAGCCAGCCGAAGGTGAACTTGCCGAAGGCGCCGCCGAGGAACAGCAGGGCCAGCGCCAGCCCCACCGTCGGCGAGCCGCCGCCGCGGGCATGGACCAGGAAGGGCAGGAACAGCAGGTAGCCCATGCGTGTCGCGGTATCGAGCGCGCCGATCGTCGTCAGGATGCCGAAGCCGCCCCGGCCCCGGCCCGCGGGGCGCTGTCCTGGCGCGACGCGCGCGGCGGGCGCGCCGGGCGCCATCGTCGCCAGCACGGCCAGGACGGCGAGGCCGAGCAGGACCATCAGCCCCAGCACGGGGCGCCATGCGACCAGCGGCAGCAGCAGCGCGACCAGCGCCGGCAGCGCGGCTTTCCCGAGGTCGCCGGAAAAATTGTAGATGCCCAGCGGCCGGCGCGCCGCCGCGCCGTAGGTATCGGTGACCAGCATGGAGCCGCGCGGATGCTGGATGCTGGAACCGATGCCCGCGACGACGAGCCCGGCGCACAGGCCGGCGAAACCGAGCGGCAGCGCCATCAATAGCAGGCCCGCCGCCGCCAGCAGGGTGGACAGCATCAGCGCCGCGCGCGGCGACCAGTCGCGCAGCACGCGGTCGGCCGGGATCTGCAAGCCGCCCATCGTTCCATAGTAGAGGGCGCGCACCAGCGCCAGCCCCGCATACGACAGGCCAAACTGCGCCTGCCATACCGGCAGGAAGGCATACAGGCCATCCGTGTAGCCGTCATGGAGCGCATGGGCCAGGCATGCCGCCAGCAGGCTGCGCGCTGCCGGCGCCGGTGCCGGCGCCGGGGCAGGGGCAGGGGCGGGGGCGGACGCCGCCGCCGGCGACGCGTGGGGCGTGGTCGATGTTGTCATGCTCCCATCGTAGATAGGATAGAAAATTTATACAATCGAGAAATTCTTTCCCATATTGGATAGATTTTCTATGGAGATGCCATGCGCCGCCTTCCCCCGCTGAATGCCCTGCGGGCATTCGAAGCCGCCGTCCGCACCGGCAGCCATGCCGACGCCGCACTGCAGCTCGGCGTGACCCCGGGCGCCGTCGGCCAGCAGATCGCCACGCTCGAGCACTGGCTGGGCCACGCGCTGTTCACGAAAGAGGGGCGGCGCATGGTCGCCACGCCGATGGCGCGCGTGTTTGCCGCGGAAGTGGGCCTGTCCCTCGACCGGCTGGCGCTTGCCGCCGATGCCTACGGCCGGCCCGGCGTGCGCCGCATCCTGCGGGTGAGCGCGCCGACCACGCTGGCGATGCGCTGGCTGATTCCCCGGCTGCCCCGCTACCACGCCGCCCATCCGGACGTCGAGGTCGTCGTCACGACGGTGTCATCGCTGGTGGAAGACCTGCGCGGCGGCGTCGACGTGGCGATCCGGCGCGGCGTCGCGCGCCAGGATCTCTGGCCGCAGCACCACGTCGTGCCGCTGCTGGACGACGTCGACACCGTGATCATGAGTCCGGACCTGTTTTCCCGGCGGCCGATCCGCGTGCCGGCCGACGTCGACGGGCATGCCTGGCTCGCCAGCGAGACCCGGATCGGCGACTGGGACAACTGGCTGGCGGCGGCCGGACTGCAGCACCTCGCGGGCCGGCCGCGCCAGACCTTCGACCATTTCTTCGTGACCCGGCAGGCGGTGGCGGACGGGCTTGGCATCGGCATCGGTCCCTTGCCCTTGCTGGAGATCGACATCGCGCGCGGGAACCTGATGATGCCGCTGCCGGAGCTGCGCGTGCCCAGGACCGGCTATATCGCGCTCCACCCGCGCCAGGCCGATCCCGCGCGCCTGCTGTCGGGCTTCGTCGACTGGCTGGCCGGCGAGGCGTCGCGCGCCGGCGGCGCCGTGCCCGCCAGTGCGATGCAGCACAAGCCATAGCGGCCTGCTAGAATTGCGAGCTCGTACGGGAACGACTCTTTTTTACCGAGAAGGAATAGACATGATCAAAGTTGGCATCGTTGGCGGCACCGGTTACACGGGCGTGGAACTGCTGCGTTTGTTGGCCGCCCATCCGGAGACGGAGCTGACCGCCATTACGTCGCGCAAGGAAGACGGCCTGCCCGTCGCCGACATGTTCCCGTCGCTGCGCGGCCATGTCGACATCGCGTTCTCGAGCCCGGACAAGGCCGACCTGAAGCAGTGCGACGTGGTGTTCTTCGCCACCCCGCACGGCGTCGCGATGGCCCAGGCGCCCGAGCTGCTCGCCGCCGGCGTCAAGGTGATCGACCTGGCCGCCGACTTCCGCCTGAAGGACCAGGCCACGTTCGAGAAGTGGTACAAGATCCCGCATACCGCGCCGCAGCTGCTCGAAGAAGCCGTCTACGGCCTGCCCGAGCTGAACCGCGAGGAGATCAAGGCCGCGCGCCTGATCGCCAACCCGGGATGCTACCCGACCACGATGCAGCTGGGCTTCTACCCGCTGCTCAAGGCCGGCATCGTCGACGCGGGCAACCTGATCGCCGACAGCAAGTCGGGCGTCTCGGGCGCCGGCCGCAAGGCCGAGATCGGTACGCTGTTCTCGGAAGCCAGCGACAACTTCAAGGCCTACGGCGTGCACGGCCACCGCCACACCCCGGAAACGGCGGCCCAGCTGCAGCGTTTCACGCAAGACAAGGTCGGCCTGATCTTCACGCCGCACCTGGTGCCGATGATC
This sequence comes from uncultured Massilia sp., assembly GCF_913773735.1. Lineage (GTDB taxonomy): Bacteria > Pseudomonadota > Gammaproteobacteria > Burkholderiales > Burkholderiaceae_D > Telluria. The sequence continues at coordinate 3,990 of NZ_CAJYEB010000023.1, forward strand.
CGCGGCATGCATTCGACGCTGTACGCGCGCCTGAACAAGGACATCGGCAACGAGGAACTGCAGCAACTGTTCGAAGACCAGTACCGCGATGCGGAATTCGTCGACGTGATGCCGTTCGCCTCGCATCCGGAAACCCGCTCGACGCGCGGCTCGAACATGCTGCGCATCGCGCTGCACCGCCCGGACAACGGCAATACCGTCGTGATCCTGGTCGTGCAGGACAACCTGGTCAAGGGCGCGTCGGGCCAGGCCGTGCAGTGCATGAACCTGATGTTCGGCTTGCCGGAAAGCACCGGCCTGAAGCAGATCGCCCTGCTGCCGTAACCCGTCCGCAACACTACCCGCGCGCGGCGGCCTTCCTCCCGGGAGGCCGCCGCGCGTGTTTTTTGGCAAGGTTTAACGACAAGATGCAGATCAAGGCCGTAAGTGTTGAGCAAGGTAAATTGACCGATGTCTAATTCTTGCCTGACCATTTTTCGTCCGGGAGCCTGCCATGTTCGGTCGTAACGCAAAAAGCGAAATCGATAGCCTGATCGGTATCTCGGCGCGCATCGAAGGAGACCTGGTATTTACCGGGGGCCTGCGCATCGATGGGGAGGTGCACGGCAACGTGCTGGCCGGGGATGCCGGCGACAGTGTGCTGATCGTATCGGAGCATGCGCGCATCGAGGGCGAGGTGCGCTGCGCCAACCTGGTGGTGAACGGGTCCATCGCCGGGACCGTGTATTGCACGGAACTGCTTGAATTGCAGCCGAAAGGCCGCATACATGGTGATGTCCATTACCGCCTGCTGGAAATGCACGGCGGCGCGCTGGTCACGGGCAAGCTGACCCACCAGCCCGACCTGGTGGCCGAGGGACCCGTTTTCCACCTCGGCGTGGCGCCCGCAGGGGCGCCAGCATGACTTGCGCCAACGGTCTATAATGGACGAAATCCGTAATTCAATCAGGAGTTTATCCATGAACGCAGTCGCCGACGCACAAGTTGCGCAAGACACCATCCCGACCCCGATCGTCTTCACCGACAGCGCCGCGCAGAAAGTCGCCCAGCTGATCGAGGAGGAGGGCAATCCCGACCTGAAACTGCGCGTCTTCGTGCAGGGCGGCGGCTGCTCGGGCTTCCAGTACGGCTTCACCTTCGACGAAATCGTGAACGACGACGACACCACGATGGAAAAAAACGGCGTCCAGCTGCTGATCGACTCGATGAGCTACCAGTACCTGGTCGGCGCCGAGATCGACTACAAGGACGACCTCGAAGGCGCCCAGTTCGTGATCAAGAACCCGAACGCCACCTCGACCTGCGGCTGCGGTTCCTCGTTCTCGGCGTAATACCGCGCCTGTCCGCGGCGCGCAACAAGACAAGGCCGCCACGACATCGTCGTGGCGGCCTTGTGTTTTGCGGCCCGTCACCTGGCGGCCGCCCGCGTGACGGGCGGCATGGCCGGATCAGTTCACTTCGGTGACGAACTGCTCGCGCGGGCGGCGCACCTTCGGCAGGTTCACCAGCCAGTCCTGGTCCGCCTTGCGGTAGCCCAGCGGCAGCATCACGACGCTGCGCAGGTGGCGCGCGCGCAGGCCCAGGATCGCGTCGACGGCGTCCGGGTCGAAGCCTTCCATCGGCGTGGCGTCCACTTCCTCGAACGCCGCCGCGATGACCGCCGCGCCGAAGCCGATGTAGGCCTGGCGCGCCGCATGCTCGAAATTGACCTGCGGATCGCGGCCCGGATACATGCCCAGCAGTTTCTGGCGGTACGCTTCCCAGCCTTCGTTGCGGAAGCCGCGCACGTCGTTGGTCAGGTCGAACATGTGGTTGATGCGCTCGGCCGTGTAGTCGTCCCACGCGGCGAACACCAGCAGGTGCGACGCGTCCGTCACCTGCGCCTGGTTCCAGGCGACTTCGCGGATCTGCGCGCGCAGCGCCGGATTGTTGACGACCAGGATTTCATACGGCTGCAGGCCGGACGAGGTCGGCGCCAGGCGGGCGGCTTCGATGATGCGGTCGATCTTGTCCTGCGCGACCTGTTGCGACGGGTCCATGGCTTTCGTCGCGTAGCGCCATTGCAGCTTGTTCAGTAATTCCATTGCGGTGTCCTCGGTGGGTAGAGGAGGACATTATATTTTTCTGGCGAGAATCCTGCTGGCGAGGGGCCGGAATCGCCGGCCCGGGGCGGTCGGCCTCAGGCCGGATACAGCGCCCCCAGCACGCGCAGCCCGGCCGCGCCCGTCACGGCGGGCAGGTTGCCCGGCTGGCGCCGCAGGAAGCGGTAGCCGAGCCAGGCGAACGCCAGCGCCTCGACGCGGTTCGGCGCCACGCCCAGCGCTTCCGTCGACGCCACCTTGACGCCCCCGAGCGCCTGCGCGATCGCGCGCAGCAGCACGCCGTTGTAGGCGCCGCCGCCGCACACGTAGACGGCATGCGGGGCCTGGCCGCCGGTCGCCTGGCGGATCGCATCGGCGATGGAGGTGGCCGTCAATTGCGTCAGCGTGGCCTGCACGTCGGCCGGGGCCAGGCCCGGATGGCGCGCCAGCTTGGCGTCGAGCCAGTGTGCGTGGAACAGGTCGCGCCCCGTGCTCTTGGGCGGCGGCTGGCGGAAGAAGGGTTCGTCGAGCAGGTCCGCCAGCAGGGCGGGAACGACGCGGCCGCTGCCCGCCCAGGCGCCGTCGGCATCGTAGGCCTTGCCCTGGTGGCGTCCGATCCACAGGTCCATCAAGACATTGCCCGGACCGGTATCGTAGCCGCCCACGCGGCCGTCGCCGTGCAGCACGCTGATGTTGCCGATGCCGCCGATGTTCACCACCACGCGCACCTGGCCGCGCTTGCCGAAGCGCGCCTCGTGGAAGGCCGGCACCAGCGGCGCGCCCTGGCCGCCGGCGGCGATGTCGCGGCTGCGGAAGTCGGCGATGACGTCCACGCCGGTCAATTCCGCCAGCAGGGCCGGGTTGTTGGTCTGGCGCGTGAAGCCGAGCTCGGGGCGGTGGCGGATCGTCTGGCCGTGCACCGCGACGGCGCGCACCGGGCCGGGTGCCTTGTCCAGCAGCTGGCGCACGCAGTCGGCATAGCAGCGCGCCAGCGCGTTGGCGGCCAGCGCTTCGCGCTCGAGTTCGTTATCGGTGGCGGCCTGCAGCGCCATCAGCTCGGCGCGCAGGTCGGCGGGGAAGGGCGTGAAGGCGGCGTCCAGCGTGCGCATGCCGCGGCCGGAAAAATCGGCCAGCACGCCGTCGACGCCGTCCAGGCTGGTGCCGGACATCAAGCCGATGTAGAGGGTGGAAGCGGCCATGGGGGAACTCGATCAGCGATAAGAAGCAAAAAGGGAGGGCGCAAAGCACGACGCCCCGCACGGCATGGCTGGCATGCGGTGCGGGGCGCCGTCGTACTGCTTGCGTTCGATCAGCGCGCGGCCATCGCGTTGCCGGCCGGGGTCAGCAGCGAGAAGCGGTGCGACATGTCGGCGGCGGCGGTGCGGAAGCGCGACAGTTCGCCGCTCGACAGCGGTTGCTGCACCAGGTTCTTCAGTTTCATCGGGTCGGTGGCCTGGCCGCCGATGCGGAATTCATAGTGCAGGTGCGGGCCGGTCGACCAGCCGGTGGTGCCGACGTAGCCGATCAGGTCGCCCTGGCTGACCTTCTGGCCGCGGCGCAGGCCGGACGCGAAGCGGCTCATGTGGCCGTAGGCGGTGCTGTAGTTCGACCAGTGCTTGAGGACGACCAGGTTGCCGTAGCCGTTCGAGGAGCCGGCGAAATCGACGGTGCCGTCGGCGGCGGCGCGGATCGGGGTGCCGGTCGGGGCGGCGAAGTCGACGCCCTTGTGCGCTTTCCAGACGCCCGAGATCGGGTGCACGCGCATCGAGAAGCCCGAGGAGATGCGGTTGAAGGCCACCGGCGACTTCAGGAACGCCTTCTTCAGCGCCTTGCCGTCCAGGCTGTAGTAGCCGCCCTGCTTGGTGATCGGATCCTCGTACCACACCGACTGGTAGGCCACGCCACGGTTGATGAATTCGCCTGCCAGGATGCGGCCGGTCTTGACCTGCTCGCCGTCGAGCCAGAAGGTTTCGTAGACGACGTTGAAACGGTCGCCGCGCTTCAGGTCGCCGCGGAAGTCGATATTGGTCGAGAACATCTCGACGATCTGGCCCACGATCGAATCCGGGATCTGGGCGCCGTCGGTATTGCTGTCGGTGGCGGCGTACAGCGAGGTGGAGATTTCGCGCGAACGCATCTCGACGCGGCGCTCCAGCTTGGCCGGGGCTTCGTCGGCGACGAATTTCTCGCCCTTGCGGCTGACGGTGATGGTCTTGAACTCGTCCGGCTTGACGGCGACGGTGGCGCGCAGCGTCAGCAGCAGGCCGTTCTCGTCGGTCTCGGCCTGCAGGCGCTTGCCGGTCTTGAGCGACAGGATGCTGCGGGCCAGCTTGTTCGAGCGGACGAAGGCCTGCGCCTGCTGGTCCTCGATGCCGAGGCGGTTGAACACGGAACCCAGGGAGTCGCCCGGGCGGATGCGTTCTTCGTGGATGAATTGCTGGTCGGCTTGCTGGAGGGCGGCGATCTGGTCGGCCAGGTTCGGCAGTTGCAGGTCCTGGGAGATCGACTTGACCGGGAGGTCGGAGGCGTCGGGTGCGATCGGGGCGACTGCGGTCGCGCCGAAAGCACACAGGGTCAGGGCCGCAGCGCCGCCGGCGATGATGCGGGTTTTGCGGCTCGTGTCAGCCAGGCCAAACCAGCGCTTGCCGGTGATTTTCTGTATAGGGTTCATGCAATCAGTTAAAATTTACCGCTTGAACAGCCTAGACCAACACCTCTTTATTATTATTTTGCTTCTTGTTGTCGGTAAAACTTTTCATGCAGCAAGATTGACGGGATCGCGAATTATATCCTAATACCGGGTCCTACAACCGTTTTAGTCCTTCTCCTACAAGATTTTTATGACTTCCGCAGACTCTTCTGGTAATGCACAAACGACAACTGTTACCGGGACGACCCTTCCGCTGAGCGACGCCGTCCAGGAAGCGCTCGCCATCACCAAGCGCGGCGTCGACGAGCTGCTCATCGAAGCCGAATTCGCCCAGAAACTGGCCCGTTCCGAACGGACCGGCACGCCGCTGCGCATCAAGCTGGGCCTGGACCCGACCGCGCCCGACCTGCACCTCGGCCACACCGTGGTGCTGAACAAGCTGCGCCAGTTGCAGGACCTGGGGCACCAGGTGATCTTCTTGATCGGCGACTTCACGTCGATGATCGGCGACCCGTCGGGCCGCAACGTCACCCGTCCGCCGCTGACCCGCGAGCAGATCGAGACGAATGCGATGACGTACTTCAAGCAGGCATCGCTGGTGCTGGACGCGCAGCGCACCGAGATCCGCTACAACTCGGAGTGGTGCGACCCGCTGGGCGCGCGCGGCATGATCCAGCTGGCGTCGCGCTACACCGTGGCGCGAATGATGGAACGCGACGATTTCACCAAGCGCTACAAGAGTGGGACGCCGATCTCGGTGCATGAGTTCCTTTATCCTTTGATGCAGGGCTACGATTCGGTGGCTTTGAAAGCCGATCTTGAGCTAGGTGGAACGGATCAAAAATTCAACCTGCTGGTGGGCCGCGAGTTGCAAAAAGACTACGGCCAGGAACCGCAGTGCATCCTGACCATGCCGCTGCTCGAGGGCCTGGACGGCGTCGAGAAGATGTCGAAGTCGAAGAACAACTACATCGGCATCACGGAGCCGGCCAACACCATGTTCGGCAAGCTGATGAGCATCTCCGACACGATGATGTGGAAGTACTACGACCTGCTGTCGTTCCGCTCGCTGCAGGAACTGGCGCAGCTCAGGGCCGAGGTCGAGGGCGGCCGCAACCCGCGCGACGCCAAGGTCGCGCTGGCCCAGGAGATCGTGGCGCGCTTCCACTCGCAGCAGGCGGCCGAGGATGCGCTGGCCGACTTCGTCAACCGCTCCAGGGGCGGCATCCCGGACGACGTGCCGGAAGTGGCGGTCGCCGGCGCCCCGCTGGGCCTGGCGCAGCTGCTGCGCCAGGCCGGCCTGTGCGCCTCCAGCTCGGAGGCCATGCGCATGGTCGACCAGGGCGGCGTGCGCATCGACGGCACGGTCGTGTCCGACAAGGCGCTGCAGGTCCAGGCCGGCACCTTCGTGCTGCAGGTCGGCAAGCGCAAGTTCGCGCGCGTGACGCTGACGGCATGATCGGCCTGCTGCAGCGCGCGGCGCAGGCCAGCGTCACCGTCGACGGCGAGGTCGTCGGCGCCATCGGGCGCGGCCTGATGGTGCTGGTGTGCGCCGAGAAGGGCGATACCGAACGCGAGGCCGAGGCGCTGGTGGCCCGGCTGCTCGGCTACCGCGTGTTCGCGGACGCGGCGGGCAAGATGAACCGCAGCGTGCGCGACGTCGAGGGCGGCCTGCTGCTGGTGCCGCAGTTCACGCTGGCGGCCGATACCCGGTCCGGCACGCGGCCGTCGTTCTCGCCGGCCGCCGCCCCGGAAGACGGGCGGCGCCTGTTCGACCACGCGGTGCGCCATGCGCGCGCGCTGCACGGCAGCGTCGCGACCGGCCGCTTCGGCGCCGACATGCAGGTGGCGCTGGTCAACGACGGTCCCGTGACGTTCTGGCTGCGGATTGATCCACCCAGGGTGTCGGGCTGAATCCATGAAACCGCGCAGGCCGGCGCGGGTCATACGGCTTGAACCCGGGATGGGGGAGGCACGATCATGAAAATCTGGAGCGATTCCTTTACCGAAGGCGGGATGATCCCGCCACGCTGCGCGCTGGCCGAGGCCGATCCCGCCGCGCACGTGCGGCTGGCCAGCAACCGCAGCCCGCACATCGCCTGGGACGACGTGCCGGCCGGCACCCAGTCGCTGGCCTTGCTGGTGCACGACCTCGACGCGCCCACCGACGGCAGCGACGTCAACCGCGCCGGCCGCACCGTGCCGGACGCCTTGCCGCGCACCGACTTCTACCACTGGTCGCTGGTGGACATCCCGGTCTGCCTGAAATCCTTCGCCGAAGGCCTGTTCTCGGACATGGTCACGCCCGGCGGCAAGAGCGGGCCGCTGGTGCCGTTCACCATCCGCAATGGCACCGAGCACCAGCTGCGCCACGGCATCAACGACTACACGGGCTGGTTCGCGGGCGACCCCGACATGGTGGGGGAGTACTACGGCTACGACGGCCCCTGTCCGCCATGGAACGACGAGCGCGTGCACACCTACGTCTTCACGCTGTACGCCCTCGACATCCCGCGCCTGCCGCTGGACGGCCGCTTCACCGGCAGGGAGGTGCGCCTGGCCATCACCGGCCACATCCTGGACGAAGCCAGCATCTACGGCGTGTATTCGCTCAATCCCGGCGCCACGCCCGACCTGGTCGGCCAGCCATCCTGAACCCCACTCCAACGGGCGCCCGGCCCAGCAGGGCGCCGATACGCATGACGACACCGAACCCGAACGCAGTCCCGGCCGACCCGGCCGCCGCCACCGACCTCCTCCTGATCCGCCACGGCGAAACGGCCTGGAACGCCGAACGCCGGCTGCAGGGCCACCTCGACATCCCCCTCAATCCCGAAGGCGAACGCCAGGCCGCGCTGCTGGCGGGGGCGCTCGCGGCGCAAACCGTCGACGCGGTCGTGTCCAGCGACCTGATGCGCGCGCGCCAGACCGCGCAGGCGCTGGCCGCCGCCAGGGGCCTGGTCGTGCAGCAGGACGAGGCGCTGCGCGAGCGCGGCTACGGCGGCTTCGAGGGCCTGCTGTACAGCGAGATCGAGCAGCGCTTCCCGGCCGAATTCGCGGCCTGGCAGGCGCGCGACGTCGACGCCCGCCTGTCCGAGGGCCGCAACCGCGCCGAAACCTTCCGCGCCTTCTTCGCGCGCGCCACCGGCGCCATCCTGCGGCTGGCCGCGGCGCATCCGGGCCGGACGCTGGCCCTGGTCGCCCACGGCGGCGTGCTCGAGTGCGCCTACCGGCTGGCGCGCGGCCTGCCGCTGGAAACGCCGCGCGACTTCAAGGTCTATAACGCCAGCATCAACCGCTTCCGTTATCACCCCTCAAGCGGACTGCTCGAACTGTGCAGCTGGGGCGAGGTCGAACACTTGCGTCCGGTGGTGCTGGACGAACTGCCCTGAGCGGCCTGGATTGTCCGTCACTGCCCTGAACCCGCAGGCTTGGCAAGCCGTTTATGTCACGTGCGCAACAGCATGTAAAAAATTCTGCTGATAAATTAAGCAGCAAATCGGGTAAAATAGCGAGTTCCCGATCTTTCCGAGTGATTTTCCGCCGTGCAAATTGGTCCCTATACGCTGCGCAATAATGTCTTCGTCGCCCCGATGGCCGGCGTGACCGACCGCCCGTTCCGCCAGCTCTGCAAGCGGCTCGGCGCCGGCTATGCCGTGTCCGAGATGGCGGCGTCGAACCCGCGCCTGTGGGCCAGCGAAAAGACGGCGCGCCGTACCGACCATGCCGGCGAAATGGAGCCGAAGGCCGTGCAGATCGCCGGCGCCGACCCGCACGACCTGGCCGAGTGCGCCAGGTTCAACGTCGAGCGCGGCGCCCAGATCATCGACATCAATATGGGGTGCCCGGTCAAGAAGGTGTGCAACAACTGGTGCGGTTCGGCCCTGCTGCAGCACGAAGACCTGGTGCAGCGCATCCTCGAGGCCGTGGTCAAGGCCGTCGACGTGCCGGTCACGCTGAAGTTCCGCACCGGCTGGGATCGCGACAATAAAAACGCGCTCGTCATCGCGCGCATGGCCGAGCAGGCCGGCATCGCCATGCTCACGCTGCACGGCCGCACCCGGGCCGATGGCTACAAGGGTCACGCCGAGTACGACACCATCGCCGCGGTCAAGAAGGCCGTCGCGATCCCCGTCGTGGCCAACGGCGACATCACCTCGCCCGAAAAGGCGAAGTTCGTGCTCGACTACACCGGCGCGGACGCCGTCATGATCGGCCGCGCGGCCCAGGGTCGTCCCTGGATCTGCCGCGAGGTCGACCATTACCTGCGCACCGGCGAACTGCTGCCGCCGCCGCTGGTGGAAGAGGTGCGCGGGCTCATGAACGAGCACCTGCCGTCGCACTACGCGTTCTATGGCGACTACCTCGGCGTGCGCACGGCGCGCAAGCACATCGGCTGGTATGTCGAGGACCTGCCCGGCGGCGAGGAATTCCGCCAGCGCATGAACCGGCTGGAGTCGACGACCGAGCAACTGGCGGCGGTCGACGAATTTTTCAAATCGCAACACCAGTTCGGCGAACGGTTACAATACCGGCCCGCGCATTCGGCCGATACCGCGATCGCCGCGTAATGTCATAGAAAAACAAGAAAAGTCGGAGACGAGTGCCGCCACGAGCGGCTGTTAACCAGGACAAGCAGCAGATATGAGCAAAGAAAGTATCCAGGAAGTCGTTCAGAAAAGCCTCGAAGACTATTTCAACGACCTGGGCGAGCAGAAACCGTCGAACATCTACGACATGATGCTCCTGACCGTCGAAAAACCGATCCTGCAAGTGGTGATGACGCGCGCGGAGGGCAACCAGTCCCATGCCGCGCAAATGCTGGGCATCAACCGCAACACCTTGCGCAAGAAACTGCAGGAGCACGGGCTGCTCTAGGTCGACGGCCGGGAGGGGCCGCGGCGTGCTGGCTGGCGTCGGACGGGTCCCGCTTCCGCTTGCAGACGCGTCGCACGAATTTTCATCAACAGGCCACTCCCATGATCAAACAAGCTCTCCTTTCCGTTTCCGACAAGACCGGCGTCCTCGACTTCGCGCGTTCGCTGTCGGCGCTCGGCGTGAACATCCTGTCCACCGGCGGCACCGCCAAGCTGCTGCAGGACAACGGCGTGCCGGTGACCGAGGTCGCCGACTACACTGGCTTCCCGGAAATGCTGGACGGCCGCGTCAAGACGCTGCACCCGAAGGTGCACGGCGGCATCCTGGCGCGCCGCGACTTCCCCGAGCACGTCGCCAAGCTCGAGGAACACGGCATCCCGCAGATCGACATGGTGGTGGTCAACCTGTACCCGTTCCAGCAGACCGTGGCCAAGGACCAGTGCTCGCTGGAAGATGCGATCGAAAACATCGACATCGGCGGCCCGACCATGCTGCGCTCGGCGGCCAAGAATCACCGCGACGTCGTCGTCATCGTCGACCCGGCCGACTACGGTCCGGTGCTGGCGGAAATGAAGGGCACGGGCGAGGCCGCGGGCAATGTTGGCTACGAAACCAAGTTCCGCCTGGCCAAGAAAGTGTTCGCCCACACCGCGCAGTACGACAGCGCGATCACCAACTACCTCACCAGCCTGGGCGAGGACCGTGAGCACACCACCCGCGCGGCCTACCCGCAGACGCTGAACCTGCACTTCGAGAAGGTCCAGGACATGCGCTACGGCGAGAATCCGCACCAGAGCGCCGCGTTCTACCGCGACCTGGTCCCGGCCGCCGGCAGCCTGGCCAACTACCGCCAGCTGCAGGGCAAGGAACTGTCGTACAACAACATCGCCGACGCCGATGCGGCCTGGGAATGCGTCAAGTCGCTGGGCGGCTTCGACCAGCCGGCCGGCTGCGTGATCATCAAGCACGCCAACCCGTGCGGCGTGGCGATCGGCCTGGACGCGCTGGACGCCTACCAGCGCGCGCTGAAGACCGACCCGACCTCGGCGTTCGGCGGCATCATCGCCTTCAACGCGCCGGTCGACGGCCGCGCCGCCGAGGCGATCGCCAAGCTGTTCGTCGAAGTCGTGATCGCCCCGGCGTTCACGGCCGAAGCGCTGGCCATCATGGCGGCCAAGCAGAACGTGCGGTTGCTGGAAATCGCCTTGGGCGAGGGCCAGAACCCGTTCGACGTCAAGCGCGTCGGCGGCGGCCTGCTGGTGCAGTCGCCGGACGCCAAGGACGTCGCGCTGGCCGACCTGCGCGTGGTCAGCAAGAAGCAGCCGACCCCGCAGCAACTGCAGGACCTGATGTTCGCCTGGCGCGTGGCCAAGTACGTCAAGTCGAACGCCATCGTGTTCTGCGGTGGCGGCATGACGCTGGGCGTCGGCGCCGGCCAGATGAGCCGCATCGACTCGGCGCGCATCGCCTCGATCAAGGCGCAGAACGCCGGCCTGTCGCTGGTCGGCTCGGCCGTGGCGTCGGACGCGTTCTTCCCGTTCCGCGACGGCCTCGACGTGGTGGTCGATGCGGGCGCGACCTGCGTGATCCATCCGGGCGGCTCGATGCGCGACCAGGAAGTGATCGATGCGGCGGATGAACGTGGCGTCGTGATGCTCTATACTGGGACGCGGCACTTCCGTCATTGATGCGGCGCGCGGCGTGTTGCCGCGCATGTCTTCAACACCGGCGTCGTGTTCGTGAACGATGGATTGGACGGCGCGTATCACCGCGTGGGCGGCGCAGCCGCCCACCCTACGGCCGTGGCGACTTTGTCGCCACGGCCTGTGTTTTTAGACAGTATTTTCCCCACGAAACGCCCACGCCGGTATAACATTCGATAATGATTATTCTCGGCATCGACCCGGGCCTGCGCACGACGGGCTTCGGCGTCATCGAAAAACAGGGCAACCGCCTGCGCTACATCGCGTCCGGCACCATCAAGACCGGCACCGAAGGCGCATTGCCGCCGCGCCTGAAGGTGATCCTGGCGGGCGTCAGCGAAATCGTCGCGACCTACCAGCCCGCCTGCGCGGCCATCGAAAAAGTCTTCGTCAACGTCAACCCGCAGTCGACGCTGCTGCTGGGGCAGGCGCGCGGCGCCGCCATCACGGCCCTCGTCGGCGCCGACCTCGACGTGGCCGAGTACACGCCGACCCAGGTCAAGCAGGCCGTCGTCGGCACCGGCAAGGCCGTCAAGGCCCAGGTGCAGGACATGGTCGCGCGCCTGCTCAAGCTGCCGGGCCTGCCGGGCAGCGACGCCGCCGACGCGCTCGGCATCGCGATCTGCCACGCCAATACCCACGACACGCTGGCCCTGGTGGGCGCACTGGCGCCGGCCAATCCCAAGAAGCCGACGCTGCACATGAAGCGCAGCCGCCTGGTTTAAGCGGATTTAGCCAATTCGAAAACAGATTAGCCAGCCTTATTATTGAAAGGTCACCGATGATCGGTCGTCTCTCCGGAATCCTGCTGGAAAAGAATCCGCCGCAAGTCCTCGTCGATTGCAACGGCGTCGGCTATGAAGTCGACGTGCCGATGAGTACGTTCTACAACCTGCCGCACACGGGCGAGAAGGTGACGCTGTTCATCCACTACGTCGTGCGCGAGGATGCGCACCTGCTGTTCGGCTTCGGCACGCACAACGACCGCGCCGTGTTCCGCCAGCTGATCAAGATCACCGGCATCGGCGCGCGCATGGCGCTGTCGATCCTGTCCGGCATGACGGTGGCGGAACTGGCGCAGGCCGTGACGCTGCAGGAAGCGGGCCGGCTGGTCAAGGTGCCGGGCATCGGCAAGAAGACGGCCGAGCGCCTGCTGCTGGAACTGAAGGGCAAGCTGGGCGCCGACATCGGCGTCGTCGGCGCCGTTGCCAGGGACGACGCCCAGGCCGACGTGCTCAATGCGCTGCTGGCTTTGGGGTATTCTGACAAGGAGGCGCTGGTCGCCATCAAGAACATGCCGGCGGGAACCAGCGTGTCGGACGGCATCAAGCTGGCGCTGAAGGCATTGTCCAAGGCGTGAGCCGCGTGCGTGTCCGGTGCGCACGGGGTGCGTACCCTGCTGCGCGCCGACAATGCCCACTCCGCGCAGCCGCACATTTGAAGATGAAACAATGAGCATCCAGACCGACAATTTCACCGAACAGCGGATCATCGACGCCGCTCCCGCTTCGCCGAACGAGGAGGCGATCGAACGCGCGCTGCGGCCCAAGCACCTGGACGAATACGTCGGCCAGGAAAAGATCCGCGACCAGCTCGAAATCTTCATCCACGCCGCGCGCAAGCGCCAGGAAGCGCTCGACCACACGCTGCTGTTCGGTCCGCCGGGCCTGGGCAAGACCACGCTCGCCCACATCATCGCGCGCGAGATGGGCGTCAACCTGCGCCAGACCTCGGGCCCGGTGCTCGAGCGCCCGGGCGACCTGGCCGCGCTGCTGACGAACCTGGAAGCCAACGACGTCCTGTTCATCGACGAGATCCACCGCCTGTCGCCCGTGGTCGAGGAAATCCTGTACCCGGCGCTGGAGGACTACCAGATCGACATCATGATCGGCGAGGGTCCGGCCGCCCGCTCCGTCAAGCTCGACCTGCAGCCCTTCACGCTGGTCGGCGCCACCACGCGCGCCGGAATGCTGACGAATCCGCTGCGCGACCGCTTCGGCATCGTCGCGCGCCTGGAGTTCTACAACGTCGAGGAGCTGACCAAGATCGTCGCGCGCAGCGCCGCGCTCCTGGCTGCGCCGATCGACGAGGACGGCGCGCGCGAAGTCGCCCGCCGCGCGCGCGGCACGCCGCGCATCGCCAACCGCCTGCTGCGCCGTGTGCGCGACTATGCGGAAGTGAAGGGCAATGGCGAGATCACCCGGGACATGGCCGACCGCGCGCTGCGCATGCTCGACGTCGACACCGTCGGCTTCGACGTGATGGACCGCAAGTTGCTGGAAGCCGTGCTGTTCAAGTTCGCCGGCGGCCCGGTCGGCATCGGCAACCTGGCGGCGGCCATCGGCGAGGCGGCCGACACCATCGAGGACGTGCTCGAACCCTTCCTGATCCAGCAGGGCTACCTGCAGCGCACCCCGCGCGGGCGCATCGCCACGCCGCTGGCCTACCGCCACTTCGGCGTCGCCGCGCCGCGCATCAGCCCCACCGGCGACCTGTGGGACAACCTCCCGCCAGGCTGACCATGCAGATCTGGGTCGATGCCGACGCCTGTCCCGGCGCCATCAAGGAGATCTTGTTCCGCGTGGCCGAGCGGCTGCAGTTGCAGGTCACGCTCGTGGCGAACCAGCTGATCCGCGTGCCGGGTTCGCGCTTCGTCCGCGCGCTGCAGGTGCCCAGCGGGCCGGACGTGGCCGATGCCGAGATCGTCGAACGCCTGGCGCCGGGCGACCTGGTCGTCACCGGCGACATCCCGCTGGCGGCGCGCGTGCTGGAAAAGGGCGGCGACGCCCTGCATCCCCGCGGCGAGTTCTATACGAAGGACAACATCGCCCAGCAATTGACGATGCGCGCCTTCATGGAGGAATTACGCAGCGGCGGCGTCGATACCGGCGGTCCGCCTCCCTTCGGCCAGGCCGACCGCCAGCGCTTCGGCAACGCCCTCGACCGCCACCTGGCGCGCCGCCGCGCCTGAACCGGTCAGCCGCGCTGCAGCGTGCCCGGTTCGCGCCGGCGCATCGGCCGGCGGCGCCGTTCCAGCGCGCCCGGATTGAGCACGCAGGCCAGTTGCAGCGTGGTGCAGGCCAGCAGCATGCCGCTGCCCCACAGCAGCGTGGGCGCGTGGCGCGTGGCCAGGATCGCCAGGCAAGCCAGCGCCGGCAGGGTCAGCAGGGCGGTGCCGAGCCAGCGTTCGCGGCCCGGGCGGCGCATGCGCTCGGCCATCATGCCGACGTAGACGAAGCCGGCCGCCATCAGCGCGGCGCCGAGCACCGCCGGCACGGCCATGGACAGCGGCAGGTTGCCGCTGCCGGTATCCGACAGCAACACCGGCAGGACGATCACGAGCAGGCCGCACGCGAGCAGGGACAATAAACGCAGGACGATCATGCCGGCACCCCCTGGGTGCGCGGCGTCGGATGGAAGCGGGTCATGACGGCAGTATATGGATGAGTTGCGATCGAGGTTATCATAAAGGCAACCCGACCCGCGCACGCCTGCCGTCCGCGTGCGCGCCCGCGGGGGCTTACTCCTGGCGCAGCCAGACCTGCGAACGGCCCAGCATCGGCACGCCGATATAGCCGCGCACTTCGAGCTTCCTGCCGCCTTCGCGCACGCTCAGCTTGCTCTTGTAGACCTTGCCGTTCTTCGGATCGAGGATCTCGCCGCCGTCGTAGACGTCGCCATCCTTCTTCAGGCCGGTCAGGATCGTCATGCCGACGATCGGCTGGTCCTTGCGCGCGTCCGTGCACTGGCCGCACTTCGGGTTCTGGTCTTCGTCGGGCTTGCGGAACAGTTTTTCGATGGTGCCCTGCAGCGTGCCGCCGTTGTCGGTGATGCGGATCAGGGCGGTCGGCTTGCCGGTGGCGTCGTCGATGCTCTTCCACAGGCCGACGGCGGAATCCTGCGCGAAGGCGAGGGGGGCGGCGAAGGCGGCGGCGAGCAGGGAAGTGGTCATCAGGGTGCGCATGGCGGTCTCCAATATTGTCCTATGTCCGGAGTGTAGCAAACTGAACGACCGTTCGGTCATCGGAAAGCGTACGGCATCACGGTACGCGCGTATAGAACTTCGTGTCGACCGCCATGACGGGAAACGCCGCGGGCAGGGCGGCCATGCCCACTTCCTCGAAGCCGTTCCTGGCGTAGAACCGGTGCGCCGCCAGGAACCTGTCGGTCGTCCCCAGCCAGATGCGCCGCATGTCGCGTGCGCGCGCCCAGTCCAGCAGGGTGTCCAGCAGCCGTTGTGCCACGCCCTGCGCCGCGCCGCGATGGCTGGCCGCCACGAACATCTTGCGCAGCGCGCCCGCGCCGTCGCCGATGTCACGCAGGGCGATGGTGCCGACCACCACGCCGCCGTCGAGCGCCACCCAGAACTGGCCGTCGCCCTGCTGGTAGAAGCCGGGGATGTCGAGCAGGTCCGGCTGGCCGGCCAGCGTGACCGGAATGCCGAATTCTTCCCGCTGGATCGGCAGGACGACGCCGACGACCCCGTCGGCATGGGAAGGAGAGAAGGGAACGATCTGCGTCATGGGGCGGAGGGATGCAAAGGCTCATCATAGCGCAGCGTTGGGACTTGAATGATGGATCGCATCGTCATATCGATACAAATTTATTTCAATATTTACTTTACGCGTTGATACCCATAGAATCGTGTTACTTAAATATTGAAAGGAATTTGTATATGACCGAGCCCACCCTGAACGTCGCCATTCCGCTGACGCCGGGCAGCGACGTGAACCTGCTGCTGGCGCGCGTGCGCCAGGCCGTCGCCGCGGCATGCGATCCGGCGATCCGCAGCTTCGCATTCAGCGTTCCCGCCGTGGCGGCCGAGGCGCCGGCCGAGGCGCAGTCCGGCGATGCAGCGGCCGCACCGGCCGCTGCCGGGCCGCGTGGCTGGGCCGACATCGACGTGCGCGCCGTCGTGCTGGGCCTGCCGTCGAAGCAGCGCGACGTCATCAAGGCCGCGATCGACAATGGCGGCCAGATCGACCGCGACGCGACCTATGCGATCATCAAGCGCTCCAAGGACAAGCGCCTGACCGGCTTCACCAAGCCGATCGACAATGCAATGGAAGCACTCAAGAAGAACGGCACGCTGCACGACGATGCCAAGCCGCTCCTGATCCCCATTTACAAGGGCAGCGGCCAGGCCAAGGCGTTCCGCGTGCCGGAAGAGGTGGTGCAACGCTGGAAGCAACTGGCCTGACAACCCACCGCGCCAATGAAAAAAGCCGCGCCCGGCATTGCCCGGCGCGGCTTGTTATTGGCGGCAGTCCTGGATCAGGCCGTGGCCAGCTTGCCGTACTGTTCCGTCAGCTTGGCCAGCGTCGCGCTGAAGTTGTCCAGGCGCTCGCGCTCCTGGGCCACGACGGCGGCCGGGGCACGCGCGACGAAGCTTTCGCTGGACAGCTTGCCGTTGGCCTTGGCGATCTCGCCCTCGATGCGCGCGATTTCCTTCGACAGGCGCTCGCGCTCGGCGGCGACGTCGATCTCGACCTTCAGCATCAGCTTGGTGGTGCCGACGATGGCGACGGCGGCCGGCGAGTCCGGCAGGGCGTCGACGATCTGCACCTCGGACAACTTGCCCAGCAGCGCCACGTACGGGGCGAAGCCTTGCGCGGCGGCGCGGTCGGCGTCGTTGGCAGGTTCGACGATCAGCGGCACGCGCACCGACGGCGACAGCTTCATCTCGCCGCGCAGGTTGCGGGTGGCGTCGGTGAGCTTCTTGAACTGGTCCATCCAGGCTTCGGCGGCCTCGTCGATCAGCGCCTCGTCGGCGATCGGGTACGGCTGCAGCATGATGGTGTCGCCGGTTTTCCCCGCCAGCGGCGCCACGGCCTGCCACAGCGCCTCGGTGACGAACGGAATGATCGGGTGCGCCAGGCGCAGCACCACTTCCAGCACGCGCAGCAGCGTGTGGCGGGTGGCGCGCTGTTGCGCTTCCGTGCCCTGCTGGACCTGGACTTTCGCCAGCTCCAGGTACCAGTCGCAATATTCATCCCAGACAAACTTGTAGATGGCGCTGGCAATATTGTCGAAGCGGTAGTCGGCGAAGCCCTTGGCCACTTCCAGCTCGACGCGGTTCATCAGCGAGATGATCCAGCGGTCGGCCTGGGACAGGTCGGCCGGGTCCGGCTGGCCGCAATCCTTGCCTTCCGTGTTCATCATCACGAAGCGGGTCGCGTTCCACATCTTGTTGCAGAAGTTGCGGTAGCCCTCGCAGCGGCCCAGGTCGAAGTTGATGTTGCGGCCCAGCGAGGCATAGCTCGCCATCGTGAAGCGCACGGCGTCGGTGCCGAAGGCCGGGATGCCGTTCGGGAATTCCTTGCGGGTGGCCTTGGCGATCTTTTCGGCGGCGCGCGGGTCCATCAGGCCGGTGGTGCGCTTGGTCACCAGCGAATCGACGTCGATGCCGTCGATCAGGTCGATCGGGTCCAGGGTGTTGCCCTTCGACTTCGACATCTTCTGGCCGGACGAATCGCGCACCAGGCCGTGCACGTAGACGGTCTCGAACGGCACCTTGCCGGTGAAGTGCGCGGTCATCATGACCATGCGCGCGACCCAGAAGAAGATGATGTCGAAGCCCGTCACCAGCACGGACGACGGCAGGAACATCTGCATGTCCCTTGTCTGTTCCGGCCAGCCCATGGTCGAGAACGGCACCAGCGCCGACGAGAACCAGGTGTCCAGCACGTCGTCGTCGCGGCGCAGCGCGCCGGTGACGCCGGCGGCCTGCGCTTGCGCCTGCGCGTCTTCCTCGCTGCGGGCGACGAAGATCTGGCCTTCCGGGCCGTACCAGGCCGGGATGCGGTGGCCCCACCACAGCTGGCGCGAGATGCACCAGTCCTGGATATTGCCCAGCCACTGGTTGTAGGTCGTCGACCAGTTTTCCGGCACGAACTTGATCTCGCCATTGGCGACCTTTTCCAGCGCCACGTCGGTGATCGACTTGCCGGGATTGAACGTGCCTTCCGGCGCCGGCTTGCTCATGGCGACGAACCACTGGTCGGTCAGCATCGGCTCGATGACGACGCCGGTGCGGTCGCCGCGCGGCACCATCAGCTTGTGCGGTTTCACTTGTTCCAGCAGGCCCAGCGCGTCGAGGTCGGCGACGATCTGCTTGCGCGCGGCGAAGCGGTCCAGGCCACGGTAGGCTTCCGGCGCGTCGTCGACGATCTTCGCTTCCAGCGTCATGATCGACCGCATCGGCAGGTTGTGGCGCTGGCCGACGGCGTAGTCGTTGAAGTCGTGCGCCGGCGTGATCTTCACGCAGCCGGTGCCGAAGGCCTTGTCCACGTAGCTGTCGGCGATGACCGGGATCTCGCGGCCGCTAAGGGGCAGCGTCAGCATCTTGCCGTGCAGGTGCGTGTAGCGCTCGTCGGTCGGGTCGACGGCGACGGCGACGTCGCCCAGCATCGTTTCCGGACGGGTGGTGGCGACCGTCAGGTGGCCCGAGCCGTCGGCCAGCGGGTAGCGGATGTACCACATCGAGCCGTCTTCTTCCTGCGAATCGACTTCCAGGTCCGACACGGCCGTGCCCAGCACCGGGTCCCAGTTGACCAGGCGCTTGCCGCGGTAGATCAGGCCCTGTTCGAACAGGCGCACGAACACCTCGGCGACGATCTTCGTGCGCGGCTCGTCCATCGTGAAGTATTCGCGCTGCCAGTCGGCGGACGCGCCCAGGCGGCGCATTTGGCCGGTGATGGTGCTGCCCGACTTTTCCTTCCACTCCCAGACTTTCTCGATGAACTTCTCGCGGCCCAGGTCGTGGCGCGAGATCTTCTGGGCGTCGAGCTGGCGCTCGACGACGATCTGGGTCGCGATGCCGGCGTGGTCGGTGCCCGGTACCCAGGCCGTGTTAAAGCCACGCATCCGGTAGTAGCGGGTCAGGCCATCCATCACGGTCTGGTTGAAGGCGTGGCCCATGTGCAGGGTGCCCGTCACGTTCGGCGGCGGCAGCTGGATGCTGAACGAAGGCTTGCCCTCGTCCATGGTGGCGGCGAAGTAGCCGCGCTGTTCCCACTCCGTGCGCCAGAAACGTTCGATGTCGGCTGGCTCGAAAGACTTTGCTAATTCCATGATGTGGCGTGTCGTGTATTCGGTTGTTTGGATGCTGCGAAAACGGCCATTATAGATGACGGCGCAAGGCCTGCGACCGGACGATGCCGGTTTTTATGGCATGACCGTTCGCCAGATATTTGTTGTAAAGAAACATTTTTGATGGCGGAGGGTTGGTGCGCGTGATATATTTTTGGTTAACGCGAGCCGCCCCCATAATCGCCGGCCCCGCTTTTTCTTCCACGCGCCCAAGCAAGATGCCAATGAGTTCCTCCGCTTCCTCCCGCCGCCTGATCCTGCTGGTCGACGACGACCCCGTCATGCTGGAATACCTGTCGACCGTGTTGCGCCACACCGGCTACGACACCATCGAAGCCTCGTCGGCGCCGGAGGCGCTGCAGCGCATCGCCGAACGCGAAGGCGACATCGCGATGGCGCTGCTCGACATCAGCATGCCCGGCATGTCCGGCCTCGACCTCGCGCGCCGCCTGCGCGACCATACGGGCGTCGCCTTCATGTTCCTGTCCGCCGTCGACGACGCCGAGAGCGCGCGCCAGGCCGCCAGCCACGGCGCGGTCGGCTTCCTGGTCAAGCCGATCGATGCCGCGCGCCTGCTGCCGGCGCTGGAATCGGCGCTGGCCCGCGCCGACGAGATCCGCCAGCTGCGCCGCACCGAGGTCAACCTGAACGCCGCGCTGGCCGCCGGCCGCGAGACCAGCCTGGCCGTGGGCCTGCTGATGGCGCGCTTCCAGACCGACCGCAACACCGCCTTCGAGGTGCTGCGCGACCACGCGCGCTCGAACCGGCGCAAGATCAACGAGGTTGCCGAGCAGATGGTGGCGGCAGAGGAATTGCTCAATAGCCTGCACGGGGCGTTCGCGGGACGGCTGCGCGGTAAATAAGCGGAGCACTTCTACCGTCGCCCCGGCGCAGGCCGGGGTCCAATGCTGCTGGCGCTGTCGAAACGCATGCAAGCTTGGGCCCCGGCCTGCGCCGGGGCGACGTGCGGTATGGCGCGCTGTACGGCGCGGTACATGCTGCTACCCGTTTCGCCCCGCCGCCACGCCCGTCGTGGCGAACCGCTCCCGGTACTGCCCCGGCGCGATCCCCATCCGCTTCTGGAACACCCGCCGCATCTGCGCCTCGCCGTTGAAGCCGGCGCGCGCCGCCACGGTCTTGAGCGGCAGCGCCACGTCGGCCAGCAGCTGGCGCGCCCGTTCGAAGCGGCAGGTGGCGATGAATTCCTGCGTGCTCAGGCCCACTTCCTGCAGGAACACGCGGGCGAAATGGCGCTCGCTCATCATCGCCTTCTGCGCCAGCTGGGCCACCGACAGGCGTTCGTGCAGGTTATCCAGGATCCATTTCTGGATGTCGCGGATGCCGGGACGCGCCGTGCGTTCGCTCAGCAGGTGCGAGCTGAACTGCGATTGGCCGCCCGGGCGCTTCAGGTACACCACCATGTCGGTCGCGACCTGCAGCGCCAGTTCCTTGCCAAAATCCTCCTCGACCAGGGCCAGCGCCAGGTCGATGCCGGCGGTGACGCCGGCCGAGGTCCAGACGTGGCCGGCGCGCACGAAGATGGCGTCGGCGTCCACCGCGATGCCGGGATGCTCGGCCTGCAGGCGCTCGGCCACGCTCCAGTGCGTGGTCGCGGGCTTGCCGTCCAGTACCCCCGCGGCGCCGAGGAAGAAGGCGCCCGAGCACAGCGCCGCCAGCCGCGGCAGCCGCGGCGCCGCCCTGGCGACCCAGTCGACGATGGCGCCGCCCTGTGCAAGCGCGCGGTGGATGTCGCGCGCGCCGACCACGATGGCCGTGTGCGGCAGGGCCTGCGGGTCGAGGGTCCGGGTCGCGTGCAGCGACATCAGCGTGTCCGACGGCACCTGGCCCGCGCGCATGGACGCGATGCGCACGTCGTAGCCGTCCGGCCTGCCGTCGCGCCGCAGGTGCACGTTGGCGTATTCGAACACGGACATCGGGCCGATGGCTTCCATGGCCTTGAAACCGGGATAGACGACGATGTCGACGGTCGTGGCGGGACGGGAGAGAGGGTCTGCTGCTGACATATCCGGTCATTATCACACCATTTACGGACATGGGACGCGGTGCCTATTGGCCGCGGCCGCGCTTGTGCGGATAATGGCGGGATCGTACAACCACCCAGGAACACATCAATGAAAACCAAGGCAGCGATTGCATGGGCAGCGGGGAAGCCGCTGACGATCGAAGAGGTCGAACTCGAAGGTCCGAAGGCGGGCGAGGTGCTGGTCGAGGTCAAGGCGACCGGCATCTGCCATACCGACTACTACACGCTGTCGGGCGCCGATCCGGAAGGCCTGTTCCCGGCCATCCTGGGCCACGAGGGCGCCGGTGTCGTCGTCGACGTGGGCCCGGGCGTCACCAGCCTGCGCAAGGACGACCACGTCATCCCGCTGTACACGCCGGAATGCCGCCAGTGCAAATTCTGCCTGTCGCAGAAGACCAACCTGTGCCAGGCCATCCGCAGCACCCAGGGCCGCGGCCTGATGCCGGACGCCACCAGCCGCTTTTCGCTGGACGGCAAGCCCATCTACCACTACATGGGCACCTCGACCTTCTCGAACTACATCGTCGTGCCGGAAATCGCGCTGGCGAAGGTGCGCAACGACGCGCCGTTCGACAAGATCTGCTACATCGGTTGCGGCGTGACCACCGGCATCGGCGCCGTGATCTTCACGGCCAAGGTCGAGGCGGGCGCCAACGTCGTCGTGTTCGGCCTGGGCGGCATCGGCCTGAACGTGATCCAGGCGGCCAGGATGGTCGGCGCCGACAAGATCATCGGCGTGGACATCAACCCGGCCCGCGAAGACATGGCGCGCAAGTTCGGCATGACCCACTTCGTCAATCCGAAGGAAGTCGAGAACGTCGTCGACGCCATCGTCCAGCTGACCGACGGCGGCGCCGATTACTCGTTCGAGTGCATCGGCAACGTCACCACGATGCGCCAGGCGCTGGAATGCTGCCACAAGGGCTGGGGCCAGTCGATCATCATCGGCGTGGCCGAGGCCGGCAAGGAGATCGCCACCCGTCCGTTCCAGCTGGTCACCGGCCGCGTCTGGAAGGGCTCGGCCTTCGGCGGCGCCCGCGGCCGCACCGACGTGCCGAAGATCGTCGACTGGTACATGGAAAACAAGATCAACATCGACGACCTGATCACCCACCACCTGCCGCTGGAACGCATCAACGACGGCTTCGACCTGATGAAGTCGGGCGAATCGATCCGCTCCGTCGTCGTGTTCTGATCCACGCCGCCGCCCGCGGCCCCGGACCTTCCCGGGCCGGGCGCGGCGGCGCGGCGCATCGCGCCCATGTTCCGTCCGTACCGCCGATTCGGCAGCCTGTCGCAGTCCGCTGGCGGGCGCGCGGGCGCGCGTCCATCATGTTCCCATCGCCCTTGACCACCGATGGAGAAACCATGTCCCCGATCCGCATCCCGACGTTCCGCACGCCCGCCCTGCTGGCCCTGGCGCTGGCCGCCGCCTGCTTCCACCCGCCTGCCCGCGCCCAGGACACGCCGGTCGGCGACGGCGCCTCGTATGCGGTGGTGCGCCACGATGGGCAGGACATCAGCGCCACCGGCAAGGTGAAGGACTGGGATGCGCTGCGCAAGACCGGCAGGCAGGTCGACGGCGAATTCCTGTGGGTCAACGAGGGCGGCAAGTCCTGGGTGATCCGCGACGCGGCCACCGTCGCGCAGGCGCGCGCCGCCTGGGCGCCGGTCGAGCGCCTGGGCAAGCGGATGGACGCCTACGGCAAGGACATGGACCGCCATGGCAAGGCGATGGACGCGCTGGGCAAGGACATGGACCGCAGCGCCAGGGGCATGGAACCGGACCAGGGCCGGATCAGGGCGCTCGAACGGCGCATGGGCGCGCTCGGCACCGAGATGGGCGAGGTGGGCGCGCGCATGGCCACGGCCGATGCCGCCGAGCGCGGGCGCCTGCAGGCACGCATGGCCGTCCTGCAGCGCGAGATGAACCGCCTGGGCGGCGAGATGCACGCCGCCACGCGCTCCGAGGCGCAGCAGCAGGCCGAGCGCGACATGCGCCAGGCCAGCCTGCGCATGGAGGCGGCGCACAAGCCGATGGATGCGCTGGGCAAGCAGATGGAAGCCCTGGGCAAGGAGATGGCGCAGGAAAGCCAGCGCGCCGACAAGACGGTGCGCACGCTGGTGCGCGAGGCGATGGCCAGGGGCCTGGCGCGTCCGGCACCACAGGGCTGACCGGGACCGGGGGCACGCACGATTGCTTTCGCGAAAACATGGAAATGCCCGTTCTTGTATGATGCGGCCCCCGCGCCCGGAACGCCGTTCCCGGCGCGGCAAGACCAATAACCATCGATCGGAAATACCATGTTCAAGAAAATCGCCCTGGCCGCCGCGCTGGCCCTGGCAAGCGCCTCCTCCTTCGCCGCCGCACCGACCGCCTTCTACGGCGGCCTGGACGTCGGCGCCAGCAAGCTCGACGACTTCGACAGCACCAAGACCAGCGTCGGCGGCTTCGTCGGCTACGGCTTCAACCCGTTCTTCGCCGTCGAGCTGGGCTACCGCCAGCTGGGCAAGTTCGATTACCTGGGCGCCGACGTCAAGGCCAAGCAGACCCACCTGTCGCTGGTCGGTTCCTATCCGCTGAACCAGCAGCTCGACGTCTACGGCCGCATCGGCTACAACCACCTGCGCGCCGAAGCCTCGTACCGCGGCGTGACCGCCGGCGAGAAGACCGATACCGGCCTGTACGGCATCGGCCTGAACTACAGCTTCACCCCGACCATCGACGGCCGCATCGAAGTGCAGAAGCCGTCGAGCGATTCGACCAACTACAGCGTCGGCGTCGTGTTCCAGTTCTGATCGACCGTCGATCCGGCACATGGACGGCATCCGTTCCCGAGGGAACGGATGCCGTTTTGCGTTGGCGCGGCCTGCGCCCGCCGGAGATTGCCGCGCCATGGCAGATGTGGCAGCATGGCGTCCTTGCCGTATCCGCCTGACAACCTTTCCGGAAGCCCGCCAATGCGCCCAGTCCGCCTCGCACTCGCTTTATCCCTTGCCGGCGCCGCAGCGCTGGCGTCGGCCCAGAACGCACCGTCCGTATCGCCCGCACCATCCGCGCCGGTCGCCGAACGTCCCGCCACCGAATTCCCCTACACGCCCGGCCTGGACGTGAGCGCGATGGACCGCAGCGCCGACCCCTGCGTCGATTTCTACCAGTACGCCTGCGGCGGCTGGATGAAGAACAACCCGATCCCGGCCGACCAGGCGCGCTGGTCGGTGTACGGCAAGCTGGCGCTGGAAAACCGCCGCTACCTGTGGGGCATCCTGGAAGACCTGTCGCAGCGCCGGGACGGCCGCAACGCCAGCCAGCAGAAGATCGGCGACTACTTCGGCGCCTGCATGGACGAGCGCGCCATCGAGCAGCGCGGCGCCGCGCCGCTCCAGCCCTGGCTCGACCGGATCGCCACGCTGCGCTCGGCGCGCGACCTGCCGCGCGTGCTGTCGGCGCTGCACATGGGCCTGGCCGACCCGGGGCTGTTCTTCGGTTTTTCGTCGAGCCAGGACTACGGCGATTCCTCGCGGGTCATCGCCTTCGCCTTCGCGGGCGGCCTGGGCCTGCCGGACCGCGATGCCTACCTGAAGACGGATGCGAAATCGCGGGAGGTGCGCGCCAAGTACGTCGCGCACATCGCCAACACCTTCCGATTGCTGGGCGACGCTCCGGCCCGGGCGCAGCGCAACGCGGCGCGCGTGATGGCGATGGAGACGACGCTGGCGAAGGCGTCGCTGTCCTCGGTCGACAAGCGCGACCCCTATAAACTGTTCCACAAGATGGATGCCCGGGGCCTGCAGGCGCTGACCCCGGGCTTCGACTGGACGGCCTACCTGGACGCCATCGGCCAGAAGGGGCTGGACAGCTTCAACGTCACCGAACCGGCGTTCTACAAGGCGCTGGCGAAGATGTGGAAGAGCAACGACATCGAGGCCACGCGCACCTACCTGCGCTGGCACGTGGCGCGCAACCTGTCGCCGGTGCTGGCGTCGCGCTTCGACGAAGAACACTTCGACTTCTTCAGCAAGACGCTGCGCGGCGTGCAGCAGCAGCAACCGCGCTGGAAGCGCTGCGTGGCGCTGGTCGACCACCAACTGGGCGAGGCGCTGGGCCAGGAATTCGTCGGCCGCGCGTTCTCGCCGGAACTGAAGGCCAAGGCGCTGCACATGACGCGCCAGATCGAGGAAGCGATGAAGAAGGACATCGACGAACTCGACTGGATGAGCCCGGACACCAAGGCGAAGGCCCAGGAAAAGCTGGCCGCCATCGTCAACAAGATCGGCTACCCGGACAAGTGGCGCGATTATTCCAGCTACGTCGTCGAGGCGGGCGACTTCGCCGGCAACGTCGAGCGCGGCAACGCCTTCGAGATGCGGCGCCAGCTGGCCAAGATCGGCAAGCCGCTCGACCGCAGCGAGTGGGGCATGACGCCGCCGACGGTGAACGCCTATTTCGATCCGCAGATGAACGACATCAACTTCCCGGCCGGCGTGCT
The DNA here is from genome assembly GCF_913773735.1 of uncultured Massilia sp. GTDB lineage: Bacteria > Pseudomonadota > Gammaproteobacteria > Burkholderiales > Burkholderiaceae_D > Telluria. Next base: position 29,927 of record NZ_CAJYEB010000023.1, read on the forward strand.
GCAACCGCCGCTGTTCGATCCGAAGATGGACGACGCGCCGAACTACGGCAACACCGGCGGCACCATCGGCCACGAACTGACCCATGCCTTCGACGACGAGGGCCGCCAGTTCGACGCCCAGGGCAACCTGAAGGACTGGTGGACGAAGAAGGATGCCAGCGCCTTCGAGGAACGCGCCCAGTGCATCGTCGACCAGTACGCGCAGTACACGGTCGTGGACGACATCAAGATCAACAGCAAGCTGACGCTGGGCGAGGACGTCGCCGACCTGGGCGGCCTGATCCTGGGCTGGATGGCCTGGCAGAACGAGATGGCGAGCATGCCGGAGAAGGCGCGCCCGCAGGGGCTGCGCGACGGCCTCACGCCGGAACAGCGCTTCTTCGTCGGCAACGCGCAATGGGCTTGCGAAAACGACCGTCCGGAAAACCTGCGCGTGAGCGCGATGACCGACCCGCACTCGCCGGGCCGCTACCGCGTGAACGGCCTGGTGGTGAACATGCCGCAGTTCCAGCAGGCGTTCCAGTGCAAGCCGGGGCAGCCGATGGTGAAGGAGAAGCGCTGCCGGGTGTGGTAAGTGCCGTCGCCCCGGCGCAGGCCGGGCCGGATTTCCTGGCGCAGTCGATATGCATGCGGAAACTGGACCCCGGCCTGCGCCGGGGTGACATGGTTGGTGCGCCGGGGGGGAGGTGGTCGATGCGCCGGGGTGAGGTGTTTGGTGCGCCCGGGGGACGTGAAGGCTGTGCCGGCCGCGCGCTAGCGCCGCGTCATGCGGTCGCTGCGCCTGGCCTGCATGTGCACCAGGTTCGCCTCGAACGCCTGCATTTCCAGCCCGACCGGGCTCAGGTCGATCGCCGCATGCTGCAGCATCGGGAACAGCGCCGTTTCCTCGTCCTGCATGTGGTGCAGCACGGCGGCGATCAGCTCGCGCACCAGCGCGTCGGCGCGCGCGTCGTCCGGCGCCATCGCCTGGAGCGCGGCCAACACGTCGTCGACGTCCAGGCTGGCCTCTTCCAGGTGGGCGACCAGGTTCGGCTCGACGCGGCGCACGGCCGGGTAGAACACGGTCTCCTTCAGCCGCTCGAGGTTGTGCACGGCTTGCACGAGCTGGACGGCGGCCTGTTTCCTCACTTCGGTGCTGGGGCTGTTCAGGTAGCGGTCGGCGAGCTTGCGGACCAGGTGGTGGTCGCGCAGCAGTGCCGTGATCGGATTGCCTTCCGGCGACGCGTCGAGCGTGAACCGGCGGTTCGGATCGTGGGTGGTCAACATGGAGTTCTCCTGGGAACGGTAGGCCGGCACATCCGCGATATGCCGTCGGGATCATGCTACCTGCCCCGGGAGCGCGCTTCTGTTAGATCGGTGACGAAAGGACGGTATCCGTGCCCGCAGGACGCTGCGCCGCAAAAAAAACGCCGCCCTCGTGGCGGCGCCGCTACGCAGGATGCGCGGATCAGTGCTGCGAGATGCTGCCGCGCCAGGCGCCGCTTTCCTTGCCGCGCGATTCCAGCATGTCCTTGAACTTCTGCAGGTTGCCCCGTGCTTCCAGGCGCACCGCGCCCAGGGCGTCGCCGATCTTTTCCAGCGGGCCTTCGGGCGCGTAGTCCATCTGCAGCACGACGCGGGTGACGTTGTCGGAAATCTTGTGGAAGGTCACGACGCCGCCATTCGGCACGCCGCTGGTGCTGCGCCAGGCGATGCGGTCGTCGGGGATCTGCTCGGTGATCTCGGCATCCCATTCCTTGTCTTCGCCGGCGACGTTTGCTTTCCAGTGCAGGTGCCTGTCGTCGATCTGGCGGATTTCCTTGACGCTGGCCATGAACTGCGGGAAATCCTCGAACTGGGTCCACTGGTTGTAGGCCGTGCGCACCGGGACATTGACCTCGATGGCTTCGATGATGCCCGAGTCCAGGCCCGAGCCCTTGCGTTTCATTTTTTTCGACAGCATCATGCCGCCGACGGCCAGCGCGGCCACGGTCACTACGCGATTCAGCATTCTCGACTCCTGTACGCGATGAAGCGTTGTTGGGTTTGCAAAACCGGCCCGCCGCGCACCGTTGCGCGGCAGGCCGCCTGATCGACCATCTGCATCCAACTTACGCCAATTCGCCGTTTCACGGCGCGCAACAGCGGCGATTTCCGCGCGGGAAAGTTTTGACGGCCGATGCGGGTACTGTATGGATGATCAGTAAAATTGGCGCCGGACAGCAGCCGTGGCGCGTCCCGAACGCTATAATGGCCGGATGAATCTCCTCGACAACCTGAATCCCGAACAGATGGCCGCCGTCACGCTGCCGTCCCAGAGTGCACTGATCCTGGCCGGCGCCGGCTCGGGCAAGACCCGCGTGCTGACGACCCGCATCGCCTGGCTGATCCAGACGCAGCAGGTGTCCCCGGCCGGCATCATGGCGGTGACGTTCACCAACAAGGCGGCGAAGGAGATGCTGGCGCGCTTGTCGACCATGCTGCCGATCAATACGCGCTCGATGTGGATCGGCACTTTCCACGGCCTGTGCAACCGCCTGCTGCGCACGCACCACCGCGATGCCGCGCTGCCGGCCTCGTTCCAGATCCTGGATTCGCAAGACCAGCTGTCGATGATCAAGCGCATGCTGAAGGCGCTGAACGTCGATACCGAAAAGTATCCGGCGAAGGACTTGATGTACTTCATCAACAACGCCAAGGACAATGGCCAGCGCGCGCACGACGTCGAAGCCTACGACCACGTGCAGAAGCGCATGGTCGAGCTGTACGAACAGTACGACCAGCAATGCCAGCGCGAAGGCGTGGTCGACTTCGCCGAGCTGCTGCTGCGCTCGTACGAACTGCTGCAGCGCAACCATCCGCTGCGCCACCATTACCAGATGCGCTTCCGCCACATCCTGGTCGACGAGTTCCAGGACACCAACGACCTGCAGTACAACCTGCTGAAACTGCTGGCCGGCCACAACGAACCGGCAGGCGGCGCCATCTTCGCCGTGGGCGACGACGACCAGAGCATCTACGCCTTCCGCGGCGCCAACGTCGGCAATATGCAGGCGTTCGAGCGCGACTTCGAGGTCAAGAACCTGATCAAGCTGGAGCAGAACTATCGCTCCTACGGCCACATCCTGGACTCGGCCAACGTGCTGATCTCGAACAATACCAAGCGCCTGGGCAAGAACCTGCGTACCGACGCCGGCCAGGGCGAGCTCGTGCGCGTGTACGAAGCCTCGTCCGACCTCGAGGAAGCGCAATGGATCGTCGACGAGGCCAAGAGCCTGATGGGCGAGGGCGTCAAGCGCAGCGAGATCGCCGTGCTGTACCGCTCGAACGCCCAGAGCCGCGTGATCGAGCACGCGCTGTTCGCGGCCGGCCTGCCGTACACCGTGTACGGCGGCCTGCGCTACTTCCAGCGCGCCGAGGTCAAGCATGCCATCGCCTACCTGCAGCTGATGGACAATCCGCACAACGATTCGGCCTTCCTGCGCGTGGTGAATTTCCCCACGCGCGGCATCGGCGCGCGCTCGCTCGAGCAGCTGCAGATGGCGGCGGAAGCGCATCGCGTCTCGCTGTACGCGGCCGTGCCGCACATGACGGGCAAGGCCGGCAGCGTGCTGGGCGGCTTCGTCAAGCTGATCGAGGGCGCGCGCTTCGAGACCCAGCAACTGCCGCTGCCGGAAATGGTGGGCGTCGTGCTCGAGCGCAGCGGCCTGCTGGCGCACTACGAGAACGAGAAAGAGGGCCAGGAACGCATCGAGAACTTGCAGCAGATGGTCGGCGCCGCCACCCAGTTCGTGCAGGAAGAGGGCTTCGGCACCCATGCCCCGGCCCACCTCGGCCCGCAGGCCCAGGCCAGCAGCGGCGAGGCGATCGTGCTGCAGGACGGCGTCGAGATCCTGGACGCCGATGCGCCGCTGGCCACCGTGATGTCGCCGCTGTCCGCCTTCCTGGCGCACGCCTCGCTGGAGGCGGGCGACGCCCAGGCCCAGGCCGGCCAGGAAGCGATGCAGCTGATGACGGTGCACTCGGCCAAGGGCCTGGAGTTCGATGCCGTGTTCATCACCGGCCTGGAAGAAGGCCTGTTCCCGCACGAGAGCAGCTCGCGCGAAATGGACGGCGTGGACGAGGAACGGCGCCTGATGTACGTGGCGATCACGCGCGCGCGCAAGCGCCTGTACATGAGCTTTACCCAGCAGCGCATGCTGCACGGCCAGACCCGTTTCAACATGAAGTCGCGCTTCTTCGACGAACTGCCCGAAGATTCGCTGAAATGGCTGACGCCGCGCGTGCAGACCAACTGGTTCGCCGGCCGCAAGTCCACCACCGCCTGGGACGACGCCAGTTTCCGCGAAGGCGGCATCGATAACCAGATCGCCAAGCAGATCGCGCAGAAGTCGGCCAGCGGCAACGGCACCGGCTGGCGCATCGGCGAATCGGTGAGTCACGCGCGCTTCGGCGAGGGCGTGATCGTCAACATCGAGGGCGGGGCCGGCAGCGCACGCGCGCAGATCAATTTCGGCGCGGCGGGGATGAAGGTGCTGGACCTGTCGGTGGCGAAGCTGGAGCGGATCGCCAGGTAACATCGGGGGCGCATTGGTGCGCACAGGGTGCGGTGGCTGAACACCGGGGTCAGAGCCCCTTGAAAAGCAACACCGGGCTCTGACCCCTAGGGCTTGCCGAAAATGGTCCGGTACCCCGCATACATCGCGCACTGCAACAGCAGCATGAACAGGAAGATCAGCCACATGATCAGCACGCGCCCCAGGTTGGCGTTGCCGAACACCATGGCCACGACCATGCACAGGCCGAAGAACAGCGCGAACCACGACGCCAGCATCACCAGGAACGGCCCGGCCGCGCGCAGCACGGCGAAGAAGCTGTAGAAGGTCGCCTTGCCCGGCCCCATGTTCTTCCAGTAGGTCAGCGGCGCCACGAAGCACAGCGTCACCAGTACCGCCACGTACAGCAGGAACATGCCGAAGAACGCCAGCAATTGCGCGGGCGCCACGTCGGGCGGGTTGCGGCCGTCGCTGCCGGCTTCGGCCATCTGCTGCATGAATTCCGCCGGCACGGCCACCCGCATGACGATCATCAGCACCAGCGATACGACCAGGTAGACCAGTCCCGCCTTGCACAGCGGACCCAGCGCGGGCTGGCGGAAGCCCGTCAGCAGCACGGCCGGGGTGACCCGCTCGCCGTTCTCGATCATCAGGCAGGCCTGCATGAAGGCCATCGAGAACGAGGGGATCAGGATGACGGCCAACAACGGTCCGATGAACGGCACGGCGGACATGCCGATGCTGAACAGGATGTTGGCGAACAGCAGTGTCGTGAGAGCGAGAGGTTGCTTGCGAAACAGGGCGCCGCCCTGTTTCAGCCAAGCCCAGCCGGTGCTTGCGGGCAAATTGTTCATGCGGTCAGGTCAGGCGCGGGCACGGCGATGCGCTCGCGCAGGACGCGTTCGAAGTGGGTCGGATCGTGCGGCGTCAGCAGTTCGGCCGCGCGCGGTCGATACAGATCGTACAGGCGCGACAGCCAGAACCGCAATGCCGCCGCGCGCAGCATCGGCTGCCAGGCCGCGCGCTCGTCGCGCGTGAACGGGCGCACGGCGTGATAGGCGCGGGTCAGCGCCAGCACGCGGTCGGTATCCAGGCGGCCGCTGTCCAGGTCGATGCACCAGTCGTTGACGGTGACGGCCAGGTCGAACAGCCAGCTGTCCCAGCCGGCGAAATAGAAATCGAAGCAGCCGCTCAGTTTTTCGCCGACGAACATCACGTTGTTGCGGAACAGGTCGGCATGCACGGGGCCACGGGCCAGGCCGGCATAGGTGGTGCCGGCCGCGAACGCGCGCTGGAACGCCAGCTCGGATTGCAGCAGGGTGGCGGTGGGCGCGTCCAGGAAGGGCAGGACCTTGGGCACCGTCTCGGTCCACCAGTCCAGGCCGCGCAGGTTCGGCTGCTTCAGCGGGAAATCCTGGCCGGCCAGGTGCATGCGCGCCAGCATGGCGCCGACTTCCGCGCAGTGCACGGCTTGCGGATCCATCTGCGAGCTGCCGTCGAGCTTGCTGACGATGGCGGCCGGCTTGCCGTGCAGCGCCACCACCAGTTCGCCGGCCGCGTTCGGCACCGGGGCCGGCACGGGAATGCCGCGCTCGGCCAGGTGGCGCATCAGCTGTACATAGAAGGGCAGTTGCTCGAAATCGAGGTTTTCGAAGATAGTGAGGACGAACTCGCCGCGTTCCGTCGTCAGGAAGAAGTTACTGTTTTCGATACCGCTCGAGATACCCTGGATCGCGAGGGCTTTGCCTAGGGGAAACTGCGTGATCCACTGGGAGAGGTCGTCCAGTGTGACCGAAGTGAAAACTGCCATCGTGGTGGAGAAAGTGTGGTCGCTGTAGCGGCCGCGTGCGCGGCCGTCCCGGTTGACGGTTACTTCTCCCCGGCGCCGGCGGTGGCCGGCATGGGGGGAGGAGGCGGTACGTCGGCCGCGGCCGGTGCATTGGTGCCGGATTCGCTCGTGGCTTTCCGTTTGCCCGACAGGTCGAACTCGCCCACTTTCCATTGCGGCGCGCGGATCGAATTCGTCTGCGCATTGCCGGGTTGGGCGTTCGGTTTCATGTAGTAATGGCTGCCACCCGAGGTGACTTCGACTTCGGTGACCTGGCCGCCGTCGCGGGTTTCCTTGATCTCGGTGCCGCGCCTGGACGGGATGGTCGTTGCCGGCACGTCGCTGCCCGGTTCGATGCGCTCCAGCTTGGGCGGCGCCTCGCTCGGCGGCGCCTGGCGCGTCTGCTGGGCCGTGGCCACGCCGGCTTGCGCGGCGAGGAACAAGGCGAGGAGGGAGAGGCGGGAGAGCGGTCGCAGCATGATGGTCACCTTTGTCGTTTAGTCCATTGTAACAAACGGCGGCCCGCCCTGTGAAAAGTGTCCAGGCGTCCCCATCTTTCCTGCATCGGCCGCCGCGCTTCCCGGTTGTTCCGGATCCGGCGGCGCCGCGCTTTCCGCCTCCCCGATTCTGCGATAATGGCGCACGATTTTGCCGCGCCGGACCGGCCTGTTGCGCCGCCGGACGCCCCAACCAGGATTTCCCGCCCATTCATGGACAATACCCTTCTTCTCGTCGACGGTTCCAGCTACCTCTATCGCGCCTTCCACGCGCTGCCCGACCTGCGCAGCCCGGACGGCTACCCGACCGGGGCGATGCACGGCATGGTCAACATGCTGCGCCGCCTGCGCGCCGACTTCCCTGCCGCCTACATCGCCTGCGTGTTCGATGCGAAGGGCAAGACCTTCCGCGACGATATGTATCCGGAATACAAGGCGACGCGCGCCTCGATGCCGGACGACCTGAGCAAGCAGATCGCGCCGATCCACGAGGTGGTGCGTTACCTCGGCTGGCCGATCCTGATGGTCGAGGGCGTCGAGGCCGACGACGTGATCGGCACGCTGGCCGCGCAAGCCACCGCGCGCGGCATGAACACGGTCGTCTCGACCGGCGACAAGGACCTGGCCCAGCTCGTCAACGACAAGGTCATGCTGATCAATACGATGAGCAACGAAAAGCTCGACGAGGCCGGCGTGCTGGCCAAGTTCGGCGTGCCGCCGAACCGCATCATCGACTACCTGACCCTGATCGGCGATACCGTCGACAACATCCCGGGCGTGTCCAAGTGCGGCCCGAAGACGGCGCTCAAGTGGCTGGCGCTGCACGGCTCGCTCGACGGCGTGATGCAGAACGCCGCATCGATCGGCGGCGCGGTCGGCGCCAACCTGCAGGCCGCGCTGGAATGGCTGCCCAAGGGCCGCGAGCTGATCACCGTCAAGACCGACTGCGACCTGGCCGCCCACGTCGTGTCGTTCGAGGAAACCCTGATCGGCCGCCCGGAAGACAAGGACGCGCTGCGCGACTTCTTCCAGCGCTACGGCTTCAAGACCATGCTCAAGGACCTGGGACCGGGCAATGCCGGCAAGTACGGCACGCCGGGCGCGCCTGCGCCCGCGGCGGCCGTCCTGAACTCGCCCGAAGGCGCGGGCGGCACGCAGGAAGGCATGCCGATCATCAAGGGCGAGTACGAGACCGTCACGACGCTGGAACAGCTGGACAAGTGGCTGGCGCTGATCGACGCGGCGGCCCTGACCTCGGTCGACACCGAGACCACGTCGCTCGACCCGATGACGGCCGAGATGGTCGGCATCTCGCTGTCGGTGGAGGCGGGCAAGGGCGCCTACATCCCGCTGGCGCACCGCTACGCCGGCGTGCCCGAGCAGCTCGACCGCGCGCTGGTCATCGAGCGCATGCGCGCCTGGCTGGAAGACCCGGCCAAGCCCAAGCTGGGCCAGAACCTGAAGTACGACACGCACATCTTCGAGAACCACGGCGTCAAGCTGCGCGGCATCGTGCACGACACGCTGCTGCAGTCCTACGTGTTCGAATCGCACAAGCCGCACGACATGGACACGATGGCGCTGCGCCACCTCGGCTACACGACCATCCCGTTCGTCGACGTGTGCGGCAAGGGCGTGAACCAGATCTGCTTCGACCAGGTCGAACTGGGGCGCGCCACCGAATACGCCGCCGAGGACGCCGACATCACGCTGCGCCTGCACGACAAGATGATCGGCTACGTCGAGGGCGACGAGGGCCTGAACACCATCTACCGCAAGATCGAGCTGCCGACCTCGGTCGTGCTGCAGAAGATCGAGCGCAACGGCGTGCTGGTCGACGCCGACCTGCTGGGCGTGCAGTCGAACGAACTGGCCGCGCGCATCATGCAGCTCGAGCAGCAGGCCTACGAGATGGCCGGCGGCCCGTTCAACCTGGGTTCGCCCAAGCAGATCGGCGAGATCTTCTTCGGCAAGCTGCAGCTGCCCGTCATCAAGAAGACCGCCACCGGCGCGCCGTCGACCGACGAGGAGGTGCTGCAGAAGCTGGCCGAGGACTATCCGCTGCCGAAGGTGCTGCTGGAACACCGCGGCCTGTCCAAGCTGAAGTCGACCTATACCGACAAGCTGCCGAAGATGGTCAACGCCAGGACCGGCCGGGTGCACACCAACTACGCGCAGGCCGTCGCCATCACGGGCCGCCTGGCCTCGAGCGATCCGAACCTGCAGAACATCCCGGTGCGCACCGCCGAGGGACGGCGCATCCGCGAAGCCTTCGTGGCGGCGCCGGGCAACGTCATCGTGTCGGCCGACTATTCGCAGATCGAGCTGCGCATCATGGCCCACATCTCGGGCGACGAGGCGATGCTGCGCGCGTTCGCCGCGGGCGAGGACATCCACCGCGCCACCGCCGCCGAGATCTTCGGCGTGGCGCCGGACGAGGTGCAGGGCGAGCAGCGCCGCTATGCGAAGGTCATCAACTTCGGCCTGATCTATGGCATGAGCGCCTTTGGCCTGGCGCAGAACCTGGGCATCGAGCGCGCCGCGGCCGGCAACTACATCGAGCGCTATTTCCAGCGCTTCGCCGGCGTCAAGCAGTACATGGACGAGACGCGCCTGCTGGCCAAGGAGCGCGGCTACGTCGAGACGGTGTTCGGCCGCCGCCTGTGGCTGCCCGAGATCAACTCGCCGAACGGCCCGCGCCGCGCCGGCGCCGAACGCGCGGCGATCAATGCGCCGATGCAGGGCACGGCGGCGGACCTGATCAAGCTGGCCATGATCGCCGTGCAGGACTGGATCGAGACCGCGCAGCTGGCCACGCGCATGGTGATGCAGGTGCACGACGAACTGGTGCTGGAAGTGCCGGAGGGCGAGCTGGAACTGGTCAAGCAGAAGCTGCCGGAACTGATGGCCGGCGTGGCCACGCTGAAGGTGCCGCTGGTGGCCGAGACGGGTGTCGGGCGCAACTGGGAAGAGGCGCACTGACCGAAGCGTATGGTTGCCTGATGCAGGCGCTGGTTGAACGCGTGGACGGGTTCCCCGTCCACGCGTCCAACCTGCGTAAAAACTACCCCTTCCTGCGCCGCGCCAGCGCGCCGAGCACCCCCAGCCCGCCCATCAGCATCGCCGCCATCGCCGGCTCCGGCACCGGCGCCGCGTGCGATTCCGCCACCGCATAGGCATCGAGCGCCAGGTAGCCACTGACCCATTCTCCCTGCGACGCCGCGGTCACCGCCAGCGTGCCCTCGTGCGCGCCGTCCTCGAGCCGGAAGGTCTGCATGAAGCGCTCGCCGTCGTTGTAGCCGGGCAGCGAGCCGTACAGCTCGGCCAGCGCCGTCGGCCACGACACGCCCGGCGCTTCCGGGCTGGCCCACATGGCGGCGTCGGCCAGGAAACGTACCTGCGTGTTCGGCGCCAGCGTGAAGCGGAAGCTCCGGTTGGCGCTGACGTAGCCGTAGCCGCTGTACAGCGCCAGCTGCGCGCTGGCCGTGTCCGCGCGCGTGTCGGCGTGCAGGCTGGCGTAGGCGTTGTCGAAGCCGGTGGCGCCGTAGGCGTCGATGCGCACGCCGTCGATCTCGTTGCCTTCCTGGTCGTAGACGCTGGCATAGGATTGCGTGGCGTAGGCGTTCACGCCGATCCAGGGCGCGATGCCGTCGTCCGGCGCCAGGTCGACCAGTTCCCAGCGCAGCTGGCCGACGGTGACCCCGGCCGCCTGCTGGGCCAGCGCCGGTGCGGCGAAGGGGGCCGATAACGCGGCGGGCAGGAGGGCCGCCGCCAGGATTCGCTTGATGCTCATCGTTGCTCCAAGTCGTGGTGGAGTCAGGCACTCTAGGAGATCGGCGACAGCGGGCCTTATGCGTCGTCAATACTCGCCCGGCATCGAGCGGCCGTGCAAGCGGACATCAAGGTTTCGCTGCTAAGATGGCAAGTCTTATCAAGACAGGAGGATGCTGGATGAAAGATCTCGTACAGGACGGCGACAGCCTGGTGGCCGATTCCCCGTTCGCGGACGGCGTCGCGCGCCGCGATTTCCTGAAGGTGGCGCTGGGGAGCGGCTTCGCCGCCGCCACGCTGCCGGTCGCGGCGCAGTCCGTGATCAAGACCGATACCGACGGCCTGGAGGCCGGCACCGTCACGCTCACCGTCGGCGGCCAGGCCGTGCCCGTGTACCGCGCCCGGCCGGCGGGCAAGTCGAACCTGCCGGTGGTGCTGGTGGTGTCCGAGATCTTCGGCGTGCACGAGCACATCGCCGACGTCGCGCGCCGCTTCGCCAAGCTGGGCTACCTGGCGCTGGCGCCAGACCTGTTCGTGCGCCAGGGCGATCCGTCCAGGGTCCCGAACATCGCCGACCTGATGAAGACGATCATCGCGCGGACGCCGGACGCCCAGGTGATGGGCGACCTCGACGCCTGCGTCGCCTGGGCCGCGCGCAACGGCGGCAACGTCGACAAGCTGGGCATCACGGGCTTTTGCTGGGGCGGCCGCGTCACCTGGCTGTACGCCGCGCACAATCCGAAGGTCAAGGCCGGCGTGGCCTGGTACGGCCGCCTGGTGGGCGACGCCACGCCGAACACGCCGCAGCACCCGGTCGACATCGCCCCGGCGCTGGCGGTGCCGGTGCTGGGCCTGTACGGCGCCAAGGACACCGGCATCCCGCTCGACACCGTCGAGACGATGAAGGCCGCCCTGGCCAAGGGGAAGAGCGGCTCGACGTTCGTGGTCTACCCGGACGCCGGCCACGCCTTCCATGCCGACTACCGTCCCAGCTACAACGAGAAGGATGCCAGGGACGGCTGGACGCGCGCGCTGGCCTGGCTCAAGGCGCACGGCGTCGCCTGAACGCCGGCTGCGCGCAGCCAGCGGCCGCGGGTTGATGCAGCCGAGTTGCACGGGGGCGGGCCGGTAGGAGTACAATGCCGGCTGCGCCGCCGTGTCCGCTGCCCGCGCACCGCCAATAACAAGAGGCTTCAAAATCGACCCCGTTCTCATTTCCATCCTGCTGGCCACCGGGCTGGCGGGCATGGTCAGCATCACCGCCGCCGCCATCTTCTCGTTCACGCTGCTGTCGAAAGTCGTCGAGCGCATGGTCAGCCTGTCGGTCGGCATCATGCTGTCGACGTCGCTGCTGCACGCGCTGCCGGAGGCGTTCGAGTCGAAGGCCGATCCGCGCACGCTGTTCGCCACCCTGCTGGGCGGCCTGCTGGCCTTCTTCCTGCTCGAGAAGGTGGCGCTGCTGCGCCATTCGCACCACCACGAGCACGACGGCCACCACCACGCCCACGGCCACGACGCGCTGCAGGCGGGCAAGGCCGGCTGGATGATCCTGATCGGCGACGGCATGCACAACTTCACCGACGGCATCCTGATCGCCGCGGCCTTCCTGGCCAACCCGGAGCTGGGCATCGTCACCGGCATCGCCATCATCGCCCACGAGATCCCGCAGGAGATCGGCGACTTCATCGTGCTGCTCAACGCCGGCTTCTCGCGCCTGCGCGCCTACCTGTTCAACCTGCTGTGCAGCATGCTGGCGGTGGCCGGCGGCCTGCTCGGCTACTACACGCTGGACCGCGCCAGCGGCCTGATTCCCTACGTGCTGGTGTTCGCGTCCTCGGGGTTCATCTATATCGCCGTGAGCGACCTGATGCCGCAGATGCAGCGCCGCGCCACCGTGCGCGAATCGATCCCGCAGGTGCTCCTGATCGCCCTGGGCGTGGGAATCGTGCTGTTCCTGACACACGGGAAGTAGGCCCCGGCACCGATTTTGCCGTGGAGTGTTGACAGCGGGAATCTTTGCATCCTATGCTGAAACCGTCACCTGTTCGGTACGGAGGGAAGCATGGCAAGCCTGGTCAATCAGATGGTGGGAGCGCTGCGCGAGCAACCGGTGCGTTGCGCCGTGCGTTGCGCCTATGTCGTCGGCGCGCTGCTGGCGCTGGTCGTGCTGGTGGCGCTGGCCGATTTCCTGCCCGCTCCCTACCATTGACGACGACGGGCGGCACCGGCCGCCCGCACGGTGCGCGGCGCGTCAGGGCGCGCCGGTCTGCACCGCCCGCGCCGGATCGGCGCTCCATTCGCTCCACGAGCCCGGATAGAGGCTCGCGCCCGGCATGCCGGCCACTTCCAGCGCCAGCAGGTTGTGGCAGGCGGTCACGCCGGAGCCGCACTGCATGATGGCGTCGCGCGGGTCGCCCACCGCCACCCCCAGTTCCGCCCGCAGCTGCGCGGGTGCCTTGAAGCGGCCGTCGGGCTGCAGGTTGTCCTTGAAGAAGCGGTTCCTGGCGCCCGGGATGTGGCCGCCGACCGGGTCGATGGTCTCGTTCTCGCCGCGGAAGCGGTCCGGCGCGCGCGCGTCGACCACCGTGCGGCCGCCGTGCTCCACGTTGTGCAGGACCGCGTTCACGTCCACCGTGGTCACCAGCGCGGGGCGCGCCGCGATGTCGCCGCGCGCGCGCGCCGGCGGCGCGTCCGTCACCAGCGGCTGGCCGGCCGCCTGCCAGGCGGGCAGGCCGCCGTCCAGCACCGCCACGGCCTCGTGGCCGACCCAGCGCAGCATCCACCACAGGCGCGCGGCGTACATGCCGCCGTGGGCGTCGTAGGCCACGACCTGGCTGCCGGCGTCGACGCCGAGGGTGCGCAGCAGTGCGATGAAATCGTCCTTGTCCGGCAGCGGATGGCGGCCGCGGAAGGCGCCGTCCGGGCCCCGCCGCGCGCCCGAGAGCTGGGTCTCGACGTCGACGAAGGCGGCGCGCGGCAGGTGGCCGGCGGCGTAGGCGGCGCGGCCGGCGCCCAGGTCCAGCAGGTCGTGGCGGCAGTCGACGATCACCCACGTCGGGTCGTCGACGTGGGCGGCCAGGGCGGCGGGTTCGATCAGGGTCGTGTACATGGTGGCGTGGCTCTCCTCACAGTTCGCTGGCGATGGGATCGGTATCCTTGACGACGGCGCCGCGCGCCGTGCGCCTGGTATTGTAGAACGTCGCCGCGATTCCCGAGGCGAGGATCACGCCCATGCCCAGCCAGACGTGCCAGTCGAACACGTCGCCCCACAGCGCCATGCCCCACAGGCTCGAGAACACGATGCCGGTGTACTGCAGGTTCGCCACCACGAGCACCTTGCCGACGCGGTAGGCGCGCGTCATCGCCATCTGGGCCAGCAGCGCCGCCGTGCCGATCGCCAGGATCAGGCCGACCCCGTGCAGGTCGTGCGCGTGGAAGGGCGTGGCCAGGCCGTTCTCGAACAGCGTGCCGGCGAAGCCGGCGACCGCGGTGGTCAAGGAGAAATAGAACACGACGCGGTATTCCGGCTCGCCCATCTGCCCGAGGCCGCGCACCTGCAGGTAGGCCATGGCCGAGACCACGGACGAGGCCAGCCCGACCAGGCCGCCCAGCCACTGGTTCATCTCGACGGCGGGCCGCAGCACCAGCGTGACGCCGGCGAAGCTCGCGCCGATCGCCAGCACCAGCGGCCACTCGGGCGTGCCCTTGGCATGCCACCAGCCGATGAAGAACATGTAGGTGGCGATCCAGATCGGCGCCATGTAGTTGAGGGTGACCGCGGTGGCCAGCGGCAGCTTGCCGATGGCGTAGAACCACATCCACAGCGAGGTCACGCCGACCAGGCTGCGCACCAGGTGCTTGGCGGGGAAGCGGGTGCGGAAGGTGCCGCCCTGGGCGCGCACCAGCAGGAACAGCAGCACGGTGCCGACCAGCCCCCGGTACATCACGATTTCCGACGTGGAGTACGTCGCGGAGGCCAGCTTCACGCCCGCGCCCATGGCGGCGAACGCGAAGCTGGCGAACAGCATCCACAGAGAAGCCATCAGGCTCCCGGCGGAATGTCGGCGAACTTGCCGCGGTACCACTCGTGGAAGTGCTGCATGCCGTCTTCCATCGGCGACTGGTACGGACCCGCCTCCGTCACGCCGCGCTCCATCAGGATCTTGCGGCCGGCGTCCATGCGCAGGCCGATCTCGTCGTCCTCCACGCAGGTTTCCATGTAGGCCGCGCGCTCGGCGTCGACGAACTCGCGCTCGAACAGGACGAATTCCTCCGGATAGTAGAACTCGACCACGTTGCGGGTCTTCTGCGGACCGAGCGGCCACAGCGTCGACACCACCAGCACGTTCGGATACCACTCGACCATGATGTTCGGGTACAGCGTCAGCCAGATCGCGCCGTACTTCGGCGGCTGGCCGTTGTGGAACTTGAGCACCTGTTCCTGCCACTTCTTGTAGGCCGGCGAACCGGACTTCTGCAGGCCGCGGTGCACGCCCACGGTCTGGACGCTGTAGTCCGGACCGAATTCCCAGCGCAGGTCGTCGCAGCTGACGAAGTTGCCCAGGCCCGGGTGGAACGGCTCGACGTGGTAGTCCTCCAGGTAGACCTCGATGAAGGTCTTCCAGTTGTAGTCGCAGTCGTGCACCTCGACGTGGTCGAACATGTAGCCCGAGAAGTCGAGGTCCTTGGTCACGGACATGTGGCGCAGCTTGTCCATCACGTCGTAGCCGTTCTGCTCGAACAGCAGGCCGTTCCAGCCCTGCAGCGGGGTCCTGGACAGGTTCAGGCAGGGCGTGTCCGCGAAGTGCGGCGCGCCGATCAGTTCGCCCTTGAGGTCGTAGGTCCAGCGGTGCAGCGGGCAGACGATGTTGTTGGTGTTGCCGCGGCCATTGAACATCAGGGCCTGGCGGTGGCGGCAGACGTTGGAGAGCAATTCGATGCCCTGTGCATTGCGCACCAGCATGCGGCCCTCGTTCTCCGATGTCAGGGTCGCGAAATCGCCCTTCTCCGGCACCATCAGTTCATGGCCCACGTAACGCGGGCCCTTGAGAAACAATTCCTGCATTTCGCGCCGCAGCAGCGCTTCGTCGAAGTAGACAGTTACCGGAAGCTGCGCGTGCGAACGCGCCAGCTTGGCGTGGGTAGCCAGATCGGACATCCCAACCCCCCTTTACACAGATTTCAGCCAAAGAAGAGAAAGAATCCGAGAACCAGTATTTTCAAGTGCATCCGCAAGCCGGCAACGCGCGACCTGGCCGCACCTGACAGTGTGGATGCTCTTTTAAAGAACGGAATACGGTATTTCGGAGACAGAACCGGAGATTATAGCCTGTAACGGGCTCTCCGGTCGCGGGCCGGCGCGAGATTGTGGTGCTTGCGTGCGCAAAAATTGCCTGAAAGGCATCGTTTTCATGAATCCCGATCTGCTTTGCGATAAAATCCGGCTTTGCTTGCAAGTCGACGGGACAGTTGCGCCGTCACGCGGGGTGGGTTGTTTTACAATAAGCGATTACACTGGCCCGCCGTACGCAGCATGCGCGCTGCTGGCCAGGCCCCCGAATCGATCAAGATCATTATGCCAAATAAAACGAACGTGGAGAGCGCCGCAGCGGCCGCAAGCCCGCCGGCCTCCTTCGAACAGGCGATGGCCGAACTGGCCCAGCTGGTCACGCAGATGGAAGGCGGCCAGCTGCCGCTGGACGCCTCCGTGGCCGCGTATGCGCGCGGGTCCGAGCTGGTGCGCTTTTGCGCGGCCCAGCTGGAGAAAGTGGAGGCGCAGGTGAAGGTCCTGGAAGGCGAGATGCTCAAGCCCTTCAACACCGACGATGGAGGCGACCAATGAACGCAGCCTTCGCCGACTGGATGAAGGCCGTGCAGGCCGGCACCGAGGAGGCGCTGGCGCGCTTCCTGCCGCCCGCCGCGCAGGCGCCGACCAAGCTGCACGAGGCGATGCGCTACACGACGCTGGGCGGCGGCAAGCGCGTGCGCCCGCTGCTGGCGCACGCCAGCGGCGAGCTGTCCGGCGCGGGCAGCGATGCGCTGGCGCGCGCCGCCTGCGCCGTCGAGATGATCCACGCCTACTCGCTGGTGCACGACGACATGCCGTGCATGGACGACGACGACCTGCGCCGCGGCAAGCCGACGGTGCACGTGGCCTACGACGAAGCGACCGCGCTGCTGGTCGGCGACGCACTGCAGGCCCAGGCCTTCGGCGTGCTGGCCGGCAGCACGGACGTGCCGCCGGCGCGGCTGGTGTCGATGCTGCGCCTGCTGGCCGAGGCGGCCGGCTCCGCCGGCATGTGCGGCGGCCAGGCGATCGACCTGGACAGCGTGGGCATCGCCCTGAGCCTGGAACAGCTCGAGCGCATGCACCAGCTCAAGACCGGCGCCATGCTGCGCGTGTCGGTGCTGCTCGGCGCGCTCGCCGGCAGCGACCTCGCGCCGCCCCAGGTCGAGGCGCTGGACGCCTATTCCCGGGCGATCGGCCTGGCGTTCCAGGTCGTCGACGACGTGCTCGACGCCACCGAGGATTCGGCCACGCTGGGCAAGACGGCGGGCAAGGATGCGGCGGCCAACAAGCCGACCTACGTGTCGATCCTGGGGCTGGAACCGTCGAAGGCATTGGCGGAAAGATTGCGGCTGCAGGCGCACGAGGCGCTGGCGCCGTTCGGAGAACAAGCACTGCGGCTGCGCGAACTCGCGGACCTGATCGTGCAGCGGAAGGCATAAATGAAACTGCTAGAGACCATCAACCAACCGGCCGACCTGCGCAAGCTGCCGCGCACCCAACTGACCCCGCTGGCGCAGGAACTGCGCCAGTACCTGCTCGATTCCGTGTCCAAGACCGGCGGCCACCTGTCGTCCAACCTCGGCACCGTCGAGCTGACGATCGCGCTGCACTACGTGTTCGACACGCCGCACGACCGCATCGTCTGGGACGTCGGCCACCAGACCTACTCGCACAAGATCCTCACCGGCCGGCGCGAGCGCATGCCGACGCTGCGCCAGCTGAACGGCCTGTCCGGCTTCCCCAAGCGCGACGAGAGCGAGTACGACACCTTCGGCACCGCGCACTCGTCGACCTCGATCTCGGCGGCGCTGGGCATGGCCCAGGCCGCGAAGATCAAGGGCGAGAAGCGCAAGGCGATCGCCGTGATCGGCGACGGTTCGATGACCGCCGGCATGGCCTTCGAGGCGCTGAACAACGCCGGCGTCGAGGAAGATTGCGACCTGCTGGTGGTCCTGAACGACAACGACATGTCGATCTCGCCGCCGGTGGGCGCGCTGAACCGCTACCTGGCGCGCCTGATGTCGGGCCAGTTCTACGCGGCCGCCAAGAACGTCGGCAAGTCGGTGCTGCCGGCGCCGATGCTGGAACTGGCCAAGAAGCTGGAAGAACACGCCAAGGGCATGGTGGTCCCGGCCACGATGTTCGAGGAGTTCGGCTTCAACTACATCGGCCCGATCGACGGCCACGACCTGGATTCCCTGATCCCGACGCTGGAAAACATCCGCAAGCTCAAGGGGCCGCAATTCCTGCACGTGGTCACCAGGAAGGGCCAGGGCTACAAGCTGGCCGAGGCCGAGCCGATCCTGTACCACGGCACCGGCAAGTTCAACCCGAGCGAGGGCATCAAGCCGGCCAAGGCCGGCAAGATCACCTACACCGAGGTGTTCGGCAACTGGCTGTGCGACATGGCAGCAAGCGACAAGCGCCTGGTCGGCATCACGCCGGCGATGCGCGAGGGCTCGGGCATGGTGCGCTTCCACCAGGAGTACCCGGAGCGCTACTTCGACGTCGGCATCGCCGAGCAGCATTCGGTGACCTTCGGCGCGGGCCTGGCCACCGAGGGCATGAAGCCGGTCGTGGCGATCTATTCGACGTTCCTGCAGCGCGGCTACGACCAGCTGATCCACGACGTGGCGCTGCAGAACCTGGACGTGACGTTCGCGCTGGACCGCGCCGGCATCGTCGGCGCCGACGGCGCCACGCACGCCGGCAACTACGACATGGCCTACCTGCGCTGCATCCCGAACATGGTCGTGATGGCGCCGTCCGACGAGAACGAATGCCGCAGCATGCTGACCACGGCCTACCACTACCCCGGACCGGCCGCCGTGCGCTATCCGCGCGGCGCGGGCGTGGGCGCCACGATCGAGACGGCGCTGACGTCCATCGAGATCGGCAAGGGCGTCGTCAGGCGCCAGGGCAAGGGCGTCGCCATCCTGGCCTTCGGCGCGATGGTGGCCCCGAGCCTGGCCGCCGCCGAGGAACTGGGCGCCAGCGTGGCCGACATGCGCTTCGTGAAGCCGCTGGACGTCGACCTGGTCAAGCGCCTGGCGCAGGACCACGACTACCTGGTGACGGTGGAAGAGGGCTGCACGATGGGCGGCGCCGGTTCGGCCGTGGCCGAGGCGCTGGCCGCCGAAGGCATCGTCAAGCCGCTGCTGATCCTGGGCCTGCCGGACCGCTTCATCGACCACGGCGACCCGGGGCTGCTGCTGGCCTCCGTCGGCCTGGACGCGAACGGCATCGGCAAGTCGATCCGCGAGCGCTTCGGCATCAAGGAAACCAGGCTGGTGGCCAACAGCTGACCGCGGCGCGATCCGGCGCTGGAAAACAACGCCGTCCCGGCCCCGCCGCGGACGGCGTTGTTCATGGCGTGGTCCGGCCGGGCGCAGGGCGCGGCGCGCCTTGCGTGCCGGCCTACGACGGCGTTCGCGCGCTCATCGGCTGGCGTGCGCGGGCACGTGCAGCGAGCGCGCCAGCAGGTGGCCGGCCAGCCAGCCGCCGGCCAGGCCGCCGAGGTGCGCCGCATTGTCGGTATGCGGATACAGGAAGCCCGCGGACAGGTTGAACAGCAGGAACGGCAGGATCGAGCCGCGCAGGTCCGCCACCACCGTCGGCGGCACGCCGCTGTCCTTGCGGCGCAGGAAGGCCAGCAGGCCGCCGATGATGCCGAACACGGCGCCCGAGGCGCCCACGCTGTTGACCTGCGGGTTCCACAGCACGCTGGCGACGCTGCCGCAGACGCCGGCCGCCAGGTACAGGGCGGCGAAACGCGCGCTGCCGAAGATGCGCTCGACCAGGCGGCCGACCTGCCACAGCGCGAACATGTTGAAGGCCAGGTGCAGCAGGCTGCCGTGCAGGAACATCGCGGTGACGAGGCGCCACCATTCGCCGGCCAGGGTCAGGCGTCCCACGTTCGAGCCCCATTTCACCAGCTGCACGGCGTGGGCGATGGCGTCGGCGCGGCTGCCCCGGCCGATGGCCGTGCGCAGGTCGGCGGCGGCCGAGGAGTGCAGCTGCAGCCACATCAGCGCGAAGATGCCGACGTTCGCCGCCAGCAGCAGCCAGATGACGGGCGTGGACGGACTCCAGTAGTCGATGCGGTCGTGGAAGGCTTCGCGCTCGCCGTACGCGACTTCGAATGCGGGCGTCCAGCGCGCGGGCAGGGCGGCCACGATGGCTTGCGCGGTGGCGGCGTCCGGCGCGCTGAAGCCGACCTCGCGGCTGCCGTCGACCTCGATCGCGTGGAACAGCACGTCCTCGCCCTCCGCGCGCGCATTGACGATGTCGACCTTGCGCAGGCGGTGCTCGGCGCGCCGCGGGAAGCGGAACGAGCGGTGGCTGCTGCCGCGCAGGACGACGAAGTCGGCCTCCAGCACGACCTGGCCCGGCCCCTGGAACAGGTAGGGATTCGATGGCCAGCCACGCCCGCCGCGATGGAAGCGGACGTCGACGACGGCCTTGCCCGCTCCCGCCATCAGCCGCGCTGGCGCTCGTGCTGCCAGAGCACGTCGCTGCCGCCGGCGTGGCGGTTCAGCACGCGCGCCAGCACGAACATCAGGTCGGACAGGCGGTTGACGTACTGGCGCGGCTGCGGATGGATGGTTTCCGCGGCCGACAGCGCCACGATGCTGCGCTCGGCGCGCCGGCACACGGTCCGGCACACGTGGGCGAGCGCGGCGGCGCGCGAGCCGGCCGGCAGGATGAATTCCTTGAGCATCGGCAGGTCGGCGTTGTAGCGCTCGACCAGGGCATCGAGGCGCGCCACGTGATCTATCTTGATCATCTGGTAGCCGGGGATGCACAGCTCGCCGCCCAGGTCGAACAGGTCGTGCTGGATCGAGACCAGCTGTTCGCGCGTGGCGGGCGGCATGTCCTCGCACAGCAACAGGCCGACGAAGGAGTTCAGCTCGTCCACCTCGCCCAGCGCGTGGATGCGCAGGCTGTCCTTGCCGGTGCGGCTGCCGTCGCCCAGGCCGGTGGTGCCGTCGTCGCCCGTGCGGGTCGAAATCTTCGAAAGTCGATTGCCCATGGTGATACCCTGCCGATAAAAAAAGATAGCCGGAGCATACGCCAAATCGCCCCGATCGTGCTTACAATCGATCCATGATTCCCTCGCTCCAAGTCGATCCCGAACGCCGGCGCCAGGTCGCCCGGGCGCTGCTGGCCGTGCTGCCCGAACGCTGCGTGCTGCTGGATCCCGAAGACACGCGCCCCTACGAATGCGACGGCCTGGCGGCCTACCGCCAGTTGCCGATGATCGTCGCGCTGCCGGACAGCGAAGCGCAGGTGCTGGCGATCCTGCAGGTCTGCCGCGAACTGCAGGTGCCGATCGTGCCGCGCGGCGCCGGCACCGGCCTGTCGGGCGGCGCCCAGCCGCTGGCCGACGGCGTGGTGGTCTCGACGGCGCGCCTGAACCGCATCGTGCGCGTCGAGCCGTTCGCACGCACGGCCGTCGTGCAGCCGGGCGTGCGCAACCTGGCCATTTCCGAGGCCGCCGCGCCGTTCGGGCTGTACTACGCGCCCGACCCGTCCTCGCAGATCGCCTGCACGATCGGCGGCAACGTCGCCGAGAATTCGGGCGGCGTGCACTGCCTGAAGTACGGCCTGACCGTGCACAACGTGCTGCGCGCGCGGGTCTGCACGATCGAGGGCGACGTGGTCGAACTGGGCGGCGAGGCGCCCGACGCACCGGGCCTGGACCTGCTGGCCGTGTTCATCGGTTCCGAAGGCATGCTGGGCATCGTCACCGAAGTCACCGTCAGGCTGGTGCCCAGGCCGGCGCTGGCCCAGGTGATCATGGCCTCGTTCGACGACGTCGCCACCGGCGGCAACGCGGTGGCCAGCGTGATCGCCGCCGGCATCATCCCGGCGGGCCTGGAGATGATGGACCGGACCTCGTCGCGCATGGTCGAGCCTTTTGTGAAGGCCGGCTACGACACCGACGCCGCGGCGATCCTGCTGTGCGAGGCCGACGGCACGGCGCTCGAGGTGGCCGAGGAGATCGAACGCATGACGGCCGTGCTGCGCGCGGCCGGCGCCGGCGCGATCGCGGTGTCGCAGGACGAGGCCGAGCGCCTGCGCTTCTGGTCCGGCCGCAAGAACGCCTTTCCGGCGGCGGGGCGCATCTCGCCCGACTATTACTGCATGGACGGCACGATCCCGCGCAAGCACCTGGCGCACGTGCTGGCGCGCATCGAGGAGATGGAGGCGACGTTCGGACTGCGCTGCGCCAACGTGTTCCACGCGGGCGACGGCAACATGCACCCGCTGATCCTGTTCGATGCCAGCAAGGCGGGCGAACTGGAACGCGCGGAAGCCTTCGGCGCCGCCATCCTGGCGCTGTGCGTGGAAGTGGGCGGCACCATCACCGGCGAGCACGGCGTGGGCATCGAGAAGATCGATTCGATGTGCGTGCAGTTCGGCGCGAAGGAGCTGGACGCCTTCTTCGCCGTCAAGCGCGCCTTCGACCCCGCCATGCTGCTGAACCCGAACAAGGCGATCCCGACGCCGCACCGCTGCGCGGAATTCGGACGCATGCGCGTGAGCGGCGGCGCGCTGCCGTTCGCGCACCTGCCGCGCTTCTGAACGCCATCGGCAGGGTGCGCACCCCGTGCGCACCAAACGCCGGCATGACGCGAACGCCCGGTGCGCACGGGGTGCGCACCCTACACGATAGAACGACAAGCAGGACGGAGACATGCAGGAGAACGTTGAAGGATTCCGGGAACGAATACTGGCCGCCGCGCAGGAGCGGCGCCCCCTGCGCATCCGCGGCGGCGGCACCAAGGACTGGTATGGACAGCAGGTCGACGGCGAGGTGCTCGACACGCGCGCCCACGCCGGCATCGTCGACTACGAGCCGACCGAGCTGGTGGTCACGGCGCGCTGCGGCACGCCGCTCGCGCAGGTCGAGGCAGAGCTGGCCCGCTGCGGCCAGATGCTGGCGTTCGAGCCGCCGCACTTCGGCGCCGGCGCCACCTTCGGCGGCGCGATCGCGGCCGGGCTGTCCGGGCCGCGTCGTACCGGAGCCGGCGCGCTGCGCGACTTCGTCCTCGGCGCGCAGCTGCTGGACGGGAAGGGCGACGTCCTGAATTTCGGTGGCCGCGTGATGAAGAACGTGGCCGGCTACGACGTGGCGCGCCTGCTGGCCGGCTCGCTCGGCACGCTGGGGCTGCTGCTGGAAATCTCCGTGAAGGTGCTGCCGCGCGCCGTCGCCGAGGCGACGCTGCGCTTCGAGCTGGACGAGGCCGACGCCCTGCGCAAGCTCAACGAATGGGCCGGCCGGCCGCTGCCGCTGTCGGCCAGCTGCTGGCACGACGGCGTGCTGGCGCTGCGCCTGTCCGGCGCGCGCGCCGCCGTCGAGGATGCGCGGCGCCTGCTCGGCGGCGAGACGATGCCCGACTGCGCCGCCTTCTGGGACGACCTGCGCGAGCAGCGCCACGCCTTCTTCCTTGGCGACGCCCCGCTGTGGCGGCTGGCGCTGCCGTCCACCGCCGGCCCGCTGGCTGCGCACCTCGGCCCCCGGCTCGTCGAATGGGGCGGGGCGCAGCGCTGGCTGCGCGCGCCCGGCGACGCGGAGCATGCCGCGCGCATCCGCGCCGCCGCCACGGCCTGCGGCGGCCACGCGACGCTGTTCCGCGGCGGCGACAAGGCCGTCGGCGTGTTCCAGCCGCTGGCGCCGGCCATCGCGCGCATCCACGCGCGCCTGCGCGCCGGCTTCGACCCCGCGGGCATCTTCAATCCGGGAAGGATGGGCTGACATGCAAACCAATCTCGCCGATTTCATCAAGGGCACGCGCGAGGGCGACGAAGCCGAGGCCATCCTGCGCGCCTGCGTGCACTGCGGCTTCTGCACCGCCACCTGTCCCACCTACCAGCTGCTGGGCGACGAACTGGACGGCCCGCGCGGGCGCATCTACCTGATCAAGCAGGTGCTCGAGGGCGAGACGCCCACGCGCAAGACCCAGCTGCACCTGGACCGCTGCCTCACCTGCCGCAACTGCGAGAGTACCTGTCCCTCGGGCGTGAAGTACGGCCGCCTGGTCGACATCGGCCGCAGGATCGTCGAGGCGCGCGTGCCGCGTCCGGCGGCCGAACGCCTCAAGCGCACGACGCTCAAGGAAGTGCTGCCGCGCCCGGGCGTGTTCGGACCGGCGTTCGCGGCCGGCCGCCTGGCGCGTCCGCTGCTGCCGGCGGTGCTGCGCGACAAGCTGCAACCGGCGCGCCCGGCGGGGCAGTGGCCCACGCGCAGCCACGCGCGCAAGATGCTGGTGCTGGACGGCTGCGTCCAGCCGGCCATGGCGCCCAACGTCAACGCCGCCGCGGCGCGCGTGCTCGATTCCCTGGGCGTGCAGCTGGTGGCGGCGCCGCGCGCCGGCTGCTGCGGCGCGGTGCGCTTCCACATGAACGACCAGGACGGCGGCCTGGACGACATGCGCCGCAATGTCGACGCCTGGTGGCCGTACGTCGAGAACGGCGCGGTCGAGGCGATCGCGATGACGGCGTCCGGCTGCGGCGTGACGGTCAAGGAATACGGGCACCTGCTGGCCCACGATCCGGCCTATGCGGCGAAGGCGGCGCGCATTGCCGCGCTGACGAAGGACCTGGCGGAGATCGTCTGCGACTTCGAGGGCGAGATCGCCGCGCGCATGGCCGGCCGGGTGACGGAGCGGATCGCCTTCCACCCGCCGTGCACGCTGCAGCACGGCCAGCAGGTCCGCGGCAAGGTCGAAGGCGTGCTGCGCGCGGCCGGCGTCGACGTGGTGCTGTGCGCCGACAGCCACCTGTGCTGCGGCTCGGCCGGTACCTATGCCGTGCTGCAGCCGGAACTGGCGCACGCGCTGCGCGACCGCAAGCTGGCCAACCTGGCCGCGACCGGGGCGCGCGAAATCGTCTCCGCCAACGTCGGCTGCATCACGCACCTGCAGTCGGGAACCGCCACGCCCGTGTCGCACTGGATCGAACTGGTCGACCGCGCGCTGGCGGGCTCCTAGCGCCGGCTCCTGGCCCGATCCGGTTCGCCCCGGCCGCGGCCCGGTTCGCCCCAAACCGGTTGCCATCGCCCGCGCGCGGGCGGCATGCTGGACGCATCGAACGGCATGGGAGGGATGGGGATGAAGCGACGGGACGTATTGAAGGCATCGATGGCGGCGGCGCTGCTGCACGGGGCGCCGGCCGCCGCGCTGGCGGCGCGGCAGGCGTCGCGGGTGCGGCCGGGCATGCCGGGCTGGCCGGACGCGCAGGCATGGCGGCGCCTGGGCGTGCAGACCGGCGGGCGCCTGATCGAGCCCGTGTCCCCGTTCGCGCACTGCGGCGCGGACGGCTGCGCCGCGGCGCTGAAGGGCATCCAGAGCCAGTACTACATCGGCGACCATCCGGCGCTCACCCAGAGCAGCGGCTGGCAGGATGCGTGGGTCTCGCAGGTCAGCCCGTACGCGGTGGCGGCGCGCACCGCGCAGGACGTCGCCGCGGCCGTGCGCTTCGCGCGCCGGCACGGGCTGCGCCTGGTGGTCAAGGGCGGCGGCCACAGCTACCTCGGCACGTCGAATGCGCCGGACTCCCTGCTGGTCTGGACGCGCGCGATGAACGACATCGCCATGCACGACGCCTTCGTCGGCCACGGTTGCGCGCCGGAGACGGCCGGGCCGGCCGTGAGCATCGGCGCCGGCGCGCTCTGGGCCGAGGCGTACGCGGCCGTCACCACGCGCGGCGGCCGCTACGTGCAGGGCGGCGGCTGCACGACGGTGGGCGTGGCCGGCCTGGTGCAGGGCGGCGGCTTCGGCAACTTCTCGCGGCGCTACGGCACGGCCGCCGCCAACCTGGTCGAGGCCGAGGTGGTCACGGCCGACGGCGAGATCCGCATCGCCAACGCGGCCACCAACCCGGACCTGTTCTGGGCATTGAAGGGCGGGGGCAGCAGCTTCGGCATCATGACCCGCCTGACCCTGCGCACGCATGCGCTGCCGGCCTTCTTCGGCGGCGTGTTCGGCAAGATCGAGGCCACGACCGACGAGGACTTCCGCGCGCTGGTGGCGCGCTTCGTGGCCTTCCATGCCGCCAGCCTGTGCGACGAACATTGGGGCGAGACCGTGTCGCTGCGCGGCGGCGGACGACGGATGCAGCTGTCGATGGTGTTCCAGGGACTGGACGAAGCCCGCGCCCGCGCCATCTGGGCGCCGTTCCTCGACTGGGTGCGGGCGCGCAAGGCGTACCGCTTCGAGGAGCCGCTGATCGTGCAGATCCCGGCGCGGCATTTCTGGGATCCGGCGTACCACGCCACGCACCTGCCGGGGGCCATGACGGTCGAGGACGGCCCGCGCGGCGCGGGCGAGCGCTTCGTCTGGACCGGCGACCGCGAACAAGCCGGCGGCTTCCTGCACGGCTACCGGTCGGCCTGGCTGCCGGCCGCGCTGCAGGACGCCGCCAGCCAGGACCGCCTGGTCGACGCCCTGTGCGGCGCGGCCGCCCAGTGGGACGTCGAACTGCACTTCAACAAGGCGCTGGGAGACGCCGCGCAGGACGCCCGCGACGCCACGCGCGACACGGCGATGAACCCGGCGGTGCTCGACGCCTTCGTGCTGGCGATCATCGCCGGCGCCGGCGGTCCCGCGTTCCCGGGCATGCCGGGCGCCGGGCCGGACGAACGGCGCGCCCGCCAGCGCGCCACCGCCATCCACGCGGCCATGGACACGCTGCTCGAAGTCGCCCCCGGCGCCGGCGCCTACCTGTCGGAAAGCGACTACTTCCAGCGCGACTGGCAGCAGGCCTACTGGGGTGGCAACTACGCCCGCCTGGCACGCGTCAAGCGCGCCGTCGATCCGGACGGCCTGTTCTTCGTGCACCACGGCGTGGGCAGCGAGGCGTGGAGCGCCGACGGTTTCACGCGCAGGCCGGCCTGACGGGCCGGCGGTCCTGCGGTCCTGCGGCCGAAAGCAGGAAATGTGCGGAGGTGGTAGCATCGGCGCCGGATTTTCGATTGGAGGAGGCGTCCGTGAGTTTCGTGTTTCGGCTGATGGCGCAGGACGAGGATGCGGCGCCGGCGGTCGCCTTCCAGGACAGCATCAGCCCCGGCTACGTACCGCTGTGGGAAGACATCGGCGTCTACGACGCGCTCTACAACAGCGACGGCCGCGAGGCGCGCGACGTCTCGCGCGCGATCGCCTACGGGATCGACAGGCTGGCCGACGACGAATCGCTGGGGCGGATGCTGCCGGCGACGTGCCGCCTGTCGGAAGCGATCCGCTTCCTGGAGAACGTGCACCGGGGCTGCGTCATCCACGCCTCGGCGCGCGTCGAGACGCGCTGAATCCCTGGCGCGCGGGCCTGAATGCAACCTGAAGATTCGGCCGCCCGGCGGGGCGGAACCGGACAAGCGCTGGTGTACTATTTCATCTCTTGAAATTGCCGGATTGTCAAAGCTGGCATCCCATGGAGACAATATCGATGCGCATCCGCTTTCTTTCCGCCGCCGCCGTCGCGGTCCTGACGAGTTCCATGGCCGGCCCGGTCGCCCGGGCGCAGGAGGTCGTCGGCAGCGCGACGTCGCCGGACGGCGCATTGAGCGTGGAGGTCCAGCTCGGCCCGACGGGCCGGCTCGGCTACGACATCAAGCGCAAGGGCAAGGACATCATCGCGCCGTCGCGCCTGGGCTTCAACCTCGCCAATGCCTGGAAGCTGGACGGCGGCTTCAGCGTGCGCGACACCCGCGTCAGCGAGCATGACGACACCTGGGAACAGCCGTGGGGCGAGCGCCGCCACGTGCGCAACCACTACCGCGAACTGCGCGTCGAACTCGAACAGAAGGAACGCGACCAGCGCGCGCTGGCCGTGGTGTTCCGCGTCTACGACGACGGCGTGGGCTTCCGCTACGAATTCCCCGAACAGCCGCAACTGCGCGACGTCGAGATCACGGACGAGCTGACCGAATTCGCGGTGGCCCAGCCGGCCACCGCCTGGTGGATCCCGGCCGGCGAGCTGCCGGGCCTGGAAGAGCTGGTGCGCAAGGCGCCGCTGAAGGAAATCGGCACCGCCAACACCCCGCTGACGATGCGCCTGGAGGACGGCACCCACGTCGCCATCCACGAGGCGGCGCTGGTCGACTACGCATCGATGTGGGTGCGCAAGGTGGACGGCCAGTTGCTGCGCGCGCAGCTGGCGCCGTCGAGCCGCGGGGCCGCCGTCGTGCGCCACGGCGCCTTCACGACGCCCTGGCGCACGCTGCGCATCGCCGACGACGCGGCCGGCCTGTACATGTCCGACCTCGAACTGAACCTGAACGAGCCGAACAAGCTGGGCGACGTTTCCTGGGTCAAGCCGTCGAAGTTCGTCGGCGTGTGGTGGAGCATGCACCTGCAGCAGACCACGTGGAACGCGGGCGAGCGCCACGGCGCCACGACGAAGAACACCAGGCGCTACATCGACTTCGCCGCGAAGAACGGGTTCCGCGGCGTGCTGGTCGAAGGCTGGAACCAGGGCTGGGAAAGCAACTGGGGCCACGGCGGCGCCGACTTCAGCTTCACCAGGCCGTATCCCGACTTCGACCTGCCGGCGCTGGCCGCCTACGCCAAAAAGAAGGGCGTGCGCCTGATCGGCCACCACGAGACGGGCGCCAACCTGGTCGCCTACGAAGGGCAGATGGACGATGCGTATGCGCTGTATGCCGCACTGGGCGTGGACAGCGTCAAGTCGGGCTACGTGCACGAGGCGGGCACGATGCTGTTCCCCGGCGCCGACGGCAAGCCGTACTACGGCAACTACGATTCGCAGGATGGCGTTCGCCACTTCCAGAAGGCGGTGACGGAGGCGGCGCGCCATCGCATCGCGGTGGATACCCACGAGCCGATCAAGGACACCGGCCTGCGCCGCACCTACCCGAACTGGCTGTCGCGCGAAGGCGCGCGCGGCGTCGAGTACAACGCCTGGGGCAACCCGGTCAATCCGGTCGACCACGAGGCCAAGCTGGTGTTCACGCGCATGCTCAGCGGCCCGATGGACTACACGCCGGGCGTCCTGAGCCTGGTCGGCGCCGAGGGCAAGGTGTTCAATTCGACGCAGGCCAAGCAGCTCGCCAACTTCGTCGTGATCTACTCGCCGATCGCGATGGCGGCCGACATCCCGGAAAACTACGCCAAGTACCCGAAGGCCTTCAAGTTCATCAAGGACGTGCCGACCGACTGGGACGATACCCGCGTCCTGAACGGCGCGGTGGGCGAGTACGCGACCATGGCGCGCAAGGACCGCCATTCGGACGACTGGTACGTCGGCGCCGTCACCGACGGCGAGGCGCGCACGCTGCCGCTGCCGCTGTCCTTCCTCGACGCCGGCAAGGACTACGTGGCCGAGATCTACCGCGACGGCGACCAGGCCGACTACCGCAACGAGCACCGTTTCGACCTCGTCGTCGAGAAGCGGACGGTGACGGCGCGCGACACGCTGCAACTGAAGCTGGCGCCGGGCGGCGGGCAGGCGATCCGGTTCGCGCCGAAGCATTGAGGCGCCGTTCCTACGGCTGCTGGATGGCCGGCGCCGCAGGAACGAGCAGCGCATCGCGCGCCGCGCCGGCCGGCGGCGCGAGCACGAAGCGCGGCACCCACAGGACGAGGCCGCTGTGCGGCAGCACGAATCTCCGGATGCCGCCCGACTGCGTGCGGCGGGCGGCCCCACCGATACCGGCCAGCGTGCCGAAACCGAAATCCCGCATCACGTTGGCGAACAGGACCGCCGAGGAATAGGTCGACGGTCCGATCGCCACGCTTACCTTGCCGCGAAAGCGCAGGGGATTGTCCATGTCGGGCTGGCGCCAGGTCCCGATCTCCCCATGCACGACCTGGCCCGCCGTCTCGCCGCGCGCGGCGTCGGGTTCGAGCACCGTCTTCACGTAGGTCGAACCGGTGCGGTAGGGCCGCATCGCCAGGTACGGCATCAGGCCGTCCAGCCACAGCGCATCATCGCCACCGCCGTTTTCCGACACGTCGATCGTCAGCGCGCTCACGCCTTCCTCGCGCATGCGCGCGAACGCCGCGCGCGTGAACGACAGGAAGCGCTCCCGGAACGCGCCGTCCAAGGAGCCCACCGTGAGCACCGCGCGCGCGCCGGGACGGATATCGATGCGGAACCGGCGCGCGAAGTCGCCATCGTCGCGCAGCAGCGCGGGAACGGCCGTGGCGGCGGCGACGTCCATCGTCCATTGCCGGGCGCCGTCTTGCAGCCGCAGGCGGTAGCGCGCGGGGCTGCCGCAAGTCTTCCAGTGGTACAGCCACCAGCGCCGCGCCAGCAGCGCGGCGCGGAACAGCGGGGTGTCGCCATGCACCAGGGCGGACAGGTCGGCTACCGCCGCCGTGGCCGGCACGCCGTCGATGGCCAGGATGCGCGTGCCTGCCAGGGGCGTCGCGCCGCCGCCCAACGCGGCGCGGATCGACAGCGTGCCGTCCACGCCGATGTCGACTTCGTACGGGAACAGCGTGCCGCCGGCCGCCAGATGGGCCATGGTGTCGGCGCGCCAGTCCGCATGGCCGACGAACAGGTGGGCGTCGGCGAGCAGCGGGTTGAGCGTCGCCAGGCGGCGCCAGGCGTCGTCGCGCGTCATGGTCGGCGGCACATCGGCCGCGAGCGCATCCAGTGCGCGGTCCAGCGCGGCGGGATCGACCGAAAAGCCCGGATCCGGATGCACGCGCATGATCGTGTGGCGGATGAAGGCGATGTCGTCGCGGAACCCGGCGGCGTCGATCGGGGCCTGGCCGGCGGCCGATGCCGTTGCCGGGACAAGTAGGCAGGCCAGGACCCAGCGGGCGAACATGTGTCGGAGTGTTGTCATGGAAGTCGCTTGTGCATGTCGTTGTTTGTTGAAATAATATAGGTGTTTTTCAACAAAAAGAGAAGCCATGAAAAAGCGCGCCATTGATGACCGCACTATCGACTACCGGGCGATCGACGCCCCGGACCTGATCGACGTGCTGTCCGCCCCGCTGCGCCAGGAAATCGTCGACATGCTGGCCGCGCTCGGCGGCGAGGCCGGTGTAGCGGAACTCGCGCTGCAGATGGGACGCCATGCGGACGGCCTGTACTATCACCTGAAGATCCTGTGCAAGGCCGGGCTGGTCGTCGATGCGGGCGCCGGGGAAGGCAGCGAGCGCCGCTACCGCCTGGCGGGGGATGGCGTCCAGCCCCTGCGGCTCGCCTACCGCACCGGTAGCGCGCCCCATGCCGCGGCCCTGCGCAAGTTCGCGCACGGTCTGCTGCAGGTGGCGGAAAAGGATTTCGGTGAGGCGCTGGAGATGGAGGACGTCGTTGGCGCCGGTCCTGTGCGCGAGTTATGGGCGGCGCGCAACAAGGCCTGGCTGACGCAGGCGGAACTGGAAGAGGTCAACGGCTTGCTGGAACGCCTGTGCGAGCTGATGAGCCGCCCGCGCTCGGACGAACGCAGCCGCCTGATGAGCTGCGCGTTCGTGCTGGCACCGCATGCCGCGCTGCCCAAGCGGCGCGGCCAGCAGGAAGCTTGACGCCCCGTGACGATTCGATAGGTTTGCGCCCGCCATTGCGTGGCACTATCGGGGATTCAGCCATCGAAGGAAATCCATGCGCATCACCTCGTCGCCCATCCTCCTCGCGGCCGTGCTGGCCTGCGGCAGCGCCCACGCCGCCGGCCCGCGCGTGCAGGAAGAACGTTTCGATACGCCCAGGCTGCAGCTGGCGCGCCTGACCCTGCACGAGGACGGGCGTGCGCCGGTGCGCTACTACCTGTCGAAGCCCGCGCAGCGCGCGCCGCTCGTGCTCTACATCCAGGGGTCGGGCTGCCTGCCGCCGTTCAGCGGGCTGGGAACGGACAACCGTTCGTCCACGATCTATTCGTGGGTGCAGCTCGCCGCGCAGGGGCGCTACGCCGTGATGTCGGTCGACAAGCCCTACCAGCCGGACGCGCCGCCGCCGGAAGGGAAGGGTGTTGCGAACGGCTGCGGCGCCGCCTTCAACGACCATTTTTCCTTCAACACCTGGCTGGCCACCCTCGAGACGGCGCTGCGCCATGCCTTGGGCCGGCCGGAGGTGGACGCGCGCCGCGTGCTCGTGATCGGCCTCTCCGAAGGCGCGCCGATGGCGGCCGCGCTGGCCCGCGCGATGCCCGCGGTGACCGACGTGGCCCTGGTCGGCGCGAACGGGCCGAGCCAGTTGTTCGACTTCGCCGCCGGCATCCATCGCGCGGACGCCAGCGACGACGACAAGCTGGAGCGCCTGCAGGAACTCGACGCGCAATACGCCGCCATCGCCGCCGATCCGCGCAGCACGAGCAAGTTCATGTGGGGGCATACCTACCTGCGCTGGAGCAGCTTCTTCGCCCATTCCACCGCCGCGGAACTGGCGCGTTCGCGCGCCCGCGTCTATCTGGTGAGCGGCATGCGCGACGAGGCCGTGCCGATCCTGTCCACCGAGGCGCTGTACGCGCAACTGCGCACGCAGGGACGCGACGTGACCTTCCGGCGTATCCCGGACGTCGGGCACGGCCTGGTGGAGGAAGGGCTGTCGATGGAGGAAACCGGGCAGCGGCTGCAGCGCGAGTACGACGCCATCATGGCGTGGTTCGAACGGCGCTGAAGCCGTCCGGCACTACTGCAGCGCCTTCTCGATATCGTCCGCGATCTCTTCCGGCTTGGTGGTCGGCGCATAGCGGTGGATGACCTTGCCGTCGCGTCCGACCAGGAACTTGGTGAAGTTCCACTTGATGGCCTCCGTTCCCAGCACGCCCGGCGCCGTTTCCTTCAGGTGCTTCCAGAGCGGATGCGCTTGCTCGCCGTTGACGTCGATCTTGGCGAACATGGGGAAGGTGACGCCGTAGTGCTTTTCGCAGAAGGCGCCGATCTCGGCGTCGCTGCCCGGTTCCTGGTGGCCGAACTGGTCGCAGGGGAAGCCCAGCACCTCGAAGCCGGGGCCGCGCGCGTGCAGCTCGCGGTAGACCTTTTCCAGGCCCTGGTATTGCGGCGTGAAGCCGCACTTGCTGGCGGTGTTCACGACCAGCAGGACCTTGCCGCGGTAAGCGCCCAGGTCGACCGGCTGGCCGGCGAGCGAGGTGGCCTGGAAGTCGAATACGTTCATGGTTGTCTCCTGCAGCGGGATGAATTTCGATGCAAGAGTGTAGAGCAAAGCGGCGATGCGTGCGTTGCAGGCGTCGCGGCCGAAAACCGGGGTCAGAGCCCTTGGAAAGCAAAACCGGGCTCTGACCCCTGGCGCACCAGGCGTCACACGAGGCCCAGGTGCTGGGTGCCGGCGGTCAGGTCGCGGTCCTTCGCATGCTTGCTGTTGAGCTTGATGTTCAGGCGCAGGTCGTTGACGGAGTCGGCGTTGCGCAGCGCGTCCTCGTAGGAGATCTTGTCGGCCTCGTACAGGTCGAACAGGGCCTGGTCGAAGGTCTGCATGCCCAGCTCGCGCGACTTCTTCATGATTTCCTTGATCTCGTGGACCTCGCCCTTGAAGATCAGGTCCGAGACCAGCGGCGAATTGAGCATGATCTCGATGGCGACCACGCGTCCCTTCGCTTCCTTCTTCGGGACCAGGCGCTGCGAGATCAGGCCCTTCAGGTTCAGCGACAGATCCATCAGGAGCTGCTGCCGGCGCTCTTCGGGGAAGAAGTTGATGATGCGGTCGAGTGCCTGGTTGGCGCTGTTGGCGTGCAGCGTGGCCAGGCACAGGTGGCCGGTCTCGGCGAAGGCGATCGCGTGTTCCATCGTCTCGCGGTCGCGGATCTCGCCGATCTGGATCACGTCCGGCGCCTGGCGCAGCGAGTTCTTCAGCGCCGCCTCGAAGCTGTCGGTGTCGACGCCGACCTCGCGCTGCGTGATCACGCAGTTCTTGTGCGGATGGACGAATTCGACCGGGTCCTCGATGGTGATGATGTGGCCGTAGCTGTTCTCGTTGCGGTAGCCGACCATCGCCGCCAGCGTCGTCGACTTGCCCGAGCCGGTGGCGCCGACCATGATCACCAGGCCGCGCTTGGTCATCACCACGTCCTTCAGCACGTCCGGCAGTTCCAGGTCGTCGAACTTCGGGATCGTCGTCGTGATCACGCGCAGCACCATGCCCACGGCGCCCATCTGCATGAAGGCCGAGACGCGGAAGCGTCCCAGGTCGCCCGGGCTGATCGCGAAATTGGCTTCCTTGGTCAGCTCGAAGCCGGCGGCCTGCTTGTCGTTCATGATGGCGCGCGCCAGGTCGGCCGTGTGCGAGGCGCCGAGGGCCTGGTTCGACACCGGCGTCATGCGGCCGTCGATCTTGATCGCCGGCGGGAAGCCCGTCGTGATGAACAGGTCGGAGCCGCCCTTGCTCACCATCAGGCGCAGCAGGTCGAACATGAATTTGGAGGCCTGGTCGCGTTCCATCGTGCGTTCTTCCTATGACTTAGCCGGGAAAGTTTTCCGGGATCTTGGCGGCGGCGCGCGCGGCGGCCGAGGAGATGACGTTGCGGCGCACCAGGTCCGTCAGGTTCTGGTCCAGCGTCTGCATGCCGACGTTCGAGCCGGTCTGGATCGCCGAGTACATCTGGGCGATCTTGGCTTCGCGGATCAGGTTGCGGATCGCCGGCGTGCCGATCATGATCTCGTGCGCGGCCACGCGGCCGGAACCGTCCTTGGTCTTGAGCAGGGTCTGCGAGATCACGGCCTGCAGCGATTCCGACAGCATCGCCCGCACCATCTCCTTTTCCTCGGCCGGGAACACGTCGACGATACGGTCGATGGTCTTGGCGGCCGACGAGGTGTGCAGCGTGCCGAACACCAGGTGGCCGGTCTCGGCGGCCGACAGCGCCAGGCGGATCGTCTCCAGGTCGCGCAGCTCGCCGACCAGGATCGCGTCCGGGTCTTCGCGCAGCGCCGAACGCAGCGCGTTGTTGAAGGACAGCGTGTGCGGGCCGACCTCGCGCTGGTTGATCAGGCACTTCTTCGATTCGTGCACGAATTCGATCGGGTCCTCGATGGTGAGGATGTGGCCGTATTCGTTCTCGTTCAGGTGGTTGACCATCGCGGCCAGCGTGGTCGACTTGCCGGAGCCGGTCGGGCCGGTCACCAGCACCAGGCCGCGCGGACGCATGGCCAGTTCGGTGAAGATCTTCGGCGCGTTCAGCTCTTCCAGCGTCAGGATCTTGGACGGGATCGTGCGCATCACGGCGGACGCGCCGCGCTCCTGATTGAAGGCGTTCACGCGAAAGCGCGCCAGGCCCGGAATGGCGAACGAGAAGTCGCACTCCAGCATCTCCTCGTACTGCTTGCGCTGGCCGTCGTTCATGATGTCATAGATCATGCCGTGCACGTCCTTGTGCTCCAGCGGCGGCAGGTTGATGCGGCGCACGTCGCCATGCACGCGGATCATCGGCGGCAGGCCGGCCGACAGGTGCAGGTCCGACGCCTTGTTCTTCACGGAGAAAGCAAGCAGTTCCGAAATGTCCATTTATAATCCT
Source organism: uncultured Massilia sp. (assembly GCF_913773735.1). Classification (GTDB taxonomy): domain Bacteria; phylum Pseudomonadota; class Gammaproteobacteria; order Burkholderiales; family Burkholderiaceae_D; genus Telluria. The sequence continues at coordinate 65,286 of NZ_CAJYEB010000023.1, forward strand.
TGGGCCCTGGCGCAGCCGTTCCGCCGGGGCGCTTGTAACTGAAAAATATTTCCTACAGAAAACCATTATGTCCACAATCGCCGCGAACTTGCAAGCTGTCGAAGCGACAATCGAGGCCGCCTGCCTGGCCGCCGGACGGCCGCGTTCGGCGGTCCAATTGCTGGCCGTGTCGAAGACCTTCCCTGCGCAAGCCGTGCTGGAGGCGGCCGCCAGCGGCCAGCGCGCCTTCGGCGAAAACTACCTGCAGGAGGGCGTCGACAAGATCGCCGCTGTGGCGAAAGCGCGACCGGAACTGCGGCTGGAATGGCATTTCATCGGCCCGATCCAGAGCAACAAGACGCGCCCGATCGCGACGCACTTCGACTGGGTGCACACGGTCGACCGCCTCAAGATCGCCCAGCGCCTGGCCGAGCAGCGCCCGCCCGAGCGCGGCATCCTGAACGTCTGCCTGCAGGTGAACATCAGCGGCGAAGCCAGCAAGAGCGGCGTGCGTCCGGACGAACTGCCGGCGCTCGCGCAGGCCGTGGCGGCGCTGCCGAACCTGCGCCTGCGCGGCCTGATGGCGATCCCGGAACCGCAGGCCGACCCGGCGCTGCAGCGCGCGCCCTTCGCCCGCCTGCGCGCGCTGGCGCAGGAACTCGGCAAGGCCGGCATCGCCGTCGACACGCTGTCGATGGGCATGTCGGCCGACATGGGCGCGGCCGTCATGGAAGGCGCGACCATCGTGCGCGTCGGCAGCGCCATCTTCGGCGCGCGCCATTACGAATGAACATAGAACGGGGACTCCCATGAAGATCAGTTTCATCGGCGGCGGCAACATGGCGACTGCCCTCATCGCGGGCCTGGCCGGCAATGTGGCGCAGGGCGCGGACATCCACGTGGTCGATCCGGAGCCGGAAGCGCTGCAGCGCCTGCATGCGGCCTACGGCGTGACGAGCGCGCCGGACATCGGCGCCACCGTCGCGGCCAGCGACGTGATCGTGCTGGCCGTGAAGCCGCAGCAGATGCGCGACGTCGCCCTCCACCTGCAGTCGCAGCTGTCGGGCGGCCCGCTGCTGCTGTCGATCGCCGCCGGCATCCGCGCCGAAGACCTGTCGCGCTGGCTGGGCGGCTACGGCGCCATCGTGCGCACGATGCCGAACACGCCGGCGTTGATCGGGCAGGGCGTCACCGGCATGGTGGCGCTGGCGGGCGTCGGCGCGGCGCAGAAGGAAGCGGCCGACAGCATCATGCGCGCCGTCGGCCTGACCGTGTGGCTGGACGAGGAAAGCCTGATCGATCCGGTGACGGCGGTGTCGGGCAGCGGTCCCGCCTACGTGTTCTACTTCCTCGAGGCGATGCAGCAGGCCGCGCGCGACATGGGCCTGTCGGCGGAGCAGGGCAGGGCGCTGGCCCTGGCCACGTTCACCGGCGCGGCCCAGCTGGCGGCGCAATCGGACGAGGGCGTGGAAGTGCTGCGCCAGCGCGTGACGTCGAAGGGCGGGACCACGCATGCGGCCATTTCCAGCATGGAGGCGGCGGGCGTGAAGGAGGCGATCGTCGCGGCCATGAAGGCGGCGGCGGCGCGGGGCAGGGAATTGGGCGAGGAACTGGGGAAGTAAGCACCCCTGATACGTCGCCCCGGCGCAGGCCGGGGCCCAAGTTCGTGGCATGCCTGCAAATTGGACCCCGGCCTGCGCCGGGGCGACGACCGGCGGCGCTAGCGCCTGAACTGGCGCACGACGCCCAGCACATTGCGCACCATGCCCACGCCGGACATGAGCGCGCCGGCCAGCCCGGCGAGCCGCTTGCGCTTGGCCAGCAGCAGCCCCAGGGCAGTTGCTGCAGTGCCCAGCACCAGCTTCTTGTTGCCGACGACGAAGCCGGCCACCGGATGGCCGAGCGCGTTCGACGGCCGCAGCGCCAGCAGCGCGTCGGCCAGGCCGGCGCGCTGTTCGGCGCACTCGGCGACCAGTTGCGCGCGGCGTTGCGCGAGCGAGGGTTTAGTCATGGTGGGCTCCCGCATTCGCCTCGGCGGCGCGGATGGCGGCCGCCTGGCGCACGTAGTCGGCGTCCTTGCGCAGTTCGGCCAGCGTGGCCGACAGCAGCGGCGGCTGGGCGTTCAGCGCGGCGCGCACCTTCAGCAGGATCGCCGCGGCCACTAGCGCGAACAGGATCGCCATGCCGGCCGTGGCCTGCAGCGGATAGCTGTCCCAGAACAGCAGGATCACGAAGAACGCGCCCAGCATGAAGGCCGCCGCCAGCAGGAACGCGGCCAGCAGCGACAGTACGACGTGGCCGAGCAGGCGGCGCGCGTCTTCCTGGAACTCGACGGCGGCCAGTTCGAGCCGGGTGGCCGCCATGGCCACCACGGTCGACGCCGCGCGGCCCGCGGCCGCGAAGATGGCCATTATTTACGGGCGATCAGCATGCCGATCACGACACCGACGGCGGTGCCCAGGCCGACGGCCTTCCACGGGTTTTCCTTGACGTATTCGTCGGTGGCCTTGGCGGCGACCTTGGTCTTTTCGACGACGGCTTCTTCCAGGCGGATGATGTCTTCCTTGGCCTGGACCAGGGTGCGCTCGAACTTGGCCTTGGCCGCCTTGAACTCTTCGCCGGTCATCTGGCCGCTGTGGCGCAGCCACGATTCGGCGTCGTGGATGACGGTTTTCAGGTCGGACAGCAGTTGGTCGCGTGCGCCGGTCTGGGTCGGGATTTTTTCCATCATGGGGTGCCTCTCGAGGTGTTTATGGTGTATTGAATAATATTAACCTAATGCATAGTCTAGCGCGACTCCCGCGAACAGTGCCGCACCCAACCAGTTGTTGTGGCGGAAGGCGGCAAAGCAGCGCATGCGGTCGCGCCCGCGGATCAGCGTGTAGTGGTAGAGCGCCATGCCGGCCGCCACGACGACGCCGCCGACGAACCACCAGCGCAGGCCCAGCATCCAGCCGCACACCAGGTCGATGCCCAGCGCCACGGCGTAGCACAGCATCACGGCGGCGACGTCGTGGCGGCCGAAGGTGATGGCCGAGGTGCGGATGCCGATCTTGAGGTCGTCGTCGCGGTCCACCATCGCGTACTCGGTGTCGTAGGCCACGGCCCAGAACACGTTCGCCACCAGCAGCCACCAGGCCACGGCCGGGACCGCGCCCTGCACGGCGGCGAAGGCCATCGGGATGCCGAAGCCGAACGCGATGCCCAGGTAGGCCTGGGGGATGGCGAAGAAGCGCTTGAAATAGGGATAGCTGCCGGCCACGATCACGGCGACCACGGACAGCTGCTTGGTCAGCGTGTTCAGCGGCAGGATCAGCAGGAAGGAGACGATGGCCAGCACGGCGGCCACCATCAGCGCCTCCCAGCCCTTGATGCGGCCGCTGGTCAGCGGGCGGTCGACGGTGCGCTTGACGTGGCGGTCGAAGTCGCGGTCGGCATAGTCGTTGATGGCGCAGCCGGCCGAGCGCATCAGGGCGGTGCCGAGCACGAAGATGACGACGTACAGCGGTTCGGGGCGGCCGCCGGAGGCCATCCACAATGCCCACAGCGTGGGCCAGAGCAGCAGCAGGATGCCGATCGGCTTGTCGGCCCGGATGAGGCGGAAGTACAGCGCCAGCTTGGTCATGGAAACTCGGAAGTGATCTGCAAATCCGAATTGTAGCGTGCCGCCGCGCAACCACGTCGTCCCGGCGCCGGCCGGGGGCGCTCCCGCATGCGCGGACGGCGGCACGCCGTCGGGGTCCGCCCTGCGCCGGGGCGGGTGCGGCGGACTATGCCGCGGCCGGCAGCGTGACCATCTCCACGCCGGGCAGCCGGCACTCGGCCACCGCGTTGACCACCGCGTCGATCGCCGCGCGGCGCGTGAAACTCTTGCGCCAGACGATCACCACGCGGCGCGACGGCGCCGGTTCCTGGAACGGGACGAAGGTCAGCATGCCGTTCGGGTCCTTCATGTCCGGCACCGAGGCGCGCGGCAGGACCGTCAGGCCGATGCCGCTGGCGACCATGTGGCGGATCGTTTCCAGCGACGAGCCCTCGAAGGTGCGCTGCATGCCGTTGCCGGGGTTCGACGAGAAGCGCGCCATCTCCGGGCAGACTTCCAGCACCTGGTCGCGGAAGCAGTGGCCGGTGCCCAGCAGCAGCATGGTCTCGCTCTTGAGGTCCTCGGCCGAGATGTCGCGGCGCCTGGCCCAGGCATGGTCCTTGGGCATGGCGACGACGAACGGCTCGTCGTACAGCGCCTGCACGGCCATGCCGTGCTCGGGCAGCGGCAGGGCCATGATGGCGGCGTCCAGCTCGCCCTGGCGCAGCATGTCGAGCAGCTTGACGGTGAAGTTCTCCTGCAGCACCAGCGGCATCTGCGGCACGTTCTCGATCAGGTTCTTCACCAGCGGCGGCAGCAGGTAGGGGCCGATGGTGTAGATCACGCCCAGGCGCAGCGGGCCGGACAGCGGGTCCTTGTTCTGCTTGGCCAGTTCCTTGATGGCCGCCGTCTGCTCGAGCACGCGCTCGGCCTGGGCCACGATCTGGGCGCCCAGCGGCGTCACCGACACTTCCGAGCCGCCGCGCTCGAACAGTGTGACGCCGAGCTCGTCCTCCAGCTTCTTGATGGCGACGGACAGCGTGGGCTGCGCCACGAAGCAGGATTCGGCGGCATGGCCGAAGTGGCGGGCGCGGGCGACGGCGACGATGTATTTCAGTTCGGTCAGGGTCATGGGTCGGGCTGGCTGGGCGTATCGCGAACGACACGCCTGCTGATTATTTGGGCAGATACACACTATTTTACAATCAAAGCTGCCGATATAATGGCCGCGCCGGCGACGCCGCCCGGCTTTGATAGAGAGTCAACGATGTCCTCGACCTTCGGCCCGGAGCAAGCCCAGTCCTACATGCACAAGCTGTTGACCGTCATGCACCAGCAGGGCGGCTCCGACCTGTTCATCTCGGCCGACTTCCCGCCCAGCATGAAGCACCAGGGCGCGATGAAGCCGCTGTCGAACCAGCGCCTGACCGGGGAGGTCACGCGCGCGCTGTCGCTGGCGCTGATGAACGAGCGCCAGCGCGCCGAGTTCGAGGCCGAGATGGAGTGCAATTTCGCCATCTCGCTGCCCGGCGTGTGCCGCTTCCGCGTCAACGTCTTCGTGCAGCAGCAGAGCGTGGGCATGGTGGTGCGCACCATCGCCTCCGAGATCCCGACCTTCGAGAAGCTCGACCTGCCCGACGTGCTGAAGGACGTCGTGATGACCAAGCGCGGCCTGGTGCTGGTCGTGGGCGGCACCGGCTCCGGCAAGTCGACCACGCTGGCGGCGATGATCGACTACCGCAACGGCAACTCGGCCGGCCACATCATCACGGTCGAGGATCCGGTCGAATACGTGCACAAGAACAAGAACTGCCTGGTCACGCACCGCGAGGTCGGCGTCGACACGCTGTCCTGGCACAATGCCCTCAAGAACACGCTGCGCCAGGCGCCGGACGTGATCCTGATCGGCGAGATCCGCGATACCGAGACGATGGAACACGCGATCGCCTTCGCCGAGACGGGCCACCTGTGCCTGGGCACGCTGCACGCGAACAATGCCAACCAGACGATGGACCGGATCGTCAACTTCTTCCCGGAAGAGCGCCGCCCGCAGCTGCTGATGGACCTGTCGTCGAACCTGCGCGCCATCGTCTCGCAGCGCCTGGTGCGCACGGAAGACGGCAAGGGCCGCAAGGCGGCCATCGAGATCCTGCTGAACACGCCGACCATCGGCGAGATGATCTTGAAGGGAAATTTCCACAGCATCAAGGAAATCATGCACAAGTCGCGCGAACTGGGCATGTGCACGTTCGACCAGGCCTTGTTCGAGCTCTACAACAAGGGCTGGATCGGCTACGAGGAAGCCATCCGCAACGCCGACTCCGCCAACGGCCTGCGCCTGCAGATCAAGCTGTCGGGCGAACGCGGCGCCCCGGGCGAGTCCGGCGCCGCCGCCAGGCCGGCCGAGCTGTCGATGCTGCCGGACGAGCCGCAGGACGAGGCCCCGAAGGCCTGAGGTCCGCCCGCTGCCATCCACCGTCGTCCCGGCGCAGGCCGGGACCCAATCCGAACCGAACCACCATGCCCGACTTCGAACAAAAACTCTGCACCCGCGCCACCCTGCAAGCCCGCATCGCCGACCTGCCCAGGCCGGTCGTCCTGACCAACGGCGTCTTCGACATCCTGCACCGCGGCCACGTGACCTACCTGGCGCAGGCGCGCGCACTCGGCGCCGCGCTGGTCGTGGCCGTGAACACCGACGCCTCCGTGAAACGCCTGGGCAAGGGCGACGACCGCCCGCTGAACACGCTGCCCGACCGCATGGCCGTGCTGGCCGCGCTGGAATCGGTCAGCCTGGTCGTCGAGTTCGACGAGGACACCGCGCTCGAGGTGGTGCGGGAAGCCCGCCCCGACATCTATGCCAAGGGCGGCGACTACGTGATGGACCAGATTCCCGAGGGGAAGGAAGTCATCGCCCAGGGCGGCAAGGCGGTCGCCATCGATTTCGCGCACGACCGTTCCACCACCAAGCTGGTGGCGAAGATCCGCCAGTTCGGCGGCTGACCGGCGGCCGTAGGGTGCGCACCCCGTGCGCACCAGGCGTTCGCGTCATGCCGGCGTTCGGTGCGCACGGGGTGCGCACCCTACATGGGTGACCATGTGCGGTGCAAGGTTCAGCCCCCGCCGGCGTAGCCGTTCTGGCGCCAGGCCTCGTAGACGACCACGGCGACCGTGTTCGACAGGTTCAGGCTGCGGTTGCCCGGCATCATCGGCAGGCGGATGCGCTGCGCCGGCGGGAAGGATGCGCGCAGGGCCGGGTCGAGGCCGCGCGACTCGGCGCCGAACACGAACACGTCGCCCGGCCGGAACGCCACGTCGGCGAACGGCGCGGAGCCGTGCGTGGTCATGGCGAACATGCGCGCCGGATCCGGCCGCGCCTCGGCCAGGAACGCGTTCCAGTCCTTGTGCACCTTCATGGTGGCGTAGTCGTGGTAGTCGAGGCCGGCGCGGCGCATCTTGGCGTCGTCGAGCGGGAAGCCGAGCGGCTCGACCAGGTGCAGCTGCGCGCCGGTGTTGGCGCACAGGCGGATGACGTTGCCCGTGTTGGGCGGGATTTCTGGTTCGACCAGGACGACGTGGAACAAATGGTTCTCCTTTAAGCACATCGGTGCGCATGGGGTGCGCACCCTACGCCCGCTATTATCCATGCGGCGGCGTGCGCGCGAACACCAGGTTCGTCACGCGCGCCGCGCCGAAGCGCTTGAAGGTCGCCGCCAGCTCGCCCAGCGTGTGGCCGCTGGTCATGACGTCGTCGACGATGCCGACGTGGCGGCCGGCGACGCGATCCGGCGCCGTCACCGCGAACGCCCCGCGCACGTTGCGGGCGCGCTCGGCGGGGGCGACGCCGGACTGCGCCGGCGTGTCGAGCAGGCGCTCGGCCAGCCGCGGGTGCAATGCCGTGCCCAGCGCGCGGGCCAGGGGACGGGCGATTTCCAGCGCCTGGTTGAAGCCGCGCCCGACCAGGCGCTCCGGCCCCAGTGGAACCGGACACAACAGTTCGGGCAGCGCCAGGCCGGGGCGGGCCAGCACGGCATCGCGCAGCATGGCGGCGCACCAGGGCGCCAGCGCGAGGCGCGCGCCGAATTTCAGTTGCAGCACCAGCTGGTCGAGCGGGGCGGCGTAGTCGACGGCGGCGACGGTGGCGTCGAACGGCGGCGGCGCGGCCAGGCAGGCGCCGCAGGCCGGGGCGTCGTCCGGCAGGGGATTGGCGCAGCGGCCGCACCGCGGCCTGGGCAGCGCATACGCCGCCTCGCATGCCGCGCACACGACGCCGTCGCAGCCGCCGGCGCACAGCGCGCAGGTGGACGGCAGCAGCAGGCGCAGCGCCGTCCCCATCCAGCGGCCCCCGAGGGATGGCAGGTCGCTCATTGGTCCCATCGTCGGCCCCATCGTCGGCTCGTTCGCCGACAACCATGTACACTGGGCGATTATCTCATTCGACCGCGGTTGACCATGGTTTCACCCCAAGCTTCCTCCACATTGAGCGCGCCCATCGACCTGATGCGCGTGCGCCAGCTGTTCGACGATCCGGCCCGGATCGCCCAGTCCGACTTCCTGCGGCGCGAGATCGCCAGCCGCATGTTCGACCGCCTGGCGCTGGTCAAGACGGCGCCGCGCCAGGTGCTCGACGCCGGCTGCGGCGCCGGGGCCGACATCGCCGAGCTGCAGAAGCGCTATCCGGCCGCCCAGGTGCTGGGCCTGGACTCGGCGCCCGCCATGCTGGCCCGGGCCGGCGGGGCGCAGGCGCCGCGTTCCTTCCTCAGCCGCCTGCTGCCGGCCAAGGCCGGCATCGACCTGGTCTGCGGCGACTTCGGCCAGCTGCCGTTCGGCCAGAATGCGCTCGACCTGGTCTGGTCGAACCTGGCGCTGCACTGGCACCCGCAGCCGGACCGCGTGTTCGCCGAGTGGCGCCGCGCGCTGCGCGTGGACGGCCTGCTGATGTTCTCGACCTTCGGGCCGGACACCTTCCGCGAGCTGCGCGCGGCCTTCGCCGCGCTGGACGCGGCGCCGCACACGCTGCCCTTCGTCGACATGCACGACTTCGGCGACCAGCTGGTGGAGGTGGGCTTCACGACGCCGGTGATGGACATGGAGACGATCACGGTCACCTACGACACGCCGCAGGCCATGCTGGCCGACGTGCGCGCCTTCGGCGGCAATCCGCTCGACTCGCGCCGCCGCGGCCTGGTGGGGCGCGGCGCCTGGCGGCGCGTGCTCGACGCGCTGGCGGCGCAGCGGCGCGCCGACGGCAAGCTGGCCCTGACGTTCGAGATCATCTACGGCCACGCCTTCCGTCCGGCGCCCAAGGTGACGGCGGCCGGCGAGGCCATCGTGCGCTTCCAGCCGCGCACGCCGCCCAAGGCCTGAGGGCAGGGCGTTGCATGCGGCACCGCGTCAGTAATTTTCCTTGAATAAAAATTAGCCATTTCAGTATAATCAATGACACTTTTTTCGATTGGAGTCGTAAAAAAGCACAAAATTTAGGCAGAACAGCGCCCAGCAGCGTGCAGTCAAACTGTTGCAGCAACACAAGTCATCAAAAAGCCGGCGTCATCGAGGCCCCCACGCGGTCCCGGATGACGGCGGACATAAGGATTTCGCAGCGGCGGCTTTCGTTCGTGGAATTGCTGACCGTTTCAGAAAATTCAAAATTTTTTTGGGTGGTTGGGGACGACATGACTTATGCAAAGCGATTCAAGACGTTGATGTACGGCCTGGCGCTGGCGGCGGCGACTGCCGCCGGTCCGGCCCTGGCGGCGGACCCCGTCGTCACGGGGCGCCCGCTGGAGCACCAGCTCAACATGCAGGCGCCCGTGACCGGCATCGCGGCCTACATCTACAGCCTGCACAACTGGATGATGGTGGTCTGCCTGGTCATCTTCGTCGGCGTGTTCGGCGTCATGTTCTATTCGGTGTTCAAGCACCGCAAGTCCCTCGGCCACAAGCCGGCCACCTTCCACGAATCCACCACCGTCGAGATCGCCTGGACCGTCGTCCCGTTCCTGATCGTGATCGGCATGGCGCTCCCCGCCACGCACGCCGTCGTGGCGATGAAGGACACGTCCAACCCCGACCTCACCATCAAGGTGACGGGCATGCAGTGGAAGTGGGGCTACGACTACCTGAAGGGGGAGGGCGAGGGCATCTCCTTCCTGTCCAACCTGGCCACCCCGCGCACCCAGGTCGGCGAGCCGGGCCTGGCGCCGACGGAAAAGCGCACCGAGAACTACCTGCTCGAGGTCGACAACCCGGTCGTCGTGCCGGTGAACAAGAAGGTGCGCCTGGTGCTGACGGCCAACGACGTGATCCACTCCTGGACCATCCCCGCCTTCGCCGTCAAGCAGGACGCCATCCCCGGCTTCGTGCGCGACACCTGGTTCCGCGCCGAGCAGGTCGGCACCTACCGCGGCAACTGCGTCGAGCTGTGCGGCAAGGAGCACGCCTTCATGCCGATCGTCGTCAAGGTTGTCTCGGCCGAGGACTACTCGGCCTGGGTCGCCGGCGAGCAGAAGAAGATGGCGGCGCTGGCCGACGACCCGAACAAGGTCTGGACCATCGACGAGCTCAAGACCAAGGGCGAGAAGGTCTATGCCAGCAACTGCGTGGCCTGCCACCAGGCCAGCGGCCAGGGCGTGCCGAACGCGTTCGCCTCGCTGGTCGGCTCGCCGGTCGTGACCGGTCCGAAGGCGGAACAGATCGCCGTCCTCCTGCACGGCAAGCACAGCGGCAAGTTCCCGACCGCGATGCCGCCGTGGCCGCAACTGTCGGACACCGACATCGCGTCGGTGATCACCTACACGCGTAACAACTGGACGAACAAGGCCGAGGAGAATATCGTGCAACCGTCCGAGGTACTGGCCGCACGCGGCAAGTGAGCGTCGTCCGCGGTGCGCACCGGCATCGCATCGGCATCAAGGAGACCGGGCCGTGCGCAGCTTGCGCGGCCCGCGAAGCAGACCAGATCGACCAGGAAAACTGACATGACTTCCAGCACCATCGACCAGTCGCACGAACAGGGCCACGACCACGACCATGCGCACGACCACCCGCACGGCGCGCGCCGCTGGCTGTTCGCCACCAACCACAAGGACATCGGAACCCTGTATCTGTGGTTCTCGTTCGTCATGCTGCTGTCGGGCGGCGTGCTGGCGCTGATGATCCGCACCGAGCTGTTCCAGCCCGGCCTGCAGTTCTTCCGCCCCGAATTCTTCAACCAGCTCACCACCATGCACGGCCTGGTGATGGTGTTCGGCGCGATCATGCCGGCCTTCGTCGGCTTCGCCAACTGGATGATCCCGCTGCAGATCGGCGCGTCCGACATGGCGTTCGCGCGCATGAACAACTTCTCGTTCTGGCTGCTGCCGCCGGCGGCGCTGCTGCTGGCCGGCTCCTTCTTCGCGCCGGGCGGCGCCACCGCGGCCGGCTGGACGCTGTACGCGCCGCTGTCCACGCAGATGGGCCCGGGCATGGACATGGCGATCTTTGCCATGCACATCATGGGCGCCTCGTCGATCATGGGCTCGATCAACATCATCGTCACCATCCTGAACATGCGCGCGCCGGGCCTGACCCTGATGAAGATGCCGATGTTCTGCTGGACCTGGCTGATCACCGCCTACCTCCTGATCGCCGTGATGCCGGTGCTGGCCGGCGCCATCACGATGACGCTGACCGACCGCCACTTCGGCACCTCCTTCTTCAACGCGGCCGGCGGCGGCGACCCGGTCATGTACCAGCACATCTTCTGGTTCTTCGGCCACCCCGAGGTCTACATCATGATCCTGCCGGCGTTCGGCATCATCTCGCAGATCATCCCGGCGTTCGCCAGGAAGCCCCTGTTCGGCTACGCCTCGATGGTGTACGCGACCGCCTCGATCGCGATCCTCTCGTTCATCGTCTGGGCGCACCACATGTTCACCACCGGCATGCCGGTGACGAGCCAGCTGTTCTTCATGTACGCGACGATGCTGATCGCCGTGCCGACCGGCGTGAAGGTGTTCAACTGGGTCGCCACGATGTGGAAGGGCGCGATGACCTTCGAGACACCGATGCTGTTCGCCGTCGGCTTCATCTTCGTGTTCACGATGGGCGGCTTCACCGGCCTGATCCTGGCCGTCACGCCGATCGACATCCAGGTGCAGGACACCTACTACGTGGTCGCCCACTTCCACTACGTGCTGGTGGCCGGCTCGCTGTTCGCCCTGTTCGCCGGCTTCTACTATTGGGGACCGAAGTGGACCGGCCACATGTATCCGGAACTGCGCGGCAAGATCCACTTCTGGCTGTCGCTCATCACCTTCAACGTCACCTTCTTCCCGATGCACTTCCTGGGCCTGGCCGGCATGCCGCGCCGCTACGCCGACTATGCCGTGCAGTTCACCGACTTCAACATGATCGTGTCGATCGGCGCCTTCGGCTTCGGCCTGTCGCAGGTCTACTTCCTGTTCTTCGTGGTGCTGCCGACCATCCGCGGCGGCGCCAAGGCCGAGGCCAAGCCCTGGGAAGGCGCCGAGGGCCTGGAGTGGACCGTGCCGAGCCCGGCGCCGTTCCACACCTTCGAGAACCCGCCGCTGGTGAAGTGAGGACGACATGGACCAGCCACCGCGCCCGAAGCCGAACAACCTGCGCACCGCCCTGTGGGTGGGCGCGCTGGCCCTGTTCTTCTTCGTGATGTTGTTCGTCAAGCGCCTCTGGATGCATTGAGATGCAGGCCGACGCCGCCAGGACCGAGCAGAGCGGGCGCCTGCGCCTGAACCGCACCACCTTGCTCAAGCTGGTGGTGGTGGCCTGCGTCATGTTCGGCTTCGGCTATGCGCTGGTGCCGATCTACCGGCAGGTGTGCGAGGTCCTCGGCATCAACGTGCTGACGCAGAAGGACGGCACCGTGGAGCGCCCGGCCAATACCCAGGTCGACATGGCGCGCACCGTCACCATCGAACTGGACGGCAATGCCCAGGGACCGTGGCGCTTCCGCCCGACGCAGCGCTCGATCGACGTGCATCCCGGCGAGATGGCGACCGTGGTCTACGAAGTGGTGAACACGCAGGCGCGCACGGTGAAGGCGCAAGCCATCCCGAGCTATGCGCCGCAGGCGGCGACGCCGCATTTCAAGAAGGTGGAATGCTTCTGCTTCCAGGAGCAGGTCCTGAAACCGCACGAGGCGCGCCAGATGCCCGTCGTGTTCTTCATCGACCCGGCGCTGCCGCGCGAGGTGAAGAACATCACGCTGTCGTATACCTTCTTCGAGATCGGCGGCGCGGTCGCCGCGAGGGAGTAGGCATGGACGAGCCCACGCCGCGCCGGCAGGCCTCGTTCGGCGCCACGATGAAGGCCGTGTTCTGGTCCTTCTTCGGGGTGCGCAAGCGCAAGGACTACGAACACGACGCCGCCAACCTGAACCCCATCGCCGTCATCGTCGGGGCGCTGGTCGGGGTGGCGCTGTTCATCGGATTACTGGTGCTGGCGGTGCATGTCGCGGTCGCCAGGAGCTAGACGATATCGACGAATTACCAGATCGAGGAGACGACAAGATGGGAACCCCGCATACCGCGCCGTACTACTTCATCCCCGGGCCATCGCGCTGGCCGATGGCGGCCGGCATCTCGATGCTGGTCACGATGGCCGGCGCGTCCGGCTGGGTCAACGGCGCCGCCTGGGGCATGGCCGTGTGCCTGGCCGGCATCGTCGCCATGCTGTTCGTGCTGTACCGCTGGTTCGGCGACGCCATCCGCGAATCGGAGTCGGGCGTCTACGGGCCGCGCATCGACGCGTCCTACCGCTGGTCGATGAGCTGGTTCATCTTCTCGGAAGTGATGTTCTTCGCCGCCTTCTTCGGCGCGCTGTTCTATGCCCGCGCCATCTCGATGCCCTGGCTGGCCGACCTCGACCACAAGGTGATCTGGCCCGACTTCGCCGGCCACTGGGGCGGCACCGGCCCGGCCGGCACCGTGGAACAGTTCAACGTCATGGGTCCGTTCCCGATCCCGACCATCAACACGGCGCTGCTGCTGACCTCGGGCGTGACGCTGACCATCGCCCACCACGCGCTGCGCGCCGGGCACCGCAGCAAGACCGCGCTGTGGCTGTTCCTGACCATTTTGCTGGGCGCCGTCTTCATGGGCTTCCAGGCCTACGAATACCACCACGCCTATTCGGAGCTGAACCTCAAGCTCACCTCGGGCATCTACGGCTCGACCTTCTTCATGCTGACGGGCTTCCACGGCTTCCACGTGACGATGGGCGCGATCATGCTGGCCGTGGTGCTGTATCGCGTCATGAAGGGCCATTTCACGCCCGAGCACCATTTCGCCTTCGAAGGGGCCGCGTGGTACTGGCACTTCGTCGACGTGGTGTGGCTGGGCCTGTACGTGGTGGTGTACTGGCTGTAGGCGGGCGGCCGTCGCCCCGGCCCGGCCCGGCGTGGCGCCGGGCGACGGTCAGTGCAGGCCCTTCGGCTGGATCCACCCCATCTTGTAGGAAAACAGCACGAGCAGGAACAGCGTGATCGACAACCCGACCCGCAGCGCCAGCGCCTGCACGGTCCGGTTGCTGCGCCCCTTGTCGCGCATCAGGAAGAACAAGGCCGACCCCAGGCTGCCGAGGATGAGCACGAAGGCGATGGCGACGGCGATTTTCATGGAAGATCCTGGCAAAGGAGCAAGACGACGATGGGCATGACCAGGATGCGATTGTAATGCGTTTGCGCTCCCGTTTCCGTTTTCATTTCAGCATCATTCCCTTCGTCGTCACGCTGGCACTGGTCGTCCTGGGCATCGCCCTGGGCAACTGGCAGGCGCGCCGCGCCGCGGAAAAGACGGCGCTGCAGGCCCGGCTGGCCGAGCGCGGCGCCATGGCGCCGCTGCGGCTCGGGCCGGCCACGGCCATCGCCGACCCCGGCGCCGTCGAGTACCGCCGCGTCGTCGTCACCGGCCGCTTCGTTCCCGGCTGGCCCGTCTACCTCGACAACCGTCCCTTCGAAGGCCGCAGCGGGTTCGTTTTGCTGATGCCGTTTACAATAGCGGCGTCGAACCGCCACGTGCTGGTGGCGCGCGGCTGGCTGCCGCGCGATCCCGGCGCCCACGACCGCGTGCCGCGGGTGCCCACGCTGGCCGGCGAGCAGACCATCGAAGGCATCGCGGTGCTGCGCCCGGCGCGCGTCATGCAGCTCGGGACGCCCGCGCCGCTCGCCCCGGGCGCCATCGTGCAGAACCTGGACCCGGCCGGCTTCGCCCGCGCGAGCGGCCTGGACGTGCTGCCGCTGCTGGTCGAGCAGACCGGCGCGCGCCCCGAGGGCATGGGGGACGATGGCTTGGTACGGCAATGGCCCGCCCCGGCCGTCGACGTGGACCGCCACCGGGGCTACGCCTTCCAGTGGTATGCGCTGGCGGCGATGGCGTTCGTATTTTTCGTGATCACAGGATTCCGACGTGGAAGCAGACAAGACCGCTGATGCCCTACCGGCCACCGCCGCCCCCGCCGACCCGGCGATGCAGAAACGCGGCCGCCGCATGCTGTGGCTGGTGCTGCTGGTGTGCGCCTCGCCGCTGCTCGCGTCCTACTTCACCTATTACGTGCTCAAGCCGGAAAAGCGCAACAACTACGGGGCGCTGGTCGACCAGCGCGCCCATCCGGTGCCCGCCGGCCTGGGCACGACGACGCTGGACGGCCGTCCGCAGGCGCTGGCCGGGTTCAAGGGCAAGTGGGTGATGCTGATGACGGCCCCGGGCGCCTGCGCCGAGGCCTGCCGGAAGCAGCTGTTCACCATGCGCCAGCTGCGCCTGATGCAGGGCAAGGAGATGGACCGCATCGAGCGCGTCTGGCTGATCACCGACCGCGCGCCGCTGGAGACGCTCGTCATCCGCGAGTTCGACGGCACCCACATGCTGCGCGCCGACCCCGCCGCGGTGCAAGGCTGGCTGCCGGTCGACGCCGGCACCGGCACGGACGACCACATCTACCTGATCGACCCGCTCGGCCACCTGATGATGCGCTTTCCGCGGGATCCGGAACCGCGCAAGGTCTACAAGGACATCTACAAACTGCTGAAGGCGTCGTCCGTCGGCTGAATCCCATGCAAGCTTCCCACCTCGTCCAACTCCTGGTCCACGGCCTGCTCGTGGCCTGCATCCCGCTGTCCATGGTGTGGATGTCGTCCGACCCGCACAAGTACCGCAAGCTGGTCTGGATCATCGCCTTCTTCACCTTCGACCTGATCGTGTTCGGCGGCTTCACCCGCCTGACCGATTCGGGCCTGGGCTGCCCCGACTGGCCCGGCTGCTACGGCCTGGCCAACCCGTTCCTGGCGCACGAGCACATCGCCGCCGCCGAGGAACTCATGCCGACCGGCCCCGTCACCGTCGCCAAGGCCTGGATCGAGATGATCCACCGCTATCTCGCCATGGGCATCGGCGTGCTGATCATGGCCTTGACGATCACGTCCTGGATCCAGTGGCGCCGTTCGCGCGCGCAGGCCTTCCACCCGGCGCTGCCGACCGTGCTGTTCCTGTGGGTGTGCGTGCAGGGCGCGTTCGGCGCCTGGACCGTCACGCTGAAGCTGCAGCCGGTCATCGTCACCCTGCACCTGCTGTTCGGGATGACGCTGCTGGCCCTGGTCGTGTGGATGGGCGGGCGCGAGGACAACCTGCTCAAGCCGCCGCCGCCGGCCGCCGCGCCGGCCGCGCTGCGGCGCCTGCGCCCGCTGGCGTGGCTGTCCGCCGCCGTGCTGCTGGTCCAGCTCGCGCTGGGCGGGTGGGTGAGCACCAACTACGCCACGCTGGCCTGCAGCGATTTCCCCTTGTGTAACGGGCAGGTGATCCCGGAGATGGACTTCGAACACGGCTTCACGCTGTGGCGCGAACTCGGCAAGACGGCCGCCGGGCACTACCTGCCTTTTTCGGCGCTGACGGCGATCCACTGGGTGCACCGCAACTTCGCCATCGTCGTCGTGCTGGTGCTGGGCTGGACCGCCTGGCGCGCCTGGAGGCTGCCGGGCCTGCACGGCACGGCGCGCAACCTGGCGCTGCTGCTTGCCGCCCAGGCAACGACCGGCATCGCCACCGTGTTCCTGGATTTCCCGCTCGCGATCGCGGTGTTGCACAACGCCGGCGCGGCCGCGCTCGTGCTGCTGGTGACCGTGTTAAACTACAAGGTACAGTATCAACTCGACCCGGTGCGGATGAGTCCGCCGAGCCCACGCAGCCCGGCCCCCGCGCCCGCGAGCCATTCATGATTACCCACACCGCCACCCACAAACCGCTGCCCAACCGGATCGCCCAGTACTGGGCGCTCACCAAGCCGCGCGTCACCCAGCTCGCCGTCTTCTGCGCCGTCATCGGCATGTTCCTGGCCACCGACGGCTTCCCCGGCTGGCACGTGCTGTTCTGGGGCACGCTCGGCATCTGGCTGCTGGCCGGCGCCGCCTTCGCCGTCAACTGCCTGATCGAGGCCGAGGTCGACGCCCGCATGGCCCGCACCGCGCGCCGCGCCACCGCCATGGGCGCGCTGTCCACCACGCAGACGCTGGTGTTCTCGGCCGCCATCGGCGGCGCCGGCATGGGCGTGCTGTACGCCATGGTCAATCCGCTCACGATGTGGCTGACCTTCGTCACCTTCGTCGGCTATGCGCTGATCTACACCGTGCTGCTCAAGCCGAACACCCCGCAGAACATCGTCATCGGCGGCCTGTCCGGCGCGATGCCGCCGGCGCTGGGCTGGGCGGCCGTCGCCGGCACGGTGCCGATGGAAGCCTGGCTGCTGGTGCTGATCATCTTCGTCTGGACGCCGCCGCACTTCTGGGCGCTGGCGATGTACCGGCGCGACGACTACGTGCGCTCCGGCCTGCCCATGCTGCCGGTCACGCACGGCATGGCCCATACCGGCCTGCAGGTCTGGCTGTACTCGATCGCGCTGGCCGCCTGCACGCTGTTCCCGTTCGCGGTGGGCATGAGCGGCATCGTCTACCTGGCCTGCGCCATCGCCCTGAACGCCGTGTTCCTGCGCTACGGCTGGCTGATCCACAAGCACTACAGCGACCGCATCGCGCGCAAGGCCTTCGCCTGGTCCGTGGTCTACCTGGCGCTGCTGTTCGCGGCCCTGCTGGTCGACCACTACGTGAAGCCCTACCTGAATTTCTGACGATGACACGATCCCTGACCGCCGCCTCGGCCGCCATCGCGCTGGCCGCTGCCTTGGCCACCGCCCTGGCCACCTCGCTGGCCGCCTGCGACAAGCTGCCGGGCCGGCCGCCGGCCTTCCAGAACACCGACGTCACCGGCCTGGACTACGCCAAGGACTTCTCGCTGACCGACCACCACGGCAAGCCGCGTACCCTGGCCGACTACAAGGGCAAGGTCGTGGTGGTGTTCTTCGGCTATACCCAATGCCCGGACGTGTGCCCGACCACGATGGCCGAGATGGCCAGCGCGATGCAGAAACTCGGCCCGCAGGCCGACCAGGTGCAGGTGGCCTTCATCACCCTCGACCCCGAGCGCGACACGCAGGAACTGCTGGCGTCCTATGCGCCGGCCTTCGACAAGCGCTTCGTGGGCCTGCGCGGCTCGCCCGAGCAGACCGCCAGGGTGGCCAAGGAATTCAAGGTGTTCTACTCGAAGGTGCCGGGCACGGAGCCGGGCAGCTACACGATCGACCACACGGCCGGCAGCTACGTGTTCGACCGCGAGGGCAGGCTGCGCCTGTTCATCCGCCACGGCCAGCCGGCCGACGCCATCGTGCACGACATCCGTCAGCTATTATCCTGACATCGACAACGTCAGGGTGAACGGGCGGCATGGACCAACGACCAGGAAGGAACTACACCCGCGCCGCCGCCGTCATCCTGCTGGCCATCGGCTGCCTCTACGTCCTGCGTCCCTTCCTGGCCGCGATCCTGTTCGCGGCCGCCGTCGTCATCTCTTCCTGGCCCCTGTACCAGAGGCTGCTGCGCCGCATGCATGGCCGCCGCACCCTGGCCGCCCTGTGCATGACGCTGTCGCTCACGCTGCTGGTCATCATCCCGCTGGCGCTGGTCGCCTGGAACCTCGCCGACAACATCGGCAGCGCCTTCGAGCAGCTGCGCGACGCGCTCGGCCACGGCGAACTGCTGCCGCCCGCCTGGATCCGCGACATCCCGCTGGTCGGCGAACAGGTCGACCTGTATCTGCGCCAGCTCGTCGCCAGCCGCGAGCGCATGCTGGAACTGGCGCGGCGCATGCTGGAACCGGCGCGCCACACCCTGCTGGCGGGCGGCCTGATGCTCGGCACGGGCGTCGTGCAGATGAGCCTTGCCGCCTTCGTCAGCTTCTTCTTCTACCGCGACGGCAATGCCCTGATGACCGTGATCGGCGCCGCCATGCGCCGCATCATGGACGAGGAGGCGCAGGCCGTCACCGAGATCGTCAGCCAGACCGTGCGCGGCGTGATGTACGGCCTGCTCGGCACGGCGCTGGCCCAGGCGCTGGTGGCGGCGCTGGGGTTCGCCATCGCCGGCGTGCCGGCCGTGCTGCTGCTGTCGGTGCTGGTGTTCGTGTCCTCGCTGATCCCGGTCGGCCCGCCCGTGATCTGGGGCGGGGCCGCCGTCTGGCTGTTCTCGCAGGGCCAGACCGGCTGGGGCATCTTCATGCTGGTGTGGGGCTTCTTCGGCATCAGCGGCGTCGACAACGTGGTGCGGCCTATGCTGATCAGCCGCGGCTCCAGCCTGCCGTTCCTGCTGACGCTATTGGGCGTGCTGGGCGGCGTGATCGCCTTCGGCTTCATCGGCCTGTTCATCGGGCCGACGCTGCTGGCGGTGGGGTATTCGCTGCTGAGCGGGTGGACCCATACCAGGGATCCGATCGTGAAGCAGAAGGGGGGCGGACTGTAGGCCGGGGACCGTCGTGTTCAGGCGCCGGGCCGCGCGAACGGCGCGATGGCGGGCGCCGGCGCCGCGCCGGGTGCTGCCGGCGACGCCGGAAACCAGCGCGCGCGCAGGCGCATGCACGGTGTCTCGACCAGCCGGTACAGCAGCCAGCCGCCGAGGATGCCCAGTCCCATGACCGCGAGGATCGCCGCCGGCGCCTCCGGATCGATGCCGAGCCGGCCGAGCGGGGCGCGCAGCGCCATGAACACGGGCTTGTGCACTAGGTAGACGGCATACGACCACAGTGCCAGGCTGGCCGCGCCGGGAATGCGCACGCGGTTCAGCAGGCAGTGCGGGGCGAGGGCGGCGCCGACCAGCAGCGCGAAGCTCATGGCCACCAGCGAAAAGCCGAACGCCGTCACGGCGAACTCGCCCGGCAGCATCCGGTGCATGCAGGCCAGCAGCCCGACGGCGCCGGCCAGGCCCGCCGCGAGAAGGGCGTTGGCGTGGCGCAGGAGGCTTGTGAAGCGCGCGCGGTGGAAGTGCTTGAGCATGGCCAGCGCGACCCCGGGCAGCAGCTCGTCGAAGCGGCAGGCGCTGGCGTAGTACACCTCGGCCGCCTGGAAATGGTGGCCATGGCGCAGCCAGGCCATGCCGCGCACCGTCATGCCCAGGGCGATCGCCCCGAGCAGCACGCACCAGGCCAGGCGCAGGGAGCGCGTGCGCGCCAGCGCCAGCACGGCCAGCGGCAGCACCACGTAGAACTGTTCCTCGATGCACAGCGACCAGGAATGGGTGAAGGTCTGGCCGTAGGCGAGCCCGAAGTTCTGGGTGAAGGTGAGGAACTGCCACAGCGGCGCCGCGCCCGACCCCGCGAACGGCGCCTGCGGGAACAGCAGGTAGACGGCCAGCACGGCGTAGTAGTTGGGCAGCGTGCGCAGCAGGCGGCGCGCGAAGAAGGTTGTCAGGCCGGGCGCTTCGCCGAGCGCGACCGGCGCCAGCAACTGGTTGCCGATCAGGTAGCCGCTCAGCACGAAGAACAGGTCGACGCCGGCCCAGCCCACCTGGCCGAGCACGCCGAACGTCGGGCCGCGGCTGACGAAGCTGGCGTAGTGGGACATCAGGACCAGCAGGATGGCGCAGGCACGCAGGGTGTCCAGGCCGGCGAGGCGTTGGTTGTCGTGGTGGCGCATCAGGCAGGCGTCGACAGGGAGATCGGGATGGTCGCGGTGCGCCGCGCCAGCGCGTCGGCCAGCGCCGGCATGTAGGTGCGGCTGGCGCGCAGCAGGGTGCCGTCGCGCAGGCGCAGCAGGGCGTCGCGGTTGGTCAGGGCGCGCAGCTCGGCCACCATGTCCAGGCGCACGATGGTGGAACGGTGCACGCGCTGGAACTGCGCGGGATCCAGGCGCTGCGCGAGCGCGTGCAGGCGCTCGCGCACGAGGAACGCCTTGGCGCCGGCGTGCAGCGTCGCGTAGTCGCCGTCGGCCTCGATGTGTTCGACGTCGGCGGCGTCGACGATCACCGTGCGGTTGCCGGCGCGGACCGTGAAGGAGCGCGTCCATTGCGGCGCGGCCGCGCTTGCCGCGCGGCGCCAGGGGAAGGCGTGGCGCGCGCGTTCCAACGCTTCGTCCAGGCGTTCGTCGTCGATCGGCTTGAGCAGGTAGTCCAGCGCCGCCAGCTCGAACGCCTGCAGGGCGTAGCCGTCGTAGGCCGTCAGCAGGATCGCCATCGGCCGGGCCGCGCGCGGCAGCGCCGCCAGCACCTCCAGGCCGCTCCTGCCGGGCATCTCGACGTCGACGAACACCAGGTCCGCGTGCGCGGTGGCCAGGCCGGCGGCGGCGCTGTCGCCGTCGCCGTATTCGGCCACCACCTCGAAGCCGGGCCGGCGCGCCAGGCGCGTGCGCACCGCCAGCCGGGCCAGCGGTTCGTCGTCGACGAGGGCCACGCGGATCATGCGGCCACCGGGGTCAAGGGGAAGGCGATGCGCACGCCGAAGCGGCCGTCGGCGCGCCAGCCGGCATCGACCTGCTGGTCGTCGCCGTACAGGCGGCGCAGGCGCTCGGCCACGTTGGCCAGGCCGATGCCGCCGCTGCTGCTGCCGCCCATGGCGTCGGCCCGGTCCGCCTGCCTGCCGTCGTTGCTGACGTCGACCAGCAGGCGCCGCCCCTCGCGCTCGACGCGGATGTCGACCCGGCCGGGCTGCGCCAGCGGGGCGATGCCGTGGCGGATCGCGTTTTCCACCAGCGGCTGCAGCATCAGGTAGGGCACGGCGGCGTCCAGCAGGTCGGGGCCGGCCTTCATCGTCAGCTGCAGCCGGTCGCCGAGCCGCGCCTTCTCGATGTCGAGGTAGGCCTCGGTCAGCGCCAGTTCCTCGGCCAGCGCGTGCTCGTGGCGGCCGTCGTGCGCCAGCGTGGCGCGCAGGAAGTCGGACACGCGTCCGATCATGCGGTTGGCGTCGCGGTTGGCGCCGTCCGCCACCAGCGCCGAGATGGCGTTCAGGGTGTTGAACAGGAAGTGGGGGTTGACCTGCAGGCGCAGGGCGCGCAGCTCGGCCTCGCGCGCCGCGCGCTGCGCCTCGGCCAGTTGAAGCCGCGCATGCTGCAGCGACAGGTAGTACATCATGACCGCGTGCAGCGCGCAGAACACCAGCAGCGCCAGCCAGCAGCCGTCCAGGCCGACCGTCAGCTCGTTCCAGCGGTAGCCCTGCTCGAGGCCCAGGCCGATCGCCAGGCGTTGGCCCAGCAGGCTGTTCAGCACCGACATCGCATAGGTGGCCGCCAGCAGCGCCAGCCCGGTGGCGGGCCAGGAGGCGTCGCGCCGCCACAGCAGCCGCTGCAGCAGCGCCAGCGGCACGGTCCAGGCCATGCAGGCCACGATGTAGAGGCCGCGGAACAGCGGCGCATGGCCGTGGCCGAGGGCCGGCAGGCCCAGGATCGCCATGCAGGCGAACACCGACAGGGCGGCGAGGACGGGGACGAACGGCGACGCGGGTGCTTTCACGGGGTGTCCTGGAGGGCGGCGGTCCCTGGATTCTAGCCGTTCAGCGGCCGATGGAGAACAGCATCGAGTTGATCTTCCAGCCGTCTTCCGTGCGCACCATCTGCCACGATTCGGCGCCGCGGTTGCTCACCTTGCCGTCGGAGAGGAAATCGAAATCGAAGTACACCGAGGCCACGGCGCCGTTGGTATCGATGCGCACGTCGTAGAAGCGCTCCTCGACCGGCTTCCTGCCGTCCTGGATCATGGCGGCGAAGTCGCGCCAGCTCGACTTGTGCACCTTGCGCAGGTTGTCCACCTTCGGCGTGCGCGCCTTCGCTTCGGCCCAGGTCTTCTCGTCCAGCACCGACAGCCAGCTGTCGTGGTCCTGCAGGAACAGGCTGCCCAGCGTCTTGCCGTCGTGGGCGATGATGGCGGCCTGGAATTGCCGGACCACCTGGGCGATGGCGGCGCGGTCGGCCTCGGGGCCGCTGTCGGCATGGGCACGGCCGAGGCAGCAGGCGGCGAGGACGACGGTGGCGAGGCAGCGGGAAGCGTTCATGCGGACTCCGGCGTGAAGTGGAGTCGCCACGGTAGCGGGGGCGTGCCGTGCCGGTCCAGCGCCGCGCGCCGACCCGTGCACGGCATGCGGCGAACCGTTAGCGCAGCACGGCGTCGCTGGACACGATGCGCACGTCGTGCATGCGGTCCAGGTAGGCTTCCAGGTAGGGCTTGTGCGAGGCGCCGACGATGACCAGCGTGCGCCCGCCCGGCCGCAGGCCGATGGCCTCGCGGATGTTGGCCGCCATGCGCAGGTTGCGCGTTTCCCAGTAGCCCACGTACTGGCGCCCGAAGCCCTGTGGCGAACCTTCCTCGAGCGCCGCGCCGAAGTCGCTGTCGTAGGCCAGCCGCGCCTGCCCCGGATCGTTGATGGCGCGGTACAGCGCCATGATGCCGGCGGCGTCGCCGGTGGCGGCGTGCAGGCGCTCGTCGTCGGCCTTGCGGCGCGCGGTGGCCGGATTGTCCCAGGCCTGCATGATGGCGGCGCCGGCCGCCTTCGGGTCGGCGTCGGGCGCGTCGGCCGTATGGTCGTCCATCGCCACCACGCGTTCCAGGCCCAGCGTGGCGGCCAGCGGAGCGGCGATCAGGGTGTCCTCGCTGCGCTTGCCGCGCCCGACGCGCTGGTCGTCGAGCATGGCCACGAGCGTGGCGTCGAGGCCGTCGCCGGCGCGCCGCTCGGCAGCCGGCAGGCGCAGCCATTGCACCAGCGCCGACACCGGTTCGCCGCCGGCCAGGAACAGCGCGGCCAGGCGGCGGCGCCGGGCCGGCGCCGGATCCGCCGGCCAGCCGGCCAGCAGGCGCTCGATCTCGGCGGTGGCGGCCGGCACGTCCAGGCCGGTGGCGGCGCGCGCCGGCGCCGGGTCCCAGCAATACGACTTCACCGTGTCGGCGTAGCGCTGCGGATAGCGGCGCATGACGTCGCACTGCATGCCGGACAGGCGCTCGATGGCGACGATGCGCGGCTTCCAGGCCGCCAGGCGCGCGTTCAGTTCCTGCAGCGCGGCCGGCCGGAATGCGGCCGGCATGTAGGCCAGGTGGGCCGTGCCGAGCACCAGCACCTCGTTCGGCACGCCCTGCGCCGGGCCCTTGAGCGCGCCGGTGTCGAAGATGCGGACCGGTTCCTGGGCGCCGGCGCTTGCCGCGCACAGCATGGCGGCCAATAGAAGGCCGGCGAGGCCCGTGGTTCGTCGTAGCATGTGTGGATCTCCTTTCATGACAGGTCGGACTTCACTCCCCGGCCGCGGCGCGGCGCAGGTTCCACGCATGGCCCGTCCACGCGGCCGCGAGGCCGGCGGCCAGCCAGCCCAGCACCGACACGCGCGTCGCGGTGCCGTGGAAGCCGACCAGGTCGAGCGCCGCCACGTCGCTGGCGTTGACGCTGACGTACAGGCAGAACAGGAACAAGGCGAGAAAGGTGCGCGCGCTGCCGCTGGCGCGGCCGAGCAGGGTGGCCAGCGCCGCCAGCGCGAACAGGCCGGCCAGCAGGGCCCAGGCGCGCAGCGGGTCGTGGACGGCCAGGCGCAGCGCCGCCACGCCGGTGAACATCAGGCCCAGCACCAGCGCGGCGAGAAGCTGGCGCCAGTAGCGCCGCGCGGCGCCGCCGGGCACGGCGGCGCCCAGGCCGGCGCAGGCGCAGTCGCCGTCGCGCGTGGACAGGTCGCTGGCCAAAATGCCCCAGCAGGCGACGGCGGCCAGCGCCAGCGCGGGCAGGCGCGCCACGTCGACGGCCAGCGCCGCCGCCTGCGCCGCCAGCAGCAGCGCGAGCGCCGCCGGCGCCGCCGCCAGCGTCAGCGCGACGTCGGCGAGCGTTTGGCCGGCGATGCCCGGCAGGCGCGCGGCCAGCCCGAACAGCGGCTGCGCCAGCCGCGCCAGCGGGCGCAGCCAGCCGTTGAGCAGCGCCAGCGGCGCGCGGCGCGCGCGGGCGCGTCCCGGCTTCACGCGGTCGGGCGAAAAGCGGTGGAACAGCGGCACGGCGAGCAGCAGCGGCACCACGGCCAGCACGGCGGCCAGGACGCGCGCCAGCACCAGCGGGCCGGTCCACAGCCAGGCGGGCAGGGCGAAGGGAGGCACGGCGCGGTCGAAGGTGGCGATCCCGAGCATCATGTCGTGCGTGTCGACGTGGGCGGCCAGCGCGGCGACGATGGCGCTCATGCCGGTGAAGTCGATGGGCGGCACGGCCGGTGCGTGGGCGACAGCGGCGGCGCCGGCGGTCGTCTCGGCCAGCATGCCGAGCTGCGCGACCCAGCCGAGGAAGAACAGCAGGTCGCCGCCCTTGCCCATCAGCGGCGCCCAGCTGTCGCACAGCACCGCGCAGCTGGCGCAGTACAGCGCCAGCGGGACCAGCACCAGCGCATGGGTCTGCAGGTACACCAGCGGTTCGATCGGCCCTTCGCCGCGCAGCAGGTGGCAGGCCAGGATCGTCAGCAGGAACACGCCCATCAGCGCGAGCAGGTACAGCACGCCGCCGCACCAGCGCGCGGCCAGGAACAGCGCATTGCCGGCCGGACTGGCGCCGATCACGCCGCCGAGTCCGGCGCGCAGGTCCTCGGCCATGCGCCCGCGCAGCAGGAAGAAGCCGGCCAGCCCGAACACCAGCGCCGCCAGCGACGCGCTGCCCAGCGCCAGCGCCGAACTGGTGTAGACCACGCGCGCGCCGGCGACGGCGATCAGGGTGCTGCCGCCGCGCGGGTCGGGGATCATCAGCCAGCCCAGCGCCACCACGGCCAGCAGCACGACCAGCGTCGACAGCCGGCGCAGGCGCTGGCGCGCCTCGGTCAGCGCCAGCGTGCGCAGCAGGTCGACATTCATGCGGCCTCCCGCACCGCGTAGCGCTGCGCCATTAGCGCTTCTTCCAGGCTCGGCTCGGACGGCTGGGCGTCGGCGCAGGGCCTGCCCGGATGGGCGATGCGCAGGGCGAAGCGCTCGCCCTGGCGCAGCGCCTGCAGCACGTGGGTGCTGGCGCGCAGGATAGCGTATTCGGCGGCGTCGACGCTGGCCGACCAGACCTGGCCGCGCGCGCGGCCGAGGATCTCGTCCGGCGTGGCGCAGGCGACCAGGCGGCCGCTCTTCATGATCGCCAGGCGGCCCGCGACGGTCTCGACGTCGGAGACGATGTGGGTCGAGACGATCACCAGCTTGCTGAATCCCAGCTCGGCCAGCAGGTTGCGGAAGCGTAGTCGTTCTTCCGGATCGAGGCCGGCGGTCGGCTCGTCGACGACCAGGATGTCGGGATCGTTGAGCAGGGCCTGGGCGATGCCCAGGCGGCGCAGCATGCCGCCCGAGAAGGTGCTGGCCATGCGCTGCGCCTGCTCGTGCAGGTTCACCAGTTCGAGCAGGCGGCGGATGCGCGCATCGTCGCGCACGCCCTTGAGCGCGGCGAAGTAGCGCATGAATTCGAGCGCCGAGACGTTGCGGTAGACGCCGAAGTCCTGCGGCAGGTAGCCCAGGCGGCGCCGGATCGCGTCGGGCCGCTTGACGATGTCGGCGCCGTCGAACAGGATGCGCCCGCCGGTCGGCCGGGCCAGCGTGGCGATCATCTGCATCAGCGTGGTCTTGCCGGCGCCGTTGTGGCCGATCAGGCCGACGACGCCGGGTTCCAGGCGCAGCGAGACGCCGGCGACGGCGGTGACCTGCTTGCCGAAGGTCTTGGTGACGTCCTGCAGTTCCAGCATGGCGATGCTCCGTACGGTGGCGATGACGCTACTGTACGACGTTGCGGCGCGCCTGGCCCGCGCCGTGCGACGGGCTGCGCGTTTGGCGGGATGAACGGAACGCCGGAGCGGAAAATCAGCGCACCGCGCCCGCGTCGAAATGCGGATTCTCGATCAGCCCGAGCACGTTGCCGAACGGGTCCTTCAACTCCGCCACGCGGATGCCGTCGCCCACGTCCTGCACGGCCTCGTGCTCGGTCGCGCCCAGCTCCACGATGCGCGCGACCTCGGCCTCGATGTCGTCCACGCCCCAGTACACCACCGAGCCGGTGGTGCCGGGCGTGCCGTCCGGGACCAGGCCGAGCTCGAAGCCGCCGATCGCGAAACCGACGTAGAACGGCTGGTCGAAATAGGGGGCGGTGCCGAACGCCTCGGCGAACCAGGCCTTGGCGCGTTCCAGGTCGGCGACGGGGTACTTCACGGTGCGTAATCCCTTGATCATGGCGGTCTCCTGTGGACAGTGAAAACCCCATGATGCCACTGCGCCGTGGCGGCGTATTGGAAAAATGGAAGATGCCGGATGCGTCGCCCCGTCGTCCCGGCGCGGGCCGGGGCGACGGGGTGGCGTGCTTACTTCGGCTTGACGAACTTGAGCGTCATGCGGTCGCTCTCGCCGATGGCCAGGTACTTGTCGCGGTCGACGTCCTTGTTGGCCAGCGTCGGCGGCAGGGTCCACACGCCTTTCGGATAGTCGGCCGTGTCCTTCGGGTTGGCGTTGATCTCGGACTTGCCGGCCAGCTTGAAGCCGACGCTCTCGGCCATCTTGATGACGTAGGCTTCGTGCACGTAGCCGCCGGTGGAACCGGCCGCGCGCGCCGCCGGCAGGCGGTGGTCCTCGAAGCCGAGCACGCCGCCCGGCTTGACCACCTTGTAGATCTCGGCCAGGGTCTTCTTCAGGCTGTCGTCGCCGTCGGCCATCCAGTTGTGCAGGTTGCGGAAGGTGACCACCATGTCGACGCTGTCCGGCGCCGCGATGTCGTAGGCGCGCGGCGGCTCGAACACGCCGCGCTGGACCTTGCCGAACATGGCCGGGTTCGACGCCAGCTTCTTCGTCAGGTTGTCGGCGTAGCGCTTCGCGCCCGCGTTGGGCGAGTCGGGCGATTCGCCGGCCACGATCAGCTTGCCCTTGTCGCGCAGGTAGGGCGCCAGGATCTCGGTGTACCAGCCGCCGCCCGGCGCCAGCTCGACCACGGTCATGGTCGGCTTGATGCCGAAGAAGGTCAGCGTCTCGTACGGGTGGCGCGCCGGATCGCGCGCGGCGTTGGCCGGCGTGCGCTCCTTGCTGGCGATGGCCGCCTTCAGGGCGTCGTCGGCGTGCGCCGCCGGCATCGTTGCGGCGGCCACGGCGAGGGCCAGGATCAGTCGTTTCATGTATCGGTCTCCCCATCGGTTTTTGGTGGGAGGATGATCGGGCAGCATGCCGGGCCGGTCAAGCGAATTCGTCCCCGGCGCGCACGCGCTTGTAGTAGATGGTGGTCGCGCACGGCGCCCCGTCCGGCAGCAGCGCGTAGTCCGGCACGCTGCCCACGCGCTGCCAGCCGAGGCGTTCGTACAGGCGCTCGGCCGCCGCGTTCGCGGTGTCCAGCACCAGCACGCGCTTGCCCTGGGCGCGCGCCGCGTCCTCCACCGCCTCCATCAGGCGCCGGCCGATGCCGGCGCCGCGCGCGCCCGGGCGCACCAGCAGCTTGGCGACGTCGGCGCGGTGCGGCTGGTTCTCGGGCAGGTCCGTGACCAGCTGCACGGTGCCGGCGATGCCGTGCTCGTCCTCGGCGACGAGCAGCGTGCGCGCGCCGCGCGCGACGCCGGCGGCCACGTCCTGCCAGAAGCGCTGCGCCGTCGCGGGGGCGATCGGCAGCATGAAGCTGACCGAGGCGCCGCCTTCGACGCAGTCGATCAGCACGCGCGCCAGCTGTCCGATGCGGGCGGCGGCTTCGCCGGCGTCGAGGCGGCGTATGGCGAGGTCCTGGCTCATGGTTGTCTCCGCGAAGATGGGTGCGATGGGGATGCCAACGCCACGAGGTAGCGCGCCGGGGCGTCGGTGCGGTTGTGGTAGGCGATCGGCCGGTCCAGGCGCATGGCCAGGCAGTCGCCGGCTGCCAGCGTCCAGGTGTCGTCGCCGACGGTCACGGTCATCGTGCCCTCGATGATCCACACCTGCTGGTGCACGTCGACGTCGCGCGCGGCGGTCTCGTAGGCGACGCGCTGGCCCGGCGGGAATGCGACCTCCACCAGCTGCAGCGGCGCCGGCAGCGCGGGCGACAGGTTGCGGCGCACGTAGCCGGAGCCGGGATCGGTCCACACCGGCTGCTCGGCCGCGCGCGACACCGGCGAGGGCGCATCGGCCGGCCGTTCGAACAGCGAGGCGACCGTGACGCCGAGGGCGGCGCTCAGCTTGTCCAGCACGGTGGCGGTGGCGCTGCTCTCGCCGCGCTCGATCAGCGAGATGTTGGAGCGGCTGACGCCGCTGCGTTCGGCCAGCGCGGCCAGCGACAGGCCGCTGGCGTCGCGCAGCGTGCGCACGCGTCGGGCGATGAGGGCATTGATATCCATGCCATCCAGTATAGTGGATTATTTCGTCTTGTAAACTGGATTTCGTCGTTCAGGCGGCGAAGTCGGCCGGCGTGTCGCCGGACAGCAGGCGGAATTCGTGGATCAGGTGCGACTGGTCGTAGTAGCCGCATGCGGCGGCGAGGTGCGCCCAGTCGATGCGCCCGCCCTCGTGCCGGCGCGCCGCGGCGCCGGCGTGGCGGAAGCGGCTGACCATCGCATAGGTCTTGGCGTTCAGGCCGACGCGTTCGCGGAACTGCAGCGCCAGGTGCTGGCGCGACACGCCCAGGCTGCGCGCCAGTTCCTCGATGCGGACGGCGCCGTGGGCGGCGTCGATGCGCGCCAGCGCCGCGCGCACCAGCCGCTCGCCCGCCGCCGGGACGTGGGTGCGCAGGCGCGCGAGCAGGGCGTCTTCCAGCGTGGCCAGGCGCTGCGCGCTCGTCCTTTCGCGTTCCCACAGGCTGGCGGCCAGCGCCTCGGCTTCGGCGCGCGGCCACAGCGCGTCCAGCGCGGGATGATCGTCCTGCAGCGTGTGCAGCGGCAGGTCGAGGAAGGCGCGCGCGGCGCCGGGCCGGAAGCGCACGGCGACGGTCAGCAGGGGGCGGTCGGTCTCGAACAGGTGCGGGCGCGACATCATGCCGGCGACGACGCCGAGCGCGGTATCGGCCTGGTCCTGCCACAGGATGTCGATGCAGTTGTCGGGGAGGATGCGGCGGCGCAGCGGGGCGCCTTGCGGGACGGCGTGGCTGGTCCACAGGCAGGCCACGTATGGGGCCAGGGCGGGGTGGGGCGGGTATTCGCGGTAGGCGTGCATGCCCTACCTACGTCGCCCCGGCGCAGGCCGGGGCCGAATTTGCGCGCATTGCTGCAGCGCTGGAAACATCCGGCCCCGGCCTGCGCCGGGGCGACGAGGTTGGCCGGGGCGTCGAGGTTGGCCGGGGCGACGGCGTTCAGTCGAGATCATCCTCGTCCGCTCCCCTTGCCAGCTGCGGAATCACCTTCACCAGCAGGATGCGCGGGCCGCTGGTCTTCTTGACCACCACGTCGAACTTCGGGAACTCGATGCGCTGGCCCTGCTTGGGGATGTCGCCCAGCTTGGCCATCAGGAGGCCGCCGACCGACTCGACCTCGTCCAGCCCCATTTCCTCGTTGTTGATGTCGATGCCCAGCACGCGTTCGAGCGAGACGATCGGCAGGCTGGCCTTGCCGATGTAGGTGCCGTCGCCCTGGCTGATCCAGTCGTTCTCGTTGAGGCGGAATTCGTCGCGGATCTCGCCGACGATGGCGCCCAGCAGGTTGTCGAGCGTGATGAAGCCGACCGGGCGCTTGCCTTTCTCGCCGATCAGCGCGAAGTGCGGCGCGCCGCCGCGGAAGCGCCGGAACAGCTCGATCGCCGGGGTGCGCGCCGAATAGGTCTCCACCGGGCGCAGGTAGGGCGCGAGGTCGGTGATCTCCTTGCCCGCCTGCTCGGCGAAGAACAGGTCCTTCAGGTGGATCACGCCCAGCACTTCCTCGCCCTCTTCGTCGAAATACGGATAGCGCGAGAAGCGGTTGCGGCGCATCGTCTCCAGGTTCGACGCCAGGCTGCGGTTGGCGTACAGGGCGCTGACCTCGTTGATCGGGCGCATCAGGTCGGACACGGTGCGCTGGCCGAATTCCAGCGACTGCGCCAGGATGTGGCGCTCGTCGTGGGTGAAGCGTTCGTTCGAGGTACTGGTGTTGGTGCGCAGGATCAGCTTCAGTTCCTCGTTCGAGTAATGGGTCTCGTGCCCGCCCACGCCGGACAGGCCGGCGATGCGCAGCACCAGGTTGGCGCTGCCGTTGAGCAGCCAGATGGCCGGGTACATCGCCCAGTAGAAGCCGTACAGCGGGACGGCGCTCCACAGGCCCACCGCTTCCGGCACGCGGATCGCCAGCGACTTCGGCGCCAGCTCGCCCACGACGATGTGCAGGAAGGAGATCACGCTGAAGGCGACCACGAAGGAGATGCCGTGGATGAGCTTTTCGCTGGTCACGCCGACGATGGCGAACACGGGTTCCAGCAGGCTGGCGAAGGCGGGTTCGCCGACCCAGCCCAGGCCCAGCGAGGCCAGCGTGATGCCGAGCTGGCAGGCGGACAGGTAGGCGTCCAGCTGGCTGTGGACCTTGTACAGGATGCGGCCGCGCAGGCCGCCGGTTTTCGCGATCGCGCGCACGCGCGTTTTGCGCAGCGTGACGATGCCGAATTCGGCCGCCACGAAGAAGCCGTTCAATGCCACCAGGAACAGGGCCAGAACGACGAACAAGACGTTTTGCATGACAGGTCGTAAGGGACCGCGTTAGCGGGTTTCGGGGTCCCGATGGTTAATAAAGAGGCAAAGCCTGGATGCCATTGTACCGTTCAAGCCGCCGCGCGCACCGCTTTTTGTGCGGCATCGAGGATCGCCTCCACGGCCGGGTGCTTGATCTTGCGGTCGTTCGAGATCGCGAAGAACTGCTCGCGCACGCCTTCCACCTGACCCACGCGGCCGGCGCCGAACTGCTCGGCGACTTCCTGTTCCAGCGCGGCGGGCGCGAAGAACAGGCCCAGGGCGCGCCGGCCGAAGGTGTTGAGCAGGGCGTTGTCCTCGAATTCGCCGACCACGTCCGGATGCGCGTGGTGCTGCAGGAACCATTCGTCGATCTTGCCGCGCAGCGCGTTGTTGCGCGCCGGGAGCAGGAACGGCGCGCCGCCCAGGTTGGCGGGAAAGCCGTCGCGGTAGCGCTCGACCAGGCTGGGCGCGCCCATCACCACCATCTCGCTGTCGAACAGGCGGTGGCTGAATACCCGGATCGCGCTGCCGGACGGCACCTCGCGGTCGGTCAGCACGACGTCCAGCTTGTGCAGCGCCAGGTCGGCCAGCAGGGCCTCGAACTGGTCTTCGTAGCACACCACGTGCACCTTGCGGTCGGGAATGCGCATCGCCGGCTCCAGCATGCGGTAGGCCGACAGCTTGGGCAGCGAATCGGAGATGCCCACCGTCAGGCGGATGCGTCCGCTGTCGGCCTCGTTCAGCGCATCCTGCATCTGCTCGCCCAGCAGGAAGATCTGGTCGGCATAGCTGAGCGCCGTGCGTCCGGCCTCCGTCAGCACCAGGCGCCGGCCCTGCTGGGTGAACAGCGTCTTGCCCAGCGACTGTTCCAGCAGCGTCAACTGGGAACTGATGGTCTGCACCGCCAGGTGCAGGCGCTCGGCGGCGCGCGTGATGCCGCCTTCCTTGGCCACGACCCAGAAATAATACAGGTGGCGGAAGTTGATGTCGTTTTTCATGACGCCTTCGATCCTTAGATTTTTCCGAAGTAATTCTCATATTATCTTCGCTTTTTTGATTTGTTGCATGGTTCTACACTGCACTTCATCAACAACACATAACGCTACGGGGTGACGAGAACATGAAGTATTTCCGGTGGTCATTCATCATCACCGCCCTGTGCCTGTTCGGCTCGGGCTGGTGGGGCTACGAACACGGCGGCTTGTCCGGCATGGTCACGGCGATCGGCATCGCGTCGATCCTGGCGGTCATGGAAGTCTCGCTGTCGTTCGATAACGCGGTCGTGAACGCGTCCGTGCTGAAGAATTGGGACGAGTTCTGGAAGAAGCTGTTCCTGGGCGTCGGCATCATCATCGCCGTGTTCGGCATGCGGCTGCTGTTCCCGCTGGTGATCGTCGCGGTGGCGGCGGACCTGGGCCTGGCGGACGTGTGGAAGCTGGCGCTGGAGAATCCGAAGGCCTATTCGCAGCACCTGACCAACCACCACGCGGAAGTGGCGGCATTCGGCGGCATGTTCCTGCTGCTGGTGTTCCTGAACTTCCTGTTCGACGACGAGAAGGAACACCACTGGCTGGGCCACTTCGAGCAGAAGCTGGGTTCGCTCGGCAAGGTGTCCTCGATCGCCGTGATGATCGCGATCGGCGCCCTGATGGCGGCCCTGAGCCTGGTGCCGGAAGCGCAGAAGATGATCGTCCTGATCTCGGGCCTGTGGGGCATCCTGGTCTACGTCGGCGTGGACGTGCTGTCGAACCTGCTCGAGAAATCGGAAGAGGGCGGCGGCGAGGTCGGCGAGATGGTCAAGCGCGGCGGTATCGGCGGTTTCCTGTACCTGGAAGTGCTGGATGCGTCGTTCAGCTTCGACGGCGTGATCGGCGCCTTCGCGATCACCAACGACGTCGTGATCATCATGCTGGGCCTGGCCATCGGCGCGATGTTCGTCCGTTCGCTGACGGTGTACCTGGTGGAAAAGGGCACGCTCGACCAGTTCGTCTACCTGGAGCACGGCGCGCACTATGCGATCGGCATCCTGGCGCTGATCATGCTGGCGAGCATGAAGTTCCACGTACCGGAACTCATTACCGGCCTGGCTGGTGTAGCCTTCATCGGCGCCTCGGTGTGGTCGTCGATCCGCTACCGCAAGCAGCAGGAGGCACTGGGTTCGAGCAATAAAGCAGTGGCCCACGCAGAGTAAAGCAGTGCGTCGGCGTGGCGCCCGGTAGGGTGGACGGGTTCCCCGTCCACGCGTTCAACCAGCGCAATCGGTCGGAAGCGAAAACAGAACCTGCGGCGAACGGCCGAACACCAGTTCCCCGCACGAGGCAGCAAAAGGTGTTCAACACAGCAGCATCCATTCATACATTGAAGGAGATACACATCATGGCAATCAGCTTGCAAAAAGGCGGCAACGTCAACCTGTCGAAGGAAGCGCCGGGCCTGTCCAACCTGAAACTGGGCCTGGGCTGGGACGTGCGCGCCACCGACGGCGCCGCATTCGACCTGGACGCGGTGGCATTCCTGCTGGACCAGTCGGGCAAGGTGCGTTCGGATGCCGACTTCATCTTCTACAACAACGCCAAGTCGAGCGACGGCTCGGTCCAGCACTCGGGCGACAACCGCACCGGCGAAGGCGAGGGCGACGACGAATCGCTGAGCGTGGACCTGGGCAAGGTCCCGGCCGACGTCGACCGCATCGCGCTGGCCGTGACGATCCACGACGGCGAGACCCGCCGCCAGAACTTCGGCATGGTCGGCAAGGCCTTCATCCGCTGCATCAACGCCGCCAACAACAGCGAGATCGCCCGCTTCGACCTGTCGGAAGACGGCTCGACGGAGTCGGCCATGATCTTCGGCGAGGTGTATCGTAATGGCGCGGACTGGAAGTTCCGCGCAGTCGGCCAGGGCTTCAACGGAGGCCTCGGCCCCCTCGCCAAGAATTACGGCGTCAACGTCTGAGAAGACATTATCTGCCGCCGCGCCGGGTGCGCGGCGGCAGCCTGAAAGGAAGCCAAGCAATGCCAGTATTTACCGTGACCGGGGACATCGATCCTTTCCTCCACGTGTCCATGAAGCGCGGAGAGACCATCTACTGCGAATCGGATGCGATGGTGATGATGGAATCGACACTCGACCTCAAGGGCAAGATGAAGGGCGGCCTGGGCAGTGCGCTGATGCGCACCTTCGCCAACGGCGAATCCTTCTTCCAGCAGCACATCGAAGCGGTGCGCGGCGACGGCGACTGCCTGCTGTCGCCCACGCTGCCGGGCGCGATGCAGGTGGTCGATTGCGGACCGCGCCAGTACATCATCAGCGACGGCGCCTTCGTCGCGGCCAGCTCCGGCGTGGACCTGCGGGTGCGCACCCAGAGCCTGGGCAACGCGCTGTTCGCCCAGAGCGGCGGCTTCTTCGTGACCGAGACCTCGGGCACGGGGCAGGTCGTGGTGTCCGGCTTCGGCTCGATGAACGAACTGGAAGTGGAACCGGGCAAGGACGCGATCATCGACAACTCGCACGTGGTGGCCTGGGACAGCACCCTGCACTACGAGGTCTCGATCACGACCGGCACCAGCGGCGGCTTCCTGGGCAACCTGATCAACAGCCAGACCAGCGGCGAAGGCATCGTCCTGCGCTTCTCCGGTCGCGGCAAGATTTACGTCTGTTCGCGCAACCGCACCGCATTCAAGGCATGGATGCAGGCGCCGGGCAAGTAACAGGCACCAAACACTAGGAGGCAAGCATGAGCGTCAATCTGCAAAAGGGACAAAAGATTTCGCTGGACAAGGAAGCCGGCGGCGCGCTGTCGCGCATCACCATGGGACTCGGCTGGGACGTCGCCAAGAGCAAGGGCTTCTTCGGCTTCGGCGGCGGCAAGGGCGATCCGGTGGACCTCGACGCGTCGGTGGTGATGTTCGACGAAGCGAACCGTCCGATCGACGTGGTCTGGTTCCGCCAGCTCAAGAGCCGCGACGGCAGCGTCGTCCACACGGGCGACAACCGCACCGGCGCGGGCGACGGCGACGACGAGCAGATCAACGTCGACCTGAACGCGGTGCCGGCCAACGTCAAGGCGCTGGTGTTCACCGTGAACAGCTTCACCGGCCAGAACTTCTCGACCGTGGAAAACGCCTACTGCCGCATCGTCAACGCCGGCAACCAGCAGGAAATCGCGCGCTACGACCTGTCCGTGCAGGGCTCGCACACGGCCCAGATCATGGCCAAGCTGTACCGCCACAGCGGCGAGTGGAAGATGCACGCGATCGGCGAGAACGGCAGCGGCCGCACCTTCGACGACCTGATGCCGCTGATCGTGCCGCACGTATAAGCGCAACCCTTTCCTGTCTCCTCAGGAACACCCCGCGGATGTGTCGTCTTCGCGGTTTGTAGTGGGCGGCTTGGCGCCCACGCCCTTTAACGGCCCTTCGGGGCCGTCTTTTTTTGCCTGTCGGCACCCCTGCGACCGGCGATCGCGCAAATGGGCATCATGGACCGGACCCCACGAACAAGGAGAAGGACATGAAGCTGGAGAATGGCCGGGTAGTGATCATGGGCGCGTCGAGCGGCATCGGTGCCGCGACGGCGCTCGCCTTCGCCAGGCACGGCGCGCACCTCGTGCTGGGCGCGCGCGGCAGGGAAGGGCTGGACGACATCGCGCGGCGCTGCGCGCAGGCCGGCGCCCGGGTGGAGATCGGCGTCGTCGACGGCACCGATGCGGCCGCCGTCGCCGCGTTCGCCCGCGAAGCGCGCGCGGCGCTCGGCGGCATCGACCTGTGGTTCAGCAACATCGGGATCGGCGTGGTCGGCAAGTACCAGGACGTGCCGCTCGACGACCACCGCCGCGTGGTCGAGGCCAACCTGGTCAGCCACATGCACGACGCCCACGCCGTGCTGCCGGTGTTCCTGGAACAGGGCCACGGCATCTGGGTCAACATGATCTCGCTGGGCGGCTTCGTCGCCTCGCCCTACGCGGCGGCGTACTCGGCCAGCAAGTTCGGCCTGCGCGGCTTCAGCGAGGCGCTGCGCGGCGAACTCTACAGGCATCCGCGCATCCACGTCTGCGACGTGTACCCGACCTTCGTCGACACCCCCGGCTTCAGCCATGCGGGCAACTACACCGGCGCGCGGCTGTCGTATCCGCCCGGCGTGATCGCGCCGGAACGGGTGGCCCGGGCCGTCGTCCGGCTGGCGCAGCGGCCGCGCGACACGACCGTCGTCGGCGCGCCGGCGAGCGTGCCCAGGCTGATGGAGATGGCCACGCCGTTCGCCACGCGCATGATGGGCCGCTTCATGGACAAGTGGGCGCAGCGCGCCGCGCCCGCTTCCGACACCACCGGCACCATGTACGCGCCGCCGGAGGCGCCGAGCGGCATCCACGGCGGCCAACGGCGTCCCGATGCGCAGCGCCATGCGGCGCTGGTGGCGGGGGTGGCGGCGCTGGGCCTGGCGCTCGGGGCGGGGTGGTGGCAGCGGCGCTCGACCGAGTGAGGTAATCGGCATGCGGGGTGCGCACGGGGTGCGCACCCTACGGTTCCGTTCGAACCCCGGGGATGCGTCGGGTGGGCACGTTTCATCCTCCTTCTCCATGGCATGTCTTCCTCGTAAAAAAGCTTGACGCGGTAGCGTTTCGCATCTACTGTATTAATCAACTAATACAGTAGACACATGACACCGCACACCGCCACCCTGTTCTCGATCGCGACCGGATCTTCCGAACCGATCTACCGCCAGCTCGTCGAGCAGGTGCGCCGCCTGGCGGCCGCCGGCCAGCTGCAGCCGGGCGACGAGATGCCCTCGGTGCGAGAGATCGCCCAGCAGCTGGCGCTCAATCCCATGACCGTCTCCAAGGCCTACGGGCTGCTGGAAATGGAAGGCGTGCTGGCGCGCCGGCGCGGCCAGGGCATGGTCGTCGCCGCACGGGCCGCGCCCGCGCCGGCGGACGAACGCGCCGCCCTGCTGCGCCCCGTGCTGGAGCGCGCCGCCCGCGAGGCGCGCCAGCTCGAGCTCGATCCCGACACCGTCCTCACTTTGTTCGCCACCATCCTGAAGGAAACACCATGAGTGCCCCGCTTGTTCAGTTGTCCTCGGTCTCGAAGCATTTCGGCAGCCAGCACGTGCTGGACGGCCTCGACTGGCAGGTCGCGCCCGGCCAGGTGATCGGCCTGCTGGGCCGCAACGGCGCGGGCAAGTCGACGCTGCTCGAATGCCTGCTGGGCCTGCGCGAACTCGACGGCGGCCGCGTGACGCTGTTCGGCGAGGACGGCGCCGGCCTGTCCGAGGCGGCCCGCGCGCGCATCGGCTACGTGCCGCAGAAGGCCGACCTGTTCGACTGGCTCACGCCGGACCAGATGCTGGACTACTTCAAGGCCATGTACCCGCGCTGGAACCAGCGCAAGGTCGAGGGCCTGCTGTCGCGCTGGGGCTTCGGCCCGGACATGCGCAGCAAGCCGATCAAGAAGATGTCCGGCGGCGAGCAGCAGCGCCTGGCCATCGTGCGCGCGCTGGCGCACGACCCGGACCTCCTGATCCTGGACGAGCCGGTGTCGGCGCTGGACCCGGTCGGCCGCCGCGAATTCCTGCGCGAGCTGGTCGACGACGTGATCGAGCGCGGCACCACGGTCGTGTTCTCCACGCACATCCTGACCGACCTGGAGCGCGTGGCCTTCGACCTGGCGTTCCTGAGGGATGGAAAGATCGCGCTGCAGGGCCAGACCGACGCGCTGCTGGAAGGCGCGCGCCGCCTGCTGGTGCCGGCCGCCATGCTCCCGGAGCGCAGGCTCGACGGCGAGGTGCGCCGGGTGCGCGACGGCGGGATGGTCAGCGTGATCGTGCAGGGGCGGGGCCAGGACGGTAACGCCGACCGGCTCGCCGCCGAGCCCGGCGTGCGCGTCGAGAAGCTGAGCCTGGAAGACCTGTTCATCGAGATGACGCGCGAGGCCGCGAAATGATGGCCGCCACCTTCGTGGACATGCGCCGTATCTGGGGCGTGACGCGCCGGCGCGATCCGGCCACGGTCAAGTTCATGACCGGCCTGTCGCTGCTGCTGACGGTGGCGATTCCCATCGTCGGCGGCCTGTTCCTGTGGCGCCAGCACACGCTGCCGGTCGTGCTGCTGCTGCGCATCCTGCTCGGCATCGGCGCCTTCTGGCTGGCGGTCGTCTGGGTCTGGCTGTTCGTGCCGGGCGCCGTGCTGATGAATTCGGCGGCTAATGCGCGCCTGCTGCCGCGCCAGCGCCGCCGCCTGGTGCAGATGGCGATCGCCGGCTGGCTGCTGGTGACGCTGGCCGCGGCGGTGGCGATCGGCGAGTGGGGCGCGTTCCCGATGGTGGGCCTGTACGTGCTCGGTTTTGCGCTGATGCGTGCCGGTCACCTGCAGGCGGTGGCGCTGACCGTGCTGCCCGGGTTCTGGCCTGCCCTGGCGAAATACGTGCTGCCGGCGCCGTTCGTCGCGGCCATCACCCACGGCACCGGCCTGTTGATGTTGTCGGCGCTGCTGCTGGTCGCGGTCGCATGGTCGCTGGCCAGGCTGTTCCCGGCCGCCGGCGACCGCCACCTGCGCCGGCGCAGCGAACAGGTCGTGCGCCTGAGCCGCCTCGATGCCGGGGGCTGGGGCACGGTCGGCGAAACCGACAGCGTCATGACCGCGCCGGGCCTGCGCGCCTACCGCGCCATCCTGCGCCGCGATTGCCGCGCACCGCGCGCCGATGCGATGCTGATGCACGCCCTCGGACCGAACGCACACTGGAGCGCCTGGATCGCCGCCATCCTGCTCGTGGCGGGCCTGAACCTGTTCGCCTACCTGGTCGTGCTGGTGCGCGGCGCGGATGCCGTGCATTCCTTCATCGAGGGCTTTTCCTGGGGCGGCCTGTCGGGGCTGGCCCTGATGATCGCCTTCAGCACCGCCTCGATCCGCCAGCAGATGGACCGCAAGCGCGGCGAGCAGGCGCTGCTGCTGCTGACGCCGCTGGCGGGCGACCGCGCCCTGCTGAACCGGCGCCTGGGCACGCGCATGCTCCAGAACGCCCTGCTGCAGTGGGCGGCGATCACCGCCGGCGTGCTCGCGACCGGCGCCCTGTTCGGTGACGCCGGGCTGATGCTGCGCCAGCTGGCGCTGTGCTGCCTGGGCGGACAGGTGGCACTGGCCTGCCTGTTCGGCGATTTTTCGCGCACACCCAAGCTGGGCATCGTCCGCGCCGTACTGCTGGGCGCGCTCGCCCTGTTCGAACTGGGCGTGGCCGCCGGCCTGGGCTGGCTGTGCGGCGCGCTGCTGCCGTGGATGTGGCCGTGGCTGATCGCGATCAGCGTCATCGCCGGCGCGCTGCAGGTGCGGCATGGCTGGCGCGTGCTGATGGCGGCCCCGGTCGCGTTTCCCGCGGGTCGGCTGGCCTAGCGTTCAAGCGCCCCGCGCAGCCGGCTGGCGCTGACCGCCAGCGCCACGACGGTCGCCGCCACGGCGATGCCCAGGCACAGCCGGATCGCGTGCAGGCCGGCCGCGCCGCCCGCCAGGTCGCGGTCGAGCAGCGACAGCACGATCCCGACCAGCGCCGTGCCCAGGCACTGGCCGAAGGTGCGCACGATGGACAGGATGGCGGAGGCGTTGCTGCTGCGCTCGCGCGCCACGTTGGCCAGCATCTCGCGGTTGTTCGGGCTCTGGAACAGGCCGAAGCCGATGCCGCACAGCAGGTTGCGCCAGGCGATGTCCCAGGCCTGCGCCTCGGCCGGCAGCAGCGCCAGGCAGGCCAGGCCGGTCGCCAGCAGCGCCAGTCCCGCCGACGACAGCACCGCCGCCGGATGGCGGTCGGCCAGCCGGCCGGCGTGCGGCGCGGCTAGCATGATGCCGATCGGCCAGGGCGTGAACAGCAGGGCCGAATGCAGCGCGGAGTCGCCGTGCACGGTCTGGAACAGGAAGGGCAGGGCGACGAACGCGATGCCCTGGCCGACGAAGGACGCCAGCGAGGCCAGTGCCGCCAGCGTGAAGCGCGCCGACGCGAAGATGTCGAGCGGGATGAGGGGCGCGGCGGCGCGCCGCTGGCGCCGCACGAACGCCCAGCCGGCGCCGAAGGCGAGCGCGCCGTACAGGCCGGCCGTGCGCCCGGCGTGCGGGTCGCTGCCCAGCCGGGCGCAGGCGTCGGCGGCCAGCAGGAACGCGCCCATGGCGGCGGCCGACAGCACGGCGCCGGCGCCGTCGAAGCGGCCGCGCGCCGTCCGGGATTCGCCGGGCAGCGCGCGCAGCGCCAGCGCCACGCCGACGGCGCCCAGCGGCACGTTCACCGCGAACAGCCAGGGCCAGCCGGCCCAGGACAGCAGCGCGCCGCCCAGCGTGGGCCCGGCCGCCGTGCAGGCGGCGATCAGGAGGGCGTTCAGGCCCAGGATGCGCCCCAGCAGGCGCTGCGGGAAGATGGTCCGGTGGATGGCCGGCGCGATGCTCAGGCAGGCCGCCGCGCCCACGCCCTGCAGCACGCGCAGCGCCACCAGCACCTCCAGCGACGGCGCCAGCGCGCAGCCCAGCGACGCCAGCGTGAACACGGCCAGGCCGGCGGCGAACAGGCGCCGGAAGCCGGTGCGCGCCGCCAGCGCGGCGAACAGCGCCAGCGTCATGGCGACCGCCAGCAGGTAGGCATTGGCCACCCACAGCGCGCCGCCGGCGGGCGCGTCCAGGGCGCGGGCGATCTGCGGCAGCGCCACGTTGACCATGCTGCCGTCCAGCACGGCCATCGCCGTCGCCGTCATGACGGCGCTCATCGCCAGGCGGCGCCGGGGGCCGGGCAGGCCGTCGTCGCCCGGTTCGTCGGAAAACAATGTCATGGAAGCGTCCTTGGGGCGCGTTGCGCCTGTCGATCGGGCCATCGACTATAGCGGCGCCGCCGGCATGGCGGAAGGCGCATGGCGTGCAATGACATCGTGCATGCGGCGCCATGCCAGGACGCGTTGTCGCGGCCGGCCGTGTGCTAGCATCGGCGCATGCTCGACGCCGACCTCGACCTGAACCTGCTCGTCGCCCTCGACGGCCTGCTGGCCGAAGCCAGCGTGGCCGGCGCCGCGCGCCGCCTGGGCCTGAGCGCCTCGGCGATGAGCCGCACCCTGGCGCGCCTGCGCGCGGCCACGGGCGACCCGCTGCTGGTGCGGGCCGGGCGCCGGATGGTGCCGACGCCGCATGCCGAGGCGCTGCGCGACCGCACGCACCAGGCGCTGCAGGAGGCGCGCGCCGTGCTGCGGCCGTCCGGCGGGACGCTGGACGTGGCGCATCTCGCGCGCACCTTCACCATCCGCGCCAACGACGGCTTCGTGGAGGTGTTCGCGGCGCGCCTGATCGCCGCCGTCGCGGCCGTCGCGCCGGACGTGCGCCTGCGCTTCGCGCCCAAGCCCGACAAGACGGCCGGGCCGCTGCGCGAGGGCGCGGTCGACCTCGAGATCGGCGTGCTGGGCGAGATGGCGCCGGAGGTGCGGTTGCAGGCGCTGTTTCGCGACCGCTTCGTCGGCGTCGTGCGCCAGGGCCATCCGCTCGCCGCCGAAGCGCAGGTCGACGCGGCGCGGTATGCCGCGCTCGGGCACGTGGCGGCCTCGCGGCGCGGGCGTTTCGAGGGACCGGTGGACGTGGCGCTGGCCACGCTGGGGCTGGCGCGGCGCATCGTCGCCATCGTGCCGGGCTTCCCGGCGGCGCTGGCGGTGGTGCGCGCGTCCGACCTGGCGACGGTGCTGCCGGCCTCGTTCTGCGCCACCGGCGCGGCCATCGGCGTGCACGCGTTCGCGCTGCCGGTGGCGACGGCGCCGATCACGGTATCGCAGATGTGGCATCCGCGGCTGGATGCCGATCCGGCGCACCGCTGGTTGCGGCAGGTGGTGCTGGGGGTGTGCCGGGACGCGGCGTGAGTCCGCTGCCGCGCGCCGTCGCCCCGGACCTCGCCGGCTGCCTTGGCCGGGGGCCAAGGTGCGCGCATCACGGCAGCGCTCGGAAATTGGGCCCCGGCCTTGCGCCGGGGCGACGGTCTTGCTGCCAACGATCTGTGGCAGTCAGCTGGGCCCTAGTGCCCCTTCTTCTGCACCAGCGCGCTGCCGACGCCGTGCCGGCGTCCTTCGCTGACCGCCGTCACGGTGCCGTCCGGGTTGAACACGATCGCGTTCGCCGCGCCGATCTCTTCCGGCGCCGGACTGGTGGCCCACTTGTGGCCGTACCCTTCCAGGGCCTTCGCCTGTTCGGTGCCGGCGAAGCCCGGCTCGACCTCGGTTTCCCTGCCGTTGCGCTGCGACAGGCGCGGCGCGTCGATCGCCGCGCTCATCGGCATGCCGAGGTCGACGTGGTTGACGATGGTCTGCAGCACCGTCGTGATGATCGTCGCGCCGCCCGGGCTGCCGATGGTGAAGGCCGGCTTGCCGTCCTTGAAGGCGATCGTCGGCGCCATGCTGCTGCGCGGGCGCTTGTTCGCTTCCGGGATGTTCGGGGCCGGGCCGGTGAAGTCGAAGTCGGTCATCTCGTTGTTCAGCAGGAAGCCGTAGCCCGGCACGACGATGCCGCTGCCGCCCCAGGACTCGATCGTGAACGTGTAGGCGACGATGTTGCCGTCCTTGTCCGACACGGCCAGGTGCGTGGTGTGCGTGCCTTCGCGCTGGATCAGGTTGGCCTGCGGGCGCAGCGGGAAGCTCTGGTCGTTCTCGTACAGGAAGGCGTCGCCGGCCGCGACGGGACCGGCGGCGGCGCGGTCCGGCCGGATCAGCGAGCGGCGCTGGGCCGCGAACTGCTTGGTCAGCATGCCCTCGATCGGCGCGTCGACGTATTCCGGGTCGGCCAGGTAGGCGTTGCGGTCGGCGAAGGCCAGGCGGCTCGCTTCCAGGT
This sequence comes from uncultured Massilia sp., assembly GCF_913773735.1. Taxonomy (GTDB): domain Bacteria; phylum Pseudomonadota; class Gammaproteobacteria; order Burkholderiales; family Burkholderiaceae_D; genus Telluria. Next base: position 108,586 of record NZ_CAJYEB010000023.1, read on the forward strand.
ACAGGTGCTCGACGCCGGCGCGCGGCATCGCCTTGAGGTCGAAGCCCTCGAGGATGTTGAGCGCCTCGGCCACCGCCACGCCGCCGCTGCTGGGCAGGGGCATGCCGTAGATGTCGTAGCCGCGGTAGGTCGAGCGCACCGGCTGGCGGATGCGCGCCTCGTAGTTGGCCAGGTCGGCCATGCTCATCGTGCCGGGGCGCACCTGGGCGGTGCCCGCCAGCGGCGGCTGGTTGACGGCGGCGACGATCGCCTGCGCCATCGGCCCGCCGTAGAACGCCTTGTAGCCCTGCGCGGCGATGGCGCGGTAGGCCTTGGCCAGGTCCGGGTTCTTGACGATGGTGCCGGCGGGCAGCGCCTTGCCGTTCTTCAGGTAGAGCCGGCTGGTGGTCGAGAAGAGTTGAAATTTTCTTTCATTTTCGGTCACTAATTTATTAAAAGTTTCACTGACCGGAAAGCCTTTCGTGGCGACGCCGATGGCCGGCGCCAGCACCTGCTTGAACGACATGGTGCCGTAGCGTTCCAGGGCCTCGTGCCAGCCGCGCACGGTGCCCGGCACGCCGACCGCGGCGCCGCTGGCGACGGCCGTGTCGAAGTCGACCGGCCGGCCGTTTTCCTGGAACACGGCCGGGCTGAACGAGGACGGCGCCGTCTCGCGGTGGTCGATGGTGATGACGCGCTTGTCCTTGGCGAGGTAGATCACCATGAAGCCGCCGCCGCCGATGCCGCAGCTGAACGGATCGGTCACGCCCAGCGTCGCGGCGGCGGCGACGGCCGCGTCGATGGCGTTGCCGCCCTTGTTGAGGATCGTCATCGCGGATTCGGACGCCTTCTCGCTGATGGTGGCGACGGCGCCGCCGGTGCCGGTGGCGACCGGGGTCTTGGCGAGCGCGAGCGGCGGCGCGAGGACGATGGACAGGATCAGCCCGCAGGTGAGGGCTCTGGCGGATGTGGTCATGGGGCGGGAGGCGTGGAAGTGGGAATCGGAACGAGGTTCATGGCGTGCGCACCATCAGCGTGACGGGGATGACGTCGCCGGGCCGCGCGTTGCCGGCGGCGCGCGCGGGCGGCAGCGCGGCCGGATCGAGCGCGATGCGGGCGCCGCGCAGCGCACGGGGCGCGGCCGAGGGCTGGTCCGGCCCCAGCGTGATCTCTTCCTGGCCGCCGGGACCGTCGACGAGGAACCGGAAGGCGAGGCGCCCGGCCCAGATGCACTGGACGTTCGGCGGGCAGCGGCTGTCGCTGAAGCTGTCGTAGGTGATCTTGACGTTGCGCGCCAGCGTCGCGCTCTGCTGCGGCCTGAGCGGATAGCTGCCGGGCTGGATCGGCGCGGCGACGCAGGCGGCAAGCAGCGCCGCCGCCAGGCATGCGAACAGGGAGGACAGGTACCGCGGCATTCCCATCGTGACGTCCGGTTATTTGCGTTAAGCCAATAATAACAAAACCGGGGTCAGAGCCGGGGTCAGAGCCGGATTTTTGGAAATTTCCTGAAATCGGGCTCTGACCCCGGCTCTGACCCCGGTTTGATGTGGGTCATTTGGCGGGCGGGGTGGCCGGCGTTGCGGCCAGCGAGACGTGCGGCAGGAACCACAGCACGGCGAGGGCGAGCAGTACGATGGCGGTGCCGGCGCCGAAGACGTTGGCGATGGCGTGGCGGTAGACGGCGCGCAGGGCCGGGTCCAGCACGGCGCCCGTGCCCGCGCTGGCCGCGGCGGCGACGCCGTGGGCGTGCAGCTGGTGCGCCAGGATCGCGCCCGAGCCCGTCACGCCCAGCAGGCCGCCGAGCGAGCGGAAGAAGGTCAGCATCGCCGTGCCCACGCCGCGCCGCGGCAGCGGCAGCGCGTGCTGCACGACGATGGTCATGTTCGGCATCACCAGGCCCAGGCCCGCGCCCAGCATGAAGATCGGCGGCTCGATGTACGGGTAGCCCAGGCCCCGGTCCATCGCCAGCGCCAGCGCGCCGAAGGACAGCACCGCCACCGCCAGGCCCAGCACCTGCGCCTGCTTGTATTTGCTGGTGCGCGCCATGATGCGGCCGTTGACGGTGGAGGCGATGATCATGCCGATCATCATCGGCACCGTCAGCATGCCCGAGTCCGCCGGGCTGCTGCCCATCACGAGCTGGAAGAACAGCGGGAAGAACACGCTGGCGCCCATCAGGCCCATGAAGGTCAGCGCCATCACGATGCTGGCGACGTTGAACACGCGGCTGTGGAACAGGTCCGGCGGCAGCACCGGCTCGGCGGCGCGGCGCAGGTGGAGCACCAGCCAGCCGCCCAGCACCACCGCCAGCGCGGCGCAGGCCTTGATCTGGGGGGCGTCCCACGCCCATTCGGTGCCGCCCAGGGCCAGGACCAGCAGCAGCGCCACGATGGCGCCCGTCAGCAGGACCGAGCCCAGGTAGTCGATGCGGTGCGCGTGCGTCACCACCGGCTTCTTCAGGGAGCGGGCGATCGCCCACAGGGCCAGCGCGCCGATCGGCAGGTTGATGTAGAAGATCCAGTGCCAGGACAGCCAGTCCGTCATCACGCCGCCCAGCACCGGGCCGAGCACGCTGGTGACCGCGAACACGATGGCGATCGAACCCTGGCGCCGCGCGCGTTCGCCCGGCGTCACCAGGTCGGCGATGATGATCTGGGCCAGCGGCATGAAGCCGCCCGAGCCCAGGCCCTGGATTGCGCGGAACACGATCAGCTGCGTCATGTCCTGCGCCAGGCCGCACAGCACGGAGCCGGCCAGGAAGGTGATCAGGGCCGTGAACACCATCGGCCGGCGGCCGTACTGGTCGGCCAGCTTGCCGTACAGCGGCATGGTGGCGGTGGAGGCGAGCACGTAGGCGGTGACGACCCAGGACAGGTGGGCCATGCCGCCCAGGTCGCCGACGATGCGCGGCAGGGCGGTGGCGACGATGCTCTGGTCGAGCGCGCCCAGGCCCAGCACGGCCATCAGCGCGAGGTAGACGGCGCGGATTTCGCTGGCGGAGGCCTGGGCCGGTATGTCCTGCGGTGGCTTGGTGTGGGTCATGGCCGGGCGATCAGGTTGAGCGGTTCGATGGCGGCCGACAGCTGGTCCATCTGCGCCGGGGTGAGGCGGGCGACGCGCTGCGCCAGCCAGTCGAGGCGGTGGGCGCGCAGGGCCTGCACGCGCGCCGTGCCGGCCTCGGTCAGGACCAGCCCGGTACGGCGGCGGTCGGCGGCATCGGGGGCCGCGCGCGCCACCAGGCCGGCGTCTACCAGCGCCTTGACCTGCGCGCTCATGGTCGGGCTGCGCACCTGCTGCATGCGCGCCAGCGCGGCCACGCCGATGCCCGGCCGCTCGCCGATGGCGGCCAGCAGCATGGTCTGCAGCATCGACAGGCCGGTGTCCTGGCGCTCGACGTCGCGGCGCATTTCGCGCACCAAGCGCTTGAAGGCATTGCGCAGGTCTTCCGACAGGGCGAGGGCGCGCGCCGTCGGGGGGGGATCGGGTCGGGTCATCGTCTTTGATATAGGTAGGCTACCTAATCATGTTACGCCGAACGGGACGTGAACGCAAACCCGTTTCCGTTGGCAAACCATCGAATCGCCGCAAGACGCGGTATGCTGGCGCGGCATGGCCCGATCCATCCCTGACGAGGCATACCGATGACACGCTTGCGCGCGGACGACTTCGATCCCGAAGTGCTGCAACTCTTCGACGGCTACGTGCATGGCCGCATCACCCGGCGCGACTTCCTGGCGCGCGCCGGCCGCTACGCCGCCGGCGGCGCCACCGCCGCCACGCTGCTGGCGCAGCTGTCGCCGTCGTTCGCCGCGCCGGTGGTGGCCCCGGGCGACGCCCGGCTCGAGACCGGCTACCGCGAATTCCCGTCGCCGCAGGGCCACGGCAAGCTGCGCGGCTACCTGGCGCGGCCGGCGCGCGCCGCGGGCGCGCTGCCGGCCATCCTGGTCGCGCACGAGAACCGCGGCCTGAATCCGCACATCGAGGACGTGGCGCGCCGCGTGGCGCTGGCCGGTTACGTCGCCTTCGCGCCGGACGCGCTGTTCCCGCTGGGCGGCTATCCCGGCGACGAGGACGAGGCGCGTGCGCTGTTCCTCCGGCTCGACCAGGTCCGCACGCGCGCCGACTTCCTCGCGGCCGCGCACCTGCTCGCCACGCTGCCGCAGGCGACGGGCAAGGTGGGCGTGGTCGGGTTCTGCTGGGGCGGCGGCATCGCCAACTACCTCGCCACGCAATGGCCGGACCTGGGCGCGGCGGTGCCGTTCTACGGCGCCCAGCCGCCGGCGGCCGAAGTCGCCACGATCCGCACGCCGCTGATGATCCACGACGCCGGCCGGGACGAGCGCATCCTGGCCGGCTGGCCGGCCTACGAGGAAGCGCTGAAGGCGCACCGGGTGCCGTACCGGCATGTCACCTATCCCGGCGTCGAGCATGGCTTCCACAACGACACGACGCCGCGCTACGACGAGGCGGCGGCCAGGCTGGCGTGGGAGAGGACGATGGCGTTCTTCAAGGAAAAGCTGGCCTGAGCACAGGGTCGAATTGCTCTGCGAAAAAACAAAAGGCACCCGCAGGTGCCTTTCGATACTGCCGCGACTGTCGACTTACACGTAAGCCGCCAGCGCCGTCTTCATTTTCTTGAGCGCGGCCGATTCGATCTGGCGGATGCGCTCGGCCGACACGCCGAATTCCTCGGCCAGCGTGTGCAGCGTGGCGCCCGAGCCGTCGTCGTTGGCCAGCCAGCGCGCTTCCACGATGCGGCGCGAGCGCGGGTCCAGCTTGCCCAGGGCCGTTTCCAGGCCCTCGGATTGCAGGCGCACCACTTCCTCGGCTTCCAGCACCTTGGTCGGCTCCTGCTGGTCGGACGACAGGTAGGCGATCGGCGAGAACTTGTCGTCTTCGTCGTCGGTCGGCGCTTCCAGCGCGATGTCGCGGCCCGACAGGCGGGTTTCCATCTCGATCACTTCTTCGCGCTTGACGTCGAGCATCTTGGCCAGGGCGTCGACCTGCTGCGGCGACATGGCGTCCAGGCCCTGCTTGTTGCTGCGCAGGTTGAAGAACAGCTTGCGCTGGGCCTTGGTCGTGGCGACCTTGACCAGACGCCAGTTCTTCAGGATGTATTCGTGCATCTCGGCCTTGACCCAGTGCATGGCGTAAGACACCAGGCGCACGCCCTGGTTCGGGTCGAAGCGCTTGACGGCCTTCATCAGGCCGATATTGCCTTCCTGGATCAGGTCGGCGTGCGGCAGGCCGTAGCCCAGGTAGCCGCGTGCGATCGATACGACCAGGCGCAGGTGCGACATCACCAGCTTTTGCGCGGCATCCAGGTCGTTATTGTCCCGCAGCCGCTTTGCCAGCGACACTTCTTCTTCGTGGGTCAGCATCGGCAGACGGTTGACCGCCGAGATATAGGCGTCGATATTGCCGATATTGCCGTTGAAACCGAGTCCCAGAGCACGACTGCCGGCCGGAACCAATGCGGATTGTGCGGACATAGTCAATTCCCTCGTAGTAAGCTGTACTGCATCGTCTCTGCCATTTCCGCTGCCCCGAAGGCACAGCGGTTGGCGATACGGGATGTGGACGGTGCTATCAAATACACTTCCCGCGATAGTCTGTCGTTATATTAGCACTCTCTTGTGGTGAGTGCTAGGCGCCACCATATCCCTGACGACCAGTTTAAGTTTCGTTAAAGTATTGCCCATGGGAATCGAAAAATGCGGTTCGATTCAACTGTAGAGCAGGTGCGAACGTCATGTTTGAGGCAACTCAAAAATGAGGCCCGCAACGATTGATATCTGTTAGAGACAGATTATGGGGAGAGTGTCTCAGGGTCTGTGAGATGGCGCACCTACCTTTGTAGGTGTAAACCCCGCCTGCGCCACCGGATTTGACTGGCACCCAGCGCAAGGGTTCAAAAGGGGATGTGGGGGCGTTTGGAGAAAAATCAATACCCGGGCAGCAAATATCAAGTAGATGCTGCCCGGGCAGGGACGATCATTTCAGCCGCGCCAGGTGCCGCTGCACCGACAGCATCGCCCCCGCCAGCCCGAGGCCGGCGCTGATCGCCAGCAGGGCCGCGACGCCCAGCGGCGGCAGGGCCGCGAGCTGGAATTCCGAGGCGTACAGGCGGGCGAACTCGGCGATCGCCGTGTTCAGCGGGCGCAGCGCCAGCGCCACCGCGCCCAGCGCCACCGCGCCGGCGCACAGGCCCAACAGGGCGCCCGTGTAGTAGAACGGGCGGTGGATGAAGTTGTCGGTCGCGCCGAGCAGCTTCGAGACGGCGATCTCTTCCTTCTGGGTCAGCACCTGCAGGCGGATGGTGTTGAACACCACCGCGATCACCACCACGCCCAGCGTGACCGCCAGCAGCAGCAGCGCCAGGCGCAGCACGCCCAGCAGCGCAGCCAGGCGTTTCACCCAGGCCGAGTCGACCTGCACGCTGTCCACGCCCGGCAGCAGGCGCATCTGTTCGGCGATGGCGTCCACGCGCACCGCGTCGGCGCTGCTGGCGAAGCCCTCCAGCTTCATCACGTAGCTGTCCGGCAGCGGATTGTCGCCCAGCGTCTCGATCACGTCGGCCAGGCCGCTGCGGTCCTTCAGGTTCGCCAGCGCCTGCTCGCGCGGCACGAAGTCCACGCGCGCGCGGCTGCCGTGCAGGATCTGGCGCAGCTGCGGCGCGAGCGCCTCGGCGTCCTCGCGCGGCGTGTCGGCCCTGAGGAACAGGCTGATTTCCGGGTCGACCGACAATTGCTCGGACATGGGCTTGACGTTGTCGAGCAGGGTCACGCCGGCGAAGGGCAGGGCCAGCGCCACCGCCACGACCAGCACGTTGAACAGGAAGCTGCCCGGCGCCTTGCGCACGTGGGCGAGCGCGGCGCCGAGGGCGAAGCGGTGCTGGCGGAACCAGATGTTCATTCGCCACCTCCGCTCGCATCGCGCGCGGCGGCGCCGTGCACCAGGCGGCCATGTTCGAGCCGGATCACGCGCGCGGCGCTGTCCAGGACCTGCTCGTCGTGGGTCGAGATCACGCAGGTCACGCCGACCGCGTGGAAGGCGTGCAGCGCGTCGATGACCCGGTCGGCCGCGGCGCGGTCGAGGTTGGCGGTCGGCTCGTCGGCCAGGATGATCTGCGGGCGGTTGACGATGGCGCGCGCGATCGCCACGCGCTGCTGCTCGCCGCCCGACAGTTCCATCGGATGCGCGCCGGCGCGTTCCAGCAGGCCGACCTTGTCGAGGGCGGCGCGGGCGCGCTGCTCGGCCTGGCCCCTGGGCGCGCCGGTGACGATCAGCGGCAGCATCACGTTGGCCAGGATGTGGCGGTCGTTCAGCAGGCGCTGGTGCTGGAAGATCAGGCCCAGGTTACGGCGCAGGAAGGGCACGCCGGCTTTCTTGAGCTTGCCGATGTCGTGGCCGCTGACGATCACGCGGCCCGACGTCGGGCGCTCGATCGCGGCGACCATTTTCATCAGCGTGGACTTGCCGGCGCCGGACGGCCCGGCCAGGTAGACCAGTTCGCCCCGGGCGATATGCAGGGAAACCTCGCTCAGGGCGGTGGCGTCGGCGGAATACCGCTTGGAGACGGACTGGAACTCGATCATCGAGGCTTATCCCAGCAGCGCTTCGGCGAATTCGTCGGCGCTGAAGGGCTGCAGGTCTTCCAGCTTCTCGCCCACGCCGATGAAGTACACGGGCACCGGGCGGGTGCGCGCGATCGCGGCCAGGATGCCGCCCTTGGCGGTGCCGTCCAGCTTGGTGATCACGAGGCCGGTCAGCGTCAGCGCGTCGTCGAAGGCCTTGACCTGCGCCAGCGCGTTCTGGCCGGTATTGCCGTCGATGACCAGCAGGACTTCGTGCGGCGCGCCGTCCATGCCCTTGCCGATCACGCGCTTGATCTTCTTGAGCTCTTCCATCAGGTGCAGCTGGGTCGGCAGGCGGCCGGCCGTGTCGACCATCACGACGTCGACGCCGCGCGCCTTGCCGGACTGGACCGCGTCGAACGCGACGGCGGCCGGGTCGCCCGACGCCTGCGAGATCACGGTGACGTTGTTGCGCTGGCCCCAGACCATCAATTGCTCGCGCGCGGCGGCGCGGAAGGTGTCGCCGGCGGCCAGCAGCACCGATTGCGCGTGGCGCTGCATGTGCTTGGCCAGCTTGCCGATGGTCGTGGTCTTGCCGGCGCCGTTGACGCCGGCGATCATCATCACCAGCGGCTCGTGGCGGCCCAGTTCCAGCGGCTTTTCCAGCGGACGCAGCATCTCGACCAGCAGGGTCTTCAGCGCGGCCTTGACGGCGGCGGCGTCGAGCAGCTTGTCTTCCTTGACCTTGCGTCGCAGGTTGTCGAGCAGGAATTGCGTGGCGTCCATGCCGGCATCCGACATCAGCAGCGCGGACTCGAGTTCCTCGTACAGGTCTTCGTCGATGCGCGCGCCGACGAACAGCAGGGACAGGTTGTTCGAGGTCTTGGCCAGGCCCGCCTTCAGGCGCTGCATCCAGGACGTCTTTTTCTCCGCCTCGCTGCCCGGACGCTCGGCCGTTTCCGGGAACAATTGTCCTTCATAGGTATTGGCCAGCAACGCGGCCTCTTCGGCGACTTTCGCCGCGACCGGGTCGATGTTGGTGGCGTCGCGCGCCGGCGGCGATGCCGGTTCGGCCGGCGCTGCCGGCGCCGGCGCGATCGCGTCGGGATCGGCGCCGAACAGGCGGCGCAGGAAGCCGGGCTGTTCGGCCTCGGGCGCTGCCTGTTCGGCCACCGCCGGCGTCTCTGCTTCAGGCTTTTTCTTTTTGAAGAAACTAAACATGGTGTCGTCGGGGAGGGTACGGCATGTCCATGCCCGTGGCGGGCATGTCGGAATGGGTCGCGGGTATTCTACCAGAGCAAGGCCGGGTTTCCCCGTGTCGGCCGGCTGCGGAGCGGGGCGTCCGGCACGCGTGTCGGTGCGCTGGCGTGCGTCAACTCAGCCATATTGTGGCTAGAATACCGCTCAGCAGTATTCGGGCGTGCCGGTTTCCTGGCAAATCGCCAGCGGCTGGTATAGATTGTGACCATCCACAATAAGATACCCTCGCAAAGGGGAACATCGTGAGCGTTTCCAACTTCTTCAAGCGCCTCCTGTCCGGAGACCATGCCCTGAGCGGCGCGGCAGCCTCGCTGCGCAACGTCGTCGTCTGGGTCTTCATCGCCCTCGTCGCCGCCTTCCTGACGCACCCGTCGGACGGCCCCGCCAGCGCCTTCGACGCGCCGGTGCCGTGGCCGGCCGAACTCGGGGTGGACGGCAATCTCGGCATGTGAAGCGCGGCGACGTTCCCGCCTGCGCGGGAACGTCGCCGTCAGGGCTGAGTGGCCGCCTGCGCCGCCTTGCGGATCGTCTCCAGCGTCGCATTCGGTGTGATCAGGTTGCCGTCGTAGCGCAGCTCGATCAGCGCCGGCAGCCGCCTGTCGTTCGCGAACGCCAGCGCGCGCGCCAGCGCCGGGCCGAACGCCGCCGTCGTCTCCACCACCTCGCCGTAGCCGCCATAGGCCGTGGCCAGCGCCGCGAAGTCCGGATTGTGCAGGCGGGTGCCGGACACCCGGCCCGGGTAGGCGCGCTCCTGGTGCATGCGGATCGTGCCGAACATGCCGTTGTTGAAGACCAGGAAGATCACGCCGGCGTTGTACTGCACGGCGGTCGCCAGCTCCTGTCCCGTCATCATGAATTCGCCGTCGCCGGCGAACGTGACCACGCTGCGCTGCGGGTGCACGATCTTGGCGGCCACGCCGGCCGGCACGCCGTAGCCCATCGCGCCGCTGGTCGGCGCCAGCTGCGTGCGCATCGCGCCGTAGCGCCAGAAGCGGTGCGCCCAGGTCGCGTAGTTGCCGGCGCCGTTCGTGACGATGGTGTCGCGCGGCAGCGCGGCCTGCAGGTCCTGCACCAGTTGCCACAGGTCGAGCGGGGCGGCGCCGTCCTGGAAGATGGGCGGCCGTTCCTGCCAGGCGGCCAGTTCGGCCTTCGCCTCGGCCACCGTGTGGCGCCAGGCGCCGGCATCGACCGGCGCCATCGCCGCCAGCATCGCGGCCGCCTGCGGGGCGCCGCTCGCGATCATCAGCTCGGCCTGGTAGACGCTGCCCAGTTCCTGCGGGTCCGGATGGATGTGCACCAGGCGCTGCTTCGGCACGGGCGAGTCCAGCAGCGTGTAGCCGCCGGTCGTCATCTCGCCCAGGCGCGGGCCGAAGGCGATCAGGAGGTCGGCCTCGCGCACGCGCGCGGCCAGCTTCGGGTTGATGCCGATGCCGACGTCGCCGGCGTAGTGCGGATGGTCGTTGTCCAGCAGGTCCTGGAAACGGAAGGCGCAGGCGACCGGCAGGGCATTCGCCTCGGCGAAGCGGACCACGTCGGCGCAGGCCTGCTCGGTCCAGGTGCCGCCGCCCAGCAGCAGCAGGGGTTTCTTCGCCTGCGCCAGCATGGCGCGCAACTGGTCGACCTGGGCCGCCGAAGGCGACGCCTGCACCGGCTGGTAGGCGCGCGTGTCGGCGGCGTCGGTGCGCGCCACTAGCATGTCCTCGGGCAGCGCCAGCACCACCGGGCCGGGGCGGCCGCTGGTGGCGACCTGGAAGGCGCGCGCGACGTATTCCGGGATGCGGTCCGCGCGGTCGATCTGCGCGACCCACTTGGCCATCTGGCCGTACATGCGGCGGTAGTCGATTTCCTGGAACGCTTCGCGGTCCATGAAGTCGGTGCCGACCTGGCCGATGAACAGGATCATCGGCGTGGAATCCTGGTAGGCCGTGTGCACGCCGATCGACGCGTTGGTGGCGCCCGGGCCGCGCGTGACGAAGCAGATGCCGGGCTTGCCGGTCAGCTTGCCGTAGGCCTCGGCCATGAACGCCGCGCCTCCCTCCTGGCGGTTGATCACGAAGCGGATGTGCGAATCGTGCAGCGCGTCCAGCACGTCGAGATAGCTTTCGCCGGGCACGCCGAAGGCGGTGTCCACGCCGTGGACCTGGAGCGCGTCGACCAGGACCTGGCCGCCGCTGCGGGAGGGGTGCGTCATGTGTTCATCCTTATCGAAGAGGCATCGGGGCATTCTAGGGGAGGCGCGCCGCGCTGGCTTTTCAAATAACGACACGAAATGTCGAAAATGGAAGACGCGGGGCGGGTAGCGCCGTGTCAGGCATGGCGATGGGCCATCCGCCCATGCCTTCGCCGCCTGCGCCGGCGCGGCCGCAGTCTTGCGCACGCAACGCCGGCGGGCGCCAGGCAGGCATCGATGGCCGGCGCGGGCCCGCCATCGGTTACAATAGCGCCCGTGAAGCAGGCCAGGCAGCCGCTGGTCCACGCCGCAAGGTCGTGGGCGGGAGGAAGGTCCGGACTCCACAGAGCGGGGTGACGGTTAACGGCCGTCCGTCGAAAGCCAGGCGCAAGCCGGGTATAAGGCGAGGAATAGGGCCACAGAGACGAGCGTATTCAGTTACGGTGAAACGCGGTAACCTCCACCTGGAGCAATTCCAAATAGGCACGCGTTGAGGTTGCTCGCGGAGCGTGCGGGTAGGAAGCTTGAGCGCCGGAGTAATTCGGCGCCTAGAGGAATGGCTGTCATAGTGGGCAACCACTACACAGAATCCGGCCTATCGGCCTGCTTTACACTGGATTCGACGGGCACCGGGGACGGTGCCCTCTTCAATGTGCGGCGACGCATGCTTGTGGCGGGCACGTTGCATTCGCGGCCCCCGGCCTCGAATGTCCGCCCTGCGCCCCGATGTCACGCGTTCCGTCGTCCTTCGCTGTGCCGTGCGATGGGCCGCCGTCGCGTATCGCCGCGTGGACGGGAGACCCGTCCACCCTACGATTGGGCGCAGGGCGGGGTACCCCCCGCTTGCGCCACCAGCTTACGCCACCAGCAACGGTTCCTTGCGCCGCCGCACGACGCCCGCCGCGACGTCGTCCTCGTCGAGCTTGAACCGCGCCACCATCGCCTCCAGCTCCTGCGCCTGTTCCTGCATGGCCGCCGCCGCCGCCGTCGCCTGCTCGACCAGTGCCGCGTTCTGCTGCGTCACGCTGTCCATGTCGGCGATCGCGCGGTTGACCTGCTCGATGCCGCTGCTCTGTTCCACGCTGGCCGTGGTGATCTCGCCCATGATGTCGGTCACGCGGTGGATGCTGTCGACCACCTCGGCCATCGTCATGCCGGCCTGCTGCACCAGCCTGCTGCCGGCGTCGACCTTGCCCACCGAATCGCCGATCAGTTCCTTGATTTCCTTGGCCGCGGTGGCGGAACGCTGCGCCAGCGTGCGCACCTCGCCGGCCACGACCGCGAAGCCTCGCCCCTGTTCGCCCGCGCGCGCCGCTTCCACGGCCGCGTTCAGCGCCAGGATATTGGTCTGGAACGCGATGCCGTCGATGACGGCGATGATGTCGACGATCTTGCGCGCCGATGCGTTGATCTGTTCCATCGTGTCGACCACCTGGCCGACCACTTCGCCGCCGCGCACCGCCACCGCCGACGCGCTCGCGGCCAGCTGGTTCGCCTGGCGCGCATTGTCGGCGTTCTGCTTGACGGTGGACGTCAGCTCTTCCATCGATGCCGCCGTTTCTTCCAGGCTGCTGGCCTGCTGTTCGGTGCGCGCCGACAGGTCGAGGTTGCCGGCGGCGATCTCCCCGGAGGCGCCGGCGATCTGGTGGGTGCCGTCGCGCACCTGGCCGACGATGCGCGCCAGGCCCGCGTTCATGGTCTTCAGCGCGGCCAGCAGGCGGCCGGTCTCGTCGCTGCCGGTGACCTCGATGTCGCTGCGCAGGTCGTTGTTGGCGACGCTGCAGGCGATCTGCACGGCGCGGTTCAGCGGCACCACGATCCCGCGCGTCAGCCACCAGGCGCACAGGGCGCCGACGACCAGCACGAGCACGCCGAAGCCGATCAGCACGTCGCGGTTGGCGCGGAACAGCACGTCGATGGCGCCGGCGCGGCGGTCGATCTCGGCGCGCTGCAGTTGCTGGAAGTCGGCCAGGGCGCCCAGGTAGGCCTGGGCGGCCGGCTGGAATTGCGCGGACAGCATCTGCGCCGCCTCGTCCATCCTGCCGTCCTTCTTCAGCGCCGTGATCGCGTCGCGGAACTTCAGGTAGGGCTGGCGCGCCGTGCCGATGCGCGCCAGCGCCGCCTTCTCCTGCTCGCTGTCGACCAGCGCCTCGATGCTCTTCTGCAGCGCGTTGATTTCCTTCGTCGAGGCGGCGACGTCCTCGGCGAAGAAGGCGCCCAGCGAGGGATCGGTGCTCTTCGAGATGGCCGAGGTGCGGCGCACGCTCGTGTGGATCAGGCGGTACCAGTCGGAGACGAAGCGCTCCTTGGCGAGCGGATCCTTCATGACGGCATGGGTGGCGTCCGCCACCGAATGCATCTGGTAGACGCCGACGGCGGTCATCAGGGTCGTGAAGGCCAGCACCAGGCCGAAGCCCAGCGCCAGGCGGGCACCGATGTTCAAATTCTTCATGGAAGTGGTCCGGAGGGGTGTCGATATCGCGGCAATTTTAGCAGTAAGATGATTTCCGCAATGCAATCCGACCCCTGCGCTGTGGCGGATTTGCCATACCAGCCTTTACATTGAGACAGCGACCGCCGCTGCCCGGCCGGACGCGAAACGCGGCACAATGGCCGCATCGGCGCCTGCCGGCGGCCGCATGCGAAGGAGACATCTTGACCAGCTACATCCTCGCCCTGGACCAGGGCACCACCAGTTCGCGCGCCATCCTGTTCGACCGCGCGGGGCAGGTCGTCGCCGGCGCCCAGCAGGAATTCCCCCAGCATTTCCCGCAGCCGGGCTGGGTCGAGCACGACCCGCTCGACATCTGGGACAGCCAGCTCGCCGTCGCGCGCCAGGTGCTGCGCGACGGCGGCGTGGCGGCCGCCGACGTGGCCGCCATCGGCATCGCCAACCAGCGCGAGACGACGGTCGTGTGGGACCGCCGTACCGGCGCGCCGCTGTGCCACGCCATCGTCTGGCAGGACCGCCGCACGGCCGGCCTGTGCGACGCGCTGCGCGAGGCCGGCAAGGCGCCGCTGATCCAGCGCAAGACCGGGCTGGAGCTGGACGCCTATTTTTCCGCCACCAAGCTGCAGTGGCTGCTGACCCAGGTGCCGGGCGCGCGCGTTCGCGCCGAGCGCGGCGAACTCGCGTTCGGCACCGTCGACAGCTGGCTCGTGTACAAGCTGACCGGGCGCCACGTCACCGACCCCGGCAACGCCGCGCGCACGATGCTCTTCAATATCAACAGCCTGCGCTGGGATCCGGAACTGCTGGCGCTGTTCGGGGTGCCGGCGGCGATGCTGCCGGAAGTGGTGCCGAGCGCCGGGACGGTCGGCGTCGCCGCCGAGGAGTGGTTCGGCCGCGCGATCCCGATCGCCGGCATCGCCGGCGACCAGCAGGCCGCGACCTTCGGCCAGGCCTGCCACCGGCGCGGCATGGTCAAGAATACCTACGGCACCGGCTGCTTCATGCTGATGCATGCGGGCGACGCGCCGCCGCAGTCGTACAACCGCCTGCTGGCGACGGTGGGCTGGACCGTCGACGGCCGTACCGACTACCTGCTCGAGGGCAGCGTGTTCATGGGCGGCGCCACCGTGCAGTGGCTGCGCGACGGCCTGGGCATCATCCGGGCCTCGTCCGACGTCGAGGCGCTGGCCCAGTCCGTGCCCGACAGCGGCGGCACGATGCTGGTGCCCGCGTTCACGGGCCTGGGCGCGCCGCACTGGGATGCGTATGCGCGCGGCACCATCGTCGGCATGACGCGCGGGACGACGGCGGCCCATATCGCCCGCGCCGCCATCGAGGCGATCGCCTTCCAGAGCGCGGAACTGCTGGCCGCGATGCAGAAGGACGTCGACTGCGCCGTGCACGAGGTGCGCGCCGACGGCGGCGCCGCGCGCAACGACCTGCTGATGCAGTTCCAGGCCGACCTGCTCGGCCTGCCCGTGATCCGCCCGCAGGTGACCGAGACGACCGCGCTGGGCGCGGCGTATCTGGCCGGCCTGGCGGTCGGCTTCTGGGCCTCGCGCGACGAGATCGGCGCGCAATGGCGCGTCGAGCGCCGCTTCGAGCCGGCCATGCCGCGCGCGCGGCGCGAGGAACTGATGGCGCGCTGGGCGCGCGCGGTGGCCCATGCGCGGGCCTGGGAGGCGCCGGGGCACTGACGCCAGCCGTGTGGGCATGCCGAAGGACGATCGGGCACAATCCGTCAATATTATCAATATATTATTGACTGGAGCCGCCTTGACCTTCCTGAACCGTTTCTTCGGATTCGCCCACGGCGTGATGTCGCTGCTGTTCATCGCCGTCTCGGTCCTGCTGACCTGGCTGGCGATCAAGACCTGCCTGGAGGGCGTCGGCGGCGCGACGTCCGAGAGCGCCAACCAGGCGATCGAGGCGATCGGCCTGCTGGCCATCGCGGTCGTGTCGCTGCAGATCGCCCAGACCATCAACGAGGAAGAGGTGGTGCGCGACGCCCACATCAGCGCGCCGACGCGGGTGCGCCGCTACCTGTCGCGCTTCATGGTCGTCGTCGTCGTCGCGCTGTCGATCGAGGGCCTGGTCGGCATCTTCAAGGCCCTGCACGAGGAACCGGAACTGCTGCCGCACGCGGCCTCGGTGCTGGTCGCGGCGGGCATCCTGATGGCCGGCTGGGGCGTGTTCATCCGCTTCAACAAGGAAGCCGAGGTGCTCGAGCCGGAAGCGATGGAAGAGGCCAAGAGCGAGGACGTCAAGCTGGAGGAGTAGCGGCGGCGGCCGCGCCGGACCGGTGCGCCAGCGCGAACCTGCGCAGCATCCGCTGCTGTTCCTGGTCCATGCAGCGCAGCGGCAGCGGCAGCGGCAGCGCGCCCCGGGCGAACATCAGCAGGTAGCCGCGGCGGTAGCGCCGCACCATCCGCACCTCGTCCCAGGAGCGCACCAGCGTGGCGCCGGCGCCGCCAGCCGTGCCGCAGTGGCTGCGCGCGATGCCGTGCGCGTCGATGCGCACGGCGTACCGCGGCATGCGGTGTCGCTTGTACAGGAACAGCGGCGTGCCCAGCAACAGCACCCAGAACCCGGCCGCGAACGGCAGGCTGCCCAGCGCCACGACGCCCGCCAGCGCCAGCGTCGCGCCGGGCCAGCCCGGTCCTGCCAGCCAGGCCGCCACGGCGGCGGCCATGCCGAGCGCCAGCGGGACCGCGATGGCGCGCCGGCGCCGCGCGGGCGGGGCGCGGCGCAGGACGAACGCCACGTGCTCGCGCAGCATGGACAGGTAGTCCGCCAGGGTGCAGGCCACGTCGAGCCGGATCGCCTGCGCCGGCGGCGGCGCCGCCGCCACGCCGTCCGGCAGGTCCACGGCCAGCGTCGTGTCGAACGCGCGCTGCCGCTGTTGCACGACCTGCATCGCCACTTCCTTGCGCTGGGGCGGGCGCGGATGGGCATTGCCGAACATATTGCCTCCTAATAATAAACAGTGTGCCGCACATGGTGCCGTCCGGTGCCATTGCAATATTCAAAAGCATAAATATCAACACTGTTCAATATCATTCTCTTATTTGTCTTGTCCAACGCACAAAAAGTCACTGACCGATACCGGCCGCTGCCTTGTGTCCGTGCCAGCGATCTCGCATCCGCCCACGATTTCCGCCATACGGCGTCTTATCTTATCCACAGTGCATTACCAATAGTCAACATTTGCGCGCGATCAAACATGAAACACATGTGTGTAGATGAGGTAGCACATGCATTGTTTAGCCTAAGTGCCTAATTTTGCTCAACATTTTTTCTTGAGCTTGCGTCAACTAAGTGCGCTAAGTCATTGGTTTCATTGGCAATTTCCGCGTTTTCCAAACGTGAATTCGCTTGACCACGGACAACGCTTCCTCTAAAGTGGGAAATGGTGGCAAAAAGTGCAGTTTTGTGGGAGACCGATGAGGTTTCCCGGCGCCCAAAAATAATCAGATTGATAACTCTCCAAACTAGGTAAATACGTGTTTCAGGGCGCGTCAGCGATCAATCTCGATGCGAAAGGCCGGATGTCGATACCGGCCAGGCATCGGGACGCCTTGATGCAGCAGTGTGAAGGCCGTATGACGCTCACGAAACACCCGCATGGTTGCCTGTTGTTTTTCCCGCGCCCCGTGTGGGAAGAACATCGCGAACAGATCGCCGCCTGGCCGATGTCGGCGCGGGCGTGGCAGCGCATCTTCCTGGGAAATGCGTGCGATGTCGAGATGGACGGGACGGGCCGCGTGCTCGTGTCGCCCGAATTGCGCAAGGCCGTCGGACTGGAGAAGGAAGTGATGATGCTCGGGATGGGAACCCATTTCGAGATTTGGGACGCCGCCAAGCTGGCAGAAAACGAGGCCGAAGCCGTCGCGGGTGGCATGCCCGATGTCCTTTCCAATTTCTCCTTTTAAGGCCCTGCATGGATCCGATTCAGGTGCCTGATTTGCAGCATCGTACGGTGCTGCTCGATGAAGCAGTCGATGCGCTCTCGCTGGAGGGCGCACGCGCTGCCGGTACGTATATAGATGGCACGTTCGGCCGCGGCGGCCATAGCCGGCTGATCCTGTCGAAGCTGGCGCCCGGGGGGCGCCTGATCGCCTTCGACAAGGACCCGCAGGCGATCGCCACGGCGCAGCAGGTCGGCGACCCGCGCTTTTCGATCGTGCACGACAGTTTCGCGACGATGCGCGACGCGCTGGCGGCGCGGGGCATCGCCCAGGTCGACGGCATCCTGCTCGACCTGGGCATTTCGTCCCCGCAGGTCGACGATGCGCGGCGCGGCTTCAGCTTCCGCAACGACGGTCCCCTGGACATGCGGATGGATACGACCCGGGGCATGTCGGCCGCCGAATGGCTGGCCGAGGTGCCGGAACGACAACTGGAAAAGGTGATTCGCGATTATGGGGAAGAACGGTTTGCTTTTCAGATTGCAAAGGCGATTGTTGCTCGCCGGGCAATCGAGCCAATTTCAAGCACACGACAGCTTGCCGCAATCGTGGCAGACGCGGTCAAAACCCGGGAGAAAGGCAAGGATCCGGCAACCCGCACCTTTCAGGCTATCCGGATTTTCGTCAATCAAGAGCTTGAGGACCTTGAAGCAGGTCTGAGCGCCGCCTTTGCCCTGCTGGCGCCGGGCGCGCGCCTGTCCGTGATCAGCTTCCACTCGCTGGAAGACCGCATGGTCAAGCAGTTCCTGGCGTCCAAGGCCAAGGTCGCGCAACCGGACCGCCGGCTGCCGATCCGCGCCGTCGACCTGCCGCAGCCCTTGATGAAGCTGATCGGCAAGACCAAGCCCTCGGATGCCGAAGTGGGCGCCAACCCGCGTGCCCGCTCGGCCGTGCTGCGCGTGGCCGAACGCCTGGAGACGCCGGCATGAGCGGCAAGCTCAACGTCGTGCTGACGGCGCTGCTGGTCGGCTGCGCGCTGTCGGTCGTCAACGCGCGCTTCCAGGCGCGCCACCTGTTCATCGACCTCGAACGCTCGCAGCAGCAGCAGCGCCAGCTCGAGATCGACTGGACTCAGCTCCAGCTCGACCAGTCCACCCTGGGCAAGAACGAACGCATCGAGCAGATCGCGCGCTCCGAGCTGAACATGGCGCCGCTGAGCCCGGCCCGCACCCAGTACCTGACGGAAGGCGGCAAATGAAGACCGGTACCCAGGGCGCGCGCGTCGCGGCCGGCAAGGGCGTGGCGTTCACCAAGAGCCCCGTGCTGGCCGTGCGCCTGCCGGACTGGCGCTCGCGCGTCGTCCTGTTCGTGTTGTTCGCGGCGTTCGCCGCGCTGGCCTGCCGCGCGCTGTGGCTGCAGGGCGTGTCCGACCAGTTCCTGCAGAAGCAGGGCGCCAGCCGCTACATGCGCACCCAGGAACTGCCGGCCACGCGCGGCAAGATCTTCGACCGCAACGGCACCGTGCTGGCCTCGTCGCTGCCGGTCAAGTCGGTGTCGGCGTTCACCGAGGACATCAAGGGCACGCCGCCGGAAAAGCTGCACGAGCTGGCGACCCTGCTCGACCTGCCCGAGGCCGAGCTGCTGCGCAAGCTGGCCTCGGACCGTAGCTACGTCTACCTGAAGCGCCAGGTCGAGATGGACGTCATCGCCAAGATCGAGAAGCTCGGCATCGACGGCCTCGACATGCGCAAGGAATACAAGCGCTTCTATCCGCAGGGCGAGGTGATGGCGCACATGGTCGGCTTCACCAACGTCGAGGACGTGGGCCAGGAAGCGATGGAACTGGCGCAGCAGAAGAGCCTCGTCGGCCAGCCGGGCAGCCGGCGCGTGATCAAGGACCGCCTCGGCCGCATCGTCGAGGACGTGGGCCTGTCGCGCGAGCCGCACGACGGCAAGGACCTGCACCTGGCGGTCGACAGCAAGCTGCAGTACATCGCCTTCAACAGCATCAAGGAAGCCGTCGAGAAGTTCCACGCCAAGGCCGGCGCCGCCGTGGTGCTCGACGTGCACACGGGCGAGGTGCTGGCGCTGACCAACTGGCCGACCTACAACCCGAACGACCGCTCGCGCCTGACCGGCGAGCAGCTGCGCAACCGCGTCATCACCGATACCTTCGAGCCGGGTTCGACCCTGAAGCCCTTCACCGTGGCGCTGGCGCTGGACAAGGGCCTGATCAAGCCGAGCACCCTGATCGACACCGGCAACGGCCGCTATTTCACCGGCGGCCACCCGATCCGCGATACGCATCCGCACGGCGTCATCGACATCGGCACCATCATCCAGAAGTCGTCCAACATCGGCACGACCAAGGTCTCGGAAATGCTGTCGGCGCAGGAGATGTGGGAGATGTTCACCAAGGTCGGCTTCGGCCAGGCCCCGCGCTTCGGCTTCCCCGGCGCCGCCGCCGGCCGCGTGCGGCCGTACAAGTCGTGGCGCATCGTCGAGAAGGCCAATATGTCGTTCGGCCAGGGCATCTCGATGTCGCTGCTGCAGCTGGCGCACGCCTGGCTGATCTTCGCGCGCGAAGGCGACATCATCCCGCTGTCGTTCCAGAAGACCACCGAGAAGCCGGTCGGCCAGCAGATCATCTCGCCCAAGACGGCGGCCCAGATGCGCACCATGGTCGAATCCGTGGTGGGCCCGGGCGGCACGGCGTCGCTGGCCCAAGTGGCCGGCTACCGCGTGGGCGGCAAGACCGGCACCGCGCAGAAGGTCATCAACGGCCGCTATTCGCAGACGCGCTACGTCGGCAACTTCGTCGGCATCGCGCCGATGTCCAACCCGCGCTTCGTGATCGCCGTGATGATCGACGACCCGAGCGGCCCCCTGCACACCGGCGGCAGCGTGGCGGCGCCGACCTTCGCCAAGCTGGCCGCGAACGCGCTGCGGGCGGACAACATACCGCCCGACTCGACGGTCACCGACATCATCATTCCGGAACATCCTCTCGAGGAGAGCAATTGATGGCTGAGAAGCCGAACGACATCCGCCAGTGGATCGAGGCCGCCGCACCGGGCGGCCGCCTCGTTTCCGACTCGCGCCGCGTGCAGCGGGGCGACGTCTTCCTCGCCTATCCGGGCGCGGCCGCCGACGGCCGCCGCTTCATCGCCGCCGCCGTCGCGAACGGCGCCGCCGCGGTCGTGTACGACGGCGCCGGCTTCGCCTGGGACGACGCGCTGGCGGTGCCGCACCTGGCCGTGGCCGACCTGAAGGCGAACGCCGGCGCGATCGCCCACGCCTTCTACCGGCAGCCGGACGCCGCCATGTTCACGGTGGGCGTGACCGGCACCAACGGCAAGACCTCGTGCGCGCTCTGGACCGCGCAGGCGCTGGCCCGGCTGGGCGGCACCGCGGGCGTGATCGGCACGCTGGGCGTGGGCCTCGTGCGCGGCGCCGACGCCGACGCCGCGCAATTCGACCCCACCGGCTACACCACGCCGGACGCCGTGCTGCTGGCGTCCGAGCTGGACAAGCTGCGCGCGGCCGGCGCCGACGCGCTGGCGATCGAGGTGTCGTCGATCGGCCTGGTGGAAAACCGCACGGCTGGCATGCACTTCGACGTCGCCGTCTTCACCAACCTGACGCGCGACCACCTCGACTACCACGGCGACATGGCCGCCTACGAAGCCGCCAAGCTGCGGCTGTTCGCCTGGCCCGGCCTGAAGACCGCGGTGGTCAACCTGGACGACGCGGCCGGCGTGCGCGTCGCCCGCCATGTGCGCGCCAACTTCCCGCAGGTGGCCGTGACCGGCTACACGCTGCGCTCCGCGGCCGAGGCGCCGGACATCGACGGCGTGGCCGTGCTGCGCGCCTCGCAGCTGCGCAGCCGTCCGGCCGGCACCGAATTCCAGCTCGACTCGCCGTTCGGCAGCGCACTGGCACGCACGCGCCTGGTCGGCCACTTCAATGCCAGCAACGCGCTGGCGGTGCTCGGCGCCCTGCTGGCCAAGGGCGTCGCGCTGCGCGCCGCGCTGGACGCCATCGAGACCCTGCAGCCGGCCCCGGGCCGCATGCAGCAGGTCGGCGGCCAGGACGCGCCGATGGTCGTGATCGACTACGCGCACACGCCGGACGCGCTGGACAAGACGCTCGAGGCGCTGCGCCCGGTGGCGCGCGAGCGCGGCGGCCAGCTGTGGTGCGTGTTCGGCTGCGGCGGCGACCGCGACCCGGGCAAGCGTCCGCAGATGGGCCGCATCGCCCAGGCGGCCGACCACGTGGTGGTTACCAGCGACAATCCGCGCAGCGAAGAGCCGCGCGCGATCATCGACCAGATCGTGGCGGGGATGGACGCCGCGCTGCCTGCGCGCGTGCAGGCGATCGAGGACCGCGCGACGGCGATCCTGGTCGCCGTCAAGAACGCCGGCAAGCCGGACGTGATCCTGCTGGCGGGGAAGGGCCATGAGCCCTACCAGGAAATCAAGGGCCGCAGGATCCCGTTCTCCGACGCCGACCACGCCGCGCTGGCCCTGAGCGCGCGGCTCACGATGATGAGGGCCGGCTGATGCGCGGCACGCTCGCACGACTGGCCCCGGCGATCGCCGGCGCGCGCCTGGCCGGCGCCGGAGCGCCGGACGTCGCCTTCGAGGGCGTCTCGACCGACAGCCGCACGGTGGCGCAGGGCGCCCTGTTCGTCGCGCTGCGCGGCGAGATCTTCGACGCCCACGACTTCCTCGACCAGGTCGCCGCGCGTGGCGTGGCCGCGGTGGTGGCCGAACGCCTGCCGGACGGTTTCCCGCTGCCGGCGCTGCTGGTGCCGGACACGCTGGCCGCGCTGGGCCGCATCGGCAACGCCTGGCGCCGGGACTTCGCCATCCCCGTCATCGGCGTCACCGGCAGCAACGGCAAGACGACGGTCAAGGAAATGATCGCGTCGATCCTGGCGGCGGCCTTCGGCACGGAGGCGCGCCTGGCCACGCAGGGCAACCTGAACAACGAGATCGGCGTGCCGCTGACCGTGATGCGCCTCACCGGAGCGCACCGGGCGGCCGTGGTCGAACTGGGCATGAACCACCCGGGCGAGATCGCGCGCCTGGCGGCCATCGCGCAACCGACCGTGGCGCTGGTGAACAACGCCCAGCGCGAGCACCAGGAATTCATGCACACGGTGGAAGCGGTGGCGCGCGAGAACGGTGCCGTGCTGGCGGCCCTGCCGGCGGACGGCGTGGCCGTGTTCCCGGGCGACGACGCATACACGGACCTGTGGCGCGGATTGGCGGGGGAGCGTGCCGTGCTGACGTTCGGCCTGTCGGATGCCTGCGACGTGCGCGCGACGTACGTGCCGAACAGCTTCGGCAACGACCTGACCGTGAGCGTTTCGTCGTCGCCCCGGCGCAGGCCCGGGCCCAATGTCACCGACGTTGCCGCTGGGGCGAACCAGGATCCCGGCCTGCGCCGGGACGACGGTTTGACGTTCAGCGTCAAGCTGTCCGCCGCCGGCACCCACAACGTGCGCAACGCCCTGGCCGCCGCCGCCTGCGCCCTGGCCGCCGGCATCGAGGTCGACGCCATCGTGCGCGGCCTGGAAGCGTTCGCGCCCGTCAGCGGCCGCTTGCAGCGCAAGCAGGCCGCCTGCGGCGCCACCGTGATCGACGACACCTACAACGCCAACCCGGATTCCGTGCGCGCCGCCATCGACGTGCTGGCGCAGGCCCCGTCGCCGCGCATCCTGGTGCTGGGCGACATGGGCGAGGTCGGCACGCAGGGACCGGAGTTTCACCGGGAAATCGGCGCCTATGCCCGCCACAAGGGCATCGACGCCGTGCTCGCGACCGGCGTGCTGGCACGCCACATGGCCGGATCGGGAGCGCAACACTACGAGCAGTTCGACGAATTATTGGCAGCACTGGATCAAAGACTGGGCAGCAAATCTGACGCAACTGTGTTGGTGAAGGGCTCGCGCTTCATGAAGATGGAGCGCGTGGTCCTGCACCTGACCGCATCAACAAACACTGGCAAGGACGCCCACTAAGACTATGCTGCTTTGGCTCGCACAATACTTCCAGGACTACATCGGTCCGCTCCGCGTTTTCAGCTACATCACCTTCCGGGCGGTGTTCGCGACCATTACCGCGATCACCATCGGCCTGCTGTGCGGCCCGGCCGTGATCCGTAAGCTGACCGACCTGAAGGTCGGCCAGGCCGTGCGCACCTACGGCCCGCAGACCCACCTGCAGAAGCACGGCACCCCGACCATGGGCGGCGTGCTGGTCCTGATTTCCATCGCCGTCTCCACGCTGCTGTGGTGCGACCTGTCGAACCGCCTGATCTGGCCGGTGCTGGTCGTCACGCTCGGCTTCGGCGCGATCGGCTGGGTCGACGACTACCGCAAGGTGGTCTACAAGGACCCGGAAGGCATGCGCTCGGGCGAGAAGTATTTCTGGATGTCGCTGATCGGCATCACCTCCTCGCTGTACCTGGCGTTCTCGGTGTCGGCCGCCACCCCGTGGGAAGTGTGGAAGCTGTTCCTGGCCTGGGTGCAGTCGGGCTTCTCGATGGAGCTGCCGCCCAAGTCCGACCTGATCGTCCCGTTCTTCAAGAGCATCAGCTACCCGCTGGGCGTGTGGGGCTTCATCGCGCTGACCTATTGCGTGATCGTGGGCGCCTCCAACGCCGTCAACTTCACCGACGGCCTGGACGGCCTGGCGATCATGCCGACCGTGATGGTGGGCGGCGCCCTGGGCCTGTTCGCCTACCTGACCGGCAGCGCCACCTATTCGCGCTACCTGTTCATCCCGCACATCCCGGGCGCCGGCGAGCTGCTGATCTTCTGCGGCGCGATGGCGGGCGCGGGCCTGGCCTTCCTGTGGTTCAACGCGCATCCGGCCCAGATGTTCATGGGCGACGTCGGCGCGCTGGCGCTGGGCGGCGCGCTCGGCACCATCGCCGTCATCGTGCGCCAGGAAATCGTCCTGTTCATCATGGGCGGCGTGTTCGTGGCCGAGACCCTGTCCGTGATCATCCAGGTCGCCTGGTTCAAGTACACCAAGAAGCGCTACGGCGCCGGGCGGCGCGTGTTCCTGATGGCGCCGCTGCACCACCATTTCGAACAGAAGGGCTGGAAGGAAACCAAGGTCGTGGTGCGCTTCTGGATCGTGACCATGGTGCTGGTGCTGATCGGCCTGTCCACCCTGAAACTGCGCTGAACGAGGCGACGCGACGATGAACTACGACGGCAAGACCGCACTGGTACTGGGGCTCGGCGAATCGGGCCTGGCGATGGCGCAATGGCTCGCGCGCCGCGGCGCGCGCGTGCGCGTGGCCGACACGCGCGCCGAGCCGGCGCGCCTGCCGGCATTGCGCGCGGCCGTGCCGGACGCGCAGTTCGTCGCCGGCGCGTTCGACGCGGCGCTGCTGGAGGACGCCGAGGGCATCGACTTCGTCGCCGTCAGCCCGGGCCTGGCGCCGCAGCGCGAACTGGCCGCCATCGCGCCGGCCGCCGCCGCGCGCGGCATCCCGCTGTGGGGCGAAATCGAACTGTTCGCCCAGGCGCTGGCCGCGCTGAAGCAGGAGCGCGGCTACGCGCCGAAGGTCATCGCGATCACGGGCACCAACGGCAAGACCACCGTCACCAGCATCACCGGCCTGCTGTGCCGCCGCGCCGGCCTCACGACGCAGGTCGCCGGCAACATCAGCCCGGCCGCGCTGGACGTGCTACGCGAGGTGCTGGACAAGGACGCGCTGCCGCAGGCCTGGGTGCTGGAACTGTCCAGCTTCCAGCTGCATACCACCTCCAGCCTCGACGCGGATGCCGCGACGGTGCTGAACCTGACCCAGGACCACCTGGACTGGCACGGCAGCATGGCCGCCTACGCCGCCGACAAGGCGCGCATCTTCGGCCCGCGCACCGTGCGCGTGCTGAACCGCGACGACGACCTCGTCATGGGCATGGCGGCGCCCGAGGCGCAGGTGGTCACCTTCGGCACCGGCGAGCCGGATGCGCCGGGCAGCTTCGGCCTCGTGAACGAACGCGGCGTGCTGTGGCTGGCGAACGCCAGCCCGGCCGAGGAACCCGAGAAGAAGCGCAAAAAGAATGAGGTGGCCGAACCGGTCGACCTGTTCGTCAACCGCATGATGCCGGCCGACGCGCTGCGCATCCGCGGCCTGCACAACGCGGCCAACGCGCTGGCCGCGCTTGCGCTGTGCCGCGCCGTCGGCCTGCCGCTGGCGCCGCTGCTGCACGGCCTGCGCGACTACGCGGGCGAGCCGCACCGCGTCGAACTGGTGACCAGCATCGACGGCGTCGAGTACTACGACGATTCCAAGGGCACCAACGTCGGCGCCACCGTCGCCGCGCTGGAAGGCCTGGGCAAGACCTTCGGCGAGTCGGACCGCCAGATCCTCCTGATCGCGGGCGGCGACGGCAAGGGCCAGGACTTCGCGCCGCTGGCCGGCCCGTGCTCGCGCTACGTGAAGGCGGTGCTCCTGATCGGCCGCGACGCCGCGGCGATCCGCGCCGCCATCGCGCCGAGCGGCGTGCCGTGCTTCGACCTGGACGACCTGCCGCAGGCGGTGCGGCGCGGCGCCGGCCTGGCGAAATCCGGTGACGTGGTGCTGTTGTCGCCGGCCTGCGCCAGCCTGGACATGTTCACCAACTACGCGCATCGCGCCCAGGTGTTCGTGGACGCCGTGCGCGACATCGCGCTCGAGAAGGGACAGGACCTCTGATGGCCTTCCAGATCCCCTTCAAGTTCGGCAGCGGCGCGGGCGATGCGACCATCGCGACGCGCGCGCGGCCGTCGCGCATGATGGAATACGACCAGCCGCTGGTGTGGGTCGTGCTGCTGCTCATGCTGTTCGGGATGGTGATGGTGTACTCGGCCTCGATCGCGCTGCCGGACTCGCCCAAGTTCGCCTACCTGGCCGGCAAGAACAATTACTTCCTGCTGCGCCAGGCCATGTTCATCGCCGTCTCGCTGGTGGCCGGCCTGTTCGTGTTCCGCATCCCGGTCGCCACCTGGCAGCGCTTCGCGCCGCTGATGTTCGTCGGCACCCTGGTCCTGCTGGCCCTGGTGCTGGTGCCGGGCGTGGGCGTCTCGGTCAACGGCGCGCGCCGCTGGCTGCCGCTGAAGATCATGCAGATGCAGCCGTCCGAGATCATGAAGGTGGTCGCGGTGCTGTACGCGGCCGACTTCACCGTGCGCAAGCAGCAGTACATGCACAAGCTGACCAAGGGCTTCATGCCGATGGCCGCCGCGATGGCGCTGGTCGGCGGCCTGCTGATGCTCGAGCCCGACCTGGGCGCGTTCGGCGTGGTGGTCTGCATCTCGATGGGCATCCTGTTCCTGGGCGGCTTCAACATGATCTGGTTCGGCGGCATCGGCGCCATCCTGGTGCTGGTGTTCTCGACCATCATCGCGCTGTCGCCGTTCCGCCGCGCGCGCATGTTCGCCTACATGAACCCGTGGGAAGAGGGCAATGCGCTGGACAAGGCCTACCAGCTGACGCACTCGCTGATCGCCTTCGGCCGCGGCGAGTTCTTCGGCGTGGGCCTGGGCGGCAGCGTGGAAAAGCTGCACTACCTGCCGGAGGCGCATACCGACTTCATCATGGCCGTGATCGGCGAGGAACTGGGCCTGGCCGGCGTGCTGGTCGTGATCGGCCTGTTCTACTGGCTGGTCAAGCGCGCCTTCGACATCGGCCGCCAGGCGATCGCGCTGGAGCAGCATTTCGCCGGCCTGGCCGCCAAGGGCATCGGCATCTGGCTGGGCGTGCAGGTGTTCATCAACATGGGCGTGAACCTCGGCCTGCTGCCGACCAAGGGCCTGACGCTGCCGCTGATGAGCTACGGCGGCTCGGGCATCCTGTTCAACTGCGTCGGCCTGGCGATCCTGCTGCGCATCGATTACGAGAACCGCGTGCGCATGCGCGGCGGGCGCCAGGGAGCCCCCAAATGAGCAAGAAACTGATGATCATGGCGGCCGGCACCGGCGGCCACATTTTCCCCGGCATCGCGATCGCGCAGGAGATGCGCGCGCGCGGCTGGGACGTCTCGTGGCTGGGCACCGCCCACGGCATGGAAGGCGAGATCGTGCCAAAGCACGGCATCCCGATGGACCGCATCGACTTCGCCGGCATGCGCGGCAAGGGCCTGGGCCACACGGTGCGCGGCGCGTTCAAGCTGCTCGCCAGCTTCGGCGCCGTGCGCCGCTACCTGGCCGCGCGCAAGCCCGACGTGGTGCTGGGCATGGGCGGCTACGTGACGGTGCCGGGGGGCCTGATGGCGCGGTCGCGCGACCTGCCGCTGGCGCTGGTGAACGCCGACGCCGCGCTGCTGTTGTCGAACAAGACCCTGGCGCCGCTGGCCGACCGCGTGCTGTTCGGCTTCCCGGCCGACTTCGGCAAGGCCGCGCACAAGGCGGTCGTCACCGGCAACCCGGTGCGCAAGGAAATCCTCGACATGCTGCCCCCGGGCCGCCGCTTCGCCAACCGCACCGGCCCGCTGAACGTGCTGGTCGTGGGCGGCAGCCTGGGCGCCAGGGTGCTCAACGACAGCGTGCCGGCCGCGCTGGCGCTGATCCCCGAGGGCCTGCGCCCGGTCGTCACGCACCAGTCGGGCAAGAAGAACATCGACGCGCTGCGCGCCGCCTACGCCGGCGCCGGCGTGCAGGCCAACGTGGTCGACTTCATCGACGACATGGCGGCCGAATACGCGAACGCCGACCTGGTGATCTGCCGCGCCGGCGCCATCACGGTGTCGGAGCTGACGGCGGCCGGCGTGGCCAGCGTGCTGGTGCCGTTCGTGGCCAGCACCACCAGCCACCAGCGCGACAACGCGACCTGGATGGACGGGCAGAAGGCGGCGGTGCACCTGCCCCAGGGCGAATTGACCCCGCAGCGGCTGGCCCAGCTGCTGCAGGTAACCAGCCGCGACGACTGCCTGGCGATGGCCGAGGCGGCGCAGGCGGTGGGCAGGCGCGACGCCAACGCGGCGATCGCGAACGTATTGGAAGAACTGGCGACGAAGCGACAATGAAGCATAAAATCAAACACATCCATTTCGTCGGCATCGGCGGCAGCGGCATGAGCGGCATCGCCGAGGTGCTGCTCAACCTCGGCTACAAGGTGTCGGGCTCGGACCTGGCGGCGAACGCGGCCAGCCAGCGCCTGCAGGAACTGGGCGCCAGCGTCAGCATCGGCCATGCGGCCGAGCACATCCTGGGCGCCGACGCCGTCGTGACCTCGACGGCGGTGAACGAGGCGAATCCGGAAGTGGTGGCGGCGCGCGCCGCCAAGATCCCCATCGTGCCGCGCGCGATCATGCTGGGCGAACTGATGCGCCTGAAGCGCGGCATCGCCATCGCCGGCACCCACGGCAAGACCACCACCACCAGCCTGGTGGCGTCGGTGCTGGCCCAGGGCGGCCTGGACCCGACCTTCGTCATCGGCGGGCGCCTGAACAGCGCCGGCGCCAACGCCAAGCTGGGCACCGGCGACTACATCGTGGCCGAGGCCGACGAGTCGGACGCGTCGTTCCTGAACCTGTCGCCGATGATCGAGGTGATCACCAACATCGACGCCGACCACATGGACACCTACGAGCACGACTTCGAGAAGCTCAAGGGCGCGTTCGTCAACTTCACGCACCGCCTGCCGTTCTACGGCCGCGCCATGATGTGCATCGACGACGCCACCGTGCGCGCCATCCTGCCGCAGGTGACCAAGCCGGTGACGACCTACGGCTTCTCGGAAGACGCCGAGGTGCGCGCGCTGAACGCCCACGCCGAGGGCGTCAGGATGCACTTCACCGTGCGCCAGGAAGGCTATCCGGACACCGCCTTCGTGCTGAACCAGCCGGGCATGCACAACGTCCTGAACGCCTGCTCGGCGATCGCGATCGCGCGCGAGATCGGCGTGCCGGACGAAGCCACGGCCCAGGGCCTGGCCGAGTTCCGCGGCGTCGGCCGGCGCTTCACGCGCTGGGGCGAGGTCGACCTGCCGGGCGGCGGCAGCTTCACGCTGGTGGACGACTACGGCCACCACCCGGTCGAGGCCCAGGTGACCGTGGCCGCGGCGCGCGCCGCCTACCCGGGCCGGCGCCTGGTGCTGGCCTTCCAGCCGCACCGCTACACCCGCACGCGCGACCTGTTCGAGGATTTCGTCAAGGTGCTGGGCGCGCCCGACGTGCTGCTGCTGGCCGAGGTGTACGCGGCCGGCGAGAGCCCGATCGTGGCCGCCGACGGCCGCGCCCTGGCGCGCGCGCTGCGCGCCGGCGGCAAGGTCGAGCCGGTCTTCGTCGAATCGATCGCCGACATGCCGGCGACCATCCTCGACATCGCGCGCGACGGCGACGTCGTGCTGACCATGGGCGCGGGCTCGATCGGCGGCGTTCCCCAACAACTGACTTCGCATCAAAAGGTGGCATCGTGAGCACTACTACCCCCTCCGACATCGAGGGCCTGGGCAAGGTCGGCGTCCTGCTGGGCGGCCGTTCCGCCGAGCGCGAGATTTCCCTCATTTCCGGCAACGGCGTGCTGCAGGCGCTGCGCAGCAAGGGCATCGATGCCCATCCGTTCGATCCGGCCGAACGCTCGCTGGCCGAGCTGGCCGCGGAAAAATTCGACCGCGTGTTCATCGCGCTGCACGGCCGCTACGGCGAGGACGGCACCCTGCAGGGCGCGCTCGAGCTGCTCGGCATCCCGTACACCGGCAGCGGCGTGATGGCGTCGTCGGTCGGCATGGACAAGATCGCCACCAAGATCATCTGGCTGGCGCACGGCGTGCCGACGCCGAAGTACGCCACCATCGGCCCGGACACGGACCTGGACGCCGTGGCGGCCGAACTGGGCCTGCCGCTCATCGTCAAGCCGCCGCTCGAAGGCTCCACCATCGGCATCACCAAGGTGACCGAGGCGGCGCAGCTGCGCGCGGCGGTGGACCTGGCGCGCCAGTTCGACAAGGTGGTGCTGGCCGAGCAGTTCATCCAGGGCCGCGAGTTCTCGGTGCCGGTGCTGGGCACGGGCGCGCAGGCGCGCGCGCTGCCGGTCATCGAGATCGTGGCGCCGGAAGGCAACTACGACTACCAGAACAAGTACTTCACGGACGACACCAAGTACCATTGCCCGGCGCCGCTGGACGAGGCGACCACGCGGGCGATCCAGGCCCACGTGGAGAACGCCTACCGCGCGCTCGGCTGCGAAGGCTGGAGCCGCATCGACGTGCTGCTGCGCGCGTCGGACAACGCGCCGTTCCTGCTGGAGGTGAACACCTCGCCGGGCATGACCACGCACTCGCTGGTGCCGATGGCCGCGCGCGCCGAAGGGACCAGCTACGAGGACCTGTGCGTGCAGATCCTGCGTTCGGCCAGCCTGAAGACCGGCCAGGCCAACCCGGCCGCCAGGGCCTGACGGGGAAGCGAAGGAAGAACGATGTGGCAAGACGTGCGAGCCCTGAACGCAACCGCCAGCGCGATCACCGCGCTGACGCTGCTCGCGGGCGTGGCATCCGGCGTGTGGTGGCTGTCGCAGCGCCCGATGTTCACCCTGCGCGCGGTGCGTGTCGAGAGCATGTACGGGCTGGACCTGCAGCACGTGAACGAACTGACGGTGCGCAACGGCGTGCTGGGGAAGATCCGCGGGAACTTCTTCACGACCGACCTGGAGCAGGTGCGCACGACCTTCGAGGCGGTGCCGTGGGTGCGCAAGGCAACCGTGCGCCGCGAATGGCCGAACCAGTTGATCGTGGCCGTCGAGGAGCACGAGGCGCTCGGCACCTGGGGCGAGGACGGACGCCTGCTGTCGGTGAAGGGCGACGTGTTCACCGCCAACCTGGCCGAGGCCGACGACGACCACGAACTGCCTGCGTTCGATGGTCCGGAGGGCAGCGAGAAGGAAGTGCTGGCGCGCTTCGCGGAACTGCGCGGCTGGTTCGCGCCGATCCGCCTGGTGCCGGCGTCGATCAGCCTGTCGAACCGCTACGCCTGGACGGTCAGGCTGGACAACGGCATGAGCGTGGAGCTGGGGCGCGAGAAGGACAAGAACACGCTCAAGGGCCGCGTGCAGCGCCTGGTGAGCATCTACCCCCAGCTGACCGCGCGCCTGCAGGAAGGACGGATCGACACGATCGACATGCGTTATCCGAACGGGCTGGCGCTGTCGTCGGCGGCGCTGAGCGTGCCGGCCGACGCCACCAAGCCGGTCAAGGCGGCAAAGAAAAAAGCAGTCAACAAAACAACAAAACAAACCTAATTCTTAGCAGGCGACAGCAAACATGACCAAAGACGCAAAGAACCTGATCGTCGGCCTCGACATCGGCACCTCGAAGGTGGTGGCGGTGGTGGCCGAGGTGATGGCCGATGGGCGCCACGAAGTGATCGGACTCGGCCAGCACGAGTCCAAGGGCCTGAAGAAAGGCGTCGTCGTGAACATCGAGGCGACCGTCGAGTCGATCCAGCGCGCGCTCGAGGAAGCGGAGCTGATGGCCGACTGCAAGATCCGCAACGTCTACGCGGGCATCGCCGGCAGCCATATCCGCTCGTTCAACTCGAGCGGCATGGTCGCGATCAAGGACAAGGAGGTCACGTCCGCCGACGTGGCGCGCGTGATCGAGACGGCCAAGGCGGTGAACATCGCCACCGACCAGCAGTTGCTGCACACGGTGCCGCAGGAATTCATCGTCGACAACCAGGAGGACGTGCGCGAGCCGATCGGGATGAGCGGCATCCGCCTGGAAGTGCGCGTGCACATTGTTACAGGTGCGGTGTCGGCCGTGCAAAATATTGTAAAGTGCGTGCGCCGTTGCGGTCTCGAGGTCTCGGACCTGATCCTGCAGCCGATGGCGTCGGCCGATTCGGTCCTGACGGGCGACGAGAAAGAGCTGGGCGTGGTACTCATTGACATCGGCGGCGGCACCACCGACATCGCGGTGTTCTCGGACGGCGCGATCCGCCACACCGCCGTGATCCCGATCGCCGGCGACCAGATCACCAGCGACATCGCGATGGCACTGCGCACGCCGACCGGCGAGGCCGAGGAGATCAAGATCCGCTACGGCGTGGCCAAGCAGGTGCTGGCCGATCCGGGCGAGACGCTCGAAGTGCCGGGGCTGGGCGACCGCGGTCCGCGTTCGCTGTCGCGCCAGGCGCTGGCGGCCGTGATCGAGCCGCGCGTCGAGGAACTGTTCGCGATGGCGCACCAGGTCGTGCGCGAATCCGGCTACGAAGGCGTGCTGTCGTCAGGGATCGTGCTGACGGGCGGCTCCTCGATCATGCCGGGCATGATCGAGATGGCCGAGGACATCTTTTTGAAACCGGCGCGCCTGGGCACGCCGGAGTACCGCGGCCAGCTGGCCGACGTGGTGCGCAGTCCGCGCTACGCGACCGTGCTTGGCCTGCTGCTGGAAGCGAAGAAGCAGTACCTGCGTGGCCACATCGTCACGCGCCAGGATGGATCGGTGAAGGCGGTGTGGCAGCGCATGAAGGAGTGGTTCCTGGGGAATTTCTGAAGCGAGACCCCGAAGGACCGGCACAGGCGGCGGCAATTCGCGGCTGGGGTGCATCGATTGCAACGCGTGGCAGGTTTTTCGCGGTTTCGGATACACGTGGTAACGGTTTTTCTTGGTAGCGCATCGTAAATATTTTTAAAATACAGGCGCGTTTCCAATCTCGAGGGCTGACGACGTCGCGTGAGCGCTGGGGCTTGGAAACGGTCTCTGAATTAGGAGTTCATCATGGAGTTCGATATGGTCGATAACGCAGCACTGGGCACGGTCATCAAGGTCGTCGGCGTTGGCGGCGCGGGTGGCAATGCGGTCCAGCATATGATCAACAAGGGCATGTCGGGCGTCGAGTTCATCGCCGCGAACACCGACTCCCAGGCGCTGGCTGCGTCCAGCGCCCACAACATCATCCAGATCGGCGATTCCGGCCTGGGCGCAGGCATGCGCCCGGACGTCGGCCGCCAGCTGGCCGAGCAATCGCGCTCGCGCATCGAGGATGCGCTGCGCGGCGCGCACATGGTCTTCATCGCGGCCGGCATGGGCGGCGGCACCGGCACCGGCGCCGCCCCGATCGTGGCCGAAGTGGCCAAGACCATGGGCGCGCTCACGGTCGCCGTCGTGTCCAAGCCGTTCTCCTACGAAGGCCGCAAGTGCATGGACGTGGCCGAGCTGGGCCTGGAAGAGCTGAGCAAGCACGTCGACTCGCTGATCGTGATCCTGAACGAGAAGCTGGAAGAGATCTACGAGGACGACTCGATGCTGGAGTGGATGAAGCATGCGGACGACGTGCTGAACAACGCCGTCGCCGGTATTGCCGAGATCATCAACGTCCCGGGCCACATCAACGTCGACTTCAACGACGTCAAGACCATCATGAGCGAGCAGGGCAAGGCCATGATGGGCACCGCCACCGCCGCCGGCGTGGACCGCGCACGCATCGCCGCCGAGCAGGCCGTCGCTTCGCCGCTGCTGGACGGCATCGACCTGTCGGGCGCTCGCGGCGTGCTGGTGAACGTGACCGCCTCGCGCGGCCTGAAGGGCAAGGAAATCAAGGAAGTCATGGCCGCCGTGCGCGCCTTCGCCGCCGAGGACGCGGCGATCGCCCAGGGCATCGCCTACGACGACGCGATGGGCGACGAACTGCGCGTGACCGTGGTGGCGACGGGCCTGGGCCGCAACAAGGCCGCCATCTCCCTGGTCCAGCCGCAGCAGGTGCTGCGCACCGGCACCTACAACACGCCGGTGATGGGCGCCTCGACCGTGCCGACCGCCGGCATGGGCATGGGCGCGATCCCGGGCACCGCCGAGGGCCTGAAGCAGCCGGCCGTATGGCGCCGCGAACAGGCATCCGAGCAGGTGCGCGCGATGCAGAACAACGGCGTCGAAACCTACGACATCCCGGCCTTCCTGCGCAAGCAGGCCGACTGAGCTCCCAGCCAACCAAGAAAAAACCAGCCGGCTGACCACCGGCACTCCATGATGCGAGGCCAGCACCGCCCAGGCGGTCCTGGCCTTTCGTTTATCCCACCTCAAACCGGGGTCAGAGCCCGGGTCAGAGCCCGAATTTTGGAAACTAACTCGGTGCAATTGCCAAAAACCGGGCTCTGACCCCGGCTCTGACCCCGGTTTGTTGGGGATCAGGCATACTTGCGGGTTCTGATAACGAGATTGAGGATTTCCATGACCATCCAGATCGGCGACCACCTGCCAGACGGCACCCTGGCCGAATTCATCGAGACCGAGACCGAGGGCTGCGCGCTCGGCCCGAACACCTTCCAGGTCGCGGACCTCGTGCGCGGCAAGACCATCGCCATCCTCGGCCTGCCGGGCGCGTTCACGCCGACCTGCTCGAACCAGCACCTGCCGGGCTACATCCGCCTGGCCGACGCGTTCAAGGCCAAGGGTGTCGACGAGATCTGGTGCGTGTCCGTCAACGACGCCTTCGTGATGGGCGCCTGGGGCCGCGACCAGAAAGCCACCGGCATCGTGCGCATGATGGCCGACGGCAGCGCCACCTTCACCAAGGCCCTCGGCCTGGAATTCGACCTGGTCGCCAAGGGCATGGGCGTGCGCTCCAAGCGCTATTCGATGCTGGTGCAGGACGGCGTGGTCAAGCAGCTGAACGTCGAGACGGCTGGCTTCGACGTCTCGTCGGCCGAGAAGCTGCTCGAGCAACTCGGTTAAACCGGACGCCGTCCACCCGACGGCGCGGCGCGCCTGCCGCGCCGTTTTTCGTCGCCACCGCAGCCAGCCCCGACCATGATCATCAATGCCGAAACCCCGAACCAGCCCGACGTCCTGTCCATGCTCGCGCGCCTGGACGCCTACTGCGCGGCCCTGTACCCGGCCGAGAGCAACCACCTGCTGGACGTCGATGCCCTGATGCGGGACGACGTGCTGTTCCTGGTCGCGCGTGGCGTCGACGGCGCGGCGGTCGGCTGCGCCGCGCTGGTCAACCGCGCCGGCTACGGCGAACTGAAACGCATGTTCGTCGACGAGACCCTGCGCGGCCGCGGCACGGGGCGCCAGCTGCTCGAGCACATCGCCATGTTCGCGCGGATGGCCGGCCTGCAGGTGCTGCGCCTGGAAACCGGCATCCACCAGCCCGAGGCCATCGCCCTGTACGAGCGCTTCGGCTTCGTGCGCATCGCGCCGTTCGGCGACTACCGCCCGGACCCGCTGTCGCTCTTCATGGAGATGCGGCTGTGAAGACGGCGGGCATCAGCGGCAACCTGCGCAGCATCTATGCGATGCTGGCCGCGGTCGTGTTCTTCTCGATGATGGACACGTGCATGAAGCTGCTGTCCCAGCACTATCCGGCGATGCAGGTGGCGGCGCTGCGCTCGCTGTCCTCGCTGCCGCTGGTGTGCGCCTACCTGGCCTGGCGCGGCGCGTACCGCGCGCTCTTCGCCGTGCGCTGGTCGCTGCACCTGCTGCGCGCCGTCATCGGCATCGCCATGCTGGCACTGTTTGCCTACGGCGTGCGCACGCTGTCGCTGGCCGAGGCGTATTCGATCTTCTTCATCGGCCCGATCCTGATCACGGCGCTGTCGGTGTTCGTGCTCAAGGAACGCGTCGACGCGCGCCGCTGGACCGCGATCGCGGTCGGCATGGGCGGCGTGCTGGTGGTGCTGCGTCCGACCGGGGAGGGCGTCATGAGCCTGGCCGGCCTGGCGGTGCTGATGGCGGCCGTGGGCTACGCGGTGTCGGCGGTCAGCGGCCGCGTCCTGGCGCGCACCGACCGCAGCGAGCACATGGTGTTCTGGCTGATGCTCCTGATGTCGCTCGGCGCCGGCGCGCTGGCGGCGCCCGGCTGGGTCGCCGTGCAGGCCCAGCACCTGCCCCTGCTGGCGGCGCTGGCCGTCAGCGGCTTCTTCGCGCAACTGGCGATCACCGAGGCGTTCAACCACGGCGAGGCGTCGGTGGTGGCGCCATTCGAGTACACGGCGCTGGCCTGGGCCGTCGCGATCGACTGGCTATTGTGGAAAACATTGCCCGATGAATATACCCTGGTCGGCGCCGCCATCATCATCGGCAGCGGCCTGTACCTGATACGCCACGAAACCGTGCACGCCGAGGCCGAACATCCGTGAAAACGTGGCGTTTCGGCCGATGAAACGGCGGGCCGCCGGCAAGGCCGAAAGCCCTACGATATAATCGGCCAATGCTCAAACA
Organism: uncultured Massilia sp.; assembly: GCF_913773735.1. GTDB lineage: Bacteria > Pseudomonadota > Gammaproteobacteria > Burkholderiales > Burkholderiaceae_D > Telluria. The sequence continues at coordinate 145,099 of NZ_CAJYEB010000023.1, forward strand.
AAGAACGATCAAACAGCTGGTGCGCACGACGGGTGTCGGCCTGCACTCCGGGACCAAGGTCGAACTGACCCTGCGTCCCGCCGCCGTCGACACGGGCATCGTGTTCCGCCGCGTCGACCTCGATCCCGTGGTCGAATTCCCGTCGAACGCCGACATCGTGGGCGATACCCGCATGGCGTCGGTGCTCACCCGGGACAACGCGCGCGTCTCCACTGTCGAGCACCTGATGTCGGCCTGCGCGGGCCTGGGCATCGACAACCTGTACGTCGACGTCACCGCCGAGGAAATCCCCATCATGGACGGCTCGGCATCGTCCTTCGTGTTCCTGCTGCAGCAGGCCGGCGTGCAGGAGCAGGCCGCGGCCAAGAAGTTCATCCGCGTGCTCGCGCCGGTCGAGGTGCGCCAGGGCAGCGGCGCCAACGAGAAGTGGGCGCGCCTGACCCCCTACGACGGCTTCCGCCTCGACTTCTTCATCGAATTCAACCACCCGGCCGTCGACGGCACCATGCAGCGCGCGGTGGTCGATTTCGGCAAGGTGTCCTACGTCCACGACGTGGCGCGCGCGCGCACCTTCGGCTTCATGCAGGACGTCGAGAGCCTGCGCGGCATGGGCCTGGCGCGCGGCGGCTCGCTGGAAAACGCCATCGTGATGGACGAATACCGCATCCTGAACGCGGACGGCCTGCGCTACGACGACGAATTCGTGCGCCACAAGATCCTCGATGCGATCGGCGACCTGTACCTGGTCGGCGCGCCGCTGCTGGCCAGCTACGAGGCGCACAAGTCGGGCCACGGCCTGAACAACCTGCTGCTGCGCGAGCTGCTGGCCCATCCCGAAGCCTACGAGATCGTCACCTTCGACCAGCTGGAGCGGGCGCCGGTGTCGTACGGCGAGCAGATGGAAAGGGAGTGGGCGCTGACCTGAGCGTCGGCGCCGCCGCCAACGTACCGTCCGCGCAGGCGGGCGCCGATGTTGCCGGCGCGACGCCGTTCCATGTCGCCGGCATTCGATACCGCGCAACCCCGCGCGCAGGCATCACCCCTGCTTCTTGCGCTTTTCCGCCAGGCGCCTGATCGCCGCGATCAGGGGCGCGTTCTGCGCCGTCTCTTCCAGCGTTTCCCCCAGTTCCTCGAACGCATCCACCGCCGTCGCCGGCAGGCGCAGCGACGAGGGTTGCGCCTGTTCGCGCACCGGGACGCTGCTGCCCATGCGGATCTTGATGCGGATGGCCTCGACCTGCCAGCCCTTCTTTTGCAGCGCGGCCTGCAGCTTGGGTACCTGCTGCTTGAGCTTGGCGGCCACGGCGGAGGAGGGGACGGCCAGGCTCAGGACGCTTTCCTGCAGCGACACGACCTCGCAGGCCGTGTACATCGGCGGCAGGATCAGCCGGCAATCGCGTTGCAGGTTGCCCATGCGCATGGCATTGGGCAGCAGGGCGGCCAGCCGGTCGCTGGAGCGCAGGAAGTCGGTGGCCCCGAACGCCGTCTTGCGGTCGCGCGTGCCGTAGATATGGAAGGGCCGTGGTGGGGGAGAGGACTGCATGGCCCGAACATACCATAGCCGTGCGCCACCCCGAAAAGAAATGTGCGGAAAATATGCGGTCGAATGCAATTTGATAACGTTTTTTGACCTCGTGCACTTGTGAACCGTGGCGTGAACCCCAAGTGTGGCCGGATCGCATGATAAAATCGGTGGCTTTTTGCCAAACTCGGTCTTCGATAGGTATCGGTTTGATATCATCCCTGGCTCTTTTCGCGGCGTATTTTTGAAGAACACAGCATGTCATTTCTGACCAAGATTTTCGGCAGCCGTAACCAGCGGCTGATCAAGCAATACCAAAAGAACGTGCGCGCCATCAATGCGCTCGAGCCGCAGATGGAAAAGCTGTCCGATGCCGAACTGCAGGCGAAGACGCCGGAATTCAAGCAGCGCCTGCAAGGCGGTGCCAGCCTGGACGACATCCTGGTCGAAGCGTTCGCCGTCTGCCGCGAAGCCGCCAAGCGCGTGATGAAGATGCGTCACTTCGACGTGCAGCTGATCGGCGGCATGGTCTTGCACTACGGCAAGATCGCCGAGATGGGCACGGGCGAGGGCAAGACGCTGATGGCGACGCTGCCGGTCTACCTGAACGCACTGTCCGGCAAGGGCGTGCACGTGGTGACCGTCAACGACTACCTGGCGCAGCGCGACGCCGAGCAGATGGGCCGCCTGTACGGCTGGCTGGGCCTGTCCACCGGCGTCAACCTGTCGCAGATGGACCACGACACCAAGCAGCAGGCCTACGGTTCCGACATCACCTACGGCACGAACAACGAATACGGCTTCGACTACCTGCGCGACAACATGGTATACGACGTGCGCGAGCGCGTGCAGCGTACCCTGAACTTCGCCGTGGTCGACGAGGTGGACTCGATCCTGATCGACGAGGCGCGCACCCCGCTGATCATTTCCGGCCAGGCCGAGAACCATACCGACCTGTATCACAAGATCAACGAAGTGCCGCCGATGCTGACGCTGCAGATCGGCGAAGAGACGCCGGACGGCAAGGGCAAGATCGAAGTCCCGGGCGACTACACCAAGGACGAGAAGGCGCACACCGTGCTGCTGACCGAGGCCGGCCACGAGAAGGCCGAAGCGATCCTGACGAAGATGGGCCTGCTGCCGGAAGGCGCCTCGCTGTACGACTCGGCCAACATCACGCTGATCCACCACCTGTACGCGGCGCTGCGGGCGCACGTCCTGTACCACAAGGACCAGCACTACGTGGTGCAGAACAACGAAGTGGTGATCGTCGACGAATTCACCGGCCGCCTGATGACGGGCCGCCGCTGGTCGGACGGCCTGCACCAGGCCGTCGAGGCCAAGGAAGGCGTGCGCATCCAGAACGAGAACCAGACGCTGGCCTCGATCACCTTCCAGAACTACTTCCGCATGTACGCCAAGCTGTCGGGCATGACCGGCACGGCGGACACCGAAGCCTACGAATTCCAGGAGATCTACGGCCTCGAGACCGTGGTCATCCCGCCCAACCGCCCGTCGCAGCGCAAGGACCGCCAGGACCAGGTGTACAAGTCGGCCGAGGAAAAATACGGCGCGATGGTCAACGACATCCGCGACTGCTACGAGCGCGGCCAGCCGGTGCTGGTCGGCACCACCTCGATCGAGAACTCGGAGCTGCTGTCGGGCGTCCTCTCGAAGGCGAACCTGCCGCACAACGTGCTGAACGCGAAGCAGCACGCCCGCGAAGCGGAAATCATCGCGCAGGCCGGCCGTCCGAAGGCGATCACCATCGCCACCAACATGGCGGGCCGCGGCACCGACATCGTCCTGGGCGGCAACGTCGAGAAGCAGATCCAGTTCATCGAGGCCGACGCCAACCTGTCCGACGCGCAGAAGGCCGCGCAGGCCGCGACGCTGCGGTCGGAGTGGCAGTCGCTGCACGACCACGTCGTGGCGCAGGGCGGCCTGCACATCATCGGCACCGAACGCCACGAGTCGCGCCGCGTCGACAACCAGCTGCGCGGCCGTTCCGGCCGCCAGGGCGACCCGGGTTCCTCGCGCTTCTACCTGTCGCTCGACGACCCCTTGCTGCGCATCTTCGCCGGCGACCGCGTGCGCGCGATCATGGACCGCCTCAAGATGCCGGAAGGCGAGCCGATCGAGGCGGGCATCGTGACCCGTTCGATCGAGTCGGCGCAGCGCAAGGTCGAGGCCCGCAACTTCGACATCCGCAAGCAGCTGCTCGAGTACGACGACGTCGCCAACGACCAGCGCAAGGTAATTTACACCCAGCGTAACGAACTGCTGGAAGCGGCCGACATGTCCGAGCTGATCGCCTCGTTGCGCACCGGCGTGTTCACCGACCTGGTGCGCACCTACGTGCCGGCCGAGTCGGTCGAGGAACAGTGGGACATCGCGGCGCTGGACAACGTGCTGGCGAACGAATGGATGCTGCCGGTGCCGCTGGCGAAGCTCGTCGAGGAAGACGGCAGCCTGAACGACGACGACATCCTGGAGCGCGTGCTGGCCGCCGCCGAGGAATCGTACGAGGCCAAGGTCGGCATCGTCGGCAAGGACGCCTTCGCCGGCTTCGAGCGCAACGTCATGCTGCAGAACATCGACACGCACTGGCGCGAGCACCTGGCCTCGCTGGACCACCTGCGCCAGGGCATCCACCTGCGCGGCTACGCCCAGAAGAACCCGAAGCAGGAATACAAGCGCGAAGCCTTCGAACTGTTCTCGAACATGCTGGACATGATCAAGAACGAAGTGATCCGCACCATCATGACCGTGCGCATCCAGACCCGCGAGGAAGTCGAGGCGGCCGAAGCCGCGATGCAGGCCGCCGCCGCGCACCTGGAAAACGTCAACTACCAGCACGCCGACTTCAACCCGTCGGCCGCGCCGGAAGAACTGCTGGCGCCGACGGCCGTCACCCCGAACGCCACCGCGGTGTCGGAAGACCCGGCCACCACCTACATGGGCATGAAGGTCGGCCGCAACGATCCTTGCCCTTGCGGCAGCGGCAAGAAGTTCAAGGCTTGCCACGGCAAGCTGGCCTGAACCGGCCTGGCATCATGAAGAAGGGACCCCGCGGGGTCCCTTTTTCATTGTAGGGTGGACGGCTTTGCCGTCCACGCGTCCGGCATGCGCTGCTTTGCCACCTGCGTGTCCGGCACGCGCTGGCTGGACGCGTGGACGGGGGACCCGTCCACCCTACGGCATCGCCTTGCGCAGCCACGCCAGCATCGCCTCGCCGATCCCGGTCCCCATGCGCAGCAGCGGTTCCGTCGCGCTGGCATGGCGGAACGCCTGCACCACCTGCGGATCGTCGCCGACCATGTCGTGGAACAGGTCCAGCCACTCGCGCGCCAGCGCGCGCGCCGGCTGGCCGCAGGCGCCGGGATCGGCCTGCATCGCCGCGCGCACCCGCTCGAACAGCCCGGTCCACTCGTGGCCGCGCGTGGCATGGTGGCGGCGCATGCGCGCGACGACGTCGGGTGCCAGGTAGCCGGCCCATGTCGCGTATTTCAGCTCGCCGATCGCGGCCATGACGAAGCCCATCAGTGCCGGCGACATGCCGAACTGCGCCTCCATCGCCTGCGGCTCGCGCGCCGCCATGGCGTTGATGCGGGCCGCGAAGCCGCGGTTGCCGCTGCCCTGTTCGAAGGCGTCGAGCCAGCGCCGCGCGAAGCCGGCGGCGGCCGGCGCGTCCGGGGCGGTGCCGGCGCCGGCCAGGCGCCCGGCCTCCTCGACCAGCGCGCGCCAGTGCGCCTTCGTCGCCTCGTCGCGGTACAGCGGCAACTGTTCCAGTTCTTCCTTGCTAAAGTATTGTTCGTACACGCTCATCTCCTGCAATGTGGTCAGCCAGGAGGACAGGTCCGGCTGCTCGCCGCGTTCGAGGGTCGCGCGCAGGCGCAGCAGGCCGTCGCGCATGCGCGCCGCCTCCGCCATCCTGCGCTCCAGCGCCGCCAGCTGGCGCTCGACCAGCGCCAGCGGCGCGGCATCCGGGCTGTCCAGGCAAAGACCGATGTCGGCCAGGCCCAGGCCGAACGAACGCAGGGCCTGGATGCGGTGCAGGCGGGCCACGTCGTCGCGGTCGTAGAGCTGGTAGCCGGCGTCGGAACGCGCCGAAGGACGGAGCAGCCCGATGCTGTCGTAGTGGTGCAGCGCGCGTACCGTGAGGCCGGCGGCGGCGGCGAGTTCACCTATTTTCAGCATGGAGCGGCTCCTGGTCTTCAGCGTGACGCCAGCTTCGGGCCTGACGCTGCGTGAGGGTCAAGTACGAATTCGATGGCGGGTGCGTGTCTGCATGCGTCACGCGTGGGCAGCGCATGGGCAGGCGGTTTGCCGGGCGTCGGCGGCGTTGCGGCGGTTCAGGGCGGCGGATGGCGCAGGCGGCGTTCCTCGTGCCACAGCGTGACGAACAGCGTCATCACGACCGGGCCGACGAACAGGCCGACCAGTCCCAGCGTCTCGACGCCGCCGAGGATCCCGACCAGCACCGCCAGGAAGGGCAGCTTGGTGGCGTTGCCGATCATCGAGGGGCGCACGAAGTGGTCGGCCACGAACAAAATCGCCGCGCCCCACGCCGCGACGGCGAGGGCGGCGACGGTGGCGCCGCGCGCCAGCAGCAGGAGGGCGACGGCGCCGAAGGCCAGCGGGGCGCCGAACGGGATGATGGCCAGCACGCCGGTGGCCGCCGCCCACAGCACGGCCGACGGCACCCCGGCGAGCTGGTAGCCGACGCCCAGCAGGACGCCCTCGGCCAGGCCCACCAGCACCAGGCCGTTGACGGTGGCGCGCACGGCCACCGGCACCTTGAGCGCGTACAGCGTCCAGCGCTGCGCGCCGATCAGGTGCGCGCCGATGGCGTTCACCTGGCGCTGCAGCGCCGCGCCGTCCTTGTAGAAGAAGAACAGGCAGAGGAGGGCGAAGGCGAGGTCGATCAGGCGGTGCAGCAGGCCGCTGCCGGCGCGCTTGAGCACCTCGCTGGCCGACTGCAGGTGCGCCACCTGGCCGTCGTGCAGCAGGTGCGCCAGCCCGTGCGGCTGGCCGAGCGTGGCCAGCCACCACTCCTGGACCGCCGCGCCGGCGAACGGGATGTGCGCCACCCAGCCCGGCGGCGGCAGGCCGTCGGTGTTGGCGCCGGCGATGAAGCGGGCCAGCGCCGGCGCCTGGTGCATGGCCTGCACCAGGCCCAGGACCAGCGGGGCGACGAACACCAGCGCCATGAACGCGGTGGACAGTGCCGCGGCCGCGATGGGCCGTCCGCCCAGCGCGCGCAGCACGCGCCCGTACAGCGGCCAGGTCGCGATGCACAGGATCGCGGCCCACAGCAGCGGCAGCAGGAAGCGCTGCGTCACGAACAGGGCGGCCAGCACCAGGGCCAGCGAAAAGCAGGCGCTCAGGACGGCGCGTTGGTTGTCGGTCATCGATGGCTCCGGTATGGCAAACCCTATCTTATCCCGTCAGGGCCGCGGCGTGCCGGGGGCGCGCACCAGGCGCCACGTGGTGGCCAGGTCGAACGGCTTGCCGGCGCGCAGGGCCGGGACGTAGGCGCATTGCGCCAGCGCCGCCAGCGCGGCGCGGTCGTAGTCCGGGAAGGCGCTGGCGCGGGCGACGGTGGGCGCCGCCACCTTGCCGTCCGCCTTCACCACGAACCCGAACACGACGTCGAGCGGCAGGTCGCGCCGCACCACTTCCTCGGGATAGTCGGGCATCGCGCAGCTGCCGTCGATGCGGCGCGCCTGCAGGATCTCCTGGCCGCGCGGCGCCATCGCCACCGGCGGCTGGCCCGGCTGGCCGGGCTGGCCGGGCGCGGGCAGCGGCACCGGCTTGCCGTTGGCGGTCAGCTTCCCGTTGCGCCATTCGACGACGGACAGCAGCACGTCGTCGTCCAGGCGCGCGAAGCCGCCGCCGACCAGCTTGCCGATCACGATGTCGGTCATGCTCTGGCGCAGCTGGGCGAGGGCCTGCGGGTCGTCGGCCTTGCCCTGCTGGGCGGCCTGCTTCGCGGCGACGGTGCCGGCGATCTCGCGCACCAGCGCGACCGGCACGCGGATCTCGAAGCGCGCCACGATCTTGCCGGCCAGCGCCTTCAGGTCGTCGAGGTCGGCCGGCTTGCCGTCCTCGACGGCGACGCGGCCCCGGATGACGGTCCTGGCGCCGCGGTAGGCGGCGCTGATCTCGTCGATCTCCAGCGCGGTGCCGCGCGCCAGCGCCGCCCTGCCGAAGCTGCGCAGCAGCGGCTTCATGGCCTCGGCCTGCTGCGCCGGCGTGCGCTGCGCCAGCGGGTCGCCGCGGCGCATGCCGGCGTCGCCCAGCTCGACCAGGCTGGCCTTGTCGAGGTTGACCATGCGCATGGCGAAGCGCAGGTCGTCGACGCGTTCGCCGGCCACCTCGATGCGCGCGATGCGGGTGTCGTAGCCGATGTCGGCGCTGCGGCCCTTGTCGATGGCCTTGAATCCGCCGGCCAGGCCGGTCAGTGCCAGCAGCGTGCCGTCGGCCTTGTTCCGGATGTCCATGCCGGCCAGGCGCGCCGACATCGTGCCGAACCACAGGCCGTCGGCGCCGCGTTTCTGGCGGCTCTCCAGCGTCAGGCCGCGCGCCGCGATCCGGGTCTGCGCATCCTCGGCCGCCAGCAGGCCCCAGCCGCCGGTGGCGACGGCCGTGGTGCCGGCCGGATTGAACTGGAAGTCCAGCGTGCCCGTGTTCCACTCGTAGGCGTTGCCGTCGGCCGAGCCGTAGCGCAGCGCCGGGATGGTCATGCGCCAGTCGACGCGGCCGGGCGGCGCCGGCAGGCGCGCGAGCGTGTACAGGCGGTCGGTGCCGAACGCGGCGCGCAGCCGTTCGGCCACGGTCGGCGAGGGCGCCTGCGCCGCCAGGCGCGCCATGCGCACCGTGGCCGGCAGCTTGCGGTCCTCGGGCTTTTGCAGCTCGCGCAGCAGCGCCTGGATGGCCAGCATGCCCGGCGAGGGCGCCGCGGGCGCCGCTGCCGCGGGTGACCCTGCCGGCGGCGGCGCGGCCGGCGGCGCCTGGCGTGCGGCGAACGCGGACAGGGCGGCCAGCAGGCTCGCCGCCAGGGAAGTGTGCAGCAGGATCTTTTTCACGAATGGCCCCAGTGTTGTGTTTTTATTTATATGTTTCTGATTATCAACTAGGCGCGACGAAAAGTCATCCACATCCGCGGCCGCCGGCGCACGCCGCGGGCAATCCGCGGACAAGCCGGGGGCGGCTGGCGGTACAATAACGGATTCGTCAATCTTTCCCTCTAGAGAACGCCATGGCCGTCAATTCCCCCCTGCCCGTCGCCGCCGACCTGAAACCCGTCGCCGGCATCGACATCGGTTACGCCGAAGCCGGCATCAAGAAGCCGAACCGCAAGGATGTGCTGGTGATGAAGCTCGCCGAAGGGGCGACCGTCGCCGGCGTGTTCACCAAGAACCGTTTCTGCGCCGCGCCGGTCCAGGTCAGCAAGGCCAACCTCGAGGCGGTGCGCGCCGGCGGCAAGCCGATCCGCGCGCTGGTGGTCAACACCGGCAACGCCAACGCCGGCACCGGCGAGCCGGGCCTGCAGAACGCCCGCGCCACCTGCGCCGAGGCGGCGCGCCTGCTGGGCATCGACGCGCAGCAGGTGTTGCCGTTCTCGACCGGCGTGATCCTGGAGCCGCTGCCGCTGCAGAAGATCGTCGCCGGCCTGCCGGCGGCGGTGCAGAACCTGAAGGCGGACAACTGGTTCAACGCGGCCGAAGCCATCATGACCACCGACACCCAGCCGAAGGCGGCCTCGCTGACCACCACCATCGGCGGCCACGCGGTCACGCTGACCGGCATCAGCAAGGGCGCCGGCATGATCAAGCCGAACATGGCGACCATGCTCGGCTACGTCGCCTTCGACGCCAGGGTCGCCCAGCCGGTGCTGGACGACCTGGTGAAGTACGCGGCCGACCGCTCGTTCAACTGCATCACCATCGACGGCGACACGTCGACCAACGATTCCTTCATGCTGATGGCCACGGGCGCCGGCACGCTCGTGATCGACAAGGCCGAGGGCGCGGACTACGAAGCGCTGCGCGACGCCGTCACCGGCATCTCGACCCACCTGGCGCAGCAGATCATCCGCGACGGCGAAGGCGCGACCAAGTTCATCACCATCGCCGTGGAGCAGGGCCGCGACGTCGAGGAGTGCCGCAAGATCGCCTACGCGATCGCCCACTCGCCGCTGGTCAAGACCGCCTTCTTCGCCTCCGACCCGAACCTGGGCCGCATCCTGGCCGCGATCGGCTACGCCGGCGTCGACGACCTGGACACGACGAAGCTCGACCTGTACCTGGACGACGTCTGGGTCGCCAGGGCGGGCGGCCGCAATCCCGACTACAAGGAAGAGGACGGCCAGCGCGTGATGAAGCAGGCCGAGATCGTGGTGCGCGTGCTGCTGGGCCGCGGCGACGCCGACGCCACCGTCTGGACCTGCGACCTGTCGCACGACTACGTCTCGATCAACGCCGACTACCGCTCCTGAGCGCGCCGATGAACCAGCTGGAAAACTTCCTGCACCGGGCGGAAGCCCTGCTGGCGCGGGTGGAGGCCCTGCTGCCCCCGGCCGCGCCGCGCGAACCCGACTTCAGGCACGGCTACGCGTTCCGCTGGCGCCGCCGCGCGGGCAGCGCGCACGCGAAGTACCTGCAGGCGGTCGGGCACGCGTCGACCATCCGCCTGGACGACCTGCAGCACGTCGGGCCGCAGAAAAGCCAGATCGAGCAGAACACGCGCCAGTTCGTCGACCGCCGTCCGGCCAACAACGTGCTGCTGACCGGCGCGCGCGGCACCGGCAAGTCGTCCCTCATCAAGGCCTGCCTGAACCAGTTCGCGCCGCAGGGCCTGCGCCTGATCGAGGTCGACAAGGCCGACCTGGCCGACCTGCCGGACATCGTCGACCTGGTCGCCGGCCGGCCCGAGCGCTTCGTGATCTTTTGCGACGACCTCAGCTTCGAGGAGGGCGAGGCCGGCTACAAGGCGCTGAAGGTGGCGCTGGACGGCAGCATCGCGGCGCAGTCGGACAACGTGCTGATCTACGCCACCTCGAACCGGCGCCACCTGATGCCGGAAAAGATGTCGGACAATGCCGGCTACCGGCACGACGAGGACGGCGACCTGCACCCGGGCGAGACGGTGGAGGAAAGGATTTCGCTGTCGGAGCGCTTCGGCCTGTGGCTGTCGTTCTACCCGTTCAAGCAGGACGACTACCTCGACATCGTCGGCCACTGGCTGGCCAGCTTCGGCTGCACGCCGCAGCAGGTCGCGGCGGCGCGCGGCGACGCGCTGCGCTGGGCGCTGGGCCGCGGCTCGCGCTCCGGCCGCGTGGCCTGGCAGTTCGCCAAAGACTACGCGGGCAAGCTGCCGGCGCAGGGACCGGCGCAACAACCCGAAGGGGAGCGGCCCGATGCCTGAGGCGGCCAAGAAACCGGTCGACGTCGCCGTCGGCGTGCTGATGCGCCCGAACGGCGACGTGCTGCTGGGCCAGCGCCCGGACGGCAAGCCGTATGCGGGCTACTGGGAATTCCCGGGCGGCAAGGTAGAGCCGGGCGAGGAGATCTTCCGCGCGCTGCAGCGCGAGTTCGTCGAGGAACTGGGCGTGAAGGTGCTGAGCGCCGAGCCCTGGTGCTGCGTCGAGCACGTGTACGAGCACGCGCACGTGCGCCTGTACTTCTACATCAGCCGGGAATGGGAAGGCGAGCCGCAGGGCCTGGAGGGACAGGCGTTCGCGTGGCAGGGGGCGTATGCGGTCAGTCCGCTGCTGCCGGCCACGATTCCCCTGCTGGGGTGGCTGGACCAGGTGCGCTACGACCAACCTGTTTGACCGTAGCGCGACGTTGCGGTGGGCACGGGGTGCCCACCGGACGTTCGCGTCGCCGACGGCGACGCCGGGCTACTCCTTCGACAGCTGGTCGTCGTCCCCATCCTGCGGCGTGCCGCCCGGGATGGTGTACTTTTCTTCGGCCCAGGCGCCCAGGTCGATTTTCTTGCAGCGTTCGGAGCAGAACGGGCGGAAGGCGTTCGCCTCCGTCCATTCGACCTTCTTGCCGCAGGTGGGGCAGGATACGACGGTCATGATGTGTCTTTTAAAACCTTGTTTCTAAAATCGTGCATCAGAAATTGCACAGGGTGAGCTCGAACGGCACGTCGTCTTCCAGCGGCTTCGGCTTGAGGTCCCCGCCCTGGGTGGTGAAGCGCACCCACAGCATGTACTTGTTGGCGGAAATCTCTGGGATCGCGCTGCTGGTGTCGTCCAGCGACAGGCGCAGCATCTGGTAGACCTTTCCCTGCAGCATTTGCTGGTAGCTGCCGGCGTTCGCCACCATCCGTACCGGCGAGCCGGAATCGCGCAGCAGGCGCAGCACCAGCGACAGCGCGTCGCACACGGGCGCCAGCGGGGTGAACCAGCCCATGATGTCGGCATGGCGCTGCTCGCTCGAGCGGCGCTGCCAGGCGTAGTAGGACGGCAGGTCGAACTTGCAGGCGCCGCCCGGCATGACGGTGCGGCCGCGGATGCTCATCAGCCATTCGTTGTCGCGCACGTTCTGGCCGGTCTTGCCCTGGGCGCCGGCGAGGGCGCCGCTGACGGCATCGAGTTCGCCGAGCACGGCGTCGAGCGCCTCGGTGGCCACTGCGGGATTGCTGCGGTAGGCCATCAGGGTCTGCTTCTGGCGTTCCAGTTCCTGCAGCAGGTCGGATTTGAGGTCGGCGCGGCCCGCCACTTCCAGCATGTCGAAGATCGTCGAGAGCGCGACGTGGTGCTGCAGGGGGTGTTCCTGCCCGACAAAGAATTTGAACTTCTGGTACAGGTCCTCCAGCCGCAACAACGTGCGTATCCGCTCGTTGAAGGGGTATTCATAGACGATCAAAATGACATTCCTTTGAATGTGGGTATCCATCGCCGCGATGGAATACCAGGCTGGCGAGCAACCCCATGATTCTGAACCATGATGCAAAAAATTACAAACGCTCGTTCTGCGCGGCGGCCAGTTTTTCGGCCTCGTCCAGGTAGCGCGCGTGCAGGTGCGCGACCTGCGGCGCCAGCGTGTCCAGGCCGTCGTCGTTGAGGATCACGTCGTCGGCTTCCTGCAGGCGGCGGGCGCGGCTGACCTGGGCGGCCATGATGGCGCGCACCTGGGCTTCCGGCAGGCCGTTCCTGGTCATCACGCGCGCCACCTGGACTTCCTCGGGGCAGTCGATCGCCAGGATGCGCGCGACGCGTTCGCGCCAGCCGCCCGATTCGATCAAGAGCGGCACGACGAAGATGGTGTAGGGGCCGGTGGCGACCAGGGCGGCGGCGGCCGTCGCCGCGCGGATGCGCGGATGCAGGATGGCTTCGAGGCGGGCGCGCGCGCCGGGATCGGAAAAGACCAGCGCGCGCATCCGGGCGCGGTCGAGCGCGCCTTCCGGCGTCGCGAATGCCGGGCCGAACTCGGCCAGCAGGGCGGGCATGGCCGCGCCGTGCGGGGCGGTGAGGGCGTGGGCGAGCGCGTCGGTGTCGATGACCGTGGCGCCGCGCGCGGCGAACATGTCGGCCACGGTGGTCTTGCCGCAGCCGATCCCGCCCGTGAGTCCTACCGAGAACCGTGAAACCGTCGCGCCCTGCGTCTCCATGCCATCCCTTCGGCCCGACCCGCGCCTCAGGGCAGGAGGAAGCCCTGGGCGTAGCGGGTGAGCGGTAATCCGTACAGGAGAGCGATCATACCAGCGCCGGCCAGGTAGGGGCCGAACGGGATCTTGTAGTCGCGCGAGCGGCCGGCGAACACGATCAGGCAGATGCCGACGACGGCGCCCACCGCCGAGGACAGGATGATGATGGTGGGCAGCATCGCCCAGCCCATCCAGGCGCCCAGCGCGGCCAGCAGCTTGAAGTCGCCGTAGCCCATGCCCTCCTTGCCGGTGACGAGCTTGAACAGCCAGTACACCGACCACAGGGCCAGGTAGCCGGCCATCGCGCCGATCACGGCGTCGCGCAGCGGGACGAAAGTGCCGTTCAGGTTGACCAGCAGGCCCAGCCACAGCAGCGGATAGGTGAGGTCGTCCGGCAATTCCTTGACGTCGTAGTCGATCAGCGTCATGGCGATCAGCAGCCAGGCGAACACCATCGATGCCAGGCCGGCCCAGCCGCTGCCGAACGTCCAGACCACGAGGGCCGTCAGGCCGGCGGTGACGAGTTCGACGATCGGGTAGCGCGCCGAGATCGGCGCCTTGCAGGCGCTGCACCTGCCGCGCAGGACCAGCCAGCTGACGACCGGGATGTTTTCCAGCGCCGTGATGCCGTGGCCGCAGTGCGGGCAGCGCGAGCGCGGCGTCATCAGGTTGAACTTTTCCTTGTGCGGCCATTCCTTGCCGTCCCGCTCCGCCAGGTAATTGTCGATCTCGCGCTGGGTCATGATCGGCAGACGGTGCACGACCACGTTCAGGAAACTGCCGATGAGCAGGCCGAGCAGGGCGGCGACGAGGGTGACCGCCAGGGTGGCGGGGGCGGCGAACAACAGGGTATCCAGGGGCATGGGACGGCGCGCGAAAAAGTGATTCTTGGAATCAACCATTGTAGGCGGAATCGCGACGCTTGCGGCGAAATCGCGGCGTCCCCGCCACAGCCACGCGGCTTGCGCGCGCTTGATCGCGGATGACAGGAATAGGCAAGACATCGAGAAGGACATGCATGTCCTTCCATTTGCGGAAAAGTTAATCTAATTTGCTCATTGATGCATCGGCGATAAAGAAATTCTATTTGGAAAGATTTTTCGTAAAGAAATTTCTCCTCCAGTGCAAGAACAACCCGTTATCGAAAGGATGTCCGTCATGCCCATGACCATCACCATCAACGGCACGGAAAGGCCCTTGCCGGCCGATCCGCGCGTGTCCCTGCTGGACCTGTTGCGCGAGCACCTGCACCTGTCCGGCGCCAAGAAAGGTTGCAACCAGGGCGCCTGCGGCGCCTGCACCGTGCTGGTCGACGGCCAGCGCATCCTGTCCTGCCTGGCCCTGGCCGTACAGTACGAAGGCCGCTCGGTCGTCTCGGTCGAGGGCCTGGGGGCCGACGGCCACCTGCATCCGCTGCAGCAGGCCTTCGTCGAGCACGACGGCTTCCAGTGCGGCTACTGCACGCCGGGCCAGATCTGTTCGGCCATCGGGATGGAGGCGGAACTGCGGCGCGGCGTGCCCAGCTACGTCACCGAGGACGTCGCCGGCGACGCCATCGCACTGACCCACGACGAACTGCGCGAACGCATGAGCGGCAACCTGTGCCGCTGCGGCGCCTACAACGGCATCGTCGAGGCCATCGTCGAACACCACCGGGCGAAGGAGGCGCGATGACGCCGTTCACCTATGCGCGCGCCGCCGACGCGGCCGACGCCGTGCGCCGCGCCGCCCAGCCCGAGGCGGCCTACCTGGGCGGCGGCACCAACCTGGTCGACCTGCTGCGCGAGACCGTGGCACGGCCGGCCGCGCTGGTCGACGTCAGCGGCCTGTCCGCCGCGATCGAGGAGCGTCCCGACGGCGGCATCCTGGTCGGCGCGGCGGCCACGAACACGGCGCTGGCCGAGCACCACGCGGTGCGCACCCGCTTCCCGCTGCTGTCGCGCGCGATCGTCGCCGGGGCGTCGGCCCAGATCCGCAACATGGCGACGGTGGGCGGCAACATCCTGCAGCGCACCCGCTGCAGCTACTTCTACGACGAGGACGGCGCGCGCTGCAACAAGCGTTCGCCGGGCCAGGGCTGCGACGCCATCGACGGCTTCAACCGCATGCATGCGATCCTGGGCGCGTCCGAGGCCTGCGTCGCCACCCACCCGTCCGACATGTGCGTGGCGCTGGCCGCGCTCGACGCCGTGGTGCACCTGCAGGGCGCGCACGGCACGCGCGCGCTGGCCCTGAACGACCTGCACCGCCTGCCGGAAGACCATCCGGAACGGGAGACCCTGCTCGAACCGGGAGAACTCATCACCGCCGTCGAGCTGCCGGCGCTGGCGTTCGGCGCGCGCTCCACGTATCGCAAGGTGCGTGACCGCTCCAGCTACGCGTTCGCGCTGGTGTCGGTGGCGGCCGCCATCGACGTCCAGGACGGCGTGATCAAGGACGTGCGCCTGGCCCTGGGCGGCGTGGCGCATAAACCCTGGCGCGCCTGGCGCGCCGAGGCCGCGCTGCGCGGCCGCCAGGCGAGCGAGGACCTGTTCCGCGCCGCCGCCGACATCGAACTGGCCGACGCCCGGCCGCTGCGCGACAACGCCTTCAAGGTCGCGCTGGCCCGCAACGCCATCGCCGCCACGCTGGCCGGCCTGGCCGCCCAACCCGCATCCATGCCGACCCACGGCAACGGAGGACAATCATGAGCATTCGTGACACCGCGCAGAAAGCGGCCCAGGCCGTGATGAAGAAGGCGGTCGAGGCGGCGCCGGACGCGTGGCTGCCGGGCGGCCATCCCGATCCGCTGATCGAGCAGCGCGACGGCATCGTCGGCACGCCGGTGTCGCGCCTGGACGGCTCGCTCAAGGTCATGGGCCAGGCGCGCTTCGCCGCCGAGGTGCGCATGGACCGCCTGGCCTATGCCGCGCTGCTGTACAGCACCGTGCCCAAGGGCCGCATCGCCACGCTCGACACCAGCCGCGCCGACAGCGCGCCGGGCGTCGTGCTGGTGATGACCCACAAGAACGCGCCGAAGATGAAGCCGATGCCGCTGTTCATGACGGCGCCCAAGGCCGGCGGCGGCGATGCGCTGCCGATCTTCCAGGACGACGGCGTGCACTGGAACGGCCAGCCGGTCGCCCTGGTGCTGGCCGAGACCCAGGAACAGGCCGACCACGCCACGTCGCTGATCCGCGTGACCTACCTCACCGAGACGGCCGTCACCTCGCTGGACGCGGCGCGCGCCAGGGGCACGGAGACGGCCAGCTTCCAGGGCGAGCCCCTGGAGGTGGTGATCGGCGACGCCGAGGCCGCGCTGGCGCAAGCGAGCGTGCACGTGGACGCCATCTACCGCACGCCGCGCCAGAACCACAACCCGATCGAGCTGCACGCCGCCACCGTGGCCTGGAACGGCGACGAGCTGACGATCCACGACGCCACCCAGGCGGTGGCGCACACGGCCTGGTCGCTGGCCCAGGTGTTCGGCATCCGCGAAGACCAGGTCCACGTCAGCTCGCCGTTCGTCGGCGGCGGCTTCGGCAGCAAGGCGCTGTGGCAGCACCAGGTGCTGGCCGCCGCCGCCGCGCGCCTGGCCGGGCGGCCGGTGCGCATGATGCTCTCGCGCGAGGGCGTCTACCGCGTCGTCGGCGGGCGCTCGCTGACCGAGCAGCGGGTGGCGATCGGGGCCCGTTCCGACGGCACGTTCGAGGCGCTGATCCACACGGGCCTGTCGGTGATGACCGAGCATAACGCCATGCCCGAACCCTTCATCATGCCGGCCAAGTGCGTGTACGGCGCCGGCAGCTTCAAGCTGGCCGTCGAGACGACGACGATGGATGCGCTGTCGAACACCTTCATGCGCGCGCCGGGCGAGGCGGTCGGCACCTTCGCGCTGGAATGCGCGGTCGACGAGCTGGCCGAAAAGCTCGGCATGGACCCGGTCGCGCTGCGCCTGCGCAACGAGCCGGAGAAGGATCCGGTGGAAGGCACGCCGTTCTCGTCGCGCCATCTGGTCGAGGCCTACCGCGACGGCGCCGAGCGCTTCGGCTGGAGCGCGCGCCAGGCCGCGCCGGGCCAGCGCCGCGACGGCGAGTGGCTGGTCGGCCTGGGCTGCGCCACCGCCACCTATCCCTACTACCGCATGCCGGGCGGCGCCGCGCGCATCCGGCTGACGCGCGACGGCAGCGCCCACGTCGAGGTGGCGGCGCACGAGATGGGCATGGGCACGTCGACCACGCACGCGATGATCGCGGCGCAGCGCCTCGGCCTGCCGCTGGAGCGGGTCAGCGTGGCCTACGGCGATTCGGCCTTCCCCGGCGTGGTGCTGGCCGGCGGCTCGCAGCAGACGGCGTCGGTGGGCCATGCGGTCAGGGCGGCCTACGAGGAACTGGTCAAGCAATTGCTGAAGCTGGCGCCCAAGGGGTCGCCGCTGGCCGGCCTGGCGCCGGAAGACGTGTGCTCGCGCGACGGCGGCCTGTGCAAGGTCGACGATCCGCAGCGCTGCCTGAGCTACGCCGAGCTGCTGGCCGCGGGCGGCAAGACCGAGCTGGCGGTCGAGGCCAGCGCGCCGCCGCCGCTCGAGACCCAGCACTGGTCGATGCATTCCTTCGGCGCGATCTTCTGCGAGGCGCGCGTCAACGCCGTCACCGGCGAGCCGCGCGTGACGCGCCTGCTGGGCTCCTTCGACTGCGGCCGCATCATCAACCCGAAGACGGCGGCGAGCCAGTTCCGCGGCGGGATGATCATGGGGATGGGGCTGGCGCTGATGGAAGAGACCCGGTTCGACGAGCGCAGCGGCCGCATCATGAACCCGAGCCTGTCCGAGTACCACGTGCCGGTGCACCTGGACGTGCCGCGCATCGACGTCATGTGGACCGACATCGCCGATCCGCACGCGCCGATGGGCGCGCGGGGCATCGGGGAAATCGGCATCACCGGGACGGGGGCGGCGATCGCGAACGCGATCTACAACGCCTGCGGGAAGCGGGTGAGGGAGTTGCCGATTACGCTCGACAAGTTGATATAGGCAAAAGCACGTCTCCCCGGCGCAGGCCGGGGTCCAATCTTTCATGCGCTGCGATCACGCTCGCAACATTGGGCCCCGGCCTGCGCCGGGGCGACGGGGGGTATTCAATTGGACAACACCGCCGCCCCCGCATCCGGCGCCGCCGTGCCTTCCATCACCAGCAGCCGCTGCGCCTCCGGCTGCGCCTGCGCCGACCCGGCTTGGGCGAAGCTGCGCGCCGGTCCGATCATGGTGCCGTTGGCCATGCCCTTGGCGTCGGTGCGCAGCGCGCCGGCCTGCTGGCCGCCCAGGTACACGGCGTACTGCGTGTCCGGCTTGAGCTTGAACACCGAGACCTCCAGCGCGTCGACCACGCCCAGCTGGCGCGCCACGACGAAGCCGCGCGCCGCGTTCGCATCCCCTCCCGCCCGCGGCTTGAGCGGCACGTTGACCGAGTCCTGGTTCACGCGCGGCACCAGGTTGGCGGCGCTGCCCGGCGCGGCCACCTTGGACAGGTAGACCAGCGCCTGCGGCGCCTGGCCGCCGCCCATCGTCGCCACGACCTTGTTCGTGGCCGGGTCGATCACCTGCACGCCGTCGCCGTTCTCCAGGCCCACGTAGACGCGGCTGCTGTCGTCCGCCGTCCAGATCCCGTGCGGCAGGGCGCCGGTCGGGATGCTCGCCACCAGCTTCGCCTCCTTGCCGGTCGTGTAGACCTTGACCAGGTTCTCGCCGCCCACCGTCACGTAGGCCAGCACCTGGCCGCCCACCCTGGCGAAGGCCAGGTGGTTGGTGATGAAGCCGGTGTCGATCACGCCGGTCACTTCCAGCGTGCGCGTGTCGATGCGCGTGACCTTGCCGACGTCCTTGTGCGTCATCCACATCTCGTGGAACTCCGGCGTGAACTGCAGGAAGGGGGAGAACGGGCTGACCACCGGGATGCTCTTGATCACCTTGCGGGTCTTGACGTCGATGACGTCGACCTGCGGCGTGAAGCTCGACACGGCGAAGGCCAGCTTGCCGTCCGGCGTGAACTGGACCATGCCGGGACCGACGGCCGTCTTGATGCGCCCGGTTTCCTTGAAGGTGGCCGGGTCGATCACGGAAATGTAGTCCTCGCCGCGCACGACGACCCAGGCTTCCTTGCCGTCGGCCGTGAAGAAGCCTTCGTGCGGCGAACGGCCGACATAGGTCTTGCCCTTGACCTTGTTGGTGGCGGTGTCGATGAACGTCGCGGAATTGGAACCGTTGGAGATCACCAGCAGCGTCTTGTGGTCGGGCGAGAAGCCCAGGCCGTGCACGTTGATCTCGCCGCGGTACAGCGGGGACAGCACGTCGGGCCGCGCATTGCCGAGGCGGATCTGGCCCAGCAGCTTGTTGGTGGACGGATCGAACACCGACACCGTATTGGTGTTCTGGTCGGCCGTGTAGACGCGGTCCGCGGCCGAGGGCAGGGCCAGCGCGCCCTGGGCGGCGCCGAGGATGCCGGCGGCGGCCAGCAGGCGTAGTCCGGCGATCTTGGTCAGCTTCATTTGTTCTCCTTGTGGTCGGGGTGACGCGCCAGCCAGGCGCGCATCACGTTGATTTCGTTCTGCTGCTCGGCGATGATGCCCAGCGCCAGGTTGCGCAGTTCGGGGTCCTGCGTGTTCAGCAGCACGGCCCTGGCCATGTCGACCGCGCCCTGGTGGTGCGGCAGCATCATGGTCACGAAGTCGTGGCCGGGCTGGCCGTTCATCGGGGCGGCCGCCATGTCGCGGTCCATGATGGCCATGGCCTCGTCCATCAGCTGGCCGAATGGCCGGTCGCTGCTGGCGACGAAGGTCTTCGGCACGGCGGCGGCATGGGCTGCCGGTGCCTGCATGTGGTGGTGCATGTCCTGCGCCCGGGCGGCCGGGGCCAGGGGGGCGGCAAGGCAGAGCGCCAGCAGGGCGGTGCGCAACGGCGTCATGGTGGTGTCCTCGGCGGTGTGGGGATGCGGCCAGTCTAGGCGGGCGGCACTGACGCCATGGTGACGCGCGGATGACAATCCGGTGACAAACGCCTGTCCGGAATGTCATCCCCACGGCCGGCGGATTGCGTCACAATGCGGGCAGGAGAACACCATGCACATTCTGATCGTCGAAGACGAGCCCAAGACGGGCGACTACCTGCACAAGGGCCTGCGCGAATCCGGCTTCACGGCCGACCTGGCGCGCACGGGGCCGGACGGCCTGCACCTGGCCCTGGAAAACGAGTACGACCTGGTCGTGCTCGACGTGATGCTGCCGAAGCTGGACGGCTGGACCGTCCTGCAGAAGCTGCGCGAGCGCAAGCAGACGCCGGTGCTGTTCCTCACCGCGCGCGACGAGATCCCCGACCGCGTGCGCGGGCTGGAACTGGGCGCGGACGACTACCTGGTCAAGCCCTTCGCCTTCGCCGAGCTGCTGGCGCGCATCCGCACCCTGCTGCGCCGCGCGCCGGCGCGCGAGCCGGACGTGCTGAAGGTGGCGGACCTCGAGATCGACGTGCTGCGCCACCGCGTCAGCCGCGCCGGCGCCCGCATCGAGCTCACGCCCAAGGAATACGCGCTGCTGCAGCTGCTGGCGCGGCGCCAGGGCGAGGTGCTGTCGCGTTCCCTGATCTCGTCCCAGGTATGGGACATGAACTTCGATTCCGACACCAACGTCGTCGACGTCGCCGTCAAGCGCCTGCGCGCCAAGGTCGACGACCCGTATCCGAACAAGCTGATCCACACGGTGCGCGGCATGGGCTACCTGCTGGAGGAGCGCGCTTGAAGCGCATCGCGCGCGCTGCCCCCCTGTCGCTGGCGCTGCGCCTCGGCCTGCTGTTCGCGGCCATCGCGGCGGCGGTGTTCGTGGCCGTCGGCGCCTACCTGTACCAGACGCTGGCCATGCAGATGAGCCAGCGCGACGACGTCGACGTGCTCAACAAGGCCGCGCTGGTGCGCGAGCTGTTGCGCAGCCTGCCGCCGGACGAGCGCATGCCGGGGCAACTCCAGGCCGTGCTGGGCCGGGCCATCGGCCAGGACGGCGTGATGCTCGAAGTGGCGACGGCGGACGGGCGCGTGCTGGCCAGCACGATGGCGCCCCGCGCCTACCCGCACCGGCGTCCGGCGGCGCCGGGGCTCGCCACCGTGCCGCTGGCGCGCCTGCCGGAACGGCGCGACATCGCCAGCGTGCAGGACGCGGCGCGTCCGGTGCGGGTGCTGGCGCTGCAGGCCGCCGGCGGCGCGCAGTCCGCGCAGGTCCTGCACGTGACGCTGGCGCGCATCCGCTCCGACCGGCTGGCGATCCTGAAGCGCTACGTCCTGGACCTGTCCGGCGCGCTCGCCGCGGGCACGCTGCTGGCCACGCTGCTGGGCTTCGCGGCGGTGCGCCACGGCCTGCGCCCGCTCAACGGCGTGATCGCCAAGGCCAACGACATCCATGCCCAGCGCCTGAACACGCGCCTGGCGGTGGACGAGGCGACGCCCGAACTGCGCGCGCTGGCGGTCGCCTTCAACGCCATGCTCGACCGCCTGGAGGAAGGCGTGCAGCGCCTGTCCGGCTTCGCCGCCGACCTGGCGCACGACATGCGCACCCCGGTCAACGCCCTGATGATGCAGACCCAGGTGGCGCTGGGGCGCGAGCGGCCGCTCGAGGAATACCAGGCCCTGCTCGAATCGAACCTGGAGGAATACGAACGCCTGTCGCGCATGATCGAGAACACGCTGTTCCTGGCGCGCGCCGACAATGCCCAGCTGGCGCTGCGCCGCGAGCGCCTCGACGTCGGCGCGGAATTCGCGCACATCCGCGACTACTTCGAGATGCTGGCCGAGGACGCGGGCGTGCTGCTCGACACGGCGGACCTGCCGCCGCTGGCGCTGGACGCCGACCCGGTGCTGCTGCGCCGCGCCGTCAACAACCTGGTGTCGAACGCCATCGCGCACACGCCGCGCGGCGGGCGCGTGCGCCTCGACGCGCGCCTGGACGGGGCGTGGCTCGACCTGTCCGTGTCGAACACCGGCGAGCCGATTCCCGAGGCGCACCGCGCGCGCCTGTTCGAGCGCTACTACCGCGTCGATCCGGCGCGCGCCAGCGGCAGCGCGTCGGGGCTCGGCCTGGCCATCGTGCGCGCCATCATGCAGCTGCACGGCGGCAGCGCGCGGGTCGACAGCGCGCCCGGCGCGGCGACCGTGTTCACGCTGCGTTTTCCTCGTCCGGCAGCGGTTTGAGGCCGGCGCCGGGGACGCCATCGAAGCAGCTGACCAGGTTGCGGCCGCGGCGCTTGCTCAGGTACATCGCGGCATCGGCCGCGTGCAGCAGCTCGCGCGTGCTGGCGCCGTGCTCGGGGAACAGGCCGATGCCGACGCTGGCCGACACCGACAGCCGGTAGCCGCGGTAGTCGAAGGGCGCGCTGGCCGCCGCGCAGGCCGCCGCCGCCACGCCTTCGAGTTCGTGACGGGTGGTGCCCGGCGCCGACAGCAGCGCGAACTCGTCGCCGCCCAGGCGGCCGACGCGCCAGCCGGGCGGCGCCAGCACGCGCAGGCGCCGCGCGAATTCGGCCAGCACCACGTTGCCGGCCTCGTGGCCGAACACGTCGTTGACCGGCTTGAAGCGGTCGAGGTCGACGTACAGCACGCCGAAGGCATGCGCGGGCGCTTCCTGGCGGCACAGCCGGTCGATCAGCTCGTGGAAGTGGCCGCGGTTGGCCAGGCCGGTCATCTCGTCGGTCTGGGCGCGCTGCCTGACGCGTTGCTGCTGCGCCATGCGCTCGACGGCCTGGGCGATCATGGCGGAGATCGATTCGGCCAGGCCGGGCAGCTTGGCGTCGGGCTGGCGCTGCAGCTCGCTGAAGAATTCCAGCACGCCGGGGCGCGCCAGGCGCTGGTCCGAGGCGACGAAGGTGACGGGAAAGAAGTAGGCCGACTGCAGCCCGCAGGCGCGCGCGACGCCGGCGCGCACCATGTCCGGATCGGCGCCGGCATCCTCGATCCAGCGCGCCTCGCCGTCGGCCCACACCGCGCCCACCAGGCCCTGGCCGGCGCGCATGGCCAGGCTGGTGCTGGCGCTCTTGAACGGTTCGAGCGCGCGCCGCGGCGCGTGCCAGGAATAGCGGCAGCGCAGCACCTCCGCGCCGGGTCCGTCCTCGAGCGCCCAGAACGCTCCCCATTCCCAGCCCAGCTCCTCGCACACCAGTTGCAGGATCTTCGCCACCCCTTCGTCGAGGCTGTCGGCGCCGACCAGGTAGCGGGTCAACGCGAAGTTGAAGCGTTCGCGCGCCGCGGCGTTCTTCGACTCGGTGATGTCGAGCAGGATGCCGGCGCAGACGGCGCCGTCGACCGCCACGACCTGCAGCCGCAGCCAGCGCAGGCGGTCGTGGCGCACGCGGAACTCGCAGGACGACCCGAGCCCGGTCTCGCCCGTCGCGATGCGTTCCATGGCGAGGCGCACGCCGGCGCGGTCTTCCGGATCGACGTCGGCCAGCGGCATGCCGTGCCCGAGCGGCGCGCCGGTGCCGAGGAAGCGCATGGCGACCTGCGACAGCGCGACCGCGCCGTTCGTACGGTCGAGCCACCAGCGTCCGAGTCCGGCCGCGCGGTCGCCGCCATCGTCGCGCCGCGCGGCGGCCAGGGCAGCATCCCAGGGCGTCGGTGCCGGCAGGTGGTCCATCGGGAAAGTGTGATTGTCCATGGATTGCCACGAAAAGTGCGACGTGCACCAGAACCGGACACGTTGTTCCGGTTTGCACCAGCCATGGGCGCCGGATCGGCGCAAGCCCCGTCCGGTCGCATCAAGGCGCTGGATTCCTGGTGACGATCGTCTGTCAAGGAGTATCAAAAAATCCATGCAATTTTTATGCCGAGCAATAACTTTCGATGATGGACTGCAGGTAAGCCATGTTCCGGACCGGTTGTTGCATGGGCCTGTCACAGGCGCGCCGTGCCATCCGTCTTGAGAAAGGACAGGCCGCACTTCCGGCGGCCGTCGCTTCCAAGACGAAAGGACATGCATCATGAAACGCGAAAACTGGTCTCAGGTCTCCCCCGAAGGCGCCAAGGCGCTGGGCGGCCTGCATCACTACGTCACCACCGGCACGAACCTGCCGTCCCAGCTCATCCACCTGGTCTTCCTGCGCGTATCGCAGCTGAACGGTTGCGCCTACTGCATCGACCTGCACGCGCGCGACCTGCGCAAGGAGGGCATGACGGCCGATAAGCTCATGCTGGTGCCGGTGTGGCACGAGGCGGCCCATCTGTTTTCCGAGCAGGAGCAGGCCGCGCTGGCGTGGGCGGAAGAGGTGACGCGCGTCGGGGAGACGCATGTGTCGGATGCGGCGTATGGGGCCGCGGCGGCGGTGTTCGGGCCGAAGGACCTGGTCGACCTGACGATCGTCATCGGGGCCATGAATGCGTTCAACCGGATGGGCGTCAGTTTCCGGCTGAAGCCGCTGGCCAAGGAGTAACGCAAGCGGGCGAGGTAGCGCGGATTGCCGGCCTGCCGTGCGGTAGCCTGCCGCTCGTCGCTACGGACGTCCCGGTGATCTCGTAGCGCTTGTGGTCGACTTCCGGAAGCGTCCGACAACACCTCCTGCTTGCGCTGAGGGTGACGGGCTTGTACAGTCGCCTGTATGGATGGGCCGTAATCGGCCCATCACGGGCATTGACGAGGCAGGTTCATCACGGGGGGAGTCGGGTGCGTTCTACTATCCAAGGTATTGTTTTCGCTGCTGCTGGATTGCTGTCCGCGGGACCGAGTGGTGCGAATGCCAGCGACAGGATCGTGCTGGCCACGACCAGTTCTTCAGGAAGTGTCAGGACGGATACCTGTGCCCGTCCCGAGTATCCCAAGGAGGCACGCGAACACCACCACCAGGGAACGGTCACGCTGCGGTTTCTTCTTGGTGCGGACGGCACCGTCAAACAGTCCTTGATCCACACCTCATCCGGCTATCCGGCGCTTGATGAGGCGGCACTTGTCGCCATTTCCAAATGCCGCTTCAATCCGGCTTTGGTCGATGGAAAGGCCGTCGAAGGCTGGACGGCCATTCAATACGTCTGGAAGCCGTAGTCGGTCGCCTCGATATTCGATGCAAACCGGATTCGGTCGGTTGTGACAATCTGTGTAATTCTCGATCTTACGACCTGCTAAGCTGCGATGGAAGGCCGACCGGCCAAACCGGAAGGTTGCTGTATCCTTCGCAGACTAGGAAGTGTTATGAATTACTTTTTCGGTTTTGGTGTTGGAATGGCACTAGGTACTCTGCCTGCCACGGGATTTTCCAGTGACGCCCACCAATTCGACTGGAGGCGCGCAGTGTTCGTTGGTTTGTTTAGTGGTTTGGCAGCGGCCGGCTTGTCCTTGCTGACTCGGAAAAAGAAACGAGATGAATAGATACTGCGTTCACTCACGTGAACATGTGCGGTGGGGCCAGACTGTGTAAAAATGGGAAATTGGAGTGGCGGTGTAATAGGACATTCCAGCAGGTTCCGATGCCGAAAGTTTGGGCACCCTCTCATTCATGCCCTACCATTCGTCAAGACTGGCATTTGCGCCTGTGCTCGGATTTTGATAGCGACTGAATATCCCGGTCTGCGACATAGAATGGTGCCTAATGAAAACACTTGTCTTTGCTCTCTCCATGACGGTCGTGACAATACTGTTCGGTCTGGCGGTATTCGAGAGCGAGGCGATCATTCGATGGTGGTTTTTGCTCTCGAGTGAACGGCGCGGCTTCTACCAGGGTGGCGTCACATTGATTGCAATTTTTTTATTGATAGTGATGGCTGTTCGTGACAAGACAGTCTCAAAATAAGAGTTCGCGGAAGTTGCCGACAGGTCGGGTTCCGGCCCAAAGCAGAAAAATGCGGCGAGAACTTTATCCGTGTGCCGTGGTTGATTAGCGCAATATTTGTCGAAAACGGATGGTCATCATTCGCCTCGCCTTACGTGACAACATTGAGCTTTCCATCTGGAGCGAACCCTTCGCGCATGTTGGCGCCATTCGACCAGCGGCGGATTGACAGGCCAGCCGTGGCAGATCCAAGACAAACGCAGGCTGGCGCGGTCATGGCCGCGCACCAGGGGCACTCAGCTGAGGCAAGCGATCTCGCCGAATACAGGCGTATGAATGTCTTGGGCGAGGGTGTCTGTTTTTGCTGCGGAACCGGACTTCCGTGAGAAGATCGACACCCTTCACAAACGACGCCAAGGAGAGAATATGTTAGCCGACCTGATGTTGAACATTCTCGGACCCGTCGCAGCCAAACGGTTCGGCCTGGTACGCAAAGCGCTGTGGGTGACGCTGGCCGTTTTCTTGTTGCTGTTGATTTGCGGCTGGCTTGGTCGTTAAATGCCTGCCCGGGATCGAAAGCCGCCTTCCATGAGGATGGCAGCCGGGTGATCGGCGACGATGTGACACCTCACTGACGGCCCTCCATGTGGAGTGACATCGCGCCGAGCGCGATACACATCATCGCTGTCGATCACTGAGGCGCGTCCTGCACGGTCTCGGACCGGGCGGCGACAGCGCGTCGGTCACGCGAACGCGCATCCTTTCTCGGCTGTCGACGTGGCGTCCTCCAGCGCCGTTCAGACCACCGACCCCAGCTTGAAGATCGGCAAATACATGGCCACGACAAGCCCGCCGATCAACACCCCCAGGATCACCATGATCAACGGCTCCATGAGCGACGACAACGCCGCCACCGCATCATCGACTTCCTCTTCATAGAAGTCCGCCACCTTGCCCAGCATCCCATCCAGCGCGCCCGATTCCTCGCCGATCGACACCATCTGCGTCACCATGTTCGGAAACACATTGACGTTCTGCATGGCGACGGTGAGGCTGGTGCCGGTCGACACCTCGTTCTGGATCTTGCGGGTCGCTTCCAGGTAGACGGCATTGCCCGAGGCGCCGCCGACCGAGTCGAGCGCTTCCACCAGCGGCACGCCGGCCGCGAACATGGTCGACAGCGTGCGCGTCCAGCGCGCGATCGTGGCCTTGCGCACCACCTCGCCGAAGATCGGGACGCGCAGCAGGAAGCGGTCCATGGCCTGCTGCACCTTGAGCGAGCGGCGCCAGGACTGGAAGAAGAAGTACAGCGACGCGAACAGCGTGCCGAAGATGATGTACCACCATTCGACGACGAAGTCGGACATGCTCATCACGATCAGCGTGGGCGCGGGCAGGTCGGCGCCGAAGCTGGAAAACACCGACTTGAACGCGGGCACCACCCAGATCATGATCACGGCCGTGACGAGGAAGGCGACCGACAGGATCGTGCACGGGTACATCAGCGCCGACTTGATCTTGGACTTCATCGCCAGCGTCTTTTCCTTGTAGATCGCCAGGCGCGTCAGCAGGTCTTCCAGGATGCCGGCCTGTTCGCCGGCGCCGACCAGGTTGCAGAACAGCGGGTCGAAGTACAACGGGTACTTGCGGAAGGCATTGTTCAGGCTCGTCCCCGTCTCGATGTCGGCGCGCAGGTCCATGATCAGCTTGGACATCGACGGGTTCGCATGGCCCTTGCCGACGATGTCGAACGACTGCAGCAGCGGCACGCCGGCCTTCATCATCGTGGCCAATTGGCGCGTGAACAGCGTCAGGTCCTTGTCCTGGATCTTCTTGCCGCTACGATAAGCTTTCTTTTTGACCTTGGTCATCATGATGCCCTGGCGGCGCAGGGTCACGTTGACCATGGTGGTGCCGCCCGCGCGCATTTCGCCGCGCACGATCTTGCCGGTCTTGTCGCGGCCTTCCCAGGCGAACACGTGTTCCTTGACCTGGGCGCCACCGGCGCGGGGACGGGCGGAGGATGTGGTTGCCATGGTTGTCCTATTCGTTGGTGCAGCCGAGCACTTCTTCGAGGCTGGTGAGTCCTTGCTTGACCTTCATCAGGCCGGAGCGGCGCAGGGAATTGACGCCGTCGGCCTCGGCCTGGGCGGCGATCTGCATCGCGTTGCCGTGCGCCAGGATCAGGGCCTCGATCGCGGGCGAGATCGGCATCAGCTGGTAGATGCCCACGCGGCCCTTGTAGCCGGAACCCAGGCAGCGTTCGCAGCCCACCGGGCCGTAGGGTTTCCAGTCGCCTTCCAGGTCGCCGTCGCGGAAACCGGCCGACTTCAGCACGTCGCGGCCGACGTCGAGCGGCTGCTTGCAGCTGCACAGGCGGCGCGCCAGGCGCTGCGCGGTGATCAGGACGACCGAGGAGGCGATGTTGAACGGCGCCACGCCCATGTTCATCAGGCGCGTCAGCGTCGACGGCGCGTCGTTGGTGTGCAGCGTCGAGAACACCATGTGGCCGGTCTGCGCGGCCTTGACGGCGATGTCGGCCGTCTCCAGGTCGCGGATCTCGCCGACCATGATGATGTCCGGGTCCTGGCGCAGGAAGGCCTTCAGCGCGACCGGGAAGGTCAGGCCCGCCTTGTCGTTGACGTTGACCTGGTTCACGCCGGGCAGGTTGATCTCGGCCGGGTCTTCCGCGGTCGAGATATTGATGCCCGGCTTGTTCAGCAGGTTCAGGCAGCTGTACAGCGATACCGTCTTGCCGGAGCCGGTCGGTCCCGTCACCAGCACCATGCCGTAGGGGCGGGTGATGGCGTCGATCAGCACGGCCTTCTGCTCGGGCTCGTAGCCGAGCGCGTCGATGCCCATCTGCGCCTGGGTGGCGTCGAGGATACGCATGACGGTCTTTTCGCCGAACAAG
The DNA here is from genome assembly GCF_913773735.1 of uncultured Massilia sp. Classification (GTDB taxonomy): domain Bacteria; phylum Pseudomonadota; class Gammaproteobacteria; order Burkholderiales; family Burkholderiaceae_D; genus Telluria. The sequence continues at coordinate 173,962 of NZ_CAJYEB010000023.1, forward strand.
GTCGGCAGCGTGCTGACGCGGAAGTCGATCGTGCGGGTGGGCGACAGCACCAGGCGCATGCGGCCGTCCTGCGGCACGCGCTTTTCCGAGATGTCGAGCTTGGCCAGCACCTTGATGCGCGAGACCAGTTTATCCCGGATGGCCAGCGGCGGCGCCAGGTGGTCGCGCAGCACGCCGTCCACGCGCAGGCGGATCCGGTACTGCTTTTCGTAGGGCTCGAAGTGGATGTCGGACGCGCCCAGCGTGATCGCGTCCATCAGCACCTTGTTCAGGAAGCGCACGATCGGCGCATCCTCCACCTCGGACGTCGGCGCCTCGGGCGCCTGCGCCTGGGCTTCTTCCTCGGCGAATTCGATCTCGCCTTCTTCGCCCGCCAGGTCGCTCAAGTCCTGCTCGGCGTTCTTGGCCAGGCCGGCCAGCAGGTTCAAGAGCACGTCGTGGGCGACGATCACCGGCTCGACCGTGGCCTCGCTCTGGAACTTGATCTGGTCCAGGGCCTGGGCATTGGTCGGGTCGGACAGCGCCACCGACATCTTGTTGCCGCGCTTGGCCAGCGGCACCACGCGCTGCGCCTGCATCAGCTTGGCGTCGATGGCGTTCGCGGGCAGGGCCTCGGGGCTGAAGGTGGACAGGTCCAGCAGCGGGTAGCCGAAGGTCTCGGCGCAGAACACCGCCAGGCTGCGGGCATCGATGGCGCCGGAGCCGAGCAGGATGTCGATGAACCCGGTCTTCTCGGCCGCCGCCTTCTTTTGCAGGCCGTCCGCCTGCGGCAGGGTCAGCCGCCCGGCCTGCAGCAGGGCGCGCGCCAACCCGGGCAACGCCGTGCCTGTGGTGGTGTTGGGGAGGACTGCTGCCATATGATCAAGGTCGGACGGACGACGGGAAGCAGGGCCGGACGGACGGCCCCGTGGGATGCTTCGGATCATGCCCGCAGGCACTAGATTGGTCAAGTAGTTGGCCTACGGAAAGCGGCATCCATACCACGTAGACGGAATGGCATGCGATGAAATGATGGCAATGCGACATCGATCCTCCTGTCGGATCGGCGGTCCCGGGCCGGGCCGCCAGCCCGCATTGGACTACGGGCGGACGCGGCGGTTGCGGGCGGGCAGGGGCGGGATGCGGGGGGCGGTGATGTCGATCATGCGCGCAAGACGGTTAGCGCTGACATCGGATACAGCTCAATTCCACCAGTGCGCGGTCGTGCCCGCCTGCGGCAGCCGGGCCTGGCGCGCCGCGTGCACGATGCCGGCCTGCAACGCCTGTTCGGCATCGTAGATGCGCGAACGGTTCGACAGGAAGGTGCGGATGTCCTCGAAGGCCGGGGCGCCGCGCGTGGCGTCCTCGAAGATGGCGGCGTAGCGCTCGGCGTCGAAGTCGAGGCAGTCGCGCCATTCCGAGATGCGGGCATGGTCGGCCGCCACCAGGTTGCCGAAGCCCCAGTGCAGCGGATGGATCAGGAAGCGCGTGCCGGGGCAGGCGTAGCGCTTGCCTCCGGCCAGGAAGATCGGGATGCCCACCGATTCGACGCTGCCCACGTTCCAGGTGGTCAGCGGCAGCGGCAGCGATTTCAGGAAGAAGTACAGGGCGAAGCCGGCCGTCATGTTGCCGCCCTCGGTCGACATGTGCAGTTCGATCTCGCTGGCGCCGCTCTGCAGCGCCTGCAGGCACAGGTTGCGCACCGTGCAGGCCGAGGTGGCGTTGATGGGGCCGATGAAATGGACGACATGCAAAGACATGGTTTCTCCCTGGCGGTCGTGCCAAGGATAGCAAGTTTCATCCCATCGGCACGTACGCTTCAGCTCCCTCGGTACGTCGAGTACGACCACGGCGTGACGACCAGCGGCACGTGGTAGTTCTGGGACGCGTCGGCCACGCCGAAGGCGATCGTCACGCGGTCGACGAAGCGCAGCGCCGGCGCCGGCAGGGCCACGCCCTGGGCCGCGAAATAGTCGCCGGCGGCGAACACCAGCTCGTAGCGGCCGGCGCGCAGCGCCTCGCCCTCCAGCAGCGGACGGTCGCAGCGGCCGTCCGCATTGGTGGCGGCGCTGGCCACCAGCGTGCGCGCCTTGCCATCGGCGTCCACCGCATACAGTGCCACCGCCACGCCGGCGGCCGGGCGGCCGTGCGCCGTGTCGAGCACGTGGGTGCTGAGTTTTCCCATCGTCTTTCTTTCCCTCTGTCTATACGTGGCGCCTGAACAGGCGTATGCGGGCGATGATATAACGATGTGCAAGCTGCAATATATGATGGCAACGATACCCACCCTCTACGAGCGCCCATGAACAGCTACGACAATTATCCGCGCGACATGATCGGCTACGGCCGCACTCCGCCCCACGCCCGCTGGCCGGGCCAGGCGCGCATCGCCCTGCAGTTCGTGCTCAACTACGAGGAGGGCGGCGAGAACAGCGTCCTGCACGGCGATGCCGGTTCGGAAACCTTCTTGTCCGAGATCATCGGCGCCCAGTCCTTCCCGATGCGCCACATGAGCATGGAGTCGCTGTACGAATACGGTTCGCGCGCCGGGCTGTGGCGCGTGCTGCGCCTGTTCGAGGAACGCGGCATGCCGCTGACCGTGTTCGGCGTGGCGATGGCCCTGAAGCGCCATCCGGAAGCGGTGGAGGCGTTCCGCGAACTGGGCCACGAGATCGCCTGCCATGGCCTGCGCTGGATCTCCTACCAGCACGTCGACGAGGCCACCGAGCGCGCCCACATGAAGGAAGCGGTCGAGATCATCCGCGACCTGGCCGGAGAAGCGCCGCTGGGCTGGTACACGGGGCGCGATTCCCCCAACACGCGCCGGCTGGTGCTGGAGCACGGCGGCTTCGTCTACGACGCCGACCACTACGGCGACGACCTGCCGTTCTGGACCGAGGTCGACTTCACCGACGCCAACGGCTGGCATGCCAGGCGCCCGCACCTGGTGGTACCGTACACGCTGGACACCAACGACATGCGCTTCGCCGCCATGCAGGGTTTCAATTCGGGCACGCAGTTCTTCGACTACCTGAAGGACGCCTTCGACGTGCTGTACGCCGAGGGCGACCCGAACGGCCTGGACCGGCCGAAGATGCTGTCGATCGGCCTGCACTGCCGCCTCGCCGGCCGCCCGGCGCGGGCCGCGGCGCTGGCGCGCTTCCTCGACTACGTGGGGCAGCACAAGCACGTCTGGATCGCGCGCCGCATCGACATCGCCCGTCACTGGCAGGCCGCGCATCCGTTCGGCGCGCCCGATTAATATGCTAAATTGATGATATTCAAGATAATCCATCGATGATATCGATGATGTCCTGCGATGATACCCTCGCAGGCTGTTTTCATGCCGAGGCGACGATGTCCACACCGATCCGATTCCTGTTCCGCGGCGCCGTCCACGAGGTCGAGGGCGTCGCCCCGACCCGCACCGTGCTGCAGTACCTGCGCGAAGACCTGCATTGCACCGGCACCAAGGAAGGCTGCGCCGAGGGCGATTGCGGCGCCTGCACCGTCGTGGTGGCGTCGCTGGAAGACGGCGCCGCGCGCCTGAAGGCGGTGAATGCCTGCATCCAGTTCCTGCCCGCGCTGGACGGGAAGGCGCTGTTCACGGTCGAGGACCTGCAGCAGGCCGACGGCGCCCTGCACCCGGTGCAGCAGGCGCTGGTCGAGTGCCACGGCTCGCAGTGCGGTTTCTGCACGCCCGGCTTCGCCATGTCGCTGTGGGGCATGTACCTGGGGCAGGAGGACGGCCAGGCGCCGTCGCGCTGCCAGGTCGACGACGCCCTGTCCGGCAACCTGTGCCGCTGCACCGGCTACCGCCCGATCATCGACGCCGCCCGCCGCATGGGCGAGCTGCCGCGCGTGGCGTTCGACCGCGCCGCGCTGGCCGCGCAACTGCGGGCGCTGCAGCGCGAGGCCGGCGTGGTCCACGGCCACGCCGGCCACACCTTCCACGCGCCGCGCACGCTGGACGAGCTGGTCGCCGCGCGCGTGGCCCACCCCGACGCCGTGCTGCTGGCCGGCTCGACCGACGTCGGCCTGTGGGTGACCAAGCGGATGCGGGTGCTGTCCGACATCCTCTACCTGGGCCACGTGGCCGAACTCAAGACCGTGCGCGAGGCGGACGGCGCCATCGAGATCGGCGCCGGCGTCTCGCTCGAGGACGCGTACAACGCGCTGTGCCGCCACTATCCGGCCGAGCTGGGCGAGCTGCGCCAGCGCTTCGCCTCGCTGCCGATCCGCAATGCCGGCACGCTGGGCGGCAACGTCGCCAACGGCTCGCCGATCGGCGACTCGATGCCCTGGCTGATCGCCCTCGGCAGCCAGATCGTGCTGCGCGGCCCTGGCGGCGAGCGCGCGCTGGCGCTCGAGGATTTCTACCTCGGCTACCAGGTCAAGGACCTGCGGCCGGGCGAATTCGTGCAGGCCGTGCGGGTGCCGCTGCCGCGCGCCGGCGTCGCGTTCCGCACCTACAAGCTGGCCAAGCGCTTCGACCAGGACATCTCGGCCGTGTGCGCCGCCTTCGCCTTCACGCTGGACGACGGCGTCGTGCTCGACGCGCGCATCGCCTTCGGCGGCATGGCGGCCACGCCGCAACGCGCCGCGCGCGCGGAGAGCGTGCTGCGCGGGCGCGCCTGGGACGAGGACGCGCTGCGCGCCGCGATGGCGGCCCTGGCCGAGGACTACGCGCCGCTGTCCGACATGCGCGCCTCGAGCGCCTACCGGACGAAGGCGGCGCAGAACCTGCTGCGCCGTTTCTGGCTCGAGACGCGCGCCGCCGATCCGCTGCCCGCCGCGGCGGTCAATGCCTTCGCACGGGCCTGAGGAGAACGCCATGAACGACGCCGGCACCCCCGCGCTGGACATTCCCGCCACGGACACCGCCGCCTGGACCCAGGTGGGCCGCTCGCGCCCGCACGAGTCGGCGCGCCTGCACGTGCTCGGCCAGGCCGACTACACGGACGACATCGACGAGGTGCGCGGCACGCTGCACGCGGCGCTGGGCCTGTCGGGCAAGGCGCACGCGCGCATCCTCGACGTCGACCTGGCGGCGGTGCGGGCCAGCCGCGGCGTGCGCGCCGTCTACACGGCGCGCGACATCCCGGGCACCAACGATTGCGGCCCGATCGTCCACGACGATCCGATCCTGGCCGACGGCCTGGTGCAGTACGTGGGCCAGCCCGTGTTCATCGTGGTGGCCGATTCCCACGACGCCGCGCGCCGCGCCGCGCGCCTGGCAAACATCACGTACGAGGAACTGCCGGCCATCCTGACCCCGCAGGCGGCGCGCGCAGCGCAATCGTACGTGCTGCCGCCGATGCGCCTGCGGCGCGGCGACGCCCAGGTCGCATTCGAGCGCGCGCCGCACCGCGTCAAGGGAGAATTGCACGTCGGCGGCCAGGAACAGTTCTACCTGGAAGGGCAGATCGCCTACGCGATCCCGCAGGAGAACGACGGCATGCTGGTGCTGTGCTCGACCCAGCACCCGAGCGAGATGCAGCACGTCGTGGCGCACGCGCTCGGCCTGCATTCGCACCACGTGACGGTCGAGTGCCGGCGCATGGGCGGCGGCTTCGGCGGCAAGGAATCGCAGTCGGCGCTGTGGGCGGCCGCCGCATCGGTCGCCGCGCGGCGCAGCGGCCGGCCGGTCAAGCTGCGCGCGGACCGCGACGACGACATGCTGGTGACGGGCAAGCGCCACTGCTTCCACTACGAGTACGAGGTCGGCTACGACGACGACGGGCGCATCGTCGCGGCGCGCGTCGACATGGTCAGCCGCGCCGGCTTCTCGGCCGACCTGTCCGGCCCCGTCGCCACGCGCGCCGTCTGCCACTTCGACAACACGTATTACCTGTCCGACGTCGACATCCGCGCCGCCTGCGGCAAGACCAACACCCAGTCGAACACGGCGTTCCGCGGCTTCGGCGGGCCGCAGGGCGCGATCGCCATCGAATACGTGCTCGACGAGATCGCGCGCCACCTGGGCCGCGACGCCCTCGACGTGCGCAAGCTGAACTTCTACGGCAAGACGGATCGCAACGTCACGCCCTACGGCCAGGAAATCGTCGACAACGTGATCCACGAACTGGTCGACGAGCTGGAAGCGTCCAGCGACTATCGCGCGCGCCGCCAGGCCGTCGAGGCGTTCAACCGGTCCAGCCCCGTGCTCAAGAAGGGCCTGGCGCTCACGCCAGTGAAGTTCGGGATCGCCTTCAACGTCACGCACCTGAACCAGGCCGGCGCCCTGGTGCACGTCTACGTGGACGGTTCGATCCTGGTGAACCACGGCGGCACCGAGATGGGGCAGGGCGTCAACACCAAGGTGATGCAGGTGGTGGCGCACGAACTGGGCGTGGACGTGGCGCGCGTGCGCATCACGGCCACCAATACCGGCAAGGTCGCCAACACCTCGGCCACGGCGGCGTCCACCGGCGCCGACCTGAACGGCAAGGCCGCGCAGGACGCGGCGCGCCAGATCCGCGACCGGCTGGCCGACTACGCCACCAAGGTGCTGGGCGGCGACGCGGCCGACGTGCGCTTCGCGGCCGATACCGTGTTCGTGGCCGGCCACGAAGTGCCGTTCGCCGAGCTGGTGGCCAAGGCCTACCTGGCGCGCGTGCAGCTGTGGTCGGACGGCTACTACGCCACGCCGGGCCTGCACTGGGACCAGAAGACGATGACCGGCCGGCCGTTCTCGTATTTCGCCTACGGCGCGGCGGTGTCCGAGGTCGTGGTCGACACGCTCACCGGCGAATGGAAGCTGGTGCGCGCGGACGCGCTGTACGATGCCGGCAACTCCCTGAATCCGGCGCTGGACATCGGCCAGGTCGAAGGCGCCTTCATCCAGGGCATGGGCTGGCTGACCACCGAGGAATTGTGGTGGGACGCCGCCGGCACGCTCAAGACCCATGCGCCGTCGACCTACAAGATCCCAGGCGTGTCGGACTGCCCCGAGGATTTCCGCGTGCGCCTGTTCGCCAACCGCAACGTCGAGGATGCGATCCACCGCTCCAAGGCCGTGGGCGAGCCGCCGCTGCTGCTGCCGTTTTCCGTGTTCTTCGCGATCCGCGACGCGATTTCCAGCGTCGGCGGCCACCGCGTGCAGCCGCCGTTGAACGCGCCGGCCACCTGCGAGGCGATCCTCGACGCCATCACGGCGGTGCAAGCCGCCGCCGGCGCCGGAGCGCGCTGACGTGGACGACTGGCTGCACGCGGCGGTGGACACCGCCGTGCTGGTCACGGTCGCCTTCGCGGAAGGCTCCGCGCCGCGCGAGGCGGGCGCGCGCATGCTGGTCGACGGCAGCCGCCAGTGGGACACGATCGGCGGCGGCCACCTCGAACTGCGCGCCGTGCGGATCGCGCGCGCCATGCTGGACGCGGGCGAGGAACGCCGGCTGGAACGCTTCCCGCTCGGCCCCAGCCTGGGCCAGTGCTGCGGCGGCGTCGTGCACCTGGCGTTCGAGCGCGTCGACGCCGGCTACCTGGCCGCATTGGCGCAGCAGCGTGGCGCCGACTGCTGGCGCCTGGTCGCCCTGGATGGCGCGCCCGAGCGCACGCTGCATGCGCAGGCGCCCGCTGGCGTCCACGGCGGCGGCACCCGCTTGCTGCGCGACGCCGCCGGCCGGCGCTGGCTGGCCGACCTGGTCGCGGCGCCGCGCCACCACCTGATGCTGTTCGGCGCCGGCCACGTCGGCGCCGCCATCGTGCGCGTGCTGGCGGACCTGCCGTGCCGCGTGACCTGGGTCGACGAGCGCGAGGACGCGTTCCCGTCCGACGCGCCGCCCAACGTGCGCGTCGAGGCGACCGACGTGCCCGAGGCGCTGGCCGCGCGGGCGCCGGCCGGCACGGGTTTCCTCGTCATGACCCACAGCCATGCGCTCGACCAGCGCCTGGCCGAGACGATCCTCAAGCGTGCGGACCCCGGCTGGTTCGGCCTGATAGGATCGGACACGAAACGCCGGCAGTTCGAGCGCCGCCTGCTGGAGCGCGGCGTCGACCGCGCGCGCCTGGATGCCATGGCCTGCCCGGTGGGCGTGCCCGGCATCGACGGCAAGCAGCCGGCCGTGGTCGCCGTCGCCGTGGCGGCGCAACTGCTGGCGGTCTGGGAACGGGAGGATGCCGGTGACGGCGCCCGCGTCCCGGACGCCTCCCACGAATCACCTGGAAGAACCTGATGTCCATCGACACCCGTAAGCTGCAGGCCTACCGCGCGAGCCTGCTGCATTTCCACGCCGATCCGGCGTTTTCCGAGAACGCGCACGCCTGGCATGCCGACGGCCTGCTGGTGGTGGACGCGGACGGCCGCGTCGCCGCCGCCGGAGAGTACGCCGCGCTGGCGCCGACGCTGGCGCCGGGCACGCCCGTGCACGACTGGTCCGGCAAGATCATCGTGCCCGGCTTCATCGACACGCACCTGCACTTCCCGCAGACCGACATGATCGCCTCGCCGGCCCCGGGGCTGCTGCCGTGGCTGGAGACCTATACCTTCCCGACCGAGGGCAAGTTCGCCGACCCGGTGCACGCGCGCGCCGTGGCCGAGTTCTTCCTCGACGAGCTGCTGCGCAACGGCACCACCACGGCCGCGGTCTATTGCACCGTGCACAAGGAATCGGTCGACGCGTTCTTCGAAGCGTCCGCCGCGCGCAACCTGCGCATGGCCGCCGGCAAGGTGCTGATGGACCGCCACTGCCCGGACTTCCTGCGCGACAGCGCCGACATGCGCGACAGCGAGGAGCTCATCCGGCGCTGGCACAAGCGGGGCCGCGCCATGTACGCGATCACGCCGCGCTTCGCGCCCACGTCGACCGAGGCCCAGCTGGCGGCCACCGGGGAACTGGCGCGCGCTTGGCCCGACACCTACATCCAGACCCACGTGTCGGAAAACAAGGACGAGTGCACCTGGGTGGGCGAGCTGTTCCCGCAGCGGCGCAGCTACCTGCAGGTCTACGAGCACTACGGCCTGATGCGCCCGCGCGCCCTGTTCGGCCACTGCATCTGGCTCGACGACGCCGACTTCGCGCTGCTGGCCGACACCGGCTCGGCGATCGCGCACTGCCCGACCTCGAACCTGTTCCTGGGGAGCGGCCTGTTCGACATGGCCAGCGCCGACGAGGCGAAGGCCCTGCTGTCGCTGGGGACGGACGTGGGGGCGGGCACGTCGTTCTCGATGTTGCAAACAATGAATGAAGCGTATAAAGTTGCGCGGTTGAAAGGCAGCTACCTTCCGGCCTTGCGCATGTTCTACCTCGCCACGCTGGGCGCCGCGCGCAGCATGCGGCTCGAGGGCACGATCGGCAATTTCGCCGCCGGCGCCGAAGCCGACTTCATCGTCCTCGATCCGCAGGCCACGCCGCTGCTGGCGCGCCGCACGGCGCAGTCGGACACGCTCGAGGAAACGCTGTTCGCGCTGGCCCTGCTGGGCGACGACCGCGCCATCCGCGCCACGTATGCGGCCGGCAGGCTGGTGCATGAGCGGGAAGGGATGCTGGCCTGAAGAATCGATAGCGGCGCGTCGCCCCGGCGCAGGCCGGGGCCCAATTCCTGCGTTTCGACGGCGCAAGGAAAATTAGGCCCCGGCCTGCGCCGGGGCGACGTTTTGCGGTATGAATCAACCGACCACCCGGGACCACCATGATGCAGAAAACCCTGGTCAGCAGCCTGCTGATCGCCTTGTGCGCGACGGCCGCCGCGCGCACCCCCGCCGCCGGCCCCAACGAGGCCGCCACCGCGCGCCACTACGCGGCGCTGGTCGCCGGCACGCCGAAGACGGCCGAGCTGACGCTGTTCTTCACCCAGATGCCCAAGGGCGGCGACCTGCATCACCATTACTCGGGCGCCGTGTATGCCGAGAGCTACGTCGACTTCCTCGACAAGCGCGGCTTCTGCGTCGACAAGAAGACCTATGCCATCGTCACCGACAAGGCGGCGGTCGAGGCCGACCGCGACAAGCCGGCCGCGGCGCGCAACTGCCTGACCGGCGCCGAGGTCTACGCCGACGACGGCGTCTACCGCGAACTGCTGCAGCGCTGGTCGACCAAGGATTTCCACAACCACGGCGCCATCCAGCCGCCGCCGGACCGCGCGTTCTTCTCGACCTTCAGCTACTTCGGCCCGGTGGCCGATACCGGCAACTTCCATGACGGCCTGGTCGAGATCAAGGAGCGCGCGATCCGCGAGAACGTCGCCTACATCGAGACCATGTACAAGCTGGCGCCTTTCGTCGCCGACGCCGGTTTCGACACGGACGCCTGGAAGAACGTCGACGACGACGCGGCCCTGAACGCCCGCATGCGCGCCTGGATGACGGCGCTGGACCGGGATCCGAAGTTCGTCGCCACGCTGTCCGACTTCGTGGCCGGCATCGACAAGGAAACCGCCGGCATCGACGACGAGCGCTTCACGATGCGCTACCAGCTCTACGTGCTGCGCCTCCTGAACCCGTCGCAGGTGTTCTCGTCGATGGTGTCGGCGTTCAAGGCGGCGGCGCGCGGCGGCAGGATCGTCGGCGTCAACATCGTCGGCCAGGAAAGCCGCATGGTGCCGATGCGCGACTACACGCTGCACATGAAGATGTTCCGCTTCCTGAAGTCGGTCTACCCGGACGTCAAGGTGGCGATGCACGCGGGCGAGCTGGCGCTGGGCGACGTGCGTCCGGAAGACCTGCAGTACCACATCGACCAGGCCCTGAACGTGGCCGGCGCCAACCGCATCGGCCACGGCATCGACCTGGCCCACGAGACCAATGCGCCGGCCATCATGAAGGCCATGCGCGCGAAGGACATCCCGGTCGAGATCAACCTGACCTCGAACGGCTTCATCAGCGGCATCGAGGGCGACAACCATCCGATCACCCTGTACCGCAAGTACGGGGTGCCCTACGTGATCTCGACCGACGACGCCGGCGTCACGCGCCACACGCTGTCGAACGAGTACGTGCTGTTCGCCAGCCGCTACAAGCCGAACTACGCCGACATCAAGAAGACGGCCTACGACAGCATCCGCTACAGCTTCCTGGACAAGGATGCCAAGGCGCGCCTGGTGCGCCAGCTCGACGGGCGCTTCGCCAGGTTCGAGGCGGACATCGCCGCCCTCGAACGCACCGCCGTGAAGCATTGACCGGACGGCGCGGTCGCGCCGTCTTTCCTCCAGGGCGGGCGCCGCGGCCGGCGTCCGTCCCTTCCACCCCCGCTTGTTTAGTACGACGGCAGTAGCAAAAAGGCATATGCTTATGCCGCCTCTGTGGTCATTGCGCTACAAATTTCACGCTTTATCACGTCGTTTGCCCAAAAAACAAGCGAAACAATTTCAGCTCAGAATTCCTTCCTTATAATCGCGCCGTGTCTTTTCCCGAGGGAAAAGACGCCCCGCGAGCGATCTCCTGCACGTTTTTTAAGCAACTTATACGCGCAAGCTATAAATTCCCAAACGAAAACGTATTTGTCTGGTTTCCGGGCTTCATGCATATTGGTCTTTTATTAATCAATAACAAGACGATCGCGCATGATTTTGGGTGTAACAGCCTGGAAATATTAGACGGATAGAATCGCGTGCGCCGCTCTTTTCCGGTGCGTTTTGGCAAGGAAATGCACCAGTCCGGACGCGGGCTGACAGAATAAAAAAGTGACGGCCTTGTGAAGTGCCAGTCCTGGGGTTTGCAGCACTGTAAAGAGGGGAACTTACGGTTCCCGAACTATAAATATCAAGTTTATTTGGGGTTAATCCAATGATCTATCAAAAACGGATCCAGTTGACGAAGCTGGCGCTGGCACTGTCGATCGCGCTCGCGGGCGCGCCGGCCCTGGCGCAGAACACGACGTCGGCGGTTGCAGGCCGCATCTCCGGCCCGGACGGCAAGCCGGCCGCCGGCGCATCGGTGCAAATCATCCACACCGAGTCCGGTTCGACCAGCACCGTCACCACCGACGCCGAAGGCCGCTACGCGGCCCGCGGCCTGCGTACCGGCGGTCCGTACACGATCATCATCAGCAACAATGGCCAGACCGAGAAGCGCGAAGGCGTCTACCTGAACCTGGCGGAAACCGCCACCGTCGACGCCACCGTCGGCATCCAGACCGTGGCCATCGCCGGCAACCGCGCCCGTTCGGACATCTTCAACCGCAGCAACATGGGTTCGGGCACCGGCATCAACAACACCCAGCTGCAGATCCAGGCATCGATCAACCGCAACCTGCAGGACTACGCCCGCGCCGACCCGCGCGTGTCGCAGACCGACAAGGAACGCGGCGAACTGTCCGTCGCCGGCCAGAACTCGCGCTACAACTCGACCACCGTCGACGGCGTCGCCATCAACGACACCTTCGGCCTGGAAGCGTCGGGCAGCCCGACCTCGCGCCAGCCGATCTCGATCGAGGCGATCCAGTCGGTCCAGGTCAACGTCGCCAACTACGACGTGACCCAGAAGGGCTACACCGGCGGCAACATCAACGCCGTCACCAAGTCCGGTACCAACAACTGGAAGGGCGGCGTCTACTACGTCTTCCGCAACGACAAGATGGCGGGCGATCGCTACGACATCACCAAGGACACCTACAGCGCGCCGCCGAAGTCGGAAGAGACGACCAAGGGCGTGTGGGCCAGCGGCCCGCTGATCCAGGACAAGCTGTTCATCTACGCCCTGAGCGAAGAGACCAAGAGCACCCGCTCGTCGCCGGACTACGGCCCGGTCGGCTCGAACACCGGCACCACCGTCGGCATCAGCCAGGACCAGATCAAGGCGGTCCAGGACATCATGAAGAACACCTATGGTGTCAACGCCGGCAACCTGGCCACGGGCGGCGGCAAGTTCGTCTCGCGCGAGCAGATGGTCAAGGTCGACTGGAACATCAGCGACAACCACCGCGCCAACATCCGCTACCAGCGCACCCAGCAGGGCGAGCCGCAGTACTCGACCTTCAGCGCCACCGCGCTGAGCCTGGATTCGGCCTACTACAACCAGCAGAAGGAAATCGAGACCACCGTCGCCCAGCTGTTCTCGGACTGGACCCCGACCTTCTCGACCGAGCTGAAGGCCTCGAACCGCGACTACGATTCGGTGCCGAAGAATAACTCGACGCTGCCGACCATCGGCGTGCAGTTCACCGGCGCGCTGCCGGCCGGCACCCCGTCCGGCGTGGGCACCGGTTCGCGCACGATCAACCTGGGCACCGACAACTCGCGCCAGATGAACGTGCTGGGCACCCGTACCCAGGACTACTACGCGGGCGCCAACTGGACCGTCGGCGACCACGAGGTCAAGTTCGGCGGCGACTACCAGAAGAACAAGATCTACAACGCGTTCCTGCAGAACGTGTACGGCAACTACACCTTCGGCTGCGACAACAACCTGACCTACTCGTTCGGCAGCATCAACTGCTCGACCGCGTCGTCGGCGCAAGTGCAGGCCGCCGTGCTGGAAAACCTGCGTACCGGCCGCTTCACGTCGTACACCTACCAGGTGCCGGCGCCGGGCTACTCGCTGGAAGACGCGGTCGCCAAGTTCGAGATGGAAAACACCGGCCTGTTCGTGCAGGACACCTGGAACGTCAACCGCCAGCTGACCCTGACCGGCGGCTTCCGCTGGGACAAGGTCGGCGTCAACGGCACGCCGCTGGCCAACACCCGCGTCGCCGCCCCGGTGATCGCCGGCGTCAACGGCGGCCGCCAGACCGGCGGCTTCGGCTACAACAACCAGGAAACCATCGACGGCACCAAGCTGTTCCAGCCGCGCTTCGGCTTCAACTACAACTTCGCCACCCCGCGCCGCATGCAGCTGCGCGGTGGCGCCGGCCTGTTCCAGGGCGCGGCCATGACCGTCTGGCTGGGTAACCCGTTCCAGAACGCCGGCGTCGCTACCCAGCAGGTCAGCTGCTCGGGCACCGGCACCTCGCGCTGCCCGGTCACCGCTTCGGGCGCCTTCAGCACCGACGTCACCAAGCAGCCGACCCTGGGCGGTTCGGTGCCGCCGCAGGCCAACGTCGACCTGCTGGACCCGAACCTGCGCCAGCCGTCGATCTGGAAAGCCAACCTGGCCTTCGAGATGGAACTGCCTTGGTACGGCATGGTCGCCAGCGCCGAGTACCTGTACATGAACACCAAGGACGGCATCTACTTCCAGAGCCTGAACCTGGGTGCGCCGACCCGCCTCGGCCCGGACGGCCGCCAGATGTTCTGGAACGCCTCGGGCCTGAACGCCAACAGCTGGACCGTGGGTAACAACTCGGTGAGCGTCAAGCAGGGCTTCACCAACACGACCAAGGCGCTGAGCAACTCGGCCTTCGGCAACGTGCTGAAAGTGACCGGCACCGACAAGGGCGAAAGCCGCATCTCGACCCTGTCGCTGTCGTACCCGATGACCAAGGGCTTCGGCTGGTCGGTCGCCGCGACCCACACCTACGCGACCGAAGTGTCGAACCTGACCTCGTCGACCGCCGGCTCGAACTTCAACGCCCGCTCGGTGTACAACCCGAACGAAGACGTGGCCGCGAACTCGGCCTACCTGGTGAAGAACCGCATCAACGCGCTGGTCAACTTCGAGAAGGCGTTCTTCGGCGCCTACAAGACCCGCCTGGGCGTGTTCTATGAAGGCCGTTCGGGCAAGCCGTTCAGCTGGACGTTCAAGAACGACATGAACGGCGACGGCACCACCGGCAACGACCTGATGTACATCCCGAAAGCCTTCGGTTCGGGCGACGTGATCTTCGCGGGCGACACCGCGACCAACCACGCCAACGAGCAGCGTTTCTGGGACATCGTCAACGGCAACAAGGCCCTGCGCAACTCGGCCGGCAGCGTCGTGAACCGCTACAACGACTTCTCTCCGTGGACCAACAGCTTCGACGTGCGCCTGTCGCAGGAAATCCCGGGCATGTTCAAGCGTAACAAGGCCAGCTTCTCGTTCGACATCCTGAACTTCGGCAACCTGCTGAACAAGAAGTGGGGTCACATCAACGAGATCCCGTTCTTCTCGGGTGGCGGCCAGACCCGCGGCTTCGTGGACTACGCCGGTATCGACCAGGCCACCGGCAAGTACGTGTACGCCGTGCGCTCGGCCGTGGACAACTACCAGATCCGCCAGGCCAAGGGCGAATCGCAGTGGGCAGTCCAGGCAACCTTCAAGTACGAGTTCTAAGCAGACCGCGTACGCATGAAGGCTTGACGTGAAGGCCGAACGGCCGGTGGCGACACCGGCCGTTTTTTCTTTGCGCAGGCGCTTTCGTAAAGACCCGCGGCGCGGACAGCTCGCGCATAATGGCGAGCTTCCCCCGCAATAAACCAGAAGGCATCTTCCCATGACCGATTCCCGTACCGCCCGCGCGGGCCTGCGCGCCATCGCGCTGGCCGTGGCGCTGGCCCTGGCCGGCTGCGCGACCTCCACCGCGCCCATCGCGCCCCATGTGCAGCGGCCCGCCGGCCCCGTCGAGATCAACCTGGTCGCCCTGAACGACTTCCACGGCAACCTGGAACCGACCCGCTACACCTATACCCCGCCCGGCGCCGACAAGGCCGTGACCATCCAGGCCGGCGGCATCGACGTGCTGGGCGGCGCCCTGGCCGCGTTCCGCAAGGAGGACAAGGACCTGCTGCTGGTCGCCGCCGGCGACCTGATCGGCGCCAGCCCGGCGATGTCCGGCATGTTCGCCGACGAGCCGACGCTGGCCGCCATGGACCGCATCGGCCTGGTCGCCAGCTCGCTCGGCAACCACGAATTCGACCAGGGCAAGACCGAGCTGCTGCGCCAGCAGCATGGCGGCTGCGACTCGCCGCGCCCGGACAAGGCCTGCCGCTTCCGTCCCGATTTCAAGGGCGCCGGCTATACCTACCTGGCCGCCAACGTGACCGACCAGCAGACCGGCAGGACGCTGGTGCCGGGCTGGCGCGTGGTCGACGTCAAGGGCGTCAAGATCGGCCTGGTGGGCGCCGTGCTCAAGGGCGTGCCGTCGGTGGTGACCGCTTCCGGCGTGCGCGGCCTGCGTTTCCAGGACGAGGCCGACGCCATCAACGCGACCCTGCCCGCCATGCGCGCCGCCGGCGCCCAAGTGTTCGTCGTGCTGATCCACGAGGGCGGCCATACCGGCGAGCCCTACGACAAGGTATTCTGCGACGGCCTCGAAGGCCCGATCGTCGGCATCGTCAAGCGCCTCGACCCGGCCATCCGCCTGGTCATTTCGGGCCACTCGCACAAGGGTTACCTGTGCAAGGTCGACGGCCGCGTGGTCACGCAGGGCGACGCCTACGGCCACCTGCTGTCGCGCATCAGGATGACCGTCGACCCGGCCAGCGGCAAGGTCGAGGACATCGCCGTGCGCAACGTCGTGATGGCCCCGGATGCCTTCACCCCGGATCCGCAATTGAGCGCATGGCTGAAGGACGTGCGCGCGCGCAGCCAGGCCGAGCTGGACAAGCCGGTCGCCCGCATCGCCGCGCCGCTGGTCACCCGCAGGCAGAACGACGCCGGCGAATCGGCGCTGGGCAACGTCGTCGCCGATGCCGCGCTGGACGCCATGCAAGCGCAGGGCGTGCAGGTCGCCTTCATGAACCCGGGCGGCATGCGCAACGACCTGCAGGCCGGCAGCGACGGCACCGTCACCTTCGGCCAGGCCCAGGCCGTGCTCCCGTTCGGCAATACCCAGGTCGTGATGGACCTGACCGGCGCGCAGCTGCGCACGGTGCTGGAACAGCAGTGGGAACGTCCGGACGGCGCGATGATGCTGCAGGTCTCGCGCACCCTGGCCTACCAGTGGGATGCGACGAAGCCGAAGGGCAGCCGCATCGTGCCGGGCAGCCTGAAGGTGGCCGGCGTGCCGGTGGACGACGCCAGGGTCTACCGTATTTCGGCGAACAACTTCCTGGCCGAGGGCGGCGACAAGTTCCCGGTCTTCGGCCAGGGCACGAACCGCAACGACACCGGCGTGCGCGACCTCGATACCCTGGTCGCCTACCTGAAGCGGCATCCGGAAACCGGCGCCGCCAATGCCGCGGCCCAGCCGCGCATCGTCAAGCTGCGCTGAACCCACGTACCGATACGCACCGAGGAACCATCATGAAAATACTGGCTTGTGCCATCGCGCTGGCAAGCGCCTTCACCTCGCAGGCCGCGCTGGCCTGGGGCTACGACGGCCACCGCGCCGTCGGCGCCATCGCCGACAAACTGATCAAGGGCAGCGACGCCGAGCAGCGCGTCCGCGCGATCCTGCTGCCGGGCGAGACGCTGGCATCGGTCGCCAGCTGGCCGGACTGCGTCAAGGGCACCTACTGCGGCCCGCAGACGCCGGACATGGTCGAGTACGTGAACGCGAACCCGAAGCACAGCGAATACCACTACACCGACGTGCCGTTCCAGCTCGACCACTACCACGACGGCGCCGTCGGCACGGCCGACGTCGACATCGTGCAGACGCTCAAGCAGGCCATCGCCGTGCTGCAGGGCAGGGACACGCCCGAGACCAATCCGCACAAGTTCACCCCGCGCCAGGCGCTGATCCTGGTCGTGCACCTGGCCGGCGACATCCACCAGCCGTTGCACGTGGGCGCGGCCTTCGTGTCGAAGGACGGCAGGTTCGTCGTGCCGGGCTCGCATGCCGAGATCGACGAGACGGCCATCTTCGATTCGCGCGGCGGCAACAACCTGCTGATGAACGAAGAGTGGCTCGAGAAGATCAGCAGCGGCGTCATCCCGCCGGGCGAGCCGAAGCCGGTCAAGCCGGGCGTGCCGAAGGCGCTGACGAAGCCGTTCCACTCCTACTGGGACAGCACCACGGTCGACTACGCGTTCCGCCGCAACGGCAACAAGACGCCGGACCAGTTCGCCGACTGGGCCATCGCCTCGAAGCCGGCGGTGGCGAAGAACAGCGGCGACGTGTCGACCTGGCCCTACCAGTGGGCCGACGACGCGCTGGTCGCCTCCAAGCAGGCCTACGGCGGCGTCACGGTCGGCAAGCTGGTGCCGCAGGTGAGCAAGAAGGGCGAGACCTACTACACCTGGACGCTGGAGGTGCCGCAGGACTACCCGGTCCCGAGCTCGGCGCTGGCGCGCACGCAGCTGGTCAAGGGCGGCTACCACCTGGCCGGGATGCTGCAGGCGATCTGGCCCTAAGGCTTCCACCGTCGCCCCGGCGTTCCACCGTCGCCCCGGCGGTCCACCGTCGCCCCGGCGCAGGCCGGGGTCCAATTTTGCAAGCGTTACCGTAACGCCGGCAGCACTTGGGCCCCGGCCTGCGCCGGGGCGACGTTATTTCATGGCGCCGCGCTAGAATAGGCACGCTTCCATCCACGATCACTGCAACCACCATGACCAGACCGCCCCGCGCCCTGTGCGCCGTCCTGCTCGGCGCTTCCTGCACCGCGGCCGTTGCCGCCGAACCGCAGGAACGCAACCTGCCCCTGTGGGAAGCCGGCATCGGCGCCGCCGGGTTTTCCACGCCGGCGTATCCCGGGTCCGACGACCGCTCCACGCGCGGCCTGGCGCTGCCCTTCCTGGTCTACCGCGGCAAGGTATTCCGCGCCGACCAGAACGGCGTCGGCGCGCGCCTGCTGAACACCGACCGGGTCGAGTTCGACGTCGGCTTCGCCGGCTCGCTACCGGCCCATTCCGACGACGTCGACGCCCGCCGCGGCATGCCCGACCTGGGCACGCTGGTCGAATTCGGCCCGCGCGTGAAATACAAGTTCGACGACATGGGCGACGCCGGGCGCTTGCGCGCCGAACTGCCGCTGCGCGCCGTGATCGAGGGCAGGGGCGGGCTGCGGCGCCAGGGCTGGACGGCGGAACCGCGCCTGGTCTGGGAAAAGCGCGGGGAAGGCGCGCGCTGGACGATGGAAGCGCAGCTCGCCGCCGTGTTCGGCGACCGCCGCATCAACCGCTATTTCTACGAGGTGGCGCCGCAGTACGCGACGGCGGACCGTCCCGCCTACCGGGCCGACGGCGGCCTGCTGCTGGTGCGTACGGGCCTGTTCGGGACGTGGCGCGTCAATCCCGACGTGCGCATGTTCGGCTTCGTGCGCTACGAGTCGTATGCGGGGGCGGCCAACGAGGACAGTCCCCTGATGCGCAAGTCGACGGGGACGTCGGCCGGCCTGGGCGTGGCCTGGACGTTCGCGCGCTCGGCGACGCGGGCGTATGCCAACGAATAAGGGGGGGTAAACGGCGGGTGGGCACGTTTCATTTGAGGCCCCCAGCCTCAAATGCCCACCCTGCGTCATGCATCCACGGCCGTTCCATGAAGCGATGCGTAGGGTGGGCACCCCGTGCCCACCGTTGCCTGCGCCGCCGCTCAGCGCGACTTGACGAACGGCTTGCCGACCGCCTTCGGCGCCACCGACTTGGCCATCAGGCCCGCCAGCACGACGACGGTGACGACGTAGGGGATCATCTGGATCAGCGAGCCCGGGATGCGGCCCACCACCGGCAGGTCCACGCCTTCGAGCTGGATCTGGATGGCGCCGAACATGCCGAACATCAGGCAGCCCAGCACCGTGTACACCGGGCGCCAGTTGCCGAACACCAGCGCCGTCAGGGCCAGGTAGCCGGCGCCGGCCGACATGTCGCGCAGGAAGAAGCCGCTCTGGACGATGGCCAGGTAGGCGCCCGAGAACGAGCACAGCACGCCGGCGACGAACATCGCCAGGTAACGGGTGCGCTCGACCGAGACGCCGGCGGCGTCGGCCGCGTGCGGGTTCTCGCCGCAGGCGCGCAGGCGCAGGCCGAAGCGGCTGTGGTAGATGGTCCAGTGCACCACCGGCACCAGCAGGAAGGCCAGGTACACGAGGATCGACTGGTTGCCGATCACGTGGCCGTACAGCCAGCCGATGAAGGGGATGCCGTCCAGCGCGGCGGTGCCCGGCAGGACCACGTCCGCCAGGCGCGCGCCGCCCAGGTCCGGCGTGCGGCCGCCCTGCTGGAAGAAGAACTGCGCCAGCACGAAGGTCAGGCCGCTCATGGCGATGTTGATCGCGATGCCGCACACCAGCTGGTTGCCCTTCTGGGTGATGGCGACGAAGGCCTGCACCATGGCCAGCGCCACCGAGACGGCGATGCCGGCCAGGATGCCGTACCACGGGTTCTGGGTCGAATACGCCACGGCGGCCGAGACGAAGGCCGACGCGAGGATCTTGCCTTCCAGGCCGATGTCCACCACGCCCGAGCGTTCGGCGAACAGGCCGGCCATGGCCGCGAACATCAGCACGGGCGCGTTGCGGATGGTGGAGACGATGATGCTGGCGATGTGGAAGTCTTCCATGTCAGGCCGCCTTTTTGCCGGTGAGGTTGATGAGCTTGAGCAGGGCCGGGGCGTAGAAGTGTTCCATCGCGCCGCAGAACAGGATGATCAGGCCCTGGATGAAGATGAAGGTCTCCTGCGGGATGTTCGGCTTTTCCAGCGACAGGTCGAAGCCGCCCTGGATCAGCGCGCCGAACAGCACCGACGACAGGAAGATGCCGACCGGGTTCTGGCGCCCCATCAGCGCGATCGCGATGCCGATGAAGCCGGCGCCGGCCGGGAAGTTCAGCGACAGGTAGTGGGTCGAGCCGAGGATCGAGTTCACCGAGGCCAGGCCCGCCAGCGCGCCCGAGACCAGCATCGTGACGATGATGGTGCGGCTGATCTTCACGCCCGCGTAGTGGGCGGCATGCGCGTTCAGGCCGGTGGCGCGCAGCTTGTAGCCCCACGACGAGCGCCACACGGCCAGGCCGTAGATCACCAGCGCCACGATCGCCAGCGGGAAGCAAACGTTCAGCGGCGTGTCGCCCAGCACCGGGAACCAGGCGTTCAGCAGCGGCAGCTCGGCGGCGGCCGAGAAGGTGCGCGAGGCCGGGTTCTGTTCGCCGACCGGGATCATCTGGAGGATCAGGTAGTTCATCAGGCTGGCGGCGATGAAGTTGAACATGATGGTCGTGACCACCACGTGGCTGCCGCGCCTGGCCTGCAGGTAGCCGGGCAGGAAGGCCCACAGCGCGCCGAACAGCGCGGCGCCGATCATGCCGGCCGGGATCAGCAGCCAGGCCGGCAGGCTGGCGTCGAACGCCAGCATGGCCAGCGTCAGGCCCAGGCCGCCGACGTACATCTGGCCTTCGGCGCCGATGTTGAACAGGCCGGCCTGCATGGCGATCGAGACGGCCAGGCCGGTGAAGATGAAGGTCGAGGCGTAGAACATCGTGTACGCCAGGCCTTCCGGGTTCACGATGGCGCTGTCGACCAGGATCTCGAGCGACTCGAGCGGGCTCTCGCCCAGCAGGTGGATGACGAAGCCGGCGATGACCAGCGCCGTCAGCAGGTTCAGGATGGGCAGGACGAAGCCCGTGGCCCAGCGTGGGAGTTCAGTCTTTTTCATGTCAACGCGGTTCCGTCAGGACTTGTGCAGGCCGCCCATCAAGAGGCCGATGCGGGTGGTGTCGAATTCGTCGACCGGGAGGACGCCGGTGATGCGCCCGCCCGACATCACGATGATGCGGTCGGCCAGCGCGCGCACTTCTTCCAGTTCCACGGACGACAGCAGGATGGCGACGCCTTCGTCGCGCAGGCGCAGCAGCTGGGTGTGGATGCTCTCGATGGTGCCGATGTCGACGCCGCGGGTCGGCTGGCCGACCAGCATCAGCTTCGGGCAGGCCGCCACTTCGCGCGCGATCACGACCTTCTGCTGGTTGCCGCCCGAGAGCAGGCCGATGCGCAGGTCCGGATTGTTCGGCCGCACGTCGAAGTCGCGCATCAGGCCGGCGCAGCGCTGCGCGATCTTGCGGAAGTCGAACAGGCCGAAGCGGCCCTTGACCTCGCCCTGGTCCTGGTAGCCGAACACGGTGTTCTGCATGACCGAGAAATCCTTGATCACGCCGTCGCGCAGGCGGTCTTCCGGCACGTGGCCGATGCCCAGCAGCCGGAACGCGGCCGGCAGGCCGTCGGCGTTCGCGCGGCCGGCGTAGGGCAGGGGCTGGCCGAGGAACTCGACGCTGCCGGAGGTCGGCAGGCGCATGCCCGACAGGATCTCGAGCAGTTCGCTCTGGCCGTTGCCGGACACGCCGGCGATCGCCACCACTTCGCCGGCGCGCAGCGTGAAGTCGATGTCGGACAGCAGGGCGACGCCGTTGGCGTCCTTCAGTTGCAGGTTCGAGACCTTCAGCACTTCTGCGCCCGGCCGGTAGGGACCGCGCGGCAGTTCGCTCTGGATCGGGCGGCCGACCATCATGTTGGCCAGCTGTTCCTTGGAGGTGTCGCGCGTCTGCACGGCGCCGACCACGCGGCCGGCGCGCATCACGGTCACCTCGTCGGTGATGTCCATGATCTCCTGCAGCTTGTGGGTGATCAGGATGATGGTCTTGCCCTGCTCCTTGAACAGCCGCAGGATCTCGAACAGCGAGGCCGTTTCCTGGGCGGTCAGCACGGCGGTGGGCTCGTCCAGGATCAGGATCTCGGCGCTGCGGTAGATCTGCTTGAGGATCTCGACGCGCTGCTGGGCGCCGACCGACAGGTCGTGCACGGTGGCGAGCGGATCGACGTCGAGGCGGTAGCGCGCGCAGATCTCGCGCAGCTTCGCCTCCACCTCGCCGCGCCTCGCGGCCAGCTTGAACCCGCCCTCGTTGCCGAGCATGACGTTGTCGAGGACGGTCATGTTCTCGACCAGCATGAAGTGCTGGTGGACCATGCCGATGCCGAGGGCGATCGCCTCGTGGCTGGTGCGGATGTCGCGCGCCTGGCCGTCGACCAGGACTTGCCCGCTGTCGGCATTGTAGTAGCCGTACAGGATGCTCATCAGGGTCGACTTGCCGGCGCCGTTTTCGCCGATCACGCCATGGATCGAGCCCTTGGCGATCGCGAAGCTGACGTCGGCATTCGCCTGCACCGCCCCGAAGGCTTTGCTAATGTTGCGAAATTCTACGGCTGGCTGCATAGCGGTCTGGTGTTCGTAAGATATGGAGGCATTCTCGAAAAAGCGCCGCGCCGGCGTGTCAAACCGGCGCGGCGCGCTTCATGGGTACATGGAATCGGTGCTTACTGCGGGCAGGACCCGGCGGTGCGGTAGTCCACCACCTTGAGCTTGCCGCTGATGATGTCCGCCCGGGCGGCGGCGATGCGCTGCTCCATCGCCGCGGGGACGAGGGCGCGGTTGTTCTGGTCCAGCGCCCATTCGACGCCGCCTTCCTTCAGGCCCTTGTAGGTCACGCCCGGCGTGAACCGGCCGTTCCTGGCGGCGGTGAAGGCGTCGTAGGCGGCGTTGCCGACGTTCTTGACCATCGAGGTCAGGACCGCGCCGGGCTGCACGCCGTTCTGGTTCGAGTCGACGCCGATCGCCAGCTTGCCCTTGGCCTTGGCCATCTGGATCGCGCCCAGGCCGGAACCGCCGGCCACGGCGAACACCACGTCGGCGCCGCGGTCGAACTGCGCGCGCGCCAGCTCGCCGCCCTTGGCCGGGTCGTTCCAGGCCGCGGCGGTGGTGCCGACCATGTTCTGCTGCACCTCGATCTTCGGATTGACCGCCTTCGCGCCCTGCACGTAGCCGCAGGCGAACGCGCGTATCAGCGGAATGTCCATGCCGCCGACGAAGCCGATCTTGCCGGATTTCGCCGCCATCGCCGCGGCGATGCCGACCAGGTAGGAGCCTTCCTGTTCCTTGAACAGGATCGAATTGATGTTCTTGCCCACGGCATTGCCGTCGATGATGGCGAAGTGGATCTTCGGGTACTCGGCCGCGACCTTCTGCACCGCCTGGGTCTGCGAGAAGCCGATCGACACGATCAGTTCCACCTTCTTGCGCGCGAGCGCGCGCAGCACCTGCTCGGCCTGGGTATCGGTACTGGCCTGGGCTTCGAAGACGTTGAGGCCGTTTTCCTTCTTGAAGCGCTCCACGCCTTCGGAGGCGGACTGGTTGAACGACTTGTCGAACTTGCCGCCGGCATCGTAGACGACGGCATATTTCGGCACTTCGCGCGCGCTGGCCGCGCCCGCGAGGCACAAGGCAGCGATCGTCATGCCGACTTGCTTGAAATTCATGTGTTGGCTCCTGGGAATCCTGTATTGTAACCGGCACAAGGAATGCATTGTCGGCAAAGCACCGGCTGCCGCAAGCGCAGGAAAACGGGATCGCCGCCGTGGCGCATGCGCCCGCGGATGTTGTCGGACCCGGTGGATTCCTGCAGTGACGATGCGGCGGGCATCGGCGCCGGCAGCGCGGCGTTATTGTCTGCAACTATGCATCAGCCAGTTTACTCGTGGCAAATACGATTTTACTTCGCAATTCATATGGTTGAAATATAAATAGAGACAACTTTTGGCAGTTTCTCACTGAAAACCACAGATTTTGCGGGAGAAGCGCGCAGTTGCCGGCCCATGCGTATGGACGGCGCCGGCGCGCCAGGCGGGGTCATTCCGGCTTCGGCGGCACGATGTCCGAGCCCGATGCCGCCAGCACGGGCACGTCGTTGGCGGCCGCGGTGTCGGTCTCGACCGTCGTTTCGAGCGTGGCGGCCGGCACCGGCGCGGGGGCCTCGGCCACCGCCGCCAGCGCGGCCGCGGCCGGCGCCGGGACGGACGCGTCGGCCGCGGCCGTGGCCGCGACGGCGGCGCCATCCTCGCGCACCGCCTGTACCGGTTGGGCGAACTGGGCCGTGAAGAAGCGGGCGATGCGCGCCTGCGTGTCGTCGAGGTAGGGGATGTCCAGGTGGTCGGAGCCGGGCACGATCTCGTCGGCGCACAGCTTGGCCAGCCGGGACACGAGCTGGTCGGTATGCGAGTGCGGCACGATGTCGTCGTCGGCCGCGCGCAGCACGTAGGTGGGCGCCTTCAGCGAGGGCGCGTACTTGATCGACTCGAAGCGGTGGCGCAGCATGTAGTCGATCGGCATCACGCGGAACTTGCGCTTGGCCAGCGCCAGGATCGAGTCGTAGGGCGTGATCAGCACGACCGAGTGCACCGGCCGTTCCTTGGCCACCTGCACGGCCACGCCGGAGCCGAGGCTGCGGCCGACCACGGCGATGCGGCGCGCGTCGACGGCGACGCGGGCGGCCATCCAGTCGAACAGCATGCAGCCGTCCTCGACCATGTGGATCTCGGCCGGCACGCCGTGCGAATTGCCGTAGCCGCGGTAGTTCACGGCCAGCACGGACATGCCCGGAAACAGCTTGCCGGCATCGCGCACGACCCAGGACACTTCCTCGGACCGGCCGCCGAAATAGATGACGGCGGGATGCGGCGCGGGCACCTGCGGCGTCATCAGCCAGCCGGACAGGCGCGTGCCGTCGGCGGCGCGCAGCACGACGGGGCGGGTGCGGTGGCCGCTGCTGCGCGGACTGGGCACCTCGCGCTCCACGGTGGGGTTGAACACGAGGCGGCGCTGGTTGGCCGCGACGGCGGCCGTGAGGCCGAGCCACATCATCCCGGTGAAGCCGGCGAGGGCGGCGGCGATTCTGTTTCGATTGCTCATGAATATAGTGTACCCCTGCCATGCGGATTTTTGCGTGCGCTGGCGCGCAAATGCAACGCGGATGACGCATGCGGCGCGCGGATGCCAGCTTCCTGCAACAGCTTGTTACAGCGCCGCCATTGTTGGCCTCCATGCACTTTGCTAGGCTTGCAACGATCATGGGAAGCGTGGCGAACGACAACGGATGGACGACCGGCGGCCTGGCGCTGCTGGCGATGGCGCTCGGCCTGGCGCTGGGCGCCGCCGCGTGGCGCGCCGGCGCCGGCGCCGCGGACGCCGCGCCCGCCGTCCCGGCAGTCGCCGCCGTGCCGGCGCCGTCCGTGGCGCCGGCCTGGCCGTCCGGTGCGCCGGCCGCTGCTCCAGCCGCTGCCCCGGCCGCTGCGGTCCTGCTGGCGCAACGCATCGCGCAGCTGGACGCCGGCGGCACGCCGCAGGACGCCTGGCGCGCCTGGTGGCTGCTGCATGCCTGCGCCGCGTTCGCGCGCGACGGCCGCTTGCCGCCGGCCGCCGGCGCGGACGAGGAAGCGGCAAGCGAGCCCATCGCCGATCCGGCGCGCTTCTGCGCCGGCATGACCGAGCGCATGCGCATGGCGCGCATCGACTACCTGGAGCGGGCCGCGCGCGGCGGCGTCGACGACGCGCTGGCGGCCCTCGTCGAGGAAGGGCCGTTCGGCGACCCGGACGCGCTGCGCGCGCGGCCGGGCGATCCGCTGGTGCAGGAATGGAAGACGCGCGTCAACGGCCTGCTGGCGCAGCGCGCGGAGCAGGGCAGCTGGACCAGCCTGTACGTGCAGTTCACCGGCTTCTGGTTCGACAACCCGGCCATCGCCACCGACCGCCAGAGCGCGCTCGCCTACGGCATGGCGCTGCGCGACATCATGGTCACGCTGGACGGCCTGGCCGAGCAGGATGCGATCCCGTTCAACGGCCCCTTCCTCGACGCGGTGGCGCAGGGCCTGGCGCCGGCGCAGGTGGCGCGGGCGCGCGAGCAGGCGGCGCGCATCGTGGCGCGCGCGGCGGCGCAGCGCGGCCGCGGCCAGCCGTCATCGGCCGGCCGATAGTGCGCTACACTGCACCGGTTGTCCGTTCATCAAGACCGAAGGAGACCCCGTGCACTACCTGCTGATGTATGACCTGGCCCCCGACTATCTCGAACGCCGCGGCGCATTCCGCACCGAGCACCTGCAGCTGGGCTGGGACGCCCAGCAACGCGGCGAGCTGGTGCTGGCCGGTGCGCTGGCCGAACCGGCCGACACGGCCGTGCTGCTGTTCAGCGGCGATTCGCCCGAGGCGGCCGAGCGCTTCGCCCGGGCCGATCCCTACGTCGCCAACGGCCTGGTCGTGCGGTGGCGCGTGCGCCCGTGGACCACGGTGATCGGCGACGATGCCGTCAATCCCATCCGGCCGTAACGCCCGCTTGCATCGCGAAAGGACCGTCATGCTCCGCACCTTGCTGTTTGCCGCCGTCCTGCCCGGCGTTTGCTTGCAGGCCCAGGCGCAGGAATCGCTGCTGGTCGGCCGCGTCGAGCGCATTGTCCTGCTGCCCGCGGGCACGCAGGAATGCCCGCCTGCCTGTCCGCCAGGGCAGCCGGCCGGCGCCGACGGCGCCAGGAGCGTGTGCGTCTCGAACGCCGGCGGCTGCCAGCGCACCGCGTTCCAGGTCGAGCGGGTGCTGCTGGGCCCCGGCCAGCCCGGTCCGCGCGATTTTTCCGGCCGCCTCGGCGAGTGGGGCCGGCAGGATTTCCCGGTGATCCACGATCCGATCCTGGTGCACGTCGAGGACGGCCGCGTGCGCTGGTCGCGGATCGTCGAACGCGGCGGCCAGGCCTGGTTCGAGGCGGCGCCGCTCGAGGGCGAGGTCATCGCGGGCATTCCCGTCGCCTCGCTCGCGCCCGATGCCGACGGCCAGGTGCCGCTGGCGCGCCTGCTCGAGCGCGTGGGCGCGCGGCGCTGAGGCGTTTGGCGTCGTCGTTGGCCGAAAAGCCGTCGCCCCGGCGCAGGCCGGGGCCGCATGTTGGCAGCGCAGCCGGACGGCAGAAATTGGGCCCCGGCCTGCGCCGGGGAGACGGTCTTGGGCAGTCTCTAGCGCGCCGGCAGCAGCTTGACCACCAGGTTGTGCGTCGTCAGCGCCAGCGAGCGGTCCGGCGCCAGCGTGATGCCGGCCGGGCGGTCCAGGCCGCCGGGCAGGGCGCCCAGCGCCACCGCCTGGCGTCCCGGCGTGCCGGCCACCGTGCTGGTGACGTTGTCGAGGTTGATGCGGCGGATCGTCGCGTTGCCGGTGTCGGCGATGTACAGGTCGTTGCCCTCGACGGCGATGCCGGACGGCGCGCACAGCCGCGACACGCCGGGGCCGCCGTCGCTCGCCCCGCACTGGCCCGGCTGGCCGGCGAGCGTGGTCACGTCGCCGTGCTCGTCGATCATGCGGATCGTCGCGTTGCCGGTATCGACGACGTACACATTCCCCCATTCGTCGACCTCGACGTCCTGCGGCCCGCAGAACTGCGCCTGGCCGCCGCGCCCGTCGCGGCTGCCGCACACGCCCGGGCTGCCGGCCACGGTGCCGACGGCGCCGGACGGGGCGATGCGGCGCACCGTGTGGTTGCCGCTGTCGGCCACCCACAGGTTGCCCCGGCGGTCGAGCGCGATGCCGCGCGGCGCGCAGAACTGCGCGTCCGTGCCGGTGCCGTCGCGGCTGCCGCAGGTGCCGTTGCCGGCGACCGTGGTGACGAGGCCGGCCGGCGTGATGCGGCGCACGACCGCATTGCCGGTGTCGGTGACGTAGACATTGGCGTCGGCATCGGTTTCCAGGCGGCTGGGCAGGTTGAAGCGCGCCGCCGCGCCGGCCGCATCGGCATAGCCGACGGCGCCGGCGCTGCCCGCCAGCGTCGTCACCACGCCCTGCGGCGTCACCTTGCGGATGGTGGCGCTGGCGGGCTCGGCCACGTAGAGGTTGCCGGCATCGTCGGCGGCGACGCCCTGCGGCGCGGCGAAGCGCGCGAGCGCGCCGGTGCCGTCGCGCGAGCCGCCGCACTGGCCGCAGATGTCGCCGGCGATCGGGAACAGGCCGGTCGCGCCCTGCGGCCGGTCGGGCCAGCCGGGCCAGTCGGGATGGTTCGGCCAGGGATGGTCGGGACCGTCGTGCCAGACCACGCCGATGCCGATGCCGACGTCGCCGCCGCAACTGCCCAGGCCGAGCGCGCCGAGCAGGGCGAACAGGCGCGCCAGCAGCCAGCGGGTGGGGCGCCATGCCGGGTTCATGGATGCGTTCATGGTCGGACCTCTGAAAGAGCAGGGAAAACCGGACCGAGATTACGCGGCGGCGCGGTGGGCGTCCTGCGTGCGCTCAATGTGCGAGGGCGGCAATGGTGGTGGTGGTGCAAAAGCCACGGTGGCCCCCATTGATGCGCATCGCCGTGCTTTTCGTGCGACTTGTGCGCTGAGGTAATATCTGCCGCACCATCCACTCAGCCGGAGCCCCATGCCTACCGCCGTCAACCTGTGGCCGCTGATCGGCATCGCCGTCGTCGTCGCCGGATTCCTGTTGCGCGCCAATCCCGTGCTGGTCGTCGTCGCCGCCTGCGGGGCGACCGGCGCGGCGGCCGCGATGCCGCCCCTGCAGATCCTCGAAGCGCTCGGCGCCGCCTTCCTCAAGACGCGCAACCTGCCCTTGATCCTGCTGCTGCCGCTGGCCGCCATCGGCCTGCTCGAGCGCTTCGGGCTCAAGGAATATGCGCAATCGTCCATCGCGCGGGTGCGCTCGGCCACGGCCGGGCGGCTGCTGACGGTGTACCTGTTCCTGCGCGAGCTGGCCGCCGCCTTCGGCCTGACCAGCCTGGGCGGCCAGCCGAACATGGTGCGCCCGCTGGTCGCGCCGATGGCGCAGGCCGCCGCCGAGGGCCAGGCGCGGGCGCGCGGGGTCGAACTGGACGACGCGCTGCGCCAGCGCATCCGCGCCATGAGCGCGGCCACCGACAACGTCGGCCTGTTCTTCGGCGAGGACGTGTTCGTCGCCTTCGGCGCCATCGTGCTGATGCAGACCATCCTGCGCGCCGAGGGCATCGAGGTCGATCCGCTGCACATGGCGCTGTGGGGCATCCCGACCGCCGTCACGGCCTTCGTCGTGCACGCCTGGAACCTGCGCCGGCTGGACGCGCGCATCCGCCGCGCGATCGCCGCCGCGCAGGAGGCGGCGCGATGATCGTCGCGCTCGACGACTTCTACGTGCTGGTCGGCCTGCTGTTCGCGGCCGTCGCCGTCATGACGCTGCGCGACCCCGCGCATCCGCGGCGCTGGCCGACGGCGCTGTTCTGGGGCGCGTACGCGCTGCTCTACCTGGCCGGCGAGCGCCTGCCGCCGGCCGTCACGGGCCTGCTGATGATCGGCATGGCGCTGCTGGCCGGCTGCGGCCTGGTGCGCGGCGGCAGCGCCGGCGTGCCGCCGGAAGGGGAGCGCCGCGCCGCCGCCGCGCGCCTGAAGGGCAGGCTGCTGGCGCCGGCGCTGGCCATTCCCGTGGTGACGATGATCGGCTCGCTCCTGCTCAAGGACGTGCAGGTCGACCTGGGCGGCGTGCCCGCCTTCGTGCTCGACCCGAAGAACCTGACGCTGGCGAGCCTGGGCTGCGGCGCGGTCGCCGCGCTGGCGCTGGCCTGCCTGGTCACGCGCGCCACGCCGCTGCAGGGCGTGCGCGAGGCGCGCCGGCTGATCGATGCGATGGGCTGGGCGGTCGTGCTGCCGCACATGCTGGCCGTGCTCGGCCTGTTGTTCGCCGAGGCCGGCGTCGGCAAGGCCGTGGCCCACGTCGTCACCACCGCGATCCCGCTCGATTCGCCGTTCCTGGCCTGCGCCGCGTTTTGCATCGGCATGGCATTATTTACCGTCGTGATGGGCAACGGCTTCGCGGCCTTTCCCGTGATCGCGGGCGGGATCGGCATTCCGGTGCTGGTCGGCACCTATGGCGCCAATCCGGCGATCATGGCGGCGATCGGCATGTTCAGCGCCTACTGCGGCACCCTGGTGACGCCGATGGCGGCCAACTTCAACATCGTGCCGGCGGCGCTGCTGGAGCTGACGGACCGCAACGCCGTCATCAAGGCGCAGTTGCCGACGGCGCTGCCGGTGCTCGTCGCCAACGTGTTCCTGTTGTATTTCCTGATGCACCATTGAGAGACGCATGACTACCAAGACCATCCTGCTGACCGGATTCGAGCCCTTCAACGGCGCCGCCATCAACCCCTCCTGGGAAGCGGCGCGCGCGCTGGACGGCTGGAGCGGCCCGGGCTTCCAGGTCGCCGCGCGCCTGCTGCCCTGCGAATTCGGGCGCGTCAACGTCGCCCTGCTCGAGGCGGTGGAGGCGGTGCATCCCGACATCGTGATCGCCGTCGGCCAGGCCGGCGGGCGCTCCGAGATCTCGCTCGAGCGCGTGGCGATCAACGTCGACGACGCCGCGATCGCCGACAATGCCGGCGCCCAGCCGGTCGACAACCCCATCATCGCGGACGGCCCGGCCGCCTATTTCAGCACGCTGCCGCTCAAGGCCATCGTGCGCGCGCTGCGCCTGCGCGGCTTCCCGGCCGGCGTGTCGCAGACCGCCGGCACCTTCGTCTGCAACCACGTGTTCTACGGCCTGATGCACCACGCGGCCGGCGCCAGCCTGAAGGCCGGCTTCATCCACGTGCCGTTCCTGCCCGAGCAGGCGGCCGAGCGCCCGGAGCGGCCGCCGTCGATGGCGCTCCAGGACATCGTCGACGGCCTGCGCATCGCGGTCGAGGTGGCCGTCACGGCCGACGAGGACGTGGCGGAGGCGGGCGGCGCGACGCACTGAGGCGTGCGCGGTAATGCGATGGCCGGTTGGACGCGTGGGCGGGAAACCCGCCCACCCTACGTAGGGTGGACGGCGCTGCCGTCCGCGCGTTCAGGCGCCGCGTGGACGCCCCCCCGTGTCAATCCCCGGCCGGGTGAAGGATGTTCAGGAACGCCCGCACCACCGGCGCATCGTCCTGCACCGGATACGCGATGTACAGGTTGGCCGACGGCGCATTCGTCCGGATCGGCAGGAAGCGCACGCCCGGCCAGCCGATGCGGCTGGTGGTCTGCGGCATCAGCGCCACGCCCAGGCCCGCGCCGACCATGGCCAGCAGCGTCTGCGGCTCGGCCGCCTCCTGGAAGATGGTCGGCTCGAAGCCGGCGGCGACGCAGCACTGGATCAGGTAGCGCGGCTCGGCCGACTGGTCCAGGTGCAGGGTCAGCATCGGTTCGCCGGCGATGTCGGCCAGTTCGATGGCGTCGTGGCGCGCCAGCGGATGGCGCTCGTTGACGGCCACGCAGAAGCTTTCCTGGAACGCCAGTTCCTGGCGCAGGTTGGCGTTGCGCAGCGCATCCTCGTCGATGCGCGGCTCGCGCCAGAAGCCGACGTCGATCTGGCGCGCGCGCAGCGCGTCCCACTGGTCGTTCGGGCCCAGTTCGTGGATGGTCCAGGTCACGCGCGGGAAGCGGCTCTGGAACTGTTCCAGCAGGCCCGGGATCGGCCCCCACATCGCCGAACCGACGATGCCCACGCGCAGCCGGCCGACCTCGCCGCGGTCGATCTGGCGGATCGTGTCGATGGTCATGCGCATGCGGCCCAGCAGGTCGGCCGCCTCGTGCATCAGCGCCTTGCCGGCCACGGTCAGCTCGAAGCTGCGCGTGGTGCGCGCGAACAGGCGCACCCCCAGTTCGCTCTCGAGCTTCATGATCTGCTGCGACAGCGGCGGCTGCGAGATGTGCAGGCGTTCGGCGGCGCGGCTGAAGCTCTTTTCTTCGGCCACCGCCAGGAAGTAGCGTAACTGCTTCAGGTCGATCGACATGATGCGCGCGCGGCCCGGATCTACGCCTGGATCCGGCCCAGCGCGACGGCCAGCTGCGCGCCGACCAGGGCGTTGTGCTTGACCAGGGCGATGTTGGTCGCCAGGCTGCGCCCGCCGGTCAGCTCCTTGATGCGCGCCAGCAGGAACGGGGTGACGGCCTTGCCCTTGACGCCCTGCGCGTCGGCCTCGCCCAGCGCGCGGGCGATGATGGCGTCGATCTCGTCGGGCGGCATCGCGGCCGCTTCCGGCACCGGATTGCTGACCACTACGCCGCCCTGCAGGCCCAGCTGCCACTTGGTGCGGATGAAGCGCGCCTGGTCGTCGGCGCCGTCGAGCCGGAAGTCGGCCTGGAAGCCGCTGTCGCGCGTGAAGAAGGCGGGGAACGCCGCCTGGCCCACGCTCACCACCGGCACGCCGTGGGTCTCCAGGTATTCCAGCGTCAGGCCGATGTCGAGGATCGACTTCACGCCCGCGCACACGACGGCCACGCCGGTCTGCGCCAGTTCCTGCAGGTCGGCCGAGATGTCGAAGCTGGTCTCGGCGCCGCGGTGCACGCCGCCGATGCCGCCGGTGACGAAGACCTCGATGCCCGCCAGCCGCGCGCAGATCATGGTGGCGGCCACGGTGGTGGCGCCGAGCTTCTTCGTCGCCAGCACGTAGGCCAGGTCGCGCCGGCTGACCTTCAGGGCGTCCTTCGACTGGCCCAGCAGCTCGAGCTGGGCGTCGGACAGGCCGATGCAGACCTTGCCGTCGATCAGCGCGATGGTGGCGGGCACGGCGCCGGCGTCGCGGATCACCTGCTCGACCTCGCGCGCGGTCTGCACGTTCTGCGGGTAGGGCATGCCGTGCGAGATGATGGTCGATTCGAGCGCGACGACGGGCGTGCCGGCGGCGCGCGCGGCCTGGACTTCGGGGGAATACTGGAGGAAGGCTTGCATGGTCAGTCCTGTTCTGTGAGGGTCGTGGCGGCGGCGCCGATGGCCGCCAGGGTGTCGGGGCCGATGTCCGGGCGGACCGTGGCGTCGGTGCCGAGCGTGAGCGCCGAGAGGTGCAGGCCGCGGCGGCAGGCGCGCAGCAGGTCGCCGTCCTGGTCTTCCTTGCCGTCCGCCTGCGCCAGCGACCAGCACACGGCCGCGGCGAAGGCGTCGCCGGCGCCGGTGACGTCGACCACCGGGGCCGCGGGCGCGGCCAGGCGCTCGATGGCGTCGCCCCGCGTGCCGCCCGTGAGCAGCACGCCGCCGGCGCCGCGCGTGACGACGAGGTCGCGCGCGCCCTGCGCCCGCACCTCGCGCATCGCCGCCTCGATGGCCGCGTCGTCGTCCAGGCGGCGCCCGACCCGTGCCGCCAGTTCGCCGGCGTTCAGGATCAGGAGGCGCACGCCCGCCAGGTCGCGCGGCAGGCGCGCCATCTTGGGTTCGGACACGGCCACCAGCACCAGCGCCGTGTCGGTGCGGCGCGCGTGCTCGACCACGGCCTCGACGGTGGCCAGCGGCAGGTTGAGGTCGACGACGACCAGGGCGGCGCTCGCCAGCTGCGCCTGGCGCGCGGCCACGAAGGCCGGGTCGAGCTGGTCGTACAGGGCCATGTCGGCCAGGGCGACGACCATTTCGCCGTTGCGGTCCAGCACCGCGGTATAGCAGCCGCTCGAGGCGTCCTCGATGCGCAGCGCGCCGCGGGTGTCGATGCCGAGCGTCTCGGCGTGGGCGAGCAGGGCGGCGCCCGAGCTGTCGCCGCCGATCGCGGTGAGCAGGGACACCGGCGTGCCCAGGCGCGCCAGGTTCTCGGCGATGTTGCGGGCGACGCCGCCGAACGATTCGCTCTGGCTGGCCGGATTCGACGTGCCCAGCGCGAGCGGGTCCAGCGAGCGCAGCTTGCGGTCGAGGTTGGCCGCGCCGACGCAGACGACGGGACGGCGGTCCGGGAACACGTAGGCGCGCCCGAGCAGCTTGCGCTCGCGGATCAGGCCGGCGATGTAGCCGGCCACGGCCGAACGCGACAGCCCGAGCTGGTTGGCCAGCTCCTGCTGCGCGATGAACGGGTTCGCGCGGATCAGCGCGAGCAGCTGTTGTTTTTTTGAGTGTTCGGTCACGGCGGCAGACGGGTTAAACTTTTGTTTTTCATCTTAAACACTTGTTTTCAGAGCGTCAACGCAGCGGGTCCTGCCCGCGCGACGAGCAGATCGGCCCGGCCACCATGCGATTGGCATGGTAGGCGATAATTTATATGTTTCGAATATAAATCGTCCAGAAAAATGGTATTTGCCATACCAATCGACGATCATGCATAGTTTCGTCATCCCGATGCGCTATCCTCGCGCGCACGTCGCATTTCCATTCATTCCCATCACTCATCGACAATGACTACTCACCAGTTCAGCAATACCCCCTATGAAGCCGCCGACGTCATCCAGGCGCGCAAGCCGGGCTTCACGCCGCGCGTGGCCCTGATCCTGGGTTCCGGCCTCGGCGTGCTGGCCGAACAGATGACGGATGCGGTGTCGATCAGCTATGCCGACCTGCCGGGCTTCCCGATCAGCACCGTGCACGGCCATGCCGGCGAACTGGTGCTGGGCATGCTCGCCGGCGTGCCCGTCGTCTGCATGAAGGGCCGCGGCCACTTCTACGAGGGCTATGGCCCGGGCGTGATGACGTCGGCCGTGCGCACCTTCAAGCTGATCGGCTGCGAACTGCTGTTCGTGACCAATGCCGCCGGCTCGCTGCGTCCGGAAGTCGACGCCGGCAGCGTCGTGCTGCTGAACGACCACATCAACCTGCTGCCGGGCAGCCCGATGGCCGGCCCGAACGACGAGCGCTTCGGCCCGCGCTTCTTCAGCATGGCCAATGCCTACGACGCCGGCATGCGCGAGCTGGTCAAGGCCACCGCTGCGGACAAGGGCATCACCCTGGCCGAAGGCGTGTACCTGGCCTGCCCGGGCCCGAACTTCGAGACGGCCGCCGAGATCCGCGCGTTCAGGACGCTGGGCGCCGACGTGGTCGGCATGTCGGTCGTGCCGGAAGTGATCTCGGCGCGCCACTGCGGCCTGAAGGTCGCCGGCCTGTCCGCCATCACCAACCTGGCCGAGGGCCTGACCCCGTTCCCGCTGTCGCACGAGCAGACGCTCAAGTACGCGGCGATCGCGGCCAAGGACATGGTGGCGCTGATCCACGGCTTCGTCGAACGCCTCGGCAAGACCACGGCTGCCTGATCATTGTTACGTCGCCCCGGCCTGCGCCGGGGCGACGCTCTGGAGACAACTCATGTCACGCGCATTCATCCTCCTGCTCGACTCCTTCGGCCTGGGCGCCCTGCCCGACGCGGAGAAGTACGGCGACGCAGGCGCCAACACCCTCGGCCACATCGCCAAGTGGGCCGCCGAATCGGGCACGCCGCTGGCGCTGCCGAACCTGGAGCGGATCGGCCTGGGCGCCGCCGCGCACAAGGCCAGCGGCGCCTGGCCGGCCGGCTTCGCGCGCCGCGACGGCTTCACCGGCGCCTGGGGCGCCGCCCGCGAGCGCTCGACCGGCAAGGACACCCAGAGCGGCCACTGGGAAATCGCCGGCGTGCCGGTGCTGTTCGACTGGGGCTACTTCCCCAAGACCGTGCCGACCTTCCCCGCGGCGCTGACGGACAAGTTGCAGGAGCTGACCGGCGTGCCTGGCTGGCTGGGCAACTGCCATGCGTCCGGCACGACGATCATCACGGAACTCGGCGACGAGCACGTCGCCACCGGCAAGCCGATCATCTACACCTCGGCCGACTCGGTGATGCAGATCGCCGCGCACGAGGAGCACTTCGGCCTGGAGCGCCTGTACCAGGTGTGCGAAGCGGCCTACGAACTGGTCAAGCCCTACAACATCGGCCGCGTCATCGCCCGTCCGTTCACGGGATCGAACGGCGACTACAAGCGCACCAGCAACCGCCACGACTACGCCGTGCCGCCGGTCGCGCCGACGCTGCTCGACCATGTCAGGGACGAAGGCGGCGAAGTGATCGCCCTCGGCAAGATCAGCGACATCTTCGCGGGCCAGGGCGTGTCGCGCCTGGTGAAGGGCGCCGACAACATGGCGCTGTTCGACCGCCTGCTCGAGGTCGCCGACGACGCCGGCGACAAGTCGCTGACGTTCGTGAACTTCGTCGACTTCGACATGCACTTCGGCCACCGCCGCGACGTCGCCGGCTACGCCAACGCGCTGCACGAGCTGGACGTGCGCCTGCCCGACTTCATCGCGAAGCTGAAGGAAGGGGACCTGGTCGTGATCACCGCCGACCACGGCTGCGACCCCACCTGGGCCGGCTCGGACCATACCCGCGAACACATCCCGGTGCTGTTCTTCGGCCCGGCCGCGCCCGCGCGCGAACTGCCGATCGCCGAGACCTTCTCGGACATCGGCGCCACCCTGGCCAGCCACCTCGGCGTCAAACCCCTTTCGAACGGAACCGCACTGCTATGACCCAGCCCCTGGATTTCAAACGTAACACGGCCGTCGGCCTCGACCTGGGCTGGATCAACCACCTGAAGGTCAACCGCAACGCCGCCGACCGCCGCGCCGCCAGCCTGGCGAACCGCCGCACGGTCAAGAAGGACTACCAGGCCGCCTGGCTGGTCAAGGCGATCCAGTGCATCGACCTGACCACGCTGTCCGGCGACGACACCCCGGGCCGCGTCGAGCGCCTGTGCCGCAAGGCCATGCGTCCGCTGCGCGCCGACCTGATGGACGCGCTGGGCCTCGACGAACTCACCACCGGCGCCGTCTGCGTGTACCACGAGATGATCCAGCCGGCCGTGCAGGTGCTGCAGGGCCGCCTTCCGATCGCCGCCGTGTCGACCGCGTTCCCGGCCGGCCTGTCGAGCATGGAAACCAAGTTGCGCGAGATCGCACTGTCGGTGGCCGCGGGCGCCACCGAGATCGACATCGTGATCACGCGCCAGCACGTCCTGACGGGCAACTGGCAGGCGCTGTACGACGAGATGGTGGCCTACCGCCAGGCCTGCGGCGACGCCCACGTGAAGGCGATCCTGGCGACCGGCGACCTGG
Source organism: uncultured Massilia sp. (assembly GCF_913773735.1). Taxonomy (GTDB): domain Bacteria; phylum Pseudomonadota; class Gammaproteobacteria; order Burkholderiales; family Burkholderiaceae_D; genus Telluria. The sequence goes on from NZ_CAJYEB010000023.1 coordinate 211,223, forward strand.
TCACGCTGGAAAACGTGGCCAAGGCATCAATGGTGTGCATGATGGCGGGCGCCGACTTCATCAAGACCTCGACCGGCAAGGAAGGCGTCAACGCGACGATCCCCGTGTCGCTGGTGATGGTGCGCGCGATCCGCGAGTACTACGAAAAGACCGGCTTCATGGTCGGCTACAAGCCGGCCGGCGGCGTTTCCACCGCCAAGTCCGCGCTGCAGTACCTGACCGTGATGAAGGAAGAGCTGGGCAACGAATGGCTGCAGCCGCACCTGTTCCGCATCGGCGCCTCCAGCCTGCTGACCGACATCGAGCGCCAGCTCGAGCACCACGTCACGGGCTTCTACTCGGCCGCCCACCGCCACGCGCAACCTTGAACCATCGGATACGTCATGCCAACAATTAAAGAGATTCTTCAGACTATGGATTACGGTCCCGCACCCGAAAGCACCAAGGAAGCGCAAGCGTGGCTGGACCAGCACGGCCGCCGTTTCGGCCTGTTCATCGACAACCAGTGGACCGAGCCGGGCGAGACCTTCGCCTCGTCCAACCCCGCCGACGGCAGCGAACTGGCGCAGATCACGCAGGCGACCGACGCCGATGTGCAGCGCGCCGTCGAAGCCGCGCGCCGCGCGCATCCGGGCTGGGTCGCCATGGGCGGCCACGGCCGCGCCACCGTGCTGTACACGCTGGCGCGCCTGCTGCAGCGCCACGCGCGCCTGTTCGCCGTGCTCGAGACGCTGGACAACGGCAAGACCATCCGCGAAACCCGCGACGCCGACCTGCCGCTGGCCGCGCGTCACTTCTACCACCATGCCGGCTGGGCGCAGCTGCAGTCGGAAGAATTCGCCGACTACCGCGCCGTGGGCGTGATCGGCCAGGTCGTGCCGTGGAACTTCCCGCTCCTGATGCTGGCCTGGAAGGTCGCGCCGGCGCTCGCGGCCGGCAACACCATCGTGTTCAAGCCGGCCGAATACACGCCCCTGACCGCGCTGCTGTTCGCCGAGATCTGCCAGATGGCCGGCGTGCCGGCGGGCGTGGTCAACGTCGTCACCGGCGACGGCCGCGTGGGCGAAGCCATCGTCAACCATCCGGACGTCGACAAGCTGGCGTTCACCGGCTCGACCGAAGTCGGCCGCCTGATCCGCAAAGCCACCGCCGGCAGCGGCAAGAAGCTGTCGCTGGAACTGGGCGGCAAGTCGCCGTTCATCGTGTTCGACGACGCCGACCTGGACGCCGCGGTCGAGGGCCTCGTGGACTCGATCTGGTTCAACCAGGGCCAGGTGTGCTGCGCCGGTTCGCGCCTGCTGGTGCAGGAATCCGTGTACGACCGCTTCATCGCCAAGGTGAAGGCGCGCATGCAGACGCTGCGCGTCGGCTCGCCGCTGGACAAGTCCACCGACATCGGCGCGCTGGTCGATCCGGTCCAGCAGCAGCGCATCCACGGCCTGGTGGAGTCGGCGCGCAGCGAAGGCTGCGAAGTCTGGCAGCCGGCCTGCGCCACGCCGGGCGAGGGCGCCTGGTACCTGCCCACCCTGATCACCGGCGCGTCGACCACCGCCACCGTGAGCCAGACCGAGATCTTCGGCCCGGTGCTGGTGGCGATGAGCTTCCGCACCCCGGCCGAGGCGGTGCAACTGGCCAACAACACCGTCTACGGCCTGGCGGCCTGCGTCTGGACCGAGTCGATCAGCCTGGCGCTGGACGTGGTCCCGCAGATCAGGGCCGGCGTGGTGTGGATCAACACGGCGAACCAGTTCGACGCGGCCTGCGGCTTCGGCGGCGTGAAGGAATCGGGCTTCGGCCGCGAAGGCGGCAAGGAAGGCATGTTCGAGTACCTGATCCCGCGCTCGGAAGACGCGCGCCCGAACCTGCCGCAGGCCGTCGCCCGCGCCAAGGCCAAGGCGCAGCCGGCGCGCGAAGCCAACCCGTTCCAGATCGACCGCACCGCCAAGCTGTACGTCGGCGGCAAGCAGGCGCGCCCGGACAGCGGCTACAGCCGCGCGATCCACGGCGCCGGCGGCGAGTTCCTGGCCGACGTCGGCGAAGGCAGCCGCAAGGACATCCGCAACGCCGTGGAAGCGGCGCACAAGGCGTCCGGCTGGGCGAAAGCCAGCGCGCACAACCGCGCCCAGGTGCTGTACTACATCGCCGAGAACCTGGCCGTGCGCGCCGACGAATTCGCCGAGCGCATCGCCCTGCAGACCGGCAGCAAGAACGCCGAGAAGGAAGTGCAGGCATCGATCGAGCGCCTGTTCTACTGGGCCGCGTGGGCCGACAAGTACGACGGCGCCGCGCACCAGCCGCCGATGCACGGCATCACCGTCGCCCTGAACGAACCGGTCGGCGTGATCGGCATCGTCTGCCCGAACGAGAACCCGCTGCTGGGCTTCGTCTCGCTGGTGGCGCCGGCCATCGCGCTGGGCAACCGCGTGGTCGCCGTGCCGTCGGAAGCGCATCCGCTGTCCGCGCTGGACCTGTACCAGGTGCTGGACACCTCGGACCTGCCGGGCGGCGTGCTGAACATCGTCACCGGCGCCGCCGACGAGCTGGCGCGCACGCTGGCCTCGCACTTCGACGTCGACGCCGTGTGGCGCCACGACGGCTCGCCCGACGGCTGCGCGGAAGTCGAGCGCCTGTCGGCCGAGTCGCTCAAGCGCACCTGGACCGGCGGCGCCAAGGGCCGCGACTGGTTCGACGCGAAGCAGGCGGCGGGGCGCACGGTGCTGCAGCACGCGACCCAGGTCAAGAACGTCTGGATCCCGTACGGCGTCTGATTAACCGGTAACATCAACGTAGGGTGGACGGCTTTGCCGTCCACGCGGTGGCAGGCAAAGGCTCCGATCCCGTGCGCGATTCGGCAGCCGCCAACGATCACCGCGTGGACGGCCGAGCCGTCCACCCTACGCATTTTCGAATAAGGTTGAATATCATGTTCCTTCCACAAGAAATCGTCCGCAAAAAGCGCGACGGCGGCATCCTGAGCGCCGAGGAAATCCAGTTCTTCGTGCGCGGCATCCCCGGCGGCAGCACCACCGAAGGCCAGATCGCCGCCTTCGCGATGGCCGTCTACTTCAACGACATGACCATGGACGAACGCGTCGCCTTCACGCTGGCGATGCGCGATTCCGGCCTGGTCATGGAGTGGAAGTCGCTCGACCTGCCGGGTCCCGTCGTCGACAAGCACTCGACGGGCGGCGTCGGCGACGTCGTCTCGCTGATGCTGGGGCCGATGGTCGCCGCCTGCGGCGGCTTCGTGCCGATGATCTCGGGCCGCGGCCTGGGCCATACCGGCGGCACGCTGGACAAATTCGATTCGATCCCGGGCTACGGCACCGTGCCGGAACCTGAACTGTTCCGCAAGATCGTCAAGGACGTCGGCGTGGCCATCATCGGCCAGACCGCCCAGCTGGCCCCGGCCGACAAGCGCTTCTACAGCATCCGCGACACCACGGCCACCGTCGAATCGGTCGCCATGATCACCGGCTCGATCCTGTCCAAGAAGCTGGCGGCGGGCCTGGACGCCCTCGTCATGGACGTCAAGGCCGGCAGCGGCGCGTTCATGCCGACCTATGAAAAATCCGTCGAGCTGGCCGAGTCGATCGTCCACGTCGGCAACGGCGCCGGCACCCGCACGTCGGCCATCCTGACCGGCATGAACGAGTCGCTGTGCCCGGCCGCCGGCAATGCCGTCGAGGTGCGCGTGGCGATCGACTACCTGACCGGCAAGTCGCGCCCGAGCCGCCTGCACGCGGTGACGATGGCGCTGTGCGCCGAGATGCTGGTGCTGTCGGGCCTCGCGGCCAGCGATGCCGAAGCGCAGGCCAGGCTGCAGCACGCGCTCGATTCGGGCGAGGCCGCCGAGCGCTTCGCGCGCATGGTGACCGCCCTGGGCGGCCCGGCCGACCTGATGGACAATCCCGATGCCTACCTGGAGCGCGCGCCGATCGTGGTGCCGGTGCCGGCCCTGGAGTCGGGCTACGCCCACGCGACCGACTGCCGCGGCCTGGGCCTGGCCGTGGTCGGCCTGGGCGGCGGCCGCACCCGTCCGCAGGATGCGATCGACTTCGCCGTGGGCCTGACCGGCCTGGTCGAACTGGGCACGCAGGTGCAGGCCGGGCAGCCGCTGGCGCTGGTGCATGCGCGCACCCAGGACGCGGCCGAGCGCGCCGTGCGCGAAGTGCAGGCGGCGTACCGCATCGCGGCCGAGCGCCCGGCGGCGCAGCCGATGATCTACAAGACCATCCGTCCCTAACATCCAGCCATCCCGTCGCCCCGGTGCAGGCCGGGGCGACGCCATCGGAGACATCATGCAATACGAAAAACTGATCGACGAAGCCCGCGCCGCGCGCCTGCTCGCCTACGCGCCGTACTCGCAGTTCCAGGTCGGCGCCGCGCTGGCATGCAAGGACGGGCGCGTGTTCCGCGGCTGTAACGTCGAGAACGCGGCCTACGGCCTGTCCAACTGCGCCGAGCGCACCGCCCTGTTCTCGGCCATCGCCCACGGCTACCGGCCGGGCGACTTCGCGGCGCTGGCCGTGATCGGCGAGACCGACGGCCCCATCGCCCCCTGCGGCGCCTGCCGCCAGGTGATCCTGGAACTGGGCGGGGACGACCTGCCGGTCGTGCTGGCCAACCTGGAAGGCAAAGTGATGGAAACCACGGCGGGGGCGCAGTTGCCGCACGCGTTCGGCGGGCGCGACCTGCAGAAATGACCTGGACGTTGGATCGGGATTCAGCGCCTCTTAAGTCAGCCGCGGGCAAAAGCTGCCAAACTTGAAATCACGGAAAGGCCCACAACATGATGGGCTATCCGACGTTTCCATGAGGAGCAGAGATGAGCCCGCAAATGAGTACGCAAGATGCCCGAATGCTGCAGGATTTCCTGGCCCAGCTGGTCCAGGCCCGCGGCGTCCGGAAGGACCCGGAAGCCGACGCGCTGATCCAGCGCGCCGTCGCCCAGCAACCCGATGCCGCCTACCTGCTGGTGCAGCGCGCGCTGCTGGTCGGACAGGCGCTGGAAAACGCCAAGGACCGCATCGCCGCGCTGGAAGAGCAGTTGCGCGAGGCGCAGGCGCAGGCGCAGCAGCAGGGGCAGCAGGGCGGCCGCTTCCTGGACGCCGATTCCTGGGGCAATAGCGGCACGGCGCGCCCCGCCGCCCAGCAGCAGGGCTATGCGCGCGACCTGCAGCAGGCCTATCCGTCGCAGTCGCAGCCGCCGCAATATCAGCCGCAGTACCCGTCCCAGCCGCAGTACCAGTCCGCGCCGCGCTCCGGCTTCCTGAGCGGCGGCTTCGGCTCGGCGCTGGGCACGATGGCGGCCACGGCGGCCGGCGTGGCCGCCGGCGGCTTCCTGTTCCAGGGACTGGAAAACATGTTCAACCACAACGAACATGGCGGCGGCGGGAACCACCTGCTGAACGGCGACGACCCCGGCAACAACCTGTTCGGCAACAACGACCAGTCGGGCAGTTCGCTGGCCAGCCAGGCCGGCCTGGGCGACGTCGACCGCGCGCTCGACAATGGCGGCGGGCAGGGCCTGTTCGATGCCGACAATACCAGCATCGACGGCGGCGACGGCTTCTTCGACGGCGACGGGTCGGACGAGGGATTGTTCAGCTGACGCAGGACGTCGTCCCGGCGCAGGCCGGGACCCAATTAGGCCCCGGCCTGCGCCGGGGCGACGATGTGCGGCCACAGCGGGATCACCGGGATGAGCGGGATCAGCGGAACAGGTCTTCCGGCTTCCATGGATCGTAGGTGCCCACGTTCCACACATGCCCCTCGGGATCGCGGCACATGAAGCCGCGGCTGCCGAACTCCGTGTCCGACGGTTCCTGCAGGATGACGGCGCCGGCATTGCGGGCGCGCTCGCAGACGCGGTCGGCGTCGTCGACCTGCAGGTAGACGGTCTGGGTCTCGCGTCCGCCGATCTCGTCGGGCTGCGCCAGCACGCGGGCGTAGTCGTCGTCGCCGCCGACGGTGCCCAGCATGATCATGCCGCCGCCCAGCGTCAGCTGGGCATGGGCGATGGCGCCGTCGATGCCGGGGATGGCGACCTGGGTTTCGAAGCCGAACACGTCGCTCAGCCAGTCGATGGCGGCGGGCGTGTCGCGGTAGCGCAGGCAGGGGATGGCGATCGAGGGCATGGCGGTGTCTCCCGGGATGGATGATGCGCCCATCCTAGCATTCGCGCGGCCCGGTTTCACATCTGCTGGAACAGGTGGGTGTGGTTGCGGCTCACCTCGATCTCGCCGGCATGGTTGCGCAGCCTGAGCATATGGCGCCCGCGCAGGTCGCGCACGACCTCGCCGATGGCGTCCACGCGCACCAGCGTCGAGCGGTGCACGCGCCAGAATTCGTCCGGATCCAGTTCGTCCAGCAATTCCTTGAGCGTCTTGCGGATCAGGAATTCGCCGGTCGCCGTCTGCACCCGCGTGTATTTTTCGTCGGACTGGAAGAACAGCACTTCGCGCACGCTCACCATGCGCAGGCTGGCGCCGACCTGGGCCTGGATCCAGCGCAGGTAGGGCGGCTTGTCCGGCTTGTCCTTGTTGTCGAGCAGCGCCGCAAGCCGCGCCAGCTGGGCGCCGATGTCCTGCGGCGGCGCGGCTGGTGGCGTGGCCGCCGCAGTTGCCGCCGCAGTTGCCGCCGCAGTGGTCCCCGCAGTTGCGGCCGCAGCGGTGCCGGCAGCGGCCGCCGGACGGGCCCGCAGGCGCGCGCGCAGGCGCGCGCAGGTGGTGGCCAGGCGCTCGTGCGAGACGGGCTTGAGCAGGTAGTCGAGGGCGCCCTGCTCGAAGGCGTCCAGCGCGTACTGGTCGTAGGCGGTGGCGAACACGATGTGGGTGCGGTCGTACAGCCGCCGCGCCGCCTCGATGCCGGACAGGCCCGGCATGCGGATGTCGAGGAAGGCGATGTCGGGCCGGTGGCGCTCGCCCAGTTCGACGGCCTCGACGCCGTTGGCCGCCTCGGCCACGATCTGCAGTTCGGGCCAGGCGACCTGCAGGCGCGCGCGCAGCAGGTCGCGCATCGGCGCCTCGTCGTCGGCGATCAGGGCCGTCACCGGCGTGCCGCGTTCGTCCATGGTCAGGCATCCTCCATCATCTTGTAGGGCAGGGTGATCGTGGCGCAGGCGCCGCCGGCCGCCGGCATCGCGATCGACAGCGCGGCCTGGCCGCCGTACAGCAGTTGCAGGCGCTCGCGGATGTTCGCCAGGCCCACGCCGTCGTCGGCGTGCGGGTCGATGCCGACGCCATCGTCGCACACCTCCACGTGCAGGGTCGCGTCGACGACGAAGGCGCGCACGGCGACGGTGCCGCCGGCGATCTTCGGTTCCAGGCCGTGCTTGATGGCGTTCTCGATCAGCGTCTGCAGCATCATCGGCGGGAACGGCGCGCTGGACAGGAAGTCCGGCACCTCGAAGCGCACCTGGAGTCTTTCTTTCATTCGCGCCTGCATGATGGCGAGATAGGCGCGCGACAGCTCGACCTGCTTGCCGAGCGTGCCGCCGCCGCGCGCGCGCATCTGCGGCAGCGTCGAGCGCAGGTACTCGATCAGGTGGGCGTGCACGCGCGCCGCCTCCTGCTGGTCGGTCTCGATCAGCTGGCCGATCAGGGCCAGCGTGTTGAACAGGAAATGCGGCTCGACCTGGGCCTGCAGGGCCGCCATGCGCGCCTCCATCAGGCGCCGTTCCAGCGTGGCGACGTTGGCCTGGGCGGTGGCGTCGCGCGCCGCCAGCTCGGCCTTGCGCTTGCCGCCGGCCAGCACCTTGACGCCGAACGAGATCACCGTGTACCAGAACGCCGCTTCCGGCGTGTTCACGATGATGAAGAATGCCCACGCCAGGAACCAGGTCAGCAGCAGCTGGCGCCAGTCGACGACGGCGAGCCAGTCGAAGAAGCGCCACCACAGCTTGGCGGCTTCGGCGACGGCGTCGCGCACGAAGTCGAGGGCGCGGTTGATCTCGCTGGCGCGCATCGCGTTCTCCTTATTGCTTGCCGTACTGTTCGTCGTACCCGGCGTGGCGCTCGCGCACCGTGCGGCGATGGTCGACGGCGAAGGCGCCCACCACCAGCTTGACGGCCATGAACAGGACGAACAGGCACAGCGCCAGCGGCAGGATCGTCACCAGCAGGGCCAGGCCGATGCAGCAGGCCAGCACGGCCGGCCAGGGCATGGCGGCGATGGCGTCGGCGCCGCGCCGGCAGGCACGCACGATGTCGCGGGCGACGTCTTCCATGGCATCGGCAAATTCGCGGAAAGTGGTGTTTTTCATCGGGTTCTCCTGGAGCGCGCTGCGGCGCATTGCGATGGAATCACTATAGGCCCGCTGCCCGCCAGCCGCCAGCCTCACCCGACGAAATGCCGAAAACGCGGGTCCAGTGGTCGTGCGGCTGGATAAGCGGCATGCATTACGGATGCGCCGCGCCGCGCGCTCCATCGTCGTCCATCCCGCGATATCCGCAGTCCGTCGCATCGGGCGGCCGCCCGCGCCATTCCTGCTTCATAGTACTTTTGGCAAGGCCGCATCCAGCAGCCATGCCGAGACATTATTTTCTTTATTTTAAGAAATTATACATTTACTATTGCCAATCCACCCCCGTCGAGAGGTTTCCATGCTACGTCCCGTCCTGGCCACGTTGTTCGCCGCAAGTCTCGTCCCCGCCGCATCCGCCCAAGCCCCCCAAGCCGCCCAAGCCGCGCAGGCGCCCGCCGCCGACACGCCGCTGATCGCGCGCGCCAAGCTGTTCGGCAATCCCAGCAAGGTCGCCGGCAGCATCAGCCCGGACGGCAGGTGGCTGTCCTGGATCGCCCCGCGCGACGGCGTGCTGAACGTCTGGGTGGCGCCGGTGAACAAGCCGGACGATGCGCGGCCGCTGACGGCCGAGAAGACCCGGCCGATCCGCAGCGTGTTCTGGTCGCCGGATTCGAAGTCGCTGCTGTTCGTCAACGACAAGGGCGGCGACGAGAACTTCCTGCTGTACGGCGTCGACGTCGCCAGCGGCAAGCAGTCGGTGCTGACGCCGTTCGAGAAGACCCGCGTGCAGGTGATCAACATCAGCCGCCACGTGAAGGACCGCATCCTCGTCGGCATCAACAACCGCGACCCGCGCTGGCACGACGTCTACAGCCTCGACATGAAGACCGGCACGCTGACGCTGGTCCAGAAGAACGAGGGCGGCTACGCCGGCTTCGTCGCCGACGAGGACCTGGCGCTGCGCCTGGCGACCAGGACCCGCCCCGACGGCGGCAGCGATTATTTCCGCTTCGTCGGCGGCAAGGTCGAGGAAACGCCGGTGGCCCAGGTCGGCCTGGACGATTCGCTGACCACCTCGCCGCTGGGCTTCACGACCGACGGCAAGACGCTGTACTGGAACGATTCGCGCGGCCGCGACACGGCGGCGCTGGTGGCCCAGGACGTGGCGTCCGGCAAGGCCACGGTGGTGGCCCAGGATGCGCGCGCCGACATCGCCTCCGGCCTGTTCGACGTGCGCACCGGCAGCCTGCAGGCCTACGAGGTCGATTTCCTCAGGCACGAGTACGTCCCGGTCGACAAGGCGATCGGGGCCGACCTGGACTACCTGAAGCGCGAGCTCAAGGGCGACATCCAGGTGCGCTCGCGCACGGATGCCGACGACAAGTGGATCGTCGACCTCGACCCGGTATCGAAGCCCGCATCGACCTGGCTGTACGACCGCAAGGCCAGGCGCCTGACCAAGCTGTTCACGGCCCGCCCGGAACTGGAGGACGCGCCGCTGGTGCCGATGTTCCCGCAGGAGATCAAGGCGCGCGACGGCCTGAACCTGGTGTCCTACCTGTCGCTGCCGAAGGCCGCCGACCCGTCCGGCAGCGGCAAGGCGGCGCACCCGGTGCCGCTGGTGCTGCTGGTGCACGGCGGCCCGTGGGCGCGCGACAGCTTCGGCTACCGCGGCTACCACCAGTGGCTGGCCAACCGCGGCTACGCGGTGCTGTCGGTGAACTACCGCGGCTCGACCGGCTTCGGCAAGACCTTCATCGCGAAGGGCGACCTGCAGTGGGGCCGCAAGATGCACGACGACCTGCTCGACGCGGTCGACTGGGCCGTCAGGAACGGCGTGACCACGCCCGGGCAGGTCGCCATCATGGGCGGCTCCTACGGCGGCTACGCCACGCTGGCCGGCATGACCTTCACGCCCACCACCTTCGCCTGCGGCGTCGACATCGTCGGCCCCTCGAACCTGTTCACGCTGCTGGAAACCATCCCGCCGTACTGGGAAGCGTTCAAGCAGCAGTTCTACAAGCGCATGGGCGACCCGACCACCGAGGAAGGCCGCGCGATGCTCAAGGAGCGGTCGCCGCTGAACTACGCCGACAAGATCGTCCGTCCGCTGCTGATCGGCCAGGGCGCCAACGACCCGCGCGTGAACGTGCGCGAGTCCGACCAGATCGTCGCGGCGATGAAGGCCAAGGACATCCCCGTCACCTACGTGCTGTTCCCGGACGAGGGCCACGGCTTCGCGCGGCCGGTGAACAACATCGCGTTCAATGCGGTGGCCGAGAATTTCCTGGCGTCCTGCCTGAAGGGACGCGCCGAGCCGATCGGCGCGGCGCTGCAGGGGTCGACCGCGCAGGTGAAGGCAGGGGCGGGGTTCGTGTCGGGGCTGGAGCAGGCGGCGGGCGCGCAGTGATGTCCTGAGCACGGCGCTTGCGCGGCCCGGTGCCGGACGCGCAAGCGCAGGTTTGCGCCATCTCGTCCTGCCCGGCCCGCCGCCGCCCTACATTGGTCATGCGCGATGCATGAACGAACCCAATGGAGAGAGCGATATGCAAGTCTTGCGGATGAGAAGTACGGCGCGGGCGGCCAGCCTGCTGGCGCTGGCGGCCGTGGCGGCGGGCTGCGGCGGCGCGGACGGCGGCACGGCGCCGGCGGCGAAGCTGCTGGCTGCGGTGACGACGCATGCGGCGCCGGATGCGACGACGAATGCGGCGGCGACCGGCGCGACGACGGCGAACGGCGGCGCCCATGGCGGCGCCGACGTCTACGGCATCGTCAACCTGGCGCCGGGAATCGGCTACCGGACGAGCGTCAATGCGCGCGGCCAGGCGGCGTTCGAGCATGTGAACCGCGGCGGCTCGCTGGACGTCGGCTTCTACGACGGCGACCGCATCGCCGACGTCGCCATGCCGGGCGCGCTGGCCACCTCGCTGGGCCGCATGAACGCGCACGGCGTGGTCATCGCGCAGTCGCGCGTCCAGGTCTCCCCGTCCTCCATTCCCGCCCAGCCGTTCCGCTGGACGCGCGCGGGCGGGCCGGTCGCGCTGCCCGTGTTCGACCCGGAAGGCAACAACTATCCGGACGACATGAACGACCGCGGCACCATCGTCGGCTTCGCCGGCATCGGCCCGCTGGAAGCCGACTACCGCGCGGTACGCTGGAGTCCCGCCAACGCCCTGGCGCAACTGCCGACGCCGCCCGGCTTCGGCCTGTCCGATGCCGTCAGCGTCAACCGGCACGACGCCAGCACCGGGTTCGCCAACGATGCCGCCGGGGTGGCGCATGCCTTCGTCTGGGGCGCCGGCGGCAGCCCGACCGATCTCGGCACCTTCGGGGCGGCGACGGCGCATGGGCGCTCGATCAACGACGGCGGCGAGGTGGCCGGCCAGCTGGACCTGTTCCTGCCGAGTTTCCAGTCTTTCCTGTGGAGCCCCGGCAAGGGCGCGGTGCGCGTGGGCCTGCACACGGTGCCGGGCGCATTGAACAATGCGGGCGAGCTGGTCGGACGCGTCTACGATCCCGACACCATCGTCGAGCATGCGTTCCTGTTCACGCGCGCGCGCGGCCTGGTGGACCTGCACCCGGCGCCGTTTTCCTCGTCCACCGCGGAGCACGTGAACGACGGCGGCACCATCGTCGGCGAAGTGCGCGGCGCGTCCCTGGCGGAGGGCCAGGCCGCCTACCGCTGGTCGCGCACGGGCGCGCCCGTCGACCTGAACACGCGCCTGGTCGACAAGCCGGACGGCCTGGTGCTGACCCAGGCCCTGCAGGTCTCGCCGACCGGCGACATCGTCGCCAATTCGAATGCCGGCCTGGTGCTGCTGCGGCGCGGCGGCGGCGGCGGCGGCGCGCCGGTGCTGGGGCCGATCCGGCTGCCGGCCGAGGTGCGGCCGGGCCAGCCGTTCGAACTCGTGCTGTCGTTCCGAGACCGCGACCCGGCCGACACCCATGCCGCGACGATCGACTGGGGCGACGGCGCCGGCCCGCAGCCGGTTCCCGTCAGCGAGGGCGCGGGCAGCGGCGAGGTGCGCGTCACCCACACCTATCCGGGCGCGGGCGACTACACCATCGTCGCGGCCGTCACCGATGCCACCGGCCGCACCACCACGCAGTACCGCAACCTCTACCTGTTCCCCTACTGCGTGCCGGGCATCACCGGCGAAGCGCGCCTGGCCGACGCGCCGGGCGCCGCGCCGCGGCCGGCGCTGACGTTCCGGCTGGCGGCGCCGCTGGTGGCGGTGTGCGGCAACACGCGGCCGTTCACCTTCGCGCTGCAGGGGCGGCTGTGGTTCAAGGGCGACCGGCTGGAGCGGATCGTCCGCAACGGCAACACGGTGCGCCTGGAAGGGACCGGCAAGCTGGACGGGCAGGCCGGCTACCGCTTCACCATCGACGCCACCGACGGCAACCGCGACGGCAGGGTCGATCCCGACCGGCTGGCGATCCGCATCGTCCGGCCCGCGCCGGCGGGCGCCGCGCAGGCGGCGGCCACGCAGCAGGTCGTGCTGGACTACGGCGCCGTCACCAGCAAGTCGCGCGCGCTGCGCGGGGAGGGCGTGCTGCCGGCGTCGGCGATTCGGCTGGTCGAGTGAGGGGGAGGGCGGCGGGGAGCGGTCGAGGCCAGTCTGGCGGAGATCGTCTCATTCGCCGCAAACCGTCGTCCCGGCGAAGGCCGGGACCTAATTTGCACGCATCCCGACAGCGCGTGGGAATTGGACCCCGGCCTGCGCCGGGGCGACGTGTTGGACCAGGCAATCCCTGCCCTCAGCCGCCATCCCGGTAGCGGCGCAGCAGCCCATAATAGACGGTATCGGCGGGCTTGCCGTGCACGATCCAGCGCTCGGGCATGTAGCCTTCCTTGCGAAAGCCCAGCTTTTCCAGCACCCGCCCCGAGGCGACGTTGTCCGGGTCGATGTCGGCCTCGATGCGGTTCAGGTCGAGCGCGCGCAGGCCGTACTCGACCAGCGCTTCCAGCGCCTCGCCGGCATAGCCCTTGCCCCAGTGGGCGCTGGCCAGCGCATAGCCGATCTCGCAGCGCCGGCTGGCATCGACGAAGTGGTGCAGGGCGCAGTTGCCGATCAGTTCGCCGGTTTCGCGCAGCACGATGCCCAGGCGCAGCTCGCTGCCGTCGGCGAAGGCGCTGCGGATGCGCGCGATGGCCTGCACGGCCTGGTCGATCGACGTCCAGGGTTCGGTGCTCCAGTAGCGCGTGACGGCGGGGTCGGAAAACACCGCGTAGTGGGCTTCGGTGTCGCGCTCGTCCATCGGGCGCAGCAGCAGGCGCTGGGTGGCGAGTTCGACCGGGGTCAGGGTGGGCACGTCGATTCTCCTTGTCATCATGTTCGTCGGTGTCCCTGGCGGGACGGTTACGGCAGGCCGACGGCGGCCAGCACCATGGCCGTGACCAGGCGTTCGGCATCGTCGAAGTCGTCCTGCGCCAGCTGCTCGCGGCCGAGCACCAGCGTCATCTGCGCGGCGAAGTCGGCATAGGACTGGGTCATGGCCCAGACCGCGAACAGCAGGTGGGTGGCGTTCACGGGCGCGATCCGGCCGTCCGCGATCCAGCGCTCGAACACGGCGATGTCGGCGCGCAGCAGCGGGATCACGCGCTGGCGGATCTGTTCGCCGTACACCTTGGCGCCGCCGATCACTTCCAGCGCATACACGCGCGAGGCCAGCGGCTGCTCGCGCGAGAACTTCAGCTTGGCGCGCACGTAGGCGCGCAGCACGTCGGCCGGCTCCTTGCGCGCGTCGGCCAGGCTGGCCATGCGCGCCAGCCAGTCGTCGAGCACGCCGTCCAGCACGCGCCGGTACAGCGCTTCCTTGGTCGGGAAATAATACAACAGGTTCTGCTTCGACAGGCCGGCGCGCTCGGCGACGGTGGCGATCGACGTGCCTTCGTAGCCGCCGGCGGCGAACAGGCGCACGGCTTCGCGCAGGATCGCGGCCTCGACCTTGTCGCGGTTCAGCGCGCGCCGTTTCACGGTCGACGTGCGGATGGCGTTGACGCTGGTGGCCATCTCAGGCTCCCCGGCGCAGCGCATGCAGGAACGCGAGCAGGGCCGGCGCGCAGGCATAGGCGACGTTGAAGCGGAACCAGGCGCTGCGCGGGGCCGCGAGCGAGAAGAACTCGCCGGGCGCCAGCAGGATGCCGGCGCGCAGCGCCCGCTCGGCGATGTCGCGCCCGCTGAGATCTCCGATGGCGCCGGCCGGATCGGCCCAGCCGGCGCTGACGAACATCCCGCCGCGCGGATGCGCCAGCGGCACCAGGCCGGCGCCCTGCAGGCGCTCGATGCTGCGCTCGCGCGCGTCGGCCAGCTGCTGCACGAGGCGCCCGACCAGCTTGCGGTAGGCGCGCCCGCCGATGGCTTCGTGGACGGCGCGCTCGTTGATCTCGGACGTCGTCAGCCCGGTGAGCATCTTGACGCGCACCAGTTCCGGCAACAGCGAGCCGGAGGCGCAGATCGAGCCGACGCGCAGCACCGGCGACAGCGTCTTGGAAACGCTGCCGATGCGGATCACGCGGCGCAGGCCGTCCAGCGCCGCCAGCGAGGCTTCGCCGCGCGCCGCCAGTTCGCGGTAGATGTCGTCCTCGACCAGCCAGAAGTCGAACTGTTCCGCCAGCCCGAGCAGGCGGTGCGCGCCGGCCGGCGTCAGCGAGGTGCCGAGCGGGTTCTGCAGCACCGTGTTGACGAACATGAGCTTGGGCGGCGTGGCGGCGGCGCGCGCCGCCAGCACGTCCAGGTCGAGGCCGTTGGCGCCGCGCGGGATGCCCACCGCCACGCAGCCGTGGTGGCGCACCAGGGCCAGCAGGTTGCTGTAGCCGGGGTCTTCCACGAACACGGTGTCGCCGGGCCGCGTCAGCGTGCGCAGCACCAGGTCGAAGGCGTGGGTGGCGCCGTGGGTCAGCAGCACCTGTTCCGGCTCGACGGCGAACAGTTCGTCCGACAGCGTGGCCGCCAGCTGCTGGCGCAGCGCGGGAAAGCCGAGCGGATGGCCGTAGCCGCGCAGGCGCCCGGACGGGATCTTCATCGCATGGCGCACGGCGTCGAGCAGCGTCGATTCGCCGTACCACTCGGGCGGCAGCCAGCCGGCGCCGACCGGCAGCGCCTCCGACTGGCCGGAATACAGGTCGGGCGTGAGCGCGTCGACGGCCGCGCCCGGGGCCGGCGCGCACGGCGCCTGGGGCACATCCGGCGCATCCGGCGCATCGGGCCCGCTGCGCGCGACGAAGAAGCCGGAACCCCGGCGCGAGGACAGCAGTCCCAGGTGGAGCAGGCGGTCGTAGGACTCGACGACCGTGAAGGTGCTGACGCCGTTGACCTTTGCGAATTGTCGAACCGAGGGCATCTTGGTGCCGACCGGCAGCGCGCGCCGGCTTACCATCCCGGCGATGGCCGCCACGATCTGGTCGACCAGGCTCCCGCGGCGCTGGCGGTCGATCGCCAGCACCGGCCATCCTTCCTGCGCAGCGCTTCCCGCCTGCATGTCTCGTAGGCTTGCCGCCGTATCGTCCATCGCCGCTCCGGTGGTGGCGGCCCCGGCAACTGTACAGGTCATGTCACCTGTACGGTTGGCCGGTTCCGCCGTTTGTGTATATGTGCCGCTGTTGTGCTGCTGTCTATTATTGCACCATGATTTTGCCAACTGGTAAATTTTTTGGCCGACCTGGCAGTTGAATTCTTGAAGAGGCGAACATGAACGAGGCCAGACCCGCATCGCTGTCATCCTTCTGGATGCCATTCACCAACAACCGCGACTTCAAGGCCCATCCGCGCCTGCTGGTCTCGGCCAAGGGCATGTACTACAAGGACGTCGACGGCAACGACGTGCTCGACGGCACCGCCGGCCTGTGGTGCGTGCCCTGCGGCCATGCGCAGCCGAGGATCGTCGCCGCCGTCGGCGAGATGGTCGGCCAGCTCGACTTCGCGCCGACCTTCCAGATGGGCCATCCGGCCGCCTTCGACCTGGCCGAGCAGTTGATGGACTACACGGGCCACAAGTTCGGCCATGTGTTCTATACCAACTCCGGCTCCGAAGCGGTCGACACGGCCCTCAAGATGGCGCTGGCCTTCCACCGCGCGCGCGGCGAGGGCGGCCGCACCCGCCTGATCGGGCGCGAGCGCGGCTACCACGGGGTCGGCTTCGGCGGCCTGTCGGTCGGCGGCATCGGCCCCAACCGCAAGGCCTTCGGGCCGCTGCTGCCGGGCGTGGACCACCTGCCGCACACGCACGACCTGGCCCGCAACGCCTTCTCGCGCGGCGAGCCGGCCTCCGGCGCCACCCTCGCGGACGAGCTGGAACGCCTCGTCGCGCTGCACGATCCGTCCACCATCGCCGCCGTGATCGTCGAGCCGGTGGCCGGCTCGACCGGCGTGCTGGTGCCGCCCAGGGGCTACCTGAAGCGCCTGCGCGAGATCTGCACGAAGCACGGCATCCTGCTGATCTTCGACGAGGTCATCACCGGCTTCGGCCGCCTGGGCACGCCGTTCGCGGCCGACTACTTCGATGTCGAGCCGGACCTGATGACCACCGCCAAGGGCATCACCAACGGCACCGTGCCGATGGGCGCCGTGTTCTCGAAGCGCTTCATCCACGACGCCCTGATGGACGCGCCGCCGGGCATCGAGCTGGCCCACGGCTATACCTATTCCGGCCACCCGCTGGCCTGCGCCGCCTCGCTGGCCACGCTGGCGGTATTCCGCGAGCAGGGCATCCTGGAACACGCGCGCGCGCTGCAGCCGTACTGGGAAGACGCCGTGCACGCGCTGCGCGGCCTGCCGCACGTGATCGACATCCGCACCGTGGGCCTGGTGGCCGGCATCGAGCTGGAACCGCTGCCCGGCAAGCCGGGCGCGCGCGCCATGGCCGCGTTCAAGCAGGCCTTCGCCGACGGCATCCTGATCCGCGTGACGGGCGACATCATCGCGCTGTCGCCGCCGCTGGTGCTGGAAAAGACCCACATCGACGAGCTGTTCGGCAAGCTGGCCGACGTGCTGCGCAGGCTGGACTGAACGGGGAGGGCACATGGACACGATCGGGCACTACATCGACGGCAAGGAACGGGACGGCAGCAGCGGACGCTGGACGGACGTCTACAACCCGGCGCTGGGCGCGCCGTGCGCGCGCGTGGCGCTGGCGGACGGCGCCGACGTCGACGCCGCGGTGGCCGCCGCCGCGGCGGCCTTCCCGGCCTGGGCCGCCACGCCGCCGCTGGCGCGGGCGCGCGTGCTGTTCCAGTACCTGCAGCTGTGCCAGCAGCACACCGACGCGTTCGCCGAACTGGTGGTGCGCGAGCACGGCAAGACCCTGGCCGACGCGCGCGGCGAGGTGGCGCGCGGCATCGAGGTGGTCGAGTTCGCGGTGGGCATCCCGCAACTGCTCAAGGGCGAGTTCACCGACCAGATCGCGCGCGGCATCGACGCCTGGTCGATGCGCCAGCCGCTGGGCGTCGTCGCCGGCATCACGCCGTTCAACTTCCCCGTGATGGTGCCGATGTGGATGTTCCCGGTCGCCATCGCCTGCGGCAACACCTTCGTGCTGAAGCCGTCGGAGCGCGACCCGTCGCCGGCGCTGCTGCATGCGCGCCTGCTGCGCGAAGCGGGGCTGCCGGACGGCGTGTTCAACGTCGTGCAGGGCGACAAGGCGGCGGTGGATGCGCTGCTCGACCACCCGGACGTCGCGGCGCTGAGCTTCGTCGGCTCCACGCCGATCGCCGAGTACGTCCATGCGCGCGGCACGGCCGGCGGCAAGCGCGTGCAGGCCCTGGGCGGCGCCAAGAACCACATGGTCGTGATGCCGGACGCCGACATGGAGATGGCCGTCGACGCCCTGGTCGGCGCCGCCTTCGGCTCGGCCGGCGAGCGCTGCATGGCGATCTCGGTCGCCGTGGCGGTGGGCGACGCGGCCGACGCGCTGGTGGCGCAGCTGGCGGCGCGCACGGCGGCGCTGCGGATCGGCGACGGCGCGTGTGAAGGCGTCGACATGGGACCGGTGGTGACGAAGGCCGCGCAGCAGCGCATCGAGAAACTGATCGGCGAGGGCGTGGAGCAGGGCGCCACGCTGGTGGTCGACGGCCGCGGCTACCGCGTGCCGGGGCGCGAGGACGGCTTCTTCGTCGGCGGCACGCTGTTCGACCACGTGCACCCGGAAATGTCGATCTACCGCGAGGAGATCTTCGGCCCGGTGCTGTGCGTGGTGCGCCTGCCGGACGTCGGCAGCGCGCTCGAACTCATCAACCGCAACGAGTACGGCAACGGCGTGGCCGTGTTCACCCGCGACGGCGGCACGGCGCGCGAATTCGTGCGCCAGGTCGAGGTCGGGATGGTGGGCGTGAACGTGCCGCTGCCGGTGCCGATGGCCTTCAACAGCTTCGGCGGCTGGAAGCGCAGCCTGTTCGGCGACCACCATGCCTACGGACCGGAAGGCGTGCGCTTCTACACGCGCCACAAGGCGGTGATGCAGCGCTGGCCGAACACGGCGAGCGCCGGCGCCGAGTTCGCGTTCCCGCAGATGAAGTAGCGGTATGCGTCAGGTGCGCTCGGGGAGCGCGCCCTGCCCGTGGACCGGGACCCGGTGTCGACCGGCGCCGTCGGGCGCGCTCCCCGAGCGCACCATGCACTACCGGGAACCTACAAGAACACGTGCACCGAAGCACGCGCCGCACCGGAGACAGCCACCAGCATGTCGCGTCGTACTCCACAACGAAAGGGATGCCCCATGATCGAGTCACTCCAGCACCTGCCGCCCGCGGCGGGCACGCATGGCGCCTTGTCCGAACGCTTCGGCGACCTGGCGCCGCCGCTCACGCCGCGCCAGGCCCTGGTCGAAAGCGCGCGCTGCCTGTACTGCTACGACGCGCCCTGCACGCGCGCCTGCCCCACCGGCATCGACGTCGCCAGCTTCATCCGCAACATCGGCGACGGCAATCTCGACGGCGCCGCCGTCGGCATCCTCGGGCAGAACATCTTCGGCGCCAGCTGCGCGCGCGTCTGTCCGACCGAGATCCTGTGCGAGGACGCCTGCGTGCGCAACCACGACGCCGAAGGACAGCCCGTGCGCATCGGCCTGCTGCAGCGCCATGCGCTCGACCATGCGCGCTTCGACGGCCACCCGTTCCGGCGCGCGCCGGCCACCGGCAAGGTCGTCGCCGTGGTCGGCGCCGGGCCGGCCGGGCTCGCGTGCGCGCACCGGCTGGCGCTGCTGGGCCACGACGTGGTCGTGTTCGAATCGCACGACAAGGCCGGCGGCCTGAACGAATACGGCATCGCCAGGTACAAGCTGCCGGGCGGCGTGGCCCAGCGCGAAGTCGACTTCCTGCTGTCCATCGGTGGCATCGAGGTGCGCACCGGCATGACGCTCGGCGCCAACCTGCAACTGGCCGACCTGCGTACCCGCTACGACGCCGTGTTTCTGGGCCTGGGCCTGGGCGCCAGCCGCCGCCTGGGCCTGACCGGCGAGGACGCGCCCGGCCTGGCCGCGGCCATCGACTACATCGCCACGCTGCGCCAGGCCCGCGACCTGGCCGCGCTGCCGGTGCCGCGCCGCGCCATCGTGATCGGCGCCGGCAATACCGCCATCGACATGGCGGTGCAGCTCAAGCGCCTGGGCGCCGAGGACGTCGTGCTGGCCTACCGGCGCGGCTTCGCGTCGATGAGCGCCACCGGCCACGAGATCGACATCGCCAAGGCGCACTGCGTGGCGATCCGCACCTGGGCGGCGCCGCTGGAGGTGCTGCTCGACGGCGCCGGCCGCGTGCGCGGCATGCGCTTCGAGGAGACGCGCCTGGACGCAGGGCGCCTGCTCGGCACCGGCGCCACCTTCGAGATCGCGGCCGACGCCGTGTTCAAGGCCATCGGCCAGCACGCCGACCCGGCCGTGCTGGCCGATCCGCTGGCGCGCGAGCTGGAACGCGCGGGCGGCGACAAGATCGTCGTCGACGCCGCCTTCCGCACCGCGCTGCCGGGCGTGTACGCGGGCGGCGACTGCGTGGCGCCGGGCCAGGACCTGACGGTACAGGCGGTCCAGCACGGCAAGCTGGCGGCGCTGTCCATCCACCACGACATCCTTTCCGGCGCGGAGGCAGTATGGCGGACCTGAGCATCGACTTCTGCGGCATCAAGTCGCCGAACCCCTTCTGGCTGGCGTCGGCGCCGCCGACCGACAAGGCCTACAACGTGGTGCGCGCCTTCGAGGCCGGCTGGGGCGGCGCCGTATGGAAGACGCTGGGCGAGGATCCGCCGGCCGTCAACGTCTCGTCGCGCTACTCGGCGCTCCACGGCCGCAACCGCGAGGTGATCGGCTTCAACAACATCGAGCTGATCACCGACCGCAGCCTGGAGATCAACCTGCGCGAGATCGCCCAGGTCAAGCGCGCCTGGCCCGACCGCGCGCTGGTCGTCTCGATGATGCTGCCCTGCGAGGAAGCGCCGTGGCGCGAGATCCTGCCGCTGGTGGAAGCCACCGGCGCCGACGGCATCGAACTGAACTTCGGCTGCCCGCACGGCATGCCCGAGCGCGGCATGGGCGCGGCGGTGGGGCAGCAGCCCGACCTGATCGAGCTGGTGACGCGCTGGTGCAAGACCTACACGCGGCTGCCGGTGATCGTCAAGCTGACCCCCAACATTACCGACGTGCGCGCGCCGGCCCGCGCCGCGCTGGCCGGCGGCGCCGACGCGGTCTCGCTGATCAACACGATCAACTCGATCACCCACCTGGACCTGGACCGCATGGTGGCCTTTCCCGTCGTCGGCGGTGCCAGCACGCACGGCGGCTACTGCGGCACCGCGGTCAAGCCGATCGCGCTGAACATGGTGGCCGAGATCGCGCGCGATCCGGCGACGGCGCGGCTGCCGATCTCCGGCATCGGCGGCATCGGCAACTGGCGCGACGCCGCCGAATTCATCGCGCTGGGCGCCGGTTCGGTGCAAGTGTGCACCGCGGCGATGCTGCACGGCTTTCGCATCGTCGCGGAGATGCAGGACGGCCTGGCGCGCTGGATGGACAGCAAGGGCTACGCGAACATCGCCGCGTTCTCGCGCAAGGCCGTGCCCAACACCACCGACTGGAAATACCTGGACATGAATTACGAGGTGATCGCCCGCATCGACCAGGACAAGTGCATCGGCTGCGGCAAGTGCCACGTGGCCTGCGAGGACACCTCGCACCAGGCGGTGGCGCGCCTGGTCGTGGCCGGTCCCAAGGGAGAAGGGCGGCGTTACGAGGTGATCGAGCAGGAATGCGTGGGTTGCAACCTGTGCGAGATCACCTGTCCGGTCGAGGGCTGCATCACCATGGTGCCGCAGGAAAACGGCAAGCCCTACATGAACTGGACGCAGGATCCGCGCAATCCGCGGGCGGAGGTGGCATCGGGCGAGGCATGACGCCGTGCCGCCCGATTATCATGGCATCGTTTTTGCTGGTTGGACGCGTGGACAGCAGAGCTGTCCACCCTACGCGACGTGTCGTCCGAGTAGGGTGGACGGGTCTCCCGTCCACGCGTGCAAGCGGCCATGATGGACCGAACCCGACGGAGACCCGATGACTACCCCCGCAACGAACGACGAACTCTGGAACGAAGACCTGGCCCCCACCGGCCCGGCCCAGCGCACCTGGCGCTGGTACCACTTTGCCGCGCTATGGGTCGGCATGGTGATCAGCATTCCCGCCTACATGCTGGCCGCCAGCCTGATCGAAGGCGGGATGTCGGCCTGGCAGGCGGTGGCCACCGTGTTCTTCGCGAACGTGATCGTGCTGGTGCCGATGCTCTTGATCGGCCATGCCGGCACCAAGTACGGCATTCCCTACGCGGTGCTGGCGCGCGCCTCGTTCGGCACGCGCGGCGCGCGGCTGCCGGCGCTGATGCGCGCCATCGTCGCCTGCGGCTGGTACGGCATCCAGACCTGGTTCGGCGGCAGCATGATCTACACGCTGCTGGGCGTGCTGCTGGGGGCGCCCATCGGCGCCGCCGCCATTCCCGGCCTGGGCATCAATGCCGGTCAGCTGGGCTGCTTCCTGGCGTTCTGGGCGATCCAGATGTACTTCATCGTGCACGGCATGGACGCGATCCGCAAGCTCGAGACCTGGACCGCGCCGCTGAAGATCGCGATCTGCTTCGTGCTGCTGTGGTGGGTCTACGACAAGGTGGGCGGCTTCGGCCCGCTGCTCGACCAGCCCTCGCAGTTCGTCGCCGGCGGCCCGAAGGCCGGCCTGTTCTGGAGCGTGTTCTGGCCCTCGCTGACCGCGATGATCGGCTACTGGGCCACGCTGGCGCTGAACATCCCCGACTTCACCCGCTTCGCCAAGACGCAGCGCGACCAGGTGGTGGGCCAGTCGCTGGGCCTGCCGCTGCCGATGGGCCTGCTGGCGGCGCTGGCGGTGACGGTCACCTCGGCCACCGTCGTCCTGTACGGCAAGGCGCTGTGGGATCCGGTCGACGTGGCCAGCCGCATGACCGGCGTCGCCGTGCTGGTGGCGCTGCTGATCCTGCTGATCGATACCGCCAGCGTCAACCTGGCCGCCAACCTGGTCGGTCCGGCCTACGATTTCTCGGCGCTGTCGCCCAGGGCCATCTCCTACCGCGCGGGCGGCTACATCACCGCCGGCATCGCGCTGGTCATGATGCCCTGGAAGATCCTCGAGAAGAGCGAGAACTACATCTTCATCTGGCTCACCGGCTACTCGGCCCTGCTCGGGCCGATCGCGGGCATCCTGATCGTCGACTACTACTTCATCCGCAAGACCGAGCTGGCGGTCGACCAGCTGTACCGCGACGACGGCATCTATGCCTATGGCGCGGGGCCGCTGCGCGGCTGGAACGTGGCCGCCATCGTCGCCTTCGCCGCCGGCGTGCTGCCGAACCTGCCGGGCTTCCTGAACGCCGCGTTCCCGCAGGCGTTCCCGGACGTCGGCGCCGGCTTCAAGCTGCTCTATACCTATGCCTGGTTCGTCGGGGTCGCGATCGCCGCGCTCGTGTACGGACTGATGATGAAGGGCCGCGCCGTGCCCGCGCTGCGGCCGGCCCGCACGCTCGACTGACCTGATCGACCGAAGGAGGAACGCATGGCCTTGCTGATTCGAGGTGGTACCGTGGTGAACGCCGACCGGGCGTTCCGCGCCGACGTGCTGTGCGTCGGCGATCGCATCGCCGCCGTCGGCGCCGACCTGGACGCGCCGGCCGGCGCGCACGTCGTCGATGCCGGCGGGCGCTACGTGATGCCCGGCGGGATCGACACCCACACGCACATGCAGCTGCCCTTCATGGGCACGGTCACGGCCGACGATTTCTATACCGGCACGGCGGCCGCGCTGGCCGGCGGCACCACGACCATCATGGACTTCGTGATCCCCGACCCGCAGCAGCCGCTGATGGACGCCTTCCGCACCTGGCGCGGCTGGGCCGACAAATCGGCGGCCGACTACACCTTCCACGTGGCCGTCACCTGGTGGGACGATACCGTGCACGCGGACATGGGCGTGCTGGTGCGCGAGCACGGCGTCAACAGCTTCAAGCACTTCATGGCCTACAAGAACGCCATCATGGCCGACGACGAGACGCTGGTGAAGAGCTTCCGGCGCGCGCTGGAGCTGGGCGCGATCCCGACCGTGCACGCCGAGAACGGCGAACTGGTCTACCAGCTGCAGCGCGAGCTGCTGGCGAAGGGGATCCGCGGCCCCGAGGCGCATCCGCTGTCGCGGCCGCCGGAAGTCGAGGCCGAGGCGGCCAACCGCGCGATCGCCATCGCGGGCGTGCTCGGCACGCCGGTCTACATCGTGCACGTGTCCTGCGCCGAATCGCTCGACGCGATCGCCCGCGCCCGCGCGCGCGGCCAGCGCGTGTACGGCGAGGCGCTGGCCGGCCACTTGGTCATCGACGACAGCGTCTACCGCCATCCCGATCCGGCCCATGCGCGCGCCTACGTGATGAGCCCGCCGTTCCGCCCGCCGCACCACCAGGCCGCGCTGTGGCAGGGCTTGCAGGGCGGCAACCTGCACACGACGGCCACCGACCACTGCACGTTCTGCGCGGCGCAGAAGGCGGCGGGACAGGACGACTTCACGCGCATCCCGAACGGCTGCGGCGGCGTCGAGGAGCGCATGGCCGTGGTGTGGGACGCGGGCGTGAACACGGGCCGCCTGACCCCGTCCGAATTCGTGCGCGTGACCTCCACCAATGCGGCGCAGATCTTCAATATCTACCCGCGCAAGGGCAGCGTGGCGGCCGGCGCCGACGCCGACCTGGTGCTGTGGGACCCGCTGGCCACGCGCACGCTGTCGGCGGCGACCCAGCATTCGCAGGGGGGCTTCAACGTGTTCGAGGGGCGCACGGTGCGCGGGGTGGCGACGCACACGGTGGCGGCCGGCAAGGTCGTGTACGCGGACGGCGAACTGCGCGCGGAGCGCGGGGCGGGCCGGTACGTGGAGCGGCCGGCGTTTGCCGCGGCCGGCGCGGCCGCGTTTTCCTGAGGGCGTATTCCATGCCGCGCCAGCGGCCCAATCACGAGGACAGCACCATGAACGACCTGCGCATCGACGGCGACCGCCTGTGGCAATCCCTGATGGACCTGGCGCGCATCGGCGCCACCGAGAAAGGGGGCGTGAAGCGCCTCGCCCTGACCGACCTCGACCGCGAGGGCCGCGACCTGGTGATCTCCTGGGCGAAGGCCGAAGGGCTGGCCGTCACCGTCGACCGGATCGGCAACGTGTTCATGCGCCGCGCGGGCAGGCGGCCGGACCTGGCGCCGGTCGTCACCGGCAGCCACATCGACACCCAGCCGACCGGCGGCAAGTTCGACGGCAACTACGGCGTGCTGGCCGGACTCGAGGTCGTGCGCACGCTGAACCGCCACGGCGTCGTCACCGAGGCGCCCATCGAGGTGGCGTTCTGGACCAACGAGGAAGGCTCGCGCTTCGTGCCGGTGATGATGGGGTCCGGCGTGTTCTGCGGCGCCTTCAGCCTGGAAACCGCCTACGCGGCGCGCGACGTCGACGGCAGGTCGGTCGAGGAGGAACTGGCGCGCATCGGCTACCGCGGCGACGAGGTGCCGGGCGCGCATCCGATCGGCGCCTATTTCGAGGCCCACATCGAACAGGGACCGGTGCTCGAGGACGCCGGCCTGACGATCGGCGTGGTGCCGGCCGTGATGGGCCTGTCCTGGTACGACTGCACGGTGCTCGGCATGGAGGCGCATGCCGGCCCGACGCCGATGGGGCTGCGCCGCGACGCGCTGCAGGTGGCCACCCGCATCATGCAGGAAGTGGTGGCGATCGCCGAACGCCATCCGCCCTACGGCCGCGGCACGGTCGGCATGGTGCAGGTGTTCCCCAACAGCCGCAACGTGATCCCCGGCCGGGTCAAGTTCAGCATCGACCTGCGCAACGTCAGCGACGAGTTGCTGGCCCGGATGGACGCCGAGATCGCCGCCTGCGTCGCGCGCGTGCGGGCCGAGACCGGGCTGGACGTGGCGCTCGAGCGCGTGTCCCACGTGCCCGCCTGTCCGTTCGATCCCGACTGCGTGGCCGCCGTGCGCGGCGCCACCGCGCGCCTGGGCCACGCGTCGATGGACGTGGTGTCCGGGGCCGGCCACGACGCCGTCTACGTGGCGCGCCGCGCGCCCGCCGCGATGATCTTCGTGCCCTGCAAGGACGGCATCAGCCACAACGAGATCGAGGACGCCCGGCCCGACCACCTGGCGGCCGGCTGCAACGTGCTGCTGCACGCGATGCTGGAACGCGCGGGCGTGGTCGCCGTCGCCGGCCGGGAGGCGCTGGAGTTTATGCAGGAGTAATATTTTATTACCAAGTCGTGCCATGGCCGGCGCGGCGCGGAGATAGCATACTGTCGGCGTGCGCCCGCACGGCGACGGTTGGCCGTCGTGGTTTTCCGCAGGGCAGCAGCGCTGATCACGGACAGGACCGACATGCTGAGTGGATATTACGAAATGTCGCTGGTGCTGGTTTCCATCCTGGTCGCGATGGTCGCCTCGTACTCGGCGCTCGGCCTCGCGGGAAGGGTGGCCCAGTCGCAGGGCCGCGCCTTGCTGGCCTGGACCGCGGGCGGCGCCGTCGCCATGGGTTCCGGCATCTGGGCCATGCACTTCATCGGCATGCTCGCCTTCCGCCTGCCGATCCCGCTCGCCTTCGACGTTCCGATCACCATCGTGTCCCTGCTGCTGCCGATCGCCGCCTCCGGCCTGGCGCTGTGGCAGGCCGGCCGGGCCGACCTGGGCGGCACGCGCCTGCTCGTCAGCGCCGTCCTGATGGGCATCGGCATCAATGCGATGCACTACACCGGCATGGCCGCGCTGCGCATGCGGCCCGGGATCGTCTACGACCCGTGGCTGTTCGCGCTGTCGGTGCTGGTCGCCATCGCGGCGTCGGCGCTGGCGCTGTGGATCGCGTTCCGGCTGCGCCGCAACACGCCGCGCGTCTGGCTGCCGCGCGCCGGCGCCGCCGTGGCGATGGGCGCGGCCATCGCCGGCATGCACTACACGGGCATGGCGGCGGCGAGCTTCCCGGCCGATAGCGTGTGCATGGCGGCGCGCGCCGGCGTCAACCATTCGGGCGTCGCCACGCTGGTGGTGATCGCCTCGCTGTGCGTGCTCGGTCTGGCGCTGGCGGCGTCGGTGTTCGACGCGCGCCTGCAGGCCAATGCGCGCATCCTCGCCGTCTCGCAGGCCATGGCCGAGGAGCGCCAGCAACTGCTGCTGCGCGAGCGCGCCGCGCGCGACGAGGCCGAGCACCTGAGCGCCATGAAGGACGAGTTCCTGGCCACGCTGTCGCACGAGCTGCGCACGCCGCTCAACGCCATCGCCGGCTGGGCCGGCATGCTGCGGCGCGGCGTGCGCGACGAGGCCACCGTCAAGCGCGGCCTGGATGCCATCGAGCGCAATGCGCGCGCCCAGGGGCAGCTGATCGACGACCTGCTCGACATGAGCCGCATCGTGTCCGGCAACCTGCGCCTCGAGGTGCAGCCGGTGGACCCGGCGCGCATCGTCGACAGCGCGCTGGGCACCGTGCACCCGGCGGCGGTGGCCAAGCAGATCGCGCTGCGCACCGACATCGACCGCGGCATCGGCGAGATGCTGGCCGACCCCGGGCGCCTGCAGCAGGTGATGTGGAACCTGCTGTCGAACGCGGTCAAGTTCACGCCGGCCGGCGGCACCGTGCAGGTGACGCTGGGACGCGAGCGCGGCGACGTCGTGCTGCGCGTGATCGATTCCGGCATCGGCATCGCGCCCGAGTTCCTGCCCTATGTGTTCGACCGCTTCCGCCAGCAGGACGCGTCGGTGACGCGGCGCCACGGCGGCCTGGGGCTGGGCCTGTCGATCGTGCGCCAGCTCGTCGAGCTGCACGGCGGCACCATCGAGGCCGACAGCCCCGGCGCGCATGCGGGCGCCGCCTTCACCGTGCGCCTGCCGCTGCTGCGCCCGCAGCCCGCGGCGGCGGCGGCGCAGGCGGCCGCCCACGACGCCGCCGTGGCCGCCCGGTCGGACGCGCTGGCCGACCTGTCGGGCGTGAAGGTGCTGGTCGTCGACGACGCGCCCGACACGCTCGACGTGCTTGAACAGATCCTGCGGCACAGCGGCGCGTCCACGCTGGCGGCATCCGGCGCCGGCCGCGCCCTCGACCTGCTGGAGCGCGAGCGGCCCGACGTGATCGTCAGCGACATCGGCATGCCGGGCACCGACGGATACGAACTGATGCGCAGCATCCGGCGCCGCGCCGGCGCGGCCGGCGGCGCGGTCCCGGCGATCGCGCTGACGGCGTTCACGCGCCAGGAAGACCGCGAGCGCGCGCTGGGCGCCGGCTATACCGACTACCTGGCCAAGCCGGTCGACGCCGGGCTGCTGGTCGCGCGCATCGCGCAGCTGGCGGGCCGCCAGGGCCAGGCAGCGGCGGCGCCGGGCGCCTGAATCACGACGCCTGAATCACGACGCCTGAAACTTGCCGCGGCCGCCGCGGGCTGTTGTATCCTTTTTGCCAGTTCACGAAAAAGGATGTCCATGACGTTTGCCATGTCCAGTGCCCTGTCCCTTGCCCTGACGCTCTGTTCGAGCGCCGCCATCGCCCTGGTGCCCGGCGCCATCGCGGCGGCCACCGCGCCCACGATCAGCCCCGCCGCGCGCCAGGTCGAGCGCCTGGCCGCGCGCTTCTACGACGCGCGCGCCCGCTTCGATCCGCTGCTGTACGCCACCGCCAACGGCGACGGCCGCTACGACGACCAGCTCGGCATGGCCATCGCGCCGCAGGTGCGCGCGCGCTACCTGGCGCAGAACCATGCGCTGCTGGAGGAACTGGCGGCGGTGGATGCGCGGCGCCTGTCGGCGGACGAGCGGCTCAACCGCGACATCCTGGAAGCCGAGATCCGCAGCCAGCTCGACCTGGAGCGCTTCCCGGAGCACCTGCTGCCGCTGAACCACTTCGACAACGTGCCGAGCACCCTGGCCAACTATGCCGGCGGCACCGGATCCCAGCCCCTGGCGACGCCGGCGCAGTACCGCGCCTACCTGTCCCGGCTGGAGCAGCTGCCGGCCTGGATCGACCAGGCCGTCGCCAACATGCGGGAGGGCATCCGCAGGGGCGTGGTCCAGCCGAAGGCGATCACGCAAAAGATGCTGCCGCAGTTCCGCCAGCTGCGCAGCAGCGACCCGCAGGCCAGCGTGTTCGCCACCCCGGTGCGCGACATGCCGGCCAGCTTCGGCGACGCCGACCGGCGCGCGCTGGAGGCCGGCTACCGCCAGGCGGCCGCGCGCATCGACGCGGCGCTCGGCCGGCTGGTGGCCTTCCTCGAGACGGACTACCTGGCCGCCGGACGCATCACGGCCGGCTACGGCGCGCTGCCGGACGGCGCCGCCTGGTACCGCGCGCGCATCCGCAACAACACCAACCTCGACCTGGCGCCGGAGCGCATCCACGCGCTCGGCCTGGAGGAAGTGCGGCGCATCCGCGCCGCGCTGGCGGCGCTGGCGCCCAAGCTCGGCTACGACCCGCTGGACGCCTTCCCGCAGTGGGTGGCGGCCCAGCGGCGCTTCAAGCCGTTTTCCAGCGACGCCCAGGTGCTGGAGCGCTACCGGGCGCTGTACGCGACCGTCGGCGCCACATTGCCGGACTACTTCACGCTGCTGCCGAAGGCCAGGCTCGACGTGCAGCTGGAGCCGGCACTGACGCGCGCCACCGCGTCCGACCACTACACCCCGGTCGCCGCCGACGGCTCCCATCTGGGTACCTTCTGGGCGGTCGTCAACGATCCGAAGGAATACAGCACGGTCGACATGACCACGCTGTTCCTGCACGAGGGCGTGCCGGGCCACCACCTGCATGCGGCGCTGCTGAAGGAATTGCCGCTGCCGGACTTCCGCAAGTTCTTCACCGAGCACCCGAGCGCGGCCGCCTACACCGAGGGCTGGGCGCTGTACGCCGAGACGCTGGGGAAGGAGTTCGGCCTGTACGAGGATCCGGCCGCCTACTATGGCCACCTGAACGACGAGCTGCTGCGCGCCGTGCGCCTGGTGGTCGACACCGGCATGCACGCCCAGGGCTGGTCGCGCGAGAAGGCGGTGGCGTATGCGATGCAGACGCTCGGCTACGACGAGGCGCAGGCGGTCAACCAGATCGAGCGCTACATGGTGTGGCCCGGCCAGGCGCTGAGCTACAAGATCGGCGCCATGAAGATCCTGGAACTGCGCGAGCGCGCGCGCCGCGCGCTGGGGCCGAAGTTCGACTACGCCGCCTTCCACGCGGTGGTGCTGGGCGCCGGCACGCTGCCGCTGCCGATCCTGGAAGCCCGGGTCGGGCGCTGGATCGCAACGGCGAAATAGGGAGGGCCGGGCGATGACGGTCCTGCTGCGCCCCGGCCAGTTCTACGGCGAGTGGCAGGACCGCCAGCAGGGCGGGGTGTTCGGCCTCAGCGTGCTCGCCGCCAGCGCGCCGGAGCACGAGGTGCGCCTGCACACGCACGAGGAGGCGCACTACGTGCTGGTGCTGGCCGGCGTCTACCTCTCGCAGGCGCGCGGCGCGCCGGCATGCGCGCCGGCGCCGGCCCTGGTCTACAACCCGCCCGGCACGACCCACCGCGACCGCTTCCTGGGCGGGCAGGGGCGCTTCATGGCGGTCTCGATCGATCCCGCGCGCCTGGACGGCGCCGACGAGCTGCGCGCGATCCCGGCCGGGGCCTGCTACCTGCAGCGGCCGCCCTGCCTGCGCAGCGCCTTCGGGCTGGCGCGCGCCATGCACGGCGCGCCCGACGCCGCGCTGCTGGAGGCCGGCGTGTGGGAACTGCTCGCGCAGACCGACGCGGCGCCGGCGCGTGCGCTGCGCCAGCCGCCGGCCTGGCTGCGCCATGCCTATGCGGCCGTGATGGACGGCGCGGACGACGCCGGCCTGTCGATCGGCGCCGTGGCCGCCGCCGCCGGCGTGCACCCGGTGCACCTGGCGCGCGTGTTCCGCGACCTGCTGGGCTGCTCGCCGGGCGAGCTGCTGCGCTGGCGCCGCATCGAGCGCGCCTGCGCCCTGCTGCGCCGCCCCGGCCTGGGCATCGCCGACATCGCCCTGGCGGCCGGCTTCGTCGACCAGAGCCACCTGACCCACGCCTTCCGCCAGCGCTTCGGCATGCCGCCCGGCGCCTGGCGCCGCCGCATGTTCGAAGGATACAAGACGCCGCCGCCGGCCCCCGGCTAGACTGCCGTTTTTTCCGTCACGGGAGGCACCATGAAACGATGGATGGGATGGGCGACGGGCCTGTTGCTGTGCGCGGGCGTGCAGGCGGCCGACTTCGACGCCGTCACCGCCGCGGTGGGCGCGGGCGAGTTCAAGCAGGTCACCAGCGTGCTGGCGGCGCGCCACGGCAAGGTGGTCTACGAGCATTACTTCGATGCCGGCGGGGCCGCCGCGCTGCGCAACACCCGCTCGGTGACCAAGACGGTGGCCGGCATGCTGGTCGGCGCCGCCGTCGAACGCGGCCTGCTGCGCGTCGACAGCCCGGTGCTGCCGTGGTTCGAAGACCGCATGCCGCTGGCGCACCCGGACCCGCGCAAGGCGCGCATCACGGTCGAGGACCTGCTGACCATGAGTTCCCTGCTCGAATGCGACGACGACAACCAGTACTCGCGCGGCAACGAGGAGCGCATGTACCTGGTCGAGGACTGGAGCCGCTTCTACCTCGACCTGCCGGTGCGCGGCTTTCCCGACTGGGTGCCGACGCCCGACAAGCAGCCCTACGGACGCGCGTTCAGCTATTGCACGGCCGGCGTCACGCTGCTCGGCCCCATCCTGGAGCGCGCCACGCGGCGCAGCGTGCCGGACTTCGCCGACGAGGTGCTGTTCAAGCCGCTGGGCATCGCGGACGTCAAGTGGCAGATCCAGCCGCTGGGCACGGCGATGACGGGCGGCAGCCTGGGCCTGCGCACCCGCGACCTGTGGAAGCTGGGGCAGCTCTACCTGGACGGCGGCCGCTGGCAGGGCCGCCAGGTGCTGGCGCCGGACTGGGTGCGCCGTTCGATCGCGCCGCACGCCAACGCGCGCGAAGGCGTCGACTACGGCTACCTGTGGTGGCTGCAGCCGTTCGCGCTGGACGGGAAGCCGGTGGCCAGCTACGCGATGTCGGGCATGGGCGGCAACAAGGTCTACGTGCTGCCGGCGCTGGACGCGGTGGTCGTGGTCACCACCACCAACTACCAGGTGCGCGGCGCGCACCAGCTGTCCGAGAAACTCCTGGGCGACCTGGTGCTGCCGGCGCTGGTGGCGCGGCGCTGAGGCCTCACGCGTCGTGCAGGTAGCCGCGCGCGGCGGCCGCGGCCTGGTCCTCGAAGAGGGCCATCGCCGTCGTCATGCGCCGGAAACCGAGGCTGGCGTAGAAGCCTTCCTTGCCGGGCGCGGCGTACAGGATGACCTTCTTGTGCCCGCGCGCGCAATCGAGCAGCGCGGCGACGAGCTGCCTGCCCAGCCCCGTGCCCTGGTAGGCGGGCAGCAGGGCGACGTCGCACAGGTAGGCGACGTCGATGCCGTCGGCCAGCACGCGGCCGGCGCCCACCAGCCGGTCGGCGTCGAACACGAAGCGCTTGAACATGCTGTTGCCGAACGCGGTGCGCAGCAGGGCCGGCTCCTTGTGCGCCAGCGGCGCCGCGCGGTACAGCGCGGACAGTTCGTCCCAGTCGACGCGGTCGGTCGAGTCGGTCCAGGTCAGGTGCATGGCGCGGTCCTCACGCTAGATTGCGCAGGAAGTCGAGCAGCACGGCGGCCGCGACGTCGGCGTCGTCGGCCGTCATCGTCTCGAGCGGATTGTGGCTGATGCCGCCGTTGCCGCAGCGCGTGAACAGCATCGCCACGTCGGTCAGCGGCGCCAGCGCCATCGCGTCGTGGCCGGCGCCGGACGGCAGCGCGAAGGCCGGCAGGCCGGCGCGTTCGACGGCCGCGCCCAGTTGCGCCATCAGGCGCGGCGCGCACGGAACGGCGGCCGCCTCGACCAGCGTCTCGACGCGGTGGCCGATGCCGCGCCGCGCGCAGATGCCGGCGATGCCGTCCAGGACGTCGCGCACGGCGGCCAGCCGCGCGCCGTCGTCGGCGGCGCGGATGTCGAGCGACAGGCGGCAGCGTCCCGGCACCACGTTGACCGAGCCGTCGGGCACGGCGAGCTGGCCCACGGTGCCGACCAGCGCCGAGCCGTCGGCGCAGCGGCGCTCGACCAGCAGCACGATCTCGGCGGCGGCGGCGGCGGCGTCGCGGCGCATGCCCATCGGCGTCGTGCCGGCATGGCTGGCCGTGCCTTCCAGCTCGACCAGGTAGCGCGAGCTGCCGGCGATGGCCGCGACCACGCCCAGCGGCAAGCCCCGTTCCAGCAGCACCGGTCCCTGCTCGATGTGGACCTCGACGTAGCCGAGCAGGGACGCCGGATCGCGCGCCAGCGCGGCGATGGCCGCGGCGTCCGGCTCGTGGCCGGCCGCCTGCAGCGCGGCGCGCATCGTGACGCCGTCGGCGTCGGCCAGGTCGAGCACGGCCATGTCGAAACGGCCGGCGACGGCGCTGCTGCCGATGAAGGTGCTGCGAAAGCGCACGCCCTCCTCCTCGGCGAAACCGATCACCTCCAGGTGGAAGGGCAGGCGCTCGCCGCGCGCGTGCAGGTGGCGCACGATCGCCAGCGGCAGCAGGATGCCCAGGCGGCCGTCGTACTTGCCGCCGTTGCGCACGGTGTCGTAGTGCGACCCGGTGAGCAGCGTGCGCGCCGCCGGATCCGCCGCGGCGTAGCGCCCGACTACGTTGCCGACGGCGTCGACGTGCGCGTCCATGCCGGCCTGCGTCATCCAGGCCGCCAGCTGGCGCGCGGTGCGCCGGTGCGCCTCGGTCATGTAGGCGCAGGTCAGGCCGGCGGCGTCGTCGCTGATCGCGCCCAGCCGCTCGGCCCAGTCCATGATGGCCGGGCCGAACGGCAGCGCGATGCCGAGCAGGGCGTTCAGGCGGATCTCGGCGATGCGGTGCACTTGGCGCAGGCATTCCGCCAGCTCGGCGCGCGGCGGGTTCGCCAGGCGCCGGCGGAAGGTGGCGATGATCTCCCGGCGCGCCAGCCCGTGCCCGGTCGGCCCCTTCACGGCCAGGATGAACGGGAAGCCGAATCGCGCGCCGTAGGCGGCGTTCAGCGCGTGCAGTTCCGCGTACTCCTCCGGCGTGCAGCGGTCCAGGCCGGAGGCGGCCTGCTCGCCCGTCGACTCGGCGGTGAGCTCGCCCGCGATCGCGGCCTTGCCGGCCAGCTCGGGGTGGGCGCGCAGCAGCGCCAGGCGCTCGTCGTCGGTGGCCGCGGCGACGGCGTCCTGCAACGCCAGCTTCAGCGCCGCGACGCTGGCGAAGGGACGCTGCGCGGCGGCGCGCTGCGGGATCCACGGCGAGTGCTCGTAGATGCCGCGCAGGGCGTCCACGAAGTCCGGGACGGGCAGGGCGTTCAGGTCGGCGAGTGTGGTCATGGCGGCGATTTCCTATCGAAGCAGGCGATGATAAAGCGTGGCGGGCGCCGGTTCATACGTTGCCGATGATGACGCGTATATGGCGCGCACGGCGGACGTCACCGCTTGACCAGCGCCCTGGCCGCCGCCGTCACCTGGTCGCGCAGCCACTTGTGCTCGGGCGACTGGTGCACGCGCTGGTGCCACAGCTGGTAGAAGCGCATCGGCGGGAATTTCAGCGGCACCGCGAAGTTCTTCAGCGGCAGCGTGTTCTCGTAGAAGCGGATGAACTGGCGGCCGGTGGTCAGCACCAGGTCGGTCTGGGCCAGCATGTACGGGATCAGGCCGAAGTAGGGCGACTCCACGGCCACCTTGCGCTGCAGGCCCTGGCGCTCGAGGAAGGCGTCGATCACGCCGTGGTAGCCTGGCAGCATGGCGGCCGGCGCCACGTGCGGCAGCGCCAGGTAGTCGTCGAGCGTCATCGCGTCGCTGGCGGTGCGCCGGGCGTAGGCGCTGTCGGCGCGCATGGTGCAGACGATCGGGTCCTCGAACAGCTTGGACATGTGCAGGTGCGCGGGCGGCTCGTCCCAGTTGGCGATCACCAGGTCGACCTCGCCGTCCGACAGCATGCGCAGGTAGTCGTTGCCGGGCCCCAGGTGGTGGATCGCGACGCGGCTGTTGGGCGCGCCGCGCCGGATGCTGGCCACCACGTTGGGCAGGAACTGGGTGTCGAGGTAGTCCGGCGCCGCGATGTGGAAGGTGCGCGCGGCCTGCTCGGGCACGAACGGCGACTTGCGGATGAACAGGCTCTCGGTCTCGTCGAGGATGCGCTTGGCCGGCTTGAGCAGGCTTTCGCCATGCTGCGTCGGCACCATGCCGCGCGCGCCGCGCACCAGCAGCGGGTCGCCGGTCAGTTCGCGCAGCTTGCGCAGCGAGGCCGAGATCGAGGGCTGCGGCTGGTTCAGCTTGAGGGCGACGCGCGAGACGTTCTTTTCCACCAGCAGCAGGTAGAGGATGCGGATCAGGTGCAGGTCGAGGTGCTGGGGAAGGCTGGACATGGGAGGCGTATATCCTTATCGTTATGTCGAATATACGTCATATTTCATGTTGTATGAATGGGAAGCAGCGTATCTTCTATCCAACTACGTCTAAAGGATGCGCATGGAGCTGCTTGGATACTACGTCCCGTATGGCCTCGAGTGGATGAACCTGCTGGTTCGCTGGCTGCACGTCATCACGGGCATCGCCTGGATCGGCGCCTCGTTCTACTTCGTCTGGCTGGACAATTCGCTGCGCCCGCCGGCACCCGGCTCGGACCTCGCGCAGAAGGGCGTGGCCGGCGAGCTGTGGGCCGTGCACGGCGGCGGCTTCTACAACCCGCAAAAATACATGGTGGCGCCGGCCAGCCTGCCGAAGGAGCTGCACTGGTTCAAGTGGGAAGCGTATTCCACCTGGCTGTCGGGCTTCGCGCTGCTCACCATCGTCTACTACTTCAACGCCCAGGCCATGATGGTCGACCGCGCCGTGGCCGACCTGTCGTCCTGGCAGGCCATCGGCATCGGCCTGGCCAGCCTGGTCGCGGGCTGGGTCGTGTACGACCTGCTGTGCCGCTCTAGGCTCGGCAAGCACGACCTCGCGTTCGGCGCCGTCGTCTACCTGCTGCTTGTGGGCGCGGCCTGGGTGCTCACCCATTTCCTCAGCGGGCGCGCGGCCTACATCCACGTGGGCGCGATGATCGGCACGATCATGGTCGCCAACGTGGCGATGGTCATCATCCCCGGCCAGCGCAAGGTGGTCGACACGATGATCGCGGGCGGCAAGCCGGACCCCATCTACGGCATCCGCGGCAAGCAGCGTAGCGTCCACAACAACTATTTCACGCTGCCGGTGCTGTTCATCATGATCAGCAACCACTTCGCGATGACCTACCGCCACGACCACGCCTGGGCCGTGCTGGCCGCGATCATGCTGGCGGGCGTCTTCATCCGCCACTTCTTCAACCTGCGCCACAAGGGCCGCATCGCGTGGAAGTACCCGGCGATCGGCGTGCTGATCCTGCTCGGGACGATGGTCGCGCTGCTGCCGGCGCCGCCGGGCATCGTCGGCGATGCGACGGGCAATGCCGCCAGGGTGGACGGGGCCGCGCAATTCGCGCAGGTGCGCGGCATCATCCAGCAGCGCTGCGTGTCCTGCCACGCGGCGCACCCGAGCCAGCCCGGCTTCGCCTCGGCCCCGGCCGGGGTGGCGCTGGACGACGTCCACGGCATCGCGCAGAACGCCCCGCGCATCTACCAGCAGGCGGTGCAGCTGAAGGCGATGCCGCTGGCGAACATGACCAACATGACGGACGCCGAACGGGCCCGGGTCGCGGCCTGGTTCGAGTCCGGCGCAAGAACGGAGTGAACCCCATGGAAGACCAACAGGATGCGCTGCTGCGCTGGATCGACGACCATTTCGACGAGGAGGTCGCCTTCCTGCAGCAGGTGATCCGCGTCCCGACCGACACGCCGCCGGGCGACAATGCGCCGCACGCGGACCGGGTGGCGCAGCTGCTGGCGGACTACGGCTGGACGGCCGAGCGGCACCCGGTGCCGCAGGAACGCGTGCGCGACTACGGCATGCAGAGCATCGTCAACCTGGTCGTGCGCCGCCCCTACGGCGCCGGCGGCCCGACGCTGGCGCTGAACGCCCACGGCGACGTGGTGCCGCCGGGCGAAGGCTGGACCAGGCCGCCCTACGGCGGCGTCGTCGAGGACGGCTACATCTACGGCCGCGCGGCCGCCGTGTCCAAGAGCGACTTCGCCACCTACGTGTTCGCGGCGCGCGCGCTGGAGGCGCTGGGCGTGCCGCTGCGCGGCGCGCTGGAGCTGCATTTCACCTACGACGAGGAATTCGGCGGCCTGCTGGGGCCCGGCTGGCTGCTCGAACAGGGCATCGTCAAGCCCGACTTCGCGATCGCCGCCGGCTTCGCCTACGACATCGTCACCGCCCACAACGCCTGCCTGCAGCTGGAGATCACGGTGCACGGCAAGGCCGGCCACGGCGCGATGCCGGAGACGGCCGTCGACGCGCTGCAGGCGGCGACGAAGATCCTGAATGCGATCTACGGCCAGTTGCCGGAACTCAAGAAGATCAAGTCGGGCGTGCCCGGCATCGATTCGCCGACGATGCTGGTGGGGCGCATCGACGGCGGTACCAATACCAACGTCGTGCCGGGCAAGGTGGTCATGAAGATGGACCGGCGCATGATCCCGGAAGAAGACCCGGTCGCGGTCGAGGCGCAGGTGCGCGCGCTGGTCGAGGACGCGGTGCGCGGCCTGCCCGGCATCCGCCTCGACATCCGGCGCCTGCTGCTGTCGCAGGCGCTGCGCCCGTTGCCGGGCTCGGACGAGCTGGTGGCCAGCCTGCAGCGCCACGGCGCGGCGATCCTGGGCGAAGTCCCGCAGGCCCGGGGCACGCCGCTGTACGCGGATGCGCGCCTGTACGGCGAACACGGCATCCCGGCCGTGCTGTACGGCGCCGGGCCGCGCACGGTGCCGGAATCGAACGCCAAGAAGGCGGACGAGCGGCTGTTGCTGGAAGACCTGCGCAAGGCGACCAAGGTGGTGGCGCTGACGTTGCTGGATTTCCTGGGGAACTAGGATTGCTGGCTGCACGACCGTCGCCCCGGCGCAGGCCGGGGCCTGATTTCGTAGCGCAGCCGGAACGCGTGCACATTGGACCCCGGCCTTCGCCGGGGCGACGGCTCACTGGGCCGGGGCGACGGCTCACTGCGCCGGGGCGGCGGCGCGTTCGTCCTGTCCGGCCCCCACGCTGCGCGGCACGATCGCGAACTGCGGTGCGCCGCTGTAGTCCGGCAGGACGCTGCGCGCCATGAAGCGTTCCCAGGCCTTGCGTCCGGGCTCGCCCAGGGCGTCGGCGGCGTAGGCGAGCGCCGGCTGCATGTTCGACGGGAAGCCGATCGCCGAGCCGGAATAGTTGTTCATCTCGCCGGGGCGCAGCTTGAGCGCGGCCGCCATTTCCCCGCCGGCGCACGGCAGCGCCAGGAAGGACGGCTCGTGGCTGGCCGCATAGGCCTCGGCCATGCCGGACAGGAACGGGCCGTCGGCGCCGCGGCGCACCGTCAGCGCGTAGATCGCGCCGTCGATCCAGCAGGCGCCCGGGTCCATCATGCGCGCCACCGGGAAGCGCGCCTTCCAGGCCAGCAGCCGGTCGGCCTCCCGGAAACCCAGTTCGGCCAGGTGGCCGATGGCGGACGTGAAGAAATCGTCCTGCCAGGGCGCCAGCGCGGTGCCGTTGTTGTACGACAGCGCATAGCCGTTGACGATGGCGTGCAGGCGGTTGGCGGCGGGGTTGTCGGTATAGCTGCGGTTGTACCAGTCCAGGTTGTTCGCGACGATGGCGGCGAACTGGCGCTTCATGGGGTGCGCGTCGGGCGCGATGTAGGCCGCCTCGCCCAGCGTGCGCAGGGCCCAGGCCTGGCCGCGCACCTGCTCGCCGTGCATCAGCCCCTTGGCATGGTCGCGGTAGTTGGGGTTCAGGGCGACCACGTTGTAGCTGGCCCAGAACAGCAGCTCCTCGAGGTAGTACTGGTCCCCGGTCAGCAGGTAGGGCAGGTAGGCGAAGTTCGGCTGGTGCGCGATGTCGGGCGTGAACGGGTTGTCGCAGGCGCCCGGGGCGCACGGCGGGAACGCCTGCGACTTGCCGGTGG
Source organism: uncultured Massilia sp. (assembly GCF_913773735.1). GTDB lineage: Bacteria > Pseudomonadota > Gammaproteobacteria > Burkholderiales > Burkholderiaceae_D > Telluria. Next base: position 250,107 of record NZ_CAJYEB010000023.1, read on the forward strand.
CCGGATCGACGGTGTCGCTCAGGTGCCCCATCAGCGTCACGTAGGGATGGTCGACGATGCTGACCGGGTCCCCGCTGCGGCGGTCGCGGAAGTGGATCGGCCAGCTGCCGGCCAGGTCGGCGGTGCCCAGCGTGACCTCGGCGGCGCGCGGGTCCATGCTCAGCAGGTACAGCGCGGCCCAGGCGGGCAGGATGCCGATGTCCACGCGTCCGCCCGTGGTCGGCATGTAGGCCAGCGCCAGGCCCAGTCCCATCGGCTCGGTCGCCGCGCCGGTCCAGCGCGCCTTCATGTCGGCCAGCGCGCTCTCGGCCGCGGGGAAGGACTGGTCGTAGTTGGGCAGGGCGCGCGAGGCGATCAGGTAGGGTGTGTCGTGGCGCAGGTGCACGGCCGGCGCCTGCCCCCACCAGACGACCTTGCGCCAGCGCGCATGGTGCACGTGCACCAGGCCCGGCTTCGCGTACACCTCGCGGCCGCCCACGTCGATGGCGGCGTCGTAGGTGAAGTTGCGCGGACCCGGTTCCCAGGCCCAGTCGTTCTCGACGGTGACGTCGACGCGCGCGCGCCGCGCCTGCGGATACCAGCGCACCGCGAAGCGCGCGGCCAGGTGCGGGTGGGGCGCGCCGGCGGCGTCGACCAGCGGCGCCGTCACCACCCACTCGTTGGCCAGCGGTCCCGCGAGCCAGGCCTGCGCGCCCCGGCCGGCCAGCAGGGACGCGGCCGCGGCGCGCCACTCGCGCCCGTCCAGGCGCACGCGCACGTCGGCCGCGAATCCCTGCGCCAGCAGGTCGGCGGGCGTCGCCGGCGCCGCGGCGGGCGCCGCCGCGGCGTCGGTCCTGGCCAGCGCCAGCATCAGCGACTGGTGCGCGGCCAGCTTCGGCACGATGGCCGAGACGACCGCGTGGCGCAGCGAGCCGTCCGCATGGCGCGCCTTGGCGTCGACCTGCACCGGCAGCAGGGTGCCGTCGGCGAGCCGGCCGACCAGGCGGTCGCGCGGCCCGACGTCGCCCGGCGCGAACACCTGGCCGAAGGTCACGGGCACCGTGTCCTGTTCGGCGGCGTCGCGGCTTTCCACGAAGACCCCGGTGATGCCGCCCGCGATCCGGCGGGTGGTGGCCGCCTGCTCGCCGTAGCGCGCCGTCAGCACCTTGCGCGCATCCAGCGTGCCGCCGGCGGGCAGGCCGACGAAGCCGGGCTTGTCCTGGGCGAACGATGCGGGGGACGCCGCGGCCAGGGCGGCGAGCAGGAAAGCGAGCTGGAAGACGCGGAGCGGGCGGAAGATCATGGCGCGGCATGCTGGACGAAAACGCCAGCATACCGCGCCGGGCGGGAAGGGTGCGCGGCGTTTACTTCAGGGTGCGCTCGAACAGCTGGTAGATGCGGCGGTACTCGTCGTACCAGCTTTCCGGCTGCACGAAGGAATGGCGTTCGAGCGGATAGCCGGCCAGCTCCCAGTTGTCCTTCTTCAGCTCGATCAGGCGCTGGGCCATGCGCACCGAATCCTGGTAGAACACGTTGTCGTCGACCATGCCGTGCGCGATCAGCAGGTGGCCCTTGAGGTTCTGCGCATACTCGATCGGCGACGAGATCTTGTACGCTTCCGGGTCGAGTTCCGGCGTGTTCAGGATGTTGGCCGTGTACTCGTGGTTGTAGGTGCTCCAGTCGGTCACCGGACGCAGCGCGGCGCCGGCCTTGAACACGTCCGGCGCGCGCAGCATGCCGATCAGGGACATGAAGCCGCCGTAGCTGCCGCCGTAGATGCCGACCTTGTCGCGGTCGCCCTGCTGGTTCGCCACCATCCAGTCGACGCCGTCCAGGTAGTCTTCCAGTTCCGGATGGCCCATCTGGCGGTAGATCGCGCTGCGCCACTTGGCGCCGTAGCCCTTCGAGGCGCGGTAGTCCATGTCGAGCACGATGTAGCCCTTCTCGACCAGCAGGTTGTGGAACATCTGCTCGCGGAAGTAGGGCGTATAGCGGCGCGTCACGTTCTGCAGGTAGCCGGCGCCGTGCACGAACATCACGACCGGGTACTTCTTGCCCGGCTCGAGCCGGGCCGGGCGGTACAGCTTGGCCCAGACCGGATCGGCGCCGTGGGTCGACGGCACGGCGACGAACTGCGGCTGGATCCATTCGCGCGCCTTGTAGTCCGGGGTGCGGGTGTCGCTCAGCTTCGCGGCCTCGCCGCCGTGCGACGGCAGGGTGGCGATCTGCGGCGGCAGGTAGGGGCCGGAGTAGTGCACCAGCAGGCGGCGCTGGTCCGGCGACAGGCGGAAGTCCTCGACGCCGCCGTCCAGGCTGCTGACCTCGCGCGTGGCGCCGTCCCGGGCGGACACGGCGCAGACTTCGTAGGCGCCCGGCGTGTTGCGGTTGCACAGCACCCACGCGGTCTGGCCGTCGGCCGACCAGGCCACGTCCGACGCTTCCCACTTGCCCTGGGTGAGGGCGCGCGTCGTGCCCGCCGCGTCGCGCACGTACAGGTGCGAGTAGCCGCTTTCCTCGGACAGGTACCACAGCGTGCGGTTGTCCGGCAGCCAGCCGAACTCGTTGTTGTCGTAGTTGACCCAGGCCTGGTCGCTCAGGCGGTGCACCGGCGCCAGGGCGGCGCGCGGCAGGTCGACGGTGGCGATCCAGCGGTCCTTGTTGTCGACCGAGCGGAACATGACGGCGGCGTTGGCGCCGTCCTGGCTCCAGACGATGGCCTCGCCGCGGAAGCCGATCATGGCCAGGCGGTTGCCCTTGAGCGCGGGCAGCTTGCGCTCGGCGCGCATGGCCGCCAGCGGATCGACGGCGATGCCCGGCAGCGCATCCAGCGCCAGGTCCTTGACCTCGCGCTTGACCAGGTCGACCAGTTTCAGGCCGTGGCCCTGCGGGCCGTTGCGGCCGACGCGGGTGCGCTCGTCCGAGAATTCCTCGTAGCCGCTCTCGGTGACGTAGCGCGGCATCTTGCCGACGCGGCCCTTGTCGCCGTCCTTCGGCCCGGTGACGACCAGCAGCCAGCGGCCGTCCGGCGACAGCGCGCTGTTGACGATGGCCAGCTTGTCGCCCAGGTAGATCGGGGACGGCGCGCGGGTCGGATCGGCGCGGCGCTCTTCCTCCGCGCGCGCGCGGACGGCCTCGCGTTCGTCCTTCTGGCGCTTGAGCGTGGCGATCAGGCGCAGCTGCATGTCGCGCAGCGCGTCGGCGTCCTGCACGTTCGGGTCCTTGGCGGCGCGCACCACGGCCACCGGCGCGACGATGCGGTCCGCGCGGTTCCAGGCATACCAGTCGTCGCCGGAGCGGAACTGGATGCTGCGGCCGTCGGCCGAGTACTGCGGCGTGAAGATCGCGACGCCGTTGCTGCGCGTGACCTGCACCAGCGCGCCGGTCTTCAGGTCGCGCTCGAACAGGTCGCCGTTGCGGACCACGATGGCGCGCGTGCGCTCGCGGTTGTACAGCATGTCCGGGCTGTCCAGCGTCGACAGGTCGGCGTCCTTCACCTGCGCGGCCTTGCCGGCTCGGGTGGCGTCGACGCCGAACACGTCGCGCACCGGCGACCCGGTGCGTTTCTGCTTGTAGAACACCTGCTTGCCGTCCCAGTTCCACCAGGCCGCTTCCACGGGCGTGCCGATCCAGTCGGGGTGGGCCATGGCCTGGTCGAGGGTGACGGGCGTGGCGGCGTGGGCCTGCAGGGTCAGCAGCGCAGCAAGGGATACGGCGGTAAGGGCAAGTGGTCGCGTCATCGGTCTGGTGGGTAGGGAGGAACGGGAATGCTTGATTACGTGGAAATTGCAAAAAGGCATTCTAGCGCAGCCGATGATGCCGCTGGGGTGGGAATGTGGGAGAAAGCTGCCGGCGTGGCACGCTTGCGTAATGACGGGAGGACCGGCGTGCGCTGTTGCGGTGCACAAAAGACGACGCCCGGCCAGTGCCGGGCGCGTGGAGACATGGAGCTGGCCTGCGGGCAGGCCGGTGGGCCAGGAGATCAGCCCAGTTCTTTCAGCTGCGGGTACTCGGTGGTCCACTGTTCGCTGGGGCTGGTCACGGACGGGTTGCGCACGAACATGACGATGCGGGTGACGATGGCCAGGGCGGAGATGGCGACGGTGACGTATTCGACGTAGGTCATGATGGGTATCCTTTTCGCTGGTCTGTTTACTTGGAATCGGTGCGGTTCATTTCGACCGCCAGGGCGCCGCTCGCCGGCTGGGCGGCGTCGACGACGAACCAGCCGCCGTGGGCGGTGTACATCTCGATCGCGAAGTCGCGGATGGTGGCGAACGCTTCGGCAAACTGGTGGCGCAGTCCCTTGTCCTGCGCCTGGGTGATCGTTGCGATGCTCATGGTGTTCTCCGGTAAGAATCTGTCGTGTTGCGATGCAGTATAGGACGGGACGCGTCATAAATAAACTTTTAGTTCGTGATGTATAGCATACGTTTCGTGAATGTTTACTTAGGTGAAACTATCATTCATCCTTGGTCTGCTTATGCGCCGCGCGAATATCTGTCCGGCGACGAGACGCTGGCCCGGAACTTGCATATCCGGTTGGCATGAAATCGCCTCCGAAGGTTCCGCGCACCCTGCGCATCGTCGTCATCAATGCCACGCCGGTGTCCTGCGCCGGCGCGGACGCGGCGGTCATGCAGGCGCAACGCAACGCGCAGCTTCGCATCGGCCTGCTCGAATCCGGCTACGACATCGTCGCCTCGCTGCCGGCCGACATCTTCCTTCCCGAGCGCATCGCCCAGATCCAGCCCGACATGATCATCATCGACAGCGAGTCGGACGCGCGCGACGTGCTCGAGCACATCGTGATCGCCACCCGCGACGAGCCGCGCCCGATCGTGCTGTTCACCGACGACGAGACCACCTCGAGCATGGACGCGGCAATGGAAGCCGGCGTCTCGGCGTACATCGTGGACGGCCTGCAGGCCGAGCGCGTCAAGCCGGTGCTGGACGTGGCGCTGGCGCGCTTCCGGCACGACCGGCGCCTGCTGGAAGCACTGTCGGACACGCGCCGCCAGCTGGCCGACCGCAAGCTGGTCGAGCGCGCCAAGGGCATCCTGATGGCCAAGGGGGGCCTGAGCGAGGACCAGGCCTACCAGAAGCTGCGCGGGATGGCGATGAACAGGAAGCTCCGGCTGGCGGAGGTGGCGCAGCGGATCCTGGACGTCGAGGACCTGCTGGGCTGACACCCGGCCCACCATGCATGGCGTCCCTGCGCGGGCAGGGGCGACGTTGATTGACTACCAAGCTAAGGAACACTATGTCAGGCGCATTCGTAACCGGTTCCGACCGCCCCGAGAAGGGCACGATCCGCGTCGGGTTCATGCCGCTGACCGACTGCGCATCGCTGGTGATGGCATCGGTGCTGGGCCTGGACGAGAAGCACGGCATCAAGCTGGCGCTGCACCGCCAGCATTCGTGGTCGGGCATGCGCGACCGCCTGCTGTCCGGGGAGCTCGACGCGGCGCATGCGCTGTACGGCATGCTGTACGGCGTCGAGAACGGCATCGGCGGCGCGGCCGCGCGCATGGCCGTGCTGATGAACCTGTCGCGCAACGGCCAGGCGATCACGCTGTCGCGCGCGCTCGCCGCCCAGGGCGCGACCGACCTCGCCACGCTGGCCGCGCTGCTGCGCCGGGGCACGCGCCGCTTCACCTTCGCCCACACGTTCCCGACCGGGAACCACGCGATGTTCCTGTATTACTGGCTGGCGGCCGGCGGCATCGATCCGCTGCGCGACGTGCGCGTGGCCACCGTGCCGCCCAGCCAGATGGCCGTCAACCTGGCGGCCGGCCACATGGACGGCTTCTGCGCCGGCGAACCGTGGAGCGCGCGCGCCGTGCTGGACGGCAGCGGCTTCACCGCCGCGACCAGCCAGGACATCTGGCCCGACCATCCCGGCAAGGCGCTCGGCGCCACCGCCGCCTTCGTCGACGCCAATCCGCACGCCTGCCGCTCGCTGGTCGCCGCCGTGCTGGAAGCGGGACGCTGGATCGACGACGCGCCGTCCCACCGCGACGCGGCGGCCGAGGTACTGGCCAGCCCCGCCTACGTGGACGCCGACCGCCAGGCGATCGCCGCGCGCCTGCACGGCCACTACGACAACGGCCTCGGCAAGCGCTGGACCGACCCCGACCCGCTGCAGTTCCACGCCGGCGGCGAGGCCAACTTCCCGTGGCTGTCGGACGGCATGTGGTTCATGACCCAGCACCGGCGCTGGGGGCTCTTGCGCGAGGACGTCGACTACGCGGCGGTGGCCGCGCGCGTCAACCGCGTCGGCCTGTACCGCGAGGCGGCGCTGGTGGCCGGCGTGCCGGCGCCGTCCAGCCTGATGCGCACCTCGATGCTCATGGACGGCAAGGTCTGGACCGGCAAGGACCCCGCCGCCTATCTCTCGTCCTTCCCGATCGCCCGTCCGGCGCTGGCCGGCGCCTGACCGGGGCCTGACCGGCGCGGGCATGGTGCGGGGCGCCGCCCGCGCGCCCCGTTTTTGCGCATGGTGCACTGCAATGAAGCGCGCCGCCCCGGCGGGCGCCCGGCGCGTGGGGCGGCGCCACGTGGCACGGCTCTTGCACATACCCTGGTCGAGGATCAACGGCGATCCCTTCATGAATACAGGTGCCAGCCCAACGGCGGGTTGGCAGACAAGGACAACGGCGTCCGCTGCACCCGCCCGCGCATGCACCCGCATGCCGCCGCGCGGCCAGGCAGCGGGCGCCTTTTTCATTTTTAAAGGGTAAACAAGATGGCCGGCAAAGCGAACAGCATCAAGCTCCTCTCCTTCGACACGCCGCAGATGCGTGCCTTCCACCTGACCTGGGTGGCCTTCTTCGTCTGCTTCTTCGCCTGGTTCGCCTGCGCGCCGCTGATGCCAGTCATCAAGGGCGAATTCCACCTGTCGGTGGCGCAGATCGCCGACATCAACATCGCCGCGGTCGCCATCACGATCCTGGTGCGCCTGCTGGTCGGCCCGCTGTGCGACCGCTTCGGCCCGCGCAAGACCTATACCGGCCTGCTGGCGCTGGGCGCGCTCCCCGTGCTGGGCGTGGCGCTGGCGCAGAGCTACGAGAGCTTCCTGCTGTTCCGCCTGGGCATCGGCGCCGTCGGCGCCAGCTTCGTGATCACCCAGTACCATACCTCGGTGATGTTCGGCCCGAAGGTGGTCGGCACCGCCAACGCGGCGGCGGCCGGCTGGGGCAACAGTGGCGGCGGCGCGGCCCAGGCCCTGATGCCCCTGCTGATGGGCGCCGTCGTCATGGCCGGCGTGAGCGAGACGATGGGCTGGCGCGTGGCGCTGCTGGTGCCGGGCGTGCTGATGCTCATCATGGCCGTGGTCTACTGGAAGTTCACCCAGGACTGCCCGGAAGGTAACTTCGCCGATCTGCGCGGCGCCGGCATCCCGTTCGAGGCGGGCGGCAAGGGCGGCTGGGCGAGCTTTCGCGAAGCCTGCCGCAACTACCGCGCCTGGCTGCTGTTCGTCACCTACGGCGCCTGCTTCGGCATCGAACTGTTCGTCCACAACATCGCCGCCACCTACTACGTCGACCACTTCAAGCTGTCGCTGGGCGCGGCCGGCATGGCGGCCGGCAGCTTCGGCCTGCTGGCGCTGTTCGCCCGCGCGCTGGGCGGCTGGCTGTCCGACCGCGCCGCCAACCGCGGCGACCTGAATTCGCGCGTCACCCTGCTGTTCGTGCTGATGGTGGGCGAGGGCCTGGGCCTGCTGTGGTTCTCCAGCACCACCAGCGCGGCGCTGGCGATCACCGCCATGCTGGCCTTCGGCCTGTGCACCCACATGGCCTGCGGCGCGACCTATGCGCTGGTGCCGTTCGTGAGCCGCAAGGCGCTGGGCGGCGTGGCCGGCATCGTCGGCGCGGGCGGCAACGTCGGCGCCGTGCTGGCCGGCTTCCTGATGAAGGGCAGCGGCGACGTGCGCCAGACCTTCATGATCCTGGGCGGCCTGGTGCTGGCGTCCGCCGTGTGCGCGATCGGCGTGCGCTTCAAGTCGGCCGTCGTCGAGACCCCGGCGCCGGCCGCCGCCTGAGCAACGGGGACCACGCTATGAAACTGATCGTCATCGGCCACGGCATGGTGGGCCACAAATTCCTCGAGACGCTGTTCGCCGACCCGGCCGCGGCCGCTCACCTCCACGTCACCGTCCTGTGCGAGGAGCCGCGCCCGGCCTACGACCGCGTGCACCTGTCGTCCTTCTTCTCGGGCACCACGGCGGACGCGCTGTCGCTGGTGGCGCCGGGCTTCTTCGAACGCCACGCCGGCCGCATCGACCTGCGCCTGGGCACCAGGGCCGCCGCCATCGACCGCGCGGCCAGGACCGTGGCCCTGGCAGACGGCGACGTCCTGGCCTACGACAAGCTGGTGTTCGCCACCGGCTCGACGCCCTTCGTGCCGCCGGTCCCGGGCCGCGAGCGTGTCGACTGCTTCGTCTACCGCACCATCGAGGACCTGGAAGCGATGCTCGAATGCGGCGCGCGCGGCAAGTCCGGCGTGGTGGTCGGCGGCGGCCTGCTGGGCCTGGAGTGCGCCAAGGCGCTGCGCGACATGCGGCTCGACACCCACGTGGTCGAATTCGCGCCGCGCCTGATGGCGGTGCAGGTCGACGACCCGGGCGGGCGCATGCTGCGCGCCAGGATCGAGGAACTGGGCGTCGCGGTGCACGTGCAGAAGAATACGCTGCGCATCGTCGACGGCGAATCCGCCACCCATCGCATGGAGTTCGCCGACGGCAGCTTCCTGGAAACCGACATGATCGTGTTCTCGGCCGGCATCCGCCCGCGCGACGAGCTGGCGCGCGCCTGCGGCCTGGAGACGGGCCCGCGCGGCGGCATCGCCATCGGCGACGACTGCGTCACCTCGGACGCCGACGTCTACGCCATCGGCGAATGCGCGGCGTGGAACGGGCAGACCTTCGGCCTGGTCGCGCCGGGCTACGACATGGCGCGCACGGTGGCGCGCGCGCTGCTGGGCCAGGAAGGCACGTTCGACGGCGCCGACATGAGCACCAAACTGAAACTGATGGGCGTGGACGTGGCCTCGATCGGCGACGCCCATGCGGCCGCGCCGGGCGCGCGCAGTTTCCAGTACACGGACGAGCGCAAGCGGGTCTACAAGAAGATCGTCGTCTCCGACTGCGGCAAGCGCCTGCTGGGCGCGGTGCTGGTCGGCGACGCCGCCGAATACGGCACGCTGCTGCAGATGATGCTCAACGGGATGGCGCTGCCGGACGCGCCGGAATACCTGATCCTGCCGCAGGCCGCGGGCGGCGCGCGCCCGGCCATCGGCGTCGAGGCGCTGCCGGCCACGGCCCAGGTCTGTTCCTGCAACGCCGTCACCAAGGGCGCCATCGCCGACGCGGTGGCCGCGGGCGCCTGCGACATCGGCGCGCTCAAGTCCTGCACCGGTGCCGGCACGTCCTGCGGCGGCTGCGTGCCGCTGGTCACGCAGATCATGAAGGCGGAAATGCAGAAGGCCGGCCTGGCCGTCAGCAACCACCTGTGCGAGCACTTCCCGTACTCGCGCCAGGAGCTGCACCACCTGGTGCGCGTGGGCGGCATCCAGGACTTCGCCACGCTGCTGCACAAGCACGGCAAGGGCCTGGGCTGCGACGTCTGCAAGCCCGTCGCGGCCAACATCCTGGCCTCGACCTGGAACGACTTTGTCCTGAAGCCCAGGCACGCCAGCCTGCAGGATTCGAACGACTACTTCCTCGGCAACATCCAGAAGGACGGCACCTATTCCGTGGTGCCGCGCATGCCGGGCGGCGAGGTCACGCCGGACGGCCTGATCGCCGTCGGCCAGGTGGCCAGGAAATACGGCCTGTACACCAAGATCACCGGCGGCCAGCGCGTCGACCTGTTCGGCGCCAGGGTCGACCAGCTGCCGGCGATCTGGGAAGAGCTGATCGCGGCCGGCTTCGAGTCCGGCCACGCCTACGGCAAGTCGCTGCGCACCGTGAAGTCCTGCGTCGGCTCGACCTGGTGCCGCTACGGCGTGGGCGACTCGGTCGGCTTCGCGATCGCGCTGGAAAACCGCTACAAGGGGCTGCGCGCGCCGCACAAGATCAAGTTCGGCGTGTCCGGCTGCACCCGCGAGTGCGCGGAGGCGCAGGGCAAGGACGTCGGCCTGATCGCCACCGACAAGGGCTGGAACCTGTACGTGTGCGGCAACGGCGGCATGAAGCCGCGCCACGCCGAACTGCTGGCGTCGAACCTGGACGAGGCGGCCGTCGTGAAGCTGGTCGACCGCTTCCTGATGTTCTACGTGCGCACCGGCGACCGCCTGCAGCGCACCAGCACCTGGCGCGAGAACCTGGAGGGCGGCCTGGACTACCTGAAACAGGTCGTCGTCGACGACAGGCTGGGCATCGCGGCCGAACTGGAAGCCGACATGCAGCGCGTGGTCGACACCTACGAGGACGAGTGGAAGAACGCGGTCGAGGACCCGGCCGTGCGCCAGCGCTTCCGCACCTTCGTCAACAGCGAGGCGGCCGACGCCAACGTCGTGTTCATGCCGGAGCGCGGCCAGATCCGTCCCGCGACCGTCGAGGAACGCCGCCGCACCATCCCCATCGCCGCAGCCTGAAGGAGGCATCGACATCATGCATCGCGACATCGAGATCACCCGCGCATGGAACGCCGTCTGCGACCTGGAGCGCATCGTGCCGGACACCGGCGTGTGCGCCCTGCTCAACGGCCGCCAGGTGGCCGTGTTCCGCGTCGGCGCCGACGCGCCGCGCCTGTTCGCCATCGACAACTACGACCCGAACTCGGACGCCGCCGTGCTGTCGCGCGGCCTGGTCGGCAGCATCGGCGAGCGCATCGTCGTCGCCTCGCCGATCTACAAGCAGCACTTCGACCTGCAGACCGGCGAATGCCTGGAAGCGCCGCACAATTCGGTGGCCAGCTACCCGGTGCGCGTCGAGGACGGCAAGGTCTGGGTGGGGGCCTAGCATGGAACGCCAGTCCCTCGTCGTCATCGGCAACGGCATGGCCGGCATGCGCACGGTCGAGGAATTGCTCAGGCTCGCGCCCGACAGGTACCGCATCGCCGTGTTCGGGCTGGAACCCCACGGCAACTACAACCGCATCCTGCTGTCGCCCGTGCTGGCCGGCGACAAGAGCGTCGACGACATCATGCTCAACACCCGCGCCTGGTACGCGGACAACGGCGTCCAGCTGCACGCGGGCGACCCGGTGGTGCGCATCGACCGCAGGCGCCGCACGGTGCACGCGGCGTCCGGCCTGGCCGTGCGCTACGACCGCCTGCTGATCGCCACCGGCTCGAAGCCCTTCATCGTGCCGGTGCCGGGCCACGACCTGCCGGGCGTGGTCGGCTTTCGCGACCTGCACGACGTCGACACGATGCTGGCGGCGGCGCGCGCCGGCGGCAAGGCCGTCGTCATCGGCGGCGGCCTGCTCGGCCTGGAGGCGGCCAACGGCCTGCTGCGCCGGGGCATGGACGTGACCGTGGTGCACGTCACCGCCAGCCTGATGAACCAGCAGCTCGACCCGCCCGCGGCCGACCTGCTGCGCGCCAGCCTGGAGCGGCGCGGCCTGCGCATCCTGCTGGAACGCCAGACCGCCGCCATCGCCGCCGGCGCCGCCGGCCGGGTACGCAAGGTGGTGTTCGAAGGCGGCGAGGAGATCGACGCCGACCTGGTCGTGATGGCCGCCGGCGTGCGGCCCAACGTCGAACTGGCCAGGGCCGCCGGCCTGCATTGCGAGCGCGCCATCATCGTCGACGACACGCTGCAGACCTACGACCCGCGCATCTATGCGGTCGGCGAGTGCGTCCAGCACCGCCGCGCCACCTTCGGCCTGGTGGCGCCGATCTGGGACCAGGCGCGCGTGTGCGCCGCCCACCTGGCCGGCAGCGGCCACCGCCGCTACGTGCAGCAGGCCACCGCCACCAAGCTGAAGGTGACGGGCGTGGACCTGTACTCGGCCGGCGACATCGTCGGCGGCGCCGGCAGCGAAGACCTGGTGCTGCGCGACCGGCGCGGCGGCGTGTACAAGCGCCTGGTGGTGGCGGGCAACCGCCTGACCGGCGCGGTGCTGTACGGGGACGTGGCCGACGGCCCCTGGTATTTCGACCTGATCCGCAACGGCACCGACATCTCTTCCATCCGCGACCACCTGTTGTTCGGCCAGGCGCAAGCCGCCGCCTGACGAGGAATCCCCCATGACGCCTTCCATCCCGATCCTGTCCTCCACCGTGCGCACCACCTGCCCGTACTGCGGCGTCGGCTGCGGCGTCGACGCCCGGGTCGGGGCGGACGGCGCGCTGTCGATCGCCGGCGACGCCGCGCATCCCGCCAGCGGCGGGCGCCTGTGCGTGAAGGGGGCGGCGCTGGGCGAGACGGTGGGACTGGAAGGACGCCTGCTGGCGCCGATGCTGCGCACCGGGACGGGCCTGCGCGCGGCATCCTGGGACGAGGCGCTGGACCGGGTGGCCGGCGAGTTCGCGCGCATCGTCGCGCAGCACGGTCCGGACGCGGTGGCGCTGTACGTGTCGGGCCAGCTGCTCACCGAGGACTACTACGTCGCCAACAAGTTCATGAAGGGCTACGTCGGCAGCGCGAACATCGACACCAATTCGCGCCTGTGCATGTCCTCGGCCGTGGCCGGGCACAAGCGCGCCTTCGGCGAGGACATCGTGCCCGGCTGCTACGAGGATTTCGAGCTGGCCGACCTGCTCGTGCTGGTCGGCTCGAACGCCGCCTGGTGCCATCCCACGCTGTACCAGCGCATCGCGCGCGCGAAACAGGAGCGCCCGCAGATGCAGGTGGTGGTGATCGACCCGCGCCGCACCGCCACCTGCGAGCTGGCCGACCTGCACCTGCCCGTCAAGCCCGGCGCCGACGTGTGGCTGTTCGACGGCCTGCTGGCCTACCTCGCGGCGCAGCGCGCCGTCGACCACGACTTCGTGGACGCCCACACCGAGGGCCTGGCCGACGCGCTGGAGGCGGCCGGCAGGGCCGGCACCCTCCTCGACGTGGCCAGGGCGTGCGGGCTCGATCCGCAGCAGCTGCTGCGCTTCTACGAGCTGTTCGCGCGCACCGGGAAGACCGTCACCGCCTTCACCATGGGCGTGAACCAGTCCACCAGCGGCGCCGACAAGGTCAATGCGATCATCAACTGCCACCTGGCGACGGGGCGCATCGGCCGTCCCGGCATGGGGCCATTCTCGCTGACCGGGCAGCCGAACGCCATGGGCGGGCGCGAGGTCGGCGGCCTGGCGAACATGCTGGCGGCGCACATGGACCTCGAGGACCCGGACCAGCGCACGTCCCTGCAGGCGTTCTGGGATGCGCCGCGCATGGCCGACAAGCCGGGCCTGAAGGCGGTCGACCTGTTCCGCGCGATCGAGGAGGGCAAGGTCAAGGCCGTCTGGATCATGGCGACCAATCCGCTGGTCAGCCTGCCGGACGCCGGCCAGGCGCGCCGCGCGCTGGAGCGGTGCGAGCTGGTGGTGGCGTCCGACATCGTCGCCGGCACCGACACCAACGCCTTGGCCCACGTGCTGCTGCCGGCGCTGGGCTGGGGCGAGAAGGACGGCACGGTCACCAATTCCGAGCGCTGCATCTCGCGCCAGCGCGCCTTCCTGGCCGCGCCGGGCCAGGCGCGCGCCGACTGGGACATCGTGTGCGACGTCGCGCGCCGCATGGGCTTCGCCGGATTCGACTTCGCCGGCGCGCACGAGATATTCGACGAGCACGCGCGCCTGTCGGCCTGGAACAACGGCACCGACGGCCAGCGCCGGCGCCTGTTCGACATCGGCGGCCTGGCGGGCATGGACCGCGCCGGCTACGACGCGCTGGCGCCGGTGCAGTGGCCCGTGCGCGCGCCGGGCGAGGCCAGCGCGCGCCTGTTCGGCGCCGGCGGCTTCGCGCACCGCGACGGGCGCGCGCGCTTCGTGCCGACCGCGCCGCGCCGGCCGGCCAACCTGCCGGACGGCGACTACCCGATGGTGCTGAACACCGGCCGCGTGCGCGACCAGTGGCACACGATGACCCGCACCGGCCGCGCGCCGACGCTGGCCGGACACGCGCCGGAGCCGTTCGTCGACATGCACCCGCAGGACGCGCTGCTGTGCGGCGTGAAGGCGGGCGAGCTGGCGCGCGTGACGAGCGCCTGGGGCGCGGTCGTCGCGCGCGTGCAGCACGGCGGCGGCATCGCGCGCGGCAGCGCCTTCATGCCGATCCACTGGAGCGGCCGGACGGCGTCCGACGCGCTGGTCGGCGCCGTCGTCAATCCGGCCGTCGATCCGGTCTCGGGCGAGCCCGAGTTCAAGCACACGCCGGTGCGCATCGAACCGTTCGGCGTGGCCTGGTACGGCTTCATCCTCAGCCGCGGCGAGCTGCCGCTGCGCGAGGCGGCCCACTGGACCCGCATCCAGGGGCGCGGCTTCGTGCGCTATGAGCTGGCCGGCCGCGTGCCGTTCGCGCAGGCGCCCGCGTGGACCCGCGCGCTGCTGGGCCTGGGCGACGGGGACGACGACGCCGACTGGATCGAGGTCGAGGACAGGAGCGGCGGCATGGTGCGCGCCGCGCACCTGGTCGACGGCCGCATCGTGTCCTGCCTGTTCGTCTCGCGGCGCCAGGACCTGCCGGCGCGCGCCTGGCTGGCCGGCATGTTCGACAAGGAGCGGTTCACCCCGGCCGACCGCCTCGCCCTGCTGTCCGGCCGCGCGAAGGAGCCGGGCGCCGACCCGGGCCCGACCGTCTGCTCCTGCTTCGGCGTCGGCCGCAAGACCATCGAGGGCGCGATCCGGCGCCACGGGCTGGCCGACGCGGCGGCCGTCACGGCGTGCACGAAGGCGGGCGGCAACTGCGGGTCGTGCGTGCCGGAGATCCGCGCCCTGCTGGCGCAAGCGTGATGCCGCGCCCCGCGCGCGGCGGTCAGGCTCCCGCCACGCCGGTCCCGACCATGGCCGCGGGATCGACCAGGCGGTCGAACGTGGCCGCGTCCACGTGGCCCGAGCGTAGCGCCGCCTCGCGCAGGGTGGCGCCGCTGGCCTGGGCCTGTTCGGCGATCTGCGCCGCGCGCTGGTAGCCGATCGCCGGCGACAGCGCCGTCACCAGCATCAGGCTGCGCCCGACGTGGGCGGCGATGCGTTCGCGGTCGAGGTCCGTGCCCTCGACCGAATAGGTACGGAATCTCGCGCAGCCGTCGGCCAGCAGCGTGGCCGAGTGCAGGAAGGCGTTGACGATCAGCGGGCGCATGGCGTTCAGCTCGAAGTTGCCCTGCGAGCCGGCGAACGCCACCGCGCCATCGTTGCCCAGCACCTGGATGGCGATCATCACCATCGCCTCGCATTGCGTCGGATTGACCTTGCCGGGCATGATCGACGATCCCGGCTCGTTCGGCGGCAGCCGCAGCTCGCCCAGGCCGCAGCGCGGCCCGGACGCCAGCCAGCGCATGTCGTTGGCGATCTTCATCAGGGCCACCGCCAGGCCGCGCAGCGCCGCGTGCGCCGCCACCATCGCGTCGAGCGATCCCTGGGCCATGAACTTGTTGGGCGCGGTGACGAAGGGCTTGCCGGTCAGCGCGGCGATGCGCTGCGCCACCGCGGCCGAGAAGCCGGGCGGCGCGTTGATGCCGGTGCCGACCGCGGTGCCGCCCAGCGCCAGCTCGTACAGGCCGCGCCGGCCGTCGGCGATGGCGCGCGCGGCGGCGCGCAGCTGGGCGGCCCAGCCCGACCATTCCTGGCCGACCGTCAGCGGCGTCGCGTCCTCCAGGTGGGTGCGGCCGATCTTGACGACGTCCATCCAGGCGGCGGCCTTGGCCTCGATCACGCCGGCCAGCCGGTCGACTTCGGGCAGCAGCCGGCGGTCCAGCAGGTCCAGCGCGGCGATGTGCATGGCGGTGGGGAAGCTGTCGTTCGAACTCTGGCCCATGTTGACGTCGTCGTTCGGCGCCACCGGCCGCTGGCTACCGAGCGTGCCGCCCAGCAGCTGGATCGCGCGGTTGGCCAGCACCTCGTTGACGTTCATGTTCGATTGCGTGCCGGATCCGGTCTGCCACACGTACAGCGGGAAGTGGGCGTCGAGCAGGCCGGCCGCGGCCTCGTCGGCGGCGCGCACGATCGCCCGCGCCTTCCAGGCGGGCAGCCGGCCGGCGTCCAGGTTGACGAGCGCGCAGGCCTTCTTGACGATGCCGTAGGCATGGTAGACCGCCTTGGGCATGCGGTCGTCGCCGATCGAGAAGTGCACCAGCGAGCGCGCGGTCTGCGCGCCGTAGTACTTGTCGGCCGGGACGTCGACGTCGCCCATCGAATCGAATTCGCGGCGCGTGCCGGTGGCGGCCAGGCCGATCGGGATGTCCAGCAGCTGAGGTTCCATGTCGGTCATGCTTGCTCCTTCATACGTCGTCGATGCGCAGCAGCGCCGCCGTCTCGGCGCGGCTGCGGCGGCAGGCGTCGGCGTCCTGTTTCAGGTCGATGCCCCAGGTCGGGATCATCGCGCGCAGGCGCGGCAGCCAGCCGTCGGCGCCGAGCCGCTCGGGGAAGCAGCGTTGCAGCACCGCCATGGCGATGAACGCGGCGGTCGACGCGCCCGGCGAGGCGCCCAGCAGGGCCACCAGCGAGCGGTCGGCGGCGGCGACCAGCTCGGTGCCGAAGTGCAGCGACCCTTCCTCGTGCCGGAACCAGCCCGTGCTCTCGTGCGGCGCGATGGTCTGCACGCGCTGGCCGGCGACGGCCTTGCGCCAGTCCTGCCGCACCGCGCCCGGATAGAACGCCTGCAGCTGGGCGAACTGGTGCTCGGCGCTCTGCAGCACCTGGCCGATCAGGTATTCGGTCAGCGCGACGTTGTCGCGCGCCACGTCCAGCAGCGGGATGATGTTGCTGGGCGTGAGCGAGGCGAACAGGTCGGACAGGCCGCCGTGCTTGAGGAAGCGCGTCGAGAAGCCGGCGTAGGGGCCGAACAGCACCGAGCGCTTGCCGCCGACGATGCGCGTGTCCAGGTGCGGCACCGACATCGGCGGCGACCCGCTGGCGGCCTTGCCGTAGACCTTGGCGTGGTGGCGTTCGCTGACCGCGTCGACGTCGCAGCGCAGCCAGATGCCGCTGACCGGGAAGCCGCCGTAGCCGCGCGCTTCCGGGATGCCGGACTTCTGCAGCAGCGGCAGCGCGCCGCCGCCGGCGCCGATGAACACGAAGCGCGCGGACAGCGTGCGCGTGGGGCCGTGTTCCCCGTCGCGGGTGTCGCGCACGCCCACGCGCCAGCCGCCGGCGCTACGGTCGAGCGCCTCCACCCGGCTGTCGTACTGCACGGCGAAGCCGGGCTGCGCGGCCAGGTGGTCCACCAGCAGGTGCGTCAGCGCGCCGTAGTCGACGTCGGTGCCGGTGACCATGCGCGTGGCGGCGAGCGGCTGGCCGGGCGCGCGGTCTTCCATCAGCAGCGGCGCCCAGCGCGCGATCTGCGCGGGATCCTCGGTGTATTCCATGCCGCGGTAGCAGTGGTGCGCCGACATGGCCTGGTAGCGCGCGCGCAGGAAGGCGACGTTGTCCTTGCCCTGGACGAAGCTCATGTGCGGGCAGGGGTGCAGGAAGGCGCGCGGGTCGGGAATGGCGCCGCGCCGCACCAGGTGCGCCCACAGCTGGCGCGAGACGTCGAACTCGGTGTTCACCTCGAGCGCCTTGGCGATGTCGACGCTGCCGTCGGGCCGCTGCGGGGTGTAGTTCAGTTCGCAGTTCGCCGCGTGGCCGGTGCCGGCGTTGTTCCAGCCTTCCGAACTCTCGAGCGCGCAGTCGTGCAGCGCTTCCAGCATGACGATGGACAGCGACGGGTCGAGCTCCTTCAGCACCACGCCGAGCGTGGCGCTCATGATGCCGCCGCCCACCAGGACGACGTCGTGCATGGTGTCAGTGGTCTGCGCGGTCAAGATGGTCTCCTTTCGTGAACAGGTCGGCGACGTCGGGGCCGACGATGACGTAGGCGCGGCGCCATGGCTGGTCGTCGACCAGGCGCCAGCTGTGGCCGCTGCCGCGCGTGTCGTCGGCCAGCAGGACGTCGCCGGGGCGGATCAGGAAGGTGGCTCCGGCGGCGGTGCGGAATTCGAGCGTGCCGCTCAGCGTCAGCACGAGCTGGCGCGCGGGGGCGTCGTGCGCGCCGAAGGCGCCGCCCGGGCCGGTCTCGCGGAACGAGATGCTGGCGGCGCCGAGCACGTGGCTCAACGCGTCGCCGCGCTCGCCGCGGGGCAGGGCGATATGGCCTTCCTCGAAGGTGGAATTGCCGTCGGAACCGGTCCAGATGCGTACGCAGCGGATCATGGGTGGTGCTCCTTGCTTTGGTGGCTGGCGGCACCAATGTAGCGTGCCCGGCCGCGCACGCGCTCGGCCGTTCGTAGGATGCGATGATGATCGAAATATGATCCGCCGGCGCCGCCGGCGCGGGATCGGCGCGCCTACCGCGGCGGCGGCGGGATCCCGTCGGCGTCCACCGGGGCGATCCCGAACGCCTGCGGCACCGCCACCCGCATGATCTCGATGAAGCGGCGCAGCCGGGCAGGGTAGAACCTTGCCGGCGGGTAGATCAGCCAGATCGGCAGCGGCGTCGCCTGCCATTGCGGCACCAGCTGCACCAGGCGGCCGGTATCGAGCTCGTCGTGCAGCGCCCAGTGCGAGCCGAGCGCGACGCCCACGCCCAGCAGCGCGGCATTGCGCAGCGTGTACAGGTTGTCGGTGTACAGGCGCGGGCGGATCGCCAGGCGCACGGTGGCGCCGCTGGCGGCATGGCTGAGCACGACCTCGTCGCGGTAGAAGTTGCTGGCGGCGATCCAGGGCAGGGCCGGCAGGGCGTCGGGATGCGCCGGCATCCCGCGGCCGTCGAGCAGCGACGACGCGGCCACCACGATGCGCGGCACTTCTCCCAGGCGGATCGCGACCATGTCCGGCGGCGGGTCGTCGCCGACGCGGATCACGCAGTCGATGCCGGCGCCGATCAGGTCGGGCGTGCGGTCGTGCAGCGTCCATTCCACCGTCATGCGCGGGTAGCGCTTCAGGTATTCCGCCAGCGGCGCGACCAGCTGCTGCTGGCCGAAGGCATGCGGGGCGATCACGCGCAGCAGGCCGACCGGCTCGTCGCCGGCGCCGCGGATCTCGCTCTCGAACGCCTGCCAGCCGGCGATCAGTTCGCGCGCGCGCTGGTAGCAGCGCATGCCGTCGTCGGTCAGCGTCATCGCGTGCGTGGAGCGCTGCAGCAGGCGCACGCCCAGCGATGTTTCCAGCGCCTTCAGGCGCCGGCTGACGGTGGGCTGCGTGGTGCCGAGCAGGCGCGCCGCCGCCGACAGGCTGCCGGCATCGACGATGCGCACGAAGGTTTCCACCAGCATCATACGGTTGGTGGAGGTATCGTCACTGAATTTTTCAAGGTTCATACGTTCATCGTATAACAGTTCTACCGGCGGCGCGTCTACCGTCACGGGTGGGCGCCCCGCATAATCCGACCATCGCATCCTCCAGGCTCACCATGAACACCTCGCACCCCACCATGACGGTATCCCCGCAGGCGACGCGCCTGTCGACGCCGTTGATCTTCCTGCTGGCCGGCGGCACCGGCCTGTCGGTCGCCTCGCTCTACTACAGCCAGCCGACGCTGGGCATCCTGGCCACCGAACTGCACGCCGATGGCCGCACCATCGGCTGGATCCCCACGCTGACCCAGTTCGGCTACGCCCTCGGCCTGCTGTTGCTGGCGCCGCTCGGCGACCGCTTCGACCGCCGCAACATCATCCTGGTCAAGGCCGCGATCCTGTGCGCGGCGCTGCTGCTGACGGGCTTCGCGCCGTCGCTGGGCGTGCTGCTGGGCGCCAGCCTGCTGGTGGGCCTGTTCGCCACCGTCGCCCAGGACATCGTCCCGGCCGCCGCCACGCTGGCGCCGCCCGCGCACCGCGGCAAGGCGGTCGGCACCGTGATGACCGGCCTGCTGCTGGGCATCCTGCTGTCGCGCGTGGCGAGCGGCTTCGTGGCCGAGCAGTACGGCTGGCGCACGGTGTTCGTCTTGGCCGCCGCCAGCATCGCGCTGATGGCGCTGGTGATGGCGCGCGGCCTGCCGCGCTTCGCGCCGACCAGCAACGTGTCGTATCCGGCCCTGCTGCGCTCGCTGGCCACGCTGTGGGGCCAGCACCGCACGCTGCGCCAGGCCGCGCTGTCCCAGGGCCTGCTGTCGCTGGGCTTCTCGGCCTTCTGGTCGACGCTGGCCGTGATGCTGCACGGCGCCCCGTTCCACCTCGGCGCGGCCGCCGCCGGTTCCTTCGGCCTGGCCGGCGCCGTGGGCGCGCTGGCCGCGCCGTTCGCCGGCCGCATGGCCGACCGCCGCGGCGCGGCCTGGGTGGCGCGCCTGGCGGCGGCCATCTCCCTGGCCTCGTTCGCCACGATGTTCGCGATGCCGCTGCTGCCGGTCCCGGGCCAGCTGGTGCTGCTGGCGCTGGCCACGATCGGCTTCGACCTGGGCGTGCAGGCCAGCCTGATCTCGCACCAGACCATCGTCTACGGCATCGCCCCGGAGGCGCGCAGCCGCCTGAACGCCATCCTGATGACCAGCGTGTTCGTGGGCATGGCGACCGGCGGCCTGCTCGGCGCCCAGGCGCTGGCGGCGTGGGGCTGGAACGGCGTGGTGCTGCTGGCGGTGGCCGCGTCGACGGCGGCGCTGCTGGTGCGGACGCTGGCCGCCGCCGGCAAGTGAGTCAGGAGGGCAGCGGGTTCCTGGTGACGGCCACCGCGACGATGTAGGCGAACACCGCCAGCGCCGCGCAGAACGCCGCCGCGCGCTGCCCGCGCGTGCGCCCGCGCTTGAGGGCGATCGTGCCGAGCGCGATGTAGGCGACCAGGGCCACCACCTTGGCCGTGAGCCAGGGCTGCTGGCCGGGCCGCATGCCGCTCCATGCGGACAGGCCGATGGCGCTGGCCAGCAGCAGGGTGTCGATGACGTGCGGCGCGATCCGCACCCACCGTTGCCGCAGCAGCGGCGAGGCGCGCAGCATCCAGATGCCGCGCAGCGCGAACAGGAAGCCGGACAGGCCGGCGCAGGTCATGTGGAAGTGCTTGAGGCTGAGGTACTCCATGGCAGCGATCCAGGTGGAAACACGGCAGCGTAGCCCGTTTCCATCCGGATACGCAAGCTCAGGCCTTCGGCGCGCCCTTCGAATGCATCAGGCTGGCGATCACCGACACCGCCAGGATCAGCCCCACCACGCCCAGCGCGATCGGCGTCGGGATCTTGTAAACGTCCAGCAGCAGCATCTTGGCGCCGATGAAGATCAGGATCGCCGCCAGTCCGTACTTGAGCAGGTGGAAGCGCTGGGCCATGTCGGCCAGCAGGAAGTACATGGCGCGCAGGCCCAGGATGGCGAAGATGTTCGAGGTGAACACGATGAACGGGTCGCCCGTCACGGCGAAGATGGCGGGAATCGAGTCCACCGCGAAGATCACGTCGGTGACCTCGACCAGCACCAGCACGACGAACAGCGGGGTGGCGTAGCGCACGCCCTGCTTGACGACGAAGAAGCTGTGGCCGTGGTACTCGTCGGTGATCTTCATGTGGCCGCGCATCCAGCGCAGCACCCGGTTGTCGGCCAGGTCCGATTCCTTCTCGGCGACCAGCAGCATCTGGATGCCGGTGTACAGGAGGAACAGGCCGAACAGATAGAGGATCCAGTGGAACTGGGCCAGCAGCAGGGCGCCCACGTAGATCAGGATGGCGCGCAGCACGATCGCGCCCAGCACGCCGTACAGCAGCACGCGTTTCTGGAACATCGGCGGCACGGAAAAGAAGCCGAACAGCGTGATCCAGACGAACACATTGTCCACCGCCAGCGACTTCTCGATCAGGTAGCCGGTCAGGTATTCCAGCGACTTCGCCTTCGCGACCTCCGGCCCCAGCGTGCCCTCCAGGTACCACCACAGCCAGGCGCCGAAGGCCAGCGCGATCGAGATCCAGATCAGCGTCCAGATCGCCGCCTCGCGCGTGCTGACCTGGTGCTCGCCCTCGTGCTTGAGGACGAAGAAGTCGACGGCGAGCATCACGGCCACCAGGGCCGTGAACGCCATGTACAGGGTGGGCGTGCCGATCGAGTCGATCATGGTGTCTCCCGGAATGGTCGGTAACTGGACGGTTACCGTCGATTCTAGGGCCGGCGCGGGCATCGCGGCGCGCGAACGGCCAGCCGATCCCGGCCATGCGTGGCATGATGTCGCCGAACCCGCCAATGCGCCGCCGCCGGCGCCATCGATGAAAGGATCCGACCATGCACCTGCGCGCCCTCGCGCTCCTCGCGCCAGCCCTGGCGCTTGCCGTACCGGCCCGCGCCGCGCCGGTGGCGTTGACCGCGCCGGGTGCGAACACGGTCCTCTCCCAGGTCGTGGAGATCGCCGGCGGCAGGGTGTGCATGGCCGGCGTGACCGTCGGCAGCCCGCGCGAGCCGGAGCGCGGCACGCTCATCGTGTTCGACCTGGCCGCCAACCGCGTCGCCTGGCAAAAGACGATCGATCCGCCCGCCGGCAGCGGCAGGCTGGCGTTCCGGGCCTGCCAGGCGGGCGGCGGCGGCGTCCACGCCGGCGCCGAAGCGGTAGCGGCCGCGGGCAAGGACGGCAGGCTGTCGGCGCCCTGGGTCTACCGCTTCGACGACCAGGGCAGGTTGCTGGCGTCGAAGGAAGTGGAGACGGGATCGTCCGAGGCCCGCGTCTACGCCATCGAGGCCGACGCGGACGGCGTGACGCTGGCCGGCGCCACCGGCGATGCGTCGGCGGCGGTGACGTCGAACGGGATGTTTGTCGCGCGCCTGGATTCGTTGCTGCACGGTGCCACCGTCACGAGGCTGCCGACCGGCGCCTTCGCCCACGGCGCGGTCGCCAGGTTGGCCGGCAATGCGTTGTACGTCGGCGGGAACTTCCTGCCGGCCGCGCAGCCGGGCGGCGCGAAGCCGGATGACTACGCGATGTCGCGCATCGTCGGCGGCAAGTACCGCTTCAGCGCCAGGCCCGTGAAGCGCAGGTCGAACGGCGTCGTCACCGCCATCGCGCCCGCCAGCGACATCGTGGCGCTGGGCAACGACGGCAGGACGACGCAACTGGTGGCGGTCGGCGCGGACGGCAAGCCCCGGGAAGACCTGCAGGTGGCGAGCGCGTTCTGCTGGACCAGCGCCATCAGCGCGGATGCGACCACCGTGTATGCGATCCGCACCGAGTGCCGCGACCCGGACACCCCGGCCGTGCTCACGGCCATCGATCGCCGCAGCGGCGCCGAAGTCGTCGTCAGCGGGATCGTCGGCGAGCCGGAGTACGTGCTGGCGACCGGCGCGAAGCTCGTCGTGATCGCGAAGAAGCGCGATGGGACATTGATGCTGCAGGCGCTGGCGAAGGGCGCGGACCGGGAAGAGTGAGGCAGTGGCAGCGCCAACGAAAAAGCCCCGGCTCGCGCCAGGGCTTTTTCTAGAATTCTTGGTCGGGGTGAGAGGATTCGAACCTCCGGCCTCTACGTCCCGAACGTAGCGCTCTACCGGGCTAAGCTACACCCCGACGGTAGGTAGTACTTTGAAGCGGCGGCGCGATCCGGGAAGATCGGCGGTGGATGCCGCAAACAAGAAAGGATGGTCGGGGTGAGAGGATTCGAACCTCCGGCCTCTACGTCCCGAACGTAGCGCTCTACCGGGCTAAGCTACACCCCGACTGTTCGAGATGCCGTTACCGGAATCTCGGGAAGGCATTACTATAGTTGCCTCAATGGTTCCTGTCAACAGCGAAGCTGCACAGCTGCAGCAGCGCGGCCTTGTACGCGTTCTCCGGCAGGTCGGCGATCGACGCGGCGGCGCGGCGGGCGGCCGCTTCGGCTTCGCGGCGCGTGAAGTCCAGCGCGCCGCTCGACGAGACGGCGGCCAGCACGGCGTCGAAATGGGTTTCGTCGCCCTGTTCGATGCAGGTGCGGATCAGTTCGCGCTGTTCCGGCGTGCCGTTTTCCATCACGTAGATCAGCGGCAGCGTCGGCTTGCCTTCGCGCAGGTCGTCGCCGACGTTCTTGCCGATCTCGGCGGCGTCGCCCGCATAGTCGAGTACGTCGTCGATGAGCTGGAACGCGGTGCCCAGCGAACGGCCGTATTCGCCGGCCGCCTCGATCTGGGCGTCGTTCGCGCCGGCCACCAGCGCGCCGAGCTGGGCGGCGGCTTCGAACAGCTTGGCGGTCTTGGAGCGGATCACGCGCAGGTAGCTTTCCTGGGTGACGTCGGGGTCGTGCATGTTCAGCAGCTGCAGCACCTCGCCCTCGGCGATGACGGTGGTGGCGCGCGACAGGATCCGCATCACGCGCATGTCGTCCAGGCTCGTCATCATCTCGAACGCGCGCGAGTACAGGTAGTCGCCCACCAGCACCGAGGCCGCGTTGCCGAACATCGCATTCGCGGTCTGGCGGCCGCGGCGCATCGCCGACTCGTCCACGACGTCGTCGTGCAGCAGCGTCGCCGTGTGGATGAACTCGACGACGGCGGCCAGCTCGTGGTGTCCGGCGCCGCGGTAGCCGTAGGCGTTCGCCAGCAGCAGCACCAGCACGGGACGGATCCGCTTGCCGCCGGCGCTGATGATGTATTCGGCGATCTGGTTCACCAGGGCGACTTCCGATTGCAGGCGCTGGCGGATCACGCCGTTGACGGCCTCCATGTCGGCTGCGATCGTGGTGGTGATGGAATGTTGTTGTGCGGTTTGGGTGGCGGCGGACAAGGCGAACCTGCTGACGTTGAAGGCGGAGGATGGATGTTGTTGAGCCGCGATTATACGACATGCAAGCGCAACCCGCCCCTTTCCCCATGGGCGGGCCCCGGGCACGGCCATGGGCAAACGGGCGATGTTGCACATGCGTCACCCACCCATCGCGCCAGCGCGACCATTTTGACGCAACGCACCAGTTTATGTATAATCGTCTGTTCCCCGAACTCATGGCTGTGTTTCTCGCCGGATTCGCGGGGATTTTATTAACAATCAATGAGGTTTCAAATCATGTACGCGGTCATAAAAACCGGTGGCAAGCAATACAAAGTTGTCGCTGGCGAAAAACTCAAAGTAGAACAGATACCGGCAGACATTGGTTCCGAACTCACTATCGATCAGGTTCTCGCCGTCGGCGAGGGCGAGAGCATCAAGTTTGGTGCTCCGCTGGTGGAAGGTGCTTCGGTTCGCGTGACTGTTGTTTCGCATGGTCGTCACGACAAAGTGCGTATCTTCAAGATGCGTCGTCGTAAGCACTACCAGAAGCGCCAGGGCCACCGCCAGAACTACACCGAAATCCAAGTGGTTGCGATCAACGGCTAAGCGCCGCGCGTCCCTTCTTCAGCTAATCAAGGAGCATTTGAAATGGCACACAAAAAAGGCGGCGGCACTACGCGAAACGGCCGTGACTCAGAAAGCAAACGCCTCGGCGTGAAAGTCTACGGCGGCCAGTCGATCAACGCAGGCGGCATCATCATGCGCCAGCGCGGCACCACCATCCGTCCGGGCACCAACGTCGGCCTGGGCAAGGACCACACCCTGTTCGCCCTGGTGAACGGTACCGTCAAGTTCGTCAAGCAAGGCGTCGGCTCGAAGCAGTACGTGACCGTCGTCGCTGCAGAAGCAGTCGCTGCTTAATTGAATTAGGCAATGCGCCGTCCCGGACGGCGCTCTCTTTGCAAGGCGCAAGCCTTCATCGAAAGGCTCTGCCATCGGTAGGGCCTTTTAATTTTTGGGCGGAGCAACGCCCATTTTTGCTGGTGGTCTCATCATGAAGTTTATCGACGAAGCACGCATCGAAGTCATCGGCGGCGATGGCGGCAACGGTTGCGCCTCCTTCCGCCGCGAGAAGTTCCGTCCGTTCGGCGGCCCCGACGGCGGCGACGGCGGCCGTGGCGGCTCGATCTGGGCGATCGCCGACCGCAACGTCAACACGCTGGTCGACTTCCGCTTCTCCAAGGTGCACACCGCGAAGAACGGCGAACCGGGCCGCGGCTCCGACTGCTACGGCAAGGGCGCCGAGGACGTCTACCTGCGCATGCCGGTCGGCACCCTGATCATCGACGATAACAATGGCGAGATCATCGCCGACCTGACCGAGCACGAGCAGGTCGAACTGCTGGCCAAGGGCGGCGAGGGCGGCTGGGGCAACATCCACTTCAAGACCTCGACCAACCGCGCGCCGCGCCAGAAGACCGAAGGCAAGGAAGGCGAACGCCGCGAACTGCGCCTCGAACTGAAGGTGCTGGCCGACGTGGGCCTGCTGGGCATGCCGAACGCCGGCAAGTCGACCTTCATCACCGCCGTCTCGAACGCGCGCCCGAAGATCGCCGACTACCCGTTCACGACGCTGCATCCGAACCTCGGCGTGGTGCGCGTCTCGCACGCGAAGAGCTTCGTGATCGCCGACATCCCCGGCCTGATCGAGGGCGCCGCCGAAGGCGCCGGCCTGGGCCACCAGTTCCTGCGCCACCTGAGCCGCACCGGCCTGCTGCTGCACATCGTCGACATCGCGCCGATGGACGGCAAGACCGATCCGGTCAAGGAAGCCAAGGCCCTGGTCAAGGAACTGGAAAAATACGACGAAGAGCTGCTCAACAAGCCGCGCTGGCTGGTGCTGAACAAGCTCGACGTGGTGCCCGAAGACGAGCGCAAGAAGCTGGTCAAGGACTTCATCAAGAAAATGGCCTGGAAGGGCCCCGTGTTCGAGATCTCGGCGCTGAACCGCGCCGGCTGCGAAGACCTGGTCCACGCCATCTACCAGCACCTGGAAGAGAAGCGCCACGTCGAACACCGCTCGGAAGAAAAGCAGATGACGGAAGAAGCCCGCGCCATCTCGTCGATCGATCCGGACGACCCGCGTTTCAAGATCATCGAAGACTGATCTTGGCAGTCCGTCCCGCGACACGTTACCGCCTGCGCGCGCAACTGCTGCAGGCGACGGCCACGGTCAGCTCGCTGGCCGCGTTGTCGGCCCTGCTCGATCCGGACCGGATCGCCGAGCGGTTCGGACTGTTCCTCGTCGGCGTGAACGGCTACAGCCAGTTCTACGCCATCTATGTCGGAGTGCGCCTCGCCACCGCGGGGCTGGCTCTGTTGGCTGCGAGGCGGGGCGACCAGCCCATCCTCGGCGACCTCACTGCACTGTTCATCCTCGCGCAGCCGCTCGGCCGCTTCGTCGCGGCTTTCGCGATCGGCCTGCCGCAGGGGGTTTTGTTAGCCATTTGCGGGATCGAACTGCTGGTCGGCCTGGCGCTGCTGGCATTGCGACCGCACGGACGCCTGCTTTCGCCATGACCGCCAACCACGCCACCACCACTCCCGCTTCCGTCATCCAGGCCGCCGGCCGCATCATCGTCAAGGTCGGTTCCTCGCTCGTCACCAACGAAGGCCGCGGCCTCGACCACGCCGCCATCGCCCGCTGGGCCGCCCAGATCGCCGCGCTGCGCCTGCTCGGCAAGGAGGTCGTGCTGGTCTCGAGCGGCGCCATCGCCGAAGGCATGCTGCGCCTCGGCTTCGGCGCGCGCCCGACCGACATCCACGAACTCCAGGCCTGCGCCGCCTGCGGCCAGATGGGCCTGGCGCAGATCTACGAGACGAGTTTCCGTACCCACGGCATCAAGACCGCCCAGGTGCTGCTGACGCATGCCGACCTGGCCGACCGCGAGCGCTACCTGAACGCCCGCTCCACGCTCACGACGCTGCTGCGCCTGGGCGTGGTCCCGATCATCAACGAGAACGACACCGTCGTCACCGACGAGATCAAGTTCGGCGACAACGACACGCTCGGCGCCCTGGTCGCCAACCTGATCGAGGCCGATGCCCTCGTGATCCTGACCGACCAGAAGGGCCTGTATTCGGCCGATCCGCGCAAGGATCCGTCCGCACACCTGATCCAGCAGGCGCAGGCCGGCGACGCGTCGCTGGAAGCGATGGCCGGCGGCGCCGGCAGCAGCATCGGCAGCGGTGGCATGCTGACCAAGGTGCTGGCCGCGAAACGCGCCGCGCGCTCGGGTGCGCACACCGTGATCGCCTGGGGCCGCGAAGACAATGCGCTGGTACGCCTGGCGCAGGGCGAGGCGATCGGCACCCAGCTGCTGGCCGCCACCGCGCGCATGACGGCGCGGCGCCAGTGGATGCACGACCACTTGCACACGGCGGGCATGCTGGTGCTCGACGCCGGCGCCGTGCACAAGCTGCAAAGGGAAGGCAAGTCGCTGCTGCCGATCGGCGTGACCGCCGTGCGCGGCGAGTTCGGACGCGGCGCGCTGGTCGCCTGCGTGGACGAGGCCGGCCGGGAAATCGCGCGTGGCCTGGCCAACTACACCAGCAGCGAAACCCGCCGCATCATGCGCCATGCCTCCAGCGAGATCGAAGGCATCCTCGGCTACGTCGAGGCGCCGGAGCTGGTGCATCGGGATAACCTGGTGCTGCTGTAAGCCTGGCGTGACCCCTCCTGGCTGACATGGCGGGTCCGGCTCGCCCGGTCGAACACCCCGGTCATGGCGATGGCGACCCGGCATCCGGCGGCGCGTCGTGGCACACCACGCACAGCTTGTTCCCGTCCGGGTCGCGGAAGTAGGCGCCGTAGTAATGCGCGTGATAGTCGGGCCGCAGGCCGGGCGCGCCTTCGTCGCTGCCGCCGTGGGCCAGCGCGAGCGCATGGGCGCGCGCCACCGTGGCGCGGTCGGCGGCCAGGAATGCCGCCATCTGGCCGTTGCCCGGCGCGTGGCCGTGGCCGTCCCAGGGCCTGCCGACCACGAACAGCGGGCGCGCCTGGCCCGGCACCTGCCAGCCGGCCCAGGCGCGGGCGGCATCGCAGAAGCGCTCGGCGATGCCGAGGGACGCCATCAACGGCCGGTAGAACGCCAGCGCGCGTTCGAAATCGCTCACACCCACGAATACATGGGAAAACATCGCCGCCTCCCTGTCTTGTCGATGGGGCAGGATAACACGCGGCGGCAGCTCGATTCCATCCGGCAAGACGATGGCTGGACAGCCGATTCATGCCGTCCGTCGCCGGCAGGCCGTGGCCCTGCGCAGCTTGCATGATTGCGCACGTGCCCGGCGCTGGAGTCCATTTTTCCTTCGTGTGGAAGTAAAAAATTCCATTATATGGCAAATAGGATGCGATTCGGAAGATATCCTGTGCTACATTGTCTAGCCATACCAATACGAAAGGCTCGCAATGTCGCGCTCGTTCCGCTCGCTCGTCCCTTGCATCCTGTGCCTGCCGGCGTTGCCCGTGCGGGCGCAGGACCTGACCATCGCGTCCCAGCTCGCCAACGGCGGCACGGGCATCGTCGTGACCGGCCTGTTGTCGGTACTGGCGCTGGCCGTGGTGTTCGAGCGGCTGGCGAACCTGCGCGCCGCCAGGCTCGCGCCGCAGGACCTCGCCGACGACGCGCGCGGCCTGTGGCAGGCCGGCCGCTTCGCCGAGCTGCGCGAGCGGGTGGCCGATGGCCGCAGCGTGCTGGCGCGCATCCTGGGCGAGCTGGCCGGGCGTCCCGGCCTGCCGCAGCCGGTGCTGGCGGCGCGCGCGGCCGAGATGGCGTCGCTGGAGCTGCGCCTGCAGCAGCAGAAGGCGTACGCGCTGAACGTGGTCGCCACCATCGCGCCGATCGTCGGCCTGCTCGGCACGGTGATCGGGATGATTGAATCCTTCCACGTGATCGCCGCGAGCGGCATGGGCGACCCCACCCAGCTGGCGGGCGGCATCTCGAAGGCGCTGGTGAACACGGCGGCCGGCCTGTCGGTGGCGCTGCCGGCGCTGGCCGCCCACCACATCTTCCGCCACCGCCTGGTCGGCATCGGCATCCTGCTCGAACGCCAGCTCAATGCCGTGCTGGACGCGGCGCCGGCCGCCACGGCATCGCTGCGCGCCGACCCGGCCGCGACGGAGGCCGTCCATGCGCATTGACATCGACGACGACGAGCAGCCCGAGATCGGCCTGATCGCGCTGATCGACTGCATCTTCTTCCTGCTGATGTTCTTCATGGTCGCCACCTCGTTCAAGCAGAAGGAGGACAAGCAGCGCGAGAAGCAGATGCCGATCACGCTGCCGCGCTCCAGCGCCTCGCTCGACATGGCGAAGGCCGCGCCCGATCCGCTGGTGATCGTGGTCGACAAGCGCGGCAACGTCGCCATCGGCAAGGACACCCTGTCCAGCGAAGGCCTGCACGAACGCCTGCGCGACGAGGCGGCGCGCAGCCCGGGCCGGCCGGTGCGCATCGACGGCGACGGCGGCGCCTCCTACCAGTCCATCGTGCACGTGCTGGACCTGTGCCAGTTCGAGGGACTGACGACCATCTCGATGCACACGCGGCGCTAGCGATGGCCGCCGCCGCATCGACGCTGGACCGTTCGGCGCTGTACGCACTGCCGCGCCGCCATCCCTGGCTCGCCGCCTCGGTGGGGGCGCACCTGCTGCTGGCGGCCAGCCTGTACCGGGCCGGGCCGGTCCATGTCGAACGCCAGCGCACGCAGGGCGTGCAGGCGCGGGTCGAACGCTCGCTCGCCGCCACCGACAAGCGCCAGATGCGGCGCGAGCTGCGCGCGATGGAGGAGATCAGGGATGCGCTGGAACAGAGCACGGGCATGGCGCCGAGGCCGCGCGCCCGCCGCGGCGGCGCGGACGATCCCGAACAGCAAGCGCGCGAACTGGCGCGCGCCATCGAGAAGGTGGAGCAGCAGGTGCGCGCGGCCGAGCTGGCGCGCCTGCTGGAGATCCCCGAGGCGCAGGCGCGCAAGCGCGTGCAGCAGGAAGCGGCGCGCCGGCCCAAGCCGGTGCCGCCCAAGGGCCTGCCGCCGCAGGCGGTGGTCGCGCAGCTGGCGCGCCAGGCGCGCGACGCGCTGGCCCGGCGCCGCGTGCAACTGGCGCAGCAGCGGCAGGGCATCGCCGTCAACCAGCCCGGCACGGGGCTGGGCGACGGCCGCATGAGCGGCGTCGCCGGTGGACGCGGCAGCGGCGGCGTGCAGTCCGGGCAGCCGTCGGCATCGGTCGGCGGCCGGCTCGACGCGCTGGCCAAGGGCCTGGGCATGGAGCCGCCCGGCACCCTGATGGGCAGCAGCCTGGACATGTCGAGCACGGCGTTCTCGGACCAGCGCAGCTATGCCGGCTACCTGGCGCCGCCGCCGGTCGACGCCGGCCGCGTGCGCGCCGGCGGCGGGCGCACCATCGGCGCCGGCGGCGCATACGCGAACCGCATCCACCTCGACACCTGGTACGTGATCGGCCCGTTCGAAGGGCAGGGCGGCGCCAGCCGCGACGCCGTCTATCCGCCCGAGCGCGGGGTCGACCTGGACGCCGTCTACTACGGCAAGAACGACCTGCCGGTACGCTGGACCTGGCAGCAGGACCCGTCCTATCCGACGATCCCGCGCCCGCGCGCCGAGCACGCCGTCTACTACGCCTGGACCGAGGTGAACGTCGAGGAGGACGTCGACCTGTGGGTGTCGATCGGCGCCGACGACGATTCGAAGATGTGGTTCAACGACCGCCTCGTGTGGATCAGCGCCGACGGCGACAAGCCGTGGTATCGCCAGGCCTTCACGGCGATGGACGCGGAGATCGGCGCGCGCAACCTGGCCGAGGGCCAGCGCAAGCTGCACTTCACCAAGGGGCGCAACACCATCCTGTTCAAGCTGTACAACGGCGTCGACCTGATGTTCTTCTCGGTCGTGCTGGCGCCGGCCGAAGGAACCTGAATCCCAACGGAGCACCATCCATGCCGATTTCCCGCCCCGGCGCCGCCTTCCTGGCCGCCTGCCTGCTGTCGTGCGCCGCCCGGGCCGATCCCGTGGACGGCGCCACCCGCGCCCAGGTCGTGGAGCTGCTGGCCGCGCGCATGGCGCAGCACTACGTGTCGGCCGACACCGGCGCGCGCGTCGCCGCGGCGCTGCGCGCCGACCTGGCGCAGCGCCGCTACGAAGGCGTCGACGACGCCGAAGCCTTCGCGCAGCGGCTGACCGAACGCGTGGTCGCGTTGAGCGGCGACGAGCATGCCGGCGTGCTGTACGCGGCGCAGGCGCTCGCACCCGACAATCCGCCGGGCTTCGTGCCGGATCCCGGCCGGACCGACCTCGAAGGCTGGCTGCGGCGCCACGAACGGCAGCTGCGCGCGGCGCAGGCCCGATCCTTCGGCTTTCCCGACAGCCGCCGCCTGGACGGCAACCTCGCCTACGTGCGCATCGACGCATTCCCGGAGCCGGCGCTGGCCGGGCCGACGCTCAAGGCCGAGATGGCGCGGGTGGCCGATGCGGCGGCGCTGATCCTCGACCTGCGCGAGAACGGCGGCGGCAGCGCCGACACCGTGGCGCTGTTGTGCGCCTGGCTGTTCGACGACGTGCCGGTCCACCTGGGCGACCAGGTCGCGCGCGGCATCGGCAGGGTGCAGCCGATGTGGACCCAGCCGGTCGCCAGCGACCTGCGCTTCGGCAGCCGCAAGCCGGTGTACGTGCTGGTTGGCCCGGAGACGTTCTCGGCGGCCGAGAACCTGGCCTACACGCTGCAGGCCCTCGGGCGCGCGGTGGTGGTGGGCGCGCGCACGCGCGGCGGCGCCCACGGCGCCAACGGTTTCCGGCTGGCCGAGCATTTCCTCGGCAGTATCCCGAGCCGCCGGACCGTGAACGCGGTGACGGGCACGGACTGGGAGCGCACCGGCGTGCGGCCCGACGTGGCGACGGCGCCGGCGGCGGCGCTGCAGGCGGCCGTGGCGCTGGCGCGCGGCGCCACGGCGCCATAGGGCGCCGCGCGTCAGGGGGCGAACGGCAGGGGCCGAACGTCAGTGAGCCGAGCGTCAGGCGTCGGCCGGCACCGGCGTCTTGCCCTTGAACTCGCACAGGTCGGCGATCAGGCAGTTCCAGCATTTGGGCTTGCGCGCCACGCAGGTGTAGCGGCCGTGCAGGATCAGCCAGTGGTGGGCGTCTTGCAGGAAGTCCTTGGGCACGAACTTCAGCAGCTTGCGCTCGACCTCGTCGACGTTCTTGCCGGGCGCGATCCCGGTGCGGTTGGACACGCGGAAGATGTGGGTGTCGACCGCCATCGTCGGCTCGCCGAAGGCCGTGTTGAGCACCACGTTGGCGGTCTTGCGGCCGACGCCCGGCAGCGCCTCCAGCGCCTCGCGCTGGCGCGGCACCTCGCCGCCGTACTGCTTGACCAGGATTTCGCAGGTGGCGATCACGTTCTTGGCCTTGTTGTTGTACAGGCCGATCGTCGAGATATAGGTCTTCAGTTCGTCCAGGCCCATGTCGAGGATCGCCTGCGGCGTGTTGGCGACCGGGTACAGCTTGCGCGTGGCCTTGTTGACGCCGACGTCGGTCGATTGCGCCGACAGCAGCACGGCGATCAGCAGTTCGAACGGCGTCGTGTATTCGAGTTCGGTGGTCGGGTGGGGATTGGCGTCGCGAAAGCGCGTGAAGATCGCGAGGCGTTTGGCGGCATTCATCGGCTTACTGGTCTTTCTTGCTGGCCTCGGCCTTCAGGCGCGCGCGTTCCATGGCGGCCGCGATGACGGCGCGCTTGCGTTCCTTTTCCGCCAGCTCTTCCGGCGTATTGGTTTCCTCGGCCGTCACGGCGCGCAGCTTTTCCACCGCCTTGGCGGCCAGGCGCGCATCGTTCTCCTCCTTCTCGCGGCGCAGGCGCGCGGTGCGGAAGTCGTGGCGCGCGCGCGCGGCATCGGCCTGTTCCTGCGACCAGGCGGCCCAGCCGGTCGGTTCGGTTTCCGGATGCGCGCTGCGCGGAACCATGGCGATGCAGTCGACCGGGCAGGGCGCCACGCACAGGTCGCAGCCGGTGCACAGGCTCGGCAGGATCGTGTGCATCTGCTTGGCCGCGCCGAGGATGGCGTCGACCGGGCAGGCCTGGATGCACAGCGTGCAGCCGATGCACAGGCTTTCGTCGATGAAGGCGAGCGGGCGCGGGCGCTCGAGGCCGTTGGCCGGGTTGATCGGGATGACCGGCCGCCCGGTCACGGCCGCCAGGCGTGCCACGCCCTCGATGCCGCCCGGCGGGCACTGGTTGATCTGGGCCTCGCCGCGCGCGATCGCTTCCGCGTAGGGGCGGCAGGCGGGATAACCGCATTTCGTGCACTGGGTCTGGGGCAGCAGGTCTTCGATCTGGTCGGCGAGCGTCTTGGTCACGGCGTGGGGGACGGTAAAACTGGACAGACCGTCATTATCCGCCAAAAGTCCGGCCGCGTCGAAGGCGGCGGAACGTGGGCTGGTTCACGTTCGCGCAATATTTCCCTGCGTTTCGCTACCATGCGTGAATCAGCTAACGGAGGCAGCGCCGTGTCCGGTGGTTTACTGGGGCCGGACACGCAATCACGGAGGATCCCATGAACAAGAAGAACATCGTCGTCTCCGCGCTGATGGCCGCCCTGCTGGCCCCTGGCGCATCGGTATTCGCCCAGGACCGCTACCACGGCGACCGCGGCCCGGACCGCCACGACATGCGCGACCGCCGCGACGACCATCGTCGCGACGACCGCCGCGACGACCGCCGCGATGCCTACCATGACGGCCGCCGCGACGACCGTTGGCAGGGCCGCGACAACCATCGCTGGGACGGCGCGGGCCCGAACCACGACTTCCGCCGCGGCCAGCGCCTGCCGGACCGCTATCGCCACAACCAGTACGTCGTGAACGACTGGCGCGGCCACCACCTGCGCCAGCCGCCGCGCGGCTACCACTGGGTGCAGACGGGCGGGGACTACGTGCTGGCGGCCATCGCCACCGGCGTCATCGCCGACCTGATCATCAACAGTCGCTGAGTCCGAGGGCTGCCCGCAAGGGGCGGCCCCGGTAGGCGAACGTACCGGTCATCGCTTCCGCGGAGGAGGCGGCGTCGACGGCCTGCTTCGGTGACACGAGGCGGGCCGTTTGCGCTTGATGGGAGGGGAAAAAAATTAGGCCCCGGCCTGCGCCGGGGCGACGTGCTGGGATGATCCATGAACGTCGCCCCGGCGCGAGGCCGGGGCCCAATGTCGTACTGAAGCTTACGCCTGCTTGCGAATGAACTCGCCGATCATCGGGCAGATGATCTCGCGCCAGCGGCGGCCCGAGAAGATGCCGTAGTGGCCGCACTTGGGCGCCGTGAACTGCTGGTGCTTGTCGGCCGGGATGCTGCTGCACAGCTCGTGCGCGGCATGGGTCTGGCCCAGGCCGGAGATGTCGTCCAGCTCGCCCTCGATGGTGAACAGGGCGACGTTCTCGATGTCCTGCGGACGCACCAGCTGGCCGCCCACTTCCCAGGTGCCCTTGGGCAGGCGGGTTTCCTGGAACACGGTCTTGATGGTCTCGAGGTAGTACTCGGCCGGCATGTCGAGCACGGCGTTGTATTCGTCGTAGAACTTGCGGTGCGCCTCGGCCGAGTCGTCGTCGCCGCGCACCAGGTGCTGGTAGAACTCGCGGTGCGACTGGGCGTGGCGGCCCGGGTTCATGGCGATGAAGCCGGCGTGCTGCAGGAAGCCCGGATAGACCTTGCGGCCGAAGCCCGGGTAGTTGCCCGGCACGGCATAGATGACGGTGTTCTCGAACCACGAGAACGGCTTCTCGGTGGCCAGGTCGTTGACGGCGGTCGGCGACTTGCGCGGGTCGATCGGGCCGCCCATCATGACCATCGACTTCGGCAGCTTGGGATCCTTGTTGGTGGCCATCAGCGAGATGGCGGCCAGCACCGGCACGGTCGGCTGGCATACCGAGATCACGTGCACATCCGGGCCCAGGTGGCGGATGAAGTCCTGGACGTAGAAGATGTAGTCGTCGAGGTGGAACGGACCGTCCGACAGCGGCACCATGCGCGCGTCGATCCAGTCGGTGATGTAGACGTCCTGGTCCGGCAGCAGGGCACGCACGGTATCGCGCAGCAGCGTGGCGTGGTGGCCCGACAGCGGGGCGACGACCAGCACGGTCGGCTGCCCGAGCGCGGCGAAGTCGGCGTCCGGCAGGTCTTTCTTGAAGTGGATCAGGTTACAGAACGGCTTGCTGACGACGGTGCGTTCCATGATGCCGACGTCCTGTCCATTGATCGTGGTCGAGGCGAGGCCGAAAGCAGGTTTCTCGTAGTCCTTGCCGAGGCGGTACATCAACTCGTAGCCGGCAGCGATACGCTGCGAGAACGGGGTGTGCGCGAACGGCGAAACTGGATTCGAAAACAGTTTGGCAGAGGCATCGGCCCACTGCATCAGTGGGTTCAGGAAGGAGCGTTGCATCTCGTGCAGTTGATAAAGCATAATTTTTTTCCTTCTTGACTCTGTGCGCAATTGCAAACGTTTGCGCAACGTGGTAAGGCATTATAGGCGTAATTGGCTTGGCGTGGGGCAACAGGAAGATGGCGTCGCAATGGGCCAATAGTGCAATGCAACATTAGTATCACAGTTCCCCGGGGCCGGTTCGTTAAGTGCACTACATAAGAAAAATGCCCCGCGCGGGCGGGGCATGTTCGTGGGTTCGCCGTTACGGAACGGCAAGCTCAGCTGTCCGGATCAGTCGAACTGCGGCGTCTCGACGCCCAGGATCTTGTGCAGTTTCGGCGAGGTCGTCGTGTACTGCATGTGGATCTTCTTGTCCGGGAAGATGTACGGCGCGGCGCCGAAGGCGGCCAGCGCGGCTTCGTGGAAGCCCGACAGGATCAGCTTCTTCTTGCCCGGGTAGGTGTTGATGTCGCCCACGGCGAAGATGCCCGGCACGTTGGTCTCGAACTTCTCGGTGTCCATCACCTTGAGCTGCTTGCGCTCGATGTCCAGGCCCCATTCGGCGATCGGACCCAGCTTCGGCGACAGGCCGAAGAAGACCATCAGCATGTCCAGCGGCACGCGGCGGGTGACGCCGTCGGCGCCGGTCACCTTGACTTCGGACAGCTTGCCGTCCTTCTCGTCGTAGCCGGTGACCTGGCCGGTAATCAGCTGCATCTCGTACTCGTCGCACAGTTGCTTCATCTTGGCGACCGAGGCCGGGGCGGCGCGGAATTCGTCGCGACGGTGCACCAGCACCACCGATTCGGCCTTGCCGACGAAGTTCAGGGCCCAGTCCAGCGCGGAGTCGCCGCCGCCGCAGATGACCAGGTTCTTGCCGTCGAACAGGCTCGGATCCTTGACGCGGTAGAACAGCTGCGCGTTCTCGAACTTCTCGATGCCTTCGACCTTGATCGGGCGCGCCTGGAAGGAGCCCACGCCGGCGGCGATGAAGATGGTCTTGGTGACGAAGCGGGTGCCGGTCGAGGTCTCGACGTTGAAGCGCTGGTCTTCGCGGCGCTGCACGGTGGTCACTTCCTGGCCCAGGTGGAAGGTCGGGTCGAACGGCTCGATCTGCTTGAGCAGGTTGTCGGTCAGTTCCTGGCCGGTGCAGACGGGCACGGCCGGGATGTCGTAGATCGGCTTGTCCGGATACAGTTCCACGCACTGGCCGCCGACGGCAGGCAGCGAATCGATCACGTGGGCCTTGATTTCCAGCAGGCCCAGTTCGAACACCTGGAACAGGCCGACCGGGCCCGCGCCGATGATCACGGCATCGGCTTCGATGGCGCCGGCAAAGGAGCTGTTGGGCGCGATGGTGCCCGCTTCGGGGGTGGCACTGATTGTCATGCTTGACTTCCTGTATGAGGGGATCGCCTGAAACCGACCGCGCGTTGCGGCAGCGGACCCGCGCGGCGCGCCGCACAGGGGTACGGCTGCGCTTTCCGGCCACTGCCGCCGCCGCTCGCTACGGTGTCATGCGAACCCGGGACTGTGTAGGATCGGTTGATTCGATCAAAGATTGTTCAGCGGGCCAGTTGGTCCAGCTTGTCCTTGACGTCTTTCCACGCTTCCGCGTCGGGCAGCGCCGGCTTGGTTTTCGTGATCGACGGCCAGTGGCGCGCCAGGTCGGCGTTGAGCTTGATGAACTGCTGCTGGTCCGACGGCACGTCCTCTTCCGCGTAGATCGCGTTCACCGGGCACTCGGCCACGCAGACGGCGCAGTCGATGCACTCGTCCGGGTCGATGGCGAGGAAGTTCGGGCCTTCCCGGAAACAATCTACCGGGCATACATCCACGCAATCGGTATAGCGACAACGGATGCACGATTCGGTGACAACGTGGGTCATAACAGTCCTATCAATCAGAGTGGGAGCGGCGGCGTGTGCGCGCAGGAAGGCTCGCCGGACGCGGCAAAGCACTGTATTTTAGGGCAATTCGGCTTCTACGACAAATCCGACTTATACACAATACACATAAGCAAATTTGTCCAGGCAGGCAGGGGCTGCCGCAAAATCGGGCAGCGGCGGGGCGCGCGCGCCGGCCGTTCAGGCGTCGCGCAGGTGCGCGAGCAGCGCTTGCCAGCCGGCGCCGCGAACGGCATCCGGCAAGCCGTCCTCCGTCAATATGACGGTATGACAACGCCGGCCGTCGTCGGCCGTGATCTCCCAGCGCCGCAGGTCGGCGCCGACGGCGCAGGCCGGCGCCGCCGCGAAGAAGTCGAGTTCGTCCAGCAGCGCCTCGATCGCCCGGCCGTCGGGGCGGCGGGCGGTATCGAGTTCGACGCGCCGGCTGGCGCCGGCGAAGCCGCCACCGGACCGGGCCGTGATCTTCATCGGGGTCTCCTCGGCGCGCTCGTCGTCGCGCGCATCGTACAGGGTCATCGTATGCCGCCATCCGTCGCGACGGCGGCGCCGTCCACGGTGGTGACGTCCGCGGTGGTGGCGTCCACGGCAACGGTGCCGTCGCGCGCGGCCGCCAGCGCCACGCTGGCCAGCGCGGCCACGGCGGCGCCGGCAGCCTGCGCGCCGGCCGGCCCCAGGCGGCCGTGCTGCGCGCACCACGCGGCCAGCGCCCGGGCTTCGCGGTCCAGCAGCCGTTCGACAGCGTAGTACTCGGCCAGGTTCATCGTGCCGCAGCAGGCGCGCCGGTCCTGGCGCGCGCCGGGGGCGTCGCAGACCAGCGGCGCCAGGCGCACGGCGGCCGGGTTGCCGGCCGGCGCGGCGGAGGGCGCGCCGGCCGCCGCACCGCTGGCGGGATCGAGCACCTCGCGCTGGACGAAGCGCTCGCGGATGAAGCCGGCATATGCGGGCGGCTTGCCGTCCTCCACGGCGATGCGCAGCATGCCGTTGGCGACGTCGGCGTAGCTGGCGGCCGTGTCCGGCGCGGCGATCAGCGCGCGCAGCACCAGGCCGCGCAGCCAGGCCGCCACCCGGTGCAGCACGCCGGCGCAATCCTCGCGCTCGGGCCGGCGCTCGAAGGCGAACACGTCGGCCAGGATGTCGTAGACGGCGCCGGTGAACACCTGCGAGATCGCGTGCACCTCGGTGCCGGCCTGGGACAGCGTCAGGTCGTTGTCGGCATTGCGCAGGCCGGTGGTGCTGCCCAGGGCCAGGCCGAACTGCTCGGCGATGTCGGAGAGAAAAGTCTTGTCGTGCAGGCGCGCCTTGGTCTGGGCGACCACGGCCTCGCACTGGTCGAGCTGGGACAGCGCCAGGAAGATCGCGGTGAGGTCGCCGAACGCCTCGTGCAGGCCGCCGGTCTGGGGGGGCTGGTCGGCCATCAGCCATTGCGGCTTGAGGCCGTCCAGCACCGCATGGCCGGTCTCGTGGGCCACGATGTCGAACGAGCGGCAGGTGTACACCCGCGCGCTCTCGCCGGACGGGACGAAGTCGCCGAACTTCAGGCACGCCTGCGTGCGGCTGTAGAAGGCGTTCATCACGTTCGGCAGGCCGTAGGGCCAGACCTGCAGCGTCGTCGTGTCGGTGCTGCTGTTCCACTGCCAGGGCAGCGGCATGGCGGCGTCGGCCGAGGACAGGGCGCGCTGGTACATGGTGAGCGTCTGGCGCACCACGGCGAAGGTGTGCACGGCGTCGAACTGCGGGGTGTCGGGCATGGTCACGAAGTCGCCGAAGGCGTTCGGCTCGACCGGCGGCAGGCCGGCGTCGCCCGCGACGGCGATGCGGGCGTCGCGCGGCCCGGCCAGCACGACGCCGGGCAGGAAGGCGCGGCGCGTGCCGATCTCGGTCACCGACGGGTCCTGCTTCCACATCAGCACGCGCGCGCCGAAGGCATACGGCAGGGGCACGTCGGCGTCCGTTCCCGCCCCGCCCTGGTCGGCCTGCTCGGCCGGGGAGGCGGCGGGGCCGGCAGACCGGCCCGGGCCGGCGTCGCCGGCGGGACGCGGCCGGCCGGGCTGGTCGAGGAGTTGCGCGGCCTTGCGGTGCTGGCGGTAGGGCGCGCTGGGCGTGGGCACGAAGCCGACCGGCGGCCGGGGGCGCGAGAGGGGAACGGATGCCGGCGTGTCCGGCGGGATGGCAGGGGATTCCATGGGCTTCTCCTCGGGGGGACAAGGCATGGTCGCCGCTTGCCGGGGTTGGGCATTGACTTGAGTCAATTGCTTGGCATCAAGGCGCCCGAACTGGCATCATGGCGGGCTTTTCAATTCGATTCGGAAGGACACCGGGATGGCGGACATCAGCATCACCCAGCAGCATGGCCTGGACCAGCCGGCGGCGCGCGCCGCGGCGCAGCGGGTCGCCGACAAGCTGGCCGGGGAGTACGGCCTGCAGTGCAGGTGGGACGGGGACGTGCTGCGCTTCGAGCGCAGCGGCGTGGAAGGCATGCTCATGCTGGGCGAGCGGCAGGCCGCGGTGCACATCAAGCTCGGCTTCATGATGCAGGCCTTCGCGCCGATGATCGAGCAGAAGGTCGCGGACAGCATGCGCAAGACGTTCGCGGCCTGAGGGGGCCGTCGCGACAAGCGCATGGCGGCGTTGCGGCGCCGCGCCTTCCCGCACGTTCCGCGGCGGCCTCCGGCGGGCGGGGATTACTGGTTCTTCAGGTCGTCGATCAGGTCGACGTACTGCTGCATCGCGTCTTCCTGCGACGTGCCCTGCAGCGCGGCCCAGGCGTCGTACTTGGCGCGGCCGACCATGTCGGTGAAGCCGGGACGCTCGCCGCCGACGTCGCCGTTGGCGCCCTGCTTGTACAGCGCATAGATCTTCAGCAGCGTCATGTTGTCCGGACGCTCCTGCAGGTTCTTCGAATCGATCTGGGCCTGGGCGAACTGGTCTTGCAAACTCATGGTGACTCCTTCGGTGCGTGTAAAAATGCCTGGATGGCAATACTTCGCGCATCTTAGCGCATCGTGCCGCGAATCACGCCCGATTCGGGGGGATTTTAGAGGGATCGCTCAGGTGGCGGGACGGGAGGGTCAGAGGCCGGTGTTGCTTTTCGAGGGGCTCTGACCCCGGTGTGGAACGAAGCCGCGGGGTGCGCACCCCGTGAAACGCTTAGACGTCCAGCAGTTCGACGTCGAAAATGAGGGTCGCGTTCGGCGGAATCACGCCGCCGGCGCCGCGCGCGCCGTAGCCCAGGCTGGCCGGGATGACCAGGCGGCGCGCGCCGCCGACCTTCATGCCCTGCACGCCTTCGTCCCAGCCGCGGATCACGTGGCCGGCGCCCAGCGGGAACTGGAACGGATCGTTGCGGTCTTTGCTCGAATCGAACTTGGCGCCGGCGCTGCCGTCGTCGTTCTGCAGCCAGCCCGTGTAGTGCACGGTCACGTAGCTGCCGGCCTTGGCTTCGGCGCCGCTGCCGACGACGGTGTCTTCGTATTGCAGGCCGGAATTCGTGGTGGTGATGGACATGGTGGTTCCTTCTTGATCTGAGTGAAGGGCGATTGTAGTGCATGGCCTGTCAATCTGCCATTGACGTCCTGTCCACTGTGTTGCGGGCGTGCGCCGAAACCCCCGCATTCCTGTCGGTTACCCTGCGGCGGCGGCGGGTTTCCCCGTAGAATAAGGTTTTCTTCCTTCCGGATCGTGTCCCGCCATGCTGCGCCGTCTCAGTAAGTCCGTCCTCACCGGTTTCTGCCTCCTGTCCGCCGTCCAGGCCGCCCATGCGAACGTGGTCGTGGTGCTGAATTCGCGCGACGCCACCGTCCAGCTGATCGACCAGGCCACCGGCGCCGATGCCGGCACCTTCGCGGTCGGCAAGGAACCGCACCACCTGATGGCCACGCCGGACAACAAGTCGGTGATCGTGGCCAGCTCGATGGGCAACGAGCTGATCTTCCTCGACGCCAGGACCGGCAAGGTCCAGCGCCGCCTGACCGACGTGCTCGACCCGTACCAGATCGGCTTCACGCCCGACCAGAAGTGGTTCGTCTCGGCCTCGCTGCGCCTGGACCGCGTCGACATCTACAAGTACGACGGCGCCAACCTGCTGCTCAGCAAGCGCCTGCCGCTGGCGCGCATGCCCAGCCACATCGCCTTCGACGCCAACAGCACGATGGCCTTCGTGACCCAGCAGGGCAGCGACCAGGTCAGCGGCATCGACCTCAAGACCCAGACCGTCAAGTGGACGATCCCGGTCGGCAAGCTTCCGGCCGGCATCGCCATGACCCCGGACGACAAGTACCTGCTGGTCGGCATCATGGGCAGCAACTACGTCGAGGTGATCGACTGGCGCACGCAAAAGACCGTCAAGCGCATCAAGACCGGCGACGGCGCCCACAACTTCCGCGCGCTCGGCGACGGCCGCCGCATCTTCGTGTCGAACCGCGTGCAGAACTCGATCAACATCATCGACCAGGTCACGCTGGAAAACGTCGGCATGATCCCGGTGCCCGGCGGCCCGGACTGCATGGAGCTGTCGGCCGACGGCAAGACCCTGTGGGTGACCCAGCGCTGGATCAAGAAGGTGGCGGTGGTCGACGTCGCCAGCCGCAAGGTCATCAAGCAGATCCCGGTGGGCCGCTCGCCGCACGGCGTG
Organism: uncultured Massilia sp.; assembly: GCF_913773735.1. Lineage (GTDB taxonomy): Bacteria > Pseudomonadota > Gammaproteobacteria > Burkholderiales > Burkholderiaceae_D > Telluria. Next base: position 292,806 of record NZ_CAJYEB010000023.1, read on the forward strand.
TTCTTCGCCAACGCGGCGCCGCGCATGTGATGGGCGCGCGGCCCGCCCGGGCCGCGGCGGCGCTGCTGCTGGCGGCCTCGATCGTCCCTGCGCAGGCTGCCGACGCCTGCAAGGGAACGGTCTACCTCACCTTCGACACCGGCAGCCAGTCGCAGGCCGGGCTGATCGCCGACACGCTGCGCCGCCACCACATCAAGGCCACCTTCTTCCTCGCCAACGAGAAGACGGTGCGCGGCGACTGGTCGCTCGACCCGTCCTGGGCGGATTTCTGGAAGGCGCGCGTGGCCGAGGGCCATGCCTTCGGCAGCCATACCTTCGACCACGTGTACTGGCGCGCCGACGACAAGGGCGGGCGCATGCGCGTCAAGCCGCAGTTCGGCAAGGACGCCGGCAAGGTGGAAAGCTGGAGCGCGCAGGACTACTGCGCCGAGTTGCGCCGCGTCGACGCGCGCTTCCGCGAACTGACCGGCCGCGGCCTCGACCCCTGGTTCCGCGCGCCCGGCGGCCATACCTCGCCGAACGTGCTGGCGGCGGCGGCCAGTTGCGGCTACCGCCACGTGGGCTGGTCGCCGGCCGGCTTCTCGGGCGACGAGACCGCGAGCGAGGCCCATCCGAACGCCGTGCTGCTGCGGCGCATGCTGGCCGGGCTGAAGGACGGCGACATCGTCATGGCCCACATGGGCATCTGGTCGCGCAAGGATCCATGGATGCCGGCCAACCTCGAGCCGCTGATCGCGGGACTCGAGCAGAAAGGCTTCTGTTTCGCTACACTGCGCGAGCACCCGGCCTACCGCGCGGGCCAGCCCCGGCCACCCGAACCTTAATTTTCCGTCAGCAGCGCCATGATCCAGCACTTTCTCGATTGGTTTTCCTTCCTGCAGGGATGGCTGTTCGAAGCCGTCGTCGAACCCTTCCTGTTCTTCACCGGCCTGGGCGAGTATGCCGAGGATGCCTTCGAGGGCGTCGAGTGGTTCCTCGCCGGCGCCGTCGAGGTGGTCGTCCTGTACCTGGTGCTGCGCCCGCTGGAGGCCGCGCTGCCGGCCCAGCCGATCGCCGACCGGCGCGCGCGCTGGAACGACTTCGTCTACACGCTGATCCACCGCCTGGGCTTCTTCACGATGGCGGTGTTCTTCACGCTCGACCCCATCATGGACCACGTCGCCGGCGCGCTGCGCATGGAGGGCGTGCACCCGTTCAACCTGGAGTCGCTGGCGTCCGGCATGCCGCCGTTGGCCAGCTTCCTGCTGTACCTGGTCGTGCTCGACTTCTTCGATTACTGGTTCCACCGCGGCCAGCACAGGTTCCGCTGGTGGTGGGGACTGCACAGCCTGCACCACAGCCAGCAGGACATGAACCTGTGGAGCGACGACCGCAACCACCTGCTGGACGACGTGCTGCGCGACGTCTACCTGGCGATCATCGCGCTGGCGATCGGCGTGGCGCCGGGCCAGTACGTGCTGCTGGTGTCGGTCTCGCGCGCGCTGCAGAGCCTGCAGCACGCGAACGTGCGCATCCACTTCGGCCGGCTCGGCGAGCGCCTGCTGGTCTCGCCGCGCTTCCACCGCACCCACCACGCGGTGGGGATCGGCCACGAGTCGCGGGGGCGCGACGTCGGCGGCTGCAATTTCGGCGTGCTGCTGCCGGTCTGGGACCTGGTGTTCCGCACCGCGAACTTCGACACGACGTTCCACCGCACCGGCGTGCGCGACCAGTTCGAGAAGGTCGATGCCGACGGCAGCGTGCGCCCGGGCCGCGACTACGGCCGCGGCTTCTGGCGCCAGCAGTGGCTGGGCCTCGTGCGCATGGTCGAATTCAGCCGGCGCCGCGCCTCATGATGCGCCCGGTCGCCATCGCCTACGGGCGCGCGTTGCGCTCGCAGTTCTCCAGCCGCATGCTGCTGCTGTCGATCGTGCCGCTGCTGCTGTCGCTGGCCCTGTGGGGCAGCCTGCTGTACGCCGGCTTCCAGCCGCTGCTGGACTGGCTGCAGGGCCTGTTCTTCGAGCACGACCTGTACCGGACCAGCGGCGGCATCCTGGCCACGCTGGGACTGGGGTTCCTGAAGACGCTGGTCGTGCCGCTGGTGGCGATGCTGGCGCTGCTGCCGCTGATGATCGTCACCTCGCTGCTGTTCATCGGCGTGGGCGCGATGCCGGCCATCGCGCGCCACGTCAGCCGCGTGCAGTTCCCGCAGCTGGAGCGCAGGGAGGGCGGCAGCTTCCTGGGCAGCCTGGGCGTGAACCTGTCGGGCATCCTGGTGTTCGCGCTGCTGTGGATCGTGACGCTGCCGCTGTACGCGCTGGCGCCGCTGGCGCTGGTGGTGCAGGCGGCGATCTGGGGCTGGCTGACGGCGCGCGTGATGAGCTACGACGCGCTGTCGATCCACGCCAGCCTGGAGGAGCGGCGCGCCATCGTGCGATCGCGCCGCCGCGAACTGCTCTTGATCGGCACCGTCTCCGGCCTGCTCGGCGCGCTGCCGGGCGTGGTGTGGATCGGCGGCGCGCTGCTGTCGGTGGTGCTGTTCCCGGTGCTGGCGGTGCTGTCGATCTGGCTGTACCTGCTGATCTTCATCTTCACCGGGCTGTGGTTCCAGTACTTCTGCCTGCAGGCCCTGGCCGACCTGCGGGCCGGCGCCGACGTCGACGCCGTGCCCGCGCCGTGACGGTTACTGTCCCGGCGTGCCGAGGGTGACCAGCACCACGCGGCCCTGGGCGCCTTCCTGCTCGTTGACGGTGGCGACGATGCGGCCCTGCGCGTCTTCCACGATCGACGTCACCATCGCGGCCGAGGTGGCGTCCAGGTCGCGCGCATAGCCCGGCAGCAGGGACGAGATGTCGGTCCACTTGGTGCCGCCGTCGGCCGACCACGCCATGTAGGGCTTGCCGGTGCCCTTGTCGAAGCCGGCCACGACGATGGTGTCGGGCTGCTTGGCCAGCGCCAGCACGTGGCGGATGTACGGGTAGTTGCCGGTGCCGCCCTCGATCGGGTTCTCGATCACGAACTTGAACGAGCGGCCGCCGTCCTCGCTGCGCAGCAGGCCGCCTTCGACGCCGGCGAACACGCGCTTGGCGCCCAGCGCCTTGATGAACTGGACGTTGCGGTTGCCCAGGTTCGGCACGGTGAGCGCGGTGGGGGCCGGCGAGGCCAGCGATATGCCGTCGGCGCCGAGCTGGTAGGACTCCATGTAGGCCATGTCGAGCGGGCACTCGCCGCCGATGATGAGGCGGCCGTCGACCACCTCGAAGGTGCCCTGGTAGCAGAACATCTCGTCGAATTCGCCGGTCAGCACGTGCCAGGTGGCGCCCTTGTCGTTCGAGGCGAACACGTTCTTGCCGCCGCCGGCGCTGGTGTACAGGACGTTGCCGACCTGCTTCAGTTCGCCCGGGGACAGCGTCGAGCAGAATTCGCCGTGGCAGACCTTCAGGCCGGCGTCGCGCGGGACGAAGCCGCTGCCGTCGGCGGCCAGGGAGCACAGCGCGTGCTCGGGGCGCGCATCGGGACCCTTGTCGGCCCAGGTCTGGAACAGCCACAGTCCGGAGTCGAGGGCGCGCAGGCCCGGCGTGCGCGACGGCATGCCGCCTTCCTCGCGGGCCAGGCCGCAATCGCCCATCAGCACGCCCGACCAGGTCGAGGTGGCCTGCAGGGGCAGGGTGGTCTTGAACACGCCGCTGTCGGCGACGCTGGAGTTCGACACCGACAGCCAGGCGCCGGTACCGGTCAGCGCCACGCCGCCGATGCCGCCGGCGGTGCGGGCCACCACGTCGGCCTTGGTGGCCACGACGGGTTGCGGCACCGTGGCCGCCGGCGGCGTCACCGGATCGTCCGAACCGCCGCAACCGGCGACCAGCGCCGCGATGGCGAAGGCGGCGACGGCCGCCCGGCCTGCTCTTGCTTGCATCATGAATTCCCTCTCTCTGTTCGTTTCGTTCGTCTTGTTCGATCGCCGCGCCGGGCGCGGCGTGCGCCCGCAATGGGCCCGCCCGATTCTAGGAGCGGGCACCTGTCGCGGTCTTGCGCGCATTTGTCGGCGCTTTGTCGCCAGTTGTGGCGGGATGTAGCGGTGCGGCGGGGCGGGGCGCTTCGTGTCACACTGCATCGTCCACATCATCGCGGGAAGGGAAGCAGCATGGAGAGCACGGCATTCGGCCTCGTCATCGTCGGCGACGAGATCCTGTCCGGCAAGCGCAGCGACAAGCACCTGCCCAAGGTCATCGCGCTGCTGCGCGAACGCGGCCTGCGCCTGTCCTGGGCCGAGGTGGTCGGCGACGAGCCGGCGCGCATCACGGCGCTGCTGAAGCGCACGTTCGCATCGCGCGACGTCGTGTTCTGCTGCGGCGGCATCGGCGCCACGCCGGACGACCACACGCGCCAGTGCGCGGCGGCGGCGCTCGGCGTGCCGCTGGCGCTGCATCCGCAGGGACGGCTGCTGGTCGAGGAGCGCATCCGCGACACGGCGCGCGAGGCCGGCGTCGAGGCCGACCTGGCGGCGCCGGACAACCTGCAGCGCCTGAAGATGGCCGAATTCCCCGCGGGCGCCAGCCTGATCCCGAACCCGTACAACAAGATCCCGGGCTTTTCCGTCGCGCGCCACCACTTCGTGCCGGGCTTTCCCGTGATGGCCTGGCCGATGATCGCCTGGGTGCTCGACACCCTGTACGCCGACCGCTTCCACCGGGAGGCGCACGCCGAACGGGCCGTGCTGGTGTATGGCCAGGCCGAGTCGGTGCTGACGCCGCTGATGGAGGCGCTGGAGGCGCGCCATCCGGGCGTACGCGTGTTCAGCCTGCCCAGCGTCGGCGACGCCGTCACCCGGCGCCACATCGAACTCGGCGTCAAGGGCGCGCCCGCGCCGGTGGAGGCGGCCTACGCCGACATGCGGGCCGGACTGGAGGCGCTCGGCGCCGAGGTGGCGCCGTTGCGGGACGTGGACAGCGGGGCAAACTGAGCCGTTGTTTTTTTGCGAAAAACCACGAACGACGTCAAAAAAGTTCACATGCGAGACCCCCATGACACATTGATGTGGTGGAATGATGAGTATGGAAAGTGGCGATCCTGAGTGAGATCGTCCTTCGTTTTTGTGAACTTTTGCAGACCTGATCACTCGAACCGACCGCACCAGGATGGCGAGCAGGTTGACGGGAATTGCAGGACAGTGTTTCAAACCGGTTGAACCATCATGGAAAGTAATCGCCGTCTCCGACGGCCCCGCCTCGTTCCCCGCGCCGTGCGCCGCCTCCTCGACCTGGCCGTGCCGGGCCGGGCCGCAGAACCCGTCCTCGCCGGCGTGCCCATGGCCGCGGTCCAGGATCTCTCCGCGCAGGCCAGGCCGGCGCGCATCGAGCCCGGCTTCGGCTCGGTGCTCGAACCCGTCGAGGAGGCCGAGGCCGCCGATCCCGACCATCCCGGCGGCGCCGATGCCGGGCCGCCGCCGCGCAGGCCGCGGCGCGCCTGGCGCATGGTCAAGCGCGCGATGCTGGTGCTGCTGCTGGTCGCCGTGGCCGCCGGCGCCGCGTTCGCCGTCTACGAGAGCCGCACCTCGGCGATGCAGGCGAAGTTCTTCGCCGGCCTGGCCAAGAAGACCGGCTACCGCATGGAGAAGGGCGCGAGCGACGCGATCCGCTTCCCCCAGTCGAGCCCCTACGACGACCGCCTCGGCTATGCGAACCTGCCCGACTACCTGGCCAAGCTCAAGACGCGCGACTACCTGGTCGAGGCGCAGGCGCGCATGTCGCCCAAGATGATCGAGCTGGCCGACCTGGGCCTGTATCCGCCCTACCACGAGAAGACCCGCGCCGGCCTCGACATCCTCGACTACGCCGGCCAGCCGCTGTTCTCGGCGCGCTTCCCGGAGCGCCTGTACGACAAATTCGAGCAGGCCCCCGCGCTGCTGGTGCAGAGCCTGCTGTTCATCGAGAACCGCGAACTGCTCGACACGACCTACCCGAAGCGCAACCCGGCCGTCGAATGGGACCGCTTCTCGAAGGCGGTGTTCGACAAGACCCTGCATTCGGTCGGCCTGGGCAGCGGCTCGCGCGTGGCCGGCGGCAGCACGCTGGCCACCCAGATCGAGAAGTACCGCCACTCGCCCGAGGGCCGCACCGCGTCGACCACGGACAAGCTGCGCCAGATGGCCTCGGCCATGCTGCGCGCCTACCAGGACGGCGAGGACACCACCGGCGCGCGGCGCCGCATCGTGCTCGAATACCTGAACACGGTGCCGCTGTCGGCCAAGCTCGGCTACGGCGAAGTCAACGGCATCGGCGACGGCATGTGGGTCTGGTACGGACGCGACTTCGCCGACATGAACCGCATCCTGGCCGGCAAGACGGTCACGCCGGAATACGCGCTGGTGTACAAGGAAGCGCTGTCGCTGACGATCGCCCAGCGCCGCCCGGCCTACTACCTGGGCGCCGGCGAGAAGGACCTGGAAACTTTGACCAACAGCCACCTGCGCGTGCTGGCCCAGGCCGGCGTGATCTCCCCAGCGCTGCGCGACGCCGCGCTGGGCGTGACCCTGCATCCGTCGCAGGCCTCCGGCGTGGCGCCGCCGCCGGCGAATGCCTTCGTCACGCGCAAGGCCGCCAACGCCGTGCGCAACCACCTGGCCAACCTGCTGGGCGACGCGCGCATGTACAACATCGACCGCCTCGACCTGTCGGTGGTCACCACCCTGAACGGCGAGGCCCAGAAGGCCGTCACGGCGGCGCTGCGCAGGCTGTCCGACAACGAGGCCGCGGCGGCCGCCGGCCTGACCGGCAAGGGCATGCTCGGCAACGGCGACCCGTCCAAGGTGGTCTACAGCTTCACGCTGATGGAGCGCGGCGACAAGGTCAACTACCTGCGCGTCCAGACCGACAACTACGACCAGCCGCTCGACATCAACGAGGGCGCCAAGCTGGACCTGGGTTCCACCGCCAAGCTGCGCACGCTGGTGACCTACCTCGACATCGTCGACCAGCTGCACGCCCGCTACGAGCCGATGTCGAAGCAGGAACTGGGCGCCGTCAACGTCGATCCGAAGGACCGCCTGACGCGCTGGGCCGTCGACTACTTCCTGATGCTGCCGGCCGGCGCCGACCGCGGCCTCAAGCCGATGCTGGCGGCCGCGATGGAGCGCAAGTACTCGGGCAGCCCCGGCGAAGCCTTCTTCACCGGCGGTGGCCTGCACACCTTCGGCAACTTCAGCAGGCTGGACGACTCGCGCATCCTGACCGTGCAGCAGGCCCTGCAGAACTCGACGAACCTGGTGTTCGTGCGCCTGATGCGCGACGTGGTGCGCTATTACATGTTCCAGCTGCCGGGTTCCTCGGCCCAGCTGCTGGCCGACGCCGACGACCCGCGCCGCGCCGACTACCTGTCGCGCTTCGCCGACCGCGAGGGCAAGGACTTCCTGGCGCGCTTCTGGAACAAGTACCGCGGCAAGGCCCCGGACGAGGTCGAAGGCATCCTGATGCAGAGCGTGCGCCCGAAGGCCGGCAAGCTGGCCGCCGTGTACCGCACGATCCACCCGGAAGGGTCGCTGGCCCAGTTCAGCGCCTTCCTGCATGCCAACCTGCCGTCCGAGAACGAGGTCGAGGAAGACAAGGTCGGCAAGATGTACGCGCTGTACGACCCGGCCAGCATGTCGCTCGCCGACCGCGGCTACGTGGCCTCGATCCACCCGCTCGAATTGTGGCTGGTCGGTTACCTGCGCACCCATCCGAAGGCGACCTGGGACGAGGTCACCGGCGCCTCGGTGAAGGAGCGCCAGGAAGTGTATGCGTGGCTGTTCAAGACGCACCGCAAGCACGCCCAGGACAAGCGCATCGCCGGCCTGCTCGAGGTCGAGGCCTTCCTCAAGATCCACGCCCAGTGGAAGAAGATGGGCTATCCGTTCGACTCGCTGGTGCCGTCCTACGCGACGACGCTGGGCGCCTCGGCCGACCGGCCGATCGCGCTGGCCGAGTTGATGGGCATCATCGTCAACGGCGGCGTGCGCAAGCCGACCGAGCGCGTCGACTCGCTGCACTTCGCCAAGGACACGCCCTACGAGACGCTGGTCAGGCACCGCAACGAGAAGGGCGAGCAGGTGCTCGATCCGGACGTGGCGCGCGCCGTCGCCGACGCCATCCACGGCGTGGCCCAGGAAGGCACCGCCAAGCGCGTCAAGTCGGCCTTCGTCAAGGAGGACGGCAGCGTGATCGCGATGGGCGGCAAGACCGGCACCGGCGACCAGCGCTTCGACGTCTACGGCGCCGGCGGGCGCCTGATCGAGTCGCGCTACGTGAACCGCTCGGCCACGTTCGTGTTCAACATCGGCGAGCGCTTCTTCGGCAGCATGACCGCCTACGTGCACGGCCCGCAGTCGGCCCATTACGACTTCACCAGCGCGCTGCCGGTGCAGCTCCTGGTGACGCTGGCGCCGAGCCTGATGCCGATGATCGAGCCGACCGACACCGTGATGGTGCCGGGCGTGCACGTGGCGCGGCCGGGCGTGCCGGCGCCCGCCGGCCCGGCCGATGCCGTGGCCACGGACACCGAGCATGCGGCGGGCGACGCGGCCGTCGAAGCGGCCGACGATGCGCCGGCGGCCGAGCCGGCGGCCACGGTCCCGGCCGCGCCGAAGCCGGTCGTCAAGCCCGTCGTGGAAGCGCCGAAGCCGGCCGTGAAGCCGACCGCGGACGCGCCGAAGCCGGTCGCCAAGCCGGCCGCCAAGCCGGCCGCCAAAGCGAGCGACGCCGCGCATCCGAAAGCCGTGGAGCCGGTCCGCCCGAAAGCCCCGCCGGCCCCGCGCAAGCCGGCCGACGCCGACGCGCCGCCCAAGGCGCCGCGCCACAAGCCGGCGGCAGTGGAGGAAGTGCTGCAGTGACGTGCGTGGCATGCGCGCACGCGGCGGCATGAAGCGCCCGCGCCTGCGCGATTTCAGCCTGGTCTCGCTGCGCGACCTCGTGGTCGCGTCGGCGCCGACCATCGTGCTGGTGCTGGCCGCCTGCGCGGTGGCCTACGTCGTCGTCGACCCGGCCCCGCCGCGCGCGGTGGTGCTGTCGACCGGCCAGGAAAACGGCGCCTACGAGGAGTTCGGACGCAAGTACGCGACGATCCTGCAGCGGGAGGATATCCGCGTCGGCCTGGAACGCTCGCTCGGCTCGCAGCAGAACCTGCAGCGCCTCGTGGACGGCGACGTCGACCTGGCGTTCGTGCAGAGCGGCTCGACCGCCGGGGACGAGGCCGAGCGCCGCGGCCTGGTGTCGCTGGGCAGCCTGTTCACCGAGCCGGTCTGGCTCTTCCTGCGCGCGCCCGCCGCGGGCCAGCCCGAGGTGCGCAGCCTGACCCAGTTGAAGGGCAAGCGCATCAACCTGGGACCGGAGGGCACCGGCGTGCCGAAGCTGCTGCGCCAGGTACTGGCGGCCAACGGCATCGAGCCGGCCCAGCTGACGATATCGGCGCTGGAAGACACCCCGGCCACGGTGGAACTGCTGGCCGGCCGCATCGACGGCCTGGTGTTCAGTTCCGCGCCCGAGGCGCCGCTGGTGCAGATGCTGCTGCAGACGCCGGGCATCCGCCTGTTCGACTTCAGCCAGGCCGAGGCCTACACGCGCCGCCTGCCGTTCCTGACCCACGTGGTGCTGCCGCGCGGGATCGTCGACCTGGGGCGCGACATCCCGGCGCGCGACGTGCACCTGATCGCGCCGACCGCCACCCTGGTGGCGCGCGAGGACCTGCATCCCGCGCTGGTCGACCTGTTCGTGAAGGCGGCGATCGAGACGCACGGCGGCGCCGGCTGGTTCCAGCAGCAGGGCCAGTTCCCGTCGCCGAAGTTCACCGAGATCCCGGTGGCGCGCGAAGCCGCCAAGTACTACCGCGACGGGCCGCCGTTCCTGCAGCGCTACCTGTCGTTCTGGCTGGCCAACCTGTTCGACCGGCTGTGGGTGGTGACGGTGGCGCTGGCGGCGTTGATCATCCCGCTGTCGAAGATCGTGCCGCCGCTGTACGTGTGGCGCATCCGCTCGCGCGTGTACCGCTGGTACGGGCAGCTGAGGGCGGTGGAGCAGGCCTGGGAAAAGACGGCGGACGAGCGCCGCGCGCAGGCGCGCGAAGAACTGCTGCGGCGCCTGGACGACATCGAGGGGCGCGTCAACCACATCGTGATCCCGCTGGCCTACGCCGATGCGCTGTACGGACTGCGCAGCCACATCAATTTCGTGCGCCAGCGGGTGCTGGGCGCGGTGGAAGGCGAAGGCGCATCATGAACGTCGCCCCGGCGCAGGCCGGGGCGACGGTTTCACGACCGGGGGCCACGGTTTGCTGCAGCTATGGTATCAAGCCCCCACCCACGGCAACCCCGCCTTGCACCACCCCCCCACCGTCTTGCGATGCCCGTCGGCGTCGCGGTCGCCCTCGAAGCCTTCGAGGATGTCGAAGGCGTTCGCGTAACCCAGCTGGGTGGCCACGCGCGCCGCGTGGCGCGAGCGCACGCCCGAGCGGCACAGGAACAGCACCACGTCGTCCTTGTCGGCCGCGCCCTGCAGCTGCTGCGCGAAGTCCGGGTTCGGGGCGCCGCCCGGGTACAGGCTCCACTGCACCGCGCCGTGCTGGGCCGCGGGAATGGCCGGGCGGCCGATCCAGTCGCGCTCCGCGTTCGTGCGCACGTCGACCAGCTTGACCTTCGGGTCGGCCTGCACCAGTGCGAACGCTTCCTGCGGCGTGACGGCGCCGGCATAGCCCTGGTCCGGTGCGCGCTGGCGGGCGCCAGCGAGGATTGCTTCGGTCGTGCTCATGGTCTTTTCCTTTCCCTTGTTTCGGTTTGGCGCAACGTCGCCATCCTGTGCTCGCATTTGGTGCGCACGGCATCAACTTGGTGCATACTGCCTCGTCCGCACCAAGGGAGTGCATTCGCCGTCGGTTGCATCAAATTTGTGCAGTGATGCTGGCGCTTTGATTTTAATGGGCAAATTTGAGGCGTAACAAGGATTCATTAATTATTTGCTCATAGACAAATGCTGGCATAATTTCTGCTTAATAGCTTGTGCGTCCGTCGCACGCCCCGTTGGCGTCGTCGACACCCTTTTTTACTCAGGAGATACGAATGGCAAGGACCGCCGCAGATGTAATGCAGATGCTGAAGGACAACGAAGTCAAGTTCGTTGATTTGCGTTTCGCCGATACCCGCGGCAAGGAACAGCACGTGACCGTTCCTATCTCGCACTTTGACGAAGACAAGTTCGAATCCGGCCATGCCTTCGACGGCTCGTCGATCGCCGGCTGGAAAGGCATCGAGGCATCGGACATGCTGCTGCTCCCGGATCCGAACACCGCCAACCTCGACCCGTTCATGGAAGAGACCACCGTGTTCATGCAGTGCGACGTGATCGAACCGTCGGACGGCAAGGGCTACGACCGCGACCCGCGCTCGATCGCCAAGCGCGCCGAAGCCTACCTGAAGTCGACCGGCCTGGGCGACACCGCCTTCTTCGGCCCGGAACCGGAATTCTTCATCTTCGACTCCGTGAAGTGGAAGGTCGAGATGGCCGGTTCGATGGTCAAGATCGATTCGGAAGAGGCTTCCTGGTCGACCGACAAGGACTTCGAGGGCGGCAACAGCGGCCACCGTCCGACCGTCAAGGGCGGCTACTTCCCGGTCCCGCCGGTCGACAGCTTCCAGGACATGCGCTCGGAAATGTGCCTGATCCTCGAATCGCTGGGCATCCCGGTCGAAGTGCACCACCACGAAGTGGCCGGCGCCGGCCAGAACGAAATCGGCACCAAGTTTTCGACCCTGGTCGAGCGCGCCGACTGGACCCAGAACCTGAAGTACGTTGTCTGGAACGTCGCCCACAGCTACGGCAAGACCGCCACCTTCATGCCGAAGCCGATGGCCGGCGACAACGGCTCGGGCATGCACGTGCACCAGTCGATCTGGAAGGACGGCAAGAACCTGTTCGCAGGCGACGGCTATGCCGGCCTGTCGGAAACCGCCCTGTACTACATCGGCGGCATCATCAAGCACGCCAAGGCCCTGAACGCGATCACCAACCCGGGCACCAACTCGTACAAGCGCCTGGTGCCGGGCTTCGAAGCCCCGGTCAAGCTGGCCTACTCGGCCCGCAACCGTTCGGCCTCGATCCGCATCCCGCACGTGGCGAACCCGAAAGGCCGCCGCATCGAGACCCGCTTCCCGGATCCGCTGGCCAACGTCTACCTGTGCTTCGCCGCGCTGCTGATGGCCGGCCTGGACGGCATCCAGAACAAGATCCACCCGGGCGAAGCCGCGACCAAGGACCTGTACCACCTGCCGCCGGAAGAAGACAAGCTGATCCCGACCGTGTGCTCCTCGCTGGAAGAAGCGCTGGAAGCCCTGGACAAGGACCGCGAGTTCCTGACCCGCGGCGGTGTGTTCAGCGACAGCATGATCGACGCCTACCTCGACCTGAAGATGCAGGAAGTCCAGCGCATGCGCATGACCCCGCACCCGGCCGAGTTCGACATGTACTACTCGTCGTAATCCCTTGCCAACGGCCGATGCCGGACCGTCAACGGACCGGCATCGGATGTAGCCGCAAGGTAACAGAAACGCGGGGAAAGCCGGCCGGCTGCCCCGCGTTTTTCATTGGATGCGTTATAGTCGGGGCATCCCCAACCGGGCGCCCGACGCGGCGCCGACCGACCCGATGCGAATGACAAGCAGCTCCTTCCCGTGCTCCGCCGGCCTGGCCGCGCTGCTGGCCGCACTGGCAGTGCATCCCGGCGCGCGCGCCGATGCCGTCGTCTACAAGTGCGTCGACAAGCAGGGCCGCGTGGAATTCACCGACATCCACCGGGCCGGCTGCAAGCCGCTCGACCTGCCGGGCTACATCCCGGCGCCGGCCTCGGCCCCGCGCCCGGCCGCGGCACCGGCCACGACCGCGACCACGGCGGCCACCCGTCCGGAAGGCGCGCCGAAGCCGCCCCCGAACGCCGGCCCGGCCGGTTTCCCGCGCGTGGACAGCGCCGCCCAGCGCGCCCGCGACGACGACCGCCGCGACATCCTCAACGAGGAATTGCGCGCCGAGGAAAAGAAGCTGGCCGACCTGAAACTGGAATACAAGAACGGCGAACCCGACCGCCTGGGCAACGAGCGCAACTACGCCAAGTACCAGGAGCGCGTGGCGCGGCTGCGCGACGACATCGGCCGCGCCGAGAAGAACGTCGAGGCCCTGCGGCGCGAGATCGCCAACATCCGATAAGGCACCATGAACGACATCCCTACCGCCAACGAGCGCTTCGCCGGGCTGGACCTGCTGGCATCCGCCGTGCTGGTGATCGACGCCTGCGGCCTGGTGCGCTACGCCAATCCGGCCGCCGAGCACCTGCTCGACATCTCGCTCAAGTCGCTGTCGCGCCAGAAGCTGGTCGGCCTGTTCGTCAACGGCGAGGAACTGGGCGCGCTGTGCGAGCAGGCGCTGGCCCACAAGTACGCCGACCTGCGCCAGGACCTGACCCTGCAGCGCGCCGCGCGCGAGCCGCTGCACGTGCACAGCATCGTCAGCGCGGCCGGCGAGGCCGAGGTCGTGGTCGAGCTGCGCGAGAACGTCCAGCAGCTGAAGCTCGACCGCGAGGAGCGCATCCTCGACCAGAGCCAGGCCAACAAGGAGCTGATCCGCAACCTGGCGCACGAGATCAAGAACCCGCTGGGCGGCATCCGCGGCGCCGCGCAACTGCTGGAGCTGGAACTGCCCGACGCGCACCTGAATGCGCTGCGCGAATACACCCAGGTCATCATCAAGGAGGCCGACCGCCTGCAGACGCTGGTCGACCGCCTGCTGGCGCCGCACCGCCGCCCGCACATCGTCGGCGACGTCAACATCCACGAGGTGTGCGAGCGCGTGCGCAGCCTGGTGCTGGCCGAGTTCCCGTCGGGCCTGGCGATCCGGCGCGACTACGACGCCTCGATCCCCGAGTTCCGCGGCGACAAGGAGCAGCTGATCCAGGCGGTGCTGAACATCGTCCACAACGCCGCCCAGGCGCTGCGCGCGCGCATCGCGGCGGGCGAGGCCGAGATCGTGCTGCGCACCCGCGTCGCGCGCCAGATCACGCTGGCGAAGGTCCGTTACGGGCTGGCATTAGACTTGCATATCATCGATAACGGACCGGGCATCGCCCCCGACATCCGCGACCGCATCTTCTACCCGCTCGTCTCCGGGCGCGAAGGCGGCAGCGGCCTCGGGCTGACGCTGGCGCAGACCTTCGTGCAGCAGCACATGGGACTGATCGAGTGCGAAAGCCGGCCTGGACTGACGGATTTCCGCATCCTGATTCCGCTGCCATGAGCGGTGGAAGGAGAGGGCGGTCGCCGTAGTCCCCCTTGAACCATCGCGGGAAGCACGAAACACATGAAACCAATCTGGATTGTCGACGACGATGCATCGATCCGCTGGGTCCTCGAAAAGGCCCTGGCGCGCGAAAACCTCGCAACCCGGAGCTTTGCCAGCGGGCGCGAAGCGCTGGCCGCCTTCGAGACCGAGTCGCCGCAGGTGCTGGTGTCGGACATCCGCATGCCGGGCGAATCCGGCCTGGACCTGCTGGCCGCCGTCAAGGAAAGCCATCCCGGCCTGCCGGTGATCGTCATCACGGCGTTCTCCGACCTCGATTCCGCGGTGGCCTCGTTCCAGGGCGGGGCCTTCGAATACCTGGCCAAGCCCTTCGACATCGACAAGGCAGTGGCGCTGATCCGGCGCGCGCTGGAGGAAAGCCTGCGCGAGGCCAGCGTCGAGATCGCCCCGGCGGAGACGCCCGAGATCCTGGGCCAGGCGCCGGCGATGCAGGAAGTGTTCCGCGCCATCGGCCGCCTGTCGCAGTCGAACGTGACCGTCCTGATCACCGGCGAGTCCGGCACCGGCAAGGAATTGGTGGCGCGCGCCCTGCACAAGCACAGTCCGCGCGCCCAGCAGCCGTTCATCGCGCTGAACACGGCGGCGATCCCGAAGGACCTGCTGGAATCGGAACTGTTCGGCCACGAGCGCGGCGCCTTCACCGGCGCCCAGGCGATGCGGCGCGGCCGCTTCGAGCAGGCCGAGAACGGCACGCTGTTCCTCGACGAGATCGGCGACATGCCGTTCGACCTGCAGACGCGCCTGCTGCGCGTACTGTCGGATGGCCACTTCTACCGCGTGGGCGGGCACCAGCCGGTGCGCGCCAACGTGCGCGTGATCGCGGCGACGCACCAGAACCTCGAGCAGCGCGTGCGCGACGGCCTGTTCCGCGAAGACCTGTACCACCGCCTGAACGTGATCCGCCTGCGCCTGCCGTCCCTGCGCGAGCGGCGCGAGGACATCCCCATCCTGGTGCGCCACTTTTTGGTGCAGAGTGCACGCCAACTGGGCGTCGAGACCAAGCGCATGAGCGAGGAGGCGCTGCGCTTCCTGTCCGGCCTGGAGCTGCCGGGCAACGTGCGCCAGCTGGAAAACCTGTGCAACTGGATCACCGTGATGGCGCCGGGCCAGACCGTCGAGGTCAAGGACCTGCCGCGCGACCTGACCCAGGCCCAGCCGGGCGCCGCCGTCAACAGCCTGTCGGCGCTGCCGGGGCCGGGCAGCGCCGCCGCGGTGGCGATGCCGGCGCCGTCGGCCGGCCCGCTGCACAACGGTGCCGACGGCGTGGCCCTGCAGGGCGTGATGCCCGGCCTGATGTCGGCGCTGGCGCCGGCCGGCGCCGACGGCTGGATCGGCCTGCTCGAACTGCAGGCCGCGCGCATGCTGTCCGAGGGCCAGGTCGAGGTGATGGACGTGCTCGGCCGCCAGTTCGAATCGGCGCTGATCCGCACGGCGCTGAAGCACACGCACGGGCGCAAGAACGACGCCGCGATCCGCCTCGGCATCGGGCGCAACACCATCACGCGCAAGATCGCCGAGCTCGGCATCGACGGCGCCAAGGACGAATAGGGAGGGGTCAGAGCCCGGTGTTGCTTTTCAAGGGGCTCTGACCCCGGTGTTCAGCCGCGCGGCCAGTCATGGTGGGCACCCCGTGCCCACCACACGCGTGTAAGCCCCACGATGGTGTAAGCTCTGTCACCCGAGCAACAACACCATGTGAAGACCCGCAATGCTGATCAACTGCGTCGCCTACCAGGAAGGCAAGAAGCTCTGCGACATCCCCGTCGAGGACATCAGCGACTACCTCGACCGGTCCGGCTGCTTCGTCTGGGTGGCGCTGCGCGACGCCACCGACGCCGAGATGGCGCAGATGAAGGATGAATTCAACCTGCACGAGCTGGCCGTCGAGGATGCCGCGCGCGGCCACCAGCGTCCCAAGATCGAGGAATACGGCGACAGCCTGTTCGCGGTCGTGCACACCGTCGACCTCGAGGGCGACGGCCTCGCGACCGGCGAGCTGGCGATCTTCGCCGGCGCCAACTACGTGCTGTCGGTGCGGCGCGACGCCGCCAAGGGCTTCCTCGGCGTGCGCGCCCGCGCCGAGCGCGAGCCGCACCTGCTGGCGATGGGATCGTCGTTCGTGCTGTACGCGCTGATGGACGCCGTGGTCGACCGCTACTTCCCCGTGGTCGACATGCTCGAGTCGGAGCTCGAGACCATCGAAGACCGCATCTTCATGGACGGCGCCCAGCGCGAGAACGTCGAGCGCCTGTACCAGTTGAAGCGCAAGGGCCTGGTGCTGCGCCATGCCGTGTTCCCGCTGCTGGAAGCGCTCGGGCGCCTGCAGGGCGGGCGCGTGCCGGTGCTGGTGACGAATACCGAGGATTATTTCCGCGACGTGCACGACCACCTGATCCGCATCGCCGGCCGCCTGGACGCGATCCGCGACACCATCAGCACCGCGATCCAGGTGAACCTGTCGATGGTCTCGATCGACGAGAGCGAAGTCAACAAGAAGCTGGCCGCCTGGGCCGCGATCTTCGCGGTGTTCACCGCCTTCGCCGGCATCTGGGGCATGAACTTCAAGGTCATGCCCGAGCTGGACTGGAAGTGGGGCTACCCGTTCGCGCTCGGCGCCATGGTCGGGGTGGCGCTGTACATGTACCGGCGCTTCCGCCGCGCCGGCTGGCTGTAGGGCGGACGGGTTCCGCGCCCGCGCGTTCGGCGTCGCGTCGCGCGCAGGCGAGGCGGCTCAGTCGGCCCGGGCGCTACCGGCGGTACCGGCGCTGCCGGCCGACGCCGCGACCACCAGCGCGATCGCCAGCCATTGCAGCGCGCCCAGCCGTTCGCCCAGCACCAGGAAGCCGGCCAGCGCCGCCACCGCCGGCGCCGAGCTGACCAGGATGCCGAACACGCGCCGCGGCAGGCGCTTCAGGGCCATCATCTCGAGCGTGTAGGGCAGGGCGGAAGACAGCAGCGCCACCGCCAGGCCCAGGCCCAGCACGTCGGGCGCCAGCAGCGCGCCGCCGGCGTGCGCGGCACCGAACGGCACCGTGAACAGGGCCGCCGCCAGCATGCCCCAGGCCACCGCGTGGCCGCCTTGCAGCACGGAGGCGCGCTTGCCGAACACGATGTACAGCGCCCAGCACAGCGCGGCGCCGAGGGCGAACGCGACGCCGCGCGGGTCGAGCCGGGCGGCGCCCTCCAGCGGCAGCAGCAGCCACAGTCCCAGCGCCGCGCAGGCGACCCAGGCCAGGTCGCGCGGCCGGCGCGAGGACAGCACCACCACGGCCAGCGGGCCGGTGACTTCGATGGCGACCGCGATCCCGATCGGGATGCGCGCGAACGCGTGGTAGATCAGCAAATTCATGCAGCCCAGCGTGACGCCGTAGATCGCGATGTCGGGGATGTCGGCGCGCGCCGGCGGCATGCGCCACGGGCGCATGGCCAGCATCAGCAGCAGCGCCGACAGGCCGACGCGCAGGGCCGTCACGCCGTCGCTGCCGACCTGCGGGAACAGGTGCTTGGCGAAGGCCGCGCCGACGTTCTGCGATACCAGCGCGCCGAGGATGGCCAGCGCCGCCGGTGCGGTGCCGGGAGCGCGCTGCGCGGCGGCGCCGGCCAGGTCCATCAGCCGGCCATCGCCAGGGCGACGGCTTCGGCGACGCGGATGCCGTCCACCGCGGCCGACATGATGCCGCCCGCGTAGCCCGCGCCCTCGCCGGCCGGGTACAGGCCGCGCGTGTTCAGGCTCTGCAGGCTGTCGTCGTGGCGCTTGATGCGGATCGGCGACGAGGTGCGCGTCTCGACCCCGGTCAGCACGGCGTCGTGCTTGTAGTAGCCCTTGATCTGCTTGTCGAAGGCGACGAAGGCTTCGCGCAGCGCCACGGTGGCGTAGTCGGGCAATGCCGGCGCCAGGTCGGTCAGGTGCACGGCCGGCTTGAACGAGGGGACCACGGCGCCGAACTCGGTCGAGGCCACGCCGCGCACGAAGTCGCCCATCAGCTGGCCCGGCGCGTCGTAGTTGCTGCCGCCCAGCACGAAGGCGCGCGATTCCAGCTCGCGCTGGAAGGCGATGCCGGCCAGCGGGTGGCCCGGGTAGTCGCTCGGCGTGATGCCGACCACGATGGCGCTGTTGGCGTTGCGTTCGTTGCGCGAGTACTGGCTCATGCCGTTGGTGACGACGCGGCCTTCCTCGGACGAGGCGGCGACCACGGTGCCGCCCGGGCACATGCAGAAGCTGTACACGCTGCGGCCGTTCGAGGCGTGGTGCACGATCTTGTAGTCGGCCGCGCCGAGGATCTCGTTGCCGGCGTTCGGGCCGAAGCGGCACACGTCGATCAGCGACTGCGGGTGCTCGACGCGAAAGCCGATCGAGAACGGTTTCGCTTCGACGTAGACGCCGCGGTCGTACAGCATCTGGAAGGTGTCGCGCGCGCTGTGGCCGACCGCCATCACGAGGTGGCGCGTGGGGATCGTCTCGCCCGAGGCCAGCCGCACGCCGACCACCTGGCGCGCGTTGCCTTCGCCCTCGAGCAGCACGTCGTCGACCCGCTGCTCGAAGCGGATCTCTCCGCCCAGCGACTCGATCTCGGCGCGCATCTGCTCGACCATCTTGACCAGCCGGAACGTGCCGATGTGCGGCTTGCTGACGTACAGGATCTCTTCCGGCGCGCCCGACTTGACGAACTCCGACAGCACCTTGCGCCCGTAGTGCTTCGGGTCCTTGATCTGGCTGTACAGCTTGCCGTCCGAGAAGGTGCCGGCGCCGCCCTCGCCGAACTGCACGTTCGACTCGGTGTTGAGCTTGCGCTTGCGCCAGAAGCCGAAGGTGTCGACGGTGCGCTCGCGGACCTTCTTGCCGCGTTCCAGCACCAGCGGATTGAGGCCCATCTGCGCCAGGATCAGCGCCACGAACAGGCCGCACGGGCCCATGCCGACGACGACGGGACGCGCCGTGCGCGGCGCCGGTTTCGCGGCCGGGACGAACTTGTACTCGGTGTCGGGCGCCGGGCCGATCTGCGGATCGCGCGCCAGGCGCGCCAGTACGGCGGCTTCGTCGCGCACCTGCACGTCGAGCGCGTAGATCAGCACGATGGCGCTGCGCTTGCGGGCGTCGTAGCTGCGCTTGAAGACGGTGAAATCGACCAGCGCGTCCGCGGTGATGCCGAGGCGCTCGACGATGGCGGCGCGCAGGGCGGGCTCGGGGTGGTCCAGGGGCAGTTTGAGTTCTTTGATTCGCAGCATGATGGCATCGAGGCCGGCGCGGAAGGCCCGTCGCAGGGGACGGCGATCGCGCGGCTGGTGAAGGCAAACGGCAAGTATAAGCGATCGGCAGGCCGCGGGCGAGGACCAGGGCGTTTATGCCGGCAAACATGTTGCCTCGTCGGGCAGCCATGGTGCACCGCGATCGATGGCGAAAGAATGAATGTACTTTTGGGAAAATTCCTAGCAGGCTTTCCATCGTACTGAATTACAGGTTGTAACAAGGTGTAACATATTCAGTGTATGCATATGCCAGTTTCGTTGGTGGCATGGCAACACCTTGTTATGTTCGTATCTGGTGCAAGTCTCACCAATTTTCACCAAAATTCGTGTCGGGACGCACCAAGGGTGTGCTCTTGTTATGTGATTTCATCATTGTGTTGTTTCTATGCGTTTTGTTAAGTGTGTTCCGTTGACAATTTCCCGTTTGCCATGGTTTGATCGATGAATCAGTAACGTTTGATTCGGATTCGGCGTTAATTGAGAGCATTCGTCCTACAGGCGGTATGTGTAATTCCAAGCATCAAAAAGAAGCGGTAGAAACAGTAGTCGATGGCTGACCGGCCCGCGCATTGCCGTCACAGGAAGCCTACCCGGCGTATGCGTTGGCGCAGGCGGTAAATGCAAGAAAAGAAACCACTTTTGAAAGTCCCGAGAGGAGAAGTTTTGATGATGTTCAAATTGAAGTCGATGCCGTTGGCCATTTCGACCCTGGTCGCCAGCGGCGCCCTGGTGGCGTCCCTGCCCGCGATGGCGCAGACGACGGAAGCCGCCGGCGCCAGCGCGAGCCCGCAGCGCGTGGTCGTGACCGGTTCGCTGATCAGCCGTGCCGACACCGAAACCCCGACCCCGGTGCAGGTGCTGACGGCCCAGGACATCCAGCGCAGCGGCAAGACCTCGGTCGCCGAACTGCTGAACGACCTGGCCGCCAACGGTGCCGGCACCCTGGGCACCGGCTTCTCCGGCGCCTTCGCCAACGGCGCCTCCGGCGTCTCGCTGCGCGGCCTGACCGTGGGTTCGACCCTGGTCCTGATCGACGGCCACCGCATGTCGCCGTACGCGATCGGCGACGATTCGCAGCGCTCCTTCGTCGACGTGTCCAATATCCCGTTCGACGCGATCGAGAGCATCGAAGTCCTGAAGAGCGGCGCCTCGTCGCTGTACGGTTCGGACGCGGTCGCCGGCGTGGTGAACATCAAGCTGAAGAAGAACTTCCAGGGCACCCGCTTCGCGGCCGAGACGGGCGATACGCAGCACGGCGGCGGCGCGACGCACCGCGCCTCGCTGAGCACCGGCATCGGCGACATCGACAACGACGGCTACAACGCCTTCATCACCGCCGAATGGCGTCACCAGGGCGCCATCAAGGTCTCGGACCGCAGCCAGTTCCAGTGGGCGAATCCGGACTGGCGCTCGCGCGGCGGCAACGACCTGACCTTCGGCGTGCCGACCGCGCGCCTGGGCTACCTGACCGCGGCCAGCTCGCCGTTCCTGTACAACCCGTCGAACCCGAACAACCCGGCGGGCGTCTCGAACGTCAACAATCCTGCGAACTACCAGTTCCTGGATCCGAACTGCAACTTCACCAAGTACCGCGCGGGCCAGTGCTCGGTGACCGATACCGTCGGCAATATTCAGCCCGAATCGGAAAACCTGAACCTGCTGATCGGCATGACCAAGAAGCTGAACGCCGACTGGGAACTGGCGTTCAAGGGCTCGATGTTCAAGCGCGACAACCACAGCAACCGCGGCCTGGGTCCGGTTTACAACCCGACCAGCTTCACCGGCTACAACATCATCAACAACGGCGTCGTGCTCCCGGGTATCGGCGCGGTGCGCAGCACCACGTTCGCCCCCGGCGCGGCCATCGGCGCCAACCTGACCAATCCGTTCGCCCAGAATGCCCGCCTGTACGGCTACATCCCGGGCGTGCCGGCATCGGCCTCGCAGGACAATACCGCCACGACCACCCGCTTCGCGCTCGACCTGCATGGCAGCGCCTACGGCTGGGACGTCAACATCGCCGGCGGCCTGACCAAGTCGAAGGCCGACATCGACTACGGCGGCAACGTCAACCGCGCCGCCCTGTACCGCCTGATCAACAACGGTACCTGGAACGTGCTGGGCGGCAATTCGCAAGCCCTGCTGGACCAGGTGGCGCCGCGCTATTCGAACACGCTGGAATCGAAGCTGAACTACTTCGATGCCGTGGGTTCGCGCGAACTGATGCAACTGGGCGCCGGCCCGCTGGCCATGGCGGCCGGCGTGCACTGGCACAAGCGCGACTGGAACGCGCCGGCGGCGTCGCTGACGGCCAACGGCACCGTGGCCAGCACCTCGGCCTTCGTGATCGGTTCCGAAACGAATACCGCAGCCTTCGCCGAACTGCAGGCGACCCCGATCAAGAACGTGGAACTGCACGTCTCGGGCCGCTACGACCACTTCGACACCTACGGCAATTCGTTCACGCCGGCGGCGAGCTTCAAGTGGCAGCCGGTGCAGCAGTTTGCGCTGCGCGGTACCTTCGCCCGCGGCTTCCGCGCACCGAACCCGGCGGAAACGGGTAACTCGGGCTCGTTCTTCTCGGCCAGCGGCCTGAGCGATCCGATCCTGTGCCCGACCGGCACCACGGCCCCGGCCGGCACCCCGATCACCGGCGCCTGCGACATCACGCCGACCTACGTCCAGCGTCCGAGCCAGAACCTGTCGCCCGAGAAGTCCAAGTCGTACACCCTGGGCATCGTGGTCGAACCGGTCAAGGGCCTGAACGCCACGCTCGACTACTACAAGATCGACGTCAAGAACCAGATCGTGACCGCCGTCGGCAACGACCTGAGCTTCCAGCCGACCTTCGTGCGCGGCCCGGCGGCGCCGATCGACCTGTCCAACGGCAACGGCGGCTCCGTCGTCGGCACGCCGATCGCCGGTCCGATCCTGTTCGCCGAATCGCCGTACATCAACGCCGGCGCGACCAAGACCGAAGGCATCGAGGCGGACATCGGCTACCGCTGGCGCCTGCCGAGCGACATGGGCCAACTGCGCGCCAACATCAGCGCGGCGCACACGATCAGCTACGAGCAGACCGTCGCTGGCGTGACGTACCAGCTGGCCGGCACCAACGGCCCGTCGGTGGTGTCGGGCGCGACCGGTTCGCCGAAGAACCGTGCCCAGTTCACGCTGGGCTGGGCGAAAGGCCCGCTGGATGTGAATGCCACGGTGAACTACACCAGCAGCTTCTCGGCCCTGGATCCGGCCGCCGGCGCGACCGACTGCCGCACCGCGGCCGCCGACATCACCGGCCGTCCCTACTTCACTGGCCCGACCCAGCCGGAGTACTACTGCCACATCGCGTCGTTCACCTCGACCAACCTGAACATCCAGTACAAGTTGAGCGAGAACCTGACGCTGCGCGGCTCGATCCTGAACCTGTTCGACAAGCAGCCGCCGCTGGATCCGAACACCTATGGCAACTCGACCGTGCAGACCGCGTACAACGCATCGCTGCACCAGGCCGGCGCCATCGGCCGCTTCTTCAACCTGGGTCTGAACTACACGTTCTGATCCGTATCGCAACGGCGGCAGTGATGCCGCCGCTGCGCAACATCCAGACGCCCCGGGGCGGACGCAAGTCCGCTGCCGGGGCTTTTCTTTTGGCGCCGTTCGCGCTGGCTGTACGAACCGGCCCCGCTGCTGGCGGTATGTTCCATTGCCGAGGTGGCGCACGGCGAGGCGGCGATGGGCGAGGCGGCAGGTTCCCTGTTGTTGGCATCGCAGCACGGATCACGCCTAGCGGACCGCCTCCGCCCGATGGCGGCGCTGCCACATGCCGCGCGCTGATGGCGATGCGGACTGGCAACAAAGACTGGCTGCGGGAGTGGTCGATGACGCCAGCGCCGTCGCGGAGAACTCCAGTCGGGTTCGGCAAAGACCCGCAGAGGGGGTGTCCATCGATGCGAAGCCCACATTGCCTGTCGCAGCCTGGTAGCGCATATGTTGTACAGATCCAACGTCAACGTCACAATATTTTTATTTTACGAAATGAAACTTGTGCGCTATGACCGTGCGTAGTTGTACTACGGCTGGACCAAACTGGGGCGCCCGGCATAGCGTTTCTATCTGTTATTTATGGCCAGAATATGTTAAATGTTTTAATTTTTCATTATTTCATACACAACTGCTCAACATGTGCCTATAAATTTGTATAAACAACTAAAACCCGCGTCCTGCGACGGCGCCATGAAGAATTCAGGTGCACCAATTTGATGCGTTTTTTTCCACTGTAAATATAAGAATAAAGTGCTTTGGAGAAATTGACGGCAACAAAATATGTATGTTTTATTAAATATATACGCGGCAAGAAAGAGAGATTCTTGTTTCCGGGTAAAGAAAAACATGTCGCAACCGTCGTGTTTTTGTGATCGAGAACTGCAGTACGAGTCGCCAAAGTAGCGGCTTCGATAACAGAATAGGGAATCACATGCTTAAGAAATCCGTTTTAACGCACGCATTGGCCCTGGCGTTCGGGGGAACTGCGCTGGTCGTGGGCGTCATGCCGCCGGCGATGGCGCAGTCGAACGCCACCGGTACGGTGAGCGGTCGCGTGGAAGGTACGCCGGGTGCCAGCGTCGCCCTGACGAACACCGAGACCGGCTTGCGCCGGACCGGTTCGGTCGACTCGCTCGGCCGCTTCCAGGTGACGTCGCTGCCGCCGGGCCACTACCGCGTTGACCTGATTCAAAACGGCAACGCGGTGCGTTCGACCGAAGTCGACGTCCTGCTCGGCCAGGGTGTCGATGCATCGTTCCTGAACGTACAAGCGGTCACGGTGACCGGTCGCCGCAGCCGCATCGACCTGACCACGGCGGCCAACGGCGTCACGTTCACCGCCAAGGAACTGAGCAAGCTGCCGGTCCAGCAGAACCTGACCTCGATCGTGCTGCTGGCACCGAACACCACCAAGGGTGACCCGGCATTCGGCAACACCGCATCGTTCGGCGGCAGCGGCGTATCCGAAAACGCCTTCTACCTGAACGGTTTCCCGATCACCAACCCGCTGAGCCAGCTGGGCTCGATGGAACTGCCGTTCGGCGCGATCCAGCAGGCCAACGTGATGACCGGCGGCTTCGGCGCCGAGTTCGGCCGTTCGATCGGCGGCGTGATGGCCGTGACCTCTAAGAGCGGTACCAATACCTGGGAAGCGGGTGCGACCTATTCGATCGAGCCGAATTCGTGGCGTGCCAGCCGCCGCAACATCGTCTACGCCAATAACGGCGCCGACACCGACGGCCGGATCGACCTGCGCCGCGACAACCGTTCGACCACCAGCCGGCAGTACGGCGGCTACGTCGGCGGTCCGATCATCCAGGACAAGCTGTTCATGTTCGTCGCTGCCGACCAGACCCTCGGCACCGACAGCTACCTCGGTTCGGCCAGCTCGGCCGCGCCGTCGACGATCGCGGAAAGCGGCTGGAACGCGAACCGTACCTGGGAAAACCGCTGGCTCGGCAAGCTGGACTGGAACATCACCGACAACCACCGCCTGGAGTTCACCACCGTCGGCGACGACGTCCGCGGCCGCTACCAGAAATACGGCTACGTGCTGGACAGCACGACGGCGACCGATGGCCTCGTCAACCTGAACGGCCACCCGAACAACACGCTGTACTCCTCGGCCGTGGCACGCAATATGGGGCCGACCGATGCGTACTACCCGCAGACCCCGGGTTCCAAGCTGAACACGCTGCGCTATAACGGCCAGGTCACCGACGACCTGACGGTCACCGCCCTGTACGGCGTCCTGAAGACCGAACGCGGCACTACCTACGAGCAGGCCGGCCAGAACACCGGCGGTGCGGTGCCGCCGTCGGTCTCGGTCATCAACTACACCGGCGGCAATGGCCGCTGGCCGGCGATCAACCCGGACCTGTTCCGCACCCACAACATCTTCCCCGGCAACCGCGCGACGCCGGGCGAAGACCAGACCAAGGCGGCCCGCTTCGACGTCGAGTACAAGCTCGGCGACCACAAGCTGCGCGCCGGTATCGACTCGGTCAAGATCGACGTCAGCGGCGCAGGTGTCGCAACCAGCGGCGGCTTGAGCTGGAGCTATCGCTGGGTCGGCGCCGGCAACGCCAATAAATCGGTGCCGCTGTCCTTCAGCCGTCCGGCCGTCGTCGCCAACTATGGTGGCTCGGGCCTGGATGGTTACTACGTCCGATCGAACATCTTCAGCTCGATCACCGACGCGTCCGCGAAACAGACCGCCCAGTACATCGAAGACCAGTGGCAAGTGACCCCGAACCTGCTGTTGAACCTGGGCCTGCGCAACGATACCTACTCCAACTCGAACGGCGATGGCGAGAAGTTCATCGACATGAAGAGCCAGGTGGCGCCGCGCTTCTCGGCGATCTGGGACGTCAACGGCGACAAGTCGCTGAAGGTCTATGGTAGCCTGGGCCGCTACTACCTGCAGCTGCCGACCTCGGTGGCGGCACGCGCGGCATCGCGCTCGACCTACCTGAACCAGGACTTCACCTATACGGGCGTCGATCCGAACACCGGCGCGCCGACGGGCCTGGTGCCGATCAATACCCAGCAGTCCCCGGACGGCGAATACAACCAGCGCAAGGATCCGCGCGCCATCGTCGCCGACGGCCTGAAGCCGAACTACCAGGACGAGCTGACCATCGGCTTCGACAAGGCCTGGACTGCGGACTTCAACTTCGGCGGCAAGGTCACCTACCGCAAGCTGGGCGCCGGTATCGACGACAGCTGCGACACCCGTCCGATCCTCGACTTCGCGGAAAAGAACGGCATCGACATCAAGTCGCCTAACGCGGTCAACTGCTTCATCTTCAACCCGGGCCGCGACGTGACCCTGTGGGTGGATGGCAACGACGCCGCCGGCAACCCGGTCGTGACCGGCAAGGGCCAGTATGCGCACTTCACCGCCGCCCAGATCGCCCAGCCGAAGGCCAAGCGGACGTATGCGGCGCTGGACATGTACATGGAACACCCGATGCGCAACGGCTGGTTCGGTCGCGTCAACTACACGCTGTCGCGTTCCAAGGGCAATATGGAAGGCCAGACCCGTTCCGACACCGGCCAGACCGACGTCGGCACCTCGGCGGCATGGGACTTCCCGGAGTTCTCGCCGGGTAGCGACGGCCTGCTGCCGAACGACCGCAAGCACCAGCTGAAGGCGTTCGGGGCGTACCAGATCACGCCGGAACTCACGGTCGGCGGCTTCGCAACGGTACAGTCGGGCCGTCCGCGCCTGTGCCTGGGGACCAACAACCAGTCCGACGGTTACGACGAGGAAACCGGCCTGGGCCTGGATCCGCGCTTCCCGTACAACACCGCCTACGGCGGCCCGGGCTACGGCGCCGAGTACTACTACTGCGGCGGCAAGCTGTCGCCGCGTGGTTCCCTCGGCCGCCTGCCCTGGGAAAAGCGCCTGGACCTGAACGTGGTCTACGCGCCCACCATGCTCAAGGGCCTGGCCGTGAAGGTCGACGTGTTCAACGCGCTCAACTCGCAACGTCCGATCACCCAGGATTCGACGTACGACGAGGGCGACCAGAACGTGTTGTCCGCGACCTACAACGAGTACACGGCCTACCAGGCGCCGCGCTCGATCAAGCTGACCGTCGAGTACAACAAGCGCTTCTGATTGCGCATCGGCGGCGCCGCCCGGCGCCGCTCGCGACGACCGCAGCTCCGGCTGCGGTTTTTTTATGCCTGCGCGCTAGATTCCGCCCCATTGCGCCGCCAGGATCGCCAGCGCCGCCAGCCCCGCCGTCTCGGTGCGCAGCACGCGCGGTCCCATCGACAGGGGCAGGGCGCCGGCGGCGATCGCCGCCGCTTCTTCCTCGTCGCCGAAGCCGCCTTCCGGGCCCACCAGCAGGCACACGTCCTGCGCCGGATTGGCGCGCGTCCACTGCGCCAGCGAGGCGTCGGCGCGCGGACTGAGCAGGATTCGCACGGCCGCGCCGGCCGGCCGCGCGATCCAGCGCCCGACGTCTTCCACCGGCGCCACCTGTGCCAGGCGGTTGCGGCCGCACTGTTCCGACGCGCTCACGACCACGCCCTGCCAGTGCGCCAGCCGCTTGTCCGCGCGCTCGCCGGACAGCTTGACGACCGAACGGCGCGCCGCCAGCGGCTGGATGGCGGCCACGCCCAGCTCGACCGCCTTCTCGACGATCCAGTCCATCTTGCTGCCTTCCGGCAGGCCCTGGGCCAGGGTGACGGCGAAGGGCAGTTCGGCTTCCACCGCCTCGTGCGCCAGCACCTCGGCGCTGGCGCGGCGCTTGCCGATCTCGACCAGGCGGGCGCGCACCTGGCCGCCGGCGCCGTCGAACAGCACGAGCGCGTCGCCCGGCTGCTGGCGCACGACGTGCAGGTGGTGGGCGACCGTTTCCGGCAGGTCGACGATGCTGCCGGCGACCAGCGGCTGGGGACAGTAAAAGCGTGGCATGGATGGCAATCCGGAAGGTGGCGAAGCCGGCATTTTAAATCCTCGCCGGCGCCCTCTGGTAAAATACCCGGTTAAGGCCAGCCGCATGTGCATACATCAGCGCCACCGCTTTCCAATCCTCAGTACTCACCGCACCCATGAAATCTCTGCAAACCACCACCCTGATGGCCAACGCGATCCGTGCGCTGGCGATGGACGCCGTCCAGAAAGCCAACTCCGGCCACCCCGGCATGCCGATGGGCATGGCCGAGATCGCCGTCGCGCTGTGGGACGGCCACTATCGCCATAACCCGGCCAATCCGGGCTGGATGAACCGCGACCGTTTCCTGCTGTCGAACGGCCACGGCTCGATGCTGCACTACGCGCTGCTGCACCTGTCGGGCTACGACCTGACCATGGACGACATCCGCAACTTCCGCCAGCTGCACAGCAAGACCGCGGGCCACCCGGAAGTCGGCATCACCCCGGGCGTGGAAACCACCACCGGCCCGCTGGGCCAGGGCATCGCCAACGCCGTCGGCATGGCGCTGGCCGAGTGGCTGCTGGCGCGTGAATTCAACCGCCCGGGCTTCGACATCGTCGACCACTACACCTACGCGTTCGTCGGCGACGGCTGCCTGATGGAAGGCATCTCGCACGAAGTGGCGTCGCTGGCCGGCACGCTGCGCCTGAACAAGATGATCTGGCTGTACGACGACAACGGCATCTCGATCGACGGCAAGGTCGAAGGCTGGTTCACCGACGATACCCCGAAGCGCTTCGAAGCCTACGGCTGGAACGTGATCCCGGACGTCGACGGCCACGACGTGGCGGCGGTGGACGCGGCGATCGCCAGGGCGAAGAACTCGGACCGCCCCACGCTGATCTGCTGCAAGACCATCATCGGCAAGGGCTCGCCCAACCTGCAGGGCGGCGACAAGGTGCACGGCGCCGCGCTGGGCGAGAAGGAAGTCGCGGCGGTGCGCGAGCACCTGATCTGGGATGCGATCCCGTTCGACATCCCGGCGCCGATCTACGAAGCCTGGGACCAGAAGCAGAAGGGCGCCGAAGCGCAGGCCGCCTGGGACGCGCTGTTCGCCGGCTACCGCGCGCAGTACCCGGAACTGGCCGCCGAATTCGAGCGCCGCATGAAGAACGAACTGCCGGGCCAGTTCGAAGCCACGCTGGCCGCCGCCATCGCCGCCACCGTCGAGAAGAAGGAAACCATCGCCACCCGCAAGGCCAGCCAGAACGCGATCCAGGCGCTGGCGCCGGTGCTGCCGGAATTCCTGGGCGGCTCGGCCGACCTGACCGGCTCGAACCTGACCAACTGGAAGGAATCGATCGCGCTGCGCTCGGGCACCCCGGGCAACCACGTCAACTACGGCGTGCGCGAGTTCGGCATGTCGGCCATCATGAACGGCGTCGCCCTGCACGGCGGCTTCATCCCGTTCGGCGCGACCTTCCTGACCTTCTCGGACTACAGCCGCAACGCGCTGCGCATGGCCGCGCTGATGAAGATCCGTTCGCTGTTCGTGTTCACCCACGATTCGATCGGCCTGGGCGAAGACGGCCCGACCCACCAGTCGGTCGAACACGTCTCGTCGCTGCGCCTGATCCCGAACCTGGACAACTGGCGTCCGTGCGACACCACCGAATCGATGGTAGCCTGGGGCGAGTCGCTCAAGCGCAAGGACGGCCCGTCCACGCTGATCTTCTCGCGCCAGAACCTGCCGTACATGGAACGCGACGCCGCCACCGTGGCGAACGTCGCCCGCGGCGGCTACGTGCTGCGCGACGTCGCCAATCCGCGCGCCGTGCTGATCGCCACCGGCTCCGAAGTCGAGCTGGCCGTCAAGGCCGCCGAGGCGCTGGCCGGCCAGGGCATCCAGGTGCGCGTGGTCTCGATGCCGTCGACCGACGTGTTCGAGCGCCAGGACGCCGCCTACAAGGCCGCCGTATTGGGCAAGGGTATCCCGCGCGTGGCGGTGGAAGCCGGCGTGACCGACTTCTGGTACAAGTACGTCGGCCTGGAAGGCGCCGTGGTCGGTATCGACACCTTCGGCGAATCGGCGCCGGCGCCGGTGCTGTTCAAGCACTTCGGCTTCACGGTCGAGAACGTCGTCGGCAAGGTCAAGTCGGTGCTGGCGTAAGCCATCCCGCATCCGCCGCACGGTCTTGGGGACGGAATCGTGCGGCGGCGTTTCGCGCTATGCTTCGAAGATAAGATTTTTTTCAATCAGGAGTGATACATGACGATCAAGGTAGCAATCAACGGTTATGGCCGTATCGGCCGCAATGTGCTGCGCGCTTTCTACGAAGGCGGCAAGAAGCAGGACATCCAGATCGTGGCGATTAACGACCTCGGCAATTCCGAGTCGAACGCCCACCTGACCCGCTACGATACCACCCACGGCAAGTTCCCCGGCACCGTCGAAGTCGACGGCGACTTCATGATCGTCAACGGCGACCGCATCCGCGTGTTCGCGCAGCGCAACCCGGCCGAGATCCCGTGGGGCGAACTGGGCGTGGACGTCGTGCTCGAGTGCACCGGCTTCTTCACCACCAAGGAAAAGGCGTCGGCCCACCTGAAGGGCGGCGCCAAGAAGGTCATCATCTCGGCCCCGGGCGGCAAGGACGTCGACGCCACCATCGTGTACGGCGTCAACCACGACGTGCTGAAAGCCTCGGACACCGTGATCTCGAACGCGTCCTGCACCACCAACTGCCTGGCCCCGCTGGTCAAGCCGCTGAACGATGCGATCGGCCTGGAAAACGGCCTGATGACCACCGTCCACGCCTACACCAACGACCAGGTGCTGACCGACGTGATGCACGAAGACCTGCGCCGCGCCCGTTCGGCCACGCACTCGATGATCCCGACCAAGACCGGCGCCGCCGCCGCGGTCGGCCTGGTGCTGCCGGAACTGAACGGCAAGCTGGACGGCTACGCGATCCGCGTGCCAACCATCAACGTGTCGATCGTCGACCTGTCCTTCATCGCCAAGCGCGACACCACCGTCGACGAGATCAACGGCCTGATGAAGGCCGCCGCCGACGGTCCGCTGGCCGGCATCCTGACCTACAACACGGCGCCGCTGGTCTCGGTGGACTACAACCACAACCCGGCATCGTCGAACTTCGACGCCACCCTGACGAAAGTCTCGGGCCGCCTGGTGAAGGTCTCGTCCTGGTACGACAACGAGTGGGGCTTCAGCAACCGCATGCTGGACACCACCGTGGCCCTGATGAACGCCAAGTAATTCCGGCGATTGCGCCATGCAACGCTCCTTCGGGAGCGTTTTTTTTTGGCCGATCGCATGCCGGCGTGCGTGGTGCAGCGCGCCATCGACGGCGGGGCAGGCCAGCCGGTCGGCGATCCGTTCCGTGCCTCGATGCACCGTTGCGGTGCGTCATGCACATCCGCCGGGCGACGCCGCACCGATGTAACACGTACAACGCTTTTTCATGGACATGGTGCGCCGCATCAATCTAGCAAAACTTTATGAGGCGAAGTTAAGAATATACGGTGAAAAATTGCGCAAATGCAGAATGGCGCATATTTACGTGTATCGTAAAAGATACATATGCGGACATTTCATGAAGATGTTATAAAAAAATATTTCGCTTTACTCATCTCCTTTGGCACACTCGATCTGTGCAGTATGCACGTCGAAAATAAAATTCGTGAAGAGAGAGATGACCTTGGAAAAACAGTTTCTGCTGAAACCCAGCGTAATCGCTGTGCTGCTGGCCCTGGGAACCGCCCCGTATGCCGTAGCCCAGACCAGCGCGACCAGCGCCACCCCGACCGGCCAGAGCGGCGCGACGACCACCGCGCCCGCAACGGTCTATGTGACTGGTTCCAACATCAAGCGCACCGACAAGGAAGGCACGTCGCCGGTCAGCGTCGTGACCGCCCAGGACATCAAGAACACGGGCGCCACCTCGGTCTCGGACCTGATGAAGTACATCCCGTCGATGGGTACCGACGGCAACCAGGACTTCGGCAGCGGCTCGGGCTTCGCCAAGGGCGCCTCCACCGCCTCGCTGCGCGGCCTGGGTTCCTCGTCGACCCTGGTCCTGCTGAACGGCCGCCGCATCACCCCGGCGCCGTACGCCGACCCGAACGCCGGCAACTCGGTCATCTATGACCTGAACTCGATCCCGGTCGCGGCCATCGAACGCATCGAGGTGCTGCAGGACGGCGCCTCGGCCGTCTACGGTTCCGACGCGATCGCCGGCGTCATCAACTTCATCCTGAAGTCGAGCTACGAAGGCGCCGAGATCTCGGCGCGCGGCGGCGCCAACGACGACGGCAACTTCCGCAAGAAGGGCTTCAACGGCATCTGGGGCAAGGGCGACCTGGAAAACGACGGCTACTCCTTCATGATCACCGGCGACTTCAGCCAGCGCGACCGTACCAAGCGCCGCGACGCCACCGACATCGAGTACGAGCAGTACCAGATCATGAACGGCCGCTTCAAGTCGAACTACTCGAGCACCGTCTCGCGCTACGCGACCTATTTCCGCGAAACCCGTCCAGGCAGCAACAGCTTCGGCGTGACCCAGGCGACCGCGCCCAACAACATGCGTTTCGACACCAGCTGCCCGACCTCGCAGCAACTGGTGGGCAGCACCGCGCTCGGCCTGCTGCCGACCAGCGTCTACCTCGGCCGCACGTTCTGTAACTACGATGCCGACCAGTTCCTGGAAGCCCAGGGCTGGGGCCGCGACATCAACGTCATCAGCCATGGCGAGATCAAGGTCGGCAACACCGGCATCGTCGGCTTCGCCGACGTGAACTACTCGCGCGTCGAGCGCGAGTACACCGGCGCGCCGATCACGATCGGCACCACCAGCGTCACCAACTTCACGAATTCGGGCGTTACCACGCCGTTCCAGGCGATCCTGCCGATCGGCCACCCGGACAACCCGTTCACCGATGCGCGTTCCTCGGTCCAGTACCGCTTCGACAACCTGCGTGGCGGCTCGGCCAGCAAGAACGACGGCGTCCGCGTCGTCGCCGGTTTCCGCGGCAGCAACTTCGGCTGGGACTGGGAAACCGCCGGCCTGTGGAACCGTTCGGAGCGCGACGACGTCACCTACGGCCGCCTGTACCTGCCGGTGCTGCGCACGCTGGTGACCCAGAACCGTTCGCTGGCGTCGCTGAATGCCGACCCGAACCTGGGCCACGACGTCATCGCCAACAACAAGTCGCAGATCTCGCAATGGGACGCCAAGGCCACGACCGAATTCGGCCAGCTGCCGGGCGGTAAGATCGGCGTCGCCGTCGGTGGCGAGATCCGCCGCGAGACGATCAACCTGAACCCGGATCCGCTGGTCGCCTCGGGCCAGATCTACGGCCTGGCCAACACCATCCTGGACAGCGGCCGTACCGTCAAGTCGGCGTTCGTCGAATTCCGCACCCCGGTCCTGAAGAACCTCGAGTTCGACTTCGCCGGCCGCGTCGACAAGTACCCGAACATCAAGACCAACTTCGTGCCGAAGGTCGGCGGCAAGTGGACCATCAACGATACGTTCGCGGTCCGCGGCACCTATGCCGAGGGCTTCCGCGCACCGTCGCTGAGCCAGGTCGTGGCCGGCGGCGCCCAGTACTTCCTGAGCGGCGTGTGGGATCCGAAGCGTTGCGGTCCGGACCACCAGACCCCGCTGCCGGGTGGCGGCACCACCCAGGACTGCTCGCGCAGCATCGCCGGCACCGGCGGCTTCAACCCGGACCTGAAGCCGGAAGAATCGAAGAGCTACAACATCGGCCTGATCTTCTCGCCGACCAGCTACTTCGACATGACGGTGGACTTCTTCAACATCAAGCGCCGCAACGAGATCGTGCTGGGCACGTCGGACCAGGCGCTGAAGGACGAAGACCGCTTCCCGCAGAACGTGACGCGCGATACCAACCCGGCCAGCTTCCTGGTCGACGCGGCCGGCAACCCGATCCCGGGCACCGGTTCGCTGCTGATGGTGGCGACCCCGTGGCGCAACCAGGGCAAGACCGAGCTGGGCGGCGTCGACCTCGAAGCACGCCTGCGCAACAAGCTGGGCGAGTGGGGTTCGCTGTCGACCACGCTGCGCTCGACCTACGTGCAGACCTACAAGATCTGGCAGAACGAAGGCGACCCGGTCCACAACGTGGCCGGCACCCAGCCGGGCCTGAGCGACTGGCTGCTGTCCACCGGCACCCAGATGCCGCGCTGGAAGACCACGCTGTCGAGCACCTGGACCCGTGGCGACCACATCGTCAGCGCGGCGCTGAACTACGTGAGCCCGATCTCGCTGCTGCGTCGCTACGACGGCGAGACGACCTACGCGCAGCCGTTCTGCCACTACGGCACCCGCAAGCCGACCGACGCGGCGCCGGACCGCGATACGTCGAACTCGCTGTACGAGACGTTCTACCCGCAGTGCGCGATCAAGGAGTGGACGACCATCAACGTGGGCTATACGTACACCGGCTTCCGTAACTGGACCCTCAGCGCCAACGTGCAGAACCTGTTCGACACCAAGGCGCCGTACGATCCGACCAACACGACCGCCGGCTTCAACGAAGACCTGCACAACCCGTACGGCCGCTACTTCAACTTCAGCGCACGCTACAAGTTCTGATAGCGCCGCTGCAACCGCCGCCCGGCCCGCCGGGCGGCGGCGGCAAAAAAGCCCGCCGGTTCGCACCGGCGGGCTTTTTTTTGGGTCAGAGCCCGGTGTTGATGTCAAAGGGCTCTGACCCTGGTTTTGCTTGAGTTTACTTCGGCCAGGGCGTCAGGATCTCGAACCCGTTTTTGGTCACCGCGATCATGTGCTCCCACTGCGCCGACAGCGAGCGGTCGCGCGTGACCACCGTCCAGCCGTCGTCGAGCTGTTCGACGTCGGCCTCGCCCAGGTTGATCATCGGCTCGACGGTGAAGGTCATGCCTTCCTTGAGCAGCAGCCCGGTGTTGGGGCGGCCGTAGTGCAGCACTTGCGGATCCTCGTGGTAGACCTTGCCGATGCCGTGGCCGCAGTATTCGCGCACCACCGAGTAGCCGGCGCCTTCGGCCAGCTTCTGGATCGCGTGGCCGACGTCGCCCAGGCGCGCGCCCGGACGCACGGCGCGGATGCCGGCCATCATCGCGTCGTAAGTGGTGTCGACCAGCTTCTGCGCCTCGGGGCGCGGGGTGCCGGCGAAGAACATGCGGCTGGTGTCGCCGTGCCAGCCGTCCTTGATCACGGTGACGTCGATGTTGATGATGTCGCCGTCCTGCAGGATCTCGGTCTCGCTCGGGATGCCGTGGCAGACCACGCCGTTGACCGAGGTGCACAGCGTCTTCGGAAAGCCGTGGTAGCCGACGTTGGCCGGCGTGGCCTTCTGCACCTTGCGGATGTAGTCGTTGCAGCGGCGGTCGAGTTCCTCGGTCGAGACACCGGGGACGACGTATTCCTTGATCATTTCCAGCACTTCGGCCGCCAGGCGGCCGGAGACGCGCATCTTGCCGATGTCCTTGTCGTTCTTGAGTTTGATTGCCATGGTTCGTAGGGGATAGGGCCGCCGCGCGGGCGGCAAACCGCTCATGATACCGCGTCGCGCGCGCTGGCGGACGGCACCATGAAAAATGCCCGCCGGGCGGACCCGGCGGGCATCGGTCAGGTTCTCATGCAAGCGGCTCGCAGGCCGCCGTCATCAGAAGGCCTGGTTGTAGCGCACGTAGAAGAAGCGGTCGATCGGCTTGTCGGCGTCCACCGAGGACGACGAGGTGTAGCCGGAGATGTACGCCTGGTACGTGACGCGCGGCTTCTTGTCGAACAGGTTGTTCACGCCGAACTGGATCTGGCCCTTCCACGGGGTCTTGTAGTTCAGGTTGATGTCGTGGTAGACCAGCGCGCCCTGCTTGTTGGCGCCGGTGCCCCAGCTCGCTTCGAACTCAGGCATGCTGCACTCGGTTTCCGAATCCCAGCACTGGTCCTTGATCGGGCTGAAGTAGCGGCTGGTCCAGGTGGCGCCCCAGTTGCCCATGCTCCAGTCCAGCGACACGTTGGCCTTCACGCGGTTGTACAGGAATTCGCCGGCGTATTCCTGCCAGTCGGCGCCGTCTTCGCTGCGCGACTTGTACGAGTTCAGGTAGGTGCCGTCGGCACGGACGCCGAAGCGGCCGTACTGGGTCATCGGGAAGCGGTAGCTCAGCGCGACGTCGATGCCCGAGGTTTCCAGGCGACCCAGGTTGGCGTTGCCGCGTTCCAGGTAGGTGATCTCGTGGGTGACCGGGTCACGCACGATCGACGAGCAGAACGAGCTGACGTTCTCGGTGTAGCACTGGCTGGTCACGAAGTTCGCGTCGATGCCGGTGATGCGGTTGTTCACGTTGACCTTGTACCAGTCCAGCGAGGCCGAGGCGCCCGGCAGCCACGACGGGCTGTAGACGATGCCGAGGGTCTTGCTGATCGCGGTTTCCGGACGCAGCGAGCTGTTGCCGGCGCCTGCCTGGAACGGGTACGGCGATTGCGCGCCGCCCGAGCTGGTGATCGGCTGGCTGTTCTGGTTCAGCTGGCGGAAGTTGGCGGGAACGCCTGCAGCGGCGCAACGCTGGGCCACGGTCGGGTTCTTCGCCGCTTCGCCGTAGATGCTGTCGCACGGGTCGATGTAGGAGTCGAAGGTCTGCTGGCCGCCACCGAAGGTGTCGCCCAGGGTCGGCGCGCGGAAGCCTTCGGCGATGGTGCCGCGGGCCAGCACGTCCTTGACCGGCTTCCACATGAAGCTGAACTTGCTGTTGTTGGTGGTGCCGAAGTTGTTGTAGTCCGAGTGGCGGGTCGCCAGGTCGATCGACAGCAGTTCAGCGAACGGCTTGTTCTTCAGCAGCGGGACGGCGACTTCCAGGTACGCTTCCTTGACGGTGTAGCGGCCGAAGGTCGAGTTGCCTGCCAGGTCGGTCGAGTAGCCCGACTGTTCGAACTGGCCCGGGCGGTCGTAGCCGCGCACTTCGCGGTGTTCCAGGCCGGCTGCCACGCCGATCGCGCCGGCCGGCAGGTTGTAGATTTCGCCGCTGATGTTGGCGGTGGCGCTGTTGGTGGTGCTGCCGTAGGTCGCCTGGCCGGTCGACATGATGTAGTTCAGGCCGGCCTGGGTCGAGGCCGACGGGCCGCCCAGGATGTTGAACGGCACGCACTCGGCCAGCGCGATCGGGTTGGCGGCGGTACCGCACTGGACCACGCCCGATGCGTTGACGAACGACGGACCCAGGGCTTTCTTCAGGTTCAGCAGGTTGATGTTGCCGGTACCCAGCACCGAACCGGTGACGGCGCTGTGGTTGTAGCCCACGTCCCAGTTGAAGGTACGGCCCAGGGCGCCGAATTCGCCGGACAGGGTCGCATCCAGGTGGGTGGTGCGGCTTTCGTTCTCGGTGGTACGCGGCACTTCGATGGTGCGGCGGTAGAAGAACAGGTCCTGGCCGCCGGTGCCGCCGAGGGCCTGGTTGCCGTACGGATTGTAGTAGCTGTTCTTGTCGACATAGACCGGGTAGTTCGGCTGCGACAGGCTGTTCAGCGGGTAGCCGGCCACCTGCGACTTCGAGGTACGCTCGGCGTACATCGCGGTGGTGCGGAAGATCATGTCGTACGGCAGGTTGACCTCACCCTTGGTGAAGATCGTGTCCAGCTTCGTCGGCATCGCGAACTGCATCTGGCTCGTCGAATTGAACGTGTCGGCCGGGGTGCCGGTGACGAAATTGTGGTAGTTGCCCGCCACGTTCGAGGCCGCACCGGTACCGTCGCCCAGCGAGCCGCCGGTGTGGTTCAGGTACTGGTTGAAGCCGGTGGCCGAGCCGGTCGGACCGACCTGGCGGATGCGGCCCCACGGACCGGCGCCCAGGGCGTCGTCCGGATGGTTCGGGCCGTAGCCGTAGGCCGTCTCGGGACGGGCATTCGCCATGATGGCGCCCTGTTCGGTGTGCGACAGGCCGAACATGACCGATGCCTTGTCGTTGTTCGCACCATAGGCCAGCGAGAAGTCCTTGTTCTTGCCGTCGCCGTTCTTTTCGTTGGCGCCGGTGTACACGCTCAGCTGGCCGCCTTCCATCGACTTCTTCAGGATGATGTTGACCACGCCCGCGATCGCGTCCGAACCGTAGATCGCCGATGCGCCATCCTTCAGGATTTCGATGCGGTCGATCATCGACGACGGGATCGTCGAGATGTCGGTGTAACCGTTGACGCTCGAGCTCCAGCGCTTGCCGTCCACCAGGGTCAGCAGGCGGTTCGCGCCCAGATTGCGCAGGTTCGGGTACTGGCCGCCGTTCTCACGGTTCGATACCAGGGAGCCGCCCTTGCTGAAGTCCGGGGAGCCGGCCGACGTCATGTTGTTCAGGATGTCGCCGACGGTGACGAGACCTGTCTTCTGGATTTGTTCCTGGGTCATCACCTGGACCGGTTGTGCGGTCTCCAGGTCGACCTGGCGGATACGCGAGCCGGTCACTTCGACGCGCTGCATCGACGTGGTGTTCTGGGCCTCTTGAGCATGGGCTGCGTGCATCCCGAAGGCGACGCCGCTGACACAGATCAAGCGGATCGACCGGGACAAGACTTTTTCCATCATGGTTACAAAACTCCTAGGGTTTAGGTACGGCAAATAGTGAGACACGGCCGTCGACGCGGTCGCTGATGCGACTGTCTGGAAAGAGCGTGCATATCGCTTTTTCCAAGTTGGCAATGGAATCATTTGGAATGGCAGCCTGTCAACGGACAACTTGTACACGCTTGTAAATGTTGCAGTCCTGCGTAATTACACAATTTGTCACAGAACTGTATCGATAAGTACGACTTCATCCCCCTATCGTCTTACAAATTTTTATTTTTAAAAACTTTACGCCCAAAAATGGTGCATAAAAGATGTCGAGAAAGTATGCATTGGCGGCGGCGTCAACACACTATCCACACGTGCGAAAAACAAATTTCTGCCGAAAAACGTCACCTTTTCGCAACGTTATTTGGAGTAACAAACGGTTTTCAGGGAATTTTCGATGCGCGGGAGTCATACCAAAACGCATTCGGGCAATGAAAAATGCCCGCCGGGCAGGGCCGGGCGGGCATCGGGGGAGGCGGCGGGGCCGCCGCCTTCAGGTCGTCAGAACGACTGGTTGTAGCGGACGTAGAAGAAGCGGTCGATCGGGCGTTCCGGATCCACTGCCGACGACGACGAGGTGCCGCCGTAGGCGCTGGCCGCGTCGTACACGACGATCGGCTTGCGGTTGAACACGTTGTTCGCGCCGACCATCAGCTTGCCTTTCCATGGCAGCGTGTAGCCGATCGACAGGTCGCTGTAGGTCATCGAACCCAGCTTGCTGTAGCCGGTGCCCCAGCTTGCCGCATCCGTCGGGTTGCTGCACTCCTGGTTGTTCGCCGCGCTCCAGCAGTGGACTTTCACGCCGCTGTAGTAACGCGAGGTCAGGGTGGCGTTCCAGTTGCCCAGGCTCCAGTCCAGGGTCAGGTTCGACTTCACGCGGTTGATGCCGAATTCGCCGGCGTAGTTGACGAAGTCCGACGTCGCGGTGCTCTTGATCTCGTAGGTATCGGTATAGGTCGATTCCGAACGGATGCCGAAGCGACCGTAAGGGGTCGTCGGGAAGCGGTAGGCGAAGGTCAGGTCGAAGCCCTTGGTGCCCAGTTCGCCCAGGTTGGCGTTGCCGCGCGACAGGGTGGTGATCTGGCCGGTGGCCGGGTCACGCTTGATCGCGTCGCAGAAGCTCTGCACGCCGTTGACGTAGCACTGGTTGATCACGTAGGTCGCCGAGACGCCGACGATCCGGTTCTTCACGCTGATGTCGAAGTAGTCCACCGACATGGTCAGGCCGTTGACGAACGACGGGCTGTAGACCAGGCCGAAGGTTTTCGTGGTCGCGGTTTCCGGCTGCACGCTGGCGTTGCCGGCGCCGGTGTTGAACGGCGTCGGCGACTGGGCGCCGCCGGCCGGGACCGCCGCGCCGGCCTGGTTGACCTGGCGGAAGGTGGTCGGCACGCCGGCCGCGGTGCAGCGGGTCTTGACGGCGGCGTTGTTGGCGGCCGCGCCGTACAGGCTGTCGCAGGCGTCCAGGTAGGAGTCGTACGACTGCGAGCCGCCGCCGAAGGTGTCGCTCAGGGTCGGGGCGCGGAAGCCTTCGGCCCAGGTGCCGCGTGCCAGCAGGTCCTTGATCGGCTTCCACATCACGCTGGCCTTGCTGTTCGTGGTGTTGCCGAAGTTGCTGTAGTCGGAGTAGCGCGAGGCGATATCCAGGCTCAGGTGTTCGGCGAACGGCACGTTCTTCAGCAGCGGGATGTTGGCTTCGAGGTAGGCTTCCTTGACGGTGTAGCGGCCGTAGGTCGCATTGCCCGCCAGGTCGGTCGAGTAACCCGACTGCTCGAACTGGCCCGGACGGTCGTAGCCGCGCACTTCGCGGTGTTCCAGGCCGCCGGCCACGCCCACCGCGCCTGCCGGCAGGGTGAACAGTTCGCCGGTGAGGTCGGCGGTGGCGCTGTTGACGGTCGAGCCGTAGGTGGCCTGGCCGGTCGACATCACGTAGTTCAGCGCGGCCTGGGTCGATGCCGACGGGCCGCCCAGGATGTCGAACGGTACGCATTCGGCCAGCGCGATCGGGTTGGCCGCGGTGCCGCACTGGATCGCGCCCGACGCGTTGCGGAACGACGGGCCCAGGGCCTTCTTCAGGTTCAGCAGGTTCAGGTTGCCGGTGCTCAGCACGGAGCCGGTGACGGCGCTGTGGTTGTAGCCGACGTTCCAGTTCCACGCCTTGTTCATGACGGTGAAGTCGCCTTCGAGCACGGCGTCGATGTGCAGGGTGCGGTTCTCGTTCTCGGTCACGCGCGGCACTTCGATCGTGCGGCGGTAGAAGAACAGGTCCTGGCCCTTGCCGGCGCCGGCGACCTGGTTGCCGTACGGGTTGAAGTAGCTGTCCTTGTCGATGTAGACCGGGAACTTGCTTTGGGTCAGCGAGTTGAGCGGATAGCCGGCGACCTGGCGCGACGAGGTGCGTTCCGCGTACATGGCGGTGGTCGTCAGGCGGGTGTCGTACGGCAGGGCGATGCTGCCTTTCGAGAACAACGTCGTCAGCTTGGTCGGCGACGTGAACATCATCTGGCTGGTCGAATTGAAGGTGTCGGCGTCGGCGTTGGCGTAGGCATGGTAGTTGGCCGGATCGCGCGAGTTCGCACCGGTGCCGTCGCCTTCCGGACCGCCGGTGTGGTTCAGGTACTGGTTGAAGCCGGTGGCCGCGCCGCTGCCGTTGACCTGGCGGATGCGGCCCCACGGGCCGGCGCCGTAGCCGGCGTTCAAGTGGTTCGGGCCGTAGCTGGTGGCGGTGACGGCGCGGTCCTTGGCCCAGACGGTGCCCTGCTGGGTGTGGCTCAGGCCGAACATCATGTTGGCGCGGTCGTCGCCGGCGCCATAGCTCAGCGAGAAGTCCTTGTTCTTGCCGTCGCCCTTTTCGTTGACGCCGGTGTACGCGCTCAGCTGGCCGCCTTCCATCGTCTTCTTCAGGATGATGTTGACCACGCCGGCGATCGCGTCCGAGCCATAGATCGAGGACGCGCCGTCCTTCAGCACTTCGATGCGGTCGATCATCGAGGCCGGCACGGTCGACATGTCGGTGTAGCCGGCCACGGTCTGGGTCCAGCGCTTGCCGTTGACCAGCACCAGCAGGCGGTTCGAGCCGAGGTTGCGCATATTGATGTACTGGCCGCCCTGCTCGCGGTTCGACGTCAGCGTCGAGCCTTTCGAGAACGCCGGCGTGCCGGCGGCGGACAGGTTGTTGATGATGTCGCCGACGGTGACCAGGCCGGTCTTCTGGATCTGTTCCTGGGTCATCACCTGGACCGGTTGTGCCGTTTCCAGGTCGACCTGACGGATGCGCGAACCGGTCACTTCGACGCGCTGCGGTGTCTCCGCGGCGGGTGCGGTCGTGGTGGTCTGCGCCTGGGCGATGCCGCCCATCGCTTGCAGGGCGACGGCAACGGCTAAGGCGATCTTCGTACGTTGTTGCATGGATTCTCCGTTCATGGACATCGGCCCGCCGGTTCATGGCCACCGGACCTTGTGACTGACAACTCGACTGCATACGGCACGCGCACCACGGGCGCGCTCCCCCCTTTCCGGGTGTGAGGAAGCGTGCATATTGTGCATACGTGGGTTGTATCAAATCATTCTGTATTGACTGGAGTCAATACGAGAAAAGTGGTTCTTTTGGAAGGTGGACAAAAAACAACATGCGGCATTGCAACATGCACCGCAATGGAATGGAATTGCTTGTTGCCAGTGCGAGGATGCCCGCGGAAAGTGCGATGGAAAGGCCGTGCGTGCGGCGCACGCAACGGCTGCGAACGAGGAGAGCAGGTGGGAAAACGGCGTGGCGCCGCCCGGGCGCCGGGCGCTCAGGCGCCGAGGCAGGCCCGCCACAGTCGCGTGACGGCGGCCGCGTGCGTCGCCACCAGCGCCGGGTCGACGTGCGCCGCGTCCTGCCCCTGCAGCCGGACCTGGTGCTGCAGGCGGCGCATCGCGCGGTAGGCGGCGGCCGCGCCCTCGGCCAGCTGCGCATCGACCAGGCCGAGCTGGCCGCACAGGCGCAGCAGGGCGATGTTGCCGACGTTGACGGTCAGCTGCGGCCAGGCGGCGGCGTGCAGCAGCACCAGGTACTGGACGATGAACTCGATGTCGATCATCCCGCCTTCGTCCTGCTTGAGGTCGAACAGGCCGCTGCGGTGCGGATGGGCGTCGCGCATGCGCTGGCGCATCTTGACGACTTCGGCGCGCAGCTCGTCCGCGCGGCCGGACCGGTCCTGGCGCAGCACGTCCTCGCGGATCGCCTCGAAGCGCGCGCCGATGGCGGCGTCGCCGGCGCAGAAGCGGGCCCGGGTGAGCGCCTGGTGTTCCCAGATCCAGGCCGAGGAACGCTGGTAGCGCTCGAACGCCGCCACCGACGACACCAGCATGCCGCTGGCGCCGTCCGGACGCAGCGCCGTGTCGATGTCGAACAGGATGCCGGCCGGGGTGTGCGTGGTCATCCACGTGATGAAGCGCTGGGCCAGCCTGGCGTAATTGGCGGGAGCGTCCTGGTCGTCGTCGTCGAACAGGAAGATCACGTCGAGGTCGGACACGTAGCCGAGCTCCTTGCCGCCCAGCTTGCCATAGGCGATCACGGCGAAGCGCGGCACCTCGCGGTGGCGCTTGGGGATCGTGCGCCAGGCGCGCCGCACGGTTTCGGCGACGACCAGGTCGGCCAGCGCCGACAGGTGGTCGGCCAGGCGCTCGACCGACAGCTCGCCGGCCAGGTCCAGCGCGAGCAGGCGGAACATCTGGGCATGGTGGGCTTCGCGCAGGATGTCGAGCTGGCGCTCGGTGTCGCCGTCGGCGGCGTCCAGGCGCGTCGCCAGTTCCGCCGCCAGCGGCGCGAGATCCTCGGCGCCGCCGACGCGGTCGTCGAGCAGCTCGTCGAGCAGG
The DNA here is from genome assembly GCF_913773735.1 of uncultured Massilia sp. Classification (GTDB taxonomy): domain Bacteria; phylum Pseudomonadota; class Gammaproteobacteria; order Burkholderiales; family Burkholderiaceae_D; genus Telluria. Next base: position 336,319 of record NZ_CAJYEB010000023.1, read on the forward strand.
ATCGGGTGCTGGGTCAGGAAGGTCGCGGCCCAGCCGCTGGCGTTGATCATGCGGATCACGCGCTCGAGCGTGTGCGGGTATTCGGTCAGCAGCGACAGGTAGGCCGAGCGGCGCGCGATCGCCTCGAAGAAGTCGAGCAGGCGCCCGAGCGTGGCCGCATGGCTGCCCAGGCCGGCCTCGCGCACCACCTGGGCGACCAGGGGCAGGGCGGCGTTCACCAGCGCCACCAGGCGCATGCGGCTGGCCTCGGGCAGGGTCTGCAGGCGCGGCGCCTGCCAGGTCGCCACCAGGCGCGCGGCGGCGCCCTGGGCATCGTCGAAGCCCTGCGCGGCCAGCCGCGCGGCGATCTCCTCGCGGCTGTCGGCGTCGCCCACGGCCACGTCCGGATCGACCTGCTCGGCATTGCCCGCCTTGTCGGCGAACATGGCGTCGAACTGCTCGGCCACGAAGCGGCGGCGTGCGTCCAGCGCGGCCAGCAGGGCGGCCTCGTCGGCCATGCCCATCATGCGCGCCACGGTGGCGCGGTCGTCCGGCGACGGCGGCAGCGTGTGGGTCTGGGCGTCTTCCAGGTATTGCAGCCGGTGTTCGAGGTTGCGCAGGAAGGTGTAGGCTTCGAGCAGGCGCTCGACCACGTCGGCCGTGAGCAGCTCGCGCTCGGCCAGCAGGCCCAGCGTCAGGCGCGTGGAGCGCTCGCGCAGGGCCGGGTCGCGCCCGCCGCGGATCAGCTGGAACACCTGGGCCAGGAACTCGATCTCGCGGATGCCGCCGCGTCCCAGCTTGACGTTGTGGCTGCGCTCCGGATGCAGGCGTTCCTGGCGGTTGACCTCGGCGCGGATCTGGGCGTGCATGTTGCGGATCGCGTCGATCACGCCGAAGTCGAGGTAGCGCCGGAACACGAACGGACGCACGATGGCGTCGAGCGCGGCGATGTCCTCGGCGGCGCCGGTGACGGCGCGCGCCTTGACCCAGGCATAGCGTTCCCATTCGCGGCCCTGGACGATCAGGTAGTCCTCGACCATGTTCAGGCTGGCCGCCAGTGGCCCCGACTTGCCGTTCGGGCGCAGCGCCATGTCCACGCGGAACGTGAAACCGTCCTCGGTGATCTCCGCCAGGGCGGCGATGAGCTTGCGGCCCAGGCGCACGAAGAATTCGTGGTTCGACAACACCTTCTGGCCGGGCCGGTCGGGGCGCGTCTCGCCGTCTTCCGGATAGACGAAGATCAGGTCGATGTCGGACGAGACGTTCAGCTCGAAGCCGCCGTGCTTGCCCATCGCCAGCACCATCATCTGCTGGGGCCGGCCGGATTCGTCGCCGACGGGCGTGCCGTGCGCGGCCGTCATCTCGGCCATCAGCTCGGCCAGGTGGCGCTGGACGGCGAAGTCGGCGAAGCGGCTCATCGCCGTGACGACCTCGTCGAGGTCGGCGCGGCCCTCGAGGTCGCGCCGGATCAGGGCGCATACCAGCAGGTTGCGCAGGCGGCGCATGGCGCGGCCCAGCCGCAGCGTGCCGCCGTGGGGGGCGTTGGCCGCCTCGGCCTCCAGCGTTGCGCCAAGATCCAGCCGGGCCAGCGATAATCCGGACACGGCGTCCAGGCGCCCGGCGCGCTCCGGCGCGGCGGCGAGCCAGCGTTGGTAAAAGCGCGACACGGCGGCCGGCGTACCGGCGGGGGAAGCGTGGGCTTGTTCGGGTGATGCGTGCGTCATGACGACTCCAGACGAGTGTTGTGCGTTCCGCGAGGCTTTCTATGCGGTAAAATTGCCCGCCACGCTGCCCTGGGTCAGCGTGATGGTAAGGCGGACGCCGCGAATGTTGCAAGCGCTCTCTTATTGACGAATATACACGGCGAATACACACGGGGGGCACCGGCGGCGGCATCGGCGCCGGCATCCCCCACGACGGCGAGCTTTTGAGCACCTTGATGCACAACCCGGAACCGCAGGCGGAACAGCAGAGCGAGCAGGAGCGCGGACCGCCGCAGGCCGGCGCGCCTGCCCACGCGCATCCGGCCCTGGCCGAGCGCTGGGCGCGCGCGCGCGCCTGCTACCGCTACGCCAACCTGGCCTCGCACCATGTGCTGGGCTTCACGATCAAGGCCGGCCTGCTCGTCTACTTCGCCTTCATGGTGCTGTTCCTGGCGCTGCGCTGGGCGATCCTCCCGAATATCGACATGTACAAGCCGGACATCGAGCGCGCCGCCAGCCGCGCGCTCGGCAATCCGGTGACCATTTCCCGCGTCTACGCCTCCTGGCGCGGCCTGCATCCCAACCTCTACCTCGGCGACGTGCACTTGCGCGACCGCGACGGCCGCCAGCTGCTGGCGCTGCCTTCGGTGTCGGCCACGCTGTCCTGGTGGTCGGTGGCGGCCGCCGAGCCGCGCTTCGAATCGATCGAGATCAACCGCCCCGAACTGGACGTGCGGCGCGACGCCGCCGGCGTCGTCTACGTAGCCGGCGTGCGCATCGACCCGCATGAAAAGAAAGAGGGCGGCGGCGCCGACTGGCTGCTGCGCCAGCGCGAGATCGTGATCCGCGAGGGCCGCCTGTCCTGGGACGACGCGCTGCGCGGCGCGCCGGTGCTGAACCTGTCCGGCGTGACGATGGTGCTGGACAACCGCTGGACCACGCATCGTTTCGCGCTCAAGGCGGCGCAGCCGCGCATCGCCGGGCGGCCGCAGGGCGAGCCGCTGGACGTGCGCGCGCGCTTCACGCATCCCGCGTTCGCGCGGCCGGCGGACGCGGCGCGCTGGAAGGGCGAGCTGTACGCCGACCTGCGCAATACCGACCTGGCCGCCTGGCGCCGCTACTTCGATTATCCGTTCGCGCTGCAGCAGGGCCGCGGCTCGGTGCGCGCCTGGCTCGATTTCGACCATGCGCGCCTGGCCGGCTTCACCGCCGACCTGGCGCTGGCCGGCGTGCAGGCGCGCCTGGCGCCGGACGCGGCGCCACTGGCGCTGGCGCGCATGGCCGGCCGGCTGTCGGTCAGCGAGACCATCGCCCCCGGCGAAGGCGACGGCAAGCCGACCTTCGGCGCGCTGGGCCACGACATCAGGCTCGAGAATTTTTCCGTGGCCACGCGCGACGGCACCGTGCTGCCGCCGGCCACGCTGTCGGAATCGTGGCGCCCGGCCGCGCGCGGCCAGCGTGAGCGCTTCCGCGTGCGCGCCGAGCAGGTCGACCTGGGCGCGCTGGCCGCGCTGGCGGTGCAGCTGCCGCTGGCGCAGGCGCAGCGCCAGCTGCTGGCCGAGCTGGCGCCGCGCGGCCGCCTGGTCGACGTCGACGCCGAGTGGCGCGGCCGCTTCCCCGACCTGTCCGGCTACCGCGTGCGTGGCCAGGTCGAGAACCTGGGCCTGGCCCCGCTGGCGGCGCGCGCCGCCGTCGCGGCCGCTCCCGGCCGTCCGGCCGTCGCCGCGCGCGCCGCGCTGCCGGGTTTTCGCAACCTGAGCGGCCGCATCGACGCCAGCGACGAGGGCGGCAGCGTCGACGTGGATGCCGACCAGTTCGCGCTGGCCATGCCGGCCTGGTTCGCCGACCCGGAAATGGCGTTCGACCGCCTGGCGCTGCGCGCGCGCTGGACCTGGCCGCAGGACGACCGCCTGCTGGTCGAGGTCGACAGCATGAACCTGACCCAGGGCGCGCTGAAGGCCTCGCTGTCGGGCCGCCACGTGCTGCCGCTGGGGCCCGGCCAGGGGCCCGGCACGGCGGACATCCATGCCACCGTCGACAACTTCGACATCGCCAGCATCGGACGCTGGCTGCCGCTGGCCACCCACGCGCACCTGCGCGACTGGCTGACCGGCGCGCTGCAGGGCGGCACCCTGCACGACGCGCGCCTGCGCCTGCGCGGCGACCTGTCCCGCTTCCCGTTCTACGCCGGCAATGCCGCCGAGCGCGCGCGCGGCGAGTTCCGCGTCAGCGGCCGCATCGAGGGCGGCAAGCTGGAGTACGCCCCCGGCCACGTCGGCGCCGACGGCAAGGCGCCGATGTGGCCGCTGGCCGAGAACATCGACGGCACGATCGTGTTCGACCGCGCGCGCATGGAAATCCACGGCGACACCGCGCGCACGGCCGGCGTGGCCCTGTCCAACGTGCGCGCCGTGATCCCGGACCTCGGCGCGCACGAGCTGATGCTCGACATCGACGGCAACGCCGCCGGCCCGCTGCAGGAATTCCTGCGCTACGTGGCCGCCACGCCGGTGCTGGAATGGATCGGCCACTTCACCGAGGGCACCGTGGGCAGCGGCCCGGCGAAGCTGGGCCTGAAGCTGCACCTGCCGCTGGCCAGCCTGCACGACGCCAGGGTGCAGGGAGCGCTGCAATTGCAGAACAACGACGTGGTGCTGTTCCCGGAACTGCCGCCGATCCAGGCGGCGCTGGGGCGCATCGAGTTTTCCGAGCATGGCGTCAACCTGAACGGCGTGGGCGCCAGCTTCCTGGGCGGTCCGCTGCAGCTGTCCGGCGGCACCCAGCGCGACGGCGCCATCGTGATCCGCATGGCCGGCAGCGCCAGCGCCGAGGGCATGCGCAACACGGCCTCGCTGCCGGCGCTGCAGCGCCTGGGCGCCAGGCTGTCGGGCGGCGCGCGCTTCGGCGGCAGCGTCACCGTCAAGGACCGCCAGACCCTGATCGTGCTCGACTCGAACCTGGCGGGCCTGGGCATCGAGCTGCCGGCACCCCTGAACAAGCCGGCCGCCGACGCGCTGCCGCTGCACTTCACGCTGGCCGCCCAGCCGACCGCCGCCGACGGCACCGGCCGCGACGAGATCCGCGTCGCGCTCGGCAACCTGGCCGCCGCCCGCTACCAGCGCGAACACCAGCCGCACGGTCCGTGGATCGTCAAGCGCGGCGGCATCGGCGTCAACGCGCCGGCGCCGGAGCCGGACGGCGGCATGATGATCAACGTCAACATGAAAGCGCTCAACGTCGACCGCTGGCTGGCGGCGGCGACCGAGATCGCCGGCCCGGCCGAGGCCCCGGGCGCGCCATCGGCCGCCGGCGCCGAGGCCGGCGGCATGGCGCAGTACCTGGTGCCGGACACCATCGCGGTGCGCGCCGGCGAACTGGTGATCGGCGAGCGCGCGCTGCGCGACGTCGTGGTCGGCGTGACCCACCAGCCGGGTTCCTGGCAGGCCAGCATCGATTCGCGCCAGGCGGTCGGCTGGGTCACCTGGAACGACACGCCGAACGGGCAGGGCATGGGCAAGGTGACGGCGCGCCTGGCCTCGCTCGACATCCCGGAATCCTCGGCCAACGAGGTCAAGGACCTGCTCGAGTCGAACAAGGGCGGCGTGGCCGGCATCCCGGGCCTGGACATCGTGGCCGAGCGCTTCGAGCTGTTCGACAAGCAGCTGGGCCGCCTGGAGCTGGTCGCCAGCAATGCCCAGGCGCTGGCCGGGCGCGAGTGGCGCATCGAGCGCCTGAGCCTGGGCAACCCGGATGGCCAGCTGAAGGCCAACGGCCGCTGGCTCACGCGCGACGGCAAGAGCAATACGGCGCTCAATTTCAACCTCGACATCCATGACGCGGGCCGCCTGCTGGACCGCCTCGGCTTCCCCGAGACGCTGCGGCGCGGCAAGGGCAAGCTGTCGGGCGACCTGTCCTGGGCCGGCCTGCCGTATGCGCTCGACATCCCCAGCCTGTCGGGCCAGGTCCAGATGAACGTCGAGGACGGCCAGTTCCTCAAGCAGGACCCGGGCGCGGCCAAGCTGCTGGGCGTGCTGAGCCTGCAGATGCTGCCGCGCATGCTCAAGCTCGACTTCCACGACGTGTTCTCGGAAGGCCTGGCCTTCGACGGCATCACGGCCAATGCGCTGATCCAGCGCGGCGTCGTGCGCACCGACAACCTCAAGATGCACGGCGTGGCAGCGACGGTGCTGATGGACGGCAGCGCCGACATCGCCAACGAATCGACCAACCTGCACGTGGTCGTGATCCCGGAGTTCAACCTCGGCACCGGTCCGCTGGTCTACGGCCTGGCAGTCAACCCGGTCATCGGCCTGGGCAGCTTCCTGGCCCAGCTGTTCCTGCGCGCGCCGGTGATGAAGGCGCTCACCTACCATATGCAGGTGACAGGACCGTGGAAATCGCCGAATATCGTCAAACTGGACAACCCCGCGGCCGACGCGGCCGCGCAGAAGCGTCCCGCGGCCGCCGCCGCGCAAGACAAGGAAGCGCAATGAAAACGACCGTCGCAGCAGTGCAGATGGTGTCCACGCCCGTCGTGGACGAGAACCTGGCGACCGCCGGCCGCCTGATCGCCGAGGCCGCCGGCCGCGGCGCGCGCCTGGTGACCCTGCCGGAATACTGGCCGATCATGGGCATGAGCGACGCCGACAAGGTGGCGCGCGCCGAGCAGCCGGGCGCGGGACCGATCCAGGACTTCCTTGCGGCCCGGGCGCGCGAGCACGGCATCTGGCTGATCGGCGGCACGCTGCCGCTGGTGTCGGGCGACGCCGGCAAGGTGCTCAACACGACGCTCGTGCACGGTCCCGACGGCCGGCCGGCCGGGCGCTACGACAAGATCCACCTGTTCGGCTTCAACAAGGGCAGCGAATCCTACGACGAAGCGCGTACCATCGTCCCCGGCGCCACCGTCGGCAGCTTCGAGGCCCCGTTCGGCCGCGTCGGGATGTCGATCTGCTACGACCTGCGCTTCCCGGAACTGTTCCGCGCGATGGGCGACTGCGCGCTGGTCGTGGTGCCGGCCGCCTTCACCTACACGACCGGCAGCGCCCACTGGGAAGTGCTGCTGCGCGCCCGCGCGATCGAGAACCAGTGCTACGTGCTGGCGTCGGCCCAGGGCGGCACGCACCGCAACGGCCGCCGCACCTATGGCCACAGCATGCTGGTCGACCCGTGGGGCGAGGTGCAGGCGGTGTTGCCGGAAGGCGAGGGCGTGGTCGTCGGCGAGATCGACGGCGAATTCATGGCCAGGGTGCGCGAGAGCCTGCCGGCCCTGAAGCACCGCAGGATGTAGCGGCGGGGCAGGGCGCACCCTGCGACCTGCCCGGTGGGTTGCCGGCGCGGCGCGCAGACCGGCCCGGGACGCCAAAAGGACGCGTGCCCTGACCCCTGCGGACGGATATGGCACAATGCCTCCATCCTTACCTGAAAGACCCCACGCACATGACTCCATTCGAACCGAACCTTTCCTCCCTCGCCGTCGCGCGCGATGTCCTCCTGACGCCGTTCGGACTCGACGAAGGCAAGCTGATCACGACGCTCGGGACGATGTTCACGCACAAGGTCGACTACGCCGACCTGTATTTCCAGTTCACCAAGAGCGAAGGCTGGAGCCTGGAAGAAGGCATCGTCAAGAGCGGCAGCTTCTCGATCGACCAGGGCGTCGGCGTGCGCGCCGTGTCCGGCGACAAGACCGCCTTCGCCTATTCGGACGACATCTCGCAGGCGGCCCTGCTGGACGCCGCCGCCGCCACCCGCACGATCGCGCGCGCCGGCAGCGGCCGCATCAAGGTGGCCGCGCAGGTGACGCCGTCCGGCGGCCGTTCGCTGTACCTGCCGCACGATCCCCTGAACTCGCTGGACGCCACCGCCAAGGTCGCGCTGCTGGAACGCGTCGAGAAGATCGCGCGCGCCAAGGACCCGCGCGTGGTGCAGGTGATGGCCAGCCTGGCCGGCGAGTACGACGTCGTGCTGGTGGTGCGCAGCGACGGCGTGCTGGCGGCCGACATCCGCCCGCTGGTGCGCGTCTCGGTCACCGTGATCGCCGAGCAGAACGGCCGGCGCGAAGTCGGCTCGTCGGGCGGCGGCGGCCGCTACGACTACGGTTATTTCAGTGAGGAACTGCTCGACAAGTACGCCAGCGAAGCGGTCAAGGCGGCCCTCGTCAACCTGGAAGCGCGGCCGGCGCCGGCCGGCCCGATGACCATCGTGCTCGGCCCGGGCTGGCCCGGCGTGCTGCTGCACGAGGCGGTCGGCCACGGCCTGGAAGGCGACTTCAACCGCAAGGGGTCGTCGGCCTATGCCGGCATGATCGGCCAGCGCGTCGCCGCCAAGGGCGTCACGGTGGTCGACGACGGCACGCTGCAGGACCGCCGCGGCTCGCTCAACATGGATGACGAGGGCAATCCCACCCAGTGCACGACCCTCATCGAGGACGGCATCCTGAAGGGCTACATCCAGGACACGATGAACGCGCGCCTGATGAAGATGCCGGTCACCGGCAACGCGCGCCGCGAATCCTTCGCCCACCTGCCGATGCCGCGCATGACCAATACCTACATGCTGGCCGGCGACAAGGACCCGGCCGAGATCCTGGCCTCGGTCAAGAACGGCCTGTACGCGGTCAATTTCGGCGGCGGCCAGGTCGACATCACCAACGGCAAGTTCGTGTTCTCGGCCAGCGAGGCCTACATGATCGAGGACGGCAAGGTGACGTACCCGGTGAAGGGCGCCACCCTGATCGGCAACGGCCCGGACACCATGAACCGCATCTCCATGATCGGCAACGACATGCGCCTGGATTCGGGCGTGGGCGTGTGCGGCAAGGAAGGCCAGAGCGTGCCGGTGGGCGTGGGCCAGCCGACCCTGCGCATCGATGGCGTGACGGTGGGCGGGACGGCTTGATGGCCTGACAACGATCGCCGACGTACGACCCGTCGCCCCGGCGTAGGCCGGGGTCCAATTGCTGCATGCATTACCGCCATGCTTGCAAGATTGGGCCCCGGCCTGCGCCGGGGCGACGTCGTTTACGGCGACGTTCCTGCATCAAAACGTGTACCGCGCCCCCAGCGTGAAGTAACGCCCGCGCGCCCCCTCGTAGTCGAGCGGGTTGTAGGCCTGCGCGCCATAGGTCAGCGGGTCGAGCGGCGCCACCTTGTCGAACAGGTTCTGGATCGAGCCATAGATTTCCCAGGCCGGCAGCGGCTTCCAGCGCGCCACGAGGTCGAAGGTGGTGAACGAGGCCAGCTTGCAGCCGTTCGGGGCGTCGGCGCCGTCGGCGTAGACGCTGGCGCAGCCGTCCGGGTCGTCCTTGAACAGGGTGTTGTCCAGCTTGCCCCGGTAGTTCACGTTGAACGACACCCGCCAGTCGTTGCGGTCCCAGCCGATGCGCAGGTTGGCGCGGTCGTCCGGCGTGCCCGTGCAGTTGGTGACGTCGCAGTTGCCGTGGGTGCCGGCGAAGTCGCGCGCGCTGCCGTCGCGCTCCTTGCGCTCCCATTCGAACAGGTGGGTGTACTTGACGTCGAAGGACAGGTTCCCCCAGGTGTCCGGCAGGCGGTGCTGGTAGCGGGCGTCGATGTCGAGGCCGCGCACCTGGGTCTGCGCCGAGTTGACGTAGCGCGTGAGCACGGCCGTGATGGCGCCGGGGTCGCCCGGGATGCCGCTGACGCTGCCGGGGTCGCGCGCCACTGAGCCGGCCGCGATGGCGGCGTCGACCTGTTCCTGGTTGATCTCGTTCTTGCGCTTGATCTTCCAGTAGTCGACCGAGATGCTGGTGCGCGGCAGCGGATCCCAGATCGCGCCCAGGTTGTAGCTGCGCGAGCGCTCCGGCGACAGGTCCGGGTTCGGCGACGTGATCAGCGCCACCGAGGCCGGCGAGCAGGTGCCCGGCACGCCCAGCGCGCAGCGCACCGGGTCGGACGCGGTGGAATAGGCGGCCAGGCCGCCCACGCCGTTCTCGGCCGGGCTGGGCGCCCGGAAGCCGCGCGCGAAGGTGCCGCGCAGGGCGAACGTGCGTGCCGGCGTCCATTTCAGCCCGAATTTCGGGGTGTAGGAGTTGCCCACGTCGGTGAAGTGGTCCCAGCGCAGCGCGGCCGACGCCTCGAGCTGGTACGGCAGCGGCGCCAGCGCCTCGCCGTACAGGGCGAACACGTTGCGCGAGCCGCGGTAGGCGGAATAGCCCAGGCCGATGACGTTGCCGCGCTCGGTGCCGGTGGTGGGCACCAGCTCGGTCTTCTCGTGGCGCCATTCGGCCCCCAGCGCCAGGCCCAGGTCGCCGCTGGGCAGGATGCCGGGGAAGGAGCGCGAGGCCTTGACGTCCCACTGGCCGACCTTGCTGCGCGCCGTGTTGCCGATGGTGGGCGACAGCGCCGCGTACAGCGCCGGCGAATTCAGCCCGGCGTTCTCGCCGATGCGCCACACGGTACCGGGCGGCAGTGCCGCATAGGCCGGGCTGCCGGCCAGCGCGGCGTTCACGTTGGCCGCGCTCGGGTCGAGCAGGGCGAAGGCGACGTCGCGCTGCAGGTAGCCGTTCTGCGTGTTGTTGACGTGGTTGCGCGAGAACAGCAGCGCGCTGTCCCATTCCCAGCCGAAGCTGGTGCCCTTGACGCCGCCGATCCAGCGCACGAAGTTCGAGTCGATGTTCGACGCGCGCGGTCCGACGTCGGCCGCCAGGTAGCGCAGCCGCGCCGCCGTGCCGAAATACGGATTGTCGGGATGGGTGGGGCCGAACTGCACGACGGCGTTGTTGACCGGGCCGCCCGGATAGCCGACCGAGCCGCTGATGCCGGACGGCGTGGTCGAGGAATCGGTCTGGCTGGTGTAGTAGTTGAATTCGCTGTAGGCCTGCAGGTCCGGCGTGGCCTGCCAGGTGCCGCGCGTGAACAGGCTGATGTTTTCCTGCTTCGGTTCGATCTGGTTGTACTGCAGCGTGGCATCGATCAGGCAGCCGCCGCCCGGGTCGCCCTGCGGGTGGCTGGTGAAGTTGCCGCAGGCCGCGCCGGGGAAGGTGCGGGTGAAGCCCGGCCCGGCCAGGTTGCCGCGGTTGTAGTAGTTGGCGATGTCGGCCGGGTTGCGCACGTTGCTGTTGATGGCGCTGCCGGCCGCGCCGCTGCCGGGGACGATGGCGCCGGTGCCGCCCAGCGCCTCGTTGGCCGAATAGCCCCAGCGGCGCAGGTCGACCCGGCCGATCCAGTCGCGGTTGCCGCGGTCGCGGTACCAGATCTCGTCGAATTTCTTGTATTCGAGGCTGAACAGCACGTTGTAGCGGTCCTGGTCGAGGCTGCCGACGCCCTTGGTGAAGGCGGCATTGGTGCGCTTGCCGTCCCACTCCTTGCCGACGCCGCGCGAGGCGCGCACGGTGTTGCCGACGTAGTCGCGGCGCAGGATCACGTTGACCACGCCGGCGATCGCGTCGGAGCCGTAGATGGCCGAGGCGCCGTCCTTCAGCACCTCGATGCGGTCGACGGCGTCGGTCGGGATCACGTTCAGGTCGGCGAACTGCTTCTGGCCGTCGTCGGCCAGGCCGTAGGGCGCGATGCGGCGCCCGTTCAGCAGCACCAGCGTGGACGCGGCGCCCAGGCCGCGCAGCGAGATGCCGGAGGCGCCGGCGGCGAAGCCGTTGCCGAAGGTGGTGGGCACCGAGCCCTGGTTGTCGACGGCGAGCGTCTGCAGCAGTTCGGCCACCGTGTTCTTGCCGGAGCGTTCGATGTCGGCGCGGTTGACGGTGATGACGGACGAGGCGGTCTCGGCCTCGGAGCGGCGGATGTTGCTGCCGGTGATCTCCACGCGCTGGACCGGGCGGGCGCCTGGCTCGGGGGCCTGCTGGGCGTGCGCCGGCGCCGGCAGCGCCAGGATCGCCAGGCCGACGGCGCCGCCGCCGGCGAACAGGCGGCGGATCGTGCGCGCGATGGCGGTTTCGTTGAACACGGTTGCGGTCATGTCCGGACTCCTGATGATGTTCCTGGTGGATGGGGAACCCTGCCGGGCGAGGCGGAACGGCCGGGGCTTGTCTCGACTGTTGCACCGGCACCGCTGGCGGGGCTGACATCTCTCAAGCGTGATGGGCAAGCCGCAATACGCTGTCTGCATGACGCAACCGATTGCTTGTATAGGCATCCGCACGCGACGGCGTTGTGGCAAATTAAGTCTTGCCAATGGCGCTGCATTGTTGTTATAGTCAATTGAACACTTCGAGACCCACCATGCGCCACGCCGTCTTCTTTACCTTTTATTTTTGGTTCAGCCATTCCAGCCCGACGGCGGTGGAGTAGCGGCAGGTTCACGCAACAACAGAACGAAGTCCGACACGCATTCCAGAAAAACCGCCAGCGATGGCGGTTTTTTCGTTTCCGCCCCCAGCACTGGCCCCCTATTTCAGCCCAACGGAGAACCCCCCATGCCCCGCACCGACGATTTACGCATCCGCGAAATGAAGGAACTGACGCCGCCCTCGCACCTGATCCGCGAGTTTCCGGTAGGCCCGGAGGCGGAGCAGACCGCGTCGCAGGCACGGGTGGCGCTGCACCGCATCCTGCACGGCCAGGACGATCGCCTGATGGTGGTGATCGGCCCGTGCTCGATCCACGACCCGAAGGCCGCGCTGGAGTACGCGCGCCGCCTGGCCGAACAGCGCACGCGCTTCGCCGGCGAGCTGGAGATCGTCATGCGCGTGTACTTCGAGAAGCCGCGCACCACGGTGGGGTGGAAGGGCATGATCAACGACCCGTACATGGACAACAGCTTCCGCATCAACGACGGCCTGCGCATGGCGCGCGAGCTGCTGCGCGACATCAACGAGCTGGGCCTGCCGGCCGGCACCGAGTTCCTCGACGTGATCAGCCCGCAGTACATCGCCGACCTGATCAGCTGGGGCGCGATCGGCGCCCGTACCACCGAGTCGCAGGTGCACCGCGAGCTGGCGTCGGGCCTGTCCTGCCCGGTCGGTTTCAAGAACGGTACCGACGGCAACATCAAGATCGCCGCCGACGCGATCAAGGCGGCGTCGCAGCCGCACCACTTCCTGTCCGTGACCAAGGGGGGCCACTCGGCGATCGTGTCGACCGCCGGCAACGAGGACTGCCACATCATCCTGCGTGGCGGCAAGGCCCCGAACTACGACGCCGCCAGCGTCGAGGAAGCCTGCAAGCAACTGGCCGCGAACGGCCTGGCGAGCCGCCTGATGATCGACGCCTCGCACGCCAACAGCAGCAAGAATCCGCAGAACCAGGTGCCGGTGTGCGCCGACATCGGGCGCCAGGTGGCGGGCGGCGACGACCGCATCGTCGGCGTGATGGTGGAGTCGCACCTGGTCGGCGGGCGCCAGGACCTGGTGCCGGGCAAGGAACTGGTCTACGGCCAGTCGGTGACCGACGGCTGCATCGACTGGGAAACGAGCATCGGGGTGCTGGAAGACCTGGCGGCGAGCGTGCGCCAGCGCAGGATCAGGCAGGACGCCTGAGCGTCGCCACGTCGTCCCGGCGCAGGCCGGGACCCGGGTTGCAGGCGTCGCGGCTGCGCTACGGCATCGGGCCCCGGCCCGGCGCCGGCGCGACGAGCGCGGCGGGCCGCGAAAAAAAAGGCGAACCCGAGGGTTCGCCTTTTTTATTGCCATGGACGACCGCCCGGAGGCGGCCGTCATGCGCGGATTACTGGAACTGGTAGCGTGCGCCGACCTTGAAGAAGCGGCCGATCGCGCCGCTGGCGTCCATCGGGTTGTAGCTCATGCCGCCGTAGGTCAGCGGATCCAGCGGTGCGACCTTGTCGAACAGGTTCGAGATCGAGCCGTAGACCTGCCAGTTGGCGCTCAGCTTGTAGCGTGCCGACAGGTCGACCGTGGTGAACGACGGCAGGACGCAGCCGTTCGGGGCCGGGCGGCCATCGGCGAACAGCGAGGCGCACTTGTCGCCGGCAAAATAGACGTTGTCCATCTTGCTGCGGAAGTTCGCGATCGCGGAAACGCTCAGGGCGTCACGTTCCCAGGTGCCGTTCAGGCTGATCTTGTTCTTCGGCGTGCCGGCGCAGTTCGAGGTGTCGCAGTTGCCGTGGGTGCCGGCGTACTGGAAGGTCGTGCCGTTCTTCTCGGCGCGCATCCAGGACGAGACGTGGGTCCAGGTCAGGCCGACGACGGCGCGGCCGTAGTCGCCCATCGGGACGCGCTGCTTGATGTCCAGGTCGATACCCTTGATCTCGGTGAAGCTCGAGTTCTGGTACGGCGCGTTCGACAGCAGCAGGGTGCCGGTGTTCGGGATGGCGACGCCGTTCACGACCAGGTTGTTGTCCTGGCGGATGGCGGTCGGCAGCGCGGCGGCTTCGACGTAGGACAGCGGGTTGATCTCGTTGCTGCGCTTGATCTTCCAGCCGTCCAGCGACAGGCTGGTGTTGGCCAGCGGATCCCACACCAGGCCCAGGGTGTAGCCCTTGGACTCTTCCGGTTGCAGGGCCGGGTTGCCGACCTTGACGGCGCCGATCGAGATCGCGCAGTCGGCCTGGGTGGCGCCGCCGGCGGCCGGGGTGCCGCCCGGGCAACGGATCGGGTCGCGCACGGACGAGCTGCCGGTGCTCTGGCTCTGGGTGCCCGATTCGGCCGGACCCGGGGCGCGGAAGCCTTCCGAGTAGGTGCCGCGCAGCGCGAAGGTCTTCAGCGGCGTCCACTTGGCGCCGACCTTCGGCGTGGTCGAGTTGAAGTTCTTGTACTTGTCGTAGCGTACCGCGCCGGTCAGCTCGACCGTCTTGAGCACGGGGGCGGCGACTTCGACGAACACGGCCTTGACGTCGTCGGTGCCCTTGGCGGCCACGTAGGACGAGTTGATGGTGCCGTCTTCCGAACCCGACAGCGACGGGTTGTCCAGCTTCAGGCGGCGGTATTCGGCGCCGACCGCCAGGCCCATGTTACCGCCCGGCAGGGCGAACAGTTCGCGCGAGGCCTTGAAGTCGACCACGTCCAGCTCGGTGGTCGAGTGCGACTTGGCGGCGGTGACCATGGCGGCGTACAGCGAGGCCGGGTTCTTGTTCGACTGGGTGCCGATGTAGTACGGGAAGTACTGGCTGGTCGGGTCGCCCAGGGCGGCCTTCAGCACCTTCATGTTGATCATGTTGCTGTAGTTCAGGTCCAGCGCCGACTGCGAGTGGGTGTAGCCGGTGTCGAAGTCCCAGCCGAAGCGCGAACCCTTCAGGCCGACGACGAAGCGGCTGAACTCGTTGTCCGCCGAACGGGTGCTGGGGCCGACGTCGAACATCGAATAGCGCACGCGGGTGGCGGCGCCGTACGGGTTCTGCGGGTGGTTCGGCGCCATCAGGATGGTGTTGCCGTAGACGATCACGCCGGTCGGGCTGTTGGCGTTCGGCGGGAACGCGACGGTGCTGCTGGTCGACGGCGGCACCAGGGTGAATTCGGTGTCGCGCTTCGAGTAGCCGGCTTCGGCGTACAGCTGCAGGTCGCCGTCGAGGTTCTTGGTGAAGCGGGTGTACAGGTTCAGGCCGCCGATCTGCGGCTGCATCGAGCGGAACTGGTCGGCGTACCACAGGCAGCCGCCGTTCGGGTCCTGCGCGGTGACCGGCGAGAATTGCGAGCAGCCGGCCAGGCCGACGTAGTTGCCGGTCTTCGGATCGCGGATCGCGCCGGCCGGGCTCGGGCTGGCCGCGCCCGGGGTGATGTAGCCGGAAGCGAACTGGGTGTTGGCGGCATAGCCCCACGGACGGATGTCGCCGTGGCCGATCCATTTACGGTCGGAACGGTCCTTGTTCATGATCTGGTGGTTGCCGTAGACTTCGGCGTTGACCATCCAGTTGTAGCCGTCCTCGTCCAGGCGGCCCTTGCCCCAGGTGAGGGTGGCCTTGCCCTGTTCGCCGTCGCGGTAGCGCGATTCGCCCGCTTCGAACTTGGCGGCCAGGCCGGTGAAGTCCTTGCGCAGGATGATGTTGACCACGCCGGCGATCGCGTCGGCGCCGTAGGTCGCGGAAGCGCCGTCCTTCAGCACTTCGATGCGCTCGACGGCTTCCATCGGCACGGTCGAGAGGTCGGTGAAGCTCTTCTGGCCGTCGTCGGCACGGGCGAACGGCGCCATGCGGCGGCCGTTCAGCAGCACCAGGGTCGAGGTCGCGCCCAGGCCGCGCAGCGAGATCGCGGTCGAGCCGGCGGCGAAGCCGTTGCCGAAGCCGGTCGGCAGCGAGCCGGCGCCGTCGGCGGTCAGGGTCTGCAGGTATTCGGCGACGGTGCCCTTGCCGGACTTGGCGAGGTCTTCGCGGCTGATCACCTGGATCGGCGACGCGGTCTCGGCGGTGGCGCGCTTGATGCTCGAACCGGTCACTTCGACGCGCTGGATCGAACCCTGGGTGTCCTGGGCCATGGCCGGCAGGCCGAACGCGGCGTACGCGAGGGCCAGGGACACTGCTTGTGCTACTGCTTTCTTCTGATGCATTACGACTCCATTGAAGGGCTTCTCGGTATTGATCGACACGCGCGCGCATTCCATGTTGCTTAAAATTCAAGCATGCATATGCTTGGGCGGGGATGGCACGGCCGTCGTCTCTCTCGTTTTGCTGAAAGAACTAAAAGTTTTATTTTTAGTTAATTCATCAGAACATCCGTGCATGGTTTATGTCAATACTGTGACTGGCAGCTATTGCATCGATACAACAGATGTGCCGAGCATAATTTGCCCACTTTTGGTTATGGCCTTATAAAATCTTTTCACGACGCGGCGCGCGCAATCTCGTCTATAGTGCGTCTTCCGTCGGCCGCACGGGGCGTGCCGGCGGCGGCGCCTGCCCGGCGGGCGCACCGACGGTCGATCCGGGAATCCGATGCTTGCTTATATCCTGCGCCGCCTGTGGCAGATGCTGCCCACCATGGCCGGCGTCATCGTGCTGGTGTTCTTGCTGTTCAACTGGGTCGGCGGCGATCCGTCGTACCTGCTGGCGGGCAAGATGGCCGATGCGCGCGCCATCGAGAACATCCGCGTCCAGCTGGGCCTGGACCAGCCCTGGTACGTCCAGCTCGGCATCTTCGTGAGGCAGATCCTGACCTTCGACTTCGGCAATGCCTGGGCCACCGGCGAACCCGTGTCGCACATCATCGCCAGCCGCCTGGGACCGTCGCTGACGGTGCTGGTGCCGCTGACCGTGCTGGAAACCGCGATCGGCATCGCGCTGGCGCTCGCCATCGCCTTCGTGCGCGGCTCGCTGACCGACCGCCTGGTGATGGTCGCGTGCACGGTGGGCATGTCGGTCTCGATCCTCGTCTACATCATCGTGTTCCAGTACGGCCTGGCCTACAAGCTGGGGCTGTTCCCCGTGCAGGGCTGGGGCGAGAGCCTCGGCGAGAACCTGCTGCGCTATGCCACGCTGCCGATCCTGATCGGCCTGTCGGTGTCGCTGGCGCCGACGCTGCGCCTGTTCCGCAGCTTCGTGCTGGACGAGGCCGGCCAGGACTACGTGCGCACGGCGCGCGCCAAGGGCCTGTCCGAGCGCCGCATCGTCTGGGTGCACGTGCTGCGCAACGCCGCGATCCCGATCATCACCTACGTGATGTCGAACCTGCCGGCGCTGCTGATCGGCGCCTTCCTGCTCGAACGCTTCTTCGGCATTCCCGGCATCGGGCGCGAAGTGATCCTGGCCGTCGAGCGCAGCGACTTCCCCGTGATCAAGGCGATCACGGTCTACGTGGCCGCCGCCACGATGGTGTTCAACCTGCTGGCCGACCTGATGTACCAGGCGGTCGATCCGCGCGTGCAACTGCAATGACTCCGAACCATCCCGCCGTCTCTCCCGGCCTGTGGGCGCTGGCCTGGCGCCGCCTGCGCGCCGACCGCCTCGCCATGGCGGCGCTGGCCGTCGTCGGCCTGTTCCTGCTGTCGGTGCTGCTGTCGGCCACCGGCCTGGTGGCCGCCGACTGGGAGGACGAGGTCGCGCTGAACTATGCGCCGCCGACCTTCCTCGGTCCCGACCCGGCCCTGGCGGCGCTGGCGCGTCCCGCGCCGCCGGCGCCGCCGAACGCGTTCGACCCGCTGGCGGCCGACCTGGACGCGCTGCGCGCCACGCTGGCCGCGCGCGGCGCGGCGGCGGCGGCGCCGAAGGCCGCCACGCTGCCGTTCGGCGCCGACAAATGGGGCCACGACATCGTCAAGAAGACCGTCAAGGGCGGCCAGACCTCGATCGTGGTGGGCCTGGTCGCGGCGCTGCTGGCGGTGGCGCTGGGCACGCTGTTCGGGGCGCTGTCCGGCTTCTACGGCGGGCGCGTGGACGACCTGTTCAACTGGTTCTACAGCATCTTCACGTCGATCCCGTCGATCCTGATGATCCTGACCGTGGCCGCGGTGCTGCAGACCAAGGGCGTGCTGAGCATCGTGCTGATCCTGGGCCTGACCGGCTGGACCGGACCCTACCGGCTGATCCGCGCCGAGTACATCAAGCACAAGGCACGCGAGTACGTGATGGCGGCCGACGCCATCGGCGCCTCCGGCTGGCGCAAGATGTTCGGCCATATCTTCCCGAACGTGTCGCACGTGGCGCTGGTGCAGGTGTCGATCCTCGTGGTCGGCTTCATCAAGGCCGAGGTCATCCTGTCCTTCCTGGGCTTCGGGGTGCCGGTTGGCGTGGTGTCGTGGGGCAGCATGCTGAACGAGGCGCAGAACGAACTCATCCTTGGCAAGTGGTGGCAGCTCGCCGCCGCCGCCGGGGCCATGGCCATCCTGGTGACGGCGTTCTCGCTGTTCGCCGACGCGCTGCGCGATGCGCTCGATCCGAAAGTGAAATAGTCCCATGCGCATCGCCGAGCCCCTGCTGGAAGTGCGCAACCTGCGCGTCTCGTTCCGCACCGACAAGAAGCACACGTTCGAGGCCCTCAAGGGCATCTCGTTCAGCCTGCCGCAGGACGGCACCGTCGCCCTGGTCGGCGAATCGGGCAGCGGCAAGTCGGTCGGCTCGCTGGCCGTGATGGGCCTGCTGCCGCCGGAGACGACGATCGTGCACGACGGCTCGTCGATCCGCTTCGACGGACGCGAGCTGCTCGGCCTGCCCGTCGGCGAACGGCGCCGGCTGTGCGGCAAGGACATCGCGATGATCTTCCAGGAGCCGATGTCCTCGCTGAATCCCGTGTTCACGGTCGGCTTTCAGATCGGCGAAGTCCTGCGCCTGCACATGGGCATGGACAAGCGCCAGGCGCGCGCGCGCACCCTGGAACTGCTGGAGGAGGTCGGCATTCCCGACCCGGCGACCAGGATCGACGCCTACCCGGGCCAGATGTCGGGCGGCCAGCAGCAGCGCGTGATGATCGCGATGGCGATCGCCTGCGAGCCCAAGCTCTTGATCGCCGACGAACCCACGACGGCGCTGGACGTGACGATCCAGAAGCAGATCATGGAACTGATCGCCCGGCTGCAGCGCCAGCGCCGCATGGCGGTGCTGTTCATCACCCACGACCTGGGCCTCGTCGGCGAGATCGCCGACCGCGTGATCGTCATGCGCCACGGCGAGGTGCGCGAGGAGGGCGACGCCGCCCAGGTGCTGGGCGCGCCGCGCGACGACTATACCCGGGCGCTGCTGCATTGCCGTCCGAAGCTGGACGAGCGGCCGCTGCGCCTGCCCGTGATCGACGACTACCTGGCCGGCCGCGTGCGCGAAGGCATCGTCCTGCCGCAGCGCGCGCGCGGCTACGAGCCGGGCGGCGAAGACGTGCTGGTGGTCAACAACCTGGCCAAGCACTTCGACGTGCGCGAGGGCCTGTTCGGCAAGCGCGCGTTCCACGCCGTGAAGGATGTCTCGTTCACCCTGCAGCGCGGCAAGACCCTGGGCGTGGTGGGCGAATCCGGCTCGGGCAAGACCACCGTCGGCCTGACGCTGCTGCGCCTGCACCGCGCCACCGGCGGCAGCGCGCTGTTCGAGGGGCGCGACCTGGTGACGATGAGCGACCGCGCATTCCAGGCCTGCAAGCCGCGCATCCAGATCATCTTCCAGAATCCGTATGCGTCGCTGAATCCGCGCTTCACGGTGGGCCAGATCCTGCTCGAGCCCATGCGCATCCACCGCATCGGCGCCAGCGACGCCGAGCGCGTCGACCATGCGCGCCAGCTGCTGCGCCGCGTCGGCCTGCCGGAACAGGCGTTCGACCGCTACCCGCACGAATTCTCGGGCGGCCAGCGCCAGCGCATCGCGATCGCGCGCTGCCTGACGATGAAGCCGGAGATCCTGGTGTGCGACGAATCGGTGTCGGCGCTGGACGTGTCGGTACAGGCCCAGGTGCTGAACCTGCTGCAGGACCTGCAGGACGAGTACAGGATGAGCTACATCTTCATCTCGCACGACCTGGCGGTGGTCAAGTACATCTCGGACCGCGTGATGGTGATGCACCACGGCAGCGTGGTCGAGATGGCCGACTCCGACGAGCTCTACCGCAACCCCCAGCACCCCTACACCCGCCAGCTACTGGCCGCCATCCCGCGCGGCTCTGACCCCGGTTTGGGGTTGCTCAAGTCGATCGGGTGGTCAGGACGGCTGGCGACTGTTGTGAAAAGGGCAGCGCGACGGGGCCAAAATGCAGGAAAGGCAAACGTGCGGGGGGATTTCCGCTAACATAGCCGGATGGCCCAGCTCTCGCAACTGCTACATACCTACGGCATCCTGATCGTTTTCGGTCTGGTGCTGGTGGAGCAGCTCGGCTTGCCGATTCCCGCCTTTCCGATCCTCATGCTGGCCGGCGCGATGGTCGTCGACGGCGGTGCCCACTGGCCGCTGTACCTGGGCGCCGCGGTGCTGGCTTGCCTGATCAGCGATTATTTCTGGTTCCGCGCCGGCCGCCACTACGGCAAGCGCATCCTGCGCCTGCTGTGCAAGATCTCGCTGTCGCCCGATTCCTGCGTCAGCCAGACCGAGGACAATTTCCTGCGCTGGGGCGTGAAGTCGCTGGTCGTCGCCAAGTTCATTCCCGGTTTTAACACGATCGTCTCGCCGCTGGCCGGCGCCACCGGTACCAGCACCGGCCGCTTCCTGGCGCTGTCGTGCGCCGGCGGCCTGTTGTGGAGCAGCGTCGGCATGGGCCTGGGCGCCTGGTTCCACGACAGCATCGACGACGTCATCGCCTGGCTCGAAGAGATGGGCAGCACGGCGCTGATGATCGTCGGTGCGCTGCTGGGATTGTTCGTGTTGCTCAAGTACATAGAGCGCAAGCGCAACCTGGGCGCCGCCAAGGTGCCGCGCGTGACCATGGACGAACTCAAGTCGTTGCTCGAATCCGGCCACGATCCGCTGATCGTCGACGCGCGCGGCGTCACGGCGCGCCAGCTCGAGGCAGGCATTCCCGGCGCGCTCGTGTATGGCGACAACGCGCCCGACTGCCTGATGGCCACGCTCGACAAGCAGCGCCACATCGTCGTGTACTGCTCCTGCCCGAACGACGTCACGGCCGCCCAGGTCGCCAAGGAATTCGTCAAGAACGGCTTCGAGCGCGCCCGTCCGTTGCATGGCGGACTCGATGCCTGGAACGCCCACTGCGCCAGCAGCGCGCAGGCCGACGTCGAACTCACCCCGAAGGCCGGCTGAGCCGCCTTGCGCCGCGTGGGCGTCCGCGCCCGCCATTCGCCTCTTCCATCCTGTGCCGTGCTTGGTAGCTCGACTACGCCGATTCCCGCGTGCCTTTTCCGCTAATTCCTCGTCGAACATCGCCCGATGTACCTAAACTACAATAAACGCTTGCGTTAAAGCCAAGAAATCCTTAAGCTTGGGCATCCGTTTCCGAGCCACAGCCATGACCGTTTCGCCCCTGTCCGCCACGTCCCCGTCCGATT
Source organism: uncultured Massilia sp. (assembly GCF_913773735.1). Lineage (GTDB taxonomy): Bacteria > Pseudomonadota > Gammaproteobacteria > Burkholderiales > Burkholderiaceae_D > Telluria. The sequence goes on from NZ_CAJYEB010000023.1 coordinate 357,773, forward strand.
CTTCCCGCCACGACAGCCCGCGCCTGCTGGCCGACATCGGCGGCACCAACGCGCGTTTCGCGCTGGAATCGGGACCCGGCCGCATCGAAGCGATCGACGTCCTGCCGTGCGCGGGCTACCCGACGCTGGCCGAGGCGATGCGCGCCTACCTGGCGCTGCCGGCCCCGGCCGCGATCATCACCGGCGCGGGCGGCGCGGTGCGCCATGCGGCCATCGCCATCGCCAATCCGGTGACGGGCGACATGGTGCGCATGACTAATCACCATTGGGAATTCTCGACCGAGGCGCTGCGCCGCGAGATGGGCTTCGAGGTGTTTGCCGTGGCCAACGATTTTTCCGCGCTGGCGATGTCGCTGCCGCACCTGGCCCCGCACGAGAAGCACCAGGTCGGCGGCGGCGCGCCCGTCGCCGGCGAACCGATCGGCCTGGTGGGCGCCGGCACGGGCCTGGGCGTGTCCGGCCTGATCCCGGCCGGCGGCGACTGGACGGCGCTGCGCAGCGAAGGCGGCCACGTGACCTTTGCGCCCGCCAACGAGACCGAAGTGGCGATCCTGCAATATGCCTGGCGCGAATTCGCGCACGTGTCGGCCGAGCGCCTGCTGTCGGGCGCGGGCCTGGAACTGGTCTACCGCGCGCTGGCGCACCACCGCGGCCAGCCGGACGAGGGCCTGGGCGCGCCGGACATCTCGCGCCGCGGCCTGTCCGGCGCGTGCCCGCTGTGCGCGGAAGTGCTGGAGACCTTCTGCGGCATGCTCGGCACGATCGCCGGCAACCTGGCGGTGACGCTGGGCGCGCAGGGCGGCGTCTACATCGGCGGCGGCATCGTGCCGCGCCTGGGCGAGCGCTTCGGCCTGTCGTGCTTCCGCAACCGTTTCGAGCAGAAAGGCCGTTTCGCCGGCTACCTGGCGCAGGTGCCGACGTATGTGATCACGGCCGAATACCCCGCTTTCATTGGTGTTTCGGCCATCCTGGCCGGCAAGCTCGCCCGCTGAGCGGGAGGCGCCGCCGGCGCGGGCGGCGGCGCTGCGCAGCCAATGCGGATGGGATGCGCACGGCATGTCCGCTGCGCGGTTTTATCGGGTACAATGGCTGCCAATCGGTAGAAACGATGTCGTTCGCTCGCGCGGCGCGCCCCGGAGCCCGGCCTTCCGTGCCTTGCCTCCTCCGCCAGCAGCTGCGTTTCTCCGAAATCAACCGTTTGCAGTCCATGCACCCGATGGATTGCCTGCGTGGGCGCCGACCCCGCGTATTCCCCGGATATTCCAGTCCGGGCACGGAACCCCGATTCAACGACTGCAGTCTCAACCCGGATCGCGCAGTGCGCCATGCCGCAGCTTGACCTTGCCGCCCTTGACCGGTGTGTGTTTGATATTTTCCTTGCATCCAGGTGCAAACCCGCTGACGACATCGCCATGAATACTGATGAGGCCAAGAGGGTGCTCGAGACCGCCTTGCTGTGCGCGCGCGAGCCGATGACGATCCAGGGGATGAAGAAACTGTTCGCCGATGTCGACGCCGGCGGGCGGCAGGTGGCGGCGGGCGTCGGGGCCGATACGATCAAGCTGCTGCTGGAAGAGCTGCGCCACGACTGGCGCGACCGCGGCATCGAGATCGTCAGCCTGGCGTCCGGCTGGCGCTTCCAGAGCCGGCCCGAGATGAAGCCCTACCTGGACCGCATCGCGCCGGAAAAGCCGCCGAAATATTCGCGCGCGACGCTCGAGACGCTGGCGATCATCGCCTACCGCCAGCCCGTCACGCGCGGCGACATCGAGGAAATCCGCGGCGTCGCGGTGAACTCGCAGACGATCAAGATGCTCGAGGACCGGGGCTGGATCGACGTGGTCGGCCACCGCGAAGTGCCGGGACGCCCGGCGCTGCTGGGCACCACGAAGCAATTCCTCGACGACCTGGGCCTGGCGTCGCTGGCGCAACTGCCGCCCCTGCAGCAGGTGGCCGAGCCCGGCGCCGGCCGCAGCCTGGAGGCGCTGGAAGCGGCCCTGCAACAATTTGACGATACTTCACCCGTTGAAGTCCCGATTCACGACCCTGCGCCCGCATCCGGCGGTTGATTCTTGCGCGAGGTCAGCAAAACCAAGAAACGAATGATGAATCCAACTGACACCACCGAGACGACCCCTGCCGTAGCAGGGCTGGAGGAGGCCGCCAAGCCGAAGCGCCGTACGAAGGCGCAGATCGCAGCCGCGGCCGCAGCGGACGACGGCGCCCAGCCGGCCGCCGCCAAACCGAAGCGCACCCGCAAGGCCGCCACCCCGGCCGCCGATGCCGTCGCCGCCGCCCAGGCGCCGGCCGCCGCCCAGGCGCCGGTCGCGGACGACGGCGCGGCCGAGCCGGCCGCCAAGGCGCCGCGCAAGCCGCGCGCCAGGAAGGTCGCCGCCGAGCCGGCCGCCGCTGCTCCGGCGGCGGCGCCCGCTGCCGTCGAGCCTGCCGTGCAGCCGGCTGCCGAGCCGGTCGCCCGGCAGGCCGCCGGCGCGGCCGACGACGGCGCTGCCCGCCAGGGCGAGGGCCAGCGCAAGCCGCGCGGCCCGCGCCAGATGCGCGAACAGCGCCAGCAGCGCGAGGCGACGCGCCAGCAGGAGGCGACGCGCGAGCAGGAGGCGACGCGCGAGCAGGATGCCGCCGCGCCGGCCGAAGCCGTCCCGGTGGATGGCGAGGGCGACCGCGCCGACGCCGCCCGCGCCGAGCCGCGCCAGCCGCGCAACGGCAAGCAGCAGAAGGGCCAGAAGAAAGGCCAGCAGCGCGGCCAGCAGGGCCAGCAGCAGGCGCAGGGCCAGGGCCAGCAGCCGGGCCAGCAGGCCGCCCAGCCGGGCCAGCAGGCCAAGGGCAATGGCGCCGGCCGCAACGGCCGGAACGCCGCCGGCAATGGCAACGCCAACGCGAAGGGCAAGCACGCCAAGGGCGGCAAGGGCAGCGATGCCGACGCCGTGTTCTCGTTCGTGACCTCGGACGCCTTCGACGCCAACGAAGGCGGCCGCGGCCAGGCCCAGCCGTCCAAGGCGCGCCGCGACCTGACGGCCGACGACGATGCGCCGAAGCTGCACAAGGTGCTGGCCGAGGCCGGCCTGGGTTCGCGCCGCGACATGGAAGAACTGATCATCGCCGGCCGCGTGTCGGTGAACGGCGAGCCGGCCCACATCGGCCAGCGCATCCTGCCGACCGATGCCGTGCGCATCAACGGCAAGCTGCTGCAGCGCCGCGTCAACAACAACAAGCCGCCGCGCGTGCTGGTGTACCACAAGCCGGCCGGCGAGATCGTCAGCGCGGACGATCCGGAAGGCCGTCCGTCCGTGTTCGACCGCCTGCCAACCATGAAGACCGGCAAGTGGCTGGCCGTGGGGCGCCTGGACTTCAATACCGAGGGCCTGCTGCTGTTCACCAATTCCGGTGACCTGGCCAACCGCCTGATGCACCCGCGCTACAACATCGACCGCGAGTACGCCGTGCGCACGCTGGGCGAGCTGGAAGAGGGCATGCGCCAGAAGCTGCTGGCCGGCGTCGAACTGGACGACGGCCTGGCGAACTTCACCAAGATCGCCGACGGCGGCGGCGAAGGCGTCAACCGCTGGTACCGCGTGGTGATCGGCGAAGGCCGCAACCGCGAGGTGCGCCGCATGTTCGAAGCCGTGGGCCTGACCGTGTCGCGCCTGATCCGCACCCGCTACGGCGCGATGACGCTGCCGAGCGGCCTCAAGCGCGGCCGCTGGGAAGAGCTGGAAGACAACGACGTGCGCAACTTCATGACCGCCTTCGGCATCGAGAAGAAGGGCGGCCAGGGCGCGCAGGGCGGCAACGGCGCCGCGACCGGCAAGGGCAAGCAGGGCGGCGCGCGCCGCGCCGGCGGCCAGGGCGAGGACCGCGAAGTCAACGGCAACCGCATCGATCGCGCCGACGCCAACCGTAACGTCGATCCGTTCGGACCGCCGGTCGTGCGCGTCGGTGCGGGCCGCGGGGAAGCCGGCATCCTGAGCGTGCTGGGCAACCAGGGCGGTCGTCCGGCCGGCCAGGGCGGTCGTCCGGGCGGCCAGGGTGGACGCCCGGGCGGGCAGGGAGGCCGTCCCGGCAGCCAGGGCGCGCGCGGCGTCGGCGACGGCGGCAAGGGTGGCGCCAAGGGCGGCAAGGGCCCGCGCCAGCCGGATCCGCTGCAGACCACGTTCGGTTTCGGCGGCGCCGGCCAGAACCGCCGCAGCCAGGGACCGCGCGTGAGCGACCACGGCATGCCGCGGCGCGGACGCCGGGGTTGATTCCGGGCGCGGCGGGCGCATATGGGGCAGGCGGCAAGGCGCGCGGCCCCCGCGCCGGCGCCGCGGCAGGTATAAACTGTTGCTTGCCTGTTCATTTCGGCGGGAATGGCGATTGCGGCTATTCTCGTATCGGGTTATAATTGCAGCCTAACCCGAGTATTTCCCGATGATGTTTTGGTGAAAGCTTGCCTCTGGTTGGGAATACAAAGATGGGCAGTTGCCCATTTTTTTTTTGTTGAATCGTTTTGAGTGTCCGGCTCCGGACCGGTGGAGAAACCTGTGCAGTTGTTTGATTTGATCGCCACGACAGTCAATGGACTGGGCTACGACCTCGTCGATGTCGAGCGGGCAGAGCGAGGCATCCTGCGCGTGTTCATCGACTTCCCGGCTGCGGTGGCGGACGAAAAGGGACCGATCTCGGTCGAGGATTGCGCCACGGTGAGCCACCAGTTGTCGCACGTGCTGACGGTCGAAAACGTCGACTACGAGCGCCTGGAAGTGTCGTCGCCCGGACTGGACCGTCCGGTGCGCACGCTGGCCGACTTCGAACGCTTCGCCGGCCACGAGTGCACGGTCAAGCTGCGCGTCGCGATGCCGGGCACCGCGAACCGCAAGACCTACACCGGCATCCTGCATGCGCCGGAAGGCGACAAGATCGGGTTGGAATTTGAAAGCAAGGAAGGTCTGGCGTTGCTCGAATTTACGCTGGCCGAACTGGACAAGGCACGCCTGGTGCCAAAGGTGGATTTTAGGAGTCGCAAAGCATGAGTCGCGAAATTTTGTTACTGGTTGATGCGCTCGCGCGCGAAAAAAACGTCGATAAGGAGGTCGTCTTCGGCGCACTCGAGTTCGCGCTGGCGCAAGCCACCAAGAAGCGCTACGAAGGCGAGGTCGACATCCGCGTGAGCATCGACCGCGACACCGGTGAGTTCGAAACCTTCCGCCGCTGGCACGTGGTGCCGGACGAAGCCGGCCTGCAGCTGCCCGACCAGGAAATCCTGCACTTCGAAGCCAAGGAACAGATTCCGGACATCGAAGTCGACGAATACATCGAAGAACCGATCGAATCGGTCGAGTTCGGCCGCCGCTTCGCCCAGGACACCAAGCAGGTCGTGCTGCAGCGCGTGCGCGACGCCGAGCGCGAGCAGATCCTGCAGGACTTCCTGGAGCGCGGCGACGCGCTGGTCACTGGCACCATCAAGCGCATGGAGCGCGGCGATGCGATCGTCGAGTCGGGCAAGATCGAGGCGCGCCTGCCGCGCGACCAGATGATCCCGAAGGAAAACCTGCGCATCGGCGACCGTGTCCGCGCCTACATCCTGCGCGTGGACCGCAACATGCGCGGCCCGCAGGTGATCCTGTCGCGCACCGCGCCGGAATTCATCATGAAGCTGTTCGAACTCGAGGTTCCGGAGATCGAGCAGGGCCTGCTGCAGATCAAGTCGGCCGCCCGCGACCCGGGCGTGCGCGCCAAGATCGCCGTCTTTACGGCGGACAAGCGCATCGACCCGATTGGCACCTGCGTCGGCATGCGCGGTTCGCGCGTGCAGGCCGTGACCGGCGAGCTGGGCGGCGAGCGCGTGGACATCGTCCTGTGGTCGGAAGATCCGGCCCAGTTCGTGATCGGCGCGCTGGCTCCGGCCAACGTGTCGTCGATCATGGTCGACGAAGAGAAGCACGCGATGGACGTCGTGGTCGACGAGGAAAACCTGGCGATCGCGATCGGCCGTTCGGGCCAGAACGTGCGCCTGGCGTCCGACCTGACCGGCTGGAAGATCAACATCATGACGGCCGAGGAATCGGCGAACAAGGCGGAGCAGGAAACGGCCGCCGTGCGCGCGCTGTTCATGGAAAAGCTGGACGTGGACGAGGAAGTGGCCAACATCCTGGTCGAGGAAGGTTTCTCGAGCCTTGAAGAAGTCGCTTACGTCCCGATCTCCGAGATGCTGGAGATCGAATCGTTCGACGAGGACACCGTCAACGAACTGCGCACCCGCGCCCGCGATGCGCTGGTGACCGAGGCGATCGCGTCCGAAGAGGGTCTCGAAGGCATGGAAGAGGGGCTGGCCAACCTGGAAGGGATGGACCGCACCACGGCAGGCAAGCTGGGCCTGGCCGGCATCAAGACCCTGGAACAATTCGCGGGCCTGGCCTACGACGAGTTCGGCGCCATCCTGGCGCTGCCGAGCGAGCGTGCCCGCGACCTGATCACAAATGCATTTAATGATGTGACCGATGATGAGATGAAACAGGTCGACGCCAAGTACGACGACCGTGCCAAGGCCCTGCAGGCGAAAGCCTGGAGCCAGGTAGAAACGGCCAAGGCATAAATGAAGTGCGAAGACCGGAACGGACGTCCCGGTCTTTCGCGCTTTATTAACCAAGCAAATTTCTTTATCATCTCGCGACACATAGAAAAGAGGACTGAATGGCGAGTAACAACGTAGCCCAATTTGCCACCGAACTGAAGATGCCTGCAGACTTGCTGCTGACGCAGCTGCGTTCCGCCGGCGTCGAGAAAAGTTCGACGTCAGATCCCTTGTCCAAGGATGATAAGGATAAGCTGCTGAACCATCTGCGCCGTACCCACGGCACCGCCGACCAGGGCGAGAAGAAGAAGATCACGGTGACCCGCAAGGAAACCTCCGAGATCAAGCAGGCTGACGCGAGCGGCAAATCGCGCACGATCCAGGTCGAAGTGCGCAAGAAGCGCACCTTCGTCCAGCGTGACGACCTCGTCACGCCGAAGGCGGCCGCGCAGGCGGCGCCCGTGATCGACGAGGCCGAGAAGGCCCGTCGCGAAGAAGAAGCGCGCCGCCAGTCGGAATTGATCGCGCGCCAGGAAGCGGAACTGCGTGAAAAGCAGGAACGCCTGGCCAAGCTCGAGTCCGAAAAGGCCGCGCAAGCCAAGGCCGCCGAGGAACAGGCCAAGCGCGACGCCGAGGAACGCCTGAAGCGCGAGGCGGAGCAAGCCGCCGCCGCCGCGCAGCAGGCCTCCGCCGGTGCCGCCGGCGCCGCCGAGGAAGCCAAGCGCGTCGCCGCGGAGGAAGCCAAGAAGGCGGCCGCCGAGGAAGCCAAGCGCAAGGCCGACGAAGCCGCCAAGGAAGCCGCCGAACGCGCCGCCGCCACCGAGCGTGCGCGCAAGGCCGTGGCCGACGAAGTGGCCCAGATCAAGGCCATGATGGCCCAGCCGCGCCGCGTCATCAAGGCGCCGGAACCGGCCCCGGCCAAGCCGAAGGCGGCCGAGACCACCACGCTGCACAAGCCGGCCGACAAGAAGCCGGGCGACGCCAAGCCGGCCGAGTCGACCGGCAACGGCGCGCGTCCGAAACCGGGCGACAAGAAGTCGATCAAGTCGGCCAACGTGGCCTCGACCTGGTCGGACGACAAGAAGCGCGGCGGTCCGGGCGGCGGCAGCAAGGGTCGCGGCAACGCGGCGCCGAGCGGCGGCCGCGATGGCTGGCGCGCGGGCGGCCGCAGCGGCGGACGCCGCGGTGGCCACGACGACCGCGAGTCGAACTTCCAGGCCCCGACCGAGGCGATCGTCAAGGACGTCCACGTCCCCGAGACCATCACCGTGGCCGAGCTGGCGCACAAGATGTCCGTCAAGGCATCCGAGGTCATCAAGCAGCTGATGAAGCTGGGCCAGATGTGCACCATCAACCAGGTGCTGGACCAGGAAACCGCGATGATCGTGGTGGAAGAGATGGGCCACAAGGCCTTCGCCGCCGCCGAGGACGATCCGGAAGCGATCCTGGCCGACCAGGGCGAACACGCCGAGTTCGAGCAGAAGTCGCGCGCACCGGTCGTGACCGTCATGGGCCACGTCGACCACGGCAAGACCTCGCTGCTGGACTACATCCGCCGCGCCAAGGTCGCCGCGGGCGAAGCCGGCGGCATTACCCAGCACATCGGTGCGTACCACGTGGACACCCCGCGCGGCATGGTCACCTTCCTGGATACCCCGGGCCACGAAGCGTTCACCGCGATGCGTGCCCGCGGCGCCAAGGCGACCGACATCGTCATCCTCGTGGTGGCGGCCGACGACGGCGTGATGCCGCAGACGAAGGAAGCGATCGCCCACGCGAAAGCGGCCGGCGTGCCCCTGGTCGTGGCGATCAACAAGATCGACAAGCAGGGCGCCAACACCGACCGCGTGACGCAGGAACTGGTCGCCGAAGGCGTGGTGCCGGAAGAATACGGCGGCGATTCGCCGTTCGTCCCGGTGTCGGCCAAGACCGGCCAGGGCATCGACGACCTGCTGGAACAGGTGTTGCTGCAGGCCGAAGTGCTGGAACTGAAGGCGCCGGTCGAGTCGCCGGCCCGTGGCCTGGTGGTCGAGGCGCGCCTGGACAAGGGCCGCGGCCCGGTCGCGACGATCCTGGTGCAGTCGGGTACCCTGAAGCGCGGCGACGTCGTGCTGGCGGGTTCCTCGTTCGGCCGCGTCCGTGCGATGCTGGACGAGAACGGCAAGTCGGTGTCCGAAGCCGGCCCGTCGATCCCGGTCGAGATCCAGGGCCTGACCGAGGTCCCGAGCGCCGGCGAGGAAGCGATGGTCATGGCGGACGAGCGCAAGGCGCGCGAGATCGCACTGTTCCGTCAAGGCAAGTTCCGCGACGTGAAGCTGGCCAAGCAGCAGGCGGCGAAGCTGGAAAACATGTTCGACCAGATGGCCGAGGGCGAAGTCAAGAACCTGCCGCTCATCATCAAGACGGACGTGCAGGGTTCGCAGGAAGCGCTGGTCGGTTCGCTGCAGAAGCTGTCGACCTCGGAAGTGCGCGTCCAGATCGTCCATGCGGCGGTCGGCGGCATCACCGAATCGGACGTCAACCTGGCGACGGCCTCGAAAGCGGTCATCATCGGCTTCAACGCCCGGGCCGACGCCCAGGCGCGCAAGCTGGCGGAAACCAACGGCGTCGACATCCGTTACTACAGCATCATTTACGATGCGATCGACGAGATCAAGACCGCGCTGTCGGGCATGCTGGCGCCGGAGAAGCGCGAGCACGTCACCGGCCAGGTCGAAATCCGCCAGGTCATCCTGGTGTCGAAGGTCGGCGCGATCGCGGGCTGCCTGGTCACCGATGGCGTCGTCAAGCGTACCTCGTCGGTACGCCTGCTGCGCAACAACATCGTGGTCTGGACCGGCGAGATCGATTCGCTCAAGCGCTTCAAGGACGATGCCAAGGAAGTGCGCGCCGGCCTGGAATGCGGCCTGTCGCTGAAGAACTACAACGACATCCAGGTTGGCGACACCCTGGAAGTGTTCGAAGTGCAGGAAGTGGCACGTACGCTGTAAGTACCTGTCATCACCGATAGGAGTACGATGCGGGGTCAGGAGGCCCGTGCCGCGAGGCGCGGGGCGCCTGGCCCCGCATTTTTATGGAAGGCACCCGCACGTGGTGCCGCAGACAGAAGAACATGGCAAAACACAGCAAAAGCATCCCCCAGCGCGGCCTGCGCGTCGCCGACCAGATCCAGAAGGACCTGTCGGAACTGATCGCCTTTGAACTGAAGGATCCGCGCGTCGGCATGGTGACCATCAGCGAAGTCAAGCTCACGCCCGACTACGCCCATGCCAAGGTCTATTTCACGCTGCTCAAGGACAGCCCGGAAGAGGTCAAGCAGACCGTCGAGGGCCTGTCCAAGGCGGCCGGCTTCCTGCGCGGCCAGCTCGGCAAGCGCCTGCACATCCACACGCTGCCGCAGCTGCACTTCGTGCACGACACCTCGACCCGCCGCGGCCTGGAAATGTCGGCCCTGATCGACCAGGCCAACGCGACCCGCGCCGCCGACTTCGTGGACGACGCCGCCGACAAGACGACGGACGCCGAGTGAACGCACGGCCCCCGAAGAAGCCCCGCGACCTGGTCGACGGGGTACTGCTGATCGACAAGCCGGTCGGCCTGTCCTCGAACGATGCGCTGATGAAGGCCAAGCGCGTCGTCAACGCCAAGAAGGCCGGCCACACCGGCACGCTCGACCCGTTCGCCACCGGCCTGCTGCCGCTGTGCTTCGGCGAGGCGACCAAGTTTTCGCAGGACCTGCTGGAAGCGGACAAGACCTACCTGGCCGAGGTGCGCCTGGGCGTGACCACGACCACCGGCGACACCGAAGGGGAGGTCGTCGAGACCAGGCCCGTCGACGTCACGCCGGCGCACATCGAGGCGGCGCTGGCGCGGCTGCGCGGCCCGATCCTGCAGGTGCCGCCGATGTATTCGGCGCTCAAGCGCGACGGCCGCGCACTGTACGAATACGCGCGCGAAGGCATCGTGCTGGAACGCGAGGCGCGCCCGGTGACGATCCAAGCGCTCGAGATGCTGGCCTACGACGCGCCGATGCTGACCATCCGCGTCACTTGCAGCAAAGGCACCTATGTGCGCGTGCTGGGCGAGGACATCGGCAAGCTGCTGGGCTGCGGCGCCCACCTGAACGCGCTGCGCCGGATCCAGGTCGGCAACCTGACGGTGGCCGGCATGGTGACGCTGGAAGCATTGCAGGCGCATGCGAACCCGCTGTCGCTGCTGGCGCCGGTCGACGCGCTGCTGTCGAGCTTCGCGCGGGTGGACCTGACCGACGAACTGGCCGCGCGCTTCCTGAACGGCCAGCGCCTGGCGCTGAACCGCGAAGCGGTGACCCTGCCCGAGACGCCGGGCAGGGTGCGCGTGTACCACGACGGCCGGCTGCTCGGCACCGCGATCCTGCAGGACTACGGGGTGCTGGCGCCGGAGCGCCTGGTGTCGCGGCCGTAGGTGGACGGGACCCCCGTCCACGCGTGCAACGCGGCATGACTGTCGCGCGGGCCGGCGCCCGCGCCCCCCTTCGCACTCCCATTGTCATGCCCACGTCATGGTTGACGGGCAAGCTGCCCGACGGGCGCGGCAAACCGTTGAAATGCAAGGTTTTTTCGCTGGTCATGACGCAGCGCAAAAATCTGGACGTGCTATACTAGCCGGTTTCCATCATCGGCTACACCGAGCGGAAGATCCGAGCTCATCCGACCATCACGCAACATCCTGTTGAATAACACACATGTCAAACACCAAACGCGCGATTCGTAATATCGCAATCATCGCCCACGTTGACCACGGCAAGACCACCCTGGTGGACCAGCTGCTGCGCCAGTCGGGCACCTTCCGCGAAAACCAGGCGGTGGACACCCGCGTGATGGACTCGAACGATCTCGAAAAAGAGCGTGGCATTACCATCCTGTCGAAGAACTGCGCGGTCGAGTACGAAGGCACCCACATCAACATCGTCGACACCCCGGGCCACGCCGACTTCGGCGGCGAGGTGGAGCGCGTGCTGTCGATGGTCGACTCGGTGCTGCTGCTGGTCGATGCCCAGGAAGGCCCGATGCCGCAGACCCGCTTCGTGACCCGCAAGGCGCTGGCCCTGGGCCTGAAGCCGATCGTCGTCGTCAACAAGATCGACCGTCCGGGCGCGCGCGCCGACTGGGCGATCAACCAGACCTTCGAACTGTTCGACAAGCTGGGCGCGACCGACGAGCAGCTCGACTTCCCGATCGTCTACGCCTCGGGCCTGAACGGCTACGCCGGCATGGACGAAAGCGTGCGCGGCGGCGACATGAAGCCGCTGTTCGACGCGATCCTGAAATACGTGCCGGTGCGCGACGACAACCCGGACGGCCCGCTGCAGCTGCAGATCACCTCGCTGGACTATTCGTCCTACGTGGGCAAGATCGGCATCGGCCGCGTCAACCGCGGCCGCGTCAAGGCCGGCATGGACGTGCTGGTCGTGAACGGCCAGGACGACAAGTCGCCGATCAAGGGCCGCATCAACCAGGTGCTGAACTTCAAGGGCCTGGAGCGCGTGCTGGTCGACGAAGCCGTCGCCGGCGACATCGTGCTGATCAACGGTATCGAGGACATCGGCATCGGCGTGACCGTGACCGCCGTCGATACCCCGGAAGCGCTGCCGATGCTGACCGTCGACGAGCCCACGCTGACCATGAACTTCATGGTCAACAACTCGCCGCTGGCCGGCCGCGAAGGCAAGTTCGTCACCAGCCGCCAGCTGCGCGACCGCCTGGACCGCGAACTGAAGTCGAACGTGGCGCTGCGCGTGCTGCCGACCGACGACGACACCACGTTCGAAGTGTCGGGCCGCGGCGAACTGCACCTGACCATCCTGCTGGAAAACATGCGCCGCGAAGGCTTCGAGCTCGCCGTGTCGCGTCCGCGCGTCGTGTTCAAGGAGATCGACGGCGTCAAGTGCGAGCCGTACGAGAACCTGACCGTCGACGTCGAGGAAGTCAACCAGGGCGGCGTGATGGAAGAACTGGGCCGCCGCCGCGGCGACCTGCAGAACATGGAATCGGACGGCAAGGGCCGTGTCCGCCTGGAATACCGCATCCCGGCCCGTGGCCTGATCGGCTTCCAGGGCGACTTCATGACCCTGACGCGCGGCACCGGCCTGATGAGCCACGTGTTCGACGCCTACTCGCCGGTCGACAACGGCAAGGGCGAACTGGCCGGCCGCCGCAACGGCGTGCTGATCTCGCAGGACGACGGCCAGGCCGTCGCCTACGCCCTGTGGAAGCTGCAGGACCGCGGCCGCATGTTCGTCGAGCACAACACCCCGGTGTACGAGGGCATGATCATCGGCATCCACTCGCGCGACAACGACCTGGTCGTCAACCCGATCAAGGGCAAGCAGCTGACCAACGTGCGCGCCTCGGGTACCGACGAAGCCGTGCGCCTGGTGCCGCCGATCCAGATGTCGCTGGAATACGCCGTCGAGTTCATCGAGGACGACGAGCTGGTCGAGATCACCCCGAAGTCGATCCGCCTGCGCAAGCGCTACCTGAAGGAACACGAGCGCAAGAAGGCCAGCCGCGAAGGCGCGTAAGCCTTGGCTTGACAGGAAAAACCCGCTGCATGCAGCGGGTTTTTTTTCAACGGCACGGCGCCCCGGCGCAGGCCGGGGCCGAAGTTCGTGGCATTCCAGAAAATTGGGCCCCGGCCTGCGCCGGGGCGACGGGATTTCGGTAAAAAAAAGCCCCTGCACAAGGCAGGGGCGGCATGGATGACGGTCGCGGCGAATCAGCGCAGGCCGAGCAGCGCCAGCACCCGTTCGCGGCTGACGCCGACCAGGGCCGAGGTCAGCGACAGTAGCGACTCGTAGTCGGTGCCGGCGGCGGCGCTGGCGAATTCGTCGGCGGCGATCTCGACTTCCGGCGGCGGGGTCTGCGAGGCCGCGTACTCGACCGTGGCGGCCGACAGCGCGTTGCTGGCCGCGTCCTGCGAGCGGTGCACCCGTTCCAGCGCCTGCACCACTTCCCGCAGGCTCTGGCGCAGGCCATCGGTATTGCTCGAGTTCCACTGCTGGGGCGCGAGCTGGACCGGGACTTCCTCGGTCGCGACGCGGCCGCGGCCGCTCACCGCGATGCTGTCCTTGATCGCCGGCCAGTTCGACTCGGCCGTCGAGAACACCAGCGCGCCGCCGTCGTCCAGGCTGGCGCGCACGCCCATCGGGGCGATCGCGCGGTCGATCGCGCGCGCGGCTTCCTCGGTGGACTGGTCCTGGGTGATCGTGGCCGCCATCTGCGGACCGCCGGTATTGCCGATCGAGAACGAGATGGTTTGCGGCGCGCTCTGCTGCAGGGCGTCGATGTCGAGCGCGCGGATGCGGAAGCGCTGGGTCGCCGGCTGCGCCGAGAAGTTCAGGTTGGCGTCGAGGCCGCCGCCGCCGTCCTTCTTGCGCGCGGCCAGGGTGCTGGCCAGCTGGCGTGCATGCGTGTCGATCTGCGGCTGCTGCTGGGCCGTGCCGGCGCGGCTGCCGGCCAGCTTCGCCGTCAGCTGGCTTTTCAGGCTCTCCAGCTGGGTGGCGACGCGATCGAGATAGTCGATCGCCTGCTGGGCGCGGGCGACGCCGTCCTGCATGGCCGCGCCGCCGGCGTTGCCGGTGGTGCGCTGCAGGGGTTTCGGATCCGCGGTCGCGGTCGCTGCGGCCGCGCCATCGTCGGCGGGAGCCTGTTCCGGCACGCGCGCAGGCACCAGGCGCGAGGCGCTGCCGGGGCGTGCGGCGCCGACCGCGCCGCTGGTATTGGTTGGGCGGAGTGTGGTTTCCATCAGAGTGCGGCGAACAGTGACAGGTTGCCGATCTTGCTGTAGGCCTTGTACGTGGCCTGGAGGGCCGTTGTATAGCCGTTCAGCTCGATCGCGACGGTGGCGATGTCGACCTGGCTGATCTCCTTGAGGGCAGTCTGGTTCGACAGGCTCACGTTGGCGTGGTTGGCGTCGAGGGTTTTCAGGATGTTCTGCTGGCCGCCCAGCACGGCGACCTTGCTGGACAACAGGTTCATGCCGTCGTCGAAGCCGTCCAGGCCGGCCGTGACCACGCTGCGTACCGCGGGGTCACTGATGTCGACGCCGGGGGCGGACAGGGTGGCGATGGTCGCGTCCAGCTTGTTGAGCAGGTCTTCCATGCCCTGCAGGTTCTGGTTCGCGACCTGGGTGATGCCGTTGGCGACCACCACGTTCTGGTCGCCGGTATTGCCGGAATAACTGTAGCGCGCGCCCGGCGCCGCCGCCTCGTCGTAGGCGATCGGCGCCACGTCCGTCGCGGTGCCGGAGAAGATGTAGCGACCTTCCTGGTCGATCGAGTTGGACGTGTACAGCAGGCTGTCGCGCAGCGAGGTCAGCGAGGTGACCATCGCGTTCAGGTCCTCAGGCGTGTTCGAGCCGTTGGCGGCCCACACGAGCAGGTCGCGGCCCGAGTTCATGTCGTTGACCATGTTGGTCAGGTAGCCTTCGCTCTTGGACATGCGCTGCGAGATGGCGGCGATGTTGTCGCGGTACTGGTCGATCGCGGCTTCCTCGCGCTTCAGGCGCGAAATGCGCACGCTGTCGATCGGATCGTCGGACGGCACCTGGATGCGGTAACCGTTGTTGCCCTGCTGGGTCAGGTAGGTGATGCGCTCCTGGTTCTTCTGGAGCGACTGGTTCATCAGGGCCTGGTATTGCGTGGACGAGATTCGCATGCTTGTCTTCCTTAACCCATCATGGCCAGCGTGGCGTCGAACAGCGCGTTCGCCACCGAAATCACTTTCAGGTTGGCCTGGTACATTTTCTGGTATTCGACCAGGTTGACCGCTTCTTCGTCTTCGTTGACGCCGCTGGTCGACTGCCAGTCGGCCACCGACTGGTCGCGCACGGTCTGCGCGGTGTTCAGGGCGCCCTTGTTCTGCTGGCTGTCGACCGCGAGCTTGCCCACCAGCTGGGTGTCGGCGTCGGCGATCAGCACGTCGCCGACGCGGGTCAGCGTGATCTTCTCGTTCTTCAGTGCCACCAGCTTCTGCAGGTTGCCGGTGTCGCCCGGCTTGCCGTCGCCCGAGAAGGCCAGGTCGCCGGTCTGGAAGCCGTCCGCGACCTGCAGCATGTTCGAGGGATTGCCCGGGTTGTAGACGAACAGCGGCTTGCCGGGATTGCCGTCCATGGTCGTGCCCTGGGCCAGCTGGTCGTTGACCTTGGTGGCGAGCTGCTCGGCCAGTTCGGCCACGCCCTGGCGCAGCGGTTCCAGCGTGTCGCGCAGGTAGGTCGACAGGCCGCCGAGTTCGCCGCCGGCGCCGGTCGGGTCGAGCTGGAACGTGGTGCCGGCGAAGGTCAGGCTGAACGTCTGCTCGAGGCCACCGTCGACGGCGAGCTTGCCGCCCACGCTGCCGAGCACCAGCGACTGGCCGTTCTTGAGCGAGACGTTGCGGCTGCCGTCCGGCTGGTCGGTGACTTCCAGCGCCATCTTGCCGGCCAGGCTGTCGATCGCCTGGTCGCGCGCGTCGATCAGGGCCGAGGTGTTGGCGCCGGAGGCATGCGCGTTGGCGATCTGGCCGTTGAGCGCGGCGATCGCCGCGATATCGCCATTGGCTTCGTCGACGATGGCGCCGCGCTGCTGGCGGATCGATTGCAGCTGGGCGTTGAACACGTTGTTCAGGCTGTTGAAGCGCTGCGACATCAGGCCCGCGGCCGCCACCACCTGCTGGCGCAGCGGGGTCGAGGTCGGGTCGACGCCGGCCACGGCGTTGAGCGCGGCGAAGAACTGGTCGACGCCGTTCGACAGGTTCGATTCGTCGTCGCCCATCACCTGCTCGATCTGGGTCAGGTAGGGCTGGGTCTGCGAATAGGCGCCGAGGTCGGAGGCGGCGCGCCACAGCTGCTGCGACTTGTAGCCGTCGGAGAAGCGGAGCAGGGAGGTCACCTGGACGCCGTTGCCGGACTGGTTGGCGCTGCCCTGGGCCGGGCCGAGGGCGCTCAGCAGCGCCGACTGGCGCGTATAGCCCTTGGTCTGCAGGTTGGCGATGTTCTGGCTGCTGGCCGCCAGCGCGATCTGCGCTGCGGTCGCGCCGGAAAGCGCATTGTTCAGGATGCTCATGTGCCGTTCTCTTTCATTGGATCAGTCGGGAGGCGCCGGCCGGCCGCACGGCCCGCCGGGGCGCATGCCACCGCCCCCTTCTCGGTACAGGCGACCGTTTATGGCATCTTGTTAAGCGCGGCAGGCAACAACTGCTTCAAAATCGCGTCGGCGATGCCGAAGGCACGCTGGCCGGCAAGATTACCTGCCAGCATGTTGTCCACCATGTCCGTCATGTCCTGGTTCACCTTGTTGCGGGTCGGGCTGTCCTCGGGCGCCAGCGTGCGCGTGCTCTCGCGCATCTGGTGCAGCATGTGCGAAATGAAGAAGCTCTCGAACTCGACGGCCGCCTTGGTGGCCTTGGCCACGTAGGCCGGATCGGCGCGCACGTCGGCGGCGGGCGCCACCGGCGCATCGGCGCCCTCGGCAGGGGCGGCGGACGCCGCCAGGGGATGTAGCTTGTCCATCAGATCACCACCAGTTCGCCTTCGATCGCGCCGGCCTGGTCGAGGGCCTGCAGGATCGCCATGATGTCGTCGGGCGAGGCGCCCAGGCTGTTGACCACGTCGATGATGGTCTGCAGGCGCGCGCCCGGCGGCCAGTGGAACATCTGGCCCGAGCCTTCCTGCACCGAGACCTTCGACTGCGGCGTCACGGCGGTCTGGCCGCGCGACAGCGGACCCGGCTGGCTGACGGCCGAGCTTTCCGAGATCACCACCTTGAGCGCGCCGTGGGTGACGGCGGCCGAGCGCACGCGCAGGCCGTCGGAGATCACCACGGTGCCGGTGCGCGAGTTGAACACGACCTTCGGGGTTTCTTCGCCCACGGCGATCGGCATGCCTTCCAGTTTCGCGACGAAGGCCACGCGCTCGGTCGGATTGGTCGGCGCGACCACCTCGACGCTGGTGCCGTCGGCGGTCGTGGCGACCTGGCCGTAGCGGCGGTTGATCGCCTCCACGACGTTGGTCGCGGTGTCGAAGTTCGGGTGGCGCAGGCGCAGCAGCACCTGCGGGCGGGTCGCGAAGTCGGTCGCGATCTCGCGCTCGATCATGGCGCCGTTCGGGATGCGGCCGCCGGTCGGGGTGTTGACGGTGACGGACGAACCGCTCTTGCCGGACGCCGACAGGCCGCCGACCACCAGGTTGCCCTGGGCCAGCGCATAGACCTCGTTGTCGGCCGCGCGCAGCTGGGTCAGCAGCAGGGTGCCGCCGCGCAGGCTCTTGGCGTCGCCCAGCGACGACACGGTGACGTCGATCGCCTGGCCGCGGCGGTAGCCGGGCGGGAACACGGCCGAGACCATGACGGCCGCGACGTTCTTGTTCTTGGCGTCCTCGCCGTCCGGCATCTTGACGCCGAACTGCTTGAGCAGGTTGACCACCGACTGGCTCGAATACTTCACCTGGGTGGAGTCGCCGCTGCCGTTCAGGCCCACGACGAGGCCGTAGCCGACCAGCGGGTTCTCGCGCACGCCTTCGACGCTGGCGATGTTGCGCAGCGGCTGGGTGCGGGTCATGGGCAGCGCCTCGGCGGCGGCCGCGGCGGTGGCCGGTTTGACGGCGGCGGGCGCGGCGTTCGCCGACAGCGTGAAGGCCGCGGCGAAGGCGAGGGCGGCGATGCGGAATGGATGGATCATGTCGTCCTCAGAACGGCATCAGGGGGCCGGTGAAGAAGCGGGTCAGCCAGCCGGGCGAATTGGCCTCGGCCAGCGTGCCCTGGCCGGAATAGGCGATGCGGGCATTGGCCACGCGCAGCGACGACACCTGGTTGTTGCTGTCGATGTCGGCGGCGCGCAGGTAGCCCTTCAGGCGCAGGAATTCCTCGCCCTGGTTCAGCTGCAGGCGCTTTTCGCCGGCCACGCGCAGCAGGCCGTTCGGCATCACTTCCTGCACGATCACGGTGACCGCGCCGCTGAGCGCGTTCTGCTGGGTGCTGGTGGAGTCGCCCGCGAAGCTGCGGTCGGCGCTGATGTCGATGCCGGTCTTGCCGAAGGTCTTGCCGAGCACGCCGATCGGGTCGACGCCGACGCTGGAACCCTTGCTGAAGCTGGTGCCGGCCTTCTTGCTGGCCTGGGTGGTCTCCTGCAGGATGACGGTGACCACGTCGCCGGTGCGGAACGCGCGCGCGTCCGATGTCAGCGACACGGTGTCGGCGCTGAACACGCCGCCCGCCGTGCCGCGCCGCACCGCCTGCGCCTGCGGCAGGTCGAACGGGTCGGCGGCGGGCGCGGCGTTCAGCGGCACGCGCGAGGCGCAGCCGGCCAGCAGCGTCGCGGCCGCCAGCAGGGCGGCGATGGCGAGGCGTGTCATGATCAGCGCGCCGCCTGCGACAGGTACTGCAGCATGTTGTCGGCGGCCGACAGCACCTTGGTGTTCATCTCGTAGGTGCGCTGGGCCGCGATCATGTCGACCATCTCTTCCACGACCTGGACGTTCGAGCCTTCCAGCGCGCCCTGCTTGAGCTTGCCGAAGGCGGCGGTGCCGGGCTGGCCCTCGTTCGGGTTGCCGCTGGCGGCGGTTTCCTGGAACAGGTTCTCGCCCAGCGCCTGCAGGCCGGCCGGGTTGACGAAGGTGGTCAGCGTCAGCTGGCCCAGCTCGGCCGGGGCCAGCTGGCCCGGGATGGTGGCGCTGACCATGCCGTTCTCGCCGATGGTCAGGCCGGTGGCGTTGTTCGGCACGGTGATCTGGGGCACCAGCGGCAGGCCCTGGGCGTTCACCAGGATGCCGTTCTGGTCGACCTGCAGCTGGCCGGCGCGGGTATAGGCCGGCTGGCCGTCCGGGCGGCGCACCTGCAGGAAGCCGTTGCCGGAGATGGCGACGTCGAGCGGCTGGCTGGTGGTCTGCAGGCTGCCGTTGGTGAAGACCTTCTGGGTGCCGACGATGTGCGTGCCGTTGCCCAGCTGGACGCCGTTGGTGACCGTGTTGTCGGCGGTCTGGGCGCCCGGCTGCTTGTCGACCTGGTAGAACAGGTCCTCGAACACGACGCGGTCGCGCTTGAAGCCGACCGTGTTCACGTTGGCCAGGTTGTTGGCGATGGCCTGCAGCTTCGCGTCCTGCGCCTGCACGCCGGTCTTGCTGATCCACATTGCTGGATTCATGGGGTTCTCTCTCGTTCTCTATGCGGTGGGGAGGCGCTCACGCGCCGCCGATGAGGCGGTTGCCCGCCTCGTTCATCTTGTCGCTGGCCTGGAACAGCTTCATCTGGATCTCGAAGCTGCGGTTCAGGCTCATGGTGGCGACCATTTCCTCGACCGCCGAGACATTGCTGCCCTCGAGGGCGCGCGGGCGCACGGTCACGTTCGGGTCCGGCGCCAGGTCGGCGCCGTCGCGCGACACCAGCAGGCCGGCCTCGTTCTTGGTCAGCTGCGCGCCTTCGGCATTCACCAGGCGCAGCTTGTCGACCACCTGCATCTGGACCGCGCCGTCGGTCAGCACCGAGATGGTGCCGTCGGTGCCGATCTCCACCGCGGTGTGCTGCGGCAGGACGATGGGACCGCCTTCGCCGAGCAGCGGCCGGCCGTGCACGGACAGCGCGCCGTCGGCGCCGATCGCGATCTCGCCCGAGCGGGTATAGGCCTCGCCGTCGCCGTACTGCACGGCGAGGTAGCCCTGGCCGCCGATCGCCACGTCGAGCGGGCGGCCGGTCTCGCGCACGCTGCCGGCACGGGTCGCGATGGTGTCGGCCTGGATCGTCGCCAGGTGGCGGTCGTCGTAGCCGAAGCCGCCCAGCTCGACGTTGCCGGAGGTTTCCATGCTGGCGCGAAAGCCCGCGGTGTCCAGGTTGGCCAGGTTGTTGGCGTGCACCTGCTGGGCGCGCATCAGGCGCTCGGCGCCCGAGGCCGCCGTGAAGATCAGTTTATCCATCGTGGCTCAGGCTCACATCGCCTGCATCAGCGACTGCATCATCTGGCTCTCGGTCGACAGCACCTTCGAGTTGGCCTGGTAGTTGCGCTGCGAGGTCATCAGGCCGACCAGTTCCGAGGTGATGTCGACGTTCGAGCCTTCCAGCGAACCGGTGCTCAGCTTGCCGGCCAGGCCCACGCCCGGGGTGTTGTACAGGGCATCGCCGGAGCTGGCGTTGGCGGTCCAGGACGTGTCGCTGGTCGCGGTCAGCGCGCCTTCGTTGGCGAAGGTGGCGATGGCGATGGTGCCCACCACCTGCGACTGGTCGTTGCTGTACTTGGCCACCAGCGAGCCGTCGGCCGCCATCTCGACGCCGACGAAGGCGCCCGAGGCGTAGCCGTCGCTGCGGTTGGTGGTGGTGGTGGCCGTGCCGGCCAGGCGGGTGGTGCCGGTGTAGTCGATCGTGAATTCGCCGTCGGCCGCGCCGTTGGTGCCGGTGTACTTGATGGCGAACGGCTTGGTGTCCGCGGCCAGCTTGCCGTTGGTGTCGAACGTCAGCTTGTCGCCATCGGTCGCGTCGGCGCCGTCGAACGAATACTTGACGTCGACCGAGCCTTCGCCATCGGCGATGTAGTAGGCCGACAGCGTATGCTGGGTGCCCAGCGAGTCGTACACGATCGACTGCTTGACCATGTTGTAGCTCTTGCTGTTGGCCGGATCGAACTCGACGGGCACGACGATCTCCTTGCCTTCGGCATCGGTGGTCGTGCCCGGCACCTTCCAGTCGGCCGACAGGTTGCCGACGTAGTCGATGTTTTCGGTCGCCACGGCAGGGATCTGGCCGGTCGGGATCTGGATGTCGCCCATCGCGCCCAGCGCGCCGCCGTTGGACGGGCCGTAGCCCTGCACGCGCTTGCCGTTGCTGTCGATCAGGTAGCCGGTGGTGTCGGCCGCGAAGATGCCGACGCGGCTGTAGCTCGTGCCGCCCTGCACGTCGCGGCTGATGAAGAAGCCGCGGCCGTTGATGGCGGCGTCGAGGCCGCGGCCGGTGGTGACGTTGCTGCCGTTCTGGCTGATCGTCTGGGTGACCGAGCCGATCTCTACGCCGTTCGCGCGGGTGCCGGCGTACACCGACGAGAAGTTGGCGCGGCTGCTCTTGAAGCCGTAGGTCGCCGCGTTGGCGATGTTGTTGGAGACGGTGTTCAGCTGCTCGTTGATGGCCTGGATGCCGGACAGTGCGATGTCGAAGCTCATGTCGATTCCTTAAAATCTGTAATGCGGTAGAGGATGGAGGTCCCGTCAGGAACCCGTCTTGCCGTTGAAACCCGTGACGTACGAGGGATCGACGTCGCCCAGGCCCGCGACCTGCAGCACGACGCCGGTGCCGCCGACGCGCACGCTGTTCAGGCGCGCCGTCACCTCGATCGCCGGGGCGCTGCCGTCGGACGGCCGGGCGGCGATCTTGTAGGTGCCCGGGGCCAGGCCGAGAGCGTCCGGGTCGATCGTGAACGACTGGCCGCCGGCCGCATGCGCGCCCAGGTCGATCGTGGTCTCGCGGCCGTCGCCGCCGGTCAGGACCAGCGTGGTGCCGGCGCTGATGCCGCTCAGGTTGACGTTGCCGGTGACCTTGTTGCCGTCCAGCTTGACGGTATCCGTCTGCACGGTCACGTCGCTGCCGACCTGGCCGCCCAGGGCCAGCGTCTGCAGGCTGGCCAGCACGCTGGCGTTGGCGCTGGTGAGCGAGGCCAGGTTCTGCAGCGCCTCGGTCTGCGACAGCTGCGACAGCTGGTTGACGAACTGGGTCGGGTCCTGCGGCGACAGCGGATCCTGGTTCTGGATCTGGGCCACCAGCAGCTTGGTGAACATGTCGCGGTTGGGGTCGGTCGACGCCTGGGTGGCCACCTTGTCGGTGCCGGTGCCGGTGCCGTTGTACTGGGTGCCGGTGGTCTGGTTGGTGACGGCCATGATCAGCTTTCTCCCAGCTTGAGCAGCGACTGCTGCATCGACTTGATGCGGCCCAGCACCTCGACGTTGGTCTCGAACGCGCGCGAGGCCGACATCATGTCGGCCATCTCGGCGACTTCGTTGACGTTGGTGTAATAGACCATGCCGTCGGCATCGGCCTTCGGATTGTCCGGCTCGTGGGCGCGGCGCAGCGGCTCGGCGCTCTGCACCACGTCGAGGATCTGCACGGCGCCGCCGGCCTGGCTGCCCATGACGGTGGAAAACACCGGCTTGCGCGCGCGATAGGCTTCGGCTTCCGAGCCGGCCGCGGAATCGGCGTTGGCCAGGTTGCTGGCGATCGTGTTCAGGCGCACGGTCTGCGCCGCCATCGCCGAGCCGGCGATCTGGGAAATGTCCTTGAAGCCCATGTCGGTTCCTGGTGTCCTGGTTATTGGCCGTTGATCGCCTTGGCGAGGCCACGGATCTGCATGTTGACGAAGGTCAGGCTGGTCTGGAAGTCCGAGGCGTTCTGCGAGAACGCGGCCTGCTCGACGCCGATCTCGACGGTGTTGCCGTCGGCGCTCGGGTGGAACGGGACGCGATACAGCGGCTCGCCTTCGCCCAGCGTCGGTGCGCCATTGTCGCTATCGATGCGTTCCTGCAGCATGGCGCCGAAATCGACGTCGCGCGCCGTGAAGCCCGGCGTGCTTTCGTTGGCGATGTTGGTCGCCAGCACCCTGGTGCGCTCGGCACGCAAGGCGAGCGTGTCGGCGTGCACCCCCAGCGCGTCCTTGAAATTGATCGTCATGTGCGGAACCTCCGTCGTGTGGATCGCGGGACTGCGTCGCCCCGCGGCAATGAATTGGTTAGAATCTGGCTTTTCAGCCGCTATTCTCTAATGACTGCTTTCTGTAAGGCAACCCTTGTCGTTTCGGCATTTGCGCTGTTTCCAGCCCTGTTTCCGGTCCCCGCGCAGGCCGCGCAACAGCCGCTGGCGGTGCAGATCGAACAAGCCGCGCGCGCCGAACTGGACAGGCAAATGGCGGCTTCCGGCCTGACCGAACCCCAGTTCGACGTCGCCGTCGTGACCACGCGGGCCGCGCCGCCATGCGCCCAGAACGTCGGCATCGAGGTCCTCGACACCCGTTCTCCCCAGCGGATGCGCTTCCTGGCGCGCTGTCCCGACACGCCGGGCTGGCGCTTCGAATACATCGTGCGTGCCCGCGTGACGGCGATGGTGGCGATCGCCGCGGCGCCGGTCGCGGCCGGCGAACCGTTGACCGATGCGCAAGTCGCGCTGGAGCGGCGCGACGTGTCGAACGTTGCCGATCCGATCACGACGCCCGAAGATGCGGTCGGACAAATGTCGCGTCGCATGTTGCGCCCAGGAGACATCTTGCGCAGCGGCCAGCTCGCCAGCCCGGTCCTGGTCAAGCGCGGCGATGCCGTGACGATGGTCGCGCGCCGCGACGGCGTCGAGATCAGCATGGCCGGCGAGGCGCTCGACGCCGGCGCGAAGGGCGCCGCGGTGCGCGTGCGCAATGCCGCCAGCGGCCAGGTGGTGCGCATGCGCGTGACCGGTGCCGGGACCGTCGAACCGTTGGACATGCCGGTCAACCGCTGATGCCCTGCAGCTTGCCCGCCAGCCGCGCCAGCTTGGCCGCGTAGGCCGGATCGGTGGCATAGCCGCCCCTGGCCAGTGCGCCGGCGAAGGCGCGCGCGTCGCTGCCCGTACCGAGCGCGCCGCGAAAGCGCGGATTGTCGATCAGCATCTGCGCATAGTCGCGGAAGGCGCTGGCCTGGTCCGGATAGGAGCGGAAGCGCGCGCTCGTCTTGAGCGCGGCGCCGCCGACGTATTCGGTGGTGCCCGATTCGGCCACGTTGCCGTTCCACGACGCGCCCGCCTTGATGCCGAACAGGTTGTTGGTCGAGCTGCCGTCGGCATTGCGCAGCGGGCGCTGGCCCCAGCCCGATTCCAGCGCCGCGTGGGCGGACACCAGTTCCGGCGCCACGCCCAGCCGCGCGGCCGCTTCCCGCGCCCACGGGGCGATGCTGTCGAGGAAGGCCTGCTGGTCGGGCGCGGCATCGGCGTCGCCGACGATGCCGGCGGCGGCCGCCGCTTCCTGGCTGCGCGCGGCCCACACCTGGCCTTCCGGCGTCAGGGTGGCGGCCGTCGCGAAGCCGCCGCCGCCGTTCTGGATGAAATCGGCCACCTCGCCCTGCACGTCGCCGAACAGGCCGGCGAAGCCGGACATGCCGGCGCCACCGTTGGCCAGCGGCGCCGTGGCGCGCGTGGGAGCGGTCGCCGCCAGCGCGGGGATCGCGGAAAACTCAGCGTGGCGCATAGGTCTGGTCCTCGCCGTGCAGCAGGCGCTGCATGGTCGAATATTGTTCGGCCATCAGGTTGCCGTTGCGGCTGGTGGCGTCCTTGCAGTCGCGTACCAGTTCCTCGAGCTGGCGCCAGGCGCCGCTGGCGGCGGCGCGGCGCGGCGCGTCCAGCTTCGGGAACAGGTCGTCCATCGTCGCCTCCGGGCCGAGCAGGGCGCGCACCAGCTGCACGCGCTGGACCCGGCGCTGTTCCATCGCGTCGAGCTCGGGCATGAGCTGCCCGGCCAGTGCGGCCAGCTCGGCGCCGCGGTGGCGCAGCGCGGCCTCGAACTGGCGTTCGAGCAGCGCGCGGATGGCGCCGCAGGCGCCGAGGTCGTCCTGGATGCCGTCCAGCAGGCGGGCGACCGCCTGGTCGCGGGTCATGCGCGCAGCCGTCATGCCGTCACACCTTGCCGTTGCCGTGGAAGCGCTGGATCAGGCCGGCGAGGCGGCCGGCATCGAACGGCAGCTCGCCCTTGGCCAGCGCGTCGCGCAGTTCGGCCACGCGGGCGGCGTCGAAGTCGGGCAGGGCGCGCAGCGCGGCCCGGGCCGGCTGCAGCACGGCCGATTCCAGCGTCGCCTCGGCGGCGGCCGGTGCCGGCGCCTGGGCGGCGGCGCCGGTTTGCGGGTTGATCTGGATGGAAGGCGTGGAGACGCTGGTGATCTTCATGCGTGGTCCTCTGGATTTCGATTGGATCGTCATGGTTTGTCCGCCAGTTGGCTGCGCAGCTCCTGCATCGCTTCCCCGCCGGGCTTGGACACGGTCACGTCCTTGCTCAGGGATTCGCCCTCCTGCGGGGTGCCGAACATGGCCGTCACGCTGGCGGCCTGGGCCCTGGTCAGGATCAGGAGTTCGATGCGGCGGTTGATGGCGGCATCCGGCTTGCTGGCGTCGAGCGGCGCCTGGTCGGCCATGCCGACCAGCTGCAGCACGCTTTCGCTGCGCATGCCGCCGCTCAGCAGCTCGCCGCGCGCGGCCAGCGCGCGGTTGGCCGACAGGCTCCAGTTGGAGTAACCGTTCGGACCTTTATAAGTGTACTGCAAGGAATCGGTATGGCCCACAATCAACATCTGATTTTCCATTTTTTCGAACAATGGGGCCATGGCGCGCAACAGTTTGGCGAAACGGTCGGTCGGCAGCGGGCTGCCGCGCACGAACATGCCCTGGCGGTCGGTGTCGTGCAACATCACGCGCAGGCCGTTCGGCGTGACCACGGCGGCCAGGTTCGACGACAGGCCGGCGTCGGCGCTCAGCTTTTCCAGCGCATGGGCCAGCGCCGCCAGCTCCGACGGCGATTCGTAGCGGGTGCGCACGGTCTGCTGGGCGCCGGCGTTCGGGCCGGTCGAACCGCCATTACTCCTGGGTAGCTGGAACCGTTCGATCAGGCTGCCGCTCGGGTTGCTGGTGAGTTCGGGACGGCCGCCCGTGCCTTCGATCAGGCCGCTGGCCATGTTGTCGCGCACGATCTTCTTGGCCTGGGCCGCGTCGCGCGAGGCGATCAGCCACAGCACCAGGAACAGGGCCATCAGCGCCATGCAGAAGTCGGCGAACGCCACCTTCCAGGCGCCGCCGTGTTCGTCGTCGTGGTGCTTGCCGCCGCCACGCTTGACGATGGTCGCTTCGTGGTGCTTGTCGGCGCCTTTCTTGTTCGCTTGCACGGGATGCTCCGCTTAGGCCTTGCGCTTGGCCGCGCCGGCATCGTCGCCGTCGGCCATCGCATTGATCCAGGCTTCCAGCTGGGCGAAGCTGGGCTTGGTGTTCAGCTGGATCAGGCGGCGGCCGGCGTCGATCGCCAGCAGCGGCGGCTTGCCGGCCACGTGGGTGACCAGTACGACCTTCACCGTTTCCATCGTCGAGGCTTCGGAATTGACCAGCTGCTTCATCATGCCGGAGATCGGATCGAGCACGCCATAGCAGAAGAAGATGCCGATGAAGGTGCCGACCATCGCCGCGCCGATGTGTTCCGCGATCTCGGCGGTGTCGGCGCCTTCGCCGACCGAGTTCATGGTGATCACGATGCCCAGCACCGCGGCCAGGATGCCGAAGCCCGGCATGCCTTCGGCTACCTTGTGCAGCGACTTGGCGGGCTGCGACAGCTCCTCGTGGATGGCTTCCAGTTCCTGTTCCAGCACGCCTTCCAGCTCGTGGGCGTTGATCTTGCCCATCGCCATCAGGCGGAAGTTGTCGACGATGAAGGCCAGCAGCTTCGGCTCTTCCAGGATCAGCGGGTAGCGCTGGAACATCGGGCTTTCCTTGGGCGCCTCGACGTGGGCGTCGAGCGCCTTCAGGCCGCCGGCCGCGGTCTGCAGCAGCTCGTACATCAGGAGCAGCAACTGGCGCTGGAATTCCGAGTCGTGCTTGTGCTTGCCGACGATCTTCTTCATCTGGCCCATCATCTCGACCAGCACGTGCTTGGGATTGGCCAGCACCAGCGCGCCCAGGGCGGCGCCGCAGATGACGATGAGTTCGTTGGGCTGCCAGATGGCGAGGACCGCGCCCCCCATCAGCAGGTAGCCGCCGAACACGGCGCCCAGGACGATCAGGATGCCAAGGATTTGCATGATTATTACCTTTCTTGTCTTGCGGGTTCAGGCCTGGGCCAGCGCCGCTTTCATCTTGGCCAGCGCGCTCTTGTTGAGCTGGCAGACGCGGGCGTCGGACAGGTCTAGCACCGCGGCGATTTCCTTGTAGCTGAGCTCGAACTCGTAGATCATCTGGATCACGCGCTGCTCCTTCTCGTTGAGCGCGCACAGCGCCTGTTCGAGGCTGCGCCGCACCAGGAACTGCTGTTCCGGACCCGGCGTGCTGTGCTGCTGCTCGGTGGCTTCCTGCAGCACGTCGTCAAAGCTCAGCAACTCCTCGGCCACGTCGTCGAGCAGGAACTGGCGCCACTCGTCCTGCGACAGGCCGAGCGCCTCGGCCGCTTCCTTGTCGTTCGGCTCGCGCCCCAGGCGCCGCGTCAGCGCGCGCACGGCGTCGCGCATCTTGTGGCTTTCCTGGCGCACGGCGCGCGGACGCCAGTCCTGGCGGCGCAGCTCGTCGAGGATGGCACCGCGCACGCGCAGCGAGGCGTAGCTGGCGAAGCCGGCATCGGGCACGCCGTAGCGGCGCAGCGCTTCGAGCAGGCCCATCAGCCCGATCTGCTCCATGTCCTCGCGGCCCATCGCTCCCGAAACCTGCGAGCCGAGCTGGCGCGCGATGCGCTTGACCAGGGGCGCATAGGCGAGCAGGTGGCGCTGCTCCTCCTTCTCGCCCATGGCCGCGTGCATGGCGGCGTCGGCATATTCGCTGCCGGCGTAGCTGTCGGCGTAGTCGCTCATGTAGGCCACGTCATTCTCCGCTGTGGGACGTCGTCATTCGATGATCAGCTTGCCGATCATGACTTGCACGAACGGCTTTTCGGTATGGGATTCTTCGTAGTTCTCGTCGAAGGCCTTGTTCAGGTTCTCGGCATATTCCTTCACCGTCATCTTCGACGCATCCGCCATCGTGTAGGTCGACAGCGTGCTGACCGCCAGGCTGCGCAGCAGCGGCAGGTTTTCCTTGGTTTCCTTTTCCTTGGACGCCTCGGTGGACAGCACCAGGTCGGTCGACAGGTAGTGGGTATCGGCGCCGTCGGCATCGCGGCGCAGCATCACGATCACCTTTTCCAGCGTGACGTATTTCAGCGGCTTGCCTTCCTTCGGCTTCTCGGCCTCGGCCTTCTTGTTCTCCGCGCCGGCGGCGGCCGCGGGCTTCGGCATGAACCACCACACGGCGCCGCCGGCAGCGGCGGCGCTGACGACCACGGCGCCGGCGATGGCGACGATCATTTTGACTTTGCTGTTCATCGTTCTAACTCACTGTCACTCGCTTGGGCTCGTCGAGCCCGGGATTCAATCGCGGCCGCCGAGGGAAAACAAGGCGCCCGGGTTGCCGGCTTCGGCCAGCGCGCGTCCCGGCGCCGCGTCGTCCTGCTCGCGTTCCTGCTGGCGCCCGCGACCCTGCTGCTGCGGATCGCCGAACGGGGCGGCGCCGTTCTTCGGCGTCGGCGTCACCGTCACCGCGACCTCGCTGTACTGGCGCTGCGCCAGGTCGTTGCGCAGGCTGTCGCCGACGGCCTGCAGCTGGCGCAGCACCTCGCCATTGCTGGCCGAGATGTTCACCTCGAGCGTGCCGGCGCTGTGGCGGATCGCGATGTCGATGCGGCCCAGCTGCGGCGGATCGAGGCGGATCACGGCCTGTTCGACGTTGCGGCCCACCTGCACGTTGAGGCGTTCGCCCAGCGCTTCGTGCAGGCTCTGGCGCCACGCCGTCGGCGGACCGGCCAGCTTGACCGTGTCGGCCGGCGGCGCGCCGGCCGGCTGGGCCGGCGCGGCACCCGCGACCTGGGGCACGGCCGGCGCGGACGGCTGGGCGCCAGCCTGGCCGCCGGCATCGCCGTCGCGGGCCGCATTGCCGGCATTGCCGGCGTCGGCGCGCACCGCCAGGCGCGCGGCGCCGTCCTGCTGCGCGCCCGGCGCGGCGGCCGGCGCCGCAGGGGCGGGGGATGCCGGCGCCGGAGCGGAGGCGGGTGCCGGCGCGGGTGCAGGTGCGGCGCCGACAGCGGCGGCGGCCGACTGGGCGGCCGCCTGGGCCGTGGCCCGGTCGGCGAGCGACAGCGCCTGCGGCAGCGCGGCGGCCAGGCGGCGCGCGCCGTCCTGGGCGGCGGCGACCGCCGCCGACGAGGAAGCCGACGCGCTGGCGGACGTCGTGGCGGATGTGCTGGCGGCCGTGCTGGCGGACGTGGCAGCGGATACGCCGTCGTCCGCGCGCGCGGACGCGTCGCCGGACTGCCCTTGCGCGCCCTGGAGGGCCTGCAGCGCCTGCGCGACCTGGGCCGGCGACAGCGGCATCAGCGGCATCGCCATGGCGGCCAGCAGGGCGCCGTCCGGCGCCGGCGCGGACGCGGCGTCGGTGTCGCCATCGGCATCGCTATCGGTACCGGCCGCGGCGCCGGTGGTCGACGCCGGTCCGGCCGGGCCGGCCAGCGGCGCCTGGGCCGTGGCGGCGGCCGCGTCCGGGGTGTTCGCCGGCGCACCCGCCAAGGGCGCCGGGGCGGCGTCGGGCGCGGCGCCGGCCAGGGCCGCCTGCAGCGCCTGCGCGGCGCCGTCGCGCTGTTGCCCGAGCCATTGGGCGAACGGCTGGGCGGCCGGCGCGGGCGCGCCCGGCGCGGCGGTGGCGGTGGCGGCGTCGGCGCCGGGCGCCGGAGCGGCGCCGGGCAGGACCGGCGTCGCCGGTGCCGGCGTGGTCGAACTTGCGGTAGTGAGCATCATGGTCATTGGGGGCTTGCGCCGGAGTCGGTTTCGTTGTGCGTCGCGTAGGCGAGCCAGCCTTCCTTGTTCGCGTACATCGCTTCCAGGCGGGCGCCGAGGGCATCGGTGGCCACGCCGAGCGCCTGCGCGGCCGCGTCGTGCTGGCCGCGCAGGCGCTGCAGGGCGACGCCTTCGGCCGCGCTCCAGGGGCCGCGCGCGGCCAGCGCGCGCAGGGTGGGGGCCAGGGCGCGCGCGAGCTCGCCCAGCCGGTCCCAGTCGGCGGCGGCGGCCGCGGCCTGCAGCGCATCGCCGATGGCCAGCAGGCGCGCGCGGCGCGCGCCGTCCCCGTCCCCCGCGCGCGCTTTATCCATTGCGCGCCTGGACGCCGGCCCAGCCGGCGCGGATCGACGTCATCACCTTCACGACCTCGTCGATCATCGCCGGGTCCTGCTTGATGCCGGCGCCGTGCAGGTGGTTGGCGCAGAACTCGTACAGGTTGGCCAGGTTGCCGACCACCTGGCCGCCGCTCTCGAAGTCGAGCGAGCTGGACAGGCCGTTGATGATGTCGACGCACTTGTTGATGCTGGTGGCGCGCTGCTCGTAGCGCTTGGCCACGATGTGGGCGCGGGCGCGGGCCAGCTCGTCGAGCAGGCCGTCGGTAAGCAGCAGCACCAGTTCGATCGGCGAGGCGCGCGACGTCTGCGCGTCCAGGCTGGTCGCGTGGTAGCTGCTGTAGGCTTCTTGATAGGACATGGGTGTTCTCTCAGGATTTGTCGCTGCCGAACAGCGAGTCGAACAGGGTCAGGTTGTGGTTCATGGTCGCCTGCAGGTTCTGCAGGTCGGTGTACTGCTTCAGGTAGCGCGCATAGGCGGAATTCCACATCTCGTCGCGCTTGGTGCTCAGGTCGGTGGTCGACGCCTGCGCCTTGGTATTGGCGTCGGTGCGCGTCTTGAGCTGGCCGTTGGTGCCGTTGCTCCAGATGTTCAGGTAGGTGTTCAGCGAGCCGGCCATGCCGCTGGGGGCGCTGGTGGCGGCCGTGCCGATCATCTTCTGCAGGCCTTCCGGATCGACCGCCAGCTGCCTGGACAGGCGATCCGAATCCAGGCTCAGCGTGCCGTCGCGGCCGGCGGTGACGCCGTAGCTGGCCAGCGAGGCACTGCCGACCGGGCGCAGCACCGATACCAGGCGGCTCTGCAGCGCCAGCACGCCGGAGTCGTGGGCGAAGGCGCCGGCCGCGGTGCCGGCGGCCGGATCGCCGGACGACACCAGCCCGTCGACGGTGGACTTGAGCTTGTTGTAGGCGTCGATGAA
Organism: uncultured Massilia sp.; assembly: GCF_913773735.1. GTDB lineage: Bacteria > Pseudomonadota > Gammaproteobacteria > Burkholderiales > Burkholderiaceae_D > Telluria. The sequence continues at coordinate 389,137 of NZ_CAJYEB010000023.1, forward strand.
CGCCTGCACGTTCTTGGCGGTGGTGCCGCCGTCCTCGCCCACGGTGATGGTGAGCGGGGTCGCGCCGCTGGACTGGGCGCGCGTGACCGTCAGCGAGACGCCGTCGATGTTGGTGAACGTGTTCGACGACTGCTGGATCGCGGTGCCGCCCTCGCCGCCGAACATGACGATCGCGTCCTTCGCCTCCGACACCATGGTGCGCGTGGCCAGGCTGTCGGCCAGCGTGGCGTCGCTCAGGCCGGCGGTGTCCAGCGAGATCGTGTTGGCCGCGCCGGTGTTCTTCGAGGTCAGCACCAGGCGCGCCTGGCCGCCGATGGTGACGATGCCGGCCGAGACCTGGCCCTTGTTGTCGGGGGACTGGTTGATGGCGGCGGCCAGTTCGCGCACGCTCAGCTTGCCGTCCTTGTCGGTATCGGCGGCCGTCGCCAGGTCGACGTCGAAGGTGACCGGGGCGGGCGCATCCGGATTGCCGCTCTCGTCGGCCAGGCGCACGGTCAGCTTGCCGCCCGGGACGGCGGTGTCGGCGGCCACGCCGTCGTACGACACCTGGCCGACGCTGGCGACCTGCTTGACGAACACGCTGTAGGAGCCGGCCGCGGCCTGGGCCTTGGCGCTGGCCGTGGCGATCGTGCCGTCGGACAGGGTGGCGCTGGAGGCGAGCAGCGTCTTGCCGACGCCGGTCAGCGAGGCCAGCGAGGACTGGAACGCCGAGATCGCCGAGCTCAGCGTCTGCAGGGCCTTGGCGGTCGCGGCGGTCGCGGTCTGCTGGGCCTTGATCTTGCTGTCCATGCCCGACACGGTCTTGTCCGCCAGCGCGCTCGCGGTGGTGGTGGGATCGTAGGTCGGTGCGGTGATTGCGCTTGCCATGTGTACTCCTTGTCCTTGTTCTCTGATTGCCGTCCGGCTCAGCCGGCGCGGCCGGCCAGCCACGATTGCGTGGCGACGTCGTCCTCGCGCTTGCGCTGGCCGCGTTCCTGCTCGCGCGCGAACGCGTCCTCGTGCCGCTCGAGCACCTTGCCCAGCAGTTCGCGCCGCGTCCACGCCTGTTCCAGCTTGCGCTGCGAGACCGCCATGTTCGCCTCGTGCAAATGCAGGTCGGTGCGGTGGGTGTCCGCCAGCGCGAACACGGCCTGCTTGTAGTCGCCGCAGTTGAGCGCCAGCGCCGGCGACAGCGGCCGCGCGCCCGCCTGGCCGGTCGTCTGCGCGCCGGACGGACCGCTGCCCTCGGCCAGCGCGACCAGCGTGGCGACGCTGCTGGCGTAGCGCGCGCGCACCGCCTCCTGCTTCGCCAGGTCGGCCTGCAGGCGCTCGACTTCGGTGCCGCGCAGGCGCACCAGCGTGCCCAGGCTGCGGATCGTATCTGCCTTGCTCATGCCATCAGCGCCTTCAGTTGGTCGATGCAGGGGGCGAACGGGGCGTCCTCGCGCGTGCCCTGGCACAGGAAGGCCTCGATGTGCGGATGCAGCTTCACGGCGCGGTCGGTTTCCGGGTCGGCGCCGGGCTGGTAGGCGCCCAGCGGGATCAGGTCGCGCACGCGCGCATGCCTGGCCATCGCCGCCTTCAGCTTGCGCGCGGCGAGCGCGTGCTCGGGCGTGACCACCTGGGCCATGCAGCGGCTGATCGACTGGGCCACGTCGATGGCCGGGTAGTGGCCGCGTTCGGCCAGTTCGCGCGACAGCACGATGTGCCCGTCGAGGATGGCGCGCGCGCTGTCCACCACCGGGTCCTGCTGGTCGTCGCCCTCGGCCAGCACCGTGTAGATGGCGCTCATGCTGCCGGTGGCGCCTTCGCCGTTGCCGGCCGATTCGACCAGCTGCGGCAGGTGCGAGAACACCGACGGCGGGTAGCCGCGCGTGGCCGGCGGCTCGCCCAGCGACAGCGCCACCTCGCGCAGCGCCATCGCGTAGCGGGTCAGCGAATCGCACAGCAGCAGCACGTTCTGGCCGCGGTCGCGGAAGTGCGCCGCCACCGCGTGGCACAGTTCGGTCGCCATCACCCGCATCACGGGCGATTCGTCGGCCGGCGCCACCACCAGGACCGCGCGCTTCATGCCTTCCGGGCCGAGCGAGCGCTCGACGAATTCGCGCACCTCGCGGTTGCGCTCGCCGATCAGGCCGACCACGATCACGTCGGCCACGGTCTGGCGCGTGATCAGGCCCAGCAGCACCGACTTGCCGACGCCGGAGCCGGCCATCAGGCCGACGCGCTGGCCCTTGCCGATCGTGAGCATGGCATTGATCGCGCGCACGCCGACGTCCAGCGGCTCGTCCACCGGCGTCTTGCGCAGCGGGTTGACGCGCGGCGGGGCGCTCGGCAGCGGATGGTCGCCCTTCAGCGGGCCGAGGTCGTCGATCGGTTCGCCCAGGCCGTTCACCATGCGGCCCATCCAGGCCGGGCCGATGCGGGTCTCGCTCGGGCCGGCCGGCAGCACGCGCGCGCCGGTGGCGAGGTTGTCGGCCTTCTTGAACGGCATCAGGTACGTGACCTTGTCGCGAAAGCCCACCGCCTGCGCGTCGAGCCAGCCGCCGTCGACGGTCTCGACGCGGCAGCGCTGGCCCGTGTGCAGCTTGCAGCCGGTGCTCTCGAGCAGCAGGCCCTGGACCGCGACCAGGCGCCCGGTGGGCGTGGCCACCGGCACCGCGCCGATCTCGAGCGAGCGCAGGGTGTCGGCGAGGGCGCTCACTCGGCCTCCCCGTCGCTGGCGGCCAGGCCGTCGCGCACCTGTTCCATGCAGGCGGCGAGGCGGCCCTGGCAGCCGGCATCGACTTCGTGGTCGCCGGCCTTGACGCGGCACTCGCCCGGCTCGAGGCTGGGGTCGGGCAGCAGGTTCCACTTCTTGGCGCGCTTCGGATCGAGTTCCTGGATGCGCTTGAGTTCTTCCGGATTGAGCAGCACCTCGACGTCCTCGCGCGTGGGCGGCATCGCGGCCAGCGCCTCGTCGACCAGGTTCAGCATCTGCACCGGCTGCAGCGCCAGTTCGGCGCGGATCACCTGGCGCGCGATCTTGCCGACCAGGTCGACGACCTCGTTGCGCTGGGCGTTCTTGTATTCGGTCTTGAGCTTCTTGAGCGCGCGCAGCAGCGCGTCGACCGGCTTGGACAGGTTGTCCAGCTCGGCCTGGGCGCGGGCGCGCGCCTCGGCGACGCCGCGCTCGACGCCTTCCGCATGGCCGGCGTCGTAGCCGTCGGCGCGGCCCTGTTCCAGGCCGGCGTCGTAGCCGTCGCGCTGGCCCTGGCGGTAGCCGTCGGCCACCGCCCCCTGCCAGTCTTCCTGGGCGGTGGGCGAGGGCGCGCTCTTGCCGGGCGCGGCCGAGAACTGGGCCAGCGGCGGGAAGTGGTAGGGCCGGAACTGCTTCATTCGGCGGTGGCCTCGGCGAACAGCTGGACTTCGATCTCGCCGTTGTCGACGAGCTCCTTGACCGACGCCATGATCTCGCGGCGGGTCTGCTCGATGCGCGACATCGGCACGGGGCCGGAACGGCGCATCAGGTCCTCGAAGCTCTGCGCCTGGCGCTTCGGCATGGCGCCGAGGATGGCGTCGCGCAGCAGCGGCTCGGCGCCCTTGAGGGCGATGGCCCACTGCTCCAGCGGGATCTCGTCGAGCAGGCGCGTGACGACCTGCTCGGTCTGGCGCGACAGGATGAAGAAGTCGTACATCGACATCTCGATCTTGGACACGACGTCCGGATCGTGGGCGCGCAGCAGCTCGACCATGCCGGCGCGGTTGTTCGGCAGGCGGTTCAGGATCTCGGCGGCCTGGCGCACGCCTTCGACGGCGGTGCTCTGGGTGTCGAGCGCCGACAGGCAGCGCTGCACCAGCTCTTCCAGCTCGCGCAGCAGGTCGCGGTCGATCTCTTCCAGGCGCGCCAGGTTCAGCAGCACCAGCTCGCGGCCGTCCTCCGGCAGGGCGTCGATGATCTGGCCGGCCAGGCTGGGCGGCAGGAAGGCCAGGAACACGGCCTGCATCTGCACGTGCTCGGCGGCGATGTACTCGGCCAGCCACTTCGGCGACGCGTACTGCAGGCGCGCCATCATCGGCCGGATGGCGTCGCCGTAGATCGTGTTCAGCACGCTGTTGGCGATGTCGTTGCCCAGCGCGAGGTCGAGCGAGCGCTTGAGGTAGCTGCGCGAGGCGCCGTGCAGGCCGCTCTGCTGGCGGTAGTCGTCGAAGAACTTCTGGATCGAGGTCTTGACGGCATCGACCTTGATGCCGCTCATCCGGCTCATCACCTGGGTCAGCTCGATCAGCTCTTCGCGCTCGAGGCAGCGCAGCACGGCGGCCGCGGGCTCCTCGCCGATGGACAGCAGCACGATCGCGGCCTGTTCGACCGGGGTCAAGACCACTTCCTGCTCGTCGTTATTGTTCAGATCCGCCATTTTTCTTCTGCACCCATTGTTTGACCACTTCCGCCACCCGCTCCGGCTCCTTGCCGGCCAATACCTTCAGGTGGTCGACCATCACGTCCACGGCCGAACCGGCCGGGGGCAAATCGTAGTTTTCCAGCAGCGGCTGGACCGGCATGGTGCCCGGCATCGCCAGGCCACCCGCCGCGGCCGGCGTGCCCGGCAGGGCCGCCGCCGCCCCCGCCAGCGCCGGGGTGGCGCCGGCGCCGGCCGGCGCGGCCAGCGCCGCGGCATTGCCCGCGGCCGCGGTGGCGCCGGCGCCCGCCAGGGCCGGCGCGCCGGTGGCCGGGATCGTGGCCAGCGGGGCCGGGGCCAGGCGCTGCGTCAGCAGCTTCATCAGCGGACGCAGCACCAGGAACCAGCCCAGCAGGGCGCCCAGCGCGTACATCGCCCAGCCGGTCATGTCGACCACGTTGTCGCGTTCCTGCCACCACGGCTCGGCCGCGACCGGCGCCGGGAAGTTCAGCGAGGACACGGCCAGCACGTCGCCGCGCGCCGCGTCGATGCCCAGGCCGCCGCGCAGGATCTTGTCGATGTTCGCGATCTCGGCCGGGGTCCAGCCGGTCTTGGCATTGCCCGCCTTGGCATTGTTCAGCACCACGGCGACCGACAGCTTCTTGAGGCGGCCGCGCGAGCGCTTGATCTGGGTGATGGCGCGGTCGTAGGCGTACTGGCGGGTGGTGGCGTTCTTGCGCGCGCTGCCGTCGTCCGGCTTGGCGGCGTTCGGATCGGCCGGCGCGTTCGGATCGGCCGGCGGGTTGGCCGGCACCGGCGGGCGGTTCGACAGCGTGCCCGGCACGCCCAGCGCCATGCGGTTCTTCTCCATCTCCTCGCGCATCGCTTCGCTGGTGACCTTCGGGGCTTCGCCGTATTTTTCCTGGGTCTCCTCGACCTTGTCGTTGTCGACGTCGGCCGTCACGCTGACCTTGAAGTTGTCGGCGCCGAGCACGGGGCCGAGCAGCTCGTTGACGTTGCCGCGCACCTCGTCCTGGAAGCGCTTGGCGGCGGTATCGCCCTGGGCGGCGCCGTCGAAGCCGTCGGCCAGGTCCACGCGCGAGGATAGGTAGTTGCCGTTCTGGTCGACCAGCGACACGCGCGCCGGCGCCAGGCTGGCGACGCTGCCCGAGACCAGGTTGACGATCGCCGCGATCTGCTCGTTCGACAGGCTCTTGCCCGGCTTGGTCGCGATCACCACCGAGGCCGAGGACTTGTCGCCGTCGGCGGCGACGAAGGAGCTCGACTTGGCGATCGCCAGGTGCACGCGCGCCGAGGCGATCGCGTCCATCGTCAGGATCGACTGCGCCAGCTCGCCTTCGAGGCCGCGGCGGAAGCGCACGTCCTGCACGAACTGCGACACGCCCAGCGGGTCGTTCTTGTCCATCAGCTCCAGGCCGGCCGGCAGCTGCGCGGTGACGCCCTTGGCGGCCAGCAGCATGCGCACCTTGCCCAGCTGGGACGCGGGGACCAGCACCTGGCCGGACTCGGGATGCACGCGGTAAGGGACGTGCTCGGCCTCGAGCACGCTCATCATGTCGCTGGCGGCGACCTTCTCGCGCGCGCCGAACACCGGCTTGTAGCCCGCCTGGTCGTTCCACATGTACAGCATGACGGCCGCGGTGATGCCGATGGCCAGCACCAGCATCGGGGTCAGGTTCTTCGACAGCGAGGCCGGCAGGGCCAGGCGCTTGCCGGCGAAGGTATTCTTGAGGGTAGCGATCACGTTCGTTCCTGTCACACCGGGAGCTTGAGCAGCTCGTCGACGGCGCCCATCACCTTGTTACGGACCTGCATCAGCATCTGGAACGACAGGCTGGCCTGCTGCGAGGACAGCATCGCGCCGACCAGGTCGTCGCTCTTGCCGCTGTCGACGGCCGCCATCTTTTCGCCGGCGACGCGCTGTTCGTTGTCGACACTGGCCAGTGCATCCTTCATGCTTTGCGTGAACGAGGCATTGCCGTTGTTGTTGCCTTGCACAAGCTGGCCGGCATCCATTGCCGGCATGACGGCGAGGCGGCTCGCCTCGTTGGTCAGCGCGGCCAGGTCAGCCTGGATCAGGCCGGCAAGTTCAGTTGCCATCGTTGTTGGACTCCCATGCGTGAGGTTGGCGTATCGTAACAATTACTTAAAATTGTCAATGAATTACTGGTGACAAATGTTGCCGCAATTCACTTTAATTGCAGCAATTGTTAAATCGTTAGTTTCGTGACATCGCTTGGTTTCTTCTGCGGAACCGGCGAGAATAGCAGCTGTCGTTCTGACCACTCTCAGTAAATTTTTGTTTTTCAAGGGCCAGTCCCCGCATCTTACCGTAGGGCAATCGCGAATTCAAAGAGGAATATCATCTGATCCGACACACTTTAACGGGTATAATAGTTTCCCAGAAGAATGAAAAAATAGTATTACCAATTAACATTTTTTTATCGATCCATGTCGAACGCCACCCCTGACAATAACCCGCAGTACCAGGTGCTGGACCCCACGCTGCTGGGGCGTCCCGTGCACCTGCTGCCCCAGTTTGCCGGGCGTCTGCAGGACGACCTGGATGCTGCAATGCAAGGTAGCGCACGCCGTTACTGGGCCGGATGGCGCCTCGAGAACGTGGAATTCGGGCGGGTGCCGCGCGAGCAAAACCTGCGCTGGATGGCTGTCAATGGGGCACTTGGATCGGTTTGCGTCGTGTTCGAACGTTGTTTGCTGCTGACACTGTTGGAGCGGCGCTACGGTGGCCGTGGCGCATCCGCAACGCAAAAAGACCCCCAGACGGAGCGGGTCACCGCGACGGAAGAGCGACTGACCGTCGTATTGACGCAACAAACTGTCGATCTGTTGTATGCGCGCGTCGCTGCCAGCACGGGAATGGAGGTGGCGCCGCGGCCGGTGGCCGCCGCCGCCGTGACCGCCGCGCCGGCGCCGGCGTCCAACGCCTGGGCTGTGCGTATACAAGTGCGCAACGCCGAGGACCAGGTCGGCCAGTTCTGGATCGCGCCCGACCAGCAGTTGATGGCCGCGATCCTGGGCAGCCTGCGCCCCGAGCTGCCGCGCGGCCCCGGCGCGCGCGGTCCCGCCGAGCCGCTGGCGGCGAAGCTGCAGGTCAAGCTGGAAGGGCGCCTGGCCAGCAAGGAAATCACGCTGGGCGCGCTGTTCGACCTGAAGGTCGGCGACGTCATCCCGGTCGACGTGGGCCGGGCCGACGTGCTGCTCGACGAGGCGCGCCTGTTCACCGCCGCGGTGGCGGAGAGCCGTGGCAAGCTGTGTTTAACTTCTTTCGAAGATGCCGAATAAATTATGGATATGAACCTGAACGATCAATTCGCTGCCGGTGGCGATCTCATCATCGATGACCTCGCCGGCGACGAGGCCGCCGCCCCCGCGCCCGCCGCGGCGCGCGCCCCGCGCCTGCCGCAGATGATGCGGCGCATTCCGGTGACCCTGACGCTGGAAGTGGGCTCGACCCGCATCTCTCTGCAGGAACTGATGTCGATCGGCCCGTCCAGCGTGCTGCCGCTCGACGCGCTGGCCGGCGAGCCGCTGGTCATCAAGGTCAACGGCGCCGCCATCGGCCGCGCCGAAGTCGTGGTCGCCGGCGAGCAGTACGGCCTGAAGGTGATCGACCTGGACGGCCTCAACCTGGACATGCTGACGTCATGATGTGGTCGAAGGGCGGCGCGCTGCTGCGCCGCTATGCGCCGGCCGCCGCCGGCGCCGCATTGCTGCTGGCCGCCGCGCATGCATCGGCCGCCCCGGCGGGACAGGACGTCCTGCCGGGCGTGATCCCCGGTTCGAGCAGCGGCCTGACGGTGAAGTCGCAGATCCTGGTCCTGATGACCATCCTCGGGCTGTTGCCCGTGATGGTCATGATGATGACCAGCTTCACCCGCTTCGTGATCGTGCTGTCGCTGCTGCGCCAGGCCCTGGGCCTGCAGCAGGGCCTGCCCAACCGCATCATCACCGGCGTGGCGCTGATCCTCACGCTGCTGGTGATGCGCCCGGTCGGGATGCAGGTCTGGAACGAGGCCTTCGTCCCCTACGACAAGGACCGCATCTCGCTGGAGCAGGCGCTCAAGACGGCCGAGGTGCCGCTGTCGCGCTTCATGCTGGCCCAGACCAGCAAGACGGCGCTGGCGCAGATCGCGCACCTGGCCGGCGAGCCCGCCGCGATGGCGCCGATGGAGCGCGCCTTCACGGTCAAGCTGGCCGCGTTCGTGCTGTCGGAACTGAAGAGCGCGTTCCAGATCGGCTGCATGCTGTTCATCCCGTTCCTGATCATCGACCTCGTGGTCTCGTCGGTGCTGATGGCGATGGGCATGATGATGCTGTCGCCGCTGGTGATCTCGCTGCCGTTCAAGCTGCTGCTGTTCGTGCTCGTCGACGGCTGGACCCTGACCGTGAACACGCTGGTCGGCAGCATCCACGGCGTCTAGCGCCCCGTTTCCATTCAATCCGTACTCCGCATGACTCCTGATATCGCCGTGGACGTGGTGGTCGAAGCCCTGCAGCTCGTGATGCTGCTGGTGATGGTGCTCGTGGTGCCGGGCCTGGTGGCCGGCGTCGTCGTCGCCCTCGTGCAGGCCGCCACCCAGATCAACGAACAGACGCTGAGCTTCCTGCCGCGCCTGCTGGTCACGCTGCTCGCGCTGATCCTGGCCGGGCACTGGATGACCGTCAAGCTGATGGACTACTGCGTGGCCGTGTTCCAGCGCGCCGCCAGCCTCGTCGCCTAGCGCCGCGTCGATGATCGAAGTCAGCAACATGCTGTTGCCGTTGATCGGCGCGCTGTGGTGGCCGTTCTGCCGCATCATGGCCATGCTGACGACCGCGCCGGTGATCGGCGACGCGATCGTGCCGGTCCCGGTGCGCGCGCTGCTGTCGCTGGTGCTGGCCTTCCTGGTGCTGCCGGTCACGCGCGGCGCGCCGATGCCGGACCCGTTCTCGCTGGCCGGCGTGGTGACGATGGTCGAGCAGGCCGTCATCGGCGGCATCCTCGGCTTCGCGCTGCAGCTGACGATGGCGGTGGTGAACATGCTGGGCTTCCTGGCGTCGAGCCAGATCGGCTTTTCGATGGCGCAGATGAACGACCCGGTCAACGGCCAGCAGTCGGACGTCGTGTCCGGCCTGCTGGGCCTGGTGGCCATGCTGGTGTTCTTTTCCGTCGACGGCCACCTGGTGCTGGCCGGCGTGATGGGGCAGAGCTTCCATGCGTGGCCGGTGGCGGGCGGCTGGAAGCCGCTGCTGCTCGAGGCGGTGGCGCTGAACGTCGGCTGGGTGTTCTCGGCGGCCGTGCTGCTGGCGCTGCCGATCGTGTTCTCGACGATGGTGGTGCAGATCGGCTTCGGTTTCCTGAACCGGGTGGCGCCGTCGCTGAACCTGTTCTCGCTCGGCTTTTCGCTGGTGACGCTGTTCGGCCTGGTGATGCTGGTCCAGGTCGTGCGCTTCATCCCCGAGCACTACGTGCAGATGACCAACCAGGTGCTGGAGATGCTCCAGCAGCAGATGAGGGCGGCCCATGGCTGACAACCAGACCGGCGGCGACAAGACAGAGAAGGCGTCCAGCCAGAAGCTGCGCAAGGCGCGCGAGCAGGGCCAGGTGGTGCGCTCGAAGGACCTGGCCACGGCGGTCGGCATCCTGGCCAGCCTGAAGCTGTTCGTCCTGATGCTGCCGACGCACCTGGAATCGTTCCGCGCGCTGTTCCGGCTGGTGTACGCGCCGCTGGGCGCCGCCGGCTCGATGGAGAACGCGCTGTCGGTGGTGTTCGGCGCCAGCGCGCTGCTGCTGGTGCAGATGATCCTGCCGCTGCTGGGCGTGCCGCTGGCGATCCTGGCGGCCAGCCTGGTGCCGGGCGGCTGGGTCATGTCGGGCAACAACCTGGTGCCGAAGTTCGAACGTTTCAGCCCGGCGCGCAACCTGGGCCAGCTGGCCTCGGGCAAGCACTGGAGCACCTTCGGCATCTCGGTGGGCAAGGCCGCGCTGCTGGGCGTGGTGCTGGTGCACGCGACCCGCTCCGGCGTGGGCGCCTGGGTCGAGCTGCAGCGCATGCCGCTGAACGACGCCATCCTGCACGGCGCCTCGATGATGTTCGACGGCCTGATGGCGCTGGTGTCGGTGTTCCTGATCTTCGCGCTGATCGACGTGCCGCTGCAGTCCTTCCTGTTCGCGCGCAGCCAGCGCATGAGCAAGCAGGAAGTGAAGGAGGAATACAAGAGCACCGAGGGCAAGCCCGAGATCAAGGGACGCATCCGCCAGCTGCAGCACCAGATGGCGCGGCGCAGCGTGAACAAGACCGTGCCGACGGCCGACGTGGTGATCGTCAATCCCGAGCACTACGCCGTCGCCCTGAAGTACGATACCGACCGCGCCGAGGCCCCGTTCGTGGTGGCCAAGGGCGTCGACGAGATGGCGCTGTACATCCGCGCCGTCGCCGCGCAGCACAAGATCGAGACGGTGTCGCTGCCGCCGCTGGCGCGCGCGATCTACAACACCAGCCAGGTCCAGCAGCAGATCCCGGCGGCCCTGTACCAGGCCGTGTCGCAGGTGCTGAACTATGTGCTGCAACTGAATGCATTCCGCGCAGGCCGGCGCCAGGCGCCCCCGCGGTTCCCGAATGAAGTGGCCGTGCCGGCCCATTTGAGCGAGGTGACCCCGACATGAACCAGATCCAGAACCTGATGGCCGAGCTGCGCCGCCACAAGTTCGCCACGCCGGCCTTCCTCGTGGCCATCCTGGCCATGATCATGCTGCCGCTGCCGCCGGTGCTGCTGGACGTGCTGTTCACGTTCAACATCGTGCTGGCGCTGATCGTGATCCTGGTGTCGGTGTCGGCCAGGCGGCCGCTGGACTTCTCGGTGTTCCCGACCGTGATCCTGGGCACCACCCTGATGCGCCTGGCGCTGAACGTGGCGTCCACGCGCGTGGTGCTGCTGCACGGCCACGAGGGCACGCACGCGGCCGGCCAGGTGATCGAGGCCTTCGGCAACGTCGTCATCGGCGGCAACTTCGTCGTCGGCCTGGTGGTGTTCGTGATCCTCATGATCATCAACTTCGTGGTCGTGACCAAGGGCGCCGAGCGCATCTCGGAAGTGTCGGCGCGCTTCACCCTGGACGCGTTGCCGGGCAAGCAGATGGCGATCGACGCCGACCTGAACGCCGGCCTGATCAACCAGGAAAAGGCCCAGCAGCGCCGCAAGGACGTGGCGACCGAGGCCGACTTCTACGGCGCCATGGACGGCGCCTCGAAGTTCGTGCGCGGCGACGCCATCGCCTCGATGCTGATCCTCTTGATCAACATCGTCGGCGGCGTCGCGATCGGCGCGCTGATGCACGACCTGTCCTTCGGCGACGCCTTCCGCCAGTACGCCCTCCTGACCATCGGCGACGGCCTGGTCGCGCAGATCCCGGCGCTGCTGCTGTCGGCCGCCGCCGCGGTGCTGGTCACCCGCATCAGCGACTCGGGCGACTTCGAGCAGCAGGTCAGCGGCCAGCTGCTGGCCCAGCCGCACGTGCTGTACTCGGCCGCCGGCGTGATGGTGATCCTGGCGCTGGTGCCGGGCATGCCGTGGTTCTACTTCATGGTGTTCGCGGGCGCGCTGGGCTACGTCGGCTGGCGCATGGCGCACCGGGTGGCGCCACCGGCCGCCACCGACGTCGCCGCCATCGAGGCCGCGCTGCGCGAGGACAAGGCGCCGGAACTCGACTGGCAGCAGCTGCCCGTGGTGCAGCCGATCGCGCTGGCCGTCGGCTACAAGCTGGTGCACATGGTCGACAAGGCCCAGGGCGAGGTGCTGAGCAAGCGCGTCAAGGGCGTGCGCCAGAGCCTGTCCGAGCAGATGGGCCTGCTGCTGCCGCCGATCGGCGTGCGCGACGACCTGACGCTGCGCCCGAACCAGTACGCGATCGCCATCAACGGCACCGTCGTCGCCGAGGGCGAAGTGCAGCCCGACGCGCTGATGGCAATCGCCTCGCCGAACGTGTACGGGGAGCTGGACGGCATCCCCGGCATCGAGCCGGCGTTCGGCATGGCCGTGACCTGGATCGCGCCGGACCAGAAGGCCCATGCGCTGGGCCAGGGCTACCAGGTGGTCGAGGTCGCGAGCGCGATCGCCACCCACCTGTCGAAGGTGACCAAGGACTACATGGCCGAGCTGTTCCGCCACGAGGACGTGCCGGCCATGCTCGAGCGCCTGACGGCGCTGTCGCCCAAGCTGGCCGACGCGCTGGGCAAGGCCCTCACGCATACCCAGCTGCTGCGCGTGTTCCGCGTGCTGCTGGCCGAGAACGTGTCGCTGAAGGACATCGTGGTCATCGCCACCACGCTGCTGGACAGCGCGGAGACGACCAAGGACCCGATCCTGCTGGCGGCCGAGGTGCGCTGCGCGCTGCGGCGCCAGATCGTGTCGGGCCTGTACGGCAAGAAGAAGGACATGCCGGCGTTTAACCTGTCGGGCGACCTGGAGAACATGCTGCTCGGTTCGCTGAACCAGGCGCGCCAGAACAACGGCGGCAAGGTCGCGCTGGACAACTACCCGATCGACCCGCAACTGCTGTCCCAGCTGCAGCTGAACATGCCGGTGGCGCGCGAGCAGATGAAGCAGGCGCACACGCCGCCGCTGCTGCTCGTGCTGCCGCAGATCCGCCCGCTGCTGGCCCGCTACGCGCGCCTGTTCGCGCCGGGGCTGCACGTGCTGTCGTACAACGAAATCCCGGAAAACCGCGAAGTCTCGATCGTCGGCACCGTCGGCTGACCTTGACCCACCACAAACCGGGGTCAGAGCCGGGCTCTGACCCCGGTTTGCGGAAGCGCAAGTGGGCGTGAAATCCGATTTCATCGGAGGGCTTCGGGTGAAATATTCTTTCGCGTCCAGCCGGCCGGCACGCCCGGAATGCCGGTACCGCCGGCTAACTTTTGACCCAACGCAAACCGGGGTCAGAGCCGGGCTCTGACCCCGGTTTGGGGAAGCGCAAGCGTGGGTGCGCTGTGCTTCGCGATCAATCGGCCGGCAAGACCAGCGCCATTTCCGCCATCGCCCGGAATACCGGCAGGCTGAGGGCGTGCGCCGCCTCGGTCGATGGCAGGCGCGCGTGTGCGGGGGCGGGGGGCAGGGTGTCGCGCCAGGTCCAGCCCAGCACGCGCAGGCCCGAGCGCCACACGGCTGTCTCGAGCTGCGGCTGGAGCGTGCGCAAGTGGGCGGCGGCGTGGGCGTCCGATGCGCACAGTTCCAGCATCACGCCGTCGGCCAGCGGTTCGGCCTGCACGGTGACGATGCTGCCGTCGGCCAGCACCAGTTCCAGGCGCAAGGCGGTGCGCCGGCGGCGCTGGCGCCCGCCTTTCTGTTGTTCCTGTTCGCCGATCACGCGCAGGTGCTGCTCGCGCGGGCCGCCGGCGTGCACGGTGAAGCGCCAGGCATCGAACGGCGGGCCGTCCAGGCCGGCCTGGCGCAGCAGTTGCGCATCCTGGCCGGTCTGCAGCAGCGCCGTCGGCAGCTGGCCGGGGCGCGACTGGATCTCGCGCGCGACCAGTTGCGAACCGTAGCTGCGCACCATGCCGCGCCAGGCGCCGGCCAGGGCGCCGGCGTCGGGCGCGGGCCAGTGCAGCTGGCGCGCCATCGCCACCTGGTCCGGGCGCATCGCCGCGCCGTCGGGCGCCGCGCCGGGCGCCGCCAGGCCGGGCGCCGGTTGCGCGGCCGGCAGCGGGAAGCCGTCGATGTCGGCCTGCAGCAGGGCCACCGGCACGATGGCCTCGACCGCGCCCACGGGCAGCGCCGGCGCGGCGGTCGGCACCACGGGAGCGGCGACGGGAGACGGTGCGGCAGGCGGCAGGGCAGGGAAGGAGAAGCTGGCCATATGCTCGGCGGTATCAAGTAAAAAGGCCAGCGTCGGGCTGGCCTTTCGGAGGACCCGGGCGCGTCTGCCCGGGGCGCTGGCCTATTACTGCAGCAGCGACATGACCATCGAGGACATGCTGTTGGTCTGCTTCAGCATGGCGGTGCCGGCTTGCATCAGCATCTGGTTCGAGGTCATCGAAGCCGATTCGGTCGCGAAGTCGACGTCCATGATGCGGCCGGTGGCGGCCTGGGTGTTGCTCGACATGTTCGACAAGTTGTTGTAGACGTGGTCGAGGCGGTTCGAAACGGCACCCAGCTTCGAGCGCAGGGTCGAGACCGACTTGATGGCTTCGTTCAGGTTGTCGATGGCGCCGTTGGCGTCGGTGCTCAGCACGGTGTTTTCCGATGCGTCGCCGGTGCCGTCGGTGGCGAGCTTGTCGTCCACGGCGGCCTTGATCTTGCCGATCACGCCGTCGTCGCCCAGTTCGGTGTTGAACTTGGCGGTCATGGTTTCCGACTTGTCCGAACCGATCTGGAAGGTGATGCCGTCTTCGCCGGCCAGCTTGCCGTCCGACGACAGCAGCTTGGTGCCGCCGAAGCTGGTGTTGCTGAAGATGTTGCTCAGTTCGTCGGTCAGCGAGTTGTACTCGGCGTCCATCGCGGTCTTGTCGTCGTCCGACGACGAGCCGTCGGCGGCCTGGGTTGCCAGGTCCTTCATGCGGGTCAGGATGTTGTTGACTTCGTCGAGCGCGCCGTCGGCGGTCTGCATCATCGAGATCGAATTCTGGGTGTTGCGCATTGCCACGGCCATGCCGCTGCTCTGGGCTTTCAGGCGGGTGGCGATCTGCAGGCCGGCGGCGTCGTCCATCGACGAGTTGATGCGGTAGCCGGTCGACAGGCGGGTCATCGAGTTCGACAGGCTGTTCTGGGTCTTGGACAGCGAGGATTGGGCGGAAAGCGAGGCGGCGTTGGTGTGAAGGCTCAGCATGATATGGCTCCTGATTAACTGGATACTGTTGGGAGGTTGCGCATCTCGCGCTCTCATGAGTACAGGACGACGGTTTTTGCGCCGGCATTAAATTCCAAGTGGAAATTTTTTCGATTTTTTTTGTGTCTTGTCCTTTTGGCCACGAAACCGTTGCACCAGCCCGGTGCGGCGGCCATGCGCCATGCATGGCCGCACGAGCGCCTGATCAGCGGTCGAACGCCTGCAGGTGCTCGGCCAGCAGGTCGACGAACACCCGGATCTTGCGCGAGCCGCGCCGGTTGGCCTGGTACAGCGCGTACAGGCCGACGTCCATCGGCCCCGGGTTGACCTGGTAGTCCTGCAGCACCTGCACCAGCCGCCCGGCCAGCAGGTCCTCGCGCACCAGCCAGTGCGCCAGCATCGCCACCCCCAGCCCGGCCAGCGCGGCCTGGCGCAGCAGTTCGCCGCTGTTGGCCAGCACCACGCTGTCGACCGGGATCTCCTCGACCGGCAGCTCGTCCGGGGCGACCCCGTCGATGCCGGCGGCGCGGCGCAGGCGCCAGGTGCGGCGGTTGTCGGCGAAGGCGAACTGCAGGCAGTCGTGGCTGGCCAGGTCGGCCGGGTGGCGCGGCTCGCCGCGCGCGGCCAGGTAGCCGGGGCTGGCGACCAGCAAGCGCTCGTGGCCGGCCAGGCGGCGCGCCACCAGGTTGGCCTGCGGGTCGAGCCCGCCGATGCGGATCGCCACGTCGATCGACTCGTCGATCAGGTTGACCGCGGTGTCGGACAGGCGCAGGTCGAGCGCCAGGCCCGGATGGCGCGCGCGCAGCGCCGGCAGGATCGGCGCGACGTGCATGGCGGCGAAGGTGACCGGCGCGGCCACGCGCAGCACGCCGCGCAGGCTGGCCCCGGCGCCCTGGTCGGCGACGGCGTCGTCGGCGGCGTCGAGCTGCTCGAGGATGCGCTGCGCGTCTTCGTAATAGCTGCGTCCCTGGTCGGTCAGCGTGACGCTGCGCGTGGAGCGGTTCAGCAGCACGACGCCCAGGCGGTGTTCCAGGGCGTCGACCATGCGCGTGACGGAGGACGTGGCCAGCCCGAGGCGGCGCGCGGCGGGGGAGAAGCCGCCGCAGGCGGCCACGGTGCAGAAAGTCTTGAGTTCGGCGAATCTGTCCATCGTATCTTTGCTTGGAGCGCAACGGTGTTGTCGGCGGCGGATGGATTATCGCCCAGCTTGGGCGCGGATAGAGTGGAGCCCATCTTCTTGCATGGAGCCTATCATGACCAGCCTGTTCGATCCCATCCGCCTCGGCGACCTCGTTCTCCCCAACCGCATCGCCATGGCGCCCGTGACGCGCTCGCGCTCCGGCCGCGACGGCGTGCCGAGCGCCGACAATGCCCTGTATTACGCCCAGCGCGCCGGCGCCGGCCTGATCGTCAGCGAGGCGACCAACGTCTCGCCCAATTCGGCCGCCTTCGAGCTCGCGCCCGGCCTGTACAGCCCGGCCCAGACGAATGGCTGGCGCCGCACGATGGACGCGGTGCACGCGGCCGGCGGCCACCTGTTCGCCCAGCTGTGGCACAGTGGCCGGGTCAGTTCCTACGCGCTGCTGGACGGGCGCGAGCCGCTGGCGCCGTCCGCCGTCAACGACGACCTGCACCTGCTGCAGGCCTACGGCGCGCTGGGCAACGGCTTCTACACCCGGATCGCGGCGTCGCCGGCGCGCGCCATGAGCACCGACGAGGTGCACCGCGCGATCGAGGAGTTCCGCATCGGCGCGCGCAATGCCGTGCGCGCCGGCATCGACGGCGTCGAGATCCACGCCGGCAACGGCTACCTGCCGCACCAGTTCCTGTCGCCGCACACCAACCGCCGCGACGACGAATTCGGCGGCAGCCTGGTCAAGCGCGCGCGCTTCCTCGAACTGGTGCTGCAGGCCGTGGCCGACGAGATGCCGGCCGGGCGCATCGGCGTGCGCATCTCGCCGTTCGCCGGCTACAACAACGCCATCGACCCGCACACCGAGGACACCTATGCCTACGTGGCGCGCCTGCTCAGCGCCACCGGCGTCGCCTACATCCACGCGGCCGACACCAATGCCTGGGGCGGGGCGCCCGACATGGCGCGCATCCTGGCGATCCTGCGCCCGAACTTCGGCGGCGCCATCATCGCCAACGGCGGCCTCGATGCCGCCTCGGGCGACGCGCTGCTGGCGTCCGGCATGGCCGACATGGTCTCGTTCGGGCGCAGCTTCATCGCCAACCCCGACCTGGTCGAACGCATCCGCCGCGGCGGCCCGTACAACGCGCCGGACCCGTTCTCGTTCTACGGCGGCGGCGCGCGCGGCTACCTCGACTATCCCGAGCTGGCCACCGCCCGCTGACCGGCGCGAAAGGATCCCGCATGCGACTCACCTTCCGCCAGACGCTGTGGCTGCCCCTGGTCGCGAGCCTGGCGTGCCTGTGCGCCGTCTCGCTGTTCTACGTGCTGCAGGCGCGCCAGCTGCGCGTCGAGGAGCGCCGCGCCGACATCGCCGACGTCGGCAAGTCGGCCCTGTCCATCGTGCAGGGCTTCGCCGCCGACGCCGCCGCCGACCGCCTGAGCGACGCCGAGGCGAAGCGGCGCGCGCTGGAGGTGCTGGGCGACATGCGCTACGGCGAGGACGGCTACGTGGCGGTCCTGGGACTGGACGCGCGCGCCATCCAGAACCCGGGCGACCCGGCCATCGACGGCCGCGACATGAGCGGTTTCCGCGACCCGGCCGGCGTCTACGTGTTCCGCGAGATCGCCAGGGTGGCGGCGTCCGGCGGCGGCGAAGGGATCCTGTCCTACCTGTGGTTGCGTCCCGGGCGCACGCAACCCTCGGCCAAGCTGGCCCACGTCAGCGGCTACAAGCCCTGGGGCTGGGCGCTGGTGACCGGCGTCTACGTGGACGACATCGACGCGGCGTTCCGCGCCTCGCTGGGCGTCGCCGCGCTGATCTCCGGCACGGCCGCCGCGCTGCTGGCGGCGATCATCTGGACCGTCAGCCGCAGCCTGGCGCGCACCCTCGGCGGCAGCCCGGAATACGCGGCCGAGGTGGCGCTGCGGATCGCCGCGCGCGACCTCGGCACCGAGGTCAGCGTGGCCGGCGCCGGCCGCGCCAGCCTGCTGTTCGCGATGAAGACCATGCAGGACAACCTGGCCGGCATGATCGGGGCGATCCGCGCCAGCGCCGACACCATCGCGACGGCGTCGACCCAGATCGCCACGGGCAACCTGGACCTGTCGGGACGCACGGAGGCGCAGGCCGGCTCGCTGGAAGAGACGGCGGCGTCGATGGAGCAGCTGACCCGGGCCGTCGGCCACAATGCCGAGAACGCGGGCCGCGCCGATGCGCTGGCGGCGCAGGCGTGCGCCACGGCGCGGCGCGGCGGCGGCGCGGTCGGCCAGGTGGTCGACACGATGGCCGCGATCCACGCGAGCGCGGGACGCATCGAGGCCATCATCGGCGTCATCGAGGGCATCGCGTTCCAGACCAACATCCTGGCGCTGAACGCCGCGGTGGAAGCGGCGCGCGCCGGGGAGCAGGGGCGCGGCTTCGCCGTGGTGGCGGCCGAAGTGCGCGGCCTGGCCCAGCGCAGCGCGACCGCGGCGCGCGAGATCAAGGACCTGATCGACGCCAGCGTGCGCGACGTGCGCGACGGCACGCGCCTGGCCGGCCAGGCCGGCGCCGCGATGCAGGACGTGGTCGCCAGCGTCGAACGCGTGGGCGCCGTCATCGCCGAGATCCGCGCCGCCTCCAGCGAGCAGCGCACCGGCATCGGCCACGTCAACGTGGCGATCGGCGAGATGGATGCGGTCACGCAGCAGAACGCCGCGCTGGTCGAGCAGGCCGCCGCCGCGGCCGGCAGCCTGCGCGACCAGGCGGCGGGCCTGTCGGGGATGGTGGGGGCGTTCCGGCTGTCCGCGCGGCCGGCCCTGGGCCGACCCTAGGCTCCTAGCGGAACCCCATCGGCGCCCTGGCCCCCGGCGCCGCCACCACCAGGTCCTGGTCGTCCAGCGTCAGCGCGGCGCCGTCCGACACGGCGCGCAGGGCGGCGCGCCCGAGCGCTTCCTGCAGGCCGATGCGCAGGTCGCGCACCGAACACGCGGCCAGGCGCGCGTGCCAGGCCGGGGGCAGGCGGCGCGGCGCCTGCGGCAGGCCGGCGCCCAGTTCCGCCAGCATCGATTCGGCGATCGCCAGCAGGTCGGCGCCGCTCGGCGGCGCGATCTCGAACACCTTGAAGCGGCTCAGCAGCGGCGCCGGGATGGCGGCGGTGTCGTTGGCCGTCGCCAGCCACACCACCTGGCTGGCGTCGACCGGGAAGCCGGCGTACTCGTCGCGGAACGTGCGCGCGCTGCGCGGCTCGAGCAGCGTGTAGAGCGGGCCGAGCGGGTCCGAGCGCGCCTCGCTGGCGGTCTTGTCGATCTCGTCCAGCAGGATCACCGGCGACAGCGTGGTCCCGTGCAGCAAGGCCTCGAACACCAGGCCCGGGCGCGCCGACGACCAGCCGCGGTCCATCCCGCCGAGCGAGAAGCCGCAGGTCTGGGATGCCATGTTCAATACCTCGCTGCGGCTGCCCAGCAGCTCGGCCAGGGCCGCCGCGAAGCTGGTCTTGCCGCAGCCGGCCGGCCCGGCCAGCAGGATCGGCACCGGCTGGAACGGCATGCCGCGCAGGCGCGCGTATGCGCCCTGTTCGGCCAGGAAGCGGATCGGCCGCTCGAAGTTCGGGAAGCGTTCGCGCAGGCCCATCAACTGCAGCGGCGCCGCGGCCGGCTGGCTGCGCCGCATCATGCCGGCGCCCATGACCTTGTTCAGGAAGCGCGCGTGGTCCTTGTCCGCGTCGGTCCGTTCGCCCGCGCCCGTGCCGGTGCGCTTCTTCGCCTCGATGAAGGCGGACACGTCCAGCCAGGGCTGCGCCGCCGGGTCGCCGGCGCGCGTCTCCACCACGCTCAGCAGCGCCGCGAACTGGTCGGGCAGCGTGTGCAGGTCGCTGTCGCGCGCATCCTTCTCGACCGCCTCCGCGATCTCGTCGCCGCGCTGCGACAGCACCTGCACCAGGTCCCCCGGCGCATGGGGCAGGGAGGCGAACAGGCGCACCAGGTAGCGCGTCAGTTCGGCGTCGGCGACGTGGCCGGCGGCCGCGCACAGGGCGTCGGCCAGCGCGCGCGCCTGGGCGTCGCCGAAACGCGGCGCCGGCGCGGCGGCGTGGGTGGGGAGCGGAGCGGGTGAGTGGAAGTGCATGCATGCCTCCTGTCGATGTCGATACGCCCAGAACGCGGCCGCGCGCATTTTTTGAACGGCGTGCGCCAATCTTCAAAAAATCCCCGTTGTCGCGTTATGGAGGCAAGGCTGGTGCATGCGGCCTCATCCCTTTATAAAACAACCACAAAAGTTGGCAAATCATTTATGCTTACTCTTTTATTGCGAACGGGAAACACATGAGCGACGACGACGACAAGCGCCCGCACACCGGGGCCGGCGACGCCAATGCCAGGATCGTCGACTACTGGAACCGGCGCGCCGCGCTGGGCCGGGCCGAATGGGTGGATTTCTACCACTGCGTGGTGCGCCTGCTGATGCGCACGTCCCTGCCCGAGGAGTACAACGGCCAGGAGGAGCGGCGCGACCTGGTCAACCGCTTTTTCCAGGACAAGATCCTGCTCAATGCCGAGACCTCGAAGGCCGGCCCGCTGCAGAATGCCTATGCGCTGCATGGCTACCTGAAGAATTACGCGAAGGACGTGTGGCGCGCCAGCCGCAAGCACGTGGCGGGCTCGCTCGACGACATGGCCGAGAAGGACGGCGTCGAGGTGGCCGACGATGTCGACCTGGCGGACGACGCCGCGGCCATGGGCAGCGCGGATCCGCATATCGACCTGCTCGGCGAAGCCGGCATCGACGTCCAGGCCGTGCTGCACAGCGCCGACGGTTTCATCGAGACGCTCGCCATCGGCGAGCGCGCCTACCTGCGCCACCATTCCTGCGCCGACGGCAAGCCCGAGCCGGTGTCGCGCATCGCGCAGCGCCTGAACCTCGGCACCATGTTCCACATCCGGGCGCAGAAGCTGGGCATCACGCGCAGCAAGGGCGAGACGTTCCGCGGCTACGAAAAGACCAAGATCGGCGCCTGGCTGCGCTCGACCGGCGCGCAACTGGACCCGGAATGGCGCCAGGAGCTGGCGGCATTGCTGATCCTGCTGTGCCAGCAGGTGCGCCTGCGCCTGAAGGAGGTCGCATGACGATGCTGCATCCCCCGCTGGCGCTCATCGAGCGCGAACTGTTCGGCCCGGACGATGACGCTAGCGGCGCCGCCGTCATGGACGCCGCCGCCGACACTGCAGCCGATACTGGCGCCGATGGCGCCGCCGACGCGCTGCCGCTCGCGCCGATGCCCGATTACCTGCAGGACCTGGTGGCGCGCAGGGTCGCGGCGGTGCAGGCCAACGCGCCGCAGCCGCCGGCCGTCGGCCAGATCCGCGCCCTGGTCGCGGTGCCGCAACGGGATGGCCAGGGCCGGCGCCTGGGCCGCACCTGCGGCGTCCTGCTGGGACGCTGGATCGACGGCCGGCGCTGGGCCGGCTGGATGGTCGTGCAGGAAGCCGACTATGCGTCCGAGCGCGACCTGGTGCTGCAGGAAGACGACGGCGTGCTGGCGCCCGAGGCGGCCATGGTCCAGGCCTGGAACCCGGTCGAGGTGGTGCTGCGCGGGGACGAGCCGGTCCTCGGCAGGCTGCCGGCCGAACGCCTCGGCGCCGTCCTCAAGCTGTCCGATCCGGCGCGCCGCGACGACGATTTCGTCGCCCCGCGTCCGGGCCGCATCGGCGCCTGGGACCTCGATGCCGAAACCACCGTCGTCACCGGCACCCCGCTGCGCGGCGACGACGACCCGCGCGCCGCCTACCAGCGGCTGTACCGCCGGCTGGCCGCCGAATGCGCGGCCGCCGCGGTGCCGCAAGCGCGACCGGAAGCGCGGCCGGAAGCGCGGCCGGAAGCGCGGCCGGAGCGCGGCTGGTGGGACCGCGTGCGCGACACCTTCGTGCGCCCGGCCTGGACCTTCGGCGCGCTGGCGGTCGTCGTCGGCCAGGCGGCCTGGATGCTGGCCGGCCAGCCCATGCAGGACGAGGAGCCGGTCTACCGCGGCGCCGGGACGGTGCAGCAGGCCGACGCCTGCCGCCCCAGGCTGCGCGTCATGTTCAAGCTCGACACCCCGTATTCGGAACTGGTGCTGGCCCTGCGTCGCGTCGACGCCACCCTGGTGAGCGGACCGTCGGAGACGGGCGAGATATGGATCCTGCCTGCGCCCGACCAGGACCCGGCCGAAGTGGCGGCCGTGCTGCGGCAACTGCACCTGGTCGAGCAGGTCGACGTCATCGCACCGGAGAGACGCGCATGCGGACATTGATGCACATCGTACTGGGCTGGGTCCTGGGGGCGGCCTGCTGCTGGTCTCCCGCGGCGGTGGCGGCGGGCGCGGCGCCCGCCGCCGGCAACGCGAAGCTGGCGCTGGTGATCGGCAACAGCCGCTACGGCGACGGCCACGGGCTGCCGAACGCCGGCAACGACGCCCGCCTGATGGCCAGGACGCTGGCCGGAATGGGCTTCGCGGTGACCGAGCAGTACGACCTCGGCCGCGACCAGCTGGCGAGCGTGGTCGGCGACTTCGCCGCGCGCCTGCCGCAAGGGGCGACCGCCTTCGTCTACTATGCCGGCCACGGCATGCAGCTCGGGAACAGCAACTACCTGACGCCGGTCGACATGCCGGTCACCAGCGAATCCTCGGCCAAGGTGCGTTCATACGCGCTGGGCACCCTGCTCGAGCGCCTCGCACGCGCCAGGTCGGCGGTTAACATCGTCGTGCTCGACGCCTGCCGCAACAACCCGTTCCAGCCGGGCGGCGCGGTGCGCTACCGCAGTTTCCGCGACCTGGGCCTGGCGCGCGTGGAGGCGCCGCGCGGCACGCTGGTCGCGTATTCGACGTCGCCCGGCCAGCTGGCGCCGGACGGCAAGGGCGGCAACAGCCTGTACACCGCGACCCTCGCGAGGACGCTGCCCCGGCCCGGCAGCGAACTGCTGGCGATCTTCCGCCAGGTCGGCGACGACGTGCGCCGCCAGACGCGCGACGACCAGATCCCCTGGGTCGAATCCTCGCTGGCCGGGAACTACTTCTTCGACGCCAGATACGACGCCAGGCTGGCCGCCGCGCCGGCCCGGCCGGGCGCCGTGGACGCGCGCGGGCAGGCGATGCGCGGGACCCACGGGCGCCAGGAAGGCGCGAACGCCTGGTACCGCCAGATGAGCGCCGCCGAGTTCAGCGAGCTGGATTGGGAAGTCCAGCAGCGCGTGCGCCGCCTGACCCCCGACGAGCTGCCGGCCCTGCAGCACCAGGCCGCCGGCGGCAGCGTGGTCGCGCAGACGGTGCTGGGCCTGGCCTACCGCGAGGGCATCGAGCCGGTGCGGATGGCCGGCTCGCAGCAGGTGGCGCGCCACAAGGCGAACAACGGCGCGGCCTGGAAGTGGCTGCAGAAGGCGGCCGACGCCGGCTTCCCGCTGGCCCAGGTGGAAATCGGCGAGATGTACTACGCGGGCCACGGCACGGAGCGCAACCTGAACAAGAGCCGGCAATGGATCGAGTCGGCCGCCGGCGCCAACTACCCGCGCGCCAAGCTCGACCTGGTGCAGCTGCAGCTGCTCGCCAACCCGGGCAACGTCGACTTCGGCGATGCCGCCCGCGCCATGATGGAGAGCCTGCGCATTCCCGCGCAGGCGGCGCCGCGCAACCGTTGAGGGAACGGAAAAAAAATCGTCGCCGTCCCGTCAAAAAATCCGGCCGCTCCCGTTATGGGAGCAGGCCCGGTGTTGTTGTTGCAAACCATCAATACCTGCAGATTTTTCGCTATTTTTGCCCGATATGTATATTTGACTAATTATTTCCAATAAAATATTGCGAAATATCAACTTTTTGATGAAGTGTCGTCATGTCCCAACAGTCCGTCATGGTACGCAGCAGTCTCAAGCCGGTGGCTTCACTGGTCATTCTTTCCCTGGCCCTGCAGGGGTGCGCGCCGATGGCGCAGGTACCCGGCGCGGGCGGCGGCGCGCATGCGGCCGCGGATCCCTGCCTCGACCAGGGCACGGCGCAGATCGGCGCGCTGCTGGGCGCGGTGGCCGGCGGCGTCATCGCCAAGCAGGTCTCGAATGGCAAGTATGCGGTGCCGGTCGGCATCCTGGCGGGCGCCCTGATCGGGCAGGCGATCGGCAAGGACGTGGCACGGCGCCGCTGCGAGCTGGCGACGATCGCCAGGAAGCATGACCTCGAGATGAATACGGTGGTGCTGCAACTGCCGGAAGCGAACGGCAAGGCCGCCGCCGACGAATCGGTCGGCATGGCGGCCAGCGTGGTCGACAAGGGCGGTTCCGCCGCCCAGTTCCTGCCGAATTCCGACGTGCTGACGCCGGCCGCGCGCGCCTACTTCGGCGAGATCGCCGCGGCCTACACGCCGCGCGCGCGCCAGCAGGGCATGGATGCCCGGGAAGCCGCCTCGGTCGAGCAGAGCAAGATCCTGATCGTCGGCCACACCGACGACCTCGAGGACAGCCGCGTCGCCGCCGACCTGTCGGAACGGCGCGCCCGCGCGGTGGCGAACGTGTTCCGCGCCGCCGGCGTGCCGGAATCCTCGATCTATTACCAGGGCGCGGGCGAGACGCTGCCGGCGGCGGACAACAATACGGCGCAAGGCCGCGCGGCAAACCGGCGCGTCGAGATCGTCGACGTCGCCAACGATGGCGTGATGGCCAGTTACCTGCAATCGCGGGTGTCGACGTCCAGCTATTTCCAGCCGGTGTCCGGTGCCGCCGCCGTGGCGGCGGCCGCGGCCCCGGCGACCGCTACCCCGCCGTCCGGCGCCGCTCCCCGCGCCGCGAAGAAGGGCGCGGCGGCGGCGCGCACGGCGCCCGCCCCGGCCGGCACGGCGCCGGCCACCGCAACGGCGCCGGCGAGGGTCGCGGCCGCCCGCCCGGCCCCGGCGAAGACGGCGCCGGCGAAGACGGCGCCAGCGAAGGCCGCGCCGCCCGCTGCGCCGGCCGAGCGCGGCGTCCCCGACTTCGGCGGCGCCCGCTACAGCCAGCTGACGCACCAGGTCGACGTCGGCAAACCGCTGCGCAACGACGGCTTCACGCTGCTGCCGCTGGCACATGCCGACGAGGCGCCGATCCACTCCTGCGTGGACGACCGCGCGCGCGTGTCGCACTCGGTCAAGTCGCTGCGCAGCGGCAGCGACTACAAGGTCGGCGAGTTCCAGCCCGGCGCCTACGGCACCTCGTGGGTGGGACGCGTCAACGGCCACCTGCTGAGCCTGAACAACGTCGCGGTGGTCCGCGCCGGCGGCCTGCCGGCCAACAACCCGACCGTGCTGATCTTCAAGGACTTCAGCGAGAAGGGGGGCGTGTCGCGCAAGCCCGACTACAGCATCGTGCCGGTCGTAAACACCTACGCGGGCAGCCGCGGCACGCTGTACCGCGTGTTCTTCGACAAGGGCGCGCCGCTGCGCTGCATCGACGTGGTGCTGCCGGCCTCGGCGCCGTTCAAGGCCGAGCAGGGCTTCGTGTACCAGGACCGCCAGCAGCAGACCTTCGCATCCGCATTCAAGCCCGAAGTGCCGGGCGGCAGGCCGTAAGGCCGATCCGTCGCCAAACCGATTTTCATAAGGAGCCGTTCCATGTCGTTGATTTCCCTGGGGCTTACCCTGTTTTCCTCCGTGCTGGCCATCGCGTTGGCCTGGTACTGCGTGAACAATACCTTCCATGGCAAGCTGTTCTACTACCGCCTGTTCAAGCTGCGCGCCATCAGCAGCAAGACCAGCGTCGGCGACGATGGCTGGACCAAGGCCGAAAACACCCTGGGCGGGGACTTCAGGAAGTTCATTCCCGCCATGGACCGCGAGGAGTTCGAGAACGCGAAGGCCTATATCAGCAAGTCCGGCGACCTGGGACGCAAGCCGTTGCCATTCTGGCTGATCGCCGTCATCGGCATCCTGATCATCGCGGAAGGCCTGGGCTTTTCCTACCTGCTGGGCACCTTCATCGCGCCCGAGGGCACCCCGGACACTTACCTGCTGCTGATGGTGGCGTTCGTGCTGGTGCTGTGCGTGGCGCTGGGCATGGTCACGCACGCCGCCGGCCACCAGCTCTACCGTACCGGCCAGATCAACGCCGCCCGCGTCAAGTGGCAGCAGGCCAGGACGGACAAGGACAGCAGCTTCCATACCAAGGACATCGGCCTGGGCGACAAGCAGAGCGAGGACGCGGCGCAATCCGCGCAGACCCAACTGGCCAACCGCGTCGGCGACAAGGGCGGCTACGCGATGGTGGTCGTCGCCGTCGTCACCATCATCCTGATCGCCGGCCTGTCGACGCACATGCGCATGAAGGCGCACGAAAAGGCGGAGGCGGACCGCACCATCGGCGTGCAGGTGTCGGCCGAATCCTCGAACCCGTTCGCCGACAAGGCCGACGGCCTGCCGGCCGCCGTCACGGCGCCGAACAAGGAAGCCAACGAGAACGCGGCCAAGCAGATCCGCGACGCCGGCACCGCCGAGGCGATGTCCGCCTTCATCACCCTGGCCGTGATCTTCGTCATCACCCAGATCGTGGCAATCTATGCGGGCTACAAATGGGGTTTCGCCGCCAAGGAAGGCGGCGATGCGTACAAGCGCACGCGCGGTTTCTCCAGCTGGGCCGAGGTGCGCGAGGTGCGCGAAGCCTTCGTCGAGCCGGTCGAGGAACTGATGACCGGCCTGCATGCGAAGTTCAGCGAGACCAACCGCAAGCTGCAGGTGCACAGCTTCAAGCAGTACCTGGCCAAGATCGCCGCCGCCGCTGCCGCCGCGGACGAGGAAGAAGAACGCGACAGGCAGCGCAAGGAAGCGGAGAAGCGCGCGCGCGAACGCGAACAGGCGGCGCTCGACGCCGCCGCCGTCGCCCCTGCGCCGACGCCGGCACCGACCCCGGCACCGACCATGGCACCGACCCCGGCGCCGACCCCGGCGCCGACCATGGCGCCGGCAGCCGTGGCGCAGGACGACGTGCAATCGCACCTGGACGCCATCGATGGCCTGCCCGACAAGGGCGACAAGGAGCGCTACGTGCTGGACCTGGACGCCAGCGCGCGCGCGCGCGTGATCCAGGCCATCAAGGCACGCCAGCAGCGCGAGGCCGCCGCCAAGGAAGTGGAGGGCCTGTTTTGATCCGTCCGTTCGCTACCGCCCTGGCGGCCCTTGCCCTGGCCGCCGCCGCGGCCGTTCCCGCCCAGGCGCGCGACGGCGACGTGCCGTCGTGCTATGCGGCCAATCGCATGGCCGAGCCGGTGCCGGCGCCGCGCCGCGCCGTGTTCCTGCTGATCGACGAGACCACGCTGCTCAACCAGTCGCTGCAGGCCGCGGCCTGGCAGGCGATGGCGCCGCTGGTCGTGCCGGGCACCGAGCTGACCGTGGTGCGCTTTTCCGCCTACTCGCAGTCGCGCTATACCAGCACCGTGTTTTCCGGCCTGGTGGAGGAGGGCGTGCCCGAGTCGCAGCGTCACGCCATTGGCGTCAAGAAGATGCGCCAGTTCGAGGAGTGCCTGGCGGGCCAGCGCGGCTTCGTCGTCAAGAAGCTGCAGGCCGCGATGGCGCAGGGCTTTTCGGCCGCCAGCGGCGACCTGGCCAAGTCGGACGTGTTCGCCGCCATGAGCGACGTCTCGGTATCGGTGCGCGCCAGCCGCGCGGCGCAGAAGATCGTGCTGGTCGTTTCCGACATGCTGGAGAATTCCACGGTGAGCTCGTTCTATGAGCGCAACGGCATGCGCGGCATCGATCCGGCCGCCGAGATGGCCCGGGTGCGCAAGGCCGGCCTGCTGGGCGACTTCGACAACGCGCGCATCTGGGTGATGGGCGCGGGCCTGATCGCCAGCGACACCACCGGCAAGAAGGCGGTCTACCGCGACCCGATCCGGCTGAAGGCGCTGCAGAACTTCTGGACCGACTATTTTGCCCAGTCGAAGGGCAGCCTGGTCGATTTCGGCACGCCCGAACTCAAGCAGGCGATCCGCTGAGCGTTCCCGTGCCGGCGCCGACGAGCCATCTGTACGAATTCGAGGCGCTGGCCGCCGCCACCTCGGCGGACGAGCTCGCCAGCGCCCTGGCGCGCCAGTGCGACGAGATGGGCTATACCGCCGTCTTCTATTCCTCGCTGGTCAGCGATCCCGACGGCCGCCACAAGATGCTCCCGAGCGAGCACGCCATCATGGACCGCGAGCAGCTCTCGCGCCGCAACGTCATCACGACCTATCCGGCCTCCTGGGTGCGGCGCTACCAGGAAGCCGGGTACGAAGCCGTCGATCCGGTGGTCCGGCGCGTCGCCGGCAGCAGCCTGCCCGTGTTCTGGGACGGCCTCGCCGGCGTCGTGCCGCGCCACATCGTGTTCGACGAGGCGCGCGACCACGGTCTGGCCAACGGCATCACCGTGCCGGTGGCCGGACCGCGCGGCGAACGGGCGCTGTTCAGCATCGCCACCGACCTGGCGCCGGAAGCGGCGCCGGGCCACCAGGCCGCGTTTGCCGGCCGCGTGCTGCTGACGGCGCTGTACCTGGACGAGGCGGTGCGGCGCCTGGCGCGCACGGCTGCCCATGCCGCGCAGGGCGGCGGCAGGCCGCCCCTGACGCGACGCGAGCGCGAATGCCTGCAATGGGCCGCCACCGGCAAGACGTCGTGGGAAATCAGCACGATCCTGTCGATCTCGGAGCGCACCGTGATCTTCCACATGGCCAATGCGACCAGGAAGCTCGGCGCCACCAACCGCCGCCAGGCCGTGGTGCGGGCGCTCGGCCTGGGGCTGATCCTGCCCTGACGGGCCGCTTCCTGTCACTTGTGACAGCTGGCCTTTTGCCGTCCGCTTGCGCAGAATCCCCCGGCGCAGGCCATCCGCGGAAAAAATTCGCCGTGTCCGTTAAAAAAAACGGAAACGCCGCGTTGTAGTGGCGTGGCGTCGGGTATGCCATCGGCGGCACGCGCAGTATCAGCCAACCTTATTGATATCGACAGGAGCATCGCATGAACATGATCGTCCACGAACTGCACGGACTGGATAACGAGGAAGCCTTTGTGTTGGAAGACCTGGGCGCGGTGGAAGAGGTGACCGGCGTCTACGCCGACGGCAACAACCGCGACGGCGGCTGGGAAAGCGGCCACAACTATTCCTACAACTGAGGCAGGCGGGGCGGCGCGATGGCGACTCCGGGCGAACACCTGTTGTGGCGTGCGATGGGCGACCTCGTGTACGTCCTGAACATCCGCGACGGCCGCTATGCGGGCTTGTCCGGGAGCGAGGCCGAACGGTGGGTGCGCGGCTTCGGCGCGGCGCGCATCACCCGGCCGGCGCCGGTGCACCGGCCGCCGGCGCCGGGCTGGTGGGGCGCGAGCCGCCACGTCCTGGCCTGGCAGGCGAACCGGCGCGTGCGCCAGGTGCTGGCGCGCGCGGGCTTCCACGCCCTGTACGCGCTGGCCGAGGGCAGCGCGCCGGCCGCCCCGTCAGCTGTCCCCTCAGCTGCGCCCTCAGCTGCCCCCTCGGCTACTCCATGCACGGCCGCGGCGGCGCTCGCCGCCTTCCTGCGCGCCGAGCTGCTGTTCCGTAACAAGAATCCGGACCGCGACTGCCTCGTGCGCTCGTTTTCCCTGTATCTCTATTTGCGGGGGCTGGGCTTTCCCGCCACCCACCGGATCGGCATCGTTCCCTATCCCTTCGATGCCCATGCGTGGGTGGAACTCGACGGCAAGCCCGTCCTGGAACGTCGTACCTCGATGGAGCGCTGGCATGTCATCAGTCAACTTGGCCAGTGAATCGCACCCCGCGGCGGATGGCTGGGCCGCGCGCTTCGACTACGAGGACGGCCGCCTGCTGGCCAGCGAGCGGCCGCTGCAGCGCAGCCGCCTGTCGGTCTTCTTCGGCGGCCATATCGCGAACGCCGCCGAACTGGCGGCCACGCTGGGCCGCCCGGACGTGCGCGATGCGCGCGAACTGGCGTATTCGGCCTGGGAACGCTGGGGCTGCAACCTGCCGCGCCACGTGCTGGGCGCCTTTGCGCTGGCCGTGGTCGACCACCGCGACGCGACGGTGACGCTGGTCCAGGATGCGCTGGGCCAGTGTCCGCTGTTCTACGCCCGCGTCGGCGCGGCCTGCTACGTGGCCGATACGCTGGCGGGCCTGGTCGGCGCCGTCGGCCGGCGCCCCCTGTGCCTCGATTATTTCGCGGCCTGGCTGCGCTTCGGCTACGGCGCGTCGGACCTGACGCCGTACGAGGGCCTGCTGCGCCTCGTCCACGGCGGCTACGTGCGCCTGCATGCCGGGCGCACCGACCGCGGCCACGCCGTGGTGCCGGCGTCCGGCACGCTTCCCTGGTCGCACACGCGCGCCGACGCCGAGCACGCACTGGTCGCGCAGGTCGGGCAGGCCGTCGCGCGCACCTGCGCCGGCCTGCGCCGGCCGC
The DNA here is from genome assembly GCF_913773735.1 of uncultured Massilia sp. Classification (GTDB taxonomy): domain Bacteria; phylum Pseudomonadota; class Gammaproteobacteria; order Burkholderiales; family Burkholderiaceae_D; genus Telluria. The sequence goes on from NZ_CAJYEB010000023.1 coordinate 419,860, forward strand.
TGTTCGAACTGTCCGGCGGACTGGATTCGAGCACCGTGGTGGCGCTGGCCAGCCGGATGGGCGCCGGCGCGGGGCGCCTGGCCGCCGTCACCTGGGGCAGCGCCCACGACGAGGATGCCGCCCATGCCGCCATCCTGGCCACGGAACTGGGCCTGGAGCATCGCATCGTCACCCGTCCCGACGGCGACCTGGTCGACTGGGACGGCATCCATCGCTGGTCCGAGCCGGGCAATGAACTGAGCGGCACGCTGCGCGGCGTGCTGGGCGGCCTGGTGGCGGGGCGCCACGATGCGATCGTCACCGGCGTCGGCGGCGACGACGTCTTCCACGCGCGCGGCCTGCAGCCGGACTGGCTGGCCGACCTGCTGCGCGCGGGCCGCTTCGGCGAGGCGTGCCGGATCGCCCGCGCCGCGCCGGCCGACGGCAGCCCGCGCCGCCTGTTCGCCAGCCAGTTGTGGCGCTTCGGCGTGCGCCCGCTGTTCGCGCGCGCCGCGGCGGCGGCGGGAGAGTTCACCCCCCAGTACCGCTACGGCCCCGATTTCCTGCGCCGCTGCGCCGCACTGGCGCCGGTCGACCTGAACCTGCCCGACGACCCGAGCGTTGCGCGCCGGCGCTACTGGAAGAACCTGCGCGCGCTGGTGGCGAACCGTGTCGCGGTCGGCCACCTGATGCCGGAGGTGCGCTTCCGCCATCCGCTGCTGAGCCTGCCGCTGGTGGAATTCGCGGCTTCGGTGCTGGGCCGCTTCGAAACGCAGTTGCGCCCCGACCGCACCCTGCAGCGCAGCGCCTTCGCCGGCCAGGTGCCGCAGCAGATCCTGCGGCGCACCTCGAAGGGCGGTTCGCTGGCCCCGGAAGCGGCGTACTGGCGCAGCGCCGAGGCGCGCCGGCGTTTCGCCGCGGACGAGGCGCGCGTGGTCGGCCTCGGCCTGGTCGACGCCGGTCAGTGGCAGGGACTGGTCGGCGGCGCCGGCTTCGGGCGCGTGGCCAGCCTGCGCGAATTTGACCTGCTGGTCAAGACCGAGATCTGGCTGCGCGGCCAGGAGCGGGCCGCCGCCGTGCCGCCCGCGCTGGCGCTGGCGCCGTGCGACAGCGACTGACGATGTGCCGATGCGTCCGGCGTCCCGCGCGAGGGGACGGTCGACGCCGCACCGGCAACCCACTTCCTACCAAAGGCCCATCATGACGACCGACACCAAACTGGACATCGACTACACACAACTCAAGCAACGGCTCAAGAGCGACGACGCCGCGGCCGCCAGGGAAGCGGAACGGACCGCGATCGACCTGGCCGGGCAGGGCAGCGTGGAAGCGGCCGAGGCGCTGGCCGGCGTCTATTCCGAAGGCAGCGCCGTCATCGCGCGCGACCGGATCCAGGAATTCCGTTATACCCGCCGGGCCGCCGACCTGGGTTCGGCGTTCAGCCGCGCCTGGCTCGCGCACATCCAGCGCGAATCGGGCGACTTCGGCGGCGCCCTGGAGAGTGCGCGGCTGGCGCACGAGATGGGGGTGGAATTCGGCACCAACGTGCTCGCCGGCATGATGCTGGCCGGCGAGGGCCAGCCGGCCAATCCGCTCGAGGCGCTGCAATTGTTGTCCGAGAGCGTCGCAGGCGGTACCAATATCGACGGCGCCATGATGCTCGCGCGGGCCTACCTGGAGGGCCGGTATTTCGCCGCCAACCCGCAGAAGGCCTACGATACCCTGCAGCCGTTCGATCCCGTGATGAGCAGCATGATCCGGCGCACCGATGCGGCGCAGTACGGCGACTACCTGTACCTGAAGGCCCGGGCGATCGCCGAGGGCGCGCGGCCCGCCGGCGACGACACGGCCGACGCGCTGTTCGCGTGCGCCGTCGAGTTCGGCCACGAGGGCGCGGCCGACGTGCGCAGGCGGGAGACGCTGTCGGGCCTGCAGCGCGCGTGGGACGAGATCGCGCGCTTCCGGGCCTTCGGGGGCAACTGGAAGATGTTCATCGGCACGTGCCGGTTGGCATCGTCGGAACTGGCGATCGACCGGCGCGTTCTCTTTTTGGTATCGCGCGACGGCAGTCGTTGCCGGATGGAGGCGTCGCCGCTCGCGCGGCCCGCGGTGGGCCGGGACTACGTGGTGGTGTTCATCGGGCCGCAGGCGCAGGACGTCGGGGTGCCATGCATGATGATCGATCCCGCGAACGGCAAGGTCTGCAAGGGCAGGGGCGACACCCTCACCAGGGCCTACAAGGGCAATACCTCCTACCTGGCGCTGCTGCCGTGCCTGGCGTTGTGGGGCCTGGCCCTGCTGTGCCTGTCCAGCGGGGGGCTCTTCGGCGTCCTGTGCGCCGCTGCCTCGGCATTTGCCGCGGTAATGGCCTGGAAGGCATTCACTGGCGGCTACAAGCGGGCCCTGGGCGCAGCGATCGACTTCCTCAGGCGGCATGGCGGGGCGTTTGCGTGAGCGCACGGGAACGGTGGCGTGCAGGCGGCCGGAGCATGAAGCCGCCACGGAACTAGGGTAAGATGTCGGGTTCGCCCACGGCGGCAGGGCCATGCACGACGGCGCGCCGCACCTCTTTCCGGGCACAGCAGGAATCCGAATGAACCAAGCACAACGAAAACTGAGCGTCGCCCCGATGCTCGACTGGACCGACCGTCACTGCCGCGTGTTCCACCGCCAGATCACGCGCCATGCCTGGCTGTACACGGAAATGGTCACCACCGGCGCCCTGGTCTACGGCGATGCCGAGCGCCACCTGCGCTTCGACGGCATCGAGCATCCCGTCGCCCTGCAACTGGGCGGCAGCGATCCGGCCGACCTGGCGAAGAGCGCGAAGCTGGGCGAGCAGTGGGGTTACGACGAGATCAACCTGAACTGCGGCTGCCCGTCCGAGCGCGTGCAGAAGGGCGCGTTCGGCGCCTGCCTGATGCGCGAACCGCAACTGGTGGCCGACTGCGTCAAGGCCATGCGCGACGCCGTGTCGGTGGACGTCACGGTCAAGCACCGCATCGGCATCGACTACGACGAAGACTACGGCTTCGTGCGCGACTTCGTCGGCACCATCGCCGACGCCGGCTGCCGCACCTTCATCGTGCACGCCCGCAATGCCGTGCTCAAGGGCCTGTCGCCCAAGGAAAACCGCGAGATCCCGCCGCTGCGCTACGCCGTCGCCTACCAGCTCAAGCGCGACTTCCCGGACCTGGAAATCGTCATCAACGGCGGCATCAAGACCAACGACGAGATCGAGGAACACCTGCGCCACGTGGACGGCGTGATGATCGGCCGCGAGGCCTATCACAATCCCTGGATGATGGCCTCGTGGGACGAGCGCTTCCATGGCGACGCCGCGCCGGCCAGGTCGCGCGAGCAGGTGCTGGAAGCCATGATTCCCTACATCCGCGCCGAACTGGAACGCTACGGCCCCCTCGGCCTGCGCATGCACGGCATCACCCGCCACATGCTGGGACTGATGGCCGGCCTGCCGGGCGCGCGCGGCTTCCGCCAGGTGCTGTCCGATGCGCGCAAGCTGGCCGCCGGCGACCCGGAGTTGCTGCTCGAAGCGGCCGGCCGCCTGCGCCAGGCCGCCTGAATCCTGCGCGCGTTGGTCTGCGTTCGGCCCGGGTTCGGCCTGGAGCGTCGTTCGGCTTCCGGCATTTCCGTCATTTCCTGGGCCGGCGGCGGTGGCAGCCCTGCTGCCGCCATGTACCCGGTTTGCTACAGCAAATGTTTCCGGATTGAAATCATTTAATGAATACTCCTTGCCCAATGGCAAGAACAGACCGATAATCGGGGTTCTTCTCCTTGCCTGACTTGTTGTTGTGTTGTCGTATGTGACATGGATTGTTGTAGTCACGAAACAGACTTACGGTCGCGCACGTTTTCTGTCTGCAAAGACACAGTTTTGATTTATCCTCACAGAAATACGCGAAATTCCACTGGGGAGTTGGACTTTTCGTAAGCAGAACGGCGGCCTATCAGGCGAATCCGAACACTTGAAACAGGGAAGATAGGGAATGAATTTAGCAAACATGAAGGTCGGCGTGCGACTGGGCCTGGGCTTTGCCCTCGTGCTGGTAATGCTGGTCATTGTGACGGTCTTCGGCCTCCTGCGCATGGCACAAATCCAGAACCGGCTCGACCACGTGGTGGGCGTCAGCAACGTCGTCTCGCGCCTGGTGGTCGACATGCGCAACAACGTCAGCGAACGCGTGACGTCGCTGCGTACCCTGACCCTGATGACCGACCCGGCCGACATGGAGCCGGAACTGAACCGCTTCAAGGAACAGACCGCCAAGTACGACGCCCTGCAGCAAAAGCTGAGCGCCAAGTTCGCTGAAGAAGCCTCGGCGCAGGAAAAAACGCTGCTGGCCCAGATCAAGGAAGCCGAGAGCATCGCCATGCCGGCGATCGCCAAGGCATCGGAACTCTACCTGGCCAACAACGCCGTCGACGCGACCCGCGTGATGGTCAAGGAAATCCGTCCGGCCCAGAAGAAATGGCTGGATGCGCTGGACCAGCTGGGCAGCATGGAAGACAAGCAGAACGCCCAGACCAAGGTCGATGCCGAAGCCGCCTTCAACAATGCGCGTAACTTCATGCTGGTCGTGCTGGCCGTTGCCGTCGCCATCGGCATCGCCGCCGCCACCGTGATCACCCGCGGCCTGCTCAAGCAGCTGGGCGGCGAGCCGGACTACACCGCCAGGATCGCCGGCAGTATCGCCCACGGCGACCTGTCGATCGCCATCGAGACCAGTGCGACCGACAAGGGCAGCCTGCTGACCGAAATGAAACAGATGCGCAACAGCCTGGTGGACATCGTCAGCCAGGTGCGTCGCGGTACCCATACCATCACCACCGCGTCGCGCGAAATCGCCGCCGGCAACGCCGACCTGTCGTCGCGTACCGAGCAGCAGGCCAGCTCGCTGGAAAAGACCGCGTCGACGATGGAAGAACTGACCTCGACCGTGAAGCAGAACGCCGACAATGCCCGCGCCGCCAACCAGCTGGCCGCGACCGCGTCGGACGTGGCGCGCAAGGGCGGCGACGTGGTGTCGCAGGTCGTGGGCACGATGGGCGAGATCAACAGCTCGGCCAGCAAGATCGCCGACATCATCGGCGTGATCGACGGCATCGCCTTCCAGACCAACATCCTGGCGCTGAACGCCGCCGTGGAAGCGGCGCGTGCCGGCGAACAGGGCCGCGGCTTCGCCGTCGTGGCGTCGGAAGTGCGCAACCTGGCCCAGCGCTCCGCCGCGGCCGCCAAGGAAATCAAGACGCTGATCGGCGACTCGGTCGAGAAGATCAGCCGCGGTTCCAAGCTGGTCGGCCAGGCCGGCGTGACGATGGACGAAGTGGTCGAGAGCGTCAAGCGCGTGACCGACATCATGAGCGACATCGCCGCCGCCAGCGCCGAACAGAGCGCCGGCATCGAGCAGGTCAACCAGTCGATCATCGAGATGGACGGCATGACCCAGCAGAACGCCGCGCTGGTCGAGCAGGCCGCCGCCGCCTTCCAGAGCCTGCAGGACCAGGCCGGCGAGCTGCAGCGCGTGGTCAGCATCTTCAAGCTGGCGGCCGGCGACGAGCAGCAGATGGACGCGCCGGCACCGGCGCCGGTATCGGCCTCGACCGCCGTCGTGGCGCGTGCCCCGGCCGCCCGCCAGGCCCGCCCGCAGCTGAAGAAGCCGGCTGCCGCCAAGGCCAAGGCCCGTACCGAACAACAGGAAGACGCAGCACCGGCAGCCCAGTCGCAAACCTCGAAGAAGGTCGCAGCGGCCGCCGCCAGCGATGACTGGGAAGAATTCTGAGCCTGGAGAGCTCGCTAGATCGGCCGGCTTCGCGCCGGTGTGTTAAAAAAAACTTTATTTTTCAGGGGAAATAACCATGTCCAACAAGAAATTTGCCGGTAGCCTGTTCGCAGCTCTGACCGTCGCCGCCGGCTTCGCCGCGCCGGCTTTCGCCGCCGAAGTCCCGGCCACTTTCGATCCGTCGAAATGCAAGGTCGAATACCCGAAGGCGTCGCTGATGAACGAAGAGCAGGGCACCACCTCGATGTCCTTCCTGGTCGCCGCCGACGGCAGCGTGGCGGACTCGAAGCTGGAAAAGTCGAGCGGTTTCAAGGGCCTGGACAAGGCAGCCCTGAAAGGCCTGTCGGCCTGCAAGTTCAAGCCGGGCACCAAGGACGGCGCACCGGCGCAGACCTGGACCAAGGTCGACTACGCCTGGAAGCTGGATTGATCCCGCCTTCCCTGGATGAGAACCGGCCTGCATGGCCGGTTTTTTTTCGTCCTGCCGTCGCGCCAACTGTAACGCGACTGTGGCGACATGTTTCGATTGTAAGAACTTCCTTCAATCCAACTGTGCGCTTCTCCGGCTCGCTATAGTGAAGCCATACCAATCAACAAGGAGAAGCATCATGAAACGGATCCTCTGTGCCGCTGCCGCAGCCCTGATCAGCACCGCCGCCGTCCTGCCGGCCCAGGCTTTCGCTCAAGGTGCCGTCGTCGTCGTCCGTACCGCTCCGCCGCCGCCGCGCCACGAAGTCGTGCCGCATGCGCGCCATGGCTACGCCTGGGCACCGGGCTACTGGAACTGGAACGGCCACCGTTACACCTGGGTGAAGGGCCACTGGGAACGCGAGCGCCGCGGCTATGCCTGGCATCGCCCGGAATGGCGTGAAGACGGCCGTGGCGGCTGGGTGCTGGATCGCGGCGGCTGGCGCCGTGGCGACCGCGACGGCGACGGCGTGCCGAACCGCTACGACAGCCGTCCGAACAATCCGCATCGTTCCTGATGCGCTGGCGGTAAGAATGGAAAGCCCGGTCCGAGGACCGGGCTTTTTTGCGTCGATCACCCGTCGGTATCCGCCGGCGCGCCTGCCTGCATGGTATGGCAGGGTTCCTCTTGCATAGTTGCATAAAGGCATTTCGGTTGCTGCTTGTCCTGGGGCGGCGTGGAGGAGGGGCGCGGAAACGACAAGGCCCGGTTCGAAGACCGGGCCTTGCGCTTGAATTCTTGGGGTGGCTGATGGGACTCGAACCCACGACGACAGGAATCACAATCCTGACTACTCAGCCTTTCGTGGGCGTTGATTGTTATTCATCACTGTTGCTTAGTCCTTTAAAAACAAAGGTTTGCGTATGATGGCGTAACTCGTTGTGTTGAAGAAAGTTGATTGATATACTCATTTTTGGGTTACACAGCGGTTACACAACGAGGAAAGATGTCACGAGTAAAGTTCACAGCCGGGCGGGTAGATGGCTTCCACTGCGAGGGCGGCAAGGGTCAATCTTTCATGTGGGATGCCGATGCTCCTGGCTTGGGGCTGCGCGCGACCTCGACCGGCGCCAAATCTTACATCTTTCAATCTAAGCTCAACGGTAACGCGATGCGCGTTACCATCGGCGACCCGAAGACTTGGGCGATTGCCGATGCGAGGGCAGAGGCGCGCCGGCTAAAGGTTCTGATTGACGCCGGAAAAGATCCGCGCCAAGTCAAGGCCGACGAGATCGCGGCCGATCGAGCGGCACGAGCCGCCCAAGCTGCGGCAGAGACTGAGCGCACGACCAAGGCAAGGCGAGAGACAGTGACGCTTGGCGATGCATGGCCGCTCTACATTGCAGCACGACGCAACGCTGGCCGAAAGAAATGGAGCGATTGGCATGTGCGTGACCACGAAAATGTCGTGTCGCGTGGTGGCGTGGAGAAGAAGCGGGGTAAGGGCGAGACTGAGCCGGGGCCGCTGGCTTCGCTGCTCGATGTGCGACTTTGCGACCTGACAGGTGACCGCATAAGCGAATGGCTTGCCGTCGAGACCAAGCGGCGCTCGACCCGTGCGGCGCTCGCCTTCCGGCTGCTATCCGTGTTCATAAACTGGTGCGAATCGCAGCCAGAATACGCGGGGCTGGTTCCAACTGGCGCTTGTAAGGTGCAACAGGTGCGCGACCAGCTCCCAGCCAAGAACGCAAAGGAGGGCGACAGCCTGCAGCGTGAGCAACTACCTATGTGGTTCGGGGCCGTGCGCGAGCTGTCGAACTCCGTACAGTCCGCCTACCTACAAACGTTGCTGTTGACTGGCGCCCGCCGTCGTGAGCTTTCGGGCCTCCGGTGGGAAGACGTCGATTTCCAGTGGCTCAGTCTGACCATACGCGACAAGGTAGAGGGCGAACGAACAATCCCGCTAACCCCTTACGTGCGCCATCTTCTGTCCGCTCTACCTCGGCGCAATGAATGGGTTTTCTCAAGCGTCAAGGCCGAGAACGGCCAGCTTGTCGAGCCAACTTCGGCCCATAAGCGGGCGCTGTCCGCTGCTGGCCTGCCTGACCTGACATTACACGGCCTGCGCCGCTCGTTCGGCTCCTTGGCCGAGTGGACTGAAACGCCGGCCGGTATTGTTGCGCAGATCATGGGCCATAAGCCCAGCGCGATCGCAGAGAAACACTACAGGCGCCGGCCGCTCGATCTGCTGCGCCAATGGCACACGAAGCTGGAAGCGTGGATGCTGGAGCAAGCCGGAATAGTTTTCGAACCCGAACAGCCCGCCCTGCGCCTTGTGGAGAACGCCTAACGAGGTGAATCAGTTTAAAGCGCTGGGCTAGGTCGACGGACTGAAAAGCGGGAAGCCTTCGCCCGCCCGCCTGGCGCTCCTATTTCGAAGGTGCGTATCGAAGGAACGCAACATGTCAGCAGAGGCCGATACCAACCCATCAAATGTCGCTTCAAGCCTAGATGAAATCCCCCCGCGAGAACTTGAGCGCTGGGAATGTGCTCCTCCGTTCGGGCAGGACGGCAGACGGATGGTGAAGTTCGAGTTTTACACAATCCTAGAAATCGCCTGCACCTATCCTGATTTTCTTGAATATGTGACCGACCGGTTGGCCCGATGGAAGCAAGGGCGATATAGGTTGACCGAAGCTATCCAAGTCATTTCTGAGGCTTACCCCGGAGAGGTAGACGTGCGTACCTTTCGCATGCAATCAAATCGGGCGGTTTGGCAAGGAAAACTGGTTATAAGAATGAATGGCGTCCGAGTAGACATGTCGGATCTGTCTATAGGGGGAGTTTCGGTGTCGGCAAATCCAATTGTTGAGACTCGAGACTTCAATGAATGGCTTGCGAATGAGGGCAGCCCTTACCGGCTTTCTTATCCCTATCTGGACAAAGACTCGGAGGGTTTACCTTCTGGCAGCCAAGACAAGGTCGTCCTTAAATCAACTCGGCAACGAGAGCTAATTCTGCAGTGGCTGACAAGTAATGGCTACAACCCGGAAGAGCTGCCTCCGCGTATGCGCGGAAAGAGCGGGCCCAAGGCCGATGTAAAGGCGGCAATGCTTAAGAATGCGAATATGTTCACCGAGAAATCGTTCGAAAAAGCCTGGGAAAGTCTCCGTTCAGACGGCTCACTTTTAGGGGCTGACTGATCTAAATCGAGTAGTTCTCTCGTCTCTGCCCCCCCGAATTGGGGGATAGGGGGACTGTTGCGGCGGAGGGTAGTGCCGCTCAGAAACTTCGTATCACCTTTCAACACATATAGGTGACACGAAATGATCGTAACCCGCGCAACCTCTCTCAAACTTGCGAGCGTCCCGGAGACGCTTACCACTGCCGAAGCGGCAGTTGCTCTGAATCGCAAACCCCAAACCCTGCGTATGTGGGCTTGCAACGAAAACGGTCCAATTCGTCCCGTTCGTGTTCATGGGCGCCTTGCTTGGCCGGCGAACCAAATCGCAGCCCTCCTGAACGGAGGTGCTCATGCCTAAGCGCCGAAACGAAAACGCCCCCCGTGCGGGAGGCGCTCGCGTCGATCAAGCTGGCGGGCCCAAGTCGACAAAACAAACCACAATTTTCAACTGCAGTCCGCAGAGTATCACAGCCGTGTGCGAAGAGCTTGCCCAGAATGGCGTCGCTCTCCGAAATGCATCTGGTACGACTCAGCGGGAAACCCTCCGTCGCGCCCTGGAGTTCCGCGGGGCACGCGGCCTCAATACCTACGAGGGCACTGCGGCCGGGTACATGCGTTTGGCAACGAGGGTGAAAGAGCTCAAAGACGCTTGGGACATCTGCACGCTCTCCGAGGATGTGCTCGGCCCCGATGGACTGCTGCACAAGGGCGTCGCTCGTTACGTTCTGCTCGGCCGACGTAAGGATAATCCGCCACCTCAGGGCGAACTTGAGTTGGTGCCGGCATGAATACCCAGCTCCTCGCCATCAAGAACTGGGACACGTTCCAGCACTACGGGAAGCGTAATCCTCCATGGATCAAGCTGCATCGCGCCATCCTCGATGACTACAGCTTCTGCGCCCTTCCTGACGTCGCCAAGGGCCATCTCATGCTGCTGTGGCTGTATGCCAGCCAAAACAACGGCACGGTGCCGCACGATGTCTCATTCCTTGAGCGAAAGCTGTCGATCACCGGTCTGGATCTCGGTGTGCTGATTGATCACGGCTTTCTGATTGCGCAGGGCGCCGCTAGCGTCAAGCTTGCGAAGGGATAGCATATGGACAATACGTCAATTGCTAGCAAAGTGCTAGCACCTTGCTATCCACTGACGAGCATCTCAGAAGAGTGCGCTAGCAGCTTAGTTGCAACTCAGAAGAGAAGAGAAGAGTTAACGGCAAAAAACCCGCCCAGCCAAGGCGAAGGAGCATCCAAGCCGCTGACCCTGCGCCCGTACCAGTCTGCAGCCGTCCAAAACCTGCGCCTATCTTTGGCCGGGGGGATCACTCGGGAAATGCTCTGCTCACCTACAGGGAGTGGAAAAACGGAGATGGGCATGGCCCTGGTCCGAGGCGCCCGAGCAAAGCGCAAGCGGGTCATCTTCCTTTGCAATCGCGTGCACCTGGTTGAGCAGACCTCCCGTCGGTTCAAGAAGGCCGGCATCGATCACGGCATTATCCAAGGCGAAAACACCGCCAGGGTGTACGAGAGCGTCCTTGTGGGGAGCACCCAGACCGTCGCCCGGCGCGGCATGCCAGATGTCGATCTGATCATCATCGACGAAGCACACACGGTCGCAGGCTCCCGCGAATACCGCGCGGTACTCGCCGCGGCTAAGGGCGTCCCGGTAATCGGCCTCTCGGCCACGCCATATGCCCGGGGCCTGGGCAAGCACTACGATGAGCTCGGCGGCGCGCTGTTCGAGCACATGACTGTAGCAGCGACGATCCCGGAGCTGATCGAAGGCGGTTACCTGGTGGACTGTGACGTGTACGCGCCGAGCGAGCCGGATATGGCCGGCATCAAGCAGGCGCGCAACGCGTTCGGGGATCTAGACTACACCGATGCCGACGTCGGCCGCGCCGTGAACAAGCCGGAGCTGGTGGGCGACATCGTGACGCACTGGCTGCGCCTGGCGCGCGGGACCCCGACCGTCTGCTTTGCGGCAAACATCGCGCACAGCAAGCACATCGTCGAGCGCTTCCATGCCGCCGGCGTCAGCGCCGAGCATATCGACTGCTATACCGACGAGGAGGAGCGTCGCGCCATCCTGGCTCGTGTAGAGACCGGCGAGACGATGGTGATCTCGAACGTCGGCATTCTCGCCGAGGGGTGGGACTTCCCGGCATGCCGCACGCTGATCCTGGCCCGGCCGACTCGCTCCCTCATCCGCTACATCCAGATGGCCGGCCGGGTGCTGCGCCCGCACGCGAGCAAGGACCGCGCGCTGATCCTCGACCACTCCGGTTCGGTCGTCCGCCTCGGGTTTCCGACTGACGAGTTTCCCCTCGAGCTGGACGACGGCACCCCCAGGGAAGCGAAAGGCGAGGCCCAAGAGAAGGAAAAGCCGTTGCCGAAGGCCTGCCCATCCTGCAGTTACGTAAAGACCGTCCACAAATGCCCCGTATGTGGCTTTGCCCCCGAGCGCAAGGCAAACGTCGACGTCCGCGCCGGCGACCTGGTACCGCTCAAGAAGAAGCCCAAGGCGAAGAAGATGGACAAGCAGGAGTTCTACTCTCAATTGCTGGGCGTGGCACAGGAAAAGGGCCGGCAGCCGGGCTGGGTCGCTCACCGGTACCGGGACTATTTCGGCGTTTGGCCGCGCGGGATGCAAAACGTTCCGGCTGCGCCGACCGACGAGGTGCAGGGCTTTCTGAGACACCTCCAGATCAAGGCGGCGAAGGGAAAGGAGGCCCGTCATGCAGGCGCTTAGGCCTAAGACGGCCGAAGTGGCGGTCGGGCGCTGGCCGGGCATCCTGCAAGCCCTCGGCGTCGATCCGGCTTACCTTCGTAACAAGCACGGCCCATGTCCCGCCTGCACAGGGAAAGATCGGTACCGCTTCGATGACAAGGACGGTCGCGGCACCTGGTTCTGTTCGCGCTGCGGGTCTGGGGATGGCTTTCAGCTGTTGCAGATCGTGTTCGGATGGACGTTCCAGGAGACGGCCAAGCACGTTGACCGCATCGTCGGAACAGTCCCTGCCGGGGCGATCATGCCGGCGCGCGCGGAGCATGACAAGGTGAAGGCGCTGCAGCGGGTGTGGGCAGAGACCAGAGAGGTTGTCCACGGTGACCCGGTATGGCGATACCTGAACGGACGTCTCGGCCTCGAACAGGTGCCGGCCGGGCTCCGGTTCCATCCCCGGTTGAGGTACACCGACGAGGAGGGCCGCGACTTGGGACGCTTCCCGGCAATGGTCGCCAAGATCCAGTATCCGGATGGCGCCGGGGCATCGATTCACCGGACCTACCTGACGTACGAAGGCGAGAAGGCGCCTGTACCCCAGCCGAAGAAGATCATGGCCGGGAAGACGCTAAATACGGCCGCTGTGAGGCTTTCAGGGGTCGAGACGACGCTCGGTATAGCCGAGGGCATAGAAACGGCACTGGCGGCCTCTCAACGCTTCGGTGTGCCTGTTTGGGCTGCGACCAATGCGACGTTGCTTGAAGCTTGGGTACCGCCGGAGGGTGTAGAGCGCGTGCTGATCGCAGGCGACAACGATGCCAGCTTTACCGGCCAGGCCGCGGCGTTCGGGTTAGCGCGCCGGTTAGTGCAGAAAGGCATAGCCGTCGAGATCCAGATACCGGATCGCGTTGGAAGGGACTGGGCTGATGAAGGTCTCTAAGCAGTTCCTCCGGGACTTCGCCTACATCGCAAACCTGTATGGCTGGAACGCGGACGACGTCGAAGAGGCGAAGGCGCAGACCCGGGCTAATCCTGACGAAATGGGCCGGTACTGGACCCAACTCGCCGCGGCGCACCGTGCAGGGTATGTGCAAACGCCCGAAAACAACTACATGCGGCTCGGGCAGTGGCTGCAGTTGCAGGGCGCGCCTCCCTGAGAAAACCTGAGATCACAGGAGAAATTTCCGCCGGCATCCCGCACACGCACGAGGGCGGAATTTTTATAGTCCATAAAAAGGGCTTGGAAATACCAAGGCGGTCCCTGGGTAGTTCACAACACGCAGGATAGGCTTTTGCCACTACTTGTAATACAAAAAGGGAGATGAGTGATGGGCCAAACGAAGGGCAGCGGATTGACTACGAGTGCTGAACGACTAGCGCTGTACAAGCGTCGGATGAAGAAAGCGGGTTTCCGCCGGATCTCGGTGTGGGTTTCAGGCGAACTGGCAGAGAAGCTGGCCAGGGAAAGGGGGCCAGGTGAGTGCGGTGGCCGCACGCTGGAGCGTCTGCTATTGGGAGAGGTGGCGAAACGGCCAGCATTCCCATACGGCTCGCAGGAAGATGAGAAGTAGTGCGACAGGTATCGCCTGCATGCGCGCGAGGGTGGAAATATGCCACGCATCGCCCGGGCGCGCGTTCTGGAGGGTGGAAATATCCGTGCCCGTAAAAAGGGAGGGTGAGCAGATGGGAGAGCATTATCGGACCAGTACGAGCGCGCGCGAGGCCTTGGCCACCTAGCTGTCTGATACGGATGGTCATGCGAGGATGTGATGAAGATCCGGCGCAAATCGATCCGCGCTCTACCTCATCCAGAAGTATTGGCAGAACCTTATCGATTGCGCGCGGCCGGGTTCATCCGATCAAGATGAATGGGTTTCTCACTCTGGGAGCGTGGTATGTATCAACTGGCCACTATAACCCAACATCGTTGGTCTTGTTGAGTGATTAAGTCGTTTCACCTATGAAAGCCATATTTTTAAGTCAAAAATAATATAACTATCGAATTATGTTTTTCGATAGTTAAAAACTATAATCAATCCATTGGCAAGCCAAATTGCTATAGCTGAGAACCGAGTGACCAGCCGCTCACAACCCTTTTTAACCTGGGAGAATGTGATGCGCTATTCCCTACGCCCTGTTCAAGGCTCTCTTCGAGTCATTTCCCGGCGCTCCATCCCCTACGCATTCTTCCATCCCGACAATGTGGAGGTATTCTGATGGACCCGATAAACTATAGTCAACTTCTTCCATCTATCGATCTAGGCCAGAGCTTGCTGAGCGGCCTACAGGCTGGCGCTGCGCTGGCGGAAATTCAGCAACAACGGGGCGCGCGTGATCTAGCTCAGCAGCAGTCTCAGCAGTACGAAAATGATATCGCGGCCGCGATGTTAAACCCCACGCCACAGGCATTCTCGGCGCTGGCACTGAAATACCCCAAACAGCGTGAGGCCATTAAGCAGTCGTGGGATGGCATGTCCGCTGCCGAGCAAAAGGCTGAGGGTGACACCTATGCACAGGTCGCGAGCGCGCTGCAGGCGGGTCGCAAGGACCTTGCGCGAAAAGTACTTCAGGCCCAAATCGATGCACTCAAAAATTCCGGCGTCGACGCCTCTCACTATGAGAATGGCCTGGATATCGTCACGAATGACCCTAAGAAAGCACTCGGCTATTCCTACTTCGTGCTGTCGCATGTTAACGATCCTAGGAACTTCGCACAAACGTTCGGCACCTTGCAGACTGAACAGCGCACGGCCGACCTAGCGCCGGCCGCGCTGCGCAAGGCCAATGCAGATGCTGGCTCCGCAGAGGCTGATGAATACCTGAAAAACCGGAGTATCGTCGCGCAAACTGCTGGTTCACTAGCGAAGCCGGGAGTGAAGCTGACTCAGGCGCAGACCATGTTCCGTACGCTCGCGGCGAAAGGCATCATTCCCCAGGATGAACTTCAAGGTTACCTGGACGGCATCCCGACCGATGCTGCCGCGCTGCCGGGCTACCTGCGTCAAGTCCAGGCGCAGGGCCTGTCAGCAGCAGACCAGACGAAGTACACGACGCCGACGGCGGACGCGCAACTGCAGGCGGAAACCTCGCGCGCGAACACGGCGGCCAACGTGGCGGGCCAACTGGCCGTTCAGGATCGCATCGCGGCGCGCCAGGAGGCCGCAGCCAAGGTCAAGGTCGAGCACGGCATTGCCGGCCTGACGGACGAGCAGAACGAGGCGTTGTTCGGCGCGAACGGCGCCGTCACCACTGGCCGCCTCGATCCGAACCGCGTGAACAGCAAGACGGCCTCGATCTTCGCCGCCGCCGAACTGAAAAACCCAGGCACGGACTTCGCTCGCATCTCCAGCGACGTGGCGCGCGACCGTCGAGCGAACACAGAGTTCGCCACCGGCAAGGCGGGCAACTCGATCCGCTCGTTCAACGTCGGAATTTCGCACTTGGACACGCTTGGTCAACTGGCGGACGCGCTTGGCAACAAGGACACGCAGGCCGTGAACCGCATCGGCAACTACTTCGCCATGCAGACCGGCCTGGCGGCGCCGACCAACTTCCAGGGCGCCAAGAAGATCGTGGGCGACGAAATCGTCAAGGCCATCGTCGGCGCCGGCGGCGGCGTGGCAGACCGCGAGGAGGCGGGGCGCATCATCGACGCCGCCAACAGCCCCGCGCAGCTCAAGGGCGCCATCAAGACGGTGCAGGAACTGATGGTCGGCCAACTCGGCGGGCTGGAGCAGCAGTACCGCACCACGACCGGCCGCAGCGACTTCGACAAGTACTTGTCGCCGCGTGCGATAGAGATTCGCCGCAGCCATGACGGTAGTGTCCACGCCGCACCTAGTGGCGGTGGCCACCCGTCGGATATCGACGCGCTGCTCAAGAAATACGGAGGCAAGTGATGCCCGTCGACCGCGAACAGCTCTACCAAGCATTGCGTAATGCCGACGCCGCCGGCGATACGAAGGCCGCTCAACGCTTGGCCGGCTACATCAAGTCATTGCCGGAAAATGACGCCACCGAGATCGAGCAGGGCCACAATCTGTTCGACACCCTGGCCGCAATCCCGGGGCACATCAAGGAAGCGGTCACCGGCGACAAGCGGCACACGGCCATCACCGACGCCCTGCCGGACTGGGCCGGCATGCCCGAGCTGAACTCGTTCAGCATGGCGAGTGCGAAAGCCGGTCTTGGCACGCTGCTGGCCAACCCGGCAGAGACGGTCAAGATCATCCAGTCGAACTTTCCTGGTGTGCAGGCACGCCAAGACGACAAGGGTAACTACCTGCTGCAGTCGTCGATCGACGGCAAGGAGTACGCGATCAAGCCCGGCTTCCAAGTCAGCGACCTGCCGCGCGCTCTCGGTGCTATCGCCGCATTCACTCCAGCCGGCCGCGCCACGACCCTCGGCGGCGCCGCTCTCGGGGCTGCTGGCACACAGGCAGCTATCGAGGCGACCCAGGCGGCCACCGGCGGGGAGTTCAATCCGGGTGAGGTGGCAGCAGCGGGCGTCGCCGGCGCCGCCGTGCCAGCTGTGGTCAATGCAGTGCGCGCCGCAGCAGCACCGGCCAGGCAGATCCTACGGCGCGTGCGCGGTGTGAACCCTTCTGCTGCTGCCGAGTCTGCCGCCGCGGTCGACCCGCTGGCGACTGCATCGGCCGAGGCTGCTGATGCCGGCGCCGCCACACCTGGTGCGCGGGGTCCAGCTGCGCGCGCGGCCACCGACGCTCCAACGGGCGCCGCTGGCGGCACGGCACCCTTGGCGGCGGAAGACCTCACCCAGACAGCGCGTAAAGCCGCCGAGGGAGGCTTCGGCAGCAGCCGGGCAAAGCAGGTACTGGCCGAGCAGGCGTCGCCCGATCCCAAGGTCGTGGGAGCTGCTGAGCGCCTGGGCGTCGATGGTGACCTGCAGGCGGACCACGTCACCACGAACCAGGCCTTCCGCGAGCTGTCTCAGGCTGCAAAGTCGATCCCAGGGTCGGAAGGCCGCGCCGCTGAACTGGAGGGCCTGCAACGGGTGGCCCAGCGTGCCAACGACCTGATCGAGGAGATGGGCGGCACGCACGACTTCAGCACCCTTGCCGATAGCGTCAAACACGAATTGACCGGCGTGCATGACCAGCTCAAGGGCCATGCGGACAATTTCTTTGACGAGATCCGCGCTGCAGTGCCGGCCAAGGCCGAGGCCCCGGCCGAGAACGTACTCGCGATGATAAAGGCGCGCGCCGACGAGCTCGACGGCATGAAGAACCTGTCTCCCATGGAGAAGATGATCTTCGCGAAGCTGTCGCCGAAACGGATCATGCAAACCGAGGAGGTGCCGGGCAATCCGCTGATGCCGGGCGCCCAGTCCGCGACCAAGCGCACTGTACCGGTGACGAAGCAGCCGACCTATGCACTGCTGGACGATGTGCGGCGCGACCTCACCGCGGCGCGCATCCAACGAGCCGGCCCATTCAAGGACTCGGACAGCCGCCTGATCTCGATGCTCGAGGACGCGCTGAAGAAGGACCAGCGGGCCGTGCTCGATCAGCATGGTATGGCGGCGAAGTGGGATCTTGCACAGAAGACCGTCGCATCCTATAAAGCCGTTCAGGACGATCTGGGCGCATTGTTCGGCAAGCACTTGGACGAGTCCTTCGTCGGTAAGATGTCGACGGCCATGAAGGCGCTCCCGGCGGGAGACCCGACCCAGCTTATCAAGTTGCTGAAGTCGGTCCCAGAAAGCATGCGCCAGGAGGTCGTCGCCTCTGGTCTCAGCACCGCCTTTGGCAAGACTGCGGCCAATGGCCACGTCAGTTTCGGCAAGTTCGCCACCTGGTACGAAGGCCTGCTCAAGAACAAGCAGTCGCACCTGGCCGTTATGACCCATCTGCCGCCCGGGGCGCGCAAGCAGCTCAGCGACCTGTACCGCGTTTCCAAGGGCATCAGCGCAGCCACGCGCGAGCGCATAACGACGGGCCGCCTCAACGCCATCAAGGACGATCTGAAGCCGATCGACAACTTCACTGGACGCCTCTACAAAACTGCACGCGAGTCTGCAGTTGGCGCCACTGTGGGCACAACGGTCGGCTGGGCCCTTGGTCCAGGCGCGGGCGCTGCGGTTGCGTCGGCGCTTTCCAAGGGAGCTAAGCCCGAGGCTATCAAGGCGGTCGACAAGCTGCTGACTTCACCCGAGTTCATCGAGTTGGCTCGGAAGACAGCGCATGGCGTGCGGACTGAACAACAGGGAGCAATCCTCCGTTTTGTACAATCTCCGGGATGGAGACGCTTTGCGCACGTGATGAAGATGCCAGGTAGTGCGACGGCATCCCAGCGTTGGGTTACGCAGGCCCTCCAGGCAGAGCGAGTGCGGGAAGAACAAGACCAGCCGCATCCTTAAAATACGGCACATTACTGCCTGGGCAGCTAGTCAGCCCGGGCAGTTCTCTGCCATCCAGCGTTTACCTAACACCCCAGTAATGCACGGCCCCCAAGGTCCCTTGTAGCCGTCATCGGATCGCGGTCCTGAGTAGATGCCGCCGCCCGGTCCTGAGTACAACCCGCCTCCAGGGCCGCGATACAGACCTCCGCCAGGTCCTGCATACATTCCACCGCCCGGTCCGCTATAGAGTCCGCCTCCAGGCCCCTGCGACAGACCTCCGCCGGGACCGTGCGACTTGCCGCCACCAGGCCCATATGATAGGCCTCCGCCGGGACCGTGGGAGCAAGATCCTCCAGGCCCCGAGTACCCGCGACACTCGGCAGTATCGCTTTCGTCCGAATTGGCATGAGCCGGCGACATCGTAGTGGCAATGGCCAGTACAGCGACAGCGATCGATCGGGATAAAGTGCGGAAGTGAGGAAGCACAGACGTCTCCGAAATGGTTGCTCGGCAACAAGATACTACATCAAGGATCTGACGGCAGAGTATCTAAAGTAGGCTTGTTTAGAGCCATGTGGTACCCGGCTTAGCTCCTGTTTCTCTGGAAGCTTGGAAATGCTGTGACTCGCGCATGAGAGAAATTATTCAAGTCCGTAAAGAAGGATGTGATCGGTAATGCGCGCTTGCGTAAGAGAGGAATCACTCCGCACCGGCGGTCGAGCTTCAGTCTAAATAACTACGGAAAACCTGAAAAAACATGAAATCGCCATTGGAGTTTGGATGTGCAGTGTTTCACTAAAGTATTGAAAAGTGCTGTCTCAATTTTGTCAAAACTGTATTCAAGGCATAGGACGCTCAATCAAGGTCGAGCGCCATACAGGCGGTGAAGGAGTGTTACGGCGCCAGGAAGTGCTATACGAGCCTTATCTAGTTTGGATGAGCGAAGGGCGCTTCACATCGGCTAGCTTCGAGCGTGTACAGGTCGAGGGGCACATGGTGAACTATGCGCAGTATTGGCTGTGCATGATCGAACCACGACTACCCTAATCAGGGATGTACGCCGCATCCTTCCGGACGTTCCATGCCTTGCCGACCTTGATCGGCCGCGGAGAGATCCGTCCGTCGTGGACCCACCGCAAAAGAGTATTAGCGCTGGGGGCATGCTCGCCAAGGAGCAGCGCGGCCCAAAACTGGAGCGGGACGAACCGTGGCAACCCGATCATGTCTTCAGGCAGAAGGTGCATGGAACCATGCGGCGGTGGCCGCGTTTGAGCAGAAGATTTCTGAGTCTGCATCTCCGCACGGTTTTTCAAGACCCACTCGACAAGCGATTCCTTCGGCTTGGCTGGCTTCGTGGCGGGTTCCTTACCTGGCGTGGGCTTGCGTTTGGCCGTTGTACAAACGTACGTCGACGCGCCACTTGGTGGAAGCGGGGGGACTGGGGGCGCATCGCCTGTCCTAAGTTTCGACCAATACCCTCGGGCAGGCCTTGGCACATCCAATGCGAAGCATGCCTTTCGTATGTCTCCTTCCGTCAGATCATACTTGCGCGCCACCATGCCGACGCCTTTCGACCAGACGTCACGGTAAAGCTCCTCTCGATCTAAGATCACGTCCATAGTTTCAATCCAATAGGAGGTAACGATGACTGGTGAAGAAAGGGACATCCTGAAAGCGATTTTACAGAAGCTGACAGAGCGATCAATCCCGGTCGAGGTTGACCTATGGGACACCGAGCACATCGCCGCCTACCTGAAGCGGTCCTATACCACCGTGCGTGACAAGATCATCGTTCGGCTAGATTTCCCGAAGCCGATCAAGATCAATCCTACTCAGGAACGATCGCACCCGCTGTACAAGGCGCGTGAGGTAATCCGCTGGGCCGAAGGCCTGCAAGAGAAATAGAAAAGCCGGGTTGCCCCGGCCTGCTGGCGGTTGCCACGGTTATAAGGCCGAAGCCTCTTTAGTCACTCGATTAGGTGAACGATGCAGTACAGCGAGCCGTAGTAGATCAGCTTAGCGGCGTCATTGCTGACGAAAGGGATGCCGTGGTGCTGGAAAGTGTAGATTGGATTTGCGTGGCGCATAGCGACCTCCTGATTGACCAACGTATGATTACGTTGCCATATATTTACAATGGAGGCCGCAAATAACGCCGATAAGGCCCGAAAAGGAGACTTTTTATCGACCAGGCGCTCGGATCGCCGTTATTCAAATCGAGGGGGGAGGCTTCACGATGCCGAGAATATTGGCACGCGAGACGGCGAAACGGCGGGCCAACTCGCTTACGGAAACTCCGGCTGCGTGATCGGCCACGATCTGGCGGCGCTGTTCGTCGTTGGTCTTAGAAGGGCGGCCCAAGGTCTTGCCCTCAGCCTTCGCACGGGCCAATCCCGATTGCGTGCGCTCCACCAACAGATCACGCTCCATTTCGGCTACGGCCGCGAGCATGGTCAGCATCATCTTGCCGGCCGCGCTGGTGAGGTCGAGCTTGCCCAACTGCAGAACAATGACCTCAATGCGGCGCGCGGCCAGCATCTTGATCGTGGCGCCGACATCCTGTGCATCGCGGCCGAGGCGATCCAGCTTCGTCACCACAAGGGTTTCGCCGTCGCGGACTTGGCCGAGCATCTTTGCGAACTGCGGACGTTGCAGCGCCGAGACCTTGCCCGACACGCCCTCATCCGCAAACCAGTAGTCGACCTGATAGCCGGCGCTCTCGATCTCGCGGCGCTGGTTCTCCGTGGTTTGCTCTTTGGTGCTGACGCGGCCGTATGCGAAGGTTGCCATGTTGTTATCCCCGGTGTGTTCCGACTGTTAGAAAACGGTGTCATAATATACCAGGCTGTTAGAAAGTGCAATGGCTATATTTCTGACATTGATTATCGTTGCTTTGTGTTGATGTTAGAAAACGGTCGTTTTTTGACGGGATGTCGGTCTGAAATTGGACGCACTTCGATGGACTCAAAACTGAGCCGACCAACCGCCGCAAAAGTGCGGTGGTCAAGTTGACCACCGTTGGCCACCGCAATTTTACTGCGGCTAGCGACCACCCCAAAAATGGGGCGGCTGATCATATGATGCGTGCTGGCGGCTTCCAGGCTTTCGGCGTCTCGGCCACGTCTCGCTTGCCCTCGATCGCCACACGGGCGACGACCGGCTTTCCGCACGCGTTCACGTGAAAGGGTAAGCCCATGCGGCGCAGCGCCTCGATCTGCTTCGATTTCATTTTCCGGCCGGTCAGGGTCGCGAGTTCTTCCTGGGTGAGAAACATGTCCGACACGAAGGCTCCTATATTGCCGAGTGGAGGGCACCAGCTCAGCTCGAGGACGCGCGCAGTTTGGTCGCGACGATCTCGGCGATTTCCTCGGCCAGGGTCTTTACTTCGGTTCCGGGAACTACAGGAGCAAGGCCGGTTGCCCCTTCTAGAATTGCGATGATTTCTGCGTGGAGGCTATGCCCTCGCTCTTTGGCTTGCGCAGTAAGTCGGTCCCGCAATACATCAGACATGCGCAGGGGGTATGGAGTTATCGAAGGCGGGCGCGTCATGTCACAGAGCATATGAGTCTTTTTTGGCTCACGCAACGAGTCATTTATTGACTCGGTAGTCAAAGTGAGTCACTATTTGACTCGTACTCCTACAAACTTCCCGGTGAAAACAATGGCGACTACCCCCATGCCTACTCCTGTGCGTTTGCCCCCTGAGCTTAAAGAATGGGTCAAAGCATATGCCAAAGAAAACCGCCGCAGTGTGAGCGCGGAAATCGTGAATATGGTGGCACGCACCAAGGAGCAAATCGAAAGGCAAGCAATGTTGGTTTGATGACAGATCCAGAAAGACGAAAGGGCCAGCCTGCCAGCTGACCCTTCGGATTTCTTTATGACCGTGCCAGGCGGAACCCTGGAGGCCGTGGCCGAAACGTGTACGAGACGTTTCGACCGCGTTGGACAAGTGCATTCTTGAGGAACAGACATATGCGCAACGGAACGAAGGTTAACACAAACACTGGTGATGTGTCATCGCCTGAAGCAAAAAAAGCAGTTAGTCAGTCCCCCATGTTCGAGCCGTTTGAATGGGTTGCTCCATCTCATCAAACGGGGCCATATGATCTTATATCCAGCGTGCGGGATCTTGCTGCCGGCGCAGGCGTGATCATGGCTATGATCGAGCAATCGGACATGGATCGCGATAACGATGATGCCCCGCTGTTCAATGGTTTTAATCGTGGTCGGCTGCTGCGTATGAGCATTGCAGCGATGGAGGTGATCGACAACCAGATCGAGCGTCATTTCGAACGCATGACCAAGCAAGGTGAGAAAGCGCATGCTCAAGCGGGGAGGGCGTCAGCATGATTTCTCAGCAACGAATGGTACAGATGTTCACGGACCTCGACGACGAGGCGCGCCGTTACGTGCTTGCCGTGCTCCAAGGCGAATATGACCGCGTGCAAAGGACGCGGCGTCCGGTGCTGCGCTTGGTTCAAGGCGGAATGCAGGCGGAAGGCATTTCTAAGCTTACGAAAAGCCGTTCGCGGAGGGCTGCGAAATGACGAAGTATGAACGGGTTACAGCTATGTTTTCAGCCATCGATGCAGACGGCCAGGATTTCATCTTTTGCATGCTGGAAGCAGAGTACGAGCGAGTACAGCGTGTACGCCGGCCGGTCCTGCGCCTAATCCAGGGCGGTCCGCCGACTGCAGGCTCAATCCCGAAGCCACGCGCGACAACTCGCACCAAACGGAAGGAGCAGGTATGACTACGTTCCGCACTGTGCCCGGGAGCCAAGGGGCTGAGCGCATCACCGGCTTTGACGTCGACCAACTGCTGCGCTCCATCGGCAAGGCCTGCGCGAACGACGGCAGCACGGCGCTGTTTGGCCTACTGCTGGGCGCCCAGCAGATTTTAGGCCAAGTAAAGGCCGACAGTAGGCGCGCCGTGACGTTGGACGAGGTGGCGCTACTGTCGGCTTACCGCGCCATGAGCGATCACGCACGCCGAGAAGTAATCACCGCGGCACGCGCTAGTGCTGAACGATACCCGCGCCATGGGTCATGCCTGACCGATGCCGATTACGCCTCAATTGTGAATCGTTACGAGGCGGTTGGCGATGTCCAGAACGCTGACATCATCCGTCGACAGTGGGAAGTGGCAATGACCAACGCAGGCATTGCGACAACGGTGGATCATAACGATTAATTGATGAGCCAGTATGCATTTCCCTTAACACAATTTCTTTCCAGCAAAGGTGGAATACACGTGCTATCTTGAACGATTGCAATTCACGGCTGAGATTCAGACCGTTATAGTTTCGGCAGTGCCTAGCTTTAGCGGGCGAAAAGGTGGTTCCCTTACTACCCTGGCACTGCCTCCGAATTTCTAAGGGCTGCGTTTAAGGGAACGCAATGAAGACAGGGTTCTTCGCTATTGGGCTGGCCGAATGGCGCCATGCCTGCGAGATTGGACTTAATCCGGCCGTCGCTTTTCTGGTTTTGGCATGTGGCACGGGCCGCGACAATCAGACCACAGCCTGGTCGGCCAATGCGGTCCAAGAGTATGGCGGCATCCGCTGGGAGCGCGCCAAGCCCGCTATTGAGCAGCTGCTCAAGGCGGGGTTACTCACAATGGCGGACAACTCCACAAAAGCCCGGCCACGCTACAAACTGAAAATCTCCGAGGACAGAATCTGGCTGCCCAAGAACGTCGTCATGCCGCTGGCCGGCGAAGAGCCTATCGTGCATCGGGTGCGCCAGACTCAGGACATCATGACCCTGCGCCTGTTCGTGGAGCTGTATCACGCCCAGAACCTAGCGGCGGATGGCGGTATTTCCCGCGAGGTCTACTACCGTAAATACGATAAGGAAGTTTGCCGGGACGTCGGCAGCATGGTCTACCTCGGGTTCACCGATGCGGGTACGTGGGTTTCATGGTCGACGGATGTGACGAAGGTACATCTGGGCAAAGGTGATAAGCGGGGGGAGCCCTTTTTCCAGCGGATTGCAACTCTCAAGGAAATGGGCCTGATCCAGGAGGCCGCCTACCTTTTTGAGTCGTCCTCCCCAGACGCGGAAATTCTGTTCCCTGTAAATGGCCCTGAGCCAGAGGAACGAAGCATTCATGCCACCGCCTATGAAGTGGTCGAGACCAATCTGCAGGGGGGCGCCGCGATCCTCGAGCAGCATCATTACGTGATCCCGGTCTATCGTCATCAGAAATCGGCGGAGCTCTACGGCGTCTTTCGCATGCGGTTTCGTGCACAGACAGCCAATACAGGAGCCTGGTATGCAGTCCTTAAAGAGAAGACGGGCGCCGCCTTGGAGATGTTCCGCAGGGCAATGGTGTAGACATCAAGGTTTATCAAGGTATTTCAAGGTACTTCAAAGGTTGTAGGAAGTTATCAAGGTGAATCAAGGACCACCGGGACCGCTCGCTTTCGCGAGGGTTTGACGCCAAGACGAGCGACGACTGAAAGATTCGTAGGGACTGGAAGATTAGCTGATGCTTCAGGCGCTCGGTACTCGTGAAGAACAATCGAGACAGCCAAGCGCAGTTTGGGCATTGGGGCTACCAAGTAAAGCCGGCATGAAGGTCGGATGGGAGTGGTATCTTCCGAAGACCGCTACGCAAATTAAGTGGCGGTCTTGGTGGCGGTGTTCGCTTATTTGGGTAGGCGCTGAGGCGAGTTTCGGGGCGCGCTTTAGAAGTCGGCGAAATGCGCGAAAATGGGGTAGTGCTGCTGCAGATTTTGCTCACGTATGAGTCCAAGGCAAAATGCCTCTACCCTGCCATTAGGTGTCAGGTTGAGACCCCCCTTTGACCTATCACCTAACCACGTCGGATTGTGGTTAGGTGACACGGTGCACCTAACAGGCTTTTCTTGGTTCGCTGGACTGCTGTACATAACCACTTCGCTGCCTGCAGAAGCCGCGGCGCAAGGCTGGATCAGAAGATCATTTGCAACCACGCCCGACCGAACTCGGCAACATGGATGCATCACATTCATTGCGAGGTTCTAGACCATGAGTAGCCCTAAGTACGAAGGTGGCAAAACGTCCAACTCGAGCTTCATACCACTGAATCTCGAGCAGCGTACGCATGTGGACACCGCGAGCGCGGCGTTTCACTTGGGCCGCAAGGCGCAGACGATGCGAGTGTGGGCATCGACGGAGAAGGGACCGATTCGGCCAGTGCGGATCAATGGGAGGTTGAGTTGGCCAGTGGCTGAGATTCGTCGCCTACTCAACTTTGCTGAGATTCAGTCTGCCGCAAGATAAGCGCCCGAAAAACATGCTCAAGGTGCCCAACGATTCTCAAAGTGGGGTTACACAGCGGTTACATGAGCCATGTAAGACTTCCAAAAAGCAAAAAGCCCAGTTCGAAAACTGGGCTAAGTGCTTGATATTCTTGGGGTGGCTGATGGGACTCGAACCCACGACGACAGGAATCACAATCCTGGACTCTACCAACTGAGCTACAGCCACCACTGTCTTGCTTTCGTATCTCGTTGTTGCCGAGACAGAACGAGATTATATAGGGTGATCCCCGATCTGGCAAATCTATTTCTGCCAATAGTGCCGAGCCGGTCCCGCCGTGCTCACGGGGCGTCGAAGGTGGTCTCGTGCACCGGCGGGGTCATCCCCAGCAGCACGTCGAACGCGCTCGCCAGCGCGGTGGCGCTGGCGCTGGTCCAGGCTTCCAGCGTGGCCGGCGCGGTGGCCTGCGGGGCGCGCAGCAGGCCGCCGGCCTCCAGCAGGCGCCCGAGCTGGCGCGCCACCGCCTCGCCGGTGTCGACCAGCGTGGCGTGGGCATGGCCCGCCTCGGCCGCCACGTGCTCGATCGACGCCTTCACCAGCGGGTAATGGGTGCAGCCGAGCACCAGCGTGTCCGCGCCCTGTTCGAGCAGCGGCGTCACGTAGCGGCGCAACAGCGTCATCGTTCCTTCGGCGTCGCCGTCCTCGATGCGTTCGACCAGGCCGCGGCAGGGCTGCAGCAGGAAGGTCGTTTGCGTCCCTTCCGCCACCTGGTCGCGCAGGCGCAGGAACTTCTCGCCCGCCAGCGTGCGCTCGGTGGCCAGCACGCCCACCTTGCGGCTGCGCGTCGCCGCGGCGGCCGGCTTCAGGCCCGGCTCGACGCCGACGATCGGCATGTCCGGGAAGCGTTCGCGCAGCAGCTTCACGGCCGAGATGGTGGCCGTGTTGCAGGCGACGACCAGCGCCTTGATGCCGTGTTCGACGAGGAAGCGGGTCACGGCCAGCGAACGTTCGGCCACCACGTGTTCGGGCTTGTCGCCGTAGGGGGCGAAGCCGGTGTCGGCCACGTAGACCAGGTGTTCGTGCGGGAGTTGCGCGCGGATGTGGCGCAGGATGGAGAGGCCGCCGAGGCCGGAGTCGAAGATGCCGACGGGGGATGATGCGCGGGTAGTCATGAGGTGATGGTATCGCAGCGTGGATACATCGTGGTACTGCGGGGGACATTGGGTCCCGGCCTGCGCCGGGACGACGTTCGACAGCACGTCGCCCCGGCGTAGGCAGGGGTCCAATGTCGTGCGACGTGTCGATCAGCCCGCGTTGACCGGAATGCCCTTCAGCGACTCGATCTTTGCCGACCATTCCTTCGGACCGGTCGTGTGCACCGACGTGCCGGTCGAATCGACGGCGACGGTCACCGGCATGTCCTTGACCTCGAACTCGTAGATCGCTTCCATGCCCAGGTCCGCGAAGCCCAGCACCTTGGCCGACTTGATCGCCTTCGAGACCAGGTAGGCCGAGCCGCCGACCGCCATCAGGTAGGCCGACTGGTGCTTCTTGATCGACTCGATCGCCGCCGGGCCGCGTTCGGCCTTGCCGATCATCGAGATCAGGCCGGTCTTCTCCAGCATCATGTCGGTGAACTTGTCCATGCGGGTGGCGGTCGTCGGGCCGGCCGGGCCGACCACTTCGTCGCCGACCGGATCGACCGGGCCGACGTAGTAGATCACGCGGTTGGTGAAGTCCACCGGCAGCGGCTCGCCCTTGGCCAGCATGTCCTGGATGCGCTTGTGCGCGGCGTCGCGGCCGGTCAGCATCTTGCCGTTCAGGAGCAGGGTCTGGCCCGGCTTCCACGAGGCGACTTCTTCCTTCGTCAGCGTGTCGAGGTCGACGCGCTTCGACTTCTCGGTGTCCGGGGTCCAGTGGACTTCCGGCCAGGTCGACAGCGCCGGCGGTTCGATGTACGACGGGCCCGAGCCGTCCAGCACGAAGTGGGCGTGGCGGGTGGCGGCGCAGTTCGGGATCATCGCCACCGGCTTGCTGGCCGCGTGGGTCGGGTACATATTGATCTTCACGTCCAGCACGGTCGTCAGGCCGCCCAGGCCCTGGGCGCCGATGCCCAGCGCGTTGATCTTGTCGCACAGTTCGATGCGCAGCTCTTCCAGCTTGTTTTGCGGGCCGCGTTGCTTGAGTTCGTACATGTCGATGTCTTCCATCAGCGACTCTTTCGCCATCAGCATCGCCTTCTCGGCCGAGCCGCCGATGCCGATGCCCAGCATGCCCGGCGGGCACCAGCCGGCGCCCATCAGCGGCACGGTCTTGAGCACCCAGTCGACCAGCGAGTCGGACGGGTTCAGCATCACGAACTTGGTCTTGTTCTCGGAGCCGCCGCCCTTGGCCGCGACCATCACGTCGACGGTGTCGCCCGGGACCAGCTCCATGTGCACCACGGCCGGCGTGTTGTCCTTCGTGTTCTTGCGCTCGAAGTGCGGGTCGGCGACGATCGAGGCGCGCAGCTTGTTGTCCGGGAAGTTGTACGCGCGGCGCACGCCTTCGTTGACGGCGTCGGTGATCGAGCCGCTGCCGAAGCCTTCGAAGCGCACGTTCATGCCGATCTTCAGGAACACGTTGACGATGCCGGTGTCCTGGCAGATCGGGCGCTTGCCTTCGGCGCACATGCGCGAGTTGGTCAGGATCTGGGCGATCGCATCCTTGGCGGCCGGGCTCTGCTCGGCCTCGTAGGCGCGCGCCAGGTGCTGGATGTAGTCGGCAGGGTGGTAGTAGCTGATGTACTGGAGTGCTGCGGCGACCGATTCGATCAGGTCGTCTTGCTTGATGACAGTCATGAGGATCTCGCTAGGGGGACTTGGGGGAAAACGTTGTTATCGATGTTTCGCACTGTCGGCGGTGGCCGACATGATGCGGTCGGTATAGGCGATGGCCATGGCCGACAGCAGGAAGGCGATGTGGATGCAGGTCTGCGCGACCAGGGTCTTCACGTCGTACGCGTTGGCGTTGATGAAGGTCTTGAGCAGGTGGATCGAGGAGATGCCGATGATCGCCATCGCCAGCTTGGTCTTGAGCACGGACGCGTTCACGTACGACAGCCACTCGGGCTGGTCCGGATGGTCTTCCAGGTGCATGCGCGACACGAAGGTCTCGTAGCCGCCGACGATCACCATGATCAGGAGGTTCGAGATCATGACCACGTCGATCAGGCCCAGCACCACCAGCATGATCGTGGTTTCGTTCAGCTTGGTCGGCGGCGGCGCGTTCGGCACGGCGACGGCGGCGATGATGTGGTCGAGCGCTTCCTTGCTGCCCATCGCCGCCATCGCGAGGTCGACCAGTTCGACCCAGAAGTGGTAGACATAGACGCATTGCGCGAGGATCAGGCCCAGGTACAGCGGCAGTTGCAGCCAGCGGCTGGCGAACATGAAATTGGCGAGCGCGGTGCGCTTTTTGGCGCCGTGGTTGGATTGCGATTCGTACATTACGGAAGGGGGGCAAGGGTGCGGCTGCGGACAGGACAGCTCGACATTCTACACCCGCCGCGCCGCGCCGGCATGCCCTTCGATGTTTCCCAAACGTTGGTAGAATGACCTCGGGATGCCCGAGCGGCCGCGCCCGTGTCGTCGCTTGCCGCGCTTGCCGTTGTTGCATGTGTAAGCACTCAGTAAGCGAGACCGCATAAGGTATGTGGCAAAACTACCAGGATCCCTTCCTGCGCCGCATGCGGCGCGGGACCATCGCCGGGGTCCGCATTACTAAGGAGACTAGTATGGCCGAGAACGAGACCCTGCAGGGCCTGCAGGAAAACCGCGTGTTCAACCCGTCCGCGGAATTCGCCGACCAGGCGACCATCTCCGGCATGGAGGCGTACGACAAGCTGTGCGCCGAAGCCGAACAGGACTACGAAGGCTTCTGGGCGCGCCTGGCGCGCGAGAACATCGCCTGGCACAAGCCGTTCACCCAGATCCTCGACGAATCGGACGCACCGTTCTACAAGTGGTTCGCCGACGGCAAGCTGAACGTGTCCTACAACTGCCTCGACCGCAACATCGAGAACGGCAACGGCGACAAGACCGCCGTCGTCTTCGAGGCCGACGACGGCACCGTCACCCGCGCCACCTACCGCGAACTGCACGAGCGCGTCTGCAAGCTGGCCAACGGCCTCAAGTCGCGCGGCATCAAGAAGGGCGACCGCGTCGTCATCTACATGTCGATGTCCATCGAAGGCGTGGCCGCCATGCAGGCCTGCGCCCGCATCGGCGCCACCCACTCCGTCGTGTTCGGCGGCTTCTCGGCCAAGTCGCTGCAGGAGCGCATCGTCGACGCCGGCGCCGTGGCCGTCATCACGGCCGACGAGCAGCTGCGCGGCGGTAAATCGCTGCCGCTGAAGTCGATCGTCGACGAGGCGCTGGCGATGGGCGGCTGCGACACCATCAAGGACGTCATCGTCTATAAGCGCACCGGCGGCAGCATCCACTTCCAGGAAGGCCGCGACACCTGGCTGCACGACCTGGTCGACGGCCAGGACGCCGCGTGCGAGCCGGAATGGGTCGAGGCCGAACACCCGCTGTTCATCCTCTACACCTCGGGTTCGACCGGCACGCCGAAGGGCGTCCAGCACGCCACCGGCGGCTACCTGCTGTGGGCGATCCTGACGATGAAGTGGACCTTCGACATCAAGCCGTCCGACGTCTACTGGTGCACCGCCGACATCGGCTGGGTCACGGGCCACACCTACATCTGCTACGGCCCGACCGCCGTCGGCGCCACCCAGGTCATCTTCGAAGGCGTGCCGACCTATCCGCACGCCGGCCGCTTCTGGGAAACCATCGCCAAGCACAAGGTCAGCATCTTCTACACCGCGCCGACCGCGATCCGCTCGCTGATCAAGGCGTCGAACGCCGACGAGAAGGTGCACCCGAAGAGCTTCGACCTGTCCAGCCTGCGCCTGCTGGGCACCGTGGGCGAGCCGATCAATCCGGAAGCCTGGATGTGGTACTACAAGAACGTCGGCGGCGAGCGCTGCCCGATCGTGGACACGTTCTGGCAAACCGAGACCGGCGGCCACATGATCACCCCGCTGCCGGGCGCCACGCCGATGGTGCCGGGCTCGTGCACGCTGCCGCTGCCGGGCATCATGGCCGCCATCGTGGACGAGTCGGGCGCCGACGTGGCCAACGGCCAGGGCGGCATCCTGGTCGTCAAGCGTCCGTGGCCGTCGATGATCCGCACCATCTGGAACAACCCGGACCGCTTCCGCACCGCCTACTACCCGGATGAGCTGGGCGGCAAGTACTACCTGGCCGGCGACGGCGCGATCCGCAACAAGGACACCGGCTACTTCACCATCACCGGCCGCATCGACGACGTGCTGAACGTCTCGGGCCACCGCATGGGCACGATGGAGATCGAATCGGCGCTGGTGGCGCACCCGCTGGTGGCGGAAGCCGCCGTGGTCGGCAAGCCGGACGAGACGACCGGCGAGGCGATCTGCGCCTTCGTCGTGCTCAAGCAGGCGCGCCCGAGCGGCGAGGACGCCAAGAAGCTGGCGGCCGAGCTGCGCAACTGGGTCGGCAAGGAAATCGGCCCGATCGCCAAGCCGAAGGAAATCCGCTTCGGCGACAACCTGCCGAAGACCCGCTCGGGCAAGATCATGCGCCGCTTGCTGCGCGTGCTGGCCAAGGGGGAAACCATCAGCCAGGACGTCTCGACGCTGGAAAACCCGGCGATCCTCGATCAGCTCAAGGAATCTGCTTGATCGCTCGGGCAATGTAGGGTTTAATCTGTATTCAGATTGCAGAGTTGACGCCGTTCCGGGAAACCGGCACGGCGTTTTTTTATGCGCAGTGCCGGCTCAGGCGCCGTCCGGCTCGCCGCCGCCGAAGGCCTTGCGCAGCGCGTCCGGATCGATGGCGCCCTTGCCGGCGGCGGCGCCACCGCTGGCGCGTCCGCGCCGGCCGGTGAATTCTTCTTCGATGTTGTCGCGGTAGTAGCTCCAGGGCGCGGCGGAGGACGACAGCTTGCGCCAGGTCTCGGTGCCGACCGCGTCGTAGTCGATGGCGCTGCCGTCGTCGAACTCCACGCGCAGCGTGCGCGCCCGCGCGTCGTAGCCGATGGCGCGCAGCTTGCCGGCGTTGATCTTCTTCATTTCCATGATGGCCCCCCTAGTTGCACCCTGTCGTAAACGTCACCGGAGCGATACCGTTGACCGGCGCATGGCGCGACCATCCGGTGGGCACGGGGTGCCCACCCTACGGCGGCATACGGTATGTAGGGTGGGCATGTGAGGCCGGGGGCCTCACATGAAACGTGCCCACCATGCGCCGATGTTCTCCGACGCGCGGGGATTATTGAAGTCGCTCCATCTTCTGCCGCACCTCCCCCGCGCCCGCGCCGTTCGGCGCCAGCGCCAGGTAGGTCTTGTACGCCGCCCTGGCCTTGGCGGCATCGCCCGAGCGCGCATAGGCGTCTCCCAGGTTCATGTAGGCGATCGCCCGCGACGGGTCCATGCGGATGGCATTCTCGAACCAGCGCGCGGCTTCCGCATAGCGCTCCTGCTTGTAGTAGACGAAGCCGAGGTTGTTGGCCGCCAGCGCGAAGTCGGGGCGCAGCTTGAGCGCCTCCGTGAACTGCGCCTCGGCCTGCGCGTACTGCTTTTCCTTGTAGCGCTGCAGGCCGTGGTCGTTGGCGCGCTGCGCCTGCTGGCGGCTCGACACCGGCACCGCCGCCGGCGCCGTGATGGTCGCCGTGCCGCCCTGCAGGTCCTTCACCACCACGCTCGCCGCGGGCGCCGACGCCTGCGCATCGAGCTTGTTGTTGAGCGCGATGGCATCGTTCGACAACTGGGCCGTGGCGGTATTCAGGAACTCGGTTTCTTCCGGCAGCTCGAACACGAAGTCGCCGCCCTCCGAGCCGGGCAGGCTGCCGAAGGCGGGCGTCTGGCGCGACACGCTCGACACCGCCGGCGCCACGTAGGCCGCCAGTTCCGTCGCCGTGATCAGGCCGTCGCCGTTCAGGTCGGCCTTGCCGCCCATGCCCTGCATCAGCGTCCAGGTGAACACCGAGTGGCCGTTCGGGCCGCCATCCGACACCAGCTGGTCGGCGCCGCCGGCCGTCAGCATCTGGCGCCCGAGGCGGCGCGCGTTATCGCGCAGGAAGGAGGCGTTGGCGCCGCCGCGCGTCAGTCCCAGGCCGCTGTAGCACGCGTCCATCACGAACAGCGCGTGCTTGGCCGGCAGGCTCTCGGCGATGTTCTGGATCTCCGTCATCGGAATCGCATCCGTCGCCAGCTGGTCCGGATCGGCATCGTAGGGAATGATGTAGCCGAGGTCGCGGCCGGAACTGAGCTTGCGCGTGGCGCCATGGCCCGCGAAGAACACGAAGATGCGGTCGTTCGGCTGCAGGTTGCCGTGCGCCAGCCTGTCGTGGAAGGCGGCCAGGATGCCGGTGCGCGTGGCCTGCTCGTTCCTCAACGTGATCACGCGCTCGGGCGCGAAGCCGAACTTCTGCACCAGCAGCTGGCCCACGCCCTCGGCATCGCGCACCGCATACTGCAGGCGCGGCCACTTCGGATAATTGTCGACCCCGACCAGGATCGCCCAGGAATTCGCGTAGCCGGTGGCGGCGGCGCGCGCCACCGGGGCCGCCTGCGCGGGCGCCGCGCCGCTGGCATGGAAGGCGCTGCCGTCCCAGCCGGCGAACTGGTAGCCTTCGGCGGCCAGGCGTTCCAGGATCGCCGGCAGCGCCTTCACGGTGCGCTCGTGGATGTCGTGGAACAGGATGATGCCGCGCTGTTCCTTGTCGACGGCGCGCAGCACGCGGTCGGCGATGGAGGACGGCACCGGGTCGGCCCAGTCGAGCGAATCGATGTTCCACATGACCGACTTCAGGTGCGCGTGCTCCAGCATCTGCATGCCCTCTTGATTGCGCGCCCCGTACGGAAAGCGGAACAGGTTGGAGCGCTGCGGATCGACTGCCTTGAGCAGCGTGTCGGTGTCGAGGATCTCCGATTTCAGGCCGTCGCCGGAACGCTTGGACAACTGCGCATGCGAAAAGCTGTGGTTGGCCAGCACATAGCCCTGCGCCTTGAGCTTGCGGCTGACCTGGGCGCCGGCGTTCAGCCTGGCGGCGCCGTTCGCATCGAGCGTGCCCAGGTTGCGGCCCACGTTGAAGAACACGGCCGGCGCATCGTACTGCTTGAGGATGGACGCGATCTCTTCGCTGTAGCGGCGGTGCGGGCCGTCGTCGAAGGTCAGCACGACGGTCTTCTTGGGCAGCGACTTGCCGAAGATCTCGGCCTCCTCGCGTGCCGTCGGCGCCGGCATGCTGGGCGTGTCCGTGGCGCCCGGATCGACGGGGACCGGTTCGGCCGGGTAGGGCAGCACGACGCCGTAGTCCTTGAGGATGCGTTCGCGCTGGTACAGCGTCTTGAGGTGGGCGACGTAGCTGTCCCACTTCTCGCGCTTGAGCACGATCGAGCGCGACTCGTAGCGGCCGAACACGGCGCGGATTTCCTTCTCGTAGGTGCGCTCGATCTCGGCCAGCGCGTCGAGGTCTTCCGAGATGCGCTTGTGCAGCTTGATCGCGGGCAGCGCCGACTCCTTCGCCACGTGCTCGAGCAGCGACTGCAGCGTCTCGCGGAAGGCCAGGCGGTCGGCGTCGTACAGGCCGTCGTTCGATTCCACGTAGTCGAGCAGGCCGCCGACCTGGTCGAAGCGCTGCGGATCCTGCGTCGCGAGCAGGGCGGCGAGGGCCGCATCCACCTTCGCGATGCGCTCCTGGTTCTCGTGGAAGATCTGCTGGCCGACGCGGTTCGTCTCGGCGCGCGCCGCGGTGGCCAGCGCTTCCTCGTCCAGCGTGAGCACGATCATCTTGCGGTAGGCGTCGAGCAGCTGGCGCAGGTCGGCGGCGATGGCGGCAACGGCGGTGGACTGGGCCGCGGTCGTGGCCGCCGGCGGCGCGGGCGGTTCGCCCGCTGGCCTGCGGGCGACCAGCCAGGTGCCGCTGGCGGCGCCGGCAGCGGCGACGGCAAAGATGATGGCGTAGAGGGATCGGCGTTTCACGGTATGGAAGTTGGCATTGTTTTATCTTGGCAACAATACCATTACCGTGCTGTGCTACGCCAAGAAAAACGCAAGACCTGTGGCGGCGCAAGCGCTAGCCGCGGGCGGGGGGCGTTCGCGTCGCACGGCGTGCGCTTGCGGGTCTTGTACTGCCGGGAATCCTTGCTATAATAGGCGGCTTCGCAGAGATGCGAACACCCATCAGGAGAGATGGATGAGTGGTTTAAGTCGCACGCCTGGAAAGCGTGTATAGGTTCATAGCCTATCGGGGGTTCGAATCCCCCTCTCTCCGCCAGCATTCTTAAATTGACAGAAATCGTTGATTACAAAGCGTTTTTCCACTTGAACGTCTCTGCTGTTTGGAGTAACTGTTTGGAGTAGGAAAGGCGCTTTTTGCGTTCTACGTAACTTGATTGCCTTCTTTTGAAGCTTGTGTCGAAGCCGTCCTTTAGATGGTGGCGCACGTGCTGAGTGACCAATCCTAAGTGTTAAACATCCTTTCGGGCAATGACTAACGTTTGTCTGTTGGGGCGGTTGGTCTGGCGTGCCCAACATTGCAAATTCACACGTTGGTTTCGGTGGCGCTTCCCATGTGTCAGCCATTGCCGACAACATAGAACTCGCTCCCTTCAGAGCATCAGGCAACCTTCGCCCCACGATCACGCTCATGGCGTAGTCGAGGTAAGACTTTCGCATCTCTTCTTCAAGAGAAATCGGGACAGTCTCCTTGGCGAACTGGTCAGCTTTGTCCAAAGTAACTCCAGTGTATGCTTGCTTAATGCCCTAGCTACGCTGCCTTGGCGAGTGTCTGTTTAACGGGCACACGCTGGCTGGAGGATCAACCTCCGGGACACGAAAAGTTTACTTCTGAGTTGGGCTATTTGTTCGTCTTGTCATCGTCTTCCTTCTGACGTGTTTTCAAACGGTTTCGAAGACCTCCAATTGCCACGCGGAGGGCGAGCACCTTTAGGCATGTGCTGGCCGTTGCATAGTTATCCTGTCCTATTGCTCCGATCAAAGTGATGTAAATTGCCGCGTTGGTTTGAACGTGCTTCAGCGTTTGCTCTGCAAGCCGCTTGAAGCGGTTTTGATGTGACAAGTTTCCTCCAATGTTTAGATTGGAGGTTGCCGCACTCTTACATGTCGACCCGGCGTAGCTGCAC
The DNA here is from genome assembly GCF_913773735.1 of uncultured Massilia sp. Classification (GTDB taxonomy): domain Bacteria; phylum Pseudomonadota; class Gammaproteobacteria; order Burkholderiales; family Burkholderiaceae_D; genus Telluria. The sequence goes on from NZ_CAJYEB010000023.1 coordinate 455,797, forward strand.
AGGTACGTCCCGGATATGGAGGGGCTTGCTAGTATTTCAAGAGGTCACTTCAAGCCTCTGTGGCTGAGGTAGGCCCAATTTGCCTATGCACTTGACCCACCTCAGGTCATGAGGGGTAAAAAGTCAGGCTCACCATCGTCTTCGTCGAGGAGGCGGGTACCAAGGAAACTGGCGTCGATCTGAATCGCCCGGCTTTCAGGGAGGCCGTTAAGTAAGAGTCCGGCAACAATACCCCGTCTGCTTAAACACTTCACTGAACCCATCCAGCACCGCATCCCACATCCGCGCTTCACCTGAACGGCGAACCGGTCATGCCCGGACGGGAAGACCAGCCTGCCATCGCTTTCGCCTCCCGCCGCACCGGCACGTCGCCCCGTCCTGCCCCGGGGCGACGGTCTTCCTGCCAACGATACGGTCAGCCAGACAGACCCTGGCGCTTCGAACCCCGCCGCCGCGCCACCCCCATCCCCAGCAGCGCCGCCCCCAGCAGCGACAGCGTTGCCGGCTCCGGCACCTCGCCGGTCGGCGGCTCCGGATCGACGGTCGCGAAGACCAGGTTGTCGATTTCCGCGCCGATGCCGCCGGTCACGAAGATGTCCAGCGACGTCAAGCCGGTCAGGCCCGCCAGCGCATAGGTGACGAACGAGTCCAGCGTGATGTCGACGCTCTTGCTCACGGTCTGGTTGTCGCCGTAGTGGCCGACGAAGTGGAGGGTGCCGTCGCTGAGGAAGCCCGCGGCGTCGAGACTGGTCAGGGAGAACGGCGACGTGCCGGTCAGCGTCAGCGAGGTGCCGGACGCGCAGGCGTCGCTGTCCAATGCGCAGAACGCCAGCGTGCGCGTGCCGTTGCCGTCGCGGATGGCAGCGGCGCCGTACTGCCAGTTGTGGACCGTGATCGTGAGGCCGTTGGTGTCGTACACGGCGGGTAGTACGTCGGTGCCCGTGTCGCCCTCGAAATCCAGTACGGTGGCATGGGCGTTCAGCGATAGTGCGAGTGTTGCCGCCATCAAGGCGTTGACAAGCGTTTTCAAGACTCCCTCCTTGGGTTGGTCGCCAGGCACCGTTGCCGGGCAGCGCCAGCCACGCAAAATCCATGCCCTGAATGTGAACCTTGAGAAATCAACGGTTTGCAAAATGCGGAGAGCGACGGGCCGCGCCGGATGTCAGGTTTTTCGACATCGCGGGCACTGCTTAAACGAAGGGCACGCCAGCGAAACCCGCATGGTTGCTGGGTTTGACAATGTAGATTGCTTAGTTCTCCACAGAAAATGTGGATATCTCCAGGCCGATCCACCGTGGCTGGACCGTGTATTGCAGTGGTCCGGGCCGGCCGGCATCATGCGCCGCCCATCCTCCCGCCATCCCCGCCATCCCCGGCGACCACGAACGCCGCCGCCGCCCCGCGCACGCGCCCGCCCTCGTCGCGCAGCGGTACGGCGTGCATCACCACCTGCATGACGTGGCCGTCGGCGAAGCGGATCGCCAGTTCGGCGCCGCGCGTTTCCACGCCGGTGGCGGCGGCGCGCTGCAGCGGCAGGCGGTCGGGGGCGACCGGGTTGCCGTCGGCGTACACGTCGAAGGCCCGGATCCCGGGGCCGGTCACGGACGGGCTTTCGCCCGGGCCCAGGCGCAGCAGGCGCCGCCCGGCGGCGTTGACCGTCACCTGGTGGCACTGGCGGTCGTGCGCGAGGAACACGGCGACCGGCGTCGCCTCCATCACGCCTTCCAGCTCGGCGACGCGGCGCCGTTCGCGCCGTTCGCTGTCGCGCAGGGCGGCGGCCAGGCGCTGCTGCTCGGTGATGTCCTCCACCGCCACCGACACGCCCAGCACGTCGCGGCCGCGGCCGAACACGGGGTGCACGTCCAGGCGCCAGGTGCGCCGGCGCTCCGGCTGCGCCGCGGTGACGCCGTCGATCACGAGGCCGACGACCGGCTTCCTGGTTTCCATCGCCTGGCGGAACGCGGCTTCCGACACGTCGGCCACGCCCGGCACGAGCTCGCGCAGCGGCCGGCCGATGTGGTCGTCGGCGGGCACGCCATTGATCTCCGCCAGCAGGCGGTTGATGCGCACGAAGCGTCCTTCGGCATCGAACACCGCCATGCCGAGCGGCGCCTGTTCGAACAGCGATTCCAGGTCCAGCAGGCCGCGCCGCATGCCCCGCGTCTCGCGCTCGAGCACGGCGATGCGCTGCTGCTGGCGCGCGAGCACGACGGCAGCGGCCAGTGCGAGCGGCACCAGCATCAGCAGGTGCGCGGTGCTTGCGACGAACAAGTGACCTCCTGTCCCGGCGGATGGCATTTAACAATTATAGCCACCTTGCACTAAAGAAAATCATGGCATATGAGAAATTTCTTTGATTTTTTTTGCAAGCCCGTCGACGGCTTTGCCATCGTAGTTTTACGAGTATCGACAACTTGGCTTTTGCATAATAATTTCGTCGTTGGCAATACCAAGATCCGACGGTCGCGTCCGCATGTCCCGTCCCGGGACCACGTCACATCCTGCGGAGGCGACGTCCACATATTACGGAGGCAGCTTGTCGTTCCTGATCGTCCTCGCCGCACTGGCGTTCCTCATGTTCGCGGCCTACCGCGGCTACAGCGTCATCCTGTTCGCACCCGTGGCCGCGCTCGGCGCGGTCCTGCTCACCGATCCCGGCGCCGTGGCGCCGGTGTTTTCCGGCATCTTCATGGAAAAGATGGTCGGCTTCGTCAAGCTGTACTTCCCCGTGTTCATGCTCGGGGCCGTGTTCGGCAAGGTGATCGAGCTGTCCGGCTTTTCCGAAGCCATCGTCCAGGCGGCGATCCGCTACATCGGCCGCGCGCGCGCGAACGCGGTGATCGTCGCCGTGTGCGCGCTGCTGACCTACGGCGGGGTGTCGCTGTTCGTCGTCGTGTTCGCCGTGTATCCGTTCGCCGCCGAGCTGTACCGCCAGAGCGATATCCCGAAGCGCCTGATGCCCGGCGCGATCGCGCTCGGCGCCTTTTCGTTCACGATGGATTCGCTGCCCGGCACGCCGCAGATCCAGAACATCATCCCGACCACCTTCTTCAAGACCACGTCTTGGGCCGCGCCGGTGCTGGGCACGATCGGTTCGCTGTTCATCGTCGCCGTCGGCCTGGCCTACCTGGAATGGCGCCGCCGCGCCGCGATGGCGAAGGGCGAGGGCTACGGCCGCGCGCTCGTCAACGAGCCGGAGCGCACCGCGTCCGTGGCGCTGCCGCATCCGGCGCTGGCGATCCTGCCGCTGGTGCTGGTCGGCGTGGCCAACTTCGCCTTCACGCGCATGATCCCGGCCTGGTACGGCGACAGCTACACGGTGGCGCCCGAGATCCTGCCGGGCGTGCACGCGCCGGTGACGGCCACCATCAAGACCGTGGTCGCGATCTGGTCGGTCGAGGCGGCGCTGCTGCTGGGGATCCTGCTGACGGTCGCCACCGCGTTCCGGCGCGTCGGCGCGCGCTTCGCCGACGGCTCCAGGGCGGCCGTCGGCGGCGCGCTGCTGGCCGCGATGAACACGGCGTCCGAGTACGGCTTCGGCGGCGTGATCGCGGCGCTGCCCGGCTTCCTCGTCGTGGGCGACGCCCTCAAGCGCATCCCCGATCCGCTGGTCAACGCGGCCGTCTCGGTCAGCTCGCTGGCCGGCATCACCGGCTCGGCGTCGGGCGGCATGAGCATCGCGCTGGCGGCGATGTCGGACCTGTTCATCCGCGGCGCCGAAGCCGCCCACATCCCGCTGGAGGTGCTGCACCGCGTGGTGGCGATGGCCAGCGGCGGCATGGACACGCTGCCGCACAACGGCGCCGTCATCACGCTGCTGGCGGTGACGGGACTGACGCACCGCGAGTCCTACCGCGAGATCTTCGCCGTCACCGTCATCAAGACGGCGGCCGTGTTCTTCGTGATCGGCGTGTACTACCTGACCGGGCTGGTCTGAGCCGGCGCGGCGTTCACTCGCCCATGCGCACCAGCCAGTCGCGCAGCGGGCGCGCCGCGTCTTCCCAGCGCGGATCGAGCATCAGCGCGTGGGCCAGGCGCGGCACCAGCACCGGCGCGACGCCGTAGTAGGTGGCCGTGCCCTGGACGGCGTCGGCGCGGATGAAGCGGTCGTCCAGGCCGCCCAGCACGAACATCGGCGGCGCCTGCCAGGGCATCGGCGCGAACGGACGCCAGCCCTGCAGCTCGACGCCGACGTGGCGCGATTCGCCCTGCACGCGGCCGGCGAAGCGCGCGTACTCGGCGTCCGGCAGGTCGTCGGAAAACAGGTGGCGGCGCATGACGGCCGGGTCGAGCATCTGCGCGTCGCTCAGGCGCGCGACCTGCTGGAACAGCTCGGGCGAATTGAGCCACATCTGCCAGGCCGAATAGGCCAGGCCCCAGGGCGGCACCGACGCCAGCAGCGCGGCGCCCGCCGCATGGCCGCCGCCGCGCAGCCAGTCCTGCACGACGGCGCCGCCGAGCGAATGGCCGACCACGACCAGCGGCGCGTCGCCGCTGCCGCGCAGTTGCGCGACGGTGCGGCGCAGGTCCTCGGTGTAGTCGCCCAGGCGCCAGTCGTTCAGGCGCTCGGCGCCGTCGCTGTTGCCGTGGCCGCGCAGGCTGAGGGCGTGGACCTCGAAGCCGGCGTCGGCGAGATAGGGCATGAAGTGTTCTTCCCACACCCAGGCGCCGACGCAGATGCCGTGCACGAGGAGCAGGCGCGGGGCGTTGGGACGGGGCGTGGCGGGACGGCGGACGATGGTTTCGAGTTGCAGCATGGCGGCGGCCTGGAACGATTTCGCCTTCATGGTAGCGCAGGTGGGCGCGGGCGGTGCGGCATGGCGTGCGTGTCCATACGCGTCACGGCCTTCGAACGCTGCGCATGGGGCGGGAGGCTGCATTGGATTGAAGCAAACTCAACCGTTCGCCACGCGTGCGGAATTTTCGGTAGCATCCTGTCATCTACCTGTTTTCTAGGCGCATCGATGGACCAGGACCCGCGACCCGCAGCGCCATGCAGCATCGACGACGTGCTCGTCACCGCCGAACTCGGGCGGCGGCCGGCGCGCGCCCCGGATTACGCGGCCGAGAACCGCGCCATGGCGGCGCTGGCGCGCCAGCTCGCGTCCGATCCGCGCGGGGTGCCGCAGATGCTGGCCGGGCTGGTGCTCGCGCTGTGCGGCGCCGACTCGGCCGGCATCAGCGTGCTCGAACACGAGGACGGCGCGCCGGTGTTCCGCTGGCGCGCCGCGGCGGGCCTGTTCGCCGCGCACCTGGACGGCAGCATCGCCTACCGCGACAGTCCCTGCGCGCCGGTGGTCGAGCGCGACGAAGTGCTGCTGCTGCGCCACGGCGAGCGCATGTTTCCCGCGCTGCGCCACGACCCGCCGATGGTCGAGAACCTGCTGGCGCCGTGGCGCGCCGGCGGCCGCGCGGTCGGCACCGTCTGGGCCATCACCCACGATCCGGCGCGTCGCTTCGATGCCGAGGATGCGCGCGTGCTGGGCAGCCTGGCCGGTTTCGCGGCCGCCGCCTGCCACGCCATCCTGGCGCTGGAGGAGTCGGCGGCCGGGCGGCGCGAACTCCATGCCGCCACCGAACAGCGCGCGCGGGCGCTGGCCGCCCACAATGCCGCGCTGGAGCAGGAAGTGGCGCAGCGGCGCCAGGCCGAGGAGGCGCTGCGCGCCAGCGAGCGGCGCCTGCGCGACCTGGTCGACGCGATGCCGGCCGGCGTGGTGGCGTGCGACGCCGACGGCGCGCTGTTGCTGCACAACGGCCGCGCGCTCGAACTGTGGGGCGGCGCGCCGCTGGACCGCGACTGGGTCCTGCGCGGCGGCTGGCGCGCCTGGACCCCGGACGGCTATGCGCTGGAGCCGCAGGAAGCGCCGCTGGGCGCGGTGCTGGACGGCGACGACGAAGTGGTCGACCGCGAGCTGCGCATCGGCCGCCCGGACGGCAGCGCCATCGACATCCTGGCCAGCGCGCGCGCCTTGCGCGGGCAGGACGGCGCGATCGCCGGCGCCATCGGCGTGTTCCAGGACATCACGCAGCGCAAGTGCGTCGAGGCCGCGCTGCGCGCCTCGGAGCAGCGCTTCCGCACGCTGGCCAACGCGGCGCCGGTGCTGATCTGGCAGAAGGACGAGCGCGGCGCCAACGTGTTCGTCAACCAGTGCTTCGTCGATTTCACCGGACGCGCGGCGGCCAGCCTGAAGGACGGCGGCTGGCGCGCGGTCGTGCACCCGGACGACCTGCAGGACTACCTCGAGGACTACGTGCGCGCGGCGCGCGGCCGCCGGCCGTGGCGGCGCCAGGTGCGCATCCTGCGCCGCGACGGCGAATGGCGCTGGATCGACAACCACGCCGAGCCGCTGTTCGCCCAGGACGGCGGCTATTGCGGTCACGTGGGCGCCGCGCTCGACATCACCGAGAGCGTGCTGGCCGGCCAGGCGCTGCAGGAGAACGACCGGCGCAAGGACGACTTCCTGGCGGTGCTGTCGCACGAGCTGCGCAATCCGCTGGCGCCGATCAGCAATGCGGTGCACCTGCTGCGCCATCCCGGCGGGCGCCGCCGTTCCGACCGCATCGTCGAGATGCTGGAGCGCCAGGTGCGCCAGATCGTGCGCCTGGTCGACGACCTGCTGGAAATCTCGCGCATCACGCGCGACAAGATCGAACTGGAGCGCGCGCCGCTGCCGCTGGCGGACGCCGTGCACGGCGCCCTCGAGACCAGCCGGCCGCTGATCGAGGGCGCGCGCCATCGCCTGAAGGTGGCGCTGCCGGAGCAGCCGCTGCTGCTGTACGCCGACGGCGTGCGCCTGGTGCAGGTGCTGTCGAACCTGCTCAACAACGCCGCCCGCTACACCGATCCGGGCGGCTGCATCGAGCTGCGCGCGTGGCGCGACGGCGACCAGGCCGTGATCGCCGTGCGCGACGACGGCATCGGCATCCCGGCCGCCCAGCTGCCGCACATCTTCGAGATCTTCACCCAGGCGCACCGCGCGACCGGGCGCGGGCAGGGCGGCCTGGGGATCGGCCTGGCCATGGTGCGCAGCCTGGTGCGCCTGCACGGCGGGACCGTGGAGGCGCGCAGCGCGGGCCCGGGGCAGGGCAGCGAATTCGTCGTGCGCCTGCCGCTGGCGCGCGATGCCGAATCCGGCCCCGGCGCCGGCGCGGCCGCGGCGGTCGGGCCGGCGCCGCTGGCGGGGCGGCGCATCCTGGTGGTGGACGACAACCGCGACGCCGCCGACACGCTCGTCATGCTGCTGGAAGCCGACGGCGCCAGCGTGGCGGCGGCCTACGACGGGGCGGCCGCGCTGGCGGCCCTGGCGGCGCCGGATGCGCCGCCGCCCGACACCGTGCTGCTCGACCTGGGCATGCCCGGGATGGACGGCTGCGAGGTGGCGCGCCGCATCCGCGCCGATGCCCGCCTGGCCGGGGTCCGCATCGCCGCGCTGACCGGCTGGGGCCAGCAGCGCGACCGCGAGCGCACGCGCGCGGCCGGCTTCGACCTGCACCTGACCAAGCCGGTGGACATGGCGCTGCTGCGCGACTGGCTGGGACAGGAACGCTAGGCCCGCCCCGTCGTCCCGGCGCAGGCCGGGACCCAATGTCTTGGTGCAGCCGATGCGCGTGCAACTTGGGCCCCGGCCTGCGCCGGGCGACGGGCAGCGCTCAACGCCCGACCGGCACCTCGTGGTCGCCCATGAGGATCTTGTCCGGCGTGATCGGCGTGCTGCGCAGGCGCTTGCCGGTCGCGTGGAAGATCGCGTTGGCGACCGCCGCCGACACGCCCACGATGCCGATCTCGCCCACGCCCTTGGCGCCCAGCTGCTTGCTGACGATGCGGTCTTCCTCGTCGGCGAAGATCACCTGGATGTCGTGGATGTCGGCGTTCGCCGCCACGTGGTACTCGGCGAAGTTGTGGTTCATGAAGCGGCCCAGCCGGTGGTCGGTGAAGGTTTCCTCGTGCAGCGCCTCGCTGATGCCCCAGACCACGGCGCCGCTGACCTGGCTCGCGGCCGTCTTGGCGCTGATGATGCGGCCGGCCGCCACCGCGCTGACCACGCGCGTCACGCGCACCATGCCCAGCAGCTCGTTGACGCGCACCTCGACGAACACGGCCGAGTGCACCGCGCGCGCGTACTTGCGCTGCTTGAGCAGCTGCGGGGTCATCAGGAATTTTTCCTCGACGCGCTCCTTGCCGGCCCGCGCCAGCAGGTCCGACAGGCCGATGCCCTGGTCGGGCAGGCCGCGCAGGTGGATGCGGCCGTCGTTGAACTCGACCTGGTTGATCTTCCTGCCCTTGAAGATGTCGGCCGCCTGCGATTGCGCCATCTTGAGCAGCGTGGCCTTGAGCTTGTCGCAGGCGCCGTGCACGCCGCCGCCGACCGTGGTCACGTGCGAGGAACCGCCCTCGATCGGCGCCAGCGGCAGCGTCGAGTCGCCCAGCTGGAACGTCACCCGTTCCATCGGCAGGCCGAGCTGCTCGGCCGCGATCATCGCCATCACGGTATAGGTGCCGGTGCCGATGTCGGTGGCGGCGCTCGACACCACCAGGCGCCCGTCCGCATGCAGCACGGCCGACGCGCGCGCCACCATCACCATCGCATCCCAGATGCCGGTCGCCATGCCCCAGCCGACCAGTTCGTCGCCGTCGCGCATCGAGCGCGGCGCGAGCGGCCGGTCCTTCCAGCCGAAGCGTTCCGACCCCTGCAGGTAGCACTGGCGCAGTTCCTTGCTGGAGAAGGGCTTGTCCTCCAGGTGGTTGTGCTCGGCGTAGTTCTTCAGGCGCAGCGCCAGCGGATCCATCTCCAGCGCGTACGCCAGTTCGTCCATCGCCACTTCCATCGCGTGCACGCCGTGCACCGCGCCGGGCGCGCGCATGTCGATCGGCGTGGCGCGGTCCTGCGCCACCAGCTGGTAGCCGAGGTGGATGTGCTCGCAGGCGTACAGCTGGCCCGACCAGTTCACCACGACCTCGACGTAGTCCTCCAGGCGCGAGGTCTCCTGCAGCGCCTCGTGCCAGATCGCGCGCAGCTTGCCGTCCCGGTCCGCCGCCAGCTTGACCTTGTGCCAGGTCTCGGGACGGTGGCCGAAGCTGAACATCTGCTGGCGCGTCAGCACCACGCGCACCGAGCGCTTCAGGTGCAGCGCGCCCATCACCGCCAGCGGCAGCTGGTACTGCGGGCGCAGGCCGGAACCGAAGGCGCCGCCCACGTAGGGGTTGCGCACCGTGACCTTGTCCTTGCCGAGGCCGAACACGTGCGACACGTACCAGCGGCTGTTCTGCGAGCTCTGGGTCTTGTCGTAGATCGTCAGGTGGCCGTCGGCGCCGCGCACCACGGTCGAGGCGAACATCTCCATCGGATTGTGGTGCTCGACGGCGTTGTAGTACTCGGCCTCGACGCGCACCGGCGCGTCGCGCCACTCGGCGTCGGCGTCGCCCTTCGAGCTGGGCGGCGTGAAGCCGGCCTTCATCGGGCGCGGCTTGTATGCCTTGTCCAGGCTGGCCAGCAGGTTGGTGTCGTGCTCGTCGATCTCGTAGGTGACCAGCACCAGCGCCGCGGCATGGCGCGCGGCCTCGAAGGTCTCGGCGACCACCAGCGCGACCGGCTGGCCGCTCCAGAAGATCTCGCCGGAGAACAGCGGCCGGAACGGCGAGCCGCCGGGCGCCGTCATGTCCTTGTAGGCCAGGTCGTTCGCGCGCATCCTGGGGCGGTTCTCGTGGGTCAGCACGTCCAGCACGCCCGGCACGGCCAGCGCCGCCGCCGTGTCGATGCGCTTGATGCGGCCCTTGGCCACGGTGCCGCTGACGACCACGCCATAGGCCAGGTCGGGCGCGGCGATCTCGGCCGCGTATTCGGCGGCGCCGGTGACCTTGGCGCGGCCGTCCACGCGCGAGACGGCCATGCCGGCGCGCACGCGGCCGGTGCCGGCGGGGGCCGTGGGCGTCTTCAGTTCGGGGATCAGGTCGGTCATCGTTGCACTCCCTTGGCATGGTCGGTGCCGCGCGTGGCGGTGGTCAGGGCCTGGACGATGGCGTTCTTCGCCAGCACCAGCTTGAAGTCGTTCTGGCCGTAGCCGCGCGCGCCCTGCAGGATGCGCTCGGCCGCCTGGGCGAAGGCCGCCGGGCCGGCCGGCTGGCCGACCAGCGCGCGCTCGGCTTCCTCCACGCGCCAGGGCTTGTGGGCCACGCCGCCCAGCGCGATGCGCGCGTCGCGGATGGTGTCGCCGTCGAGGTCGAGCGCCGCCGCCACCGACACCAGCGCGAAGGCGTACGACAGGCGGTCGCGCACCTTGATGTAGGCCGAGTGCGCGCGCAGTTGCGCCGCGTCCGGCAGCGTGATGTGGGTGATCAGCTCGCCCGGTTGCAGGTTGCTGTCGAGGTCGGGCCGGTCGCCCGGCAGGCGGTGGAAGTCGGCGAACGGGATCGCGCGCCCGCCGCCGGCGCTGCGCACGTGCACCGTGGCGTCGAGCGCGCGCAGCGCCACGCACATGTCGGACGGGTGCGTGGCGATGCATTGCTCGCTGGTGCCGAGGATCGCCAGCTGCCGGTTGATGCCGGCCTTGGCCGGGCAGCCGGTGCCGGGTTCGCGCTTGTTGCAGGGCGTGCCGACGTCGTAGAAGTAGACGCAGCGGGTGCGCTGCAGCAGGTTGCCGCCGTTGGTCGCCATGTTGCGCAGCTGCGGCGAGGCGCCGGCCAGGATCGCGGAGGACAGCAGCGGATAGCGCTCGCGCACCAGCGCGTGGTAGGCCGTGTCGGCATTGCGTGCCAGCGCGCCCAGGCGCAGGCCGCCCTCGTGCTCCTCGACGGCGTCGAAGCCCTGGGTGGCGATCGCATTGATGTCGACGACGCTGGCGGGCTGCATCGTGCCTTCCTTCATCAGGTCGAGCAGGTTGGTGCCGCCGGCGACCGGGCGCGCGCCCGCCTGCAGCGCGGCCAGCACGCCGTCGACGTCTTTGGGTTGGGTGTAGGCGAACGGGTTCATGTCAGCACCGCCCCGGTCGTGAAGCCTTCCTGCTCGTCGACCGCCTGGCCCGGCTGCGCCGGCGCGATGCCCAGTACCTCGCCGACGGCGCGCGCGATCTGCGGATAGGCGCCGCAGCGGCACAGGTTGCCGCTCATGAGTTCGCGCACGTCGTCGAAGCACCTGGCCTGGCCCTCGGCGATCAGGCCCTTGGCCGAACAGATCTGTCCCGGCGTGCAGTAGCCGCACTGGAAGGCGTCGTGCTCGATGAAGGCCTGCTGCAGCGGGTCCAGCGCGTCGCCCTGCGCCAGGCCTTCGATGGTGGTGACCTCGTGGCCGTCCTGCATGACGGCCAGCGTCAGGCAGGAATTGATGCGGCGGCCGTCCACCAGGACGGTACAGGCACCGCACTGGCCGTGGTCGCAGCCTTTCTTGGTGCCGGTCAGGCCGGCGCGTTCGCGCAGCAGGTCGAGCAGGGTGACCCAGGATTCGACGGCGAAATCCCGGTCCTGTCCGTTGATGCGCAACCGGATAGGGTGTTGCTGTTGAGCGTACATGGGCCTTCCTTTCTGTGGGAAGCCTCCACCTTACGTGCCTGCCCCCGCGCGATTCGGTTAAGCCACACACATACTGAAATGTTAAGTCCTTAACATTGTGGTCGTCATCCCACAACACGATTCTTTCGATAAAAAAGAGTGGATTCTCCCCAATTGTTTCGTTGTAAAATGTGTCAGAACTTTTGGTATTGCATAAATATTTTCCGATAGGCAACTACCATTTCGATGTGTTACTACGTGCTTGAGTTCGGTAGAATCGTGACATCCGCTCGCGCTCGCCGCCAAACACACGCAGCATTCCCTCCCGGCCCCAACCCAGCCGGTCGTTTTCTTCGCCGCCCGCGGCAAGGATCGTTCATGCTCAGTCAACAAGAACTCGCAGAAGAACAACGCATCAAGGCCCTGCACGCGCTGGGCCTCCTCGACACGCCGCAGGAAGAGCGTTTCGACCGTTTCACCCGCCTCGCCTCGGCCGCCTTCGGCGTGCCGATCGCGCTGGTGTCGCTCGTCGACAACGATCGCCAGTGGTTCAAGTCGCGCGTCGGCATGGACTTTTGCGAGACGCCGCGCCACGTCGCGATCTGCAGCCATGCCGTCGCCCTCGACGATATGTTGGTTGTAAGCGACACTTTGCTCGACGAACGCTTCAAGGATTTTCCCCTCGTGACCGGCGCGCCGGGCCTGCGTTTCTATGCCGGCCAGCCGCTGCACAGCCTGGACGGCCAGCCGGTCGGCACCCTGTGCGTGCTCGACACGCGCCCGCGCGACTTCGGCGTGGCCGAGCGCCGGATGCTGCGCGACCTGGCGCAGATGGTGCAGGATGAACTGAACCGCCGCGTGGTGGTCGCCGCCCGCGACGCCGCCCAGCGCGCGCTGCGCGAGATGAACGTCCAGCTGGAGAAGCGCGTGGCCGAGCGCACCTGCGAGCTGCACGCCAAGAACCAGGCGCTGGAACACGAGATGCGCCAGCGCCTCGATGCCGAGGCGGCGCTGCGCCAGAAGCAGGAATTGCTGGACGCCGTGCTGGAGTCGGTCGAAGTCGCCGTCGTCGCCTGCGACGGCCAGGGCAAGCTGACGCTGTTCAACCGCGCCGCGCGCGAGTTCCATGGCCTGGACGCCTGCGACGTCGCCAGCACCGACTGGCAGGCCCACTACGGCCTGTTCGGCGAGGATGGCATGACGCCGCTGCGCGAGGACGAGATCCCGCTGGTGCGCGCGCTGAACGGCGAACGCATCAGCGGCGCCGCCATGAGCGTGCGCATCGGCGACGCGCCGCCGCGCCACCTGCTGGCCAGCGGCCGCGCGCTGCAGGGGCCGCACGGCGAGCCGATGGGCGCCGTGGTGGCGATGCAGGACGTGACCGAGCTGGCGCTGTCGCGCGCGCGCCTGGTCGAGAGCGAGGAATGGCTGCGCACCATCGCCGACAACGTGCCGGCGCTGATCGCCTACGTCGACACCGGCATGCGCTACCGCTTCGCCAACCAGCGCTACCAGGAGTGGTTCGGCGTGCGCAGCGAGCACATGATCGGCAAGACCGTGCCGGAGGCGATGGGCGAAGCGTTCTACGAACCGCGCCGCGCCGCGCTGGCCCGTTCGCTGGCCGGCCACGGCTCGCACTTGGAGATCGAGGAACAGCGCCGCGGCCGCACCCGGGTGATCAGCTCGACCTACCTGCCGCACATCCGCGACGGCGCGGTGCAGGGCATCTACGTGCTGTCGACCGACGCCACCTCGGCGCGCGAATACGAGCGCCAGCTGCACGCGCTGGCGCATTCGGACCACCTGACCGGCCTGCCGAACCGGCGCAGCTACGAGGAGCGCCTGGCGCAGGCGATCGGCCGTTCGCGCCGCAGCGCCATGGCGCTGGCGCTGGCCTACCTCGACGTCGACAACTTCAAGCAGATCAACGACAGCCTGGGCCACGCGGTCGGCGACGCCGTGCTGCGCGAATTCGCCAAGCGCCTGTCCGCCACGGTGCGCAGCACCGACACGGTGGCGCGCCTGGCCGGCGACGAGTTCGTCGTGGTGCTGGAACAGGTCGGCTCGCCGCTGGAATGCCAGCGCATCGCCGACAAGCTGCTCGACGCGATCCGCATGCCCTTCGTCATCGACGGCCGCACGCTCGAGGTCACCAGCAGCATCGGCTTCGCCTGGTGCCCGCGTCCGGAACTGGCGGCGCTCACGCATGCGGCGGACGATGCGCTGTACCAGTCCAAGCGGGCCGGCAGGGACCAGTCGTCGGTAGTGGTGCTGGCGGGGTGCCCGGCCTGAGCGGCCCATCGGAACCGCCTCCCCGGCGCAGGCCGGGGCCCCAATTTCCTTCCCGAATCCGCATCAACGAAAAACCCGCGTCCTTGTCGAAGGGAAGCGGGTTTTTTCTCATGTGGCTCCTGCGCCGGAATTGGGCCCCGGCCTGCGCCGGGGCGACGATGGTCGTGGCGCGGCCGTGCCGGCCCCGCGTCGATCAGAACGTGCGCACCACCTGCAGCGTCACGCCATTCTTGCCGAGGAACTTGCCGTTGCGCGCCGACGTGTACGCCGCCTCCTGCGCATTGGTGGCGACGAACGCCAGCGTCGCCGTGACCGGGCCCCAGGCGCGGCTCACGCCGGCCTTCCAGTCGGTGTAGCTGGCGTTGGCCGAGTGCTGCACGTGCTGGCGGCCGGCGTGCAGCACGATCGTGAAGCCGTTGCCGGCGTCGAGGTTGGCGCCGACGTCGAGGTAGCTGCTGTAGCGGCTGTCGACGAAGCCGAACAGGTTGGTCAGCGCGTTCGAGTACTTCACGTAGTACGGACCCTGGCCGACCTGGGCGTAGACTTCGCCGGTGTTGCCGTTCACGAAGCCGGGCACGTCCTTCAAGCCGTTGCCCGGGTAGACGTAGCCCAGCACGCCGACGTCGTAGGCGAAGCCGGCGATCTCGCCGCGCTTGCCGGCATAGACGTCCATCTCGACGTGGCCGCCGCCGCCGGCGTCCTTCGCCCAGGTGATGGAGGACAGCCAGGTGCCGGCATACAGGCCGCTGTCCGCATCGACGTAGTCGACGCCGCCCTGCACGGCCGGGTGCAGGCGGGTCTGGGAGATGCCGCGGTAGCGGTAGTCGGTGATGGCGCCCAGGTTCCAGGTGAGCGGGGACGCGGGCGCGGGCGCGGCGTCCGGCGTCGCCGGCGGCATGGCCGGCGCCAGTGCGGCTTCCTGGGCGTGGACGGCGCCGATGGCGGCCAGGGAGAGGAGGGTGGCGATGAGGTTTTTCATGGTTTTCACTTTCTTCGGGATGAGTCGTGCCCTCGCCGGGCCTTGCGGCGCGGCGCAGCGGGTCTTCGCTGGTTGGAATGGGATCTAGAGCGGCACGGCGAGGCGGTAGCCCACGCCGGTCTCCGTGATCAGGTATTGCGGCTGGGCGGGATCGTCCTCCAGCTTGCGCCGCAGGTGCCCCATGTAGATGCGCAGGTAGTGCGCGTTGTTGATCGAGTGCTGGCCCCACACTTCGCGCAGCAGCTGCGGGTTGCTGACCACGCGCCCGGCGTTCTTCGCCAGCGCGGCCAGCAGCCGGTACTCGGTGGGCGCCAGGCGCACGCCGCGGCCTTCGCGCGTCACGGCGTGCGCCTGCAGGTCGATGGCGACCTGGCCGAAGCGCACGATGCCGGACTGGCCATCGCCGGACCCGCCATGGCCCTGGCGCTGGCGCCGCAGCGCCGAGCGCACGCGCGCCATCAGCTCGGCCGTGCCGAACGGCTTGGTGAGGTAGTCGTCGGCGCCGGCGTCGAGCGCGCGCACCTTTTCCGATTCCAGCGTGCGCGCCGACAGCACGATGACGAAGGCGCGCGACCACTGGCGCAGGTCGGCCAGGAAGGCGACGCCGTCGCCGTCGGGCAGGCCCAGGTCGAGCACGACCAGGTCGGGCTGGCGGGTGCCGGCGGCGATCAGGCCCTGGCGGCAGCCGGACGCCTCGAACACGACCCAGCCCTCGTCCTCGAGCGCGGCGCGCACGAAGCGGCGGATCTGCGGTTCGTCCTCGACCAGCAGCGCGGTCGGCTTGTCATTCATGGTGGTCCTCCAGCGTGTCTTCCAGTTCCGGCACGGCCGGCGGTTCGCCCCGTTTCAGGGCGATGACGATGCGCGCGCCGCCGCCCGGCGCCTGCTCGGCGCGGATGGTCCCGCCGTGCGCCTCGACGATCGCGCGGCAGATCGCCAGGCCCAGGCCCACGCCCGGCGTGTTCGATTCCTTCTCGCCGCGCGTGAACTTCTCGAAGATGGCTTCCTCGCGCCCCGGGGGCAGGCCGGGGCCGTCGTCGGTCACGCGCAGCTCGATCCAGTCGCCGCGCAGGCGCGCGTCGACCTTCACCGTCGAGCCGCGCGGCGTGTACTTGGCGGCGTTTTCCAGCACGTTGCACAGCACGCGTTCCAGCAGCGGCGCGTCGAACTCGACCAGCGGCAGGTCGGCCGGCAGCCGGGTCTCGACGTGGTGCGCGGCCAGCACGTCGCGGCTGATGCGCAGCGCGCTGCCCACCACTTCCTCGATCGACTGCCAGTCCAGGTGCAGGTGGATGCCGCCGCTCTGGATGCGCGCCATGTCGAGCAGGTTGGCGACCAGGGTGCTCATGCGCAGCGCCTCGCTCTTGAGCGTTTCGGCCAGGCCCAGCTGCAGCGCCGACAGCGGCGGCGCGGACGCCGCCAGCGATTCCGACACGCCCACCAGCAGCGTGAGCGGGGTGCGCAGGTCGTGGCCCAGCGCGGCCAGCAGGGAGTTGCGCAGGCGCTCCGATTCCATGTCCACCAGCGCGCCCTGGGCGACCTCGATGTAGTGCACGCGCTCCAGCGCGATGGCCGTCACGGTGGCGAACGTGTCCAGCTGCTGGCGCTGTTCCGGCGCCAGGATGCGGTCCGGCTGTTCCGGCGCCAGGGCCAGCACGCCGCGCGTGCGCATCGGCGCCACCAGCGGCAGGTAGAACAGCGGGCTGGCCGGCAGCGTGTCGGTGCCCATGCCGGCCGGCTGCGCGTGGTCGAACGCCCACTGCGCGGTGCCCGGCTCGACCGGCAGCGCGGCGCCGTCCGGCACGAGCAGCTTGCCGTCGTCGTCCGGCAGCAGCAGCACGGCGCGGGCGCGGAAGGCGCGCGCCACGAATTCGCGCGCGGCGTCGAGGATCTGGTCGGACTGCAGCGCGCCCGACAGCGTCGACGAGAATTCGTACAGCGCGCGCCAGCGGTTCTCGCGCTGCTGCGCCACGCGCACCTGGAAGCGCAGCAGGGCGGTCAGCTGGCCGGTGCTCAAGCCCACCGCCAGCATCGTGCCGAACGTCACCAGGTACTGGAAGTCCGAGATGGCGAACGACAGCCGCGGCGGCACGAAGAAGAAGTCGAGCACGGCGACGCTCACGCAGGTGGCCAGCACCGACGGGCCGCGCCCGAGCAGGTAGCCGACCAGCACCACCACCAGCACGAACAGCATCGCGATGTTGGGCAGGTCGAGCCACGGCGACAGGCTCCACGCCAGCGCGCCCGCGGCCAGGCTGGCGCCGGCGCCGGCCAGGTAGCGGTTCGGATGCAGGCCGCGCACGGCCTCCACGGAGCGCTCGCGGCGCCTGCGCGCCAGCAGCGCCCCGGTCTCCTTCGGCGGCGTCGCCACCTCGACCAGGTCGATGTCGGGGGCGTGGCGCGACAGGCGGCGCGCCAGCGGCGCGCGCCAGGGCAGGGCGCGGCCGTGCGGGCGGCCCAGCACCAGCTTGGACAGGTTGTGGCTCTCGGCGTACTCGGCCAGCGCCTGCGCGACGTCGCTGCCGGGCAGCACGGCGGTGACGGCGCCCAGCTTCTCGGCCAGGCGCAGGTCGTCCAGCACGTGCTCGCGCTGCACTTCCGGCAGGCGCTGCAGGGCCGGGGTCTCGACGAACACGGCGTGCCAGCGCGTGCCCAGCTGGCCGGCCAGGCGCGCGCAGGCGCGCACCACCTGCTCGCCGCTGTCCGGGCCCACGCAGGCCAGCAGCACGGCGCCGGTCTTCCAGATCGCGTCGATCGACTTCTCGACGCGGTAGGCGCGCACGTCGCCCTCGATGCGGTCGGCGGTGCGGCGCAGCGCCAGTTCGCGCAGCGCGATCAGGTTCCCCTTGCGGAAGAAATTCCCGGCCGCGCGCTCGGCCTGGGCGCGCTGGTAGACGCGCCCGGTGCGCAGGCGCTCGAGCAGCTCGTCGGCCGGCACGTCGACCATCACCACCTCGTCGGCGCGGTCGAACACGGTGTCGGGCACGGTCTCCGCGACGCGGATGCCGGTGATGCCGCCGACCACGTCGTTCAGGCTTTCCAGGTGCTGCACGTTGACGGTCGTGTGCACGTCGATGCCGGCGTCGAGCAGTTCCTCGACGTCCTGCCAGCGCTTGCGGTGGCGCGAGCCGGGCACGTTCGAGTGCGCCAGCTCGTCCACCAGCACCAGGGCGGCGCCGGACGCCAGCGCCGCGTCGATGTCGAATTCCGGCAGCGTCCTGCCGCGGTACTCGACCTGCCGGGCCGGCAGCAGCGGCAGGCCCTCGAGCAGGCGCGCCGTCTCGCTCCGGCCGTGCGTCTCGACCACGCCGACCAGCACCGACCCGCCCTCCGCGTGCAGGGCGCGCGCGGCGCCCAGCATCGCGTAGGTCTTGCCGGCGCCGGCCGAGGCGCCGAAGTAGATGCGCAGCCTGCCGCGCGCCGCGCGCCGCTCTTCCTCGCGCACCTGGGCCAGCAGCGCGTCCGGGTCGGGCCTGCGTTCGTCGTTCGTCTTCGCCATCGTCGTCTGTTCGTACTGGTGCCTGTAAAGCGCTTATTTTGCCGGGGCGACCTGGTCCAGGTCCAGGTTCAGCGCCAGCACGTTCACGCGTTCCTCGCCGAGGAAGCCGGCGAGCGGGTGCTCGGTGTGCTTGTGCACCAGCTCCTCGACGCGCGCGCGGTCGATGCCGCGCGCCTTCGCCACGCGGCCGGCCTGGTACAGCGCGGCGGCCGGGCTGATGTGCGGGTCCAGGCCGCTGGCCGACGCCGTGACCAGGTCGACCGGGACCGGCGACCCGTTGTCCGGATCGGCGGCGCGCAGGGCATCGATGCGCCCCTTCACGGCGTCCAGCAGGGCCGGGTTCAGCGGGCCCTGGTTGGAGCCCGACGAGCCGGCGGCGTTGTCCGGCATCGGGCCGGTCGCGGACGGGCGGCCCCACACGTACTGCGGCGACGTGAAGGCCTGGCCGATCAGGCGCGAGCCGCGCACCTTGCCGTCCTGGATCACGAGGCTGCCGGCGGCCTGGTCGCGGAAGGCGATGCGGGTCACGCCCGTCACCAGGGCCGGATAGGCCGCGCCGGTCAGCACGGTCAGCAGCACCAGGATCGTGGCGGCGGGGCGGAATTGCGACGTCATGCTCATGAGGTTCTCCTTCGGTTCAAGCCAGATGCAGGGCGGCCAGGATCATGTCGATCAGTTTAATGCCGATGAACGGCAGGACGATGCCGCCCAGTCCATAGACCAGCAGGTTGCGGCGCAGCAGCGCGGCGGCGCCGATCGCGCGGTACTTGACGCCTTTCAGCGCCAGCGGGATCAGCACGACGATGATCAGCGCGTTGAAGATCACGGCCGACAGGATCGCCGAGCTCGGGCTGGCCAGCTGCATCACGTCCAGGCTCTTCAGCTGCGGATAGGTGGCGACGAAGGCGGCCGGGATGATCGCGAAATACTTGGCGATGTCGTTGGCGATCGAGAACGTGGTCAGCGAGCCGCGCGTCATCAGCATCTGCTTGCCGATCTCGACGATCTCCAGCAGCTTGGTCGGGTTCGAGTCCAGGTCGACCATGTTGCCCGCTTCCTTCGCGGCCTGGGTGCCGGTGTTCATGGCCACCGCCACGTCGGCCTGGGCCAGCGCCGGGGCGTCGTTGGTGCCGTCGCCGGTCATCGCGACCAGGCGGCCTTCCGACTGGTACTTGCGGATCAGCGCCAGCTTGTCTTCCGGCGTCGCCTCGGCCAGGAAGTCGTCGACGCCGGCCTCGGCGGCGATGGCGGCGGCCGTCAGGCGGTTGTCGCCGGTGATCATCACGGTCTTGATGCCCATGCGGCGCAGTTCGGCGAAGCGCTCCTTGATGCCGCCCTTGACGATGTCCTTCAGTTCGACCACGCCCATCACGCGGCCGCCGTCGACCACGACCAGCGGCGTGCTGCCGCGGCGCGACACGTCGTCCACCGCCGCCGACACGGCCTGCGGGTAGGCGTTGCCCAGGCCCAGCACGTACTTGCGCATCGTGTCGGCCGCGCCCTTGCGTACCGGGCGGTCCTCGAGGTCGACGCCGCTCATGCGGGTCTGCGCGGTGAACGGGACGAATTCCGCCTTCAGCTCCGCCATCTCGCGGGCGCGGACGTTGAACTTCTGCTTGGCCAGCACGACGATGCTGCGGCCTTCCGGCGTCTCGTCGGCGAGCGAAGCCAGTTGCGCGGCCTCGGCCAGTTCGCGCTCGGTCACGCCCGGGGCCGGGATGAACGTCGCCGCCTGGCGGTTGCCCAGGGTGATGGTGCCGGTCTTGTCGAGCAGCAGGACGTCGACGTCGCCGGCCGCTTCCACGGCGCGGCCCGAGGTCGCGATCACGTTCGACTGCATCATGCGGCTCATGCCGGCCACGCCGATGGCCGACAGCAGGCCGCCGATGGTGGTCGGGATCAGGCAGACCAGCAGCGCCACCAGCACGGTGATCGTGACCGGCGCGCTGGCCAGGCCGGCGGCCGTGGCGGTGGCGACGGAGTACAGCGAGAACGGCAGCAGCGTGGCGGTGACGACCAGGAACACGATGGTCAGGGCCACCAGCAGGATCGTCAGCGCGATCTCGTTCGGGGTCTTCTGGCGGCGCGCGCCCTCGACCATGGCGATCATGCGGTCGATGAACGCTTCGCCCGGGTTCACGGCGATGCGCACCACCAGCCAGTCGGACAGCACGCGGGTGCCGCCGGTGACGGCGGAAAAGTCGCCGCCCGATTCGCGGATCACCGGCGCGGATTCGCCGGTGATCGCCGATTCGTCGACCGAGGCCACGCCCTGCACGACTTCGGCGTCGGCCGGGATGATGTCGCCGGCCTCGACCAGCACGAACATGCCCTTGCGCAGGTCGGTGGCGGGGCAGGGCAGCCACTGGGTGCCGTACTGCGGCGTGGACAGCTTCTTGGCCATCACGGTCTGCTTGAGGGCGCGCAGCGAGGCCGCCTGGGCCTTGCTGCGGCCCTCGGCCAGGCTTTCCGCGAAGTTCGCGAACAGCACCGTGAACCACAGCCACAGGGTGATGGCGAAAATGAAGCCGGCGGGGGCTTCGCCATGGCCGCGCAGCGCGTCGAGCCACAGCAGCGTCGTGATGATCGAGCCGATGTAGACGACGAACATCACCGGGCTGCGCCATTGCTGGCGCGGGTCGAGCTTGCGGAAGGCGTCGATCGTGGCCGGACCGACCAGCTTCGGATCGAACAGGGTTACGTTGGGGTGTGCCATATCATTTCACCGAGAAGAGTTGCAGGTGTTCCGCGACCGGGCCGAGCGCCAGCGCCGGCACGTAGTTCAGCACGCCGACCAGCAGCACGGCGCCGATCAGGAGGGTCACGAACAGCGGGCCGTGCGTCGGCATCGTGCCGGACGTCGTGGCCAGGCGCGGCTTGGCGGCCAGCGAACCGGCCAGCGCCAGCACCGGCACGATCATCGCGAAGCGGCCCAGCCAGATCGCCACCCCCAGCAGGCCGTTCCAGAACGGCGTGTTGGCCGAGAGACCCGCGAACGCGCTGCCGTTGTTGTTGGCGGCCGAGGTCACGGCGTACAGCATTTCCGAGAAGCCGTGCGCGCCCGGGTTGGCGATGCCGGCCGGGCCGGCGTCGGCGCTCACCGCCAGCGCGGTGCCGGCCAGCACGACGATCGGCGTGACGAGGATGGCGATCGACACCATCTTCATGTCGTAGCTCTGGATCTTCTTGCCCAGGTATTCCGGGGTGCGGCCGATCATCAGGCCGGCGATGAACACGCCCAGGATCGCGAACACCAGCATGCCGTACAGGCCCGAGCCGACGCCGCCGAACACGACCTCGCCGAACATCATCAGGGCCATCGGCACCAGCCCGCCCAGCGGCATCAAGGAGTCGTGCATGGTGTTGACGGCGCCGCACGACGCGGCCGTGGTCACGGCGGCGAACAGGCTCGACGCGGCGATGCCGAAGCGGGTTTCCTTGCCTTCCATGTTGCCGCCGGCCTGCAGGTGGCTCGCGGCCTGGTCCACGCCCAGCGCCTGCAGGCCCGGATGCGCCTGGGTCTCGGCCCACATCGCGACCAGCGTCATGGCGACGAACAGGATCGCCATCGCCGAGAACACGGCCCAGCCCTGGCGCTTGTCGCCGACCATGCGGCCGAACGCGAAGCACAGCGCGGCCGGGATCAGGAAGATCGCGACCATCTGCGCGAAGTTGGTCAGCGCCGTCGGGTTCTCGTACGGGTGCGCCGAGTTGGCGTTGAAGAAGCCGCCGCCGTTGGTGCCGATCATCTTGATCGCTTCCTGCGAGGCGACCGGGCCCATGGCGATGGTCTGGGTGGTGGCGGTCAGGGACTCGGTGACCGGGTTGCCGGCCGCGTCCTTCAGCGGCTGGCCGTCGGCGCCGAGCTTCGGCTGGGTGTACGCGACCGGGTCGACCAGCGTGGCCTCCTGGTACGGCGCGAAGTTCTGGATCACGCCCTGGCCGGCCAGGAACAGGGCCAGCACCACGGACAGCGGCAGCAGCACGTAGACGGTCGAGCGCACCAGGTCGGCCCAGAAGTTGCCGACCGAGGTCGACGAGCGCGCGGCCAGGCCGCGGATCAGCGCGAACACGACGGCGATGCCGGTGGCGGCCGACAGGAAGTTCTGGCTGGCGAGCGCGACCATCTGGCTGAAGTAGCTCATGGTCTGCTCGCCGCTGTAGCCCTGCCAGTTGGTGTTGCCGACGAAGCTCAGCGCGGTGTTGAAGGCCGAGTCGGGCGACACGGCGCCCAGTTGTTGCGGGTTGAACGGCAGGAAGGCCTGCAGGCGCTGGACGGCGTAGACGAGCAGGGCGCCCATGCCGCTGAACAGCAGCAGGCCCAGCGCATACGTCTTCCAGCCCATGCCCTGGTCCGGCTTGATGCCGGCGACGCGGTAGCACAGGCGTTCGAGCGGCGCCAGCCAGTTCAGCCCGGGCACGGGCTTGCCTTCGGCGACGGCGGCCAGCACGCGGCCGAGCGGCCATGCCAGCAAGGTCACGACGGCCAGGAAGACCGCCAGCAGCAGGAGTGCATCGGTAGGCATGGTCACAGGTTCTCCGCGTTCAGCAAGGCGACGACGAGGTAGACCAGCACGGCCGCGGCCGCGAGGCCCACGCCCCAGTAGATTGCATTCACGATTTGCCCCCCAGCTTGTCGCAGGCGTGGGCCAGGCCGCAGGTCAGTACGGTGAGAAACACCGTGGCGGCGATGTACAGGATGTCCATCTTTCCCCTTCAGGATGGTTGTTGACGACCATGCCAGCTTAGGGACGGGGCGCGAAACGCGGCGTAAAGAGTTGCTGCCCAGGTATATATGCCGTGTAAACGGCGTGATGCGGCGACCCGTGACTTTCAGTTGTTTGGTGGCAACGATGTTTTGTGGAAATTAAAAGTGTTTCATGGAAATTCAAGCGACAAGGGCCGTGCGATATGGACGAAGCGGCGCGCCCTCGCTAATCTGCACGATGACCACACCACGATCCGCCATGCCCGACACCGACATCCAGCCCCGGCTTTCCGCCCTGAAGCAGCAGCGCCGCCCGGTGGTGGCGCTGGCGATCGGCTTGCTCGCCTGTTTCTGCCTGCTGGTGGTCGGCGTGCAGGTGTGGAGCGTGCTGCACGCGCGCGACGTGGCGCTGCGCGACAGCGTGTCCGACACCGGCAACATGGCGCGCGCGCTGGCGTCGCATGCCCAGGCCTCGATCAAGCTGGGCGACGCCGCCCTGTCCGAACTGGTCGAGCGCATCGGGCGCGACGGGCTGTCCGGGCCGGCGGCGGCGCGCCTGCGCGCGCGCATGATGACGCTGACGCACGACGTCGACGAACTGCACGGCCTGTTCGTCTACGCGGCGGACGGCGCCTGGCTGGTGTCCTCGCTGCCCACGCCGGTGCAGGGCAATAATTTCGACCGCGAATATTTCCAGTACCACCTGACGCACCCGGGCAAAGGCATGCACATCGGCAAGCCGGTACGCAGCCGCTCGACCGGCGTCTGGATCCTGCCGCTGTCGCGCCGCCTCGACCATCCGGACGGCAGCTTCGCCGGCGTGGCGCTGGCCACGCTCAACCTGGGCTGGTTCGGCAGGTTCTACGACAGCTTCGACGTCGGCAGGAGCGGCACCATCCTGATGATGCTGGACGACGGCACGCTGCTCTACCGCCGGCCGTTCCGCGACGAACAGATCGGCAGCGACGTGCGCAGCGGCCCGATCTGGCAGTTGTACAAGCACAGCGGACCGGTGGGCACGGCGATCCTGACGCCGAAGCTCGACAACATCGAACGCCTGTACAGCTACCGCCACCTGGACGGCTATCCGGTGCTGGTGGCCAGCGCCCAGTCCACCGACGAGGTGCTTGCCGAGTGGCGCGCGCTGGCCGTCAAGATGAGCTTGCTGCTCGGCGCATCGGTGGTGCTGCTGGCCTGGGGCGGCGTGGTGATGGTGCGCCAGATCCGTATCCGCGAGCAGCTCGAGGCCGAACTGCGCCGTTCCGGCAATGCCCTCAAGCGCCACAACCGCTCGCTCAAGGCGCTGGCCGACAGCGACGGCCTGACCGGCATGCCGAACCGCCGCCTGTTCGAGGAAACGCTGGAGCGCGAGTACGACCGCGCGCGCCGCAACGACACGCCGTTCGCCGTGATCATGGCCGACGTCGACCACTTCAAGAAGTACAACGACCGCTACGGCCACGTGGCCGGCGACGACTGCCTGCGCCGCGTCGCCGGCGCCGTGGCCGAGGGCGCGCGCCGTCCCACCGACCTGGCGGCGCGCTACGGCGGCGAGGAATTCGCGGTGGTGCTGCCGGATACCGACCTCGGCGGCGCGCTGGCCGTCGCCGAGAAGATCCGCGCCGCGGTCGGGGCGCTGCAACTGGCGCATGCGGACAACCCGCCGGGCTACGTCACCCTCAGCCTGGGCGTGTACAGCGCCCGTCCCGCCCTCGACAAGGGCGACGACGCGATGGCCTGGGTCGAGGCCGCCGACGCGCTGCTGTACGACGCCAAGGCGAACGGCCGCAACCGCGTGGCCGCGCGCGACGGCCAGGCCGTCAGCGCCTGAGCGGTCCCGTCACGGGTGCAGCGACAGGCGCTTGACGGCCTTGTCGACGGCCTTCCTGGGGCCGCGCAGCGCCAGGCCGACCAGGTCCAGGTTGGCGGGATCCTCGTGCAGGAAGGCCTGGCGGTTGGCCTCGTCGTGGCCGGTCGCGAACATCGCATGGACGAAGGGCACCAGCGCGACCTGCCGCTCCAGTCCGGTGCGGTGCGCCGCCTGGAGTCCCGCGAGGTCCGCTTCGAACACCAGCATCGGCTGGCCGGCCATGCGGCCGTAGCGGTGGCCGTTCGCATCGACATAGGGCTGGCCGAGGATGGCGGGCGCTTCGGCGGCGATGCCGGTGGCCAGGAAGGCCACCACGTTCATGCGCTGCCAGCCGGCCAGGTCGTTGCGGACGATGAGAGCGACTTTGGTATCGAACATTGAACACTCCTTGGATGCAAAGCCGGAATGATCCCGGCTGCGGGTGCGTTCAGTCTGTAAGATTCGTGCACTGGCGCCGGTAGGCGGCCGGGGTCAGGCGGTAGGCGCGGCGGAACCACAGGCCCAGGTGGCTCTGGTCGGCGAATCCCACCGCCGCGGCGGCATCGGCCGGGCTGTCCCCGCGCGCCAGCAGGGCGCGCGCGGTGCGCAGGCGCAGCCTGACGAGGTAGGCGTGCGGCGACTGGCCGAACTGGCGCTGGAACTGCCGGGCCAGGCGGAAGCGGTCGATGCCGGCGTGGCGCGCCACCTCGTCCAGGCCGACGTCGTCGCCCATGCGCGCGTGCAGGAAGTCCCTGGCGCGCGCCATCTCCGCCGGCGCGCCGTTTCCGGCCACGCGCGCGTCCGCGCGCACCTGTCCTGCCAGGCGCCGCACCAGCACGTCGAGCGCCTGGTCGCGCGCCAGCCGGCCTTCGCCGCGGTGGAGGGCGAGGAAGGCCCGTTCGATGGCGGCGCCGAGCGGCCTGTCGTCCGCCAGCGTGCTGCGGAAGGCGGCGCCGAGCGCGGACAGGCCGCCCGCGCCGAGTCGCGCCGCCATGTCGGCCGCCCATGCCTGCGGCAGGTAGAGCATGGCGTAGGTGAAGCCGCCGGCCTCGGGCGCGTGGCCGTCGTGGACGGCGCCCGGTTCGATCAGGATGACGCGTCCGGGCGTGCTGGTGTGCAGCGATCGGTGGCAACGGAAGCGTTGCACGCCCTGCTGGGTGACCCCGACGAGGATCTCGTCGTGGTCGTGCGGATCGTAGGCGTGTCCCTCGAAGTGCGCGTGCACGCTTTCGATGCCGGTGTCGCGGTCGCGCCGGATGCCGACCCAGTCCGCGCCGCCCTGCGCGCGCCGGTTGGCGCCGGCGGCACCCGGGCGCGCGCTGTCGGTGCGGGCGTCAGGCATGCCGTGTCCTCCGATGGAATGATGATGGTCCGCCGATTCTATCCGGTCCGCGCGGTGCTTACATGCCGTTACAAATATAGCTTGCAATTGAATAGCGCGCGATTTAATATGCGGTCCATGGACACCAAGCACACATCGACCCCGCAGCAGGACAGCCAGCCCCGGACCCCGGTCCTGGACGACCTGCTGTGTTTCAGCCTGTATGCCACGGGCCTGGCGATGAACAAGGTGTATCGCAAGCTCCTGCGCAAGCTGGACCTGACCTATCCGCAGTACCTCGTGCTGATGGTGCTGTGGGAACGCGACGAACTGACCGTGTCCGAGATCGGCGCGCGGCTGTTCCTGGATTCGGCCACGCTGACGCCGCTGCTCAAGCGCCTGGAAGCCGCCGGCCTCGTGAGCCGGACCCGCTCCGCCGCGGACGAGCGCCAGGTGCTGGTCGCATTGACCGACGCCGGCCGCGCCATGCAGGCGCAGGCGGGCGCGATCTTCGAACAGGTGTCGTGCGCCACGGCCTGCGCACCGGAAGAGCTGGGCGCCATCAAGCGGCAACTGGACGTCCTGCGGGCCAGGCTGGCGGACAGCGCGTGAGGCGGCATCGGCGCCGGCAAGCCGCAGGATATAAGTAGTGCGCTATTTAATAGCGTTTATAGGAAAAGAGGCGAGCATGCACACTACCGTACGACCAGATACATAGCGCGCTACAAAATAGCGAATGAAGTAAAACCATCACCCTTGAAGCGTCATCGCGCATCGAACCACACCAAAGAAAGGAAACACCATGAACACCGTGGCCAAGATCCTGTCCGCCTCCCTGTTCGTCATCGGCGCCCAGTCGGCCCTCGCCGCCCCGGTCGCCGAGCACAACACCCAGGCCTTCCTGAATGCGCTGAACGGCGGCGGCGGCAAGCCAATGGAGCAGATGACCCCGCAGGAAGCGCGCCAGGTGCTGGTCGGCGCCCAGAAATCGGTACAGGTCGACCTGTCCGGCGTGGACGTCAGCAACCGCACGATCACCCAGGACGGCCAGAAGGTCGACCTGACCGTCGTGCGCCCCCACGGCGCCAAGGGCGCAACCCCGGTCTTCATGTTCTTCCACGGCGGCGGCTGGGTGCTGGGCGACTACCCGACGCATGCCCGCCTGGTGCGCGACCTGGTGACCTATTCCGGCGCCACCGCCGTGTTCGTGAACTACACGCCGTCGCCGGAAGCGAAGTATGGCGTGGCGATCGAGCAGGCCTATGCCGCCACCAAGTGGGTCGCCGCCAACGGCAAGGACATCGATGTCGACGGCAGCCGCCTGGCCGTGGCCGGCAATAGCGTCGGCGGCAACATGGCGGCCGTGGTCAGCCTGATGGCGAAGGACAGGGGCCAGCCGACGATCCGCTACCAGGTGCTGCTGTGGCCGGTGACCGACCATCATTTCGAGACCGGTTCGTACAACCAGTTCGCCGACAAGCACTTCCTCACGAAGAACATGATGAAGTGGTTCTGGGATAACTACACGACCGATGCCGCCAAGCGCAACGAGATCTACGCCTCGCCGCTGCGCGCCACGACCGCCCAGCTGAAGGGGCTGCCGCCGGCCCTGGTGCAGACCGCCGAGCTGGACGTGCTGCGCGACGAAGGCGAAGCCTATGCGCAGAAGCTGGACGCGGCCGGCGTCGCCGTCACCGCCACCCGCTACAACGGCATGATCCACGACTACGGCCTGCTGAACCCGCTGGCCAGGGTGCCGGAAGTGCAGTCGGCCCTGCTGCAGGCCGGCACCGAGCTGAAAGTGCACCTGAAGTAAGCCGGGACGGGCCGCCCGCCGCGGTCCGGAAGTCCGCGCGGCCGGCGCAGTCCGGTCGGCCACGACGCCGGATGGTCCCGCTTGCCAGGCTGGGGATGAAATCGTGAACAAGCCCTGTTATCGTGGCGGGAAACGACGGGGAGGGAACATGAAGGCAGTGCAGTGCGCCGCGATCGCGGCATCGTTCGTCACGTGCGGGGCGCTGGCGCAGGCGCTGGAAGACCAGGTGGTCGTGGCGCCGCCGGCGGCTGTACAGGCGCGCGGTCCGGCAACAGCGGCGCCGGCGCCGGCGGCGGCATCGCCACTGTTGCCGCGGGCCGAAGCCGGCCTGTCGGCGACGCCTTCGCTATCCGCGCCGTTCGCCCGCCTGCAGCCGCAGCCGGCGTGGCACGCGTACTTGCGCGACGCGTCGGCGCCCGACCGGATGCCGCGCGACCCGTCCGCCTTCGGCCGCTGGGTCACCGATGCCAGGCTGCTCGCCGGCATCGAGCTGACGCCCTACCTCGCCCTGGAAGGCGGCTACGTCAACCTGGTCGACCGCGGCACGTATTTCGCCGACTACGGGCGGATCGACGAGGCTGCCGGCGCGATGGGCGTGAAGGGGGCGAATACCCATGCCGCCGTCAAGCTCCAGGTGCCGGTGGGCGAGCGCTTCGAGGCCTACGGCAAGCTCGGCATGGCCTACAGCGAATTCAACCACCGCGACGCCAAGGGCAGGTCGGTGCAGGAAACCGATGCCGGCCCCTACGTCGGCGCGGGCGCGCGCTACCGGATCAACGGCAAGGCGTCGGTGAGCGCGGGCTACGAGCAGTACGGCGACACGGCGAACAAATGGGGCACCGGCAACAACAATGGCCTCAAGGCGAAGCTGAACGTCGGTTTCTGATCAGTGCGTGGCGCTGTTCGAGAACAGGTTGATGACCAGGACGCCGGCAATGATCAGGCCCATGCCGGCGATGGCCGGGAAATCGAGGCGCTGCTTGAACACGATCCAGGCGATCAACGACACCAGCACGATGCCGCAGCCCGACCAGATCGCATAGGCGATGCCGGTCGGGATGGTGCGCAACGCCAGCGACATCAGGTAGAACGACCCGGCGTACGCGCACACGGTGCCGAGCGAAGGCCAAAGCTTGCTGAATTCCTGCGAGGCCTTGAGCAGCGTGGTGCCGATCACTTCGAGCACGATGGCTGCGCCCAGGTAGACATACATCATTCGACTGTTCCTTGTATCGAGGTGCGCACGGGGTGTGCACGGGGTACGCACGGCACGCGGCGCCGTCGGCTGTGCGCGGCAGGCGCAGGCACGCCATCCGCACCAGCCCGTACCGACGAAAAAAAGGCGGGACCGAAGTCCCGCCAAGAAGGGTACAGCAGACTGTGGAAACTCAGAAGCGGTAGTTGATCGACGCTTCCCACGCGCGTCCGAAGATCGGCCGCGCATTGATCGGGCCGGTGCTGGCGCCGACCAGGCGCGAGTTGCCTTCGGTGAGGCCCAGCTCGTTGGTCACGTTGGTGCCGGTCACGCGCAGTTCCAGGTGCTCGGACAGCTCCAGCAGCGCGCCGACGTCGAGCATGTCGTACTTCGGCAGGTACTGGGTGTTGGCCTGGTCGGCCCAGCGCGCGCCGATGTGCGAGTAGGTGCCGTACAGCTTGAGCGCGTAGTCGCCCATCGGGATGCGGTAGCTCGGCGAGAAGCGGTACTGGAACTTCGGCTGGCGCTGCACCTGCTTGCCGGCGATCGCCGGGTTGTCCTTGTAGGTGGAGTCCTGCCAGTTGCCGGTCAGCTGCAGCTGCAGGTTGCGCACCGGACGCAGCGCCAGTTCGAATTCCACGCCCTTGCCCTCGGAGCCGCTGACCGAGTACAGGATGTCGGTGGTGGTGATCTGCTGGAACGAGATGCCGGTGAAGTCGGTCCAGAACGCGTTCACGTAGGCGCTGTACAGCGGCGTCGCCGTCTTGAAGCCGACTTCGTACTGCGTGACCTTCGGGTTCGGGATGCGGTTGCGGTCGTCCACCACCGCCTGCGTGCCGGCGTTGCGCAGGTCGTCGAAGTAGATGAAGGTGTGGCCCTGGTTGGCGCGCACGAACACGCTGGAGTTCTTCGTCAGCTTGTACAGGCCGCCGGCGGTGAACGAATTCGCGGAATCGCTGCGCGACAGGCGCGTGAAGGTCCCGTTCGGCATCGAGGTGCCGTTGTTGTAGACGGTCAGCGGGTTGTTGTCGGTGTCCATGCTGGTCAGGTTCGACACCGAACCGGAAATGCGCTGCTTTTCGCGGCGCATGCCGGCGTCGACCTTGAAGCGGTCGTCGATGCGCCATTCGTCGGCGATGAACAGGGCCTTGTTGTCGCCGTCGTAGGAGGCGATGGGCGCGTAGTTGACGTTGCCGTCGGTGCCCTTGTTCGACACGATCACGCCGTTGTTCAGGGCGACGTCGATCAGGCGCGCGTTGGGCGTGGCCGTCATCAGGTGGCTGTTGCCGAGGAACCAGGTGTCGCGCGACGCATAGTCGGCGTAGTAGGCGCCGACCGTCAGCGTATTGTCCCGGCCGATCTCGCGGCTGACGCGGAATTCGTCGGTGAACGAACGCAGCTTTTTCTCGACCGCCCACAGGCCGGCCTGCACCACCTGCTGGCCGGGGGCGACCGCGCCGCCGCCGTTGGTGTAGGTGAGCGTGCCGCCGGTGGCGGGGCGGCCGGCGGCGGCCAGCGCGGCGGCGTTGCCGTTGGCCGAACCGATCGCCTGCGCCAGGTAGTCGGCCGCCGACAGCGGGTTGTTACCGGTGAACATGGCGATCGTATTCAGGTCGCCCTTGAAGTAGTTCGCCTTGTTCGACACGTCCCAGCCGCCCAGCTTCTGCTGGTAGTCGGCGCCGAACAGCGTCGACTGCAGGCCGCGGCCGTCGGCCAGGTCGTAGTTCAGCGTGCGGCCCGGGCCCGCCTCGACGGTGAAGTTGCGCATCTCATTGCTCATCAGGGTGCCGGTGAGCGGATCGAACCCGGGGAAGGACGAGATGCTGCGGCCCTCGTTGGCCGAGATCAGCGGCACGCCCGTGTAGAACGCGTTCTTGTCGTCGGTGTGGCGCGCATAGAAGGTCACTTCGCCGCCGTCGAGCTTGCGCGTGAGCGAGCCGGACAGCTGGCCGCCGTCGTCGGCCGGGAAGCCGGCGTCGCGCACGCCGTCGGTCTTGCGGTAGAAGCCGCCGACCATGCCGTACCAGTTGTCGGCGATCTTGCCGGAAAACACGCCGTCGACGCGGCGCAGGTTGCCGGTGCCCGTCGTGAGGCGGATGTTCCCCTCGGTCTCGTCGCCGCCCTTCTTCATGATGAAGTTCATCGTGGCGCCCGGCTGGCCCACCGAATAGATCGTGCTCGGGCCGCCGCGCAGCACTTCCACGCGCTCGATGGTGTCGTCCAGGCGGAACGCCGAGGAGCCTTCGAAGAACGACAGCACCGGCACTGGATAGATCGGGTTGCCGTTCATCTGCACCGAGACGAACGGGGAGTCGCTGCCCGACGGGAAGCCGCGCACCTCGATGTTGGCGCCGGACTGGCCGCCGGTCGCCTCGGCGTACACGCCCGGCACGATCTTCAGCACGTCCGCCGTGCTGCTGGGCGCGGCCATCTTGAGCTGTTCCTCGCTGGCGGTGGTGATCGAGAAGCTGGTGTCGATCTTGCGGGTGCCGCTGGCCGAGGCCGTGCCGGTCACGACGACCTGCTGGATTTCCTTCTGGACGTCGCCGGATGGCGCCGGAGCAGGGGAGGTTTCCTGGGCGGCGGCCTGGGCATGGGCCACGAGGGCGGCGACGGCGAGCGCGACGGCCGACAGTTGCGGGAACTGGAGTGCTGTTTTCATCGTTGTCTCTCTTATGAGGATGGGGAATCCATTCGTCGGGGCGTCTCCTCCCCGGTGGCTCGACCGCTGCTTTGTATGTCAGTCAAGCAAGTAGAATCATTGAAACATTGAAATGTTATCGATGTCAATCGGATTGTTATCGATGTCATTTTTTGTCGACACTACATGGAAATCTGTCATAATGCGTCGGAAAACGACAAACCCATCATCCACCGATCATCCATGGCGCTTTCCAAGACCTTGCCGGGCACCGGCGACACCACCGTCACGATGGAAGACCTGGCGCGCATCGCCGGCGTCTCGACCATCACGGTGTCGCGCGCGCTGCGCGACAGCCCGCTGGTGACGGAAAAGACGCGCGAGAAGGTGCGCAGGATCGCGGCCGAGCAGGGCTACCGCTTCAACGTCAGCGCGCGCAACCTGCGCATGCGCCGCTCGTACTCGGTGGCCGTGGTGGTCGAGATGACGCCGGTGAAGGGCCGGCCGATGTCGGACCCGTATCCGCTCGAACTGCTGGGCGGCATCACCCAGGAACTGACGACGGCCGGCTACAGCGTCGTGCTGACGTCGCGCCAGCTGCTCGACACGGCGCCGGTGCAGGGGGCCGACGGCATCATCCTGCTGGGCCAGGGCTCGCACGGCGAGGCCGTGCAGGCGCTGCAGTCGAGCAGCGTGCCGCTGGTGGTGTGGGGCGAGCCGGACGCCGACGCCAGCCACGTGACGGTCGGCAGCGACAACCGCAAGGGCGGCGCCAGCGCCGCCGAGCGCTTCCTCGGCCAGGGCCGGCGCCGCCTGCTCTTCGTGGGCGACGTCGACCACGCCGAGGTACAGGCGCGCTGCGCCGGCTTCATCGACGCGCTGTCCGGCCGCGCCACCGTGCACATCCTGCGCCCCAAGGCCTTCACCTTCGAGGCCGGCTTCGAATGCGTGAGCGCGCTGCTCCGCAAGAAGGGCGGCCACAACTGCGACGGCCTGTTCGCCGCCAGCGACCAGCTGGCGATGGGCGCGATCCGCGCGCTGGCCGACGCCGGCCTGCGCGTGCCCGACGATATTTCCGTCGTCGGCTACGACGACACCCCCGGCGCCGCCAGCTTCATCCCGCCGCTCACCAGCGTGCACCAGTACCTGCGCGACGGCGGCGTGCTGCTGGCCAGGAAGATGCTGGACCTGATCGAGGGGCGCGCCGACGTGCGCTCCGAGATGCTGCCCACCACGCTGATCGTGCGCCAGACCTGAGCGCGCGACGCCCCGACACGAGTCCCATCCGCCAAGCGAAACGAGAGGAAGAACACAGTGGAAAATGACATCGATAACATCCCCGGCGGGCTGGAAGCCGAACCGTGGTGCATCCGCGAGCGCGGCCTGGACCCGCGCCGCGCTTTCCTGCACGAGACCCTGTTCACGCTGGGTAACGGCTACATCGGCATGCGCGGCACGCCGGAAGAGGGCCACGGCCCGGGCGGCGCGTTGAAAGGCACGCTCGAGGGCACCTACCTGAACGGCTTCCACGACACCGAGGCGATCCACTACCCGGAGAACGCCTACGGCCTGGCGCGCACCAACGAGTTCATGCTCAACGTGCCGAACGCCAAGCGCATCACGCTGGAAGTGGACGGCGCCCTGTTCACGCTCGACAGCGGCACCGTGCACGCGTACGAGCGCACGCTCGACTTCCGTACCGGCGTGCTGGCGCGCAGCGTCGAGTGGGAAGCGCCGTCGGGCCAGCGACTGCGCATCGACAGCCGGCGCCTGGTCTGCCTGCAGCGCAAGCACGTGGCCGCGCTCGAAGTCGCGGTCACGCCGCTGGACTTCTCGGGCACGGTGCGCCTCCTGGCCGACGTCGACGCCGCCGTGTCGAACATGCAGGCCGGCGACGATCCGCGCGTGGGCTCGGCGATCACCGGCCCCAGTCTGCAACTGGTCGGGCGCGAGGTCGGCGAGACCGACGTGCTGGTGCTGCAGCGTACCCGCAACAGCGGCTTCCTGCTGGCCACGGCCACCGATTCGGTGCTGGACAGCCCGGCGCGCCTGGAACGCCTGGCCGGCGGCCATGCGTTCGAGGTGCAGGCGCGCCGGGGCGAGACCATCGTGCTGCGCAAGTTCGTGGCCTACGCCACCTCGCGCGACATGGACGAAGGCCAGGTGGGCGCGCATGCCCGCGCCGAGGTCGCGCGCGCCAGGGCGGACGGGTTCGACGCGCTGGTGGCCGAGCAGGGCGCCTGGCTGGCGGGGTTCTGGAACGAGGCCGACGTCGTCATCGACGGCGACGACGCGCTGCAGCAGGGCGTGCGCTTCAACCAGTTCCACCTGCTGCAGTCGGTCGGGCGCGACGGCAAGACCAATATCGCGGCCAAGGGCGTGACCGGCGAAGGCTACGAGGGCCACTATTTCTGGGACACGGAAATCTACGTGTTCCCGTTCTTCCTGTTCTCGCGCCCCGAGATCGCGCGCGCGCTGCTGCAGTACCGCTACAACGGCCTGCCCAAGGCACGCGAGCGGGCGCGCCAGATGGCGCATGCGCGCGGCGCGCTGTACCCGTGGCGCACCATCGCCGGCGAGGAGTGCTCGGCCTACTACCCGGCCGGCACGGCCCAGTACCACATCAATGCCGACGTGGCCTACTCGATCCGGCTGTACTGGCTCGCCACCGGCGACCTGGACTTCATCGCGCAATGCGGCGCCGAGATCCTGCTGGAGACGGCGCGCATCTGGCTCGGCCTGGGCTCGTGGGACCGCCAGGGACGCTTCTGCATCAACGAGGTGACCGGCCCGGACGAATACACGGCCCTGGTCAACAACAACTACTACACGAACGCCATGGCGCGCATGCACATGACGTTCGCGGCCGACATGATCGAACGCCTGCGCGCCGAGCGGCCGGGCGAGCACGCGCGGGTGGCGGCGGCGATCGGCCTGGAGGATGCCGAGATCGCGGCCATGCGCGCCGCCGGCGCCGCCATGCGCCTGCCCTACGACGAGGAGCTCGGCATCCACGAGCAGGACGACAGCTTCCTGTCCAAGAAGCCTTGGGATTTCGCCAACACGCCGCAGGAACATTATCCGCTGCTGCTGCACTACCACCCGCTGGTGATCTACCGCCACCAGGTCTGCAAGCAGGCCGACGTGGTGCTGGCGCTGATGCTGCTGTCGAACCAGTTCGCGCTCGACGACAAGCGCCGCGACTTCGACTACTACGAGCGCGTGACGACGCACGATTCCTCGCTGTCGTCCTGCATCTTCAGCATCGTGGCGAGCGAGGTCGGCTACCGCGACAAGGCCTACGCCTACTTCATGGAGACGGCGCGCCTGGACCTCGACAACACCCACGCCAACACCCAGACCGGCGTGCACACGGCCGCCATGGCCGGTACCTGGCTGGGCGTGGCCTACGGCTTCGGCGGCATGCGCCTGGACGAGGACGGCCTGCGCTTCGCCCCCGCGCTGCCCGACAGATGGACCGGCTACCGCTTCCAGGTGCACGTGCGCGGCGCGCTGCTGGAAGTGGCGGTCGGCCCCGGCGGCGCCGGCTACCGCCTGCTGAAGGGCGCGCACCTGGCGCTGGCGCACCGCGGCCGCGCCTTCGAACTGAACGCGGGACAACCGCACATCCACATGGGAGACCTCGCATGACGCCATCCAGCACCCGCTTCCGGGCGGTCATCTTCGACCTCGACGGCGTCATCACCGACACCGCGCGCTACCATTACCTGGCCTGGAAACGCCTGGCCGACGGCATCGGCGCGCCGTTCGACGAGGCCTTCAACGAGGAACTCAAGGGCGTCGACCGCATGGGGTCGCTGGAACTGATCCTGGCGCGCGCGCCGCGCGTCCATGGGGCCGACGAGAAGCTGGCGCTGGCCGACGCCAAGAACGAGCACTACCGGCGCCTGATCGCGACCATGACCCCGGGCGACCTGCTGCCGGGCGCCCTGCGCGCGCTGGAGCAGGTGCGCGCGGCCGGCCTGAAGACCGGCCTGGCCTCGGTCAGCAAGAACGCGTTCACGGTGCTCGACCGCCTGGGCATCCGCGCGCGCTTCGACTACGTGGTCGATGCCGCCACCGTCAGGAACAGCAAGCCCGATCCGGAAATCTTCCTGCGCGCGGCGGACGCGCTGGGCGTCGCGCCGGGCGACTGCCTGGGCGTGGAGGACGCGGCGGCCGGCGTGGCGTCGATCAAGGCGGCGGGCATGTTCGCCGTGGGCGTGGGCGACGCGCAGGTGCTGCGCCAGGCGGATGTCGTGATACCGTCGCTGGAGCGGTTCGACCTGTTCGCTTATTGACGGTTGCGCACACCGTCGCCCCGGCGCAGGCCGGGGCCCAATGTTCGCAGTCCGGCTGCGCGGCGGCATTGGACCCCGGCCTGCGCCGGGGCGACGTGCTTGCGGTTGCGGCATCATAAAAAATACTGGAGACACCGTGAACAAGAAACGCATCCTGCTGGCCCTCTTCCTGATCTACTTCGTGTTCGCCATCCTGCTCAACAGCGTGGGCACGGTGATCCTGCAGGTGATCCACAACTACGGCATCGACAAGGGCGCGGCCAGCGTGCTGGAAGGCTTCAAGGACCTGCCGATCGCCATCGTGTCCTTCCTGGTCGCGTCCTCGCTGCCGCGCTTCGGCTACAAGCGGGCGATGCTGGCGGCGCTGGCCATCGTCGCCTGCGCCACGCTGGCGATGCCGCTGCTGCCGGGCTTCGCCACGGCCAAGCTGCTGTTCCTGTGCGTGGGCGTGGCGTTCGCGCTGGCCAAGGTGTCGGTGTATTCGACCATCGGCCTGGTCGCGCGCGACAAGCGCCAGCACGCCGGCATCACCAACCTGCTCGAAGGCTTCTTCATGGTCGGCGTGCTCTCCGCCTTCTGGATCTTCGGCTGGTTCATCGATTCGTCCGACCCCCGCTCGACCAGCTGGCTGGACGTCTACTGGCTGCTGTCGGCCCTGTGCGCGGCGACCTTCGTGCTGGTGCTGGCCACGCCCTTCGACGAAGGCGCCGCCGCGGCGCCGCACAGCCGCGGGCCGGCCGCCGATTTCCTGGACATGCTGCGCCTGTTCCTGCGCCCGCTGGTCT
This sequence comes from uncultured Massilia sp., assembly GCF_913773735.1. Classification (GTDB taxonomy): domain Bacteria; phylum Pseudomonadota; class Gammaproteobacteria; order Burkholderiales; family Burkholderiaceae_D; genus Telluria. The sequence continues at coordinate 492,665 of NZ_CAJYEB010000023.1, forward strand.
ATGTGTTCGTGATGACGGCCTTCCTCTACGTGCTGGTCGAGCAGGCCGTCGGCACCTGGCTGCCGACGTTCAACAACGAGATCCTCAAGCTGCCGGCGGCGATGAGCGTGCAGGCCGCCAGCATCTACGCCGGCTGCCTGGCGCTCGGGCGCCTGTCGGCCGGTGTCGTGATGCGCCGCCTGAACTGGTATCCGGTGCTGTCCTTCTGCATGCTGGCGATGGGCGCGACGGTGCTGCTGGCGTTGCCGCTGGCGCGCGACATCGCGCACGACCCGCACGTGGGCTGGACGACGGCGCCGCTGGCCGCCTTCCTGTTCCCGCTGATCGGCCTCTTCATGGCGCCGATCTACCCGGGCATCAATTCCGTCATGCTCAGCTCGCTGCCGGCGCACCAGCACGCGCCGATGACGGGCCTGCTGGTGATCTTCTCGGCGCTGGGCGGCACCACCGGGTCGCTGATCACCGGCTACGTGTTCGGCCGGTTCAACGGGCACTTCGCGTTCTACCTGACCCTGGTGCCGATCGCGCTGATGCTGGCCAGCCTGTACCTGTTCAAGCGCCAGGTCGAGCGGGCGCCGGCGCCGGCGCAGGAGGTCGCGGCCGAAGCCGCGTGAACGCGTGGTGCGCACGGGGTGCGCACCCTACGCCATCGGCATCGCCGTGGGACGTGCATCACGCCCCATCGGCATCGCCGTAGGGTGCGCTCCCCGAGCGCACCAACCGCCGATCAGCCATCATCCCGCACGCACCCCGGCTCCGCCTGCCCGGGCTGGGCGCTCTGCGCCAGCAGCAGCGCGCGAAAATCCTCCGCCCGCATCGGCTTGCCGATCAGGTAGCCCTGCAGCACATCGCAGCCGGTCGACTGGATCGCCGCCTTCTGCGCCTCGGTCTCGATGCCCTCGCAGATCACCGACAGCTTGAGCGACTTGGCGAAGGCGATCACGCCGTTGACGATGTCCAGGCAGCGCCGGTCCTGCTCGATCTCCTGCACGAACGAGCGGTCGATCTTGATCGCCGTGATCGGGAACTGGCGCAGGTAGGTGAGGTTGGAGTAGCCGGTGCCGAAGTCGTCCAGGGCGATGTGGAAGCCTTCGGCCTGCAGCGAACGCAGCACCGCCGCGGCCTTGCCGATGTCCTGCATCAGCATGCTCTCGGTGACTTCCAGCTTGATGCATTCGGTGGCCAGGCCGTAGCGCGCCACCAGGTTCTTCAGCAGCGGCGCCAGGTTCTCGTCGGTGAGCTGGCGCGGCGACACGTTCACCGCCATCCTCAGGCGGTAGCCGATGGCCTCCCATTCGCGCGCCTGGCGGCAGGCTTCCTCGCAGACCCAGGCGCCCACCGCCGTGATGGCGGGCGAATCCTCCAGCATCGGCAGGAAGGCGCCCGGGGCCAGCACGCCCAGCGTCGGATGGTCCCAGCGCAGCAGCGCCTCGGCGCCGACCACGGCGCCGTCGGCGGCATCGACCTGCGGCTGGTAGTACAGCACGAACTGGCGCCGGTCCAGCGCCGAGAACACTTCCTGGCGCAGGTGCAGGCGCTGCTTGATCAACTGCTTGGCCGCCGGCGCGAACACGGCGATCGTATGGCGGCCGTTGTCCTTGGCCTCGTACATGGCGGCGTCGGCGTTGTTGAGCAGCTCGTCCGGCGTGTGCGCGTCGCCGCCGCCGATGGCGATGCCGATGCTGGCGCCGATGGTGACCTGGTGCCCGTCCAGCGCGATCGGCAGCGCCACGCGCTGCAGCGCGGCGGCGGCCAGCGCGCGCGCCATCTCGCCGTCCGCCTGCTCCAGCACGAACACGAACGCGTCGCCGCTGATCCGCGCCACCGTCGTCTGCGGGCTGGCGAAGCTGGCCAGGCGCTTGCCGATTTCCTGCAGGGCCTGGTCGCCGGCGTGGTGGCCGTGGGCGTCGTTGACTTCCTTGAAGTGGTCGAGGTCGACGAACAGCACGCACACCGGGTGCCCGTGGTCGAGCGAGCGCTGCAGCGCCGCGTCGAGCGCGCGCATGCAGCTGAAGCGGTTGTGCAGCCCGGTCAGGCTGTCGTGGGTGGCCAGGTGCATCAGGCGCGACTCGGCTTCCTTGCGCGCGCTGACGTCGGCGAAGAACACCGTCAGTCCGTCGGCCGACGGATAGGCGCGGCCCTCGACCCAGATGCCGAGCGGCGCATAGTAGGCCTCGCAGCTGGCCGGCGCGCGCTCGCGCATCGCGCGCTGGTAGGCGTCATGGAAGGGACTGCCCACCGCTTCCGGAAAGGCCTGCCAGATGTCCTGGCCGAGCAGCTCGTCGGCGCTGCGGCCCGTCATGGCCGCGCCGCGCCGGTTGATGTAGGTGAAGCGCCAGGCGCGGTCGAGCGAGAAGCAGCCGTCGGCGATGCTTTCCAGTACCGTGCTGAGGTGGCTGCGCGCGTCCTGGGCGGCATGCTGCGCCTCGACGATCTCGCTCAGGTCCTCGAGGAAGGCGACGAAGCGGATCAGCAGGCCGTCCCGGTCGCGCACCGGGAACAGGTGCATGCGGCACCAGAACATGCTGCCGTCCTTGCGGTAGTTGCGCAGCGTGGTCGTGCAGTGGTCGCCCGCCGCGATGCAGTCGCGGATGGCGCCGATCTCGGGCTGGTTGCGGTCGCCGCGCTGCAGGAAGCGGCAGTTCCGGTCGCGCACCTCGTCCAGGCGGTAGCCCGTCATGGTCTCGAAGGCGGGATTGGCGTAGACGATCGGGTTGTCGGCGCGCGCCGGGTCGGTGATGACGATCCCGGTGTTGCTGGCTTCGATGACGCCCTTGAAGAAGGACGCCGGCTCCTGCTCGAAATAATCGGCATGGGTGGAGGACGGTACGAATTCCCGGGGATCGGTCTGCATGATCGTCACCTTTGCACTGGACGGTCCAAGTGTAACGCGATGTAACCGTCGCACAATGTTAGCCAGGTCGCTTGCGGCGTCAATTGCGCCGTCGGCCCAGCGCCGCCAGCCGTGCCAGCACGGCGTCGCGGTCGGCGTCGATGCGCGCGCCGTTCGTGCGGCTCGACAGCGCGGCGCGTTCCTTGCGTCCGAGAAAATAGGCGATGCGCTCGGCGTTGGCGCCGGATGGATGCGGGATGCCGTGCAGGATGCGCTGGCCGTCCAGCACGCCCCGCGCCGCCAGCCAGTCCAGCGCCAGCCCCACCTTGGGACCGAGCGGCACCATGACCGCGTCGCGCAGCGGCGCGATCTCGCGCGCGAAATAGCCGAGCAGCTGCTCCTGCAGCAGCGGCGTGGTCAGCATGTTGGGCGCGGCGCCGTTGTAGTTCTTGCCGGCCACGAACACCGGATTACGCAGCACCCCGGTCACGTGCATCAGGTCGGCGTGCGCGCCGAACAGCGCGGCGCAGGACGCGATGCCGAGCCAGCGCTGCAGGCCCACGTGGTCGAGCAGGGCCACGAGGTTGGGGCGGATCGCGCCGCTGAACGCGCCCGTGTACTTGGCGGCGCGCAGCACCTCCTCGTCCGGCGCGCCCGCCGAAAGCTGGCGGCGCGCCTCGCGCACCGCGTTCTTCCACTGCACGAAGCCGGGCGAGATGCCGACCAGGACCACGCGCGCGCCCGGGTTGACGTAGTCGAAGGGGATGTAGTGGGCGCTCAGCGCACCGGCGCGGGCCAGCAGGAAGCCGGGCGGGATCGCGTCCGGCGCGGCGATGGTGTCGGGATCGGTGGCCAGGAGCAGCGCGCGGAAGGCGTCGAAAGAGGCTTGCATACTGTCAATGTCAAGACGAAGGCCGATGGCGGATCGGCAAACATGGCGGGGAGCGATCGCAGTGTAACGCCTGGCGCGCGCGCCGGGCATGGCCGCGACGGCGCCGCCCCGCGGCCGCGGGACCGTGACGATCGCGCGCCGTGGACAAGGCGCGCGATCGCGTGCGGGGTACATGCTACGATCACGGCATCTACGGACCCGGCCACGGCAGCGTTATCCGCGCTGGCGCTGGCGCCACCGTCATGCTGCCTGCCATGCGCACCTGTACCGAGATCGTCGGCGATCCGCGGTGGCACCCGGACGCCGCACGCTCGTGGAGCGGGCGCGCGCGGACGAGGACGGCATGCCGGTGTCCGGGCGGCCTTCGACCCTCTGAGAAAGAACGCAACGCATGGACATCACGCAGGAACCTTTCGGCACGCTGCCCGACGGCAGGCAGGTCAAGCGCTACACGCTGAAGAACGGCAAGGGCATGGTCGTGAAGGTGCTGGACTTCGGCGGCATCGTCAGCGAAATCCACGTGCCCGACCGCGACGGCAAGGTCGCCGACGTCGCACTCGGCTTCGACACGCTCGCGCCCTATCTGAAGGACAGCCCGTACTTCGGCGCCCTGATCGGCCGCTACGGCAACCGCATCGCCAAGGGCCGCTTCACGCTGGACGGCAAGGCCTACCAGCTACCGGTGAACAACGGTGAAAACCATTTGCACGGCGGCGACCCCGGCTTCGACAAGGTGCTGTGGACGGCCACGGTGGAAGCGGGCAGCCTGGCGCTGCGCTACCGCGCCGCGGACGGCGAGCAGGGCTATCCGGGCAACCTGGACGCCACCGTCGTCTACAGCCTCACCGAGGACAACGAGATCGCCGTGCACTTTCGCGCCGTGACCGACCGGCCGACGCCGGTGAACCTCACCCAGCACAGCTACTTCAACCTGGCCGGCGCGGGCGCCGGCGACGTGCTGGCGCACGAGATGACCATCGACGCCGACGCCTTCGTGCCGGTCGACGCCGGCGCGATCCCGCTCGGCCCGCTGGCGCCGGTGACCGGCACGCCGTTCGACTTCCGCCAGCCGCACCCGATCGGCGAGCGCATCGGCCAGCCGGACGAGCAGCTGCTCCACGGCACCGGCTACGACCATTGCTGGGTGCTGAACAAGCCGGACGGCGGCAAGGCCATGACCCGCGCCGTGCACGTGTACGAACCCACGACGGGAAGGGTGCTCGAACTGTTCACGCAGGAGCCGGGCGTGCAGTTCTACAGCGGGAACTTCCTCGACGGTTCGCTGCACGGCAAGGGCCACGACTACGTGTTCCGCGGCGGCTTCTGCATCGAGCCGCAGCACTTCCCCGATTCGCCGAACCGGCCCGCGTATCCCGGCACGATCCTGCGGCCGGGAGAGGTGTACGAGACGCGGTCGCGCTTGCGGTTTTCGGTGGCGCGGTGAACCGCCGTCGCCGCGGCCGTGACCGCGTTTCGGCATCGCGACCGATGCCGGAATCGATATCGGTAAGCGCAAAAAAGTGATTGGATAGTTATCTGGCCGTTCGGTAGACTCCCCGCATCGCCGGGCCCGGCCCTGACCGCGGTCGCCCGGTCCCGACAACGACGAGGAGACCAGGACGTGTCCGAGACAACGAAGAAGCCTGCGCTGCGCTCGGCGGCATGGTTCGGTACCCAGGACAAGAACGGCTTCATGTACCGGAGCTGGATGAAGAACCAGGGCATTCCCGACCACGCATTCCAGGGCAGGCCGGTCATCGGCATCTGCAATACCTGGTCCGAGCTCACCCCCTGCAACGCCCACTTCCGCAAGCTGGCCGAACACGTCAGGCGCGGCATCCTGGAGGCGGGCGGCTTTCCCGTCGAATTCCCGGTCTTCTCGAACGGCGAATCGAACCTGCGCCCGACCGCCATGCTGACCCGTAACCTGGCCAGCATGGACGTCGAGGAATCCATCCGCGGCAACCCGATGGACGGCGTCGTCCTGCTGGTGGGCTGCGACAAGACCACGCCGGCGCTCCTGATGGGCGCGGCCAGCGTCGACCTCCCGACCATCGTCGTGACGGGCGGCCCCATGCTCAACGGTAAGCTGAACGGCAAGGACATCGGGTCCGGCACCGCCGTCTGGCAGCTGCACGAGGAATTCAAAGGCGGCAAGATCACGATGCACGACTTCCTCGCCGCCGAAGCCGGCCACGCGCGCTCGGCCGGCACCTGCAATACCATGGGCACGGCGTCGACGATGGCCTGCATGGCCGAGGCGCTGGGCACCTCGCTGCCGCACAATGCCGCGATCCCCGCGGTCGACGCGCGCCGCTACGTGCTGGCGCACCTGTCCGGCATGCGCATCGTCGAGATGGTGCACGAAGACCTGACGCTGTCGAAGATCCTCCGGCGCGAGAACTTCGAGAACGCGATCCGCGTGAACGCCGCGATCGGCGGCTCGACCAATGCCGTGATCCACCTGAAGGCCATCGCCGGACGCATCGGCGTGCCGCTCGAACTGGAAGACTGGACCCGGATCGGCAAGGGCACCCCGACCATCGTCGACCTGCTGCCGTCGGGCCGCTACCTGATGGAAGCGTTCTACTACGCCGGCGGCCTGCCGGGCGTGCTGCGCCGCCTGGGCGAGGGCGGCCTGCTGCCGCACCCGGGCGCGCTCACCGTCAACGGCAGGACCATCGGCGAGAACACGCGCGATGCGCCGATCTACAACGACGAAGTGATCCGCAAGCTCGATGCGCCGCTGATCGACGACGGCGGCATCTGCATCCTGCGCGGCAACCTGGCGCCGCGCGGCGCCGTGCTGAAGCCGTCGGCCGCGTCGCCGCACCTGATGACGCACCGCGGCCGCGCCGTCGTGTTCGAGGACTTCGACCACTACAAGGCGCGCATCGACGATCCCGACCTGGACGTCGACGAACACTGCGTGCTGGTGATGAAGAACTGCGGCCCGAAGGGCTACCCGGGCATGGCCGAAGTGGGCAATATGGGCCTGCCGCCCAAGCTGCTGGCGCGCGGCGTCAAGGACATGGTGCGCATCTCGGACGCGCGCATGAGCGGCACCGCCTACGGCACCGTCGTGCTGCACGTGGCGCCGGAGGCGATGGCGGGCGGACCGCTGGGCATCGTGCGCGACGGCGACGTCATCGAACTCGATTGCAGGAACGGGCGACTGCACCTGGACGTGCCGGACGCCGAGATCGCGGCGCGCCTGGCCGACCGCGCCGGGAACCAGAAAGCGCTGCCGCGCACCGGTTACGCGGGGCTGTACCTGGACCACGTGTTGCAGGCCGACGACGGCTGCGATTTCGATTTCCTGGTCGGGTGCCGCGGGTCGGCCGTTCCCAGGCATTCCCACTGAATCGACGGGAGCTGGACGCGCGAACCTGCGCGCAACGCTCACCGCGCCACGGAGACGACCCACCATGCTGCTCATCCAATACACCACCCCCGCCGGCGCGCGCCGCGTCGGCATCCTGGACGGCGACGCCGTCGTCCCGGTCGACGGCCATGCCACCATGCTGGACCTCGCCAACGCCGCCATCGCCCAGGGCCGGGGCCTCGCCGCCCTGGCCGGCGCCGGCGCCGGCAGCGGCCGCGATTCCTGCGCAGCCATCGCCGCCCAGGGCCGGCTGCTGGCCCCCATCGACCACCCGGATCCCGCCCACTGCCATGTCACCGGCACCGGCCTGACCCACCTGGGCAGCGCCGACACGCGCGACGCCATGCACAGGACGATCGGCGGCGACGTCGAACGCCTGTCGGACTCGATGGCGATGTTCCGCCTGGGCGTGGAAGGCGGCAGGCCGGCGCCGGGCACCGCCGGCGTGCAGCCGGAATGGTTCTACAAGGGCGACGGCTCGATCGTGCGCGCGTCCGGCCAGGCGCTCGACATGCCCGACTTCTCGCTCGACGGCGGCGAGGAGCCGGAGATCGCCGGCCTGTACGTGATCGGCGCCGACGGCCAGCCGTACCGCGCCGGCTTCGCGCTCGGCAACGAGTTCTCCGACCACGTGACCGAGCGCCAGAACTACCTGTACCTCGCGCACGCGAAGCTGCGCAACTGCGGCGTCGGCCCCGCGCTGCTGGTGGGCGAACTGCCGGCCCACGTCGAGGGCGTGTCGCGCGTGCTGGATGCCGGCGGCAGGGTGCGCTGGGAGAAGCCCTTCGTGTCGGGCGAGCAGAACATGTCGCACACCATCGGCAACCTCGAACACCATCACTTCAAGTACGCCCTGTTCCGCCGCCCCGGCGACGTGCACATCCATTTCTTCGGCACCGCGACGCTGAGCTTCGCCGACGGCGTGTCGGTGCGGGCGGGCGAGACCTTCGAGATCGCCTCGCCCCAGTTCGGCCCGGCCCTGCGCAACCCGCTGGCGATCCATCCCGCCCCGTTCGCGCAGGTGACGGCCTTGTGAGCCGGTCCGCGCGGGATCGGGAACCCGGCCGGGTCCGGGCGACGACGGACGAACATGACATCATCGGGCAGGGTTGGCAGCCTCGCGCGCTTCGAACGACCCAGGGTGGACGGCGCCGTCCACCCTGCGGGAACATCAACGACAGGAGACGAACCACATGAAAGCATGCAAGCCCGCCATCCTCGCGCTCGCGATCCTCGCCAGCCTGCCCGCGTTCGCGCAGGTCAGGCTGGCCGTGGACGCCGGCAAGCCCGGCGCCGTGATCGACAAGAACGTCTACGGCCAGTTCGCCGAGCACCTGGGCACCGGCATCTACGGGGGCATCTGGGTCGGTCCCGGATCGACGATCCCGAACACCAGGGGCTGGCGCAACGACGTGGTGGGCGCGCTGAAGGACCTGCACGTGCCGCTGGTGCGCTGGCCGGGCGGCTGCTTCGCCGACGAATACCACTGGCGCGACGGCATCGGCCCGCGCGCCACGCGGCCGGTGAAGGTGAACACCAACTGGGGCGGCGTCCCCGAGAACAATGCGGTCGGCACGCACGAATTCTTCGACCTGGTCGAGCTGCTGGGCGCCGACGCCTACGTCAACGGCAACCTCGGCACCGGCACGCCGCAGGAGATGGCCGAGTGGGTCGAGTACATGACGTCCGAGGGGGAGTCGACGCTGGCGCGGCTGCGCGCCAGGAACGGCCATGCGCAGCCGTTCAAGGTCGCCTATTTCGCGATCGGCAACGAGGCCTGGGGCTGCGGCGGCAACATGAAGCCGGACTACTACGCCAGCCTGTACAACCACTACGCGACCTTCCTGAAGGCGCCGCCGCACGCGCGGCCGAAGCTGATCGCCAGCGGCGGCAACGGCGACGACAGCAGCTGGACCGAGGTCCTCAGCCGCGACGCCGCGCGCGGCACCGACGGCATCAGCTTCCACTACTACACGCTGCCCACCGGCGCGTGGGAAAAGAAGGGCGCCGCCATCGGCTTCCCGGAATCGGAATGGTTCTCGACGATGGCGGCCGCGCTGCGCATCGACGAGCACATCCGGCGCAACGTCGCGATCCTCGACAAGAACGACCCGCAGAAGACGATCGGCTTCTACGTCGACGAATGGGGCACCTGGTACGACGTCGAGCCGGGCACCAACCCGGGCTTCCTGTTCCAGCGCAACACCATCCGCGACGCGGTCGTGGCGGCGCTGCACTTCAACATCTTCCACGCCCACGCCGACCGCGTGCGCATGACGAATATCGCGCAGATGGTCAACGTGCTGCAGGCCATGATCGTCACCGACAAGGACCGGATGCTGCTGACCCCGACCTATTACGCCTACAAGATGTACGTGCCGTTCCAGGGCGCGACCGCGCTGCCGGTGACGCTGTCGAACAACACGACCTATGCGTCGAACGGCCGCGGGGTACCGGGCATCAGCGCGTCGGCCGCGCGCGGCAGGGATGGCAAGACCTACGTCGCGCTGGTCAACACCGACCCGGCGCAGGCGACCGACGTGGTGCTGGACGTCGCCGGCCAGGCGGCGCATGCCGTGCGCGGCCAGGTGCTGACGGCGGACGCGATGGACGCCCACAACACCTTCGCGCGCAAGGACGCCGTCAAGCCGGCGCCGTTCAGCGCCAGCGCGGCCGGCGGCAGGCTCACCCTCAGGGTGCCGGCCAAGGCCGTGATGGTCGTGGCGGTGGAGGGATAGGACCCGCGCCGCCACGGCGGCGTTGTGCCGGCATGGCAGGCATGTCATGATGGGCGCCTCCATGCCCATTCGCACCCATCCACACGCCATGCCCGCCATCGACCGCCGTGACTTCCTGAGCGCCGCCGCCTGCGGCGCCGCGACGCTGTCCCTGCCGCTGCCCGGCCTGGCCAACCCTGGAAGCTGCACCATGTACGGATTGATCGGAAAACTGCGCATCGCGCCGGGCAAGCGCGACGCCGTCGTCGCGCTGCTGCTCGACGGGACCCGGGACATGCCCGGCTGCCTGAGCTACATCGTCGCCCTCGACCCCGCCGACCCGGACGCGATCTGGGTCACCGAGGCCTGGGACAGCCAGGCCAGCCACAAGGCCTCCCTCGGGCTGCCGGGCGTGCAGCGGGCGATCGCGCAGGCGCGGCCGTTCATTGCCGGCTTCGGCGAGCGCTTCGAGACGGCGCCGGTGGGCGGGCAGGGGCTGGCGACGGGCGCGATGCGGGAATGAACAGGGCCGGGTCGATCGCGTCCGCCATCGCCGCGTAGCCGGCGTCGCCCGGATGCAGGTGGTCGCCCGAGTCGTAGTCCGGGCGCAGGCGGCCCGGGTGGCGCGGGTCGCGCAGCACCGCGTCGAAGTCGACGACGGCGTCGAACGCGCCGCCGGCGCGGATCCATGCGTTCAGCGCGCGGCGCAGGCGTTCCTTGGCGTCGCTGTAGTGGCCCGCGTAGGGCGTGCCTTCCAGCGCGCCTTCGAACGGCGGCAGCGTGGCGCCGATGACGCGGATGCCGCGCGCATGGGCACTGGCGACCAGCTGGATGTAGCCGCGCACCAGGTCGTCCAGTTCCGCCGGCGCCTCGGCGGGTGCGAACGGGCTGCCGGGCCAGCCGATGTCGTTGGTCCCGAGCAGCACGATCAGGTCGCGCGCGCCCGGCTGGGCCAGCACGTCCTGCTCCAGCCGCGCCAGCGCATTCACCCCCATCCCGTCGCGCAGCAGGCGCGCCCCCGAGATGCCCGCGTTGGCCACGGCGATGCCGTGCGGGGCCAGCCGGCGCGCCAGTGCGTCCGGCCAGCGGCGGTCGCGGTCCGGCGAGGAGCCGTTGCCGTCGGTGATCGAGTCGCCCAGGGCGACGACGACGTGGGGCGCGGCCGCCGTCTCCACCAGCACGCCGCTGAGGAACAGCCGGCCGGGGACCACCGCGTGTGGCGCGAAGTCCGGCGCGCCGGTCCGGTCGTGGCCGGCGACGGCGACCGTCTGCTGCGCGCCCCAGTGGAAGCTGTCGATCCTGGTCGGGCGCGGCAGCCAGGTGCTGACCGACAGCCGCGCCAGCGGCGCGACCTCCAGCGCCACCGCATCGCTGACGAGCTGGGCGCCCGGTGCCAGCACGGCATCGTCCCTGCCACCGAAGGTCACCGCATGGCCGGCGCCGGCCTGGCCGTCCAGCGCCAGCCGCACGCGGCCGATCGCCACCGGCGCGTGCCCGTAGCGGTTGGAAAACACCAGCCTGACGCGCTTGCCGCCCGCGCTGACGCGCACGGTCTCGCGCAGGGTCTGGTCGTCCAGCGTGGCCGGCACGCCGGTCGGCAGGATGAAGCCGGCGCCCCAGGCGGGTTGCGGGCTGGCGTACCAGGACGTGGCCCAGTGCGCGCCGTCGGTGGCGGCGTGCGCGGCCGCGGGCGCGGCGGCGCCCAGCGCCAGCGCCAGGGCCAGCGCCAGGGCCGGGGCGGATGAAGCGGTCTTGTCGATCGGGATGGTCATTGCGGCTCCTCGTGATAGGGAAGCGCCATGATGACTCGTTCGAATTCATGGGGGAATGCGGCATTCTGGACTATAGTTCGTTCCATTCTGGAATGAAGGGGCAGGCATGGATACGATCAGGGCGATGCGCTTCCTGGTGCGCGCGGTCGAACTCGGCAGCCTGACGGCGGTCGCGCGCGAATTCGGCACGACGCAGCCGACCGTCGGCAAGGTGCTGGGCCAGCTCGAGGCCGAGCTGAAGGTGCGGCTGCTGGAGCGCAGCACCAGGGGGCCGGTCGCCACCGACCAGGGCGTGCGCTTCTGCGAGCACGCCCGCGCGATCCTCGAGCAGTACGATGCGGCCGTGGGCGAGGCGCAGGGCGCGGCGCAGCGGCCGACGGGCCTGTTGCGGGTCAACGCCCCGGTCGCGCTGGGACAGTTCAAGGTCAACCTGCTGGCGCAGGCGTTCCTGCGCCGCTACCCGGACATCGCGCTGGAACTCACGCTCGACGACCGCTTCGTCGACCTCGTCGGGGAGGGCGTGGACGTCGCGCTGCGCCTGGGCGCGTCCGTCACGGCCAACGTCGTCGGGCGCCACCTGGCCGTGGTGCCGCGCTTCCTGGTCGCCGCGCCGGCCTACCTCGCTGGCGCCGGCACGCCCGCGCATCCGGACGAACTCGCGGCGCACGCGTTCGTGCGCTTCGCCTGGACCGCCAGCCAGGCGATCGCGCTGCGGCGCGGCGCCGAACACGTCAAGGTGCGTGCCGGCGGCCGCTACAAGGTGAACAATGCGATGGCCATCCGCGCCGCGCTGGCCGATGGCGGCGGCATCGGCCTGTGCCCCGAATGGCTGGTGCACGACCTGCTGGACGCGGGCGACCTCGTGCGCGTCTTGCCGGACTGGTCGGCGACGTCGCAGGACCTGTACCTGCTGTATCCGTCGCGCCGCTACCTGCCGCTGCGCACCCGGCTGTTCGTGGATTTCATCGCCGACCGCTTCGCCGGCCAGCCCGGCTTTCGCACGCCGCCGGGCGGCGCCATCGATGGCGGGAGCGGTACTGCCGACGCCAATGGCGTGGACGACCATCGCGCCCGCGGGTGATGTGCTTTCGATGCGATGTCCAGTAAAGTGATGTCGATGACGAGATGGCACGAACGAGATGATATGAACGACATGAGGCAGCGATGGACGCCACCAATCCCGACTGGTTCCTGAAGGCGCGCCTGAAGACGCGCCAGCTGCTGCTGCTGATCGCGCTGGACGACCACCGCAACATCCACCGCGCGGCCGAGGAACTGCACATGACGCAACCGGCGGCCTCCAGGCAGATCAAGGACCTCGAGGAGATGCTCGACGTGAAGCTGTTCGAGCGCCTGCCGCGCGGCATGGAACCGACGATCTACGGCGAGACGATGATCCGCCACGCGCGCATGGCGCTGACCAGCCTGGCGCTGGCGCACGACGACATCGCCACGCTGAAGGCGGGCCTGGCCGGCCAGGTCGAGGTCGGCGTGATCATGACGCCGGCGATGGCGCTGCTGCCGCGCGCGATCGCGCGGGTCAAGGAAGCGGCGCCGCTGCTGCGCATCGGCGTGCAGCTCGAGGCCAGCAACGTCCTGCTCGACAAGCTGCAGCACGGCACGCTCGACGTCATGATCGGCCGCATCGTCGACACCGGCGACGCGTCCGGCCTGGTCTACGAGGAATTGACGGAGGAGCCGGCCTGCGCGGTCGTGCGTCCCGGCCACCCGCTGCTGGAACGGCGCGCGCTGGCGTTGCAGGACATCGCGCCGCTGCCGTGGATCCTGCCGCCGCACGGCAGCATCCTGCGCCACCGCTTCGACATGCTGTTTCGCCGCGCGGGACTGGAGCCGCCGGCCAACGTGGTCGACACGACGGCCATGCTGGTGATCACGGCGCTGCTGCAGCAGACCGACGCGCTGCACGTGATGCCGCTCGAGGTCGCGCAATACTATGCCTCGCTGAACGTGATGCGCATCCTGCCCGTCGACCTGCCGTGCAAGATGGACGCCTTCGGCATCATCCGCCAGCGCGACCATCTGCTGTCGCCGGGCGCCGACCTGCTGCTGCGGGCGATCCGCGCGGTCGCCGCCGAGATGTATGGCGCTGTTCGCGTTAGTGAATGAGGGGTGCCGCCGTCCGGCCGCTTGCCGAACTGGACCGCTGCGCGCAGCAGCAGTGCCGGTGTGGTCAACCGTTTGTCGTCCAGCACGCGCTACCAGCCCGAGTCGTCGATCGGGCAGCGGCTGGCCACGCCACGAAAGCGCAGCAGCCAGGTCTTGCAGCGGCTGTGCCAGCCGTTCACGTTCTGCAGGGGGAGCCAGGACCCAATCCGGTTCGCACAATGAACGCGAACAGCGCCACATGGTTCGATCGACAATGCATCCTTTCTAAAAACGTTGCTTGGGAGACTCATCTTTTAGGAAAAATCCTCCCTGTTTAGTGATATGGCATCGACGCCTGCCGGTCAGCGCCCTAAACTATTGCACTGGGTAAATACACGAAATCATTGCAAACAGTGCACGTGGGCGTGCGCTACACGGGAGGGGTAGGATGAACATGGCAAACTGGAAGATCGGGACGCGCCTGTCGGCAGGATTCGGCGTCCTGTGCCTGGCGCTGGTGGTCATGGTGGGGCAGGGCACCCTGATGCTCGGCAGGATCAACGAGGGCACCGACACGATCGTCAACAAGCGCATGCCGCGTATCGAACTCAGCAACCGCCTGCAGGGCGAGGTCGACCACATCGCGCTGGCGCTGCGCAACATCATGCTGTCGGACGAGGCGGGCGACCGCGCCACGCAGCGCGACGGCATCGCCACCTCGGTCAAGGCGGCCGACGCCATCCTCGCCGAACTCGACAGGACGCTGACGAGCGCACGGGGCCGCGCCATCCTGCAGAAGCAGCAGGCGCTGAACGCCCGCTACGTGCAGGGCCAGCAGGAACTGCTCGCGCTGGTCGACGCCGGCGACGCCGCCGCCGCGCGCGCCTACCTGGCCAGGGAGCTGCGTCCGCTGCTGGCGGCCTACCAGCAGGCGATCGCCGAACAGATCCGGATGCAGCAAGAGCTGAGCATGGCCGACGCCGTGGCCGCCGCGCAGACCTATGCGCAGACCCGCGCGCTGATGATCGGCCTGGGCCTGCTGGTGCTCGCCGGCGCCGGCGCGATGGCCTGGCGGATCACGCGCTCGATCGTGCGCCCGCTCGAGCGCGCGCTGGACGTCGCCAACGCCGTCGCCGCCGGCGACCTCACCATGCGCGTCGAGGCCACCACCACCTGCGAGGTCGGCCAGCTGCTGGGCGCCCTGCGCACGATGAACGACAACCTGGTCGCCACCGTCACGACGGTGCGCAGCGGCACCGACGCCATCGCCACGGCCTCCGGCCAGGTCTCGGCCGGCAACCAGGACCTGTCGGCGCGCACCGAGCAGCAGGCCGGCGCGCTCGAAGAGACGGCGTCGTCGATGGAAACGCTGACCGGCACCGTCCGGCAGAACGCCGACAATGCGCGCCAGGCCAATACGCTGGCCGCCACCGCCTCCAGCGTGGCCACGCGCGGCGGCAAGGTGATCGACGACGTGGTGGGCACGATGGCGCAGATCCATGCGGCATCGGGCAGGATCACGGACATCATCGCCGTCATCGATGGCATCGCGTTCCAGACGAATATCCTGGCCCTGAATGCGGCCGTCGAGGCGGCGCGCGCGGGCGAACAGGGCCGCGGCTTCGCGGTCGTCGCCGGCGAGGTGCGTTCGCTGGCGCAGCGCTCGGCCGCCGCCGCCAGGGAAATCAAGCAGCTGATCGACGATTCCAGCGACAAGGTGCAGGCCGGCAGCCGCCTGGTGCAGGAAGCCGGCGGCACGATGCGCGAGATCGTGCACAGCGTGCACGGCGTGGCCGACATCCTGGGCGGGATCGCGGCGGCCAGCCAGGACCAGAGCGCCGGCATCGAGCAGGTCAACCAGGCCATCACGCAGATGGACGGCGTGACCCAGCAGAACGCCGCCCTGGTCGAGGAGGCGGCCGCCGCCGCCCAGGCGCTGCGCGAACAGGCCGACCGCCTGGCCACGGCGGTGGCCGTGTTCAGGCTGGACGACGCCGCGCCGGCGCGTCCGGCGGTCGCGGCCGGGTAGCCACCCTGCGCTGCGTGGTGCGGGAATCGCTGTATTGCATCTTGATCATGTGAATGATTGTGTTAGGCTGTCCGATGCGCCGCGCCCCCGTCCCGGGGCGCGGCCGCATCCGGAAACCGTCTTTACAAGGATAAGCATGACTGGCTTCGTCATTACGCCTCCCGCCGTCCCGGCCCTCGCCGTGGCCGATTCCGACCAGGTCTTCCCGCTGCGCCGCGTGTTCTGCGTCGGCCGCAACTACGCGTCGCACGCGCGCGAAATGGGTTCCGATCCCGACCGCGAACCGCCGTTCTTCTTCACCAAGCCGGCCGATGCCGTGGTGGGCATGGACGCGCCGCTGCCGTACCCGCCGGCCACGCAGGAACTGCACCACGAGGTCGAACTGGTGGTGGCGCTGGGCGCCGGCGGCGCCGACGTCGCGCCCGAGCGCGCGCTCGAACTGGTCTGGGGCTACGGGGTCGGCCTGGACCTGACCCGGCGCGACCTGCAGGCGTTGGCCAAGAAGGATGGCCGGCCGTGGGACATGGCCAAGGGCTTCGACGCCTCGGCCCCGTGCAGCCCGCTGCTGCCGGTGAGGCGCACCGGCCATCCGGCCGCGGGGCGCGTCTGGCTGGAGGTGAACGGCGCGCTCAGGCAGGAAGGCGACCTGGACGAGATGATCTGGCCGGTGGCCGACGTGATCGCCTACCTGTCGCGCTTCGTGACGCTGGCGCCGGGCGACCTGATCTTCACCGGCACCCCGTCGGGCGTCGGCGCGCTGGAACCGGGCGACCGCGTGCGCGGCGGCGTGGACGGCGTGGCCGCCTTCGAACTCACCGTCGCCGAGGCGGCCGCCGGCCGATGACGGCGGCCAAGCCGGGGCTGCTGCAGATCGGGACCTTCGTGCCCGAGGTGCAGTCCCAGATCGACGCCGAATTCGACGGCATCCTGCCCGAGGACCTGGACCGCGACCCGGTCCGCGCCGCCGCGGTCCGCGCCATCATCACGCGCAGCAACCTGGCGGTGCCGGAAGCACTGATCGCGCGCCTGCCGGCGCTCGAGATCGTGTCCACCTGCGGCGTCGGCTACGACCTGATCCCGCTCGACGTGACGGCGCGGCGGGGCATCGTGGTGACCAACACGCCGAACGTGCTGAACGCGGCGGTGGCCGAACTGTGCGTGGGCGCGCTGCTGGCGCTGCTGCGCCGGCTGCCGCAGGCCGACCGCTACGTGCGCGCCGGCCGCTGGCTGGAGGGCCAGTTCCCGCTCGCCACCAGCCTGGCCGGCAAGCACGTGGGCATCGTCGGCATGGGCCGCATCGGCAAGGACATCGCGCGCCGCCTGGAGCTGTTCGGCGTGATGCTGGCCTACCACGGGCGCACCGACCAGGGCCTGGCGTGGCGCTACGAGGCCGACCTGCAGACGCTGGCGCGCGATTCCGACATCCTGATCGTGGTGGCGCCGGGCGGCCCGGAGACGCGCCACCTGATCGACGCGCCGGTGCTGCAGGCGCTGGGGCCGCAGGGCTGGCTGGTGAACGTGGCGCGCGGCTCGCTGGTCGACACCGGGGCGCTGCTGGCGGCGCTGGAGCAGGGCACGATCGCCGGCGCCGCGCTCGACGTGTTCGAGGACGAGCCGCACGTGGATGCGCGCTTCTTCGCCCTCGACAACGTGCTGCTGCTGCCGCACATCGGCAGCGCCACCCACGAGACACGCGCGGCGATGGCGCAGCTGACCCTCGACAACCTGCGCGCGTGGTTCAGGAGCGGGCGGGCGCTGACGGTGGTGGAGGGGAAGTGAAGCGGGTTCCCGCGCGCCCGGGCGGGAACGCCCGGCGCCGGGGCCGATCCGGCCGGCGCGGCATCGTGGGCGGCGGCAGCGTCGCCCCGGTCACTTGCGCCAGCCCGAATCAGTTCGCCATGTTGCGCGCCACGATGGCATCGGTGGCCGCCTGCGCCTGCTGCAGCGGCTGGTCCAGCACGCGCGTGGCGTAGGCCGGGGCCGGCGTCGCCGCGATGCCCAGCGCGCTGCCGCCGCGCTGGCTGATGTCGACGTCGACCGTGGCCGACAGGCCCACGCGCAGCGGGTGCGCGGCCAGTTCCTTCGGATCGAGCGCGATGCGCACCGGCACCCGCTGCACCACCTTGATCCAGTTGCCGCTGGCGTTCTGCGCCGGCAGCAGCGAGAACGCGCTGCCGGTGCCGGCGGCCAGGCCCACGACCTTGCCGTGGTAGGTCACCTTGCCGCCGTAGATGTCGGCCTCGATGGTGGCCGGCTGCCCCACGCGGATGTCGCGCAGTTCCGATTCCTTGAAGTTGGCGTCGATCCACAGCTGGTCCAGCGGGACGATCGCCAGCAGCGCCGTGCCCGGGGCGATGCGGCTGCCCACCTGCACGCTGCGCTTGGCCACGTAGCCGCTCACCGGCGCGACGATGGCGTTGCGGCGCGCGGCCAGCCAGGCGGCCAGGTAGTCGGCCTTGGCGGCCAGCACGTTCGGGTGCTCGGCCGGCGCCACGCCGGCCACGGCGACGCGCGCCGCCGCCAGCTGCTTCTCGGCCACCGCCAGCGCCGCCCTGGCATCGTCGACGGCGCGGCGCGCGTGCGCCACGTCCTCGCCCGACACCACGTTGCCGGCCGCCAGCGGGGCGCGCCGGGCCAGGTCTTCCTGCGCCGTCGCCAGGGCGACGCGCCGCTGGGCGACCACGGCCTCGTACTGGCCCACGCCGGTATAGCGTTCGCGCTGCTGGCGCACGGCGGTGCCCAGGCGCGCCTCGGCCTGGGCCAGCGCCACCTCGGCGTCGGACGGGTCGAGCCTGACGATCTCCGCGCCGGCCTGCACCAGCTGGGTCTCGTCGGCGCGGATCTCCACGACGCTGCCGGCGACCTGCGAGGACACGTTGACCAGGTTGCCGCCCACGTAGGCATTGTCGGTTTCCATGCGCTTGGACGCGACCAGCAGGTAGTAGGCGCCATAGGCCGCGCCGGCGGCGACGAAGGCGGCGGTGATGCCGGCCAGGACGGCGCGGCGCTTGTTGGGGTTCGGGGTGGTGGTCTCGGTGCTCATCGTTGTGCGGTCGTGGCGGTGTCGTGGTGTGGGGTGGAGGCGGCGGCGCGGTAGCCACCGCCGAGCGCCTTGATCAGCGCGACCTGGGTCTGCAGGCGCGCGTCGAGCAGTTGCAGGTCGACGTCGCGCTGGCGCAGCACGGCCAGGCGCGCCTGCAGCACGGCCGCGCGGTCGGCCAGGCCGGCGGCCTGGCGCGCCTCGGCGTTCGCGGCCAGGCGGCGGCTGGCGTCGAGCGTGGCGGCGTGCGCCTCGGCTTCGCGGGCGATGCCCTGCAGCGTGGCCGCTTCCATCGCCACGTCGCGCACGGCGGCCAGCACGCTGTCGTTGTATTCGGCCAGCAGTTCGTCGCGGCCGGCGCGCGCCTGGCCCAGCTGCGCCGACAGCCGGCCGCTGTCGAACAGCGGCAGGTCGAGCGTGGCGCCGAGCAGCGGGGTGCGGCTCGGCCAGCGCAGCAGCTTGCCGAGCGAGACGGCGTCCAGGCCGATGGCGCCGGCCAGGTTGATGTCGGGACGGAAGGCCGCTTCGCTGGCTGCCACACGTCCCAATTGGGCTTCGACGCGCCAGCGCGCGGCCTGCAAATCCGGGCGGCGCGCCAGCAGTTCCATGCCCAGCACGCGCGGCAGCGCGTCCGGGCCGGGCGTCGGCTGGAAGTGCGCCAGGTTCCCCAGCGCGTCGGCGTCGCCGCCGACCAGGGCGCGCAGCGCTTCCTTTTCGCGCGCGGCGTCGGTGTCGTGGCGTGCCGCCTGCTCGGCCAGCTGCGCCAGTTCCAGCTCGGCGCCGCGCAGGGCGTCGCCGTTGGACAGGCCGTGGGCGATGCGCGCCTTGCTGTCGGCCACCAGGTCGCGCTGGACCGCGGCCAGCGCCGCCACGTTGTCCTGGCGCGCCCACAGCAGTTGCAGGCGCTGGTAGCGCTGCACCACGCTGGCGGCGAGCAGCTGGCGCGCCTGGGCGGCTTCGGCGCGGCTGGCGTTTTCCTCGCCCAGCGCGGCGGCGACCAGCGCGCGGTGCCGGCCCCACCAGTCGACCTCGTAGGAGGCGCGCAGCTGGACCGAGGCGTCGTTGTACCAGGCGCCGCCGATCGGCGGCGGGAAGAAGCCGTTGGACGAGTAGCGCTGGCGGTTCAGGCCCGTGGCCAGGCCCACCTGGCCGCCCGCGGCGGCGCGCGCGGCGGCGCCGGCGGCTTGCGCCGTCGCCACGCGCGCGGCGGCCACGGCCAGCGTCGGGTTGGCGTCCAGCGCGCGCGCCACCAGGGCGTTCAGCTGCGGGTCGCCGTAGTCGAGCCACCATTGCTCGGCCGGCCAGGCATCGGCCGGCAACCGGATCGCGGGCGCGGTGCGCGCCCTGGCGAAGTCGGGGGCGGCGGCGTGGCCGGCATCCGGCGGCACGGCGATGCAGCCGGACAGCAGGGCCAGCGCGGCGGCCGCGGCCGCCGTCATGGGAAGGAAAGTAGCGTGTCGCACTTGGGTCTCGGTCTTTCGGTCGTTCGGGTCAGTCGAGGGCGGCGTGGTCCACCTGGACCGGGGCGCCGGCGGCGCGCGGCGGGCGGATCAGCAGCAGCAGCGGGATCACGGCGGCGGTCAGCAGCATCATCAGCCAGTAGTCGTCGACGTAGGCGATCATCGATGCCTGGCGCGTGATCTCGTTGTCGATCATGGCGGCGCCGGCCTGCGTGGCCAGGCTGTAGACGCCGGCCGGGTCCTGCAGCGCCGGATTGGCCTGGGTCACGTGGGCCGCCAGCGAGGAATGGGCGATCTGCGTGTTCCGTACCAGCAGGGCCTGCACCAGCGCGATGCCGATCGAGGAGCCGATGTTGCGCACCAGGCTGTACAGCGCGGTGCCTTCGGCGCGCATCTGCGGCGACAGCGTGGCGAAGGTAGCGGCCGACAGCGGCACGAACACCAGGCCCAGGCCGATGCCCTGGATGATGCCGGGCCAGACGATGTCGGACTGCGACAGCACCAGCGTGTAGCCGGTCATCTGCCACAGCGAGAACGCGGTGACGGCGAAGCCCACGCCGAGCAGGATGCGGAAGTCGACCTTGCCGGTCAGGCGCCCGACGACCAGCATCGCCAGCATCGTCCCCAGTCCCGAGGGCGCCGTGACCAGGCCGGCCAGCGCGGCCGGATAGCCCATCAGGCCCTGCAGCATGGTCGGCATCAGCGCGCGCGTGGCGAACAGCACCATGCCGACGATGAAGATCAGGAGCAGGCCGGTGACGTAGTTCGCGTTCAGCAGCAGGCGGTAGTCGACGAAGGACTGGCCGGCCGGGCGCGTGGCCGTGTGGCCGACGAAGTAGGCGGCCGCCAGCAGCAGCAGCACCAGCTCGACCCAGGTCTCGGTGGACTGGAACCAGTCGTTCTGCTCGCCGCGGTCGAGCAGCATCTGCAGCGCGCCGATCGCGATCGACAGCGTGACGAAGCCGAACATGTCGAAGCGGATGCGGCGCGCGGGCGTGGCGGCGTGGATGTAGCGCCAGATGCCGTAGAAGGCCACGGCGCCGATCGGCAGGTTGATGAAGAACACCCAGCGCCAGCTGGCGCTGTCGGTCAGCCAGCCGCCCAGCGTGGGGCCGAGGATCGGGCCGATCATCACGCCCATGCCCCAGACGGCCATCGCCGATCCGTGCTTCTCGCGCGGGTTGATGTCGAGCAGGACCGACTGCGACAGCGGCACCAGCGCGGCGCCGAACACGCCCTGCAGCATGCGCGAGACGACGATCTCGGTGAGTGTCATCGACAGGCCGCACAGGGCCGAGGCCAGCGTGAAGCCGGCCACCGAGACCAGGAATACCTTCTTCAGGCCGAAGCGGTCGACCAGCCAGCCGTTGAGCGGCGTGGCGATGGCCGCCGCCACGATGAACGAGGTCAGCACCCAGGTGATCTGGTCCTGCGAGGCCGACAGCGCGCCCTGCATGTGCGGCAGGGCGACGTTGGCGATGGTGCCGTCGAGCGCCTGGATGATCGTGGCCAGCATGATCGACACGGTGATCATGCGCCGGTTCAGCGGCGGCTGCGCCGGTACGGCGATACCGTCGCCCGCTGCGCTCACAGCGTGTCCTCGATGCGCTTGCGCAGCGCTTCGAGCAGGCGCGTGGCGCCGGCCAGCTCGTCCGGATCGACGCCGTCGAGCAGCAGGGCGCGGAAGGCGGCGGCTTCCTTCTTGACTTCGGCGAACACCTTGCCGCCGTCCTCGGTCAGCTGCACCAGCTTGACGCGGCGGTCGGTGGGCGAGGCGACGCGCTCGACCAGCCCGTCGCGCTCGAGGCGGTCGAGCATCGACACCATCGACGGCCCTTCGACGCCGACCAGGTCGGCCAGCGCGCGCTGCGACAGCGGCGCGGCCGTCTTGGCGATCACGGCGATCGTCATCCAGCCGGACTGGCCGATGCCGAGGTGCTTGAGGCGCTTGTCGATGGCCAGGCGCCAGATGCGCGCGCAGTTGTGCACGGCGGCCGTGAAGCGCTCGTCCATCGTGGGTTCGGGTAGTGCACTCATCATTAGGCTTGAAATGGGTAGAATTCTATCGATTTTAGTGCATGCAATCATCATTGGCAAGACGTCCATGTGCGGCGTCGCGCCTGCATCGCATGCCAGAATGGCGCCTCTGTCATGGAGGAAAACATGTCGAATGCTGCACTGATTGCCGTCCATGGAATGGGAGAAACGCCGCGCGACTACGCCGTCAGGATCTTCCAGCTGCTGGGCGAGCGGCTGGCGGACGTGGCCGACCGCATCGACTTCCGCTCCGTGTATTACCAGGACATCCTCAAGCCGAACCAGGAGACCGTGTGGGCGCGCATCGACGGCGCGGCCAAGATCCACTACGACGACCTGCGGCGCTTCCTGCTGTTCGGCTTCGGCGACGCGGCCGGGCTGGAGAACCGCAAGGAGATCGACGGGTCCGTGTACGAGCTGGCGCAGGCGGCCATCGCGCGCCAGCTGTTGGGCGTACACAAGTTCGCGCCGGACAGCGCCATCGTGTTCCTCGCGCATTCGCTGGGCTGCCAGGTGCTGTCGAGCTACGTCTACGATGCGCAGAAGGCGCTGGCCGGCGGCACGGTCCAGGCCGGCATCTGGAAGGACATCGACGCCTGGTCGCAGCGCACGCTGGGGCACCGCCTGGCGGACGACGAGCGCCGCTTCCTGGCGGGCGGCACCTGCGCCGCCTTCGTCACGACGGGGTGCAACATCCCGATCTTCGTGGCGGCGCACAAGCAGATGGACATCAAGCCGATCGCGCGCCCGACGCCGGCCTTCGCATGGATCAACCTGTACGACCCGGACGACGCCCTCGGCTGGCCGCTGCAACCGCTGTCGGCCGGCTACGAGGCGCTGGTGCGGGACCGCGTCATCAATGCGGGGCAGGGCATGGTCAACTGGATCCTGAAAAGCTGGAACCCGTGGTCGCACGCCGCCTACTGGGACGACGCCCAAGTGCTCGACGCCGTGGCCACGACACTGCGCGACCACACCGCCTGAGCCACATCAAACCGGGGTCAGAGCCGGGGTCAGAGCCCGAATTTTGGAACTGTCCTGCCAGCAATGAGCCAAGACAGAGGTTCCTTGAATCCATTGCCAAAAACCGGGCTCTGACCCCGGCTCTGACCCCGGTTTGAGGTTTGTCAGGTGGGGGCGCGTGCCGGCTGCGGGGGGGAGCGGCGTATGCACATGCAGCGTTCCGGGCCCGTTTTTCGACGCTTCATCCCGCTTTTTCGACGCTCCAGCACATGCTGGCTGACGCCCGCCAGGCGGCTGCCTACACTGTCTTCACTCGCCGGACATCGTGACGCCGGCGAAACGAACGACGGCAGGACTCTTGCGTATGCATCGAATGTTTTGTGAAATTGCAGAGAGTCCATACTTTATACATATTTATTGATCTGGAGCAATCATGCAAATTCGCCATCTCCTCGCCTTCGCCGGCGCCGCCATCCTGTCCCTGTCCGCCCATGCCCAGCAAGCCCCGGACCAGTCCGCGGGTAGCCGCGTGACGGTGCAGGGCAGCCAGCAGGGCAATGCGTCCCTGACGCGCTTGACCGTCGGCGAGGCCGAATTCATGAACCGCGTCAGCTTCCGCATGGAAGATGGCCGCATCCTGAAACTGAGCAACCAGGGCGCGAAGCTGTATGGCGAACTGGACGGCAAGCGCGAGGAACTCGTGCAGGTCGGCCCGGAGCGCTTCGTCGGGCGCCGCAGCGGCAACAGCGTCGCGTTCGACCAGCTGCCGTTCGCCGACACGGTCGTCATCGGCGAACTGCGTCCGGACGGTACCCGCATCAGCCTGGCCGGCCGCTGAGACAGCAGGGACGAGACCGGCTTGGCCGCTGGGTCCGGGCCGGCAGGAAGTGGGGTCAGAGCGGCGCGCCGAACCGCCCGGCCTGGTAGTCGGCGATGGCTTGCGCGATCTCTTCGCGCGTATTCATCACGAACGGGCCGTGCGCGACCACCGGTTCGCGGATCGGCTCGGCGTGCCCCAGCAGGATCACGCTGTCGCGCGCGGCCTCGATCTCCAGCGTGTCGCCCTCGAGATCGAACTCGGCCAGGTGCATCGCATCGACCACGTCGGGCTCGACCCGCACCCCGCCGCTCACCACGTACAGGAAGACATTGCGCTGCAACAGACCGTCCAGGCGCAGGCGCCCGCCGGTGCGCATCTCGACCGTGCTCATGAACACGCCCGTCAGCGAGGCGAACGGCCCGGTGCTGCCGCCGAAGCTGCCGGACACCAGGTTCAGGCGCACCCGGCCTTCGTCGCACTCGACGACGGGGATGGCATCGCCCTGCAGCCCGGTGTAGCGCGGCGCCGTCATCTTGAGGGCCGGCGGCAGGTTCACCCACAGTTGCAGGATCTCGAGCGGACCGCCGGTGTCCATGAAGGCGCGCGGCGACACTTCCGCATGCTCGATACCGCTGCCGGCCGTCATCCACTGGACGCCACCGGGACCGATCACGCTCTCGTGGCCGGCGCTGTCGCGGTGCGCCAGCTGGCCGGCGAGGATGAAGGTGACGGTCTCGAAGCCGCGGTGCGGGTGCGGGCCGAAGGGCAGGCCGCGGTTGTGCGGCGGGTAGACCTGGGGGCCGTGGTGGTTGAGGAACAGGAACGGGTCGACCTGCTCGAGGTGCGCCGACGGCACCGGCCGGTGGGTGATCAGGTCGCCGATGTCGTCGCGCATGGCGGGGTGCACGCGCTGGAGGATCTTGGTGCTCATGCTGGTCTTTCTACGATGGTTCGGTGGATTCGCCTCCACGATACCCGATTGCGGCCCGCGCCGGCGCGGCGCTCGGCTTTGCGCAGCCTGCCATCCCTGCTAGACTCCTTGCAATTTTGCAAACCCGGAGACCTGGCTTGAACCGCAACCACGAGAACACGACCCCCTTGCGCGCGCTGTCCGCGGCGCTGGCCCTGGCGCTGGCGCTGGGCGCCGCGCCCGCGGGCGCCGCCCCGGCCGCCCCCGGCGACGACGCGATCCGCGCCGCCAAGCACGCCGTCGAGACCTACCGCACCGACGTCGTCGACACGCTGGCGAAGCTGGTCGGCTTCAACACGGTGGCGGCGCGCGACATCCCCTGCGAGCGCAATCCGGTCCATGGCGCCTTCAAGGCCTACCTGAAGGAAGAAGCGGCGCGCCTCGGCCTGGACTTTTCCGACCAGGGCTGCGTGGTCATCGTCGGCCTGGGCGATGGCGCCGAGAAGGTCGGGCTGATCGCGCACGGCGACGTGCAGCCCGTCGATGCGTCGAAGTGGAAGGCGTCGCCGTTCGTGCTGGACCGCGCCAGCGAGCCGGGCAAGCTGCTGGCGCGCGGCGCCGAGGACGACAAGGGCCCGATCGCCACCGCGCTGTACGCGATGAAGGCGCTCAAGGACCTGCAGCTGCCGCTGTCCAAGCGCATCGAGCTGTACGTCTACATGGCCGAGGAGTCGGACTGGGGGCCGCTGGAAGCCTTCGTCAAGGACCACCCGCTGCCCGAGGTGAACGTCACGCTCGACGCCGAGTACCCCGCGGTGACGGCGGAGAAGGGCTACGGGACGATCGCGCTGACCGTGCCGGCGCTGTCCGCCGCGGTGGACGACGGCAGCCCGTGGATCCTGGCGTTCAAGGGCGGCTTCTTCGACAGCCAGGTCCCCGAGGATGCGCAGGCCCTCGTGGTGAACGCGACGCCGGCGCTGGAGGCGCAGATCCGCCAGCGCGGCGCGAGGCAGGCGGGCATGCGCTACGGCTTCGAGTGGCAGGACCGCAACCTGCTGGTGACGGCCAAGGGCCTGTCGGCCCATTCGTCCAAGCCGGAAGAGGGCGTCAACGCCATCGCCATGCTGGCCGACGCGCTGGCCGTGCGCCCATGGCCGCAGACGACGGCCGGCGCCCTCGTCGGCCTGCTCAACGACCTGGTCGGCACCGGCCACTATGGCGAGAAGTTCGGCAGCATCGCCTACCGCGACGCCTTCATGGGACCGATGACGGTGGCCCCCACCGTGATCCGCGAGCAGGCCGACGGCCTGCAACTGTCGATCAACATCCGCCGTCCGCAAGGCAAGACGGGCCAGCAACTGAGCAACGAGATCAATGCCGCGCTGGCCCAGTGGCAGGGCGCGCACGTGCAGCTGGCGCGCACCGACGTGAGCATCGGCGAGCCGTGGGTGCAGACCGATGCGCCGCAACTGCCGGTGCTGCTGAAGGTGTTCTCGCACTTCACCGGGATCAAGGACCCGAAGCCGGTGGCGATCGGCGGCGGCACCAACTCGCGCCTGTTCCCGCGCGCCGTCAGCTTCGGGCCGGCCATGCCGCATACCGTTTATACCGGCCACTCGGAGCACGAGTTCATCACGGTCAAGCAGCTGATGCTGAACCTGGAGATGTACACGGCGGTGATGGCGGAACTGGCCAGGTGACACGCGGGAGGCCCGGCATCCCGGCCCGCGCGCGCCGCGGATGGCGCACGTCCCGGCGCGCGGCCGCGCCGGCGTCGGCGCCGCGGCACGCGTGAACGCACGCGAACGCGGCGAATGTACGTGAACGCACATGAGTGCACATGAGCGGCCCCGCCGCTTCGCGGGCTTGCGCTGCCGCACTCCCGCACTCCCTCCCTCTACCCAGGCGCACGCGGCCGTTTGCCGCAGTGCGTCACGATGGCTTGCCTTGTAGGTCATCTTCTCGCCGAAACGGGTAAATCCTTCCAATGATCCTGTAGGTTACGGCCTACGCCAACCCTTGCTTCATAGAGGAAACTGCCTGCCGACTATGCGTTTCCCTAGCAGGGACGCCAGGATGGCCGGGACCGCGTCTGCCCTGTCGATTCAGGACCATTGATTGCTGGAAAAACAAGCGCTGACCCAGGGAAAATGTGGCGAAAACGCCATGATAGGATCGATTCATCACCGGGCGCGCAAGGGGGTATTTGCACCGCGCGCCGCGTATTGCCCGACACGACGAGCCATGCACAGCGAAGAATTGATCAAACCCGACGGACGAACACTTACCCTGTACAGCACCCAGCCGATCCCGGCCGGCCTGGCCGCGCCCAGTCCCTTCGCCGAGCCGCAGCACGCCAATCCCCACCTGCGCTGGCATCCGCTGCGTGGCGAGTGGGTTACGTATGCGGCCTACCGCCAGAACCGCACTTACCAGCCGCCGCCGCAGTACAACCCGCTGGCGCCCACGCGCGACCCGGCGCACCCGACCGAGCTGCCCGCCGGCGACTACGAGGTCGCCGTGTTCGACAACCGCTTCCCGTCGCTGGCGCTCGATGCGCACGACCCGCCTGCGCTGGACGTGCCGACCGCGCCGGCCAACGGCAAGTGCGAGGTGGTCGTGTTCACCCAGGATGCGCAGGCCTCGCTGGGAAGCCTGCCGGCGGCGCGCATCGCGCTGCTGCTGCAGGTGTGGGCCGACCGCACCGCGCGCCTGCGCGGCCACGGCCACATCCAGTACGTGCTGCCGTTCGAGAACCGCGGCGCCGAGGTCGGCGTCACGCTGCACCATCCGCACGGCCAGATCTATGCCTACCCGTTCGTGCCGCCGGTGCCGGCGCGGCAGCTGGCGCAGGAGCGCGAATACTTCCTGCAGCACGGCGCCAGCCTGCTGTGCGACATGGCGCGCGCCGAGGCCGCCGACGGCAAGCGCGTGCTGTACCGCGACGAGCACGCGATCGCCTTCGTACCGCCTTGCGCGCGCTACCCGTACGAGGCCTGGGTCATGCCGCTGGCGCCGTGCCAGGACTTCGGCGCGCTGGGCCCGGCGCAGCGCGCCGCGCTGGCGCGCGCCCTGAAGACGGTGCTGCTCAAGTACGACGGCCTGTGGGACCGCCCCTTCCCCTACCTGATGATGTGGTACCAGGCGCCGACCGACGGCGCCGACCACCCGGAAACCCAGCTGCACGCCCAGTTCTGCCCGCCGTACCGGATGCGCGACCGCCTGAAGTTCCTGGCCGGCACCGAGCTTGGCGCGGGCATGTTCGCGATGGACGTGCTGCCCGAGACCACGGCCTACGAATTGCAGCAGGTCGAGATCGCCCTGGAGGAGGCCGCATGAGCGAAGACGTCCTGAATCCGCGCGCCGCGGAAGTCGCGCGCAAGCTGCACCTGGTGCGCGAGGCGCTGGCGCAGGCCGGCGCCGGCGCGATCCGGCTGCGCGGCGTGGACTGGTTCGCCTGGGCCACGGCCGGAGGCGACGCTTCGGTGCTGCTGGCCGCCGACCTCGGCGTGGCCGACCTGCTGGTCACGCCGCACGAGGCCTGCGTGCTGACCGACGAGATCGAGGCCGAGCGCCTGCGCCGCGAACAGCTGGCGGACGGCCTCGGGCTGTCCTTCCACATCGCGCCCTGGGCCGAGACGGAACTGCACGACACCTACGTGCTGGGCGCCGCCGCGGGCGCGCCGGTGCTGTCCGACCATCCGCGCCGCGACGAGCGGCCGCTGCCGCCGGCGCTGCGCCTGCGCCGCATGGTGCTGGAGCCGGGCGAGCAGGAACGCTACCGCGCGCTCGGCGGCGACGCCGCCGCCGCGATGGCCGCGGCGCTGCGCGCGGCGCGGCCGCACTGGACCGAACACGAACTGGCCGCCGCCGGCGCGCGCGAGCTGCTGGCGCGCGGGATCCAGCCGGCGCTGGTGCTGGCGGCCGGCGAACGGCGCCTGCCCTTGTTCCGCCATCCGCTGCCGACGCACGAGGCGCTGGGCGGCCGCGCGATGCTGGTGTTCTGCGCGCGCCGCCATGGCCTGTATGCGAACCTGACCCGCTTCGTCGCGTTCGGCGCGGTGCCGGACGCGCTGCGGGCCGCCGAGCAGGAGCTGCTGCGCGCCGAGGCGACCGGGCTGGACGCGGTGCGCCCCGGGCAGTCGCTGGCGGCCGTCTACCACGCGCTCGACGCCGCCTACCGCCACGCCAACCGCCCGGACGAGATCCGCCGCCACCACCAGGGCGGCATCACGGGCTACGCGGCGCGCGAGATCGTCGCCAGCGCCAGCACGGCCACCGGCATCGAGACCGGCATGGCGTTCGCCTTCAACCCGAGCTTTGCCGGGGTCAAGGTCGAGGACACCTTCCTGCTCGGCCCCGGCGGCCTGGACAACCTGACGCTGGCCCCGGACTGGCCGGCCACGACCGTCGACGGCCGCGCGCGGCCGCTGTGGCTGGAAGGGGAGGCCATGCCATGAACACACCCGAATCCTTCTTCGGCGGCGCCCCCGAGGCGCTCGCCTCGGCGCCCGGCCGCGTCAACCTGCTGGGCGAGCACACCGACTACAACGACGGCTTCATGCTGCCGCTGGCCACGCCCCAGCGCACCGACGTCGCGCTGGCCGCCAGCCAGGACGACCAGCATCACCTGTATTCCGGCACGCTCGACGGCAACGTCACCTTCGCCGCCCGCGGCGGCAGCGCGCCGCAGGGCTTCGGCAGCTACGTCGAGGGCTGCATCCGCCTGGTCGAGGCGCGCGGCGTGACGGTGCCGCCGCTGCGCATGTTCGTCTCCACCGCGCTGCCGGTGGGTTCCGGCCTGTCGTCCTCGGCGGCGCTGGAAGTGGCGACGCTGCGCGCGCTGCGCCAGTGGCTCGGCTTCGAACTCGACGACGTGGCGCTGGCCCGGCTGGCCCAGCGCGCCGAGGTCGAGTACGCGCGCGTCAACGTCGGCATCATGGACCAGATGGCGTCCAGCCTGTGCGACGAGCGCAATATGCTGTTCATCGACGCGCGCACGCTGGACCACCGCCTGGTGCCGCTGCCGCCGGAGACGGCGGTCATCGTCGTCGACTCCGGCGTGCCGCGCACGCTGGCCGCCAGCAAGTACAACGAGCGCCGCGCCGAATGCGAGGAAGCGGCGCGCAAGCTGGGCGTGGCGGCGCTGCGCGATGTGTCCAACCCGGCCGACGCGGCCGCGGTCGAGGCGCTGCCCGAGCCGCTGCGCCGGCGCGCGCGCCACGTGGTGCAGGAAAACCTGCGCGTGCTGGAAGCGGCGCGGGGCGTGTCGGCCGAACGCTTCGGCGCGCTGATGAACGCGTCGCACGACAGCCTGCGCGACGACTACGCGGTATCGATTCCCGAGCTCGACCAGCTGGTGGCGGCATTGCGCGCCGCGCCTGGCGTGCTCGGCGCGCGCCTGACGGGCGCCGGCTTCGGCGGGGCCTGCGTGGCCCTGTGCCGGGCCGGGTCCGCCCGCGAGGCCGCACAGGCAGCACTCTCCACCTACAACAAAGCGGGACGCCAGGGTCGCATCCTGATTCCGGTCCCGACCCAAGGAAAGGAAAACAATAATGAGCCAGTTCGAGTATCCCCGGCCCCAGCTGGTACGTGACAATTGGATCAACCTGAACGGCAAGTGGCGTTTCCGCTTCGACGACGGCCACGTCTGCCGCATGCCGGAAGGCGTGACCGGCTGGACCCATGAGATCGAGGTGCCGTTCGCGCCCGAGACCGCGCTGTCCGGCATCCAGGACACGGGTTTCCACCGGTTCTGCTGGTACGAGCGCGACTTCGACCTGAAGCCGTCCGAGAAGCGCGCCATCCTGCACTTCGGCGCGGTCGACTATGCGGCCCGGGTCTGGGTCAACGGCCAGCTGGTGGCCGAGCACGAGGGCGGCCATACGCCGTTCTCGGCCGACATCACCGGGGCGCTCAAGCCCGACGGCCGGCAGGTCGTGACCGTGTTCGTCGAAGACGACCCGGCCGACCTGGCCAAGCCGCGCGGCAAGCAGGACTGGCTGCTGGAGCCGCACTCGATCTGGTATCCGCGGACCACCGGCATCTGGCAGACCGTCTGGATCGAGGAAGTGTCGCGCACCTTCATCCGTTCGCTGCGCTGGACCCCGATCTTCGAAACCTTCGAGATCGGCTGCGAGGTGTTCGCCGGCGGCGACATCCAGGAAGACATGTTCGTCGAAGTGAAGATCTGGCACGGCGAGCAGCTGCTGGCGGACGACCACTACAAGCTGCTGGCGGGCGAGGCCAACCGCAAGATCGCCCTGTCCGACCCCGGCATCGACGATTCGAGGAACGAGCTGC
Source organism: uncultured Massilia sp. (assembly GCF_913773735.1). Taxonomy (GTDB): domain Bacteria; phylum Pseudomonadota; class Gammaproteobacteria; order Burkholderiales; family Burkholderiaceae_D; genus Telluria. Next base: position 523,932 of record NZ_CAJYEB010000023.1, read on the forward strand.
TGTGGAGCCCGGAGCGCCCGACGCTGCTGGACGCCGAGGTGATCCTGCGCTGCGGCGAGCGCGTCGTCGACCACATCAAGTCGTACACGGCCCTGCGCGCCTTCCACATCAACCGCGACCGCCTGCTGCTGAACGGCCGCCCGTATCCGCTGCGCCTGGTGCTGGACCAGGGCTACTGGAACGAATCGTTCATGACGGCGCCGTCCGACGAGCATCTCCGGCGCGACGTCGAACTGGCCAAGCTGATGGGCTTCAACGGCGTGCGCAAGCACCAGAAGATCGAGGACCCGCGCTACCTGTACTGGGCCGACAAGCTGGGCCTGCTGGTGTGGGAAGAGATGCCCTCGGCCTACCGCTTCTCGCCGCACGCGATCAAGCGCATCGTCCAGGAATGGACCGAGGCGATCGAGCGTGACTACAGCCACCCCTGCATCATCGTCTGGGTGCCCTTCAACGAATCCTGGGGCGTGCCGAACCTGACCCTGACCCAGGCCCACCGCAACGCGGTCGAGGCGCTGTACCACCTGACGCGCACCCTGGACGCGACGCGCCCGGTGATCGGCAACGATGGCTGGGAGGCCTCGGCCACCGACATCCTGGGCATCCACGACTACGACGGCGACCCCGACAAGATCAAGGCGCGCTACGAGGTCAGCGATCCCGTGCGCACGCTGTTCGACCAGCGCCGCCCGGGCGGCCGCATCCTGACGCTGGACGGGTTCCCGCACCGCGGCCAGCCCATCGTGCTGACCGAATTCGGCGGCATCGCGTTCGACCCGAACGCGGTCCCCGAGGACGGCACCTGGGGCTATACCCGTGCCCACACGGCCGAGAGCTATCACGCGCTGTACGAACGGCTGTTGAAAGTGGTCAACGAGACCTTCATGTTCAGCGGCTTCTGCTACACCCAGTTCGCCGACACCTTCCAGGAGGCGAACGGCCTGCTGAACGCCGACCGCACGCCGAAGCTGCCGTTCGAGGTGATCAGCGCGGCCACGCGCAACGTCCCGCTCGCGGTGCGCAAGGACGCGGAACCGGAAGGAGAGGAAGGGCCAGGAAAGGCCTGACAAGCGCCCCGGCGGACCTCGAAGACCGTCGCGGGCGACCGTCCGGCGCGAGGCCGGGCGCCATTCCAGTCCGTCGCGCGGCGCCCGCAGGCGCCGCGCACCCGGGGGCGTGCGCCCCGCGTCATGCGGCGCGGGTAGCGCGGCCCGCGGGCGCCCTGTCCGGGCGCGACGGAGGAGACACCGGATGGCCGTGCCCGGCCGCGCGGCCCCTGCCGCGCCGTCCCGGCAGGGCGCGTTCGCCGCCTGCCGGCATCGCCTGCCGGCAGGCGGCACCGCAACGTATTTTCGATCAATCGACGCCCGCCATGGGCGAACAAGGAGTCATCATGCCTACCATCGTCGTTTTCAGTCACCTGCGCTGGGATTTCGTGTTCCAGCGGCCGCAGCACCTGCTGTCGCGCCTGGCGCAGCATTACCCGGTCCTGTTCGTCGAGGAGCCGGAGTACGATGGCGGCGCCCCGTTCATGCACCGGAGCCATCCCGCCCCGAACGTGACCGTGTGCCGCGCGCACACGCCGATCCAGGCGCCCGGTTTCCACGACGAGCAGCTGCGCCTGCTGCAACCCATGGTCGCGGAACTGGCACCGCCAGGAGAGGACGTCATCGCCTGGTTCTATACCCCAATGGCGCTGCCGCTGCTGCAGGCGCTGCAACCGACATGCGTGGTGTACGACTGCATGGACGAGCTGGCGTCGTTCAAGAACCCACCCAAGCAATTGCTCCAGCGCGAGAGCGCACTGCTGAACATCGCCGACCTGGTGTTCGCCGGCGGCCCCAGCCTGTACGAGGCGAAGAAACACCGCCACCCGAACGTGCACTGCTTCCCGAGCAGCGTCGACGTCCAGCACTTCCGCCAGGCGCTCGACCGCGGCCGCAGCCATCCGCAGCAGGATGCCATCCCGCATCCGCGCCTGGGCTTCTACGGCGTGCTGGACGAACGCTTCGACCCGGAACTGGTCGACCAGGTGGCCGCGGCGCGGCCGGACTGGCAGATCGTGCTGGCCGGGCCGGTGGTCAAGATCGAGACGGCGCGCCTGCCGCGGCGCCCGAACATCCACTACCTGGGCCAGCAGTCCTACGAGGCGCTGCCCGACCTGCTGGCCGGCTGGGACGTCTGCCTGATGCCGTTCGCGATCAACGAGGCGACGAAGTTCATCAGCCCGACCAAGGTGCTCGAATACATGGCGGCCCAGCTGCCGATCGTCGGCACGCCGATCGCCGACGTGGCGAACCCCTACGGCCACGTGGTGGCCATCGCCGGCGATGCCGACGCCTTCACCGCCGCCTGCGAGGCGGCGCTGGCGCAGACGCCGGAACAGCGCGCGCGCATGGTCGAGGCGATGCAGGCGATCGTCGCCGCCACCTCGTGGAACCGCACCGCGACGCGCATGCGCGAACTCATCGACGCGGCGCCGGCGCACGCGGAACGCCGCGCGGCGGCGCGCGCCGCGGCCGTGGAGACCGGCAAGGATGCGGCGGGCGCCATCGCGATCGACAGCGCCGCGGCGCCGCGCGCAGGCGCGAAGGTCAATCCGTTGCGCACGCACGATGCGCATGCGGCAGCGGCAGCGGCAGCAGGAACTGGAGCGGCAGCAAGAGCGGGCGCGGCAGCGGGAGGGAGCGGTGCCGCGACGGGCGCCGGATCGGCGGGCGCCGGATCGACGGCGGTGGCGGCGGCAGCGCGGTCGGCCAAGCTCGGTTGAGTTCCGGTTGAGTTCCGGTTGCACCGCCGCTGCGCCGCCGTCGCGCCCCGGTCGGGCGTGCGAGCGGCCATGCGGCCGCGTCGTCCCGGCCAAGGCTGGGGTTAAGGCCGGCGCCGGGGGCCGAGCGTTGCCATGACGGGCAAACCGACCCTGGCCTGCGCCGGGGTGACGGTCTTGCCGTCGGTCGGATGGCGCGCGGGCGGCTGCGCGTAGCAGGCGGTTCGGCCCGCACTGCCGAAAACCCGTATCGTCCGGCGCTACGGTTCGCGCCAATGGGCGCGCCATTGGCTTGTCCGTAGCGCCGCACGCGCCTCGCTCGTCGCCGGTATCGGCGCGGACCCTTCCGCCCCGCAGACTCCTAGCGCTGGATCACGCCGCCCGACAGGCTGACCCGGTCGCCGCTGCGAAAGTCCGGCGTGGCGTCCTGCGTCACCATCTGGGTGCTGCCGTCGTCCATGCGCAGCGTGATGCGATAGCTCTGGCTGGGCGAGCTGCCGGTGGCGCCCGCGCTGCCGCTGCTGCCCATGGCGGTGTCGCCCTCGGTGCCGGTGGCGACCTGGCGCTGCACCGGTTCGATGTCGGCGACGGTGGCGTTCGGGCTGGCGCCGGCCTGGCCTTGTTGCGCGCCGGTCATGTCGCCGGTGGTGGCTGCCTGGCCGCCGGACTGGTCGTAGCCCGAGCTGCCTGAGCTACCGGAGTTGCCGGAGCTGCCGGAGCTGCCGGTACCGCCGTCGGCGCTGCTGCCCGTGGCGGCGCCGGTGCCGCTGCCGCCGCTGCCGTCCGTGCCGCCGCCGCGCCACTGGGCGCACGCGGACAGGCCGATTGCCAGCGCCAGCATGCCCGCCAGTACCACGCTGTGGTGTTGTTGCTTCATGATCGACTCCTTCCGATGGGATAGTGTCAGGGCACCCCGGACGCGGCAGGGGCGGCGTGCCGCCCGCCGCCGCGACGGAGCGTCCGCGGTTTCCGCGAGTAGGGATGTGACGATGCCGCGAGCCACTTCGGTAAGAGGCGCGGCGGGACGTCGCGTTCAGGCCGACTCGGGTTGGGCATGAGCCACGTCAAGGACGTGGCGATGAGGGAAGGGCGCCGGTTCAGCGCCGGCCGCCGGCCGCACGGGCCGGCAAGACGCGCGCCAGCAGCAGCGACAGCAGCGCGCAGGTGGCGATCGCCGCCGCGCAGTCGACCGCCCAGTCGCGCACGTCGGCGCCGCGGTAGGGGAAGAAGCTCTGGACGAATTCGTCGCCCGCGCCCATGGCGGCCACCAGCAGGATCGCCCTGGCGGATCGCGCCAGCACGCCGCCGCCGCCGCCGAAGAAGCACAGGCAGGCGAGCACGGCGTAGGCGGTCGAATGCAGCACCGCGCCGGAGGCGTACTGGCCGATGTCGGCGCGCGCGCCCGGGATCGAGCCGGCGACCAGGATCGCCAGGTACATGACGGTGGCGGTGGCGATGCAGAGGCGCCGCAGGCGCAGGTCGTGCAGGAGGATGGACGGCAGGTCGGTCATCGGTCGGTGCGGGTAAAACCGACACCTTACCATGGGTGCGCGCAGCGCTGCGGACGCGAGCACGCACGGGGCGGCGCCGCGATCCGGCGTCGCCGCTGGCACGCGGCGGCAACCGGCGTCGCCGCATTGCGGGAGGACGCAGGGGGCCGCGGGCGGTGTCGCGTCAGATGGTCAGCGCCGGCTTGCCGTCAGGGTAGTGCGCGTCGAAGCAGCTGGCGCAGTCCGCGCAGAACAGGTGGGCCATGCGTACCGCCGACTGGCGCAGCACGAGCTTCAGGTGGCCGCTCTGGCATTTCGGGCAGGTTTCGCGGACCGTGCCGAAGGTCTGGAGCTGCAGCGGTTGCGCCTCGTCCTCGAGATGGTCGATGACCATGCGCGGGTTCAGCTCGCTGAGGACCAGGCAATCGCCGTCCTCGGCGCGGCGGCGCGACGGGTTGAAGGGCTGGGGTGGCGACAGCGTCTCGTGTACGGGTGAAGTCATTGGACGGTTTCCCTATGTGATAGTGTCTGGACCCCCGTGCGAATGTGAAACAGTGCACGGTGCAAGTTTCATGATAGCGGAATATGGTGTTGCTTCAAGCTCGGCCGTGGAACTTTTTGTGCGCTGCGTGGCGCGCGGAAACAAGGCGTGCGCCAAAAAAAATGCCCGCCAACGGAAGACGGGCACAACCCAAGATCGGGCCAAGAGACGCGGAAACCGGTGCGGTGTGCGGCGCCTGGCGCGGCACACCTTCTGCATCACGCATATCGGTTGCGTGTATCCAGTGAATCCAGTATAGGAGGCGAATATGACTCGGGTATGACAGGCCTCAAGCGAATCGCGGTCCCCGAACGAACTGGTCACGCTGTGTCGCAGTCGGCACGATGGACAGGGTTTTCGCTCAAGAATTTCCAGGAGGGTGAGCAGACGCAGCAGAAGGTCAAAAAAAAAAGCCCGCTTGCTTGGCGGGCTTCAAACTATTTTCTTGGAGGAGAATAGTGGAGACAGGTGCGATTATGTTGCAGCGCGAGATGACTGTCCAATTCCCATTTCGGATACCAGATATTGATTGTGCCTATAATGGCTGAGCGCAACGCCGGTTTCCACGCATCCGGCCATCAATCCCTGACGGGCACCGTGTAGTTCAGCGCCATCCGGCCGCCATCCGCGTACAGCGTCTGGCCGGTGATGTAGGACGCGTCGTCGCTGGCCAGGAAGGCGACGATGGCGGCGATCTCCTCCGGCTCGCCGCAGCGGCCCAGCGGGGTGCGCGACAGGATCGTGTGGCGCGCCTCCGGGCTGGCCAGCACCGCTTCCTTGGCCAGCTCGGTCAGGATCGTGCCGGGGCCGACGGCGTTCACGCGGATGCCGTGCTGCGCCAGCGAGATCGACGCCACCCGCGTCAGCTGGTTCACGCCGCCCTTCGAGATCACGTAGGGCACCTGGTTGGCGATCGTCAGCTCGGCGTTCACGCTGGACATGTTGACGATGCAGCCGCCGCCCCGCTTGACCATCTCGCGCGCCACCGCCTGGCTGCACAGGAACATCGATTTCAGGTTGATGCGCAGGACACGGTCGAAGTCCTCTTCTTCCAGGTCGAGGAAGCCGGCGGCGTGGGTGACGCCGGCATTGTTGACCAGGATGTCGACGTGGCCGAAGGCGGCGAGCGTCGCGGCCAGCATGGCCTCGACGTCGGCCTTGACGCCGACGTCGGCGCGCACGAAGCGGGCGGCATCGCCCAGGGCGGCGGCGGCCTGCGCGCCGTCTTCGCGCACGTCGGCCAGCATCACGCGCGCGCCCTCCTGCACGAGGCGCCGGGCGCAGGCGAGGCCGATGCCCTGGCTGGCTCCGGTGACGATGGCGACTTTCTGGGCGAGTTTCATGGGGCTTACCTTTCGAATGCGGACAAAGCCGCCATTCTACCCAGCTACCCGGCCGCTGCGGGCCTCACAGCATCAGCGGCTGGTCGGGCAACTCGTTGGCGCGTCCCCCGTTGGCCGGGAAATGGCGCCGCAGCAGGTCGTTGACCTGTCCGACGGCCGCCAGCGTGGCGCCGTGGAAGTCGCCGCGCGCGAAGCCCTGCGTGAGGGTGGCGCACACGGCCTGCCAGGTGGCGGCGTCGATGCGGCGGTCGATGCCGCGGTCGGCCACGATGTCGACCTTGTGCTCGGCCAGGTTGACGTAGATGAGGACGCCGCAATTCTCCTCGGTGTCCCAGATGCCGTAGTCGGCGAACAGCGCGAGCGCGCGCTGGCGGTTGGTCACGCCGGACCAGGCCGCCGACAGCGGCAGGGCCTTCTCGACGATCAGGCGCACTTCGCCGCGGTGCATCCGTTCTCCGGCCGCGATCGCTTCGCCGATGGCGGCCAGCGTCGCCGCCGGGAAGGCGCGCTCGGCCTCGGTGCGGGTGCTGAGCAGGTGGCGCAGGGCGCGCCGGACGGGGTTCTGCGGTTCAATCACCAGTCTCCCGAGGCGCCGCCGCCGTCGAAGCTGCCGCCGCCGCCCGAAAAGCCGCCGCCGTGGGACGAGCCGCCCCCGCCGAAGCCGCCGAAGCCGCCGCCGCGCTGGCGGTCGTTGTTCATGTTGCTGAGGATGCTGCCGAGGATGAAGCCGGTGGTGGCGCCGTCCCAGCCGTGCGTGCCGCCGGCGCCGGGCTGGGCCAGGTGCGGGCGGCGCCGGAACAGGGAGCGCACGATGGCGATGGCGACGAAGATGAGGAAGATGCTGGTGATGACGCCGGGACCGGTCACCTCGTCGTCCTGCGCCGCCGGCTGGGCCTTGGGCGCCGGGAACTTTTCCTGGTTCAGCAGCGTCGCGATGGCGCCGACGCCGGCGACCAGGCCGCCGTACCAGTCGTCCTGGCGGAAGTGCGGGGCGATCGTGTCCTGCAGGATGCGCTTGGACTGGGCGTCGGTCAGCACGCCCTGCACGCCGCGCCCGGCCTCGATGCGCAGGCGCCGCAGCGCCTTCGGGTTGTCGCGCGCCACCAGCAGCAGCACGCCGTCGTCGACGCCCTTGCGGCCGAGCTTCCAGGCATCGGCGACGCGGATGCCGTACTGCTCGATGGCTTCCGGCTCCGTCGACCGCACCAGCAGCACGGCGATCTGGCTGCCGGTCTGCGCCTCGTAGTCGGCCAGCACGCCTTCCAGGCGCTGGCGCTGGTCCGGCGTCAGCATGCCGGCCTGGTCGGTGACGCGCGCCTGCAGGGCCGGGACTTCCTTGAAGCCGGACTGGGCCTGCGCGTGGGCCTGGCCGGCGAGCAGGGCGGCGAGGGCGCAGGCCCACAGCAGGCGCAGGACGGCGAGCATGCGCGCCTTACTTGCCGAAGTTGACGGCCGGCGCCGTCGAGATCGATTTCTCGTTCTCGACGGTGAACGAGGGCTTGGGCTGGTAGCCGAAGGCCATCGCCGTCAGGTTGGTCGGGAAGCTGCGCGCCAGCACGTTGTACTCCTGCACGGAGGCGATGTAGCGCTGGCGCGCCACGGTGATGCGGTTCTCGGTGCCTTCGAGCTGCGACTGCAGGTCGCGGAAGCTGGTATCGGCCTTGAGCTGCGGGTAGTTCTCGGACACGGCCATCAGGCGCGACAGGGCGCCCGACAGCTCGCCCTGCACCTGCTGGAATTTCTGGAAGGCTTCGGGATTGTTCAGCACTTCCGGCGTGATCTGGAAGCTGGTGGCGGCCGCGCGCGCGCGGGTCACGGCTTCCAGCGTATCCTTCTCGTGCGCGGCATACCCCTTGACCGTGTTGACCAGGTTCGGGATCAGGTCGGCGCGGCGCTGGTACTGGTTGACGACCTCGGACCAGGCGGCCTTGGTGGCCTCGTCCTTGGCCTGGAACTCGTTGTAGCCGCAGCCCGAGAGCAGGACGCCGGCCAGGACGGCGCCGACGAGCATGCCGGTCCAGCGCGTGATGAAGGATGGCTTCATGGGAAAATCCGTTGCAAGTTGTCGAATGACTAAAAATATACCCGAAATCCCCGCGCAGCGGCGTATGGACGCGACCAGTCGCTCGCTGCAGCCTGCCCGGAGCACGCTACAATAGAGGGTTTGCAACGAATGACGAGGCCCGCCGTGAACTTCATCAACAAGCTGAATGCCGCCTGGAGCAGCAACGATTCCCTGCTGTGCGTGGGGCTGGACCCCGACGTCGCGCGTTTTCCCGCGCACCTGCGCGAGCGTCCGGACGGTATCCTGGAGTTCTGCAAGGCCATCATCGACGCCACCGCCGACCTGGCCTGCGCGTTCAAGCCGCAGATCGCCTATTTCGCCGCGCTCGGCGCCGAAGACCAGCTCGAGGCGATCTGCCGGCACCTGCGCGACAAGCATCCGCACATCCCGCTGGTGCTCGACGCCAAGCGCGGCGACATCGGCGCCACCGCGCGCCAGTACGCGCGCGAAGCCTTCGACCGCTACGGCGCCGACGCCGTCACCGTCAACCCGTACATGGGCTTCGACTCGGTGGAGCCGTACATGGAATGGGAAGACCGCGGCGTGATCGTGCTGTGCCGCACCTCCAACGCGGGCGGCTCCGACCTGCAGTTCCTCGACGTCGGCGGCCAGCCGCTGTACCAGCACGTGGCGCGCCTGGTGGCGGACAAGTGGAACCGGAACGGCCAGTGCGCGCTGGTCGTGGGCGCCACCTTCCCCGAGGAGCTGGCGCGGGTGCGCGGCATCGTCGGCGACATGCCGCTGCTGGTGCCGGGCATCGGCGCCCAGGGCGGCGACGTCGCGGCGACCGTGAAGGCGGGCCGCACGGCGGCCGGCGCCGGCATGATGATCAATTCCTCGCGCGCGATCCTGTACGCGCAGCCGCAGGGCGCCGAGGATTTCGCGCAGGCCGCGCGCAGGGTGGCGCTGGAGACGCGCGACGCGATCAACCTGCACCGCGCGTAAGACGCGTCGGTGCCGGCGGTTGGTGCGCGCGGGGTGCCTGCGCCGGCCGCGCGCACCCTACGATCGTCCCACGCATCGATGACGATGGCGTAGGGTGCGCACCCCGTGCGCACCATGACGTTCGCGTGATGCCGGCATGTGGTGCGCACAGGGTGCCTGCGCCGGCCGCGCGCACCCTACGGTAACGACATGCCTCGATTGACCGACCTCGGTGTGTGCCGGAGCCGTCGGGTGCGCACCATGCCGCATGCCTCAATACCGCTCGGGCGCGATCATTTCGGCGTAGTCGTACAGTGCCCCCAGGATCTGCTCGCCCCGTTCGTCCGCCGTCTCCGACAGCGTGTCGATGGCGGCGAACAGGTCGTCCACCGTGCGCGCGCCGCCGGCGCCGTCGAACAGGCGCGCCGCGCGGTGCTCTTCCCAGGCTTGCGCTTCCTCGGCCGACAGCGTGTCGGGGAAATTGCGCGCGCGGTAGCGGAACACGAGCTCGCCCAGCCGCTTGTCGTCGAAGCCGGGCCGCGCGGCCGCCAGCCGGGCCGGCGACTCGGCGCGCAGCGCTTCGAGGCGGCGGCGGTCGCTGTTGCCGACGAAGCCGCCGTACAGGTCTTCGTCGACGTCCGCCGCGCCGCCCTCGCCGTCGCGCTGGAATACCTGCTGCCACAGGGCCGTCATGTCCGGCCCGCCCGCCGCGATGCGCGCATGGGCCTGGCACTGGGCGACGTCCAGTTCCCAGCGCTGCGCCAGTTCCGGCGACAGCGTCTTGAGGTTGGCCACCAGCATGGGCGACTTGTTCAGGTGCACGCTCTTGACCGGCAGGCGCGTGACGCCCTCGGGCAGGTCGGCGGCGCGCGTGAACAGGCGCTGGCGGATCGTGTCGGCATCCAGCGTGAACAGCTCGGACGGGTCGTGGCGGCAGTCCCAGACCAGCACCTCGTTCTTGTTGGTGGGATGCGTGGCCAGCGGCCAGACCAGCGACAGGCAGCCGCGCTCGGCCGGGAACATGCCCGAGACGTGCAGGAAGGGCTGGCGCTGGGCCGGGTCGAGGTGCAGGCCCATCTCGGCGGCCACGCGGTCCTTGCGGCGCAGCTCCAGGCAGAAGTCGAACAGCTTCGGCTGGCGCGCCCTGAGCAGGCGCGCCAGCGCGATGGTGGCGCGCACGTCGGACAGCGCATCGTGGGCGGCGTCGTGCGCCAGGCCGTTGTCGCGCGTGAGGTGTTCGAGCTTGAAGCTGGGGCGGCCGTCGTCGTGGCGCGGCCAGGCGATGCCGTCCGGGCGCAGCGCATAGGCCATGCGCACGACGTCGAGCAGGTCCCAGCGGCCGCAGCCGTTCTGCCATTCGCGCGCGTACGGGTCGATCAGGTTGCGCCAGAACAGGAAGCGCGTGACCTCGTCGTCGAAGCGGATCGTGTTGTAGCCCACCCCGATGGTGCCCGGCTCGGAAAACGCGGCGCAGATGGCGGCGGCGAACGCGTGTTCCGGCACCCCGTGCTCCAGGCAGTGCTGCGGCACGATCCCGGTGATCAGGCAGGACTGCGGGTCGGGCAGGTAGTCGGGCGCCGGCTGGCAGTACAGCATGATCGGCTCGCCGATCTCGTTGAGGTCGGCATCGGTGCGGATCGCGGCGAACTGCGCCGGACGATCGCGCCGCGGCTCGGCGCCGAAGGTTTCGTAGTCGTGCCAGAGGAAGGTGTGGTTGCTCATCGGGTGCTCGGTGGTGGATCGCGCCGCCATTCTAACGCGCCGCCCCGGCGCGGCTCCAGCCGCGGCGCAAGTCCGCGCGGGAACCTTCAGATGCCGATGCGGTCGCGTCCCGCTTCCTTGGCCCGGTACAGGGCCGCGTCGGCGGCCGTCACCAGGGCGCGTTCGTCCTGGCCGGGCGCCAGCGTGGCGACGCCGAACGAACCGGTGATGTGCGGCAGCGGCAGGCGCATGTCGTCGAACACGACGGTCTCGCGCAGCCGCAGGCACAGGCGCTGCGCCACCGCCATCGCCAGTTCGCGGGACGTGTCGGGCAGGATCGCGGCCATTTCCTCGCCGCCGTAGCGGACCGCGTAGTCGGTCGGGCGCAGGCCGGCGCGCAGCGCGCCCGCGGCCGCGCACAGCGCGCCGTCGCCGGCGAGGTGGCCGTGGGTGTCGTTGAAGCGCTTGAAGTGGTCGAGGTCGATCATCACCAGCGACAGCGCGGCGCCGTCCTGGCGCGCCCGCGCCACCAGGCGCGGCAGCATGTCGTTCAGCCAGGCGCGGTTGTACAGGCCGGTGAGGCCGTCGTTGAACGACAGCTGGCGGTAGAACTCGCCCAGCTTCTGGCGCCGCCGCAGCAGGGCGTTGGCGGCGCGGATGCGGAACGAGAGCAGGCGCAGCATGTTGCGCGCCACGCCATGGTGGCGCTCGATCAGCTGCCACACCAGGTCCGGCTCGATCACCAGCAGCTCGGTGTCTTCCAGCGCGACCATGGCGGCCAGGTTGGCGGCCTCGTCCAGCACCGACTGTTCGCCCACGCTCTCGCCGGGCAGGATGTGCTCCAGGCGGTCGTCGCCGACCGACCACGACGCCTCCACCCCCAGCGCGCCCGCCAGCACGATGTACAGGCGGGCCCGCAATCCTTCCTGGACCTGGTCGCCCTTGGCCACCCGCACGATCGTGCAGTTGGCGAGCTCGGCCGCGACGGCCGGGGTGGCGGCGCCGCGGAACAGGTCGAGGTCGCCGATGGCGTAGCGGGAAGCACCGAAGGTGCCGGTCGGTTGCATGGTCTCTCCGGTAAGGTCGGGAAGCGGGGTATATTGACAGCCCTGCATGATACCGTATCGCCATCCCCTGGGGTGCCTGGCGTACATTTCGTAATGGTGGTCCAATGGCGTCATGACTGCCAATAACGACACCGCGCACGACCTGGTCGATGCGCTCGGCCGGCGCCACGCGCCGGCGCCCGATGCCCGCATCGTCTGCCTCGTGCCCTCGATCACCGAACTGCTGTGCACGCTCGGCCTGGCGCCGAAGCTGGTGGGCCGCACCGGCTTCTGCATCCATCCGCGCGAGACGGTGGCCGCGATTCCCAAGGTGGGCGGCACCAAGGACGTCAACATCGACAAGATCCGGCGCCTGGCGCCAACGCACGTGGTCGTCAACATCGACGAGAACGAAAAGCCCACCGTGGACGCGCTGGCGCAGTTCGTGCCGCACGTCGTCGTCACGCACCCGAACGCGCCGCGCGACAACCTGGCGCTGGCGCGCCTGCTCGGCGGCATCTTCGGCGCCGACGCGGCCGCCGCGCGCTGGTGCGCCGCGTTCGAACAGGAATACGCTGCCTTGCGCGCCGCCCGGCGCGGGCCGCCGCGCACGGTCCTGTACTGCATCTGGCAGGATCCGTGGATGACCGTGTCGCGGGATACCTATATCGCCGCCATGCTGGCCGAACTGGGCTGGCGCGTGCCGGACCTGGACACGGCGCGCTATCCGCGCTTTCACTGGTCGCAGGCGCTGGTGGACGGGCTGGACGCGGTGCTGCTGTCGACGGAGCCGTACCGCTTCACGCAGGCGCATGCGGACGCGCTGGAAAAACAGGTCGGGATCCCGGTGCTGCTGGTGGACGGGGAGATGATGTCGTGGTACGGCAGCAGGGCGCTGGAAGGATTGCGCTACCTGCGTGCGCTGCGCGAGATGCTCGAGGGCGCATGAAGCGAGCAGGCGTGAAGCGAGCAGGCGTGAAGCGAGCAGGCGTGAAGCAAGGGGCATGAAGCGGGGACCCCGGCCTGCGCCGGGGCGACGCCGTTGCCGGCGAGCCCGGGAGCCTGCGTGGCAGGCTCCAGGCATGGGTCATTCGCCGCTGGTCAGGTTCTTGTCCGCCATCGCGTCGATGTCGACCGGCGCCGGTTCGCGCAGCTTCTTGTCGTTCAGGCGTCCCAGGGCGCTGTCGAGCGCGCGCTGCAGCTTGCCGACGGCGGCGGTGATCGACAGTTGCAGGTTTTCCGCGTGCGCATGCACGACCACCGGCGCATAGCCCGACACGCGCGCTTCCATCATGCAGTAGTTGCTGCCGTCCTCGTGCTTCTGGCTGTTCTCGTTGCTGACGTGGACGTCGACGCGGCGCACCTGCTCGAAGCGGCCGATGGCGGCTTCGACGCTGCTGCGCACGCGCTCGTCCAGGCCCTGGTGACGGTCGATGGTGTTGTCGGTATTGATGTTGATTTCCATATATTCCCTCCTTTGTGATGCGGTTGGCATGATCTTACCCGTCCTCGCCTGATTACCATGTGGGGGAACGCACGCTCGACTTCAAGTCAGGCATTGACGACGCTGGCGGCGATATTGATCGACAGGCCCAGGATGACCAGGTTGAAGAAGAACGACAGCACCGAATGGCCCAGCACCAGCTTGCGCATGGCGCGGGTGGCGACCGCCACGTCCGAGGTCTGGACGGCGATCGAGATCGTGAACGAGAAATACAGGAAATCCCAGTAGTTCGGCGCGAGGTCCGGTTCCGGGAAACGCAGCGGCGGGCCGGCCGCGCCGTGGTCGCTGCAGTAGTACAGGTGGGCATAGTGCAGCGCGAACAGCACGCCCACCATCAGCCAGGAGCCGATCACGGTCAGGATCGTGAAGCCGTAGTGCAGCGCCGCCTCGTCGGCGCCGACCTTGCCCATGCGCGCCAGTTCGGTGACGATGGCGTACAGGCTCAGGACGGCGCCGGCCACCATCAGGCCCAGCACCGCGCGCGCGCTCTCGTCCTGGCGCTGCGCCATCTCGCGCACCTTGCGGTGGTCGGCGCGCATCATCAGCCACGCCATGTTGGCCAGGTACAGCCAGGCGCCGGCGTTCCAGCCGACCAGCGCGCGCCGCAGCCAGCCATGGCTGCCCGGCAGCAGCAGACCGACCGCGACGCCGAACGCGATCGCCAGCACCAGGTGCGGCCGCGCGCGCACGAAGCGCAGCGGCCAGCGGCGGGCGCCGGCCTGGCGCGCCGGCTTGCGCTCGGGCGCGTGCGCGCTCATGGGGCGGTTCCGGCCCGGGCCCGTTCTTCCGCCTCGTGGTGCGGGAAGCGGTCCATGCGCGACAGCACGGGGAACAGTTTCATCCAGGTGCCGGTGACGACGAGGGTGGCGACGCCGCCGAAGATGATGGCGCGGACCAGGCCCAGCCAGCTCGCGGTCAGGCCCGACTCGAACTCGCCCAGTTCGTTGGACGCGCCGATGAAGACGGCATTCACGGCGCTGACGCGGCCGCGGATCTCGTCCGGCGTCTCGTACTGCACGAGCAGGTGGCGGATGTACACGCTGATCATGTCGCCGGCGCCGAGCAGGAACAGGGCGACCAGCGCCACCGGGAAGCTGTGCACGAGGCCCATCGTCACGGTGGCCAGGCCGAACAGGGCCACGCCGCCGAACATCCAGGCGCCGACGCGGCGCGTGATCGGGTGGAAGGCCAGCACGATCGAGCACAGCGCGGCGCCGGCGCCGGGCGCCGTGCGCAGCAGGCCCAGGCTGGTGGGCCCGGCATCGAGGATGTCGTGGGCATAGGCCGGCAGCAGGGCGGTGACGCCGCCGAACAGCACGGCGAACAGGTCGAGCGAGATCGCGCCCAGCACGATCGGGCGCGAGCGCACGAAGCGCAGGCCCTCGAGCAGCGTGTGCCAGCTGACGGGCGCCTTGTTGCGCGCCTGCGGCATGCTCCTGGTACCCGCCATCAGCAGCACCGCCAGCGCCAGCAGCGTGCTGGAGACGGCGTACACGAAGTTGGGACCGAACACGTACAGCAGGCCGCCGACCACGGGCCCGGCGATCACGGCCACCTGGAAGGTCGAGGAACTGAGGGCGACGGCCTGGGAGAACTGCTCGGTGGGCACGAGGTTCCTCAGCACGGCCTGCGAGGCCGGCATCATGAAGGCGCGCGCGCTGCCGTACAGCACCAGCACGGCGAACACGGGCCAGACGTCGTGGCTGCCGGACAGCGTGAACGCCATCAGCAGCAGGCTGCACAGCAGCTGGGTGCCGAGGCATAGCAGCACGATGTTGCGGCGGTTGTAGGTGTCGGCGACGTGGCCGGCCCACAGGATCAGCACCAGGAAGGGCGCGAACTGGGCCAGGCCGATGAGGCCGAGGTCGAACAGCCGGCCGGTGATCTGGTACACCTGCCAGCCGACGGCGACGCTCTGCATCTGGACGGCGAGGGTGCCGAGGAAGCGCGAGGACAGGTAGAAGGAGAGGTTACGGTTGCGCAGGACGGCAAGGCCGCCTGCCGGAGGAGACGATGGCATAGGGGGTGGACACGGTGGGAAGACAGGCAGGCTTCATTGTGCCCTATATGCCGGATATATGCTGTCTTGACATCGCCTGCGATCGCTTTCACGCATCGGTGACGATGGCGCAGGGTGCGCACCCCGTGCGCACCGAACAGGTCACGCCGCCAGGTCCGCCTCCGTCGTGAACGCATCCGCGTAGAACTCGTCCGCCGGCAGGCCGCACTGCGCCACGTACCCGGCGCGCGCCGCATCGACCATCACGGGCGCGCCGCAGGCATACACCTGGTGGCCCGAGAGGTCGGGAATGTCCTGCATGACGGCCGCGTGGACCCAGCCGGTGCGGCCGGTCCAGCCGTCTTCCGGCAGCGCGTCCGACACCACCGGCACGTAGCGCAGCCACGGCAGCTCGCGCGCCCACTGCGCGCACAGGTCGTGCATGTACAGGTCCTGCGGGCGGCGCCCGCCCCAGTACAGCGCGACCGGACGCTCCGACTTCAGGTGGATCATATGCTCGACCAGCGCCTTGACCGGCGCGAAGCCGGTGCCGGAAGCCAGCAGCACGACCGGCTTGTCGGACTCCTCGCGCAGGAAGAAGGTGCCCAGCGGGCCTTCGAAGCGCAGGATGTCGCGCTCCTTCATGGCGCCGAACACGTGGTCGGTGAACAGGCCGCCCGGCAGGTGGCGGATGTGCAGCTCGATCGGGCCGCTGAAGGACGGCGCGGTGGCGATGCTGTAGGCGCGGCGCTTGCCGTCCTTGAGCAGGAATTCGACGTACTGGCCGGCGCGGTAGGCCAGCGCCTCGTTGGCCGGCAGTTGCAGCGTGAGGACGGCGACGTCCGGCGCGGCGCGGCGGATGGCCTGCACCCGGGTCGGCATCTTGCGCACCGGGTAGTCGGTGCTGCCGCCGACCTCGCGCGCCTCGATCACCAGGTCGCCCTCGGGCACGGCGCAGCAGAGCAGCGCATAGCCCTGCAGCTTTTCCTGGTCCGACAGGGCGCGCGCCTGGTGCGGCTTGTGGTGGATCGTGCCTTCGACGACCTTGCCCTTGCAGGAACCGCAGGCGCCGTTCTTGCAGCCGTACGGCAGGCCGACGCCGGAGCGGATCGCCGCGCCGAGCACGGTGTCGTCCGCCTCGCAGTCGAAATGGTGGCCGCTGGGCTGGACAGTGATCTGGAACGTCATACAATCCTCGAATGAATACGAATAATGGAAGTCAACACATGGGGGCGCGCGCACGCGCGTTCGGCAAGCCGCGCCTGCTGGTCGTCGGTTGCGGCGACGTCGGGATGCGCCTGCTGCCGCTGCTGCGCGGGCGTTTCCGCGTGTTCGCCGTCACCAGCCAGCCGCAGCGCTGCGCGCAACTGCGCGCGGCGGGGGCGATCCCCATCGTGGCCGACCTCGACCGCCCGGCCTCGCTCAAGCGCCTGGCCGGGCTGGCGCAGCGGGTGGTGCACCTGGCGCCGCCGCCGCAGCAGGGCGCGCTCGATGTGCGTACGCGCAATTTGACCGCCATTCTACCCGAGGGCGCGCAGGTGGTTTACATCAGCACCAGCGGCGTCTATGGCGACCGTGGCGGCGCGCCGACGCCGGAGACGACGCCGGTGGCGCCCCGCAACGCCCGCGCCGCGCGCCGCGTCGACGCCGAGCGGGTGCTGCGCGCCTGGGCGCTGGCGGCGGGCGGGCGGGTCGCGATCCTGCGCGCGCCCGGCATCTATGCGCGCGAGCGCCTGCCGCTCGAGCGCCTGCAGCGCGGCACGCCGGCGCTGGCGCCGCAGGACGACGTGTACACCAACCACATCCACGCCGACGACCTCGCGCTGCTGGCGGCGCTGGCGCTGTTCCGCGGCCGGCCGGGGCGCGTCTACAACGCCGCCGACGACACCCACATGAAGATGGGGGACTACTTCGACCTGGTGGCGGACACGTTCGGCCTGGCGCGCCCGCCGCGCCTGCCGCGCGCCGAGCTGGCGCGGGAAGTGTCGCCGCTGCTGTTGTCCTTCATGTCGGAATCGCGCCGGCTCGAGAACGGCCGGCTGCGCCGCGAGCTGCGCGCGCGCCTGCGCCATCCCCGCCTCGAGGCGGCCGTCGCCGCGATGAAACCATGACGAAATGGCAAAAATAAGGCCGGCTTAAGCAAATACTAATTGGTCCATGTATCATTCGGGTACGCCGTAGAGCGACCATACAAATACACAGCAATTCCCGAAACTAGCGTATTTTTCATTACCCATGATGGGTTATGGAGAATATCCCATGGATCATTATTTTTGAAAGAAGACCGTCATGCCCGTCCGTCGTATCCCGGATGGCGCCGACTACGACCCGAACCGGGTCCTCGACGCCATCATCACCAAACTCCGCCTGAAGAACGATGCCGCCCTGTCGCGCGTGCTGGAAGTCGCGCCGCCGGTGATCAGCAAGATCCGCCACAACACGCTGCCGATCGGCGCCACCATCCTGCTGCGCATGCATGAGGTGTCCGACTACAGCATCCGCGAACTGCGCGCCCTGATGGTGCGCGAAAAAGCCCGGCACGACGAGGAGGCGCTGGCCGCCTGAGCGGCCCGCACCGGCCGACCGGCCGATGCGGCGCGGGCGGCCGCGCATGCGCACGCCTGCCGCGCGCACGCGACGGGCGGCGCACACCCGCCGGGGATCAGGCTTGACCAGGAGAAAGCGGGCCGGATGCGATCCTCAGGCGGCATGCCGTGCGCCGGGACCGGCGCACCATGCGGTCGCCGCGCCGTCCTTCGCCACGCTTTCCTTCGCGCCGGGGCCGGCGCACCATGCGGTCGCGGCGCCGTCCCTGACGACGATCGGCTTCGCGCCCGGGTAGGTCTCGTCGAAGGTGGCTTCGTACAGGGTGCGCATGCGCTCGCCGCAGTCGATGCGGAACTGGCCGTCGTCGCCGCCGCGCATGCCGACGTAGGGGTAGTGGTGCAGGAAGTAGCCGAACGCCCGCTCGCAATCCTGCGCGTACTTCATGGTGTCGAGGATGTGGTAGTGCCAGAACGTGTCGACGTCGACCAGCGGCGCGGCATCCTCGTCCGGATACAGCTTCATCAGGCACAGGAAGCGGCGGTATTCCTTCTCGACGGCGGCGGCCTTTTCCAGGCTCCAGCCTTCCCCGGATTCGATGTGCATCAGCTTCGTCTTGATCGGCTCGAGGTCGAGTTCCATTACGGCGTTGAACAGGTCGTTGGCATTCATGGTCATCCTCATCGTTGTCGTGATGTTGTCGTACTGCTTCCCTAGTGTTGTCGTGGTACTGCGGTGTCGCGTGGCAAGCGCCTCCTTTTCCGCCGGCGCGGCCGGCGTGAACATGGTCTGTCGTTGATGTGTATTACCTGAATTCAATATAGTTGACGCAATTCCATGCAAACTTGCGTTTTGTCAAAAACTCATGGGGACGTTGCCGGAAATGGCAGACGCGTGATCTTGCCGGCAGCAGGGCGCGTCAGATGACGGCCGAACCGGGCTGCATCTCGTCCTCGGGATAGGGGTTGGGCGGCGGCGTGCCGATCACCGGCGCCGACACCATCACGGTGGTGCCGCCGTCGGGCTCGCTGAACACGGCGCAGGTGCCGCCCAGGATGACGATGCGTTCCTCGATGCCCACCAGGCCGAACGAGCCGTACTTGTTGCGTCCGCCCGGGGGCAGGCCGCAGCCGTTGTCGCGCACCGACAGCGACAGCCAGTTGCCCTCCAGGCGCAGCGCGACCACGACCTCGCTGGCATGGGCGTGGCGCACGATGTTGGTCAGCGATTCCTGCAGGATGCGGAAGAAGGCGGTGGCGCAATGGTCGGGCAGGGCGATCTCGCCGTGGTCGTCCTCGATGCGGCAGCGGATGCCGGTGCGGCGCTGGAACTGGTTGACCTGCCACTCGACGGCGGCGGACAGGCCCAGGTCGAGCACCGTCGGGCGCAGGTCGTTGATGATCTGGCGCACGCTCTTGATGGTGGTGTCGATCTGCAGCAGCGTCGCCCGGGCGCGCCGGTGCAGGATGTTGTGGCTGCCGCGGGTGCGCGTGGCCAGCAGCTCGGTCTCGATGCGCAGCGCCAGCAGGTTCTGGCCCAGGTCGTCGTGGATCTCGCGCGCGATGCGCTTGCGCTCGAGTTCCTTGATCTGGTAGGCGTGGTCGGCCAGGCGGCGCAGCTTCTGGTGCGACAGTTGCAGCTTGCTCTGGCTCTCGCGCAGTTCGCTGGTCATTTCCTGCGCCAGTTCGAGGGCGGCGCGCCGCGACGAGGTCAGCATCTGCAGCAGCGCGTACAGCAGGATCGCGCCGATGAAACCGAACAGCATCATCAGCTTCGGATAGTAGTCGTCGAATTCCGTGTACAGCGCCGCCTTCGGCACGCTGTAGGTGGTCTTCCAGGGGCGGCCGTTGAAGTCCAGCGACAACGTGACGACGTACATGGCGCGGCCGGTGTCGAGCGGCGGCGTGGGGTGGGCGGGCGTGCCGCGGCTGTCGAACAGCGTCAGCGGGCGGCCCGAGCTGTCGCGCCCGTGCACGTCCATGCGCGGGCCGGTGTCGTACAGCGTCATGCGCACGCCGGGAATCGGAATCTCGTCGAGCACGCCGTGCAGCAGCTTGGGCAGGCTGAACGCGATCCCGATCGAGCCGGTATAGGCGGCGCGGCGCCGCTCGACCGTGTCGAGCGGCATGCCGCGGCGGTAGGTGGGCATGCGCAGTCCCAGGTAGCATTCGTTCGGCCGCGACAGCACCGGGATCGGCGTGCCCGCGGCGTGCAGCTTGCCGTCGTCGCGGGCCTGCAGCAGCTGGTTGCCGAAATAGCGGTTGGCCATCAGGTCGACGCCGTAGAACGTGTCCGCGGGCGCGTCTGGCTCGATGTGGGCGACCACCAGGTAGGCGGGACGGATGCCCGGCGGCGCGATGCGGACGCTGGCCGTCGGCCCCAGCATCGTCCTGATCTCCCTGTCCAGGCCGGCAAGAAAGGCCTCGCGCCCGGACTCGGGCACGTACACCGCGTAGTTCATGAAGTCGACCGCGGGGAAGTTGCGCGGCAGTTCCAGTCCGCGCACGTAGTCGTGGAACTGGCGGTGGTCGAAGGTGTCGACGCTCTGGATCATGCTGCCGGCGCCGCGCAGCAGGTCGGTATAGGACTTGATGCGCACGCCGATGACGCTCTGCGCGTACCTGGCGTGGTTGACGAAGCGTTCCTGCGCATCGCTCTCGATCGAGCGCTGGGTGAAGATGTACAGCGCGCTGCCGATCAGCGACGAGAGCAGGGCGCCGGTCCAGAACGACAGGCGGGTGACCGAGAACGCGTCCTTCAACACCGTCGACATGGCTGCTCTCCCGAAGCCCCGGCCCCGGCGGCATGCCGGCGGCGAGTTAATCCGTTGCAACGTACGCAATTCGGATGCGGGAGGAACCTAGCAGGTCGGGGAGTTGGCGGAAGGGTGGTTTGGGATTAGGCGGCTACAGGACAACGTCGTCCCGGCCTGCGCCGGGACGACGGTCTGCATGGCCGGGTTCGCGCAGGCCGGCGGGTGAGCGGGCGCTCACCCCGGCATCACTTGGCCCAGCTGTCCTTGAGCGTGGTGACGCGGTTGAACACCGGCTTGCCCGGCCGGGAATCGACGCGGTCGGCGACGAAGTAGCCGTGGCGCTCGAACTGGAAGCGCTGGTCGGCGACGGCGTCCTTCAGGCCCGGCTCGAGGTAGGCCTTGACGGTCTCCAGCGCGTTCGGGTTGAGCACGCTCTTGAAGTCCTTGCCGCCGGCGTCCGGCTGCGGGTCCAGGAACAGGCGGTCGTACAGGCGCACTTCGGCTTCCAGGGCATGGCTGGCGCTGACCCAGGTGATGTTGCCCTTGACCTTGTAGTTGTCGGCGCCCGGCGTGCCGGATTTCGAATCCTCGAAATAGTTGACGTGGACCGCGGTGACGTTGCCGTCCGCATCCTTGTCGAAGCCGGTGCACTCGACCACGAAGCCGTACTTCAGGCGCACGCGCGCGCCCGGCTTGTCGGCGGTGGGCGGGGTGAAGCGGTGGTAGCCCTTGGACGGCACTTCCATGAAGTCTTCCTGCTCGATCCACAGTTCCCGGGTGAACGGGAAGGAACGGTTGCCCAGTTCCGGATGGTGCGGGTGGACCGGTGCGCTGCAATCGACGACCTGGCCTTCCGGGAAGTTGTCGACGATCAGCTTCAGCGGACGCAGCACGGCGATGGCGCGCGGCGCCTTCGGGTCCAGGTCGTCGCGCAGCGCGCCTTCCAGCGTGCTCATGTCGATCCAGCCGTCGACTTTCGACACGCCGATGCGCTCGCAGAACAGCTGGATCGATTCCGGCGTGTAGCCGCGGCGGCGCAGGCCGACGATGGTCGGCATGCGCGGGTCGTCCCAACCGGTGACGATGCCGTCGTCGACCAGCTGGCGCAGCTTGCGCTTGGAGGTGACGACATAGGTCAGGTTCAGGCGCGAGAATTCGTACTGGCGCGGCACCGGGCGCTGGAAGAAGCCGCCGTCGGCGAGCGTGTCGACCAGCCAGTCGTAGAACGGACGGTGGTCGGTGAATTCCAGCGTGCACAGCGAATGCGTGATGTCTTCCAGCGCGTCCGAGATCGGGTGCGTGTAGTCGTACATCGGGTAGATGCACCAGGCGTCGCCGGTACGGTGGTGGTGCGCGTGGCGGATGCGGTACAGGGCCGGGTCGCGGTTGGTCATGATGGGCGAGGCCATCGCGTCCTCGCTCATTTTCGCGCGCAGGATGTGCTCGCCGTCCTTGTACTTGCCGGCCTTCATGTCGCGGAACAGCTGCAGCGATTCCTCGGCCGGACGGTCGCGGAACGGCGAGTTGGTGCCCGGCGTGCCGAAGTTGCCGCGGTTTTTCGCCATGTCCTCGGCGCTCTGGCTGTCGACGTAGGCCTTGCCGGTCTGGATGAGGTACTCGGCCATGGCGTACAGCTTGTCGAAATAGTCGCTGGCGTAGTGCAGGTATTCCTGCCCACCCTGTTCCCAGGAAAAGCCTAGCCACTTGACGCTGTCCATGATCGTGTCGACGTATTCCTGGTCTTCCTTCTCCGGATTGGTGTCGTCGAAGCGCAGGTGGCAGCGGCCGGCGTAGTCGCGCGCCAGGCCGAAGTTCAGGCAGATCGATTTGGCGTGGCCCACGTGCAGGTAGCCGTTCGGCTCCGGCGGGAAGCGGGTGATGACCGGGGGCATGCCTGGACGGGCATGGGTGCCCGCCGCGAGATCCGCGTCGATGATCGCGCGTACGAAATTCGACGACGGTGCGGGCGCCGCCGTGGCGTTCTTGTCGTTGCTCATGAAAACTATGTTTGGGATAGGTAAGATTCCCGGCATTTTACCGTAGATACACGTATTGGATACATCGCATGGACCGGCGTATGTGGCCGAGCGCACGGTTCCACGGCCACCCGGGGCGGATACTGGGCGCCGGCGCCGCGCCGCAAGGGAGGCGAGCCTGTCAAGTTGGCGTTTTCTATAGGATAATCTCGGTTTAACCTTTTTTTCGGCACTGCCGGAGAGTTCCAAGTGGAAAATCTATACGCGATCCTCGGCGTCGCGCCGAATGCCACCGACGACGACATCAAGAAAGTCTACCGCTCCCTGGCGATGCGCTACCACCCGGACCGCAACCAGGCGCCGGGCGCGGAAGCGCGCTTCAAGGCCGTGACCAAGGCCTACGAGATCCTGTCGGACCCGGCCAGGCGCAGCGAATACGACCAGAGCGTGAACCACCGCATCGTGCTCGACGCCGAGGCGGAAGCGTTCGAACTGTGGCGCTCCACCTTCGCGCTGAACGGGGTCGGCCTGCAGTACTGAGGCGCCACGTTTCCCACCGACACTTACACGAGTTCAACATGAAAAAAGTACATCCGGAATTCGCCTTCCAGTCGCGCGAGCTGGAAGGCCAGATCGAAGGCACGCTGGGCGATCCGCCCAACCGCAAGAACTACGACATGATGGTGCAGGCCCTGGTGTCCGAATACGCCAACGGCGACGGCCTGGACGACGTCAACATGATGGCGTTCGCGCTGGTCGACCGCATCCGCTTCACCGACCCCAAGGGCCTGGTGCGCGCCGCCTACGACTATGAAAGCGACGATCCGTCGTCCGTGTTCGCCATGGCCAACTGCGACGGCGACGCGCAGGGCAAGGCCATGTACGAGGCCATCTGCGCCAACCATCCGGAACTGGCGCGCCAGGCGATCGTCACGGCCTTCCTGTACAAGAACCCGGCGCGCTGGGAAGACGACGACCAGTCGCTCGACCAGCTGGCCAGGGACGACGAGGGCGACGACGACGAACTGGACGAGACCGCGGCCGGCGCCGCCGGCGACGACTTCACCGGCCTGTTCGACCAGGATGGAGAACGCGAATGAGCGACGACGTGAAAGATGACGGCGGCAAGGCCAACCTGCCCGCGCTGACCAAGCAGGTCACCGAGCTGGTGCTGTCCGGTTC
Source organism: uncultured Massilia sp. (assembly GCF_913773735.1). Lineage (GTDB taxonomy): Bacteria > Pseudomonadota > Gammaproteobacteria > Burkholderiales > Burkholderiaceae_D > Telluria. The sequence continues at coordinate 547,769 of NZ_CAJYEB010000023.1, forward strand.
GCTGCAGCACGCCGAGGAGGCATTCTCGCAGGCCGCCGACGAGCACGGCGACTATGCCGTGGCCGAGGTGCTGTCCACGCTGCCGCCGCAGGTCACCGCGCTGCACCTGGCCGGCTTCGACGGCGCCAAGACGTCGCTGGCGACCATGCTGGTGCCGCCCAAGGCCTGGGCCGAGAGCCTGGCCTACCTGGCCGCCACCTGGCCGGACGACCTGATCGAGGACGACCCCGAGCGCATCGCCGAGGGCCTGTTCAACCACATCCACGGCGTGGTCTACGCGACCGACGACGAGGACCGCCGCAACGAGCTGCTGGAAGAGGCGGCCGCCACCGACCACGGCGCCACCGCGTTCGCGATCCTGTGGTCGCTGGCGCCGCGCGAGATCCTCGAGGTGGCCGGCGAGATCAACCACCGCGGCCCGCACATCAACGTGCACACGACGTCCGACAGCGATATCGTGCCGCTGGCGGTCGACCTGGCCAAGGCCAGCGAGGACGGCTGGCAGCGCTCGCTGCTGGAACTGTTCCCGGAATACCGCAACACGGCCGACCTGGCCGACGTCGAGCTGCCGGACGATCCGGACGAGGAGCCGGAATTCCAGCAGCGCACGACGCGCGAACTGCTGTACCGCCTGCGCAAGCAGGTGCCGTCGGTGCGCAGCCTGCCGCGCCGCAGCACCCGCCGCAGCATGGGCACGGACATCTTCTCGTGAACGGGGCCGACGCGACCATGCTGCCTGCCATCGTCATCGAGAAACTGCCGCGCCTGATCCGCGCGATCCGCCTGATCCCCGGCCGCGCCGACGCCGACGAGGCGGCCGCCCTGGCCGACGAACTGTCGGGCATCACCGCGATGGTCGCGGAAAAGTTCACCAACGACCGCACCGCCGAGGGCATCCAGCGCGCCCAGCTCCTGACCATCGGCTGCATCTCGCTGGGCCTGGAAGACCTGGTCGGCGACGAGGCCGAGGACGTCGGCGACGAGGCCGCGCTGGGCGTGCTGGTCGGGGAGGGCGCGGAACTGGTGTTCCAGCAGGGCTTCCGCATGATCCGCGAACTGGCGGCGCTGCCCGAGGACAGCCTGGTCGGCGAATACGACAAGGACCCGGTCTACGCCCAGCGGCGCCTGAAGGAACTGTTCGTCGACATTTGCACGGCCGACCCGGGCGAGACCTGGTCCGGCCACCAGCGCTACCTGGGCCAGCTCAGGCAGCGCCAGGAAGTGCAGGCCATCGTGCGCACCGCGCAGTGGCTGCGCCGCCACCACTGGGACGGCGCCGTCAAGGATCCGGACCTGAACGCCGAGGGCGTGATCGCGCTGGCGATCGTGTTCGGCATCGAGGGCGGCGGGCGCATCGTGGCGCGCACGGGGCAGAAGGAGTTCGAGCGCTTCGTCACGGCCGTGCGCAAGGACAAGCCCGACTTCGAGGCGGGCTGGGCGGCGCTGCTGGAGAACGTCCCGGCGCCGTACCAGGCCGTCATCGCCAAGCGCATCGACCTGTACCGCAACAGCACCTTCCTGCAGAACATCGCGGGCAAGGCGCCGCTCGGGCAGCTGTTCGTGGAACTGGAAAACTACGCCGGGTCGGAGATCGACGCGGAGTATCCGTAATCGGCGATGCATGGTGCGCACGGGGTGCGCACCCTACGATTGGCGGTAAAAACTGGATCCTCCGCAATGTCCCATCCCCCCATCACGACCGGCAGCGCCGAATTCAAGCGCATCAACCGCGCCATGGTCTTCGGCGGCTTTTCCACCTTCGCCCTGCTGTACTGCGTGCAGCCGCTGATGCCGCTGCTGGCCCATGATTTTGGCCTGACGCCGGCCCAGAGCAGCCTCGCGCTGTCGGTGTCCACCGGCGCGCTGGCCGTCTCGCTGCTGGGCTCCAGCGTGCTGTCCGAGCGCTACGGCCGCAAGCCCCTGATGGCCGGCTCGATGTTCGCCGGCGGCGTGCTGACGCTGCTGGCCGCGTTCGCGCACAGCTACCCGCAACTGCTGGTGCTGCGCGCCCTGCTCGGCCTGCTGCTGGGCGGGATGCCGGCGCTGGCCATGGCCTACCTCGGCGAAGAGATCGACGGCCCGTCGCTGGGCCACTCGATGGGCCTGTACATCGGCGGCAGCGCCTTCGGCGGCATGGTCGGGCGCGTGCTGTCGTCCGTGATCAGCGATGTCTACGACTGGCGCGTCGCCGTCGGCACGATGGGCGCGGCCGGGCTGTACGCGGCGTGGGAATTCCAGCGCAGCCTGCCGGCCTCGCGCCGCTTCCGCCAGGGGCGGGGCGGCCTGGCGGCCCTGGTCCACGGCACCCTCGCGCACATGCGCGACGCCGGGCTGCCCTGGATGTTCTGCCTGTCCTTCCTGCTGATGGGCACCTTCGTCAGCATGTACAACTACATCGGCTACCGCCTGCTGGGGCCGGAATACGGCCTGCGCCAGAGCGCCGTCGGGGCCTTGTCGGTGCTGTACCTGCTGGGCATCTTCAGTTCGGTCTGGGCCGGCAAGCTGGCCGACCGCCTGGGCCGGCGCAACGTGCTGTGGATCGTGATGGCGGCGATGCTGGCCGGCCTGCTGCTGACGCTGGCCGCGCCGCTGGCGCTGGTGGTGGCCGGCATGGGCCTGTTCACCTTCGGCTTCTTCGCCTCGCACTCGGTGGCCAGCAGCTGGGTCGGCCGGCGCGCGCGCCCGCCGCAGGCGCTGGCCTCGGCCCTGTACCTGTTCTTCTACTACCTGGGATCGAGCTTGGTCGGCTGGCTGGCCGGCGTGCTGTGGGCGCACGGCGGCTGGCCCGGCGTGGTGACGCTGCTGGGCGCCATCCTGGCGACGGGACTGGCCGTGGCGCTGCGCCTGCGCGGGCTGGCGCCGCTGGAGCCGGTGCCGGCGCCCGTTCCGGTCGATTGAAGCCGGGAACGGTACCCGCGACGCCCGTCGCCCCGGCGCAGGCCGGGGCCCAATCATCGAGCGCTGTCGCGATGCATGCAAATTGGCCCCCGGCCTGCGCCGGGGCGACGGTTGTTAATCCGGACGCGCCGTATCCGGCACCAGCAGCGCCAGCAGATCGTCCGCCACCGCCTGCAACTCCCCCTTGTCGCGGTACACCCTTTCCATCACGACCAGGCCGCGCGTCGACGTGACGAGGAGCCGCGCCGCCGCGGCCGGCGCCAGGGCCAGGCGGCCGCGCGCGTCCGGCCGCGCCAGCCGCTCTTCCAGCAGGGCGCGCACGCCGTCGAGCAGGCCGCGCAGGGCGGCGCGGATGGCGTCGTCCATGGCCGTCTCGTCGAGCGCCGTCTTGCTGGTCAGGCAGCCGCGCGTCATGGCGTCGTCGTCCGCCGCCGTCACCGTCTCGATCGAGAAGCGCAGGTAGTCGCGCAGCGCCGCGTCGACCGCGGGCGCGGCCAGCGCCGCGCGCACGCCGTCCAGGAACCACGCCCGGTAGCGCGCGAAGATCCTCAGGAAGATCGCCTGCTTGTCGCCGTAGGCGTGGTACAGCGAACCGCGCAGCACGCCGGTCGCCTGGGCGATGTCCTGCATCGAGGTCGCGCCGAAGCCGCGCCGCCAGAACAGCCGCAGCGCGCGGTCGAGGACCTCGTCCTCGTCGAATTGTCTCGTCCCTGCCATGCCGCCATTATCGGCATTCTTGACATGGGCGTCAAATTTGACTACCGTGTCAAACATTATGTTTGACGGTGGTGTCAAACAACCCGACGAGGACAATCATGCAATCCGTATCGACAATCCGGGACGATGGCGCGGCCGTCGCACGCGCCATCCTGGCCGGCCTGTGCGCCAGCCTGGTGGGCATCGGGCTGGCGCGCTTCGCCTACACGCCCCTCATTCCCGCGCTGATCCAGGCCCACTGGTTCGGCGCCGGCGACGTCGTGTTCCTCGGCGCCGCCAACCTCGCCGGCTACCTCGCCGGCGCGCTGTCCGGCAGGCCGCTGGCCCGGCGGCTGGGCGCGCGCCGCACGCTGCAGCTGATGATGGTGCTGGCCGCGCTGGCGTTCCTGGCCTGCGCGCTGCCGCTGTCGGTGGCATGGTTCTTCGCCTGGCGTTTCCTGTCCGGCCTGTCCGGCGGCATCATCATGGTGCTGGCCGCGCTGACCGTGTTGCCGGCCGTCCCGCCGGCGCGCCGCGGCCTGGCCAGCGGCGCCATCTTCCTCGGCATCGGCCTGGGCATCGCGGCCTCGGGCACGCTGGTGCCGCTGCTGCTCGAACGGGGCCTGGCGGCCACCTGGACCGGGCTGGGGCTGGTCTCGCTGGCGCTGGCGCTGGCCAGCTGGAACTGGTGGCCGCAGGGGACGGCATCCGGCGCCGCGGCAGTGTCCGCATCCGTGCCCGCATCCGTGCCGGCACCGGCGGCGGCGGGCGGCTCCGGCTTCGTGCTGCGGCTGATCTACGGCCAGTACGCGCTGAAGGCGGTGGGACTGGTGCCGATGATGGTCTTCCTGGTCGACTACGTGGCCCGCGGCCTGCACATGGGCACGCATGCGGCGTCGATGTTCTGGATCGTCTACGGGATCGGCGCGATCGGCGGCCCGGTGGTGTACGGGATGCTCGGCGAGCGCCTCGGCACCGGCGCCGCCACGCGCCTGACGCTGCTGCTGCAGATCGGCGCGGCCGTCGCGCTGGTGGCGGGCACGCACCGCGCGGTGCTGGTCGCGGCCACCCTGGTCATCGGCAGCTTCCCGTCCGGCATCGTGCCGCTGACGCTGACCCGCATCCGCCAGGCCCTGCACCACGACACCGCCGCCCAGGCCGCCGCGTGGAGCCGCGCCACCACGATCTTCGCGCTGTTCCAGGCGCTGGCCGGCTACGCCTGTTCCTGGCTGTTCGCCGCCAACGGCGGGGAGCACCGGAGCGTGCTGGCCGTGGGCGCCGTGGCGCTGGCGCTGGCCCTGCTGTCGGACCTGCTGCTGGCGCGCGCGGCCCATGCGCGCCTGGCGCAGGCCCCGGCGGCAGGGGCGTGATTTCGTCAATTCCGGCGATTGCGGGCGCGGTGTATTGCTGAGCGATGGAACTCATCCATACCGTTCGTGCGCCGTTTATTCTCTACCGACGTTATCATTTTGCTTCCAGCCCCGCGCTCTCCAGGGCGCGGATGAGACCCATCAATGCAAAGGAGTACGTCATGTTGCAAGCAAACGAAATCCAGCAGCGATTCACTCATATTCAGCAAACCATCGGCGAAGCGGAGCAGGCCCTGGCCGATGCCCCGAACGAGATCCGCGACTGCATCGAGAAGCTGTCGCGCGAAGCCAAGCAGGCCCAGAGCGTGATGCAGTCGAACGACCAGCAGCGCGTGATCGAGTGCGTCGACCGCCTGGAGGACATGGGCGACGAAGCCAAGCGCATCAGCCGTTCGCTGCCGACCATGCCGGCGCACCTGGAAGCGGCCGTCACGCGCGTGCATGCGGAATTGTCGGACCTGAAGCACAAGCTGCACTGATCCGGCCGCCTTGCGCCTGGTGGGCACGGGGTGCCCAACCACTACCGTTGCACGTGATACATCGTAGGGTGGGCACCCCGTGCCCACCGAACGTGCGCGGTTCGCCGGCGCCTACAACACCCGTTTGGCGCGCAGGGCGGCGATCTCCTCGCCGCTCTTGCCCAGCACCTCGCGCAGCACCTCGTCGGTGTGCTGGCCCAGCAGCGGCGGCGCCTTGTCGCTCGTGGACGGCAGCGCCGACAGCTTCATCGGACTGCGCACCAGCTTCACCTCGCCGGCCTGCGGATGCGGCAGCGCGATCTGCATGCCGCGCGCCTGTACCTGCTCGTTGGCGAACACCTCGTCCAGCTCGTTGATCGGGCCGCAGGGCACGCCGGCCTCTTCCAGCAGCGCGATCCAGTCGTCGCGGTCCTTTTCCCTGACCATCGCGGCCAGCAGCGGCACCAGCGCGTCGCGGTTCTGCACGCGCAGCGGATTGGTGGCGAAGCGCGCGTCGTGCGCCAGTTCCGGCCGGCCGCCGGCCTCGACGAACTTGCGGTACTGGCCGTCGTTGCCGGTGGCGACGATCAGGTGGCCGTCGCGGCAGGCGAAGGTCTGGTAGGGCACGATGTTGGCGTGCGCATTGCCCCAGCGGCGCGGGCGCTTGCCGCTGTTGAGGTAGTTGCTGCCCACGTTGGCCAGCATCGCCACCTGGGTGTCGAGCAGCGACATGTCGATGCGCTGGCCTTGGCCGGTGCGGTCGCGGTGGGTCAGCGCGGCCAGCACGGCCACCGTCGCGTACATCCCCGTCATCAGGTCGGTGATGGCCACGCCCGCCTTCTGCGGGCCGCCGCCGGGCAGGTCGTCGCGCTCGCCGGTGATCGACATCAGCCCGCCCATCCCCTGGATGAGGAAGTCGTAGCCGGCGCGGTGCGCGTACGGGCCGTCCTGGCCGAAGCCGGTGATCGAGCAGTACACCAGGTCGGGCTTGATGGCCTGCAGCGATTCGTAGTCGAGGCCGTAGCGCTTCAGGTGCCCGACCTTGAAGTTCTCGATCACCACGTCGCAATGGCGCACCAGGTCGCGCAGCAGCGCCTGGCCTTCGCTGCTGGCGATGTCGACGGTGACGGAGCGCTTGCCGCGGTTGGCGGACAGGTAGTAGGCCGCTTCCGTGGTCGGGTTGCCGGCGGCGTCCGCCGCGTAGGGCGGCCCCCAGGCGCGGGTGTCGTCGCCGGCGCCCGGGCGCTCGATCTTGATCACGTCGGCGCCGAGGTCGGCCAGGTTCTGCGAGCACCAGGGCCCGGCGAGGACGCGCGACAGGTCGAGCACGCGGATGTGGTTCAGGGCGCCGGGCAGGGCGTTCGGTGGCGTCATCGTGTCTCCAATGCTGGTCTGGTTGGCGCCGATTATAGTCGGCGCGCGGCCTGCCGCGCTCAGCGCGGCGCCGGCTCGGGCGCGTCCAGCGCGGCCGCGAACACGCCGCGCTCGTTGTCGACGATGGCGTCGACGCGGTGCGCGTCGATGCCCATCGCGCCCAGCACGAAGGCCGACAGTTGCAGGCTGGCCTCGAAGGTTTCCGGCACCACGACGCTGGCGCCGGCCAGCTTGAGCGTGCGCGCGTGCTTCTCGTCGCGCGAGCGGGCGAACAGGCGCGCGTGCGGGAATTCGCGGCGGATGCCGCGCACCGCCTGCAGCGCGGCGGCCGGGTTGTCCATCGTGAGCACGATCGCCGGCGCTTCGCCGGCGTCGACGCGGCGCAGCAGTTCCGGACGGGCGGCGTTGCCGAAGAAGACCGGCGCGCCGGCGCCGCGCAGGCTGGCCACCAGCTTGGCGTCGTTCTCGAAGGCGACCCAGGGGATGTTCTGGGCGCTCAGCAGCTTGGCCAGCTGCTGGCCGACGCGCCCGAAGCCGGCGATGACCACGCGGCCGCGCGCCGACGCCAGGGCGCCGTCGTCCTGCGCCGCGGCGCGCTGCCGTTCGGCGTCTTCCCACCGGTCGCCGATGGCGCGCCCGAGCCGGGCCAGCAGCGGCGTGACGAACAGCGACAGGCCCACCGCCAGCATCACGCGCCCGCCCAGCGCGGCGTCCAGCAGGCGGCTGGCCACCGCGTAGCCGACCACGATGAAGGCGAACTCGCCGCCCTGGCCGAGCAGCAGCCCGCCCTCGACGGCGCGGCCCCAGGGCAGGCCGCCCAGGCGCAGCAGCGGCGCGATCACGATGCCCTTGAGCGCCACCAGCAGGAACACGGCGCAGGCCAGCCACAGCGGCGCGTGGACGATCTGCAGCGCGTCCATGCCCATCCCCACGGTCATGAAGAACAGGCCCATGAGCAGGCCCTTGAAGGGTTCGACCATCAGCTCGACCTCGTGCTTGAACTCGGTCTCGGCCAGCAGCAGGCCGGCGATCAGGGCGCCCAGCGCCATCGACAGGCCGGCCATCCAGCACAGGCCGGCGATGCCGAAGGTGGACAGCAGGATCAGGGCCATGAACACGTCCGGCTGGCGGTGGCGGGCGAAAGCGCGGAACAGCGGATGCACGACGCGCCCGCCGACCAGGTAGATCAGCGCGATGGCGATGCCGGCCTTGCCCATCGCGAGCAGCACCTGCCAGGCGATGTCCATGCCGGTGCCGGCCGCGCCGCCGGCCAGCGCGCCGATCAGGATCAGGATCGGCACCACGGCCAGGTCCTGCAGCATCAGCACGGCGAACACGGCCTGGCCGAGGCGCGAACCGGTGTCGTTGCGCTCGCCGAGCAGCTGCATCACCACGGCGGTGGACGACAGCGACAGCACCAGGCCCAGCACGAGGGCGGCGTCGGCCGGCAGGTCCAGCAGCAGGGCCGCCGCGCCGCCGAGCAGCGCCGCGCACAGCACGACCTGGGCGGCGCCGGTGCCGAACACCCAGCGCCGCATCGCCCACAGGCGCGCGGCCGACAGCTCCAGGCCGATCATGAACATCAGGAACAGCACCCCGAGTTCGGCCAGCATCGCCACGTCCTCGTTGTTGGGGAAGGTGAGCCAGCCGAGCCAGGCCACGTCCCCGGCCAGGCGCCCCAGGCCGAAGGGGCCGAGCAGCGTGCCGACCGCGAGGAAGCCGAGCACCGGGTTGATGCGCAGGCGCTGCAGCGTGGGGATCAGGATGCCGGAGAGGGTGAGGAAGAGGAGGATTTCCCGCAGGAAGGGGAAGGCGTGTTGCTCTTGCACGATGGCCTCGTCGTTACACAAACCAGGCCATTGTATATGAGATGTAAATGTTGCCGAAAGGAATGGTCGCGGTAGGGAGCATCGTGGCGGGCATGGCGGGCACGGGTGCCCACCACGGCCGCCGCGCGCCCTACGAATTCGCCTGCACCGCCTCCACCGGCGTCTCCTCCATCTGCCGGTGCCCGCCGGCCTGCGGCTGGCGGCTCTCGGCCGTGCGGATCAGCTCCTCCATCTCCGGATCGTGCACGTTGCGCAGTTCCAGGTAGCGGGCGATGGCGTTGTCCAGCGGCGGCAGCAGGATGCCGCGCTCGCTCGTCATGCCGGTGTAGCGCGGACGCGGCGCCGCCATGCCGAGTTCGGCCGCCGGCACCGCCTCCAGGCGTGCGGCATCGATGCCCGCCGCCGCCGCGGCCTGCGCGGCCAGGCCGGCCCAGGTGACGGCGCCCGCGTTGGCCAGGTGCCAGATCCCGCTTTCCGCGTCGATCGCCAGGTCCAGGCAGGCGTGCACCAGGTCCGGCACGTAGGTCGGCGACACCGTCATGTCGGCGGCGGCGCGGAACGGCTCGCCGCGCTCCAGCGCCGCCAGGGCGAGCGTCACGAAGTTGTGGCGGTCCCAGGGGCCGAAGAAGGCGCTGGTGCGCACCACCAGCGCGCCCGGATGGGCGTCCAGCACGCGCCGCTCGGCTTCCAGCTTGCTGCGGCCGTAGGCGTTCAGCGGGGCCGGCGCGTCGCTCTCGACGTAGGGGCGGTCCTGCGCGCCGTCGAACACCAGGTCGCTGGAGAAGGTGGTCAGGTGCACGCCGTGGCGCGCGCAGGCGGCGGCCAGGATCGCGGCGCCGTCGGCGTTCTCGCGCATGCAGCGCGCGACGTCGTCCTCGGCCTCGTCCACGCGCACGTAGCCGGCCGTGTTGACCACCGCCCAGGGACGGTGCCGCGCCAGCGCGCGTTCGACGCTGGCCGGGTCGCCGATGTCCATGTCATGCCGCGACAGCAGCCGGAACGCGAGGTTGCGCTTCTTGCAGATGCGCGCGAACGCGCGGCCCAGCGTGCCGCTGGCGCCGGTGATCAGGATCGGGCGCGCATCGTTGCCGACCAGCGCGTGGCCGTCGGCCGAGATCGACGTGATCGCGTCCGGCGTGGCGACCGGCGGGCACAGGAAGCGGCCCGGACGGCGCCACCAGCCCTGGCCGCGCAGCACCGGGTGCGACAGCGGCGCGCCCGACGCCAGTTCGCGCATCATGCGCGCCAGCGCGGTGGGACGCGGCTGCGGCGCGCGCACGTCGAACGGCCCCGGCTCGTAGTAGCCGCGGTTCTGCGTCACCAGGCTGTTCCAGTCGAAGGAGCCGAGCAGCGACCACACGGTGACGGCGCGCAGGTCGGCGCCGTTGGCGCGCGCCTGCTCGGCCGCGTCCCAGATCTCGAGCAGCCAGCGCAACTGGTCTTCGCGGTTGGCGTCGATGTGGGCCTCGGTGATGGCCAGCGGGATGCGATAGCGTTCCCAGGTCTCCATCAGCAGCGGGCCGATGCCGGCGGTCGGCGTGGCCAGCGCGCGCGAGGCTTCGATGTCGGCGCAGGGGATGCCGTCGGCGACGCCGCGGTGGTGCGGCGGATAGCGCTCGGGGCGGTGGTCGAGCCAGCGCTCGCTGGTGACGTAGTAGTTGACGCCGATGACGTCGGGCGGGCAGGGATTGTCCTTGAACCACAGGAATTCGGCGGCGTCGATGCCGGTGGCCAGCAGGTAGTCCCACAGCGCGTGCCGCTCGTCGACCATGCCGCACAGCAGGTCCCAGGCGAGCCAGCGGCGCTCGTTGTAGAACTCGGCCACCTTGGCCATCTCGGGCGTGCCATAGGTCTTGCCGAGGTCGTCGGTCTGGACCAGTTTGGCATCCGGATTGACGGCGCGGATCGCACGCATGCACAGCACCACCGCGCGGCACTGGTTCAGCAGCGCCCGGACGAAGGTGCGGTCGTCGGTGCCGTGCGGGTACCAGACGCCGTACAGGCCGGCGAAGCGCGCCGTCGTGCACGGTTCGTTGACGGGGGTGTAGTACGTCAGCCACGGATAGCGCGCGGCCACGGCGCCGGCGTACTCGGCCAGTTGTCCGGCGAAGGCCGGATCGACCAGGCTCGTGTGGCGCGGACCGCTGCCGTGGTGGATCAGGCCGGCGATCGGCGTGACCCCGTGCGCGCGCAGCGCTTCCAGGCGCTCGTCCGGCCAGGACCAGTCGGCCTTGTCGATGCCGTCGGGCGCCGTGCGCTCCCACAGCACCGGGTAGCGGATCGCGCGGATGCCGGTGGCGGCGAAGCGGGCGATGTCGTCCGGGCGCGCGGCGTGGCCGTTGCGGTCGAGCTGGTGGAAGTAGTCGTCGCCGACGCGGTTGACGGTGCATTCGAGGCCGCCCCAGAGTTCCAGGGGACGGGCGTGGCTGTTCGTGCTCTTCGTGTTTGTCATATTTCACCAAATGTATTAATTTTGTTGCAACAAAAAATCCACCACCGTCCCGATCGGTAAAAAAATGCGATGCGGGGAAGGGGGCCGGCACGAAGGCGGTTGACAGCCTTGCGTCAACCTGCAACCATGCAGGCCATGAATTTTTCGTATCCACAATCCGTACTTGCCTGGTGGCGCCGCTGACAGCGCGCGGCCAGGGTAGGGATGTGCATCTCACATGAACGCCGCCTCGATTCAGGCGGCGTTTTTTCTGGACGCAGCGGGATCGAGGCTTGAACACCGAACAAGGACACTCGATGAACCAGCAATCTTCCAACGCGCAAGCGTCCGTCATCCTCACCGGCGATCGTCCCACGGGTCCGCTGCACCTCGGCCACTTCGTCGGCAGCCTGCGCAATCGCGTGACGTACCAGGACCAGTACCGTCAGTACATCATGCTCGCGGACGCCCAGGCGCTCACCGACAACATGGATGACATCGGTAAGGTACACCGGAACGTGGTCGAGGTGGCGCTCGATTACCTTGCCGTCGGGATCGATCCGGCCAAGTCGACCATCCTGATCCAGTCGCAGATCCCGGAACTGGCCGAGCTGACGTTTTATTACCTGAACCTGGTGACCGTCTCGCGCCTGGAGCGCAACCCGACCGTCAAGCAGGAGATCGTCCTGCGCGGCTTCGAGCGCGACATCCCGGCCGGCTTCCTGGTCTATCCGGCCAGCCAGGCCGCCGACATCACGGCGTTCAAGGCGTCGATCGTCCCGGTGGGCGAGGACCAGATCCCGATGATCGAGCAGTGCAACGAGATCGTGCGCCGCTTCAACCGCGACGCCGGCCGCGACATCCTGGTCGAGTGCAAGGCGATCGTGCCGGAAGTCGGCCGCCTGCCGGGCATCGACGGCAAGGCCAAGATGAGCAAGTCGCTGGGCAATACCATCAACCTGGGCGCCTCCGCCGACGAGATCCGCGCCGCCGTCAAGCAGGTCTATACCGACCCGCTGCACCTGAAGGTATCGGACCCGGGGCACATCGAGGGCAACGTCGCCTTCACCTACCTGGACGCCTTCGACACCGACAAGGCGGCGCTCGCCGAGATGAAGGCGCACTACCAGCGCGGCGGCCTGGGCGACTCCGTCGTCAAGAAGCGCCTGGAAGGCATCCTGCAGGAGCTGATCGGCCCGATCCGCGAGCGCCGCGAGGAGCTGGCCAAGGACAAGGGCGAAGTGCTGCGCATCCTGAAGGAAGGCACGTTCAAGGCGCGCGAAGTGGCGGCGCAGACGATGGACGAGGTGCGCAAGGCGCTCGGCCTGTCGTACTTCTGATCCGCCGCGTATCCCGGCCGGGTAGCGCGATCCGGCACCTGCGGTAGCGCAAGGCGGGAACCTTGCGCTGCACGCTATCCCGGCGATTTGTTTGGTGGCAATCTGCGGTTTTCCATCCGCGGGAGCCATTCGAATGAACAAGGGTTTGCGATTGACCGAACAATGGATGCGGCGTGCCCTGTGGCTCGTCGCCGTCGTGTTCGCGGCCTTCCTGATCGGCCTCGGCGGCCAGATCGTCGACAACATGATGTATGTCGCGCCCCGGCCCGACGCGGAGCAACTGGTCGACCCCGCCAAGGCCAGGCCCATCCAGGACGAGATCGTCCGCGCCAGGAGCGCGCACCGCGAGGCGAACCGGGTGCTGGCGCAGGCCGAGCAGAAGCACGAGGTCGCCAAGGCCAGCACGCGCAGCGCGCGCGCGGCATTCGACAACTGGCTGGCGACCCGCCACACCACCGCGCGGCCGGACCAGGACAGCGAACTGATCGGACGCACGCGCCAGCTCGACGGCCTGGTGGCGGCGGAACGCGAGGCGCTCGCGGCGGTCGAGGCGCAGCAGCAGGCCGCGCTCGACGCCGACCAGGCCGAGGACCGCGCCGTCGCGGCCTATGAAGCGCTGCTGGAGCCGGCGCAGCACGAAGCCGCCCGCGCCGCCGAACGCGCAGAGCGCAAGGTGTTCCTGTGGCGCCTCGGCCTGACCTTGCCGCTGCTGCTGGTCGCCGGCTGGCTGTTCAAGCACAAGCGCAATGGCACCTACTGGCCGTTCGCCTGGGGTTTCATCTTCTTCGCGCTGTTCGCGTTCTTCGTCGAGCTGGTGCCCTACCTGCCGAGCTATGGCGGCTACGTGCGCTATGGCGTGGGCATCGTCGTCACCGTGGTGGTGGGACGGTATGCGATCCGCTGGCTGCATGCCTGGCTGGAACGGCAGAAGGCGTCCGAAGCCCTGCCGGAAGAGGAGCGCCGTACCGCGATGCGCTACGACGTGGCGCTGGAGCGCATCGGCAAGGGCCTGTGCCCGTCGTGCGAACGGACCACGAATTTCAGGGACAAGACCCTGAACAGTTGCCCGCATTGCGGGATCGGCCTGTTCGACCGGTGCGGGGCGTGCAGGACGCGCAAGAACGCGTTCATGCGCTACTGCTTCTCGTGCGGGGCGGCGGCGAATGCCAGCCTGGCCGATTGAACGACGTCGTCCGGGCGCTGGGGCGCCGGGACGACGTCGACGGCACGCGGACTACATCAATCCTTCAGGTCCGCCGGGACCTTGCCGCCATTGGCCGCCAGCTTGTTCATGACCTGGCGGTGCAGCCAGATGTTCATCGAAGCCGAATCGTTGGTATCGCCCGTGTAGTGCAGCTCGGCCGCCAGCGCCTTGCGCGCCTGCAGGCTGCTGTCCAGGCCCAGCAGCTTGAGCAGGTCGACGATCGACGTGCGCCAGTTCAGCTGCTGGCCCGACTGCTGCTGCATGGTGGCCAGGACCTGCTCCACGTCGACTTGCGGCACCGCGGATGCCGGGGCCGGGGCGGGCGCCGGCACGGCTTGCGGCGTGCTCGGGGCGGCGGGTGCCGCGCCTGCCGCCGGCGCCGGGGCCGGCGCCGCGGCCGGCGCATTGGCTGGCGCGTTGGCCGGATGTTTCGAAGGGAAGATCTTGTGGAAGATGTCGCCCAGGATGCCCATGTTTCCTCCTTTGTCAGTTGCGGGTTGTGCGTTGTTGCCTTGGTTGTCGTTGCGCTTCTGCAGGCCCTGGGCCATATAGCCCAGCGCGACCGCCAGCGCGGCGCCGCCGACCGTCTTGATCAAGGTCGGATGGGCCGCGTAGAAGGCGCCCATGCGGTCGACGATGCCCGGATTCTGCTGCTCGGCCTGGGCCGCGATCTCCTGCACCTGCTGCGGCGACAGTTGCGCGGCCTGGTCCGGCGTGACCTGCGGCTGGCCGCCGCCGGTCAGCCTGGACAGGGCGCCGCCGGCGATCGACGCGAGCGCGCCGGGCGCCAGGCCGGACAGCAGCTGGTTCAGCATACCGGCACGCTGTTCCGGATTGCTGTTGCCGAACAACTGGCCGATCATTTGCGGAAACGGCGGCGTCTGGTCGGAGCGCAGCGCCTGCGTCACGCCGTGGGCCAGCGCATCGAGCGGCGAATTCTGCGCCACCCGGTCGAAATCGTTCTCGGCCTGGTTCGCGTGGCTGTTCGCGTTGGCGCCGAGGTATTGCTGCAGCAGGTTTCCCAAATCAAAACCCATCTCGTTCTCCCATGATGAAACCGAAGGTGGAGCATAGGACAGGCGCGCGGCCCATTCCGTTCGCTGACGAACCCAGCGGGCATGCCGGGCTTGCCGGATGGACATTCCGGATAGCGCCGCGTAAGCTGCTCGTCCAGGACATCGCTGTCGAGGAGACGATATGTGGCCCTATCCCCGCGTCCTGGCGCACCGCGGCGGCGGCACGCTGGCGCCGGAAAACACGCTCGCCGCCCTGCGGTGCGGCATGGCGGCGGGTTTCCGCGCCGTCGAATTCGACGTCATGCTGGCGCGCGACGGCGTCCCCGTCCTGATGCACGATCCGGACTTCGGCCGCACCGTGGCCGGGACCGGTCGCGTGGCCGACCACGATGCGCACGCGCTGGCGCGCATGGACGCGGGTGCCTGGTTCGGCCCGGCCTTCGCGGGCGAACCGGTGCCGTCGTTCGGCGACTTCGCGCGGGCCTGCAAGGCGCACGGCGTCTGGATGAACGTCGAGATCAAGCCGGCGCCCGGCCACGACGCCGCCACCGGCCGCACGGTGGCGCGCATGGTCGCGGCGCTGTTCGTCCCCGAGCTGGCGGCGGGGGCGGTGGCGCGCGTGCCGCTGCTGTCCTCGTTCAGCGAGGACGCGCTGCGCTCGGCGCGCGCCGCGGCGCCCGCCGTGCCGCGCGCGCTGCTGGTGGACGCGCTGCCGCCCGACTGGGAAGCGCGGGCGCGCGCGCTGGACGTGGCGGCGCTGCACGTCGACCACCACGCCCTCGATGCGGCGTCGGCGGCGGCCGTCAAGGCGGCCGGCTTCGGCCTGTTCTGCTACACCGTCAACGATCCGGCGCGCGCCCGCACGCTGCTGGGCTGGGGCGTGGACGGTTTCTGCACCGACCGCATCGACCTGATCGGGCCGGATTTCGCCGGCCAGGGGCAACAATAAACGGTATTGACTATCAAGAAACCCGACCGGTTGTCGTTAAGGACAGATTACCGTTATCCCGTCCCAAGGCAGCATGTCCCTGTCGATCCGTAACGATTCCCTGTCGCTGCAGGCGCAGCACCGGTATGCCGAGCATGTGAGCGACGCCAACACGCTGGTCGCGCGGCTGGCGTCGGGCACGCGCATCGGCGCCGCCGCCGATGACCCGGCCGGCCAGGCGCTGGCCGCGCGCATGGCTTCCGGCCTGAAGGGCATGAGCGAAGCCATGCGCAACATCAACGACGCCACGTCGATGCTGCAGGTGGCCGAGGGGGCGATGAGCAACGTCACGGACAGCCTGCAGCGGCTGCGCGAACTGGCGGTCGCTTCCGGCAACGGCAGTTATGGGGACGGCGACCGCGACACGCTGCAGCGCGAAGCCAACCAGATCCTGCAGCAGATCACCCAGGTGGGGCGCGAGACCGAGTTCAACGGCCAGGCCGTGTTTGCCCAGGAAACCACCAGCATCGGCGGCGACGGCCAGGTGCGCAATGTGCTCGACGGCCTCAGGACCGGCTGGCTGGGTGCCTCCGAAGACCTGGTGCGGCAGTACTACGGCATCGAGGGCAAGGGCGCGAAGCTGACGGTCAACCTGCTGGACTCGGACGGCGCCGGCGGCGTGCTGGCGTCGGTGTCGGGCAACCGCACCGGGATGGCGCTGAACATCGACATGGCCGACTTCGGCAGCGCCGCCACCGCCGACGGCGGCAAGGCGCCGCAGTACAGCGACCGCGTGATCGCGCACGAGATGGTGCATGCCGTCATGCTGAGCAGCACCAGCTTCGACTTCGACGGCGCCGACTGGTTCGCCGAGGGTACCGCCGAGCTGATCCAGGGCGCCGACGAGCGCCTGGCCGGCGACATCGCCGCGGCCGGCGGCGCGGCCAACGTGGTGGCTGGCTTCCGGGATGCGTACAAGTATTCGGGCGGCTATGCGGCCAGCCGCTACCTGCACGACCAGCTCAAGGCCCTCGGCGTGGACGGCGGCATCAAGGGCGTGATGCAGTACATGAGCGGGCACATGGAGGCCGACCTGAGCACGGCGCTGAACGTCGTCAGCAAGGGCAGGTACGCGGACGTGGGCGCCTTCGAGGCCGACTTCGAGGCCAACGGCGCGCACTACATCGCCACCAGGATGAACCTGCAGAATGCCGACACCGGGGCCATCGGCGGCCTCGATGCCGATGCCGGTCCGGTGCGCTCGGCGCGCGACGTGGTGCAGGACGCGGCGATGACGTCGCGCGACAAGCCGCTGCGCAATTTCGACGTGACGATGCCGGAAAACGGCGGCCATACCAACACCAGGCGCGTCCAGGTACAGGCCGGCGCGGATGCCGCCGACCTGATCGAGCTGCAGTTCTCGGCCATGAACGCGTCGGCGCTGGGCCTGGCCGACCTGGACATGGGCAATACCGCCGTGGCCGTGTCGCGCATCGACGAGGCGATCGATTTCGTCGACCGCCAGCGGGTGGCGGCGGGCGCGTCGAGCAACCGGCTCGACATGGCGTCGGCCAATGCCGGGACGATGTCGGTGAACCTGGCGGCGGCGCGCGACCGCATCCAGGACGTCGACTACGCCAGCACGACGGTCAAGCTGACGCGGGCGCAGATCCTGCAGCAGGCGGCATCGGCCATCCTGACCCAGGCCAATGGCGCGCCGCGCGCGGTGCTGGCGCTGTTGAAAACCTGATTTGTCGCGCCCGCCCTCAAGAATGCCGGACGGGTGTCGTTAAGAAAGGGAAACCTTTTTATCCTGTCCCAAGCGATGAACAACGACTCCCTGCCGCTCGACCTGCACCACGAATCCGCCGCTTCCGCGCAGGAAGCCGCGCGGCTGATCGCCAGGCTGGTGGCCGGCCCGCGCCTGCCGGCACGGGACGAGCAGGGCGCCGGGCGCGCCGCTGCGCGCCTCCAGTTGCTGCAGCAGGCGGCGGCGTCGGTCATGACGCAGTCGGGCGGGGGCCTGCCGGCGAACGTGCTGGCGTTGCTGCGCTGATTCCCCCGGCCGCGCGCACGGCCTTGCTATTTGCGCAACACAGGATTCCGTCGTATTCCTATTCCTGGGTGCAGCTACGCTATAATCGATTTCTTTATACAGTACGCTGCCCTCATTCGCCCTTACGACATGAAATCCTCCGAAATTCGCGAGAAGTTCCTCAAGTTCTTTGAATCCAAAGGTCACACGATCGTCCGCTCCAGCCCCCTCGTGCCGGGCAACGACCCGACGATGCTGCTGACCAATAGCGGGATGGTGCAGTTCAAGGACGTGTTCCTGGGCCTGGACACGCGTCCGTACAAGCGCGCCACCACCGTGCAGCGCTGCGTGCGCGCCGGCGGCAAGCACAATGACCTGGAAAACGTCGGCTACACCGCGCGCCACCACACCTTCTTCGAAATGCTGGGCAACTTCAGCTTCGGCGACTACTTCAAGCGCGATGCCATCCACTTCGCCTGGGAACTGCTGACCAAGGTCTACGACCTGCCCGCCGAGAAGCTGACGATCACCGTCTACTTCGAGGACGACGAGGCCTACGCCATCTGGGCGAACGAGATCGGCGTGCCGACCGAACGCATCATCCGCATCGGCGACAACAAGGGCGCCCGCTACGCGTCGGACAACTTCTGGCAGATGGCCGACACCGGCCCGTGCGGCCCGTGCACCGAGATCTTCTACGACCACGGCGCGGACATCTGGGGCGGCCCCCCGGGTTCGCCGGAAGAAGACGGCGACCGCTTCATCGAGATCTGGAACCTCGTGTTCATGCAGTTCAACCGCGACGAACAGGGCGTCCTGACCCCGCTGCCGAAGCCGTCGATCGACACCGGCATGGGCCTGGAGCGCCTGGCCGCCGTGCTGCAGCACGTGCACAGCAACTATGAAATCGACCTGTTCCAGAACCTGATCAAGGCCGCCGCCCGCGAAACCGGCGCGACCGACCTGGGCAACAACTCGCTGAAGGTCATCGCCGACCACATCCGCGCCGCCAGCTTCCTGATCGTCGACGGCATCATCCCGAGCAGCGAAGGCCACGGCTACGTCCTGCGCCGCATCATCCGCCGCGCGCTGCGCCACGGCCACAAGCTGGGCCAGACCAAGCCCTTCTTCTACAAGCTGGTGGAAGACCTGGACGTCGAGATGGGCAGCGCCTATCCGGAACTGCACGACGCCAAAGAGCGCGTGATGCAGACGCTCAAGGCCGAGGAAGAGCGCTTCGGCGAGACGCTGGAAAACGGCATGAAGATCCTGGAAGCGCAGCTGGCCAAGGATCCGAAGAACCTGGACGGCGCCACCGCCTTCACGCTGTACGATACCTACGGCTTTCCGCTCGACCTCACCGCCGACATCTGCCGCGAGCGCGGCGTCACGCTGGACGAGGCCGGCTTCGACGCCGCCATGGAGCAGCAGAAGAAGACGGCGCGCGCCGCCGGCAAGTTCAAGATGGCCGCCAACGTCGAGTACGCGGGCGAGAAGACCAAGTTCGTCGGCTACGATTCGCTGGTGCACAACACCCACGTGCTGGCGCTGTACACCGGCGGCGTGTCGGTGCCGGAACTCAAGGCCGGCCAGGACGGCATCGTCGTGCTGGACACCACCCCGTTCTACGCGGAGTCGGGCGGCCAGGTCGGCGACAAGGGCGTGATCAACACCGCCAACGGTGTGTTCGAGGTCGAGGACACGTTGAAGATCCAGGCCGAGGTGTTCGGCCACCACGGCGTGCTGCAGTCGGGCTCGCTGAAAGTGGGCGATACGGTCGACGCGCAGGTCGACGAAGCCAAGCGCGCGCGCACCATCCGCAACCACTCGGCCACCCACCTGATGCACAAGGCCCTGCGCGAAGTGCTGGGCAGTCACGTGCAACAGAAGGGCTCGCTGGTCGATCCGGACAAGACCCGCTTCGACTTCTCGCACAACGCCCCGATGACGGCGGAGCAGATCGCCCAGGTGGAAGCCATCGTCAACCGCGAGATCCTGGAAAACCACGCGACGCAGGCCCAGCACATGTCGATGGACGACGCCATCAAGCACGGCGCGATGGCCCTGTTCGGCGAGAAGTACGGCGACACCGTGCGCGTGCTGGACATCGGCTCGTCGAAGGAACTGTGCGGCGGCGTGCACGTCACCCGCACTGGCGACATCGGCCTGTTCAAGATCGTCTCGGAATCGGGCGTCGCCGCCGGCATCCGCCGCGTCGAGGCCGTGACGGGCGAGGGCGCGCTGGCGCTGGTGCAGTCGATCAACCGCAAGCTGGTCGAAGCCGCCGGCGCCCTCAAGACCAGCCCGGACGAGCTGCCGTCGCGCATCGCCCAGGTGCAGGACCAGGTCAAGTCGCTGGAGAAGGAAATCGCCGCGCTGAAATCGAAGCTGGCCGCGGGGCAGGGCGACGAGATGGTCACGAAGGCCATCGACGTCAACGGCATCAAGGTGCTGGCCGCGACGATGGAAGGCGCCGACGTGGCCACGCTGCGCGAGACCATGGACAAGCTGAAGGACAAGCTCGGGACCGCCGCCATCGTGCTGGCGTCGGTGCTGGAGGGCAAGGTCAGCCTGATCGCCGGTGTCACCAAGGACGCCACGAGCAAGGTCAAGGCCGGCGAGCTGGTCAACTTCGTCGCCCAGCAGGTGGGCGGCAAGGGCGGCGGCCGTCCGGACATGGCGCAGGCCGGCGGTACCGACCCGTCCGGCCTGCCGCAGGCGCTGGCCGGCGTGGCCGGCTGGGTAGGCGAACGCGCGTAGGGTGGACGGCTTTGCCGTCCACGCGTTCAATCGGCTTTCGCATGGACGCACACACTGCTTGGACGGGTAATCGGCGGAGCCGACCACCCGTCCACGGGTTCAATCGGCTTTCGCATGGACGCACACACTGCCTGGACGCGTGGTCGGCGGAGCCGACCACCCGTCCACGCGTTCAATCGGCTTTCGCATGGACGCACACACTGCTTGGACGCGTGGTCGGCGGAGCCGACCACCCTACATCCCTCCGCATCGGCCGCCGTTCCTGTTGTCAATGATTGACGTTGTTACATCGCAACATGGGTACCAATATTTGGTGCGGCGCGTCATAATCCTGTAATTGGAGTAGTATTTGGGCGTATGCCCCCAACCAGCAGGCAATCGATGACCGAAACCATAATCGACACCGGCACCATCGAGGTCCAGAAGGACCTCGATGCACGTGGCTTGAACTGTCCACTGCCGATCCTCAAAGCCAAGAAAGCGCTGGCCGAACTGGCCACGGGCGAAGTGCTGCGCATCGTCGCGACCGACACCGGTTCCGTGCGCGACTTCCAGGCGTTCGCCAAGCAGACCGGCAACGCGCTGCTGGCCCACACCCACGTCAACGGCGAATTCACCTTCTGGCTGCGCCGCAAGTAAGCCGCAACGACAAGCCGCAACGACAAGCCGCAGACCAGCGGAAACTCCCTTCCCTACGACCTTCGTAGCGCCCCGGACGGGGCTGCCCCCGGCGCCCCGCTCCCGCTGTCCTTTCCCACGCGTCACCTGAGCCACTGAATTTGTACCCGCCGGGTACGATTAGGGCTTATACTCTACGCAGAAAACGCACGATCGTGCTTTAATTCTGTCCTGAACGGAATTTGCTCTTATAATTCGGATCATTTTTAGCCCCTATCCACATAAAGGCACACTATGAAAGTCCTGGTACCCGTCAAGCGCGTGGTCGACTACAACGTCAAGGTCCGCGTCAAGTCCGATGGCAGCGGCGTCGATATCGCCAACGTCAAAATGTCGATGAACCCGTTCGACGAGATCGCCGTGGAAGAAGCCACGCGCCTGAAGGAAGCCGGCAAGGTCACCGAGATCGTCGCCGTGACCTGCGGCGTGGCCCAGGCCCAGGAAACCCTGCGCACCGCGATGGCGATCGGCGCCGACCGCGGCGTGCTGGTCGAGACCGGCGCCGAGATCGAGCCGCTGGGCGTTGCCAAGGTGCTCAAGGCGCTGGCCGGCAAGGAACAGCCGCAACTGATCATCCTGGGCAAGCAGGCGATCGACGACGATTCGAACCAGACCGGCCAGATGCTGGCCGCGCTGCTGGGCTGGCCGCAGGCGACCTTCGCCTCGAAGGTCGTGCTGGAAGACGGCAAGGTCACCGTGACCCGCGAAGTGGATGGCGGCCTGGAAACCGTGGCGCTGACGCTGCCCGCGATCGTCACCACCGACCTGCGCCTGAACGAGCCGCGCTACGTGACGCTGCCGAACATCATGAAGGCGAAGAAGAAGCCGCTGGAAAACGTCAAGCCGGAAGACCTGGGCGTGGACGTCGCGCCGCGCCTGAAGACCCTGAAAGTGGCCGAGCCGGCCAAGCGCTCGGCCGGCGTCAAGGTGCCCGACGTGGCGACCCTGGTGCAGAAACTGCGCACCGAAGCAAAAGTCATCTGAAAGGAACATCATGGTCGCACTCGTCATTGCTGAACACGACAACGCCACGCTGAAAGGCGTCACCCTGAACACCGTCACCGCCGCCGCCCAGTGCGGCGGCGACGTCCACGTGCTGGTCGCCGGTTCCGGCTGCGCCGCCGTGGCCGAGCAGGCCGCCAAGGTCGCCGGCGTCGCCAAGGTGCTGGTCGCCGACGCGCCGCACCTGGCCGACGGCCTGGCCGAGAACGTCGCGGCGCAGGTCCTGGCGCTCGCCGGCAGCTATTCCCACATCCTGGCCCCGGCTTCGGCCTTCGGCAAGAACGTGCTGCCGCGCGTGGCCGCCAAGCTGGACGTCGCCCAGATCTCGGAAATCACCAAGGTCGATTCCCCGGACACCTTCGAGCGTCCGATCTACGCCGGCAACGCCATCGCCACCGTGCAGTCGACCGACAGCGTCAAGGTCATCACCGTGCGCGGCACCGGCTTCGACGCCGCCGCCGAGGGTGGCGCGGCCGCCGTCGAGACCGTCGCCGCCGTGGCCGATTCGGGCCAGTCGCGCTTCGTGGGCCGCGAACTGGCCAAGTCGGACCGTCCGGAACTGACCGGCGCCAAGATCGTCGTCTCCGGCGGCCGCGGCATGGGCTCGGGCGACAACTTCAAGATCCTGGAGCCGCTGGCCGACAAGCTGGGCGCCGCCATGGGCGCCTCGCGCGCCGCCGTGGACGCCGGCTACGTGCCGAACGACTGGCAGGTGGGCCAGACCGGCAAGATCGTCGCGCCGCAGCTGTACATCGCCGTCGGCATCTCGGGCGCGATCCAGCACCTGGCCGGCATGAAGGATTCCAAGACCATCGTCGCCATCAACAAGGATCCGGAAGCGCCGATCTTCTCGGTGGCCGACTACGGCATCGTCGGCGACCTGTTCGAGGTCGTGCCGGCGCTGGTCAAGGAACTGGGCTAAAGGATTGCCGAAGGTGGATGGTTCGAATGTCCACCTGCACGAACAACGTCATTCCCGCGCAAGCGGGAATCCATACTGAGTCAACGGGAGCCGCACACGCTGTCGTCACGCGCACTCTGCATGGATTCCCGCATGCGCGGGAATGACGTTTTTTATTTTCACGATATAAGAAGTAGGAGACCAAGGTGAGCTACAACGCGCCCCTGAAAGACATGCTGTTCGTCCTGAACGAACTGGCCAACCTGTCCGCGATCCACCAACTGCCCGGCTGCGAGGACGCGACCCCGGACACCGCCCAGGCGGTGCTGGAAGAAAATGCGAAATTCTGCGGCGAAGTCGTCGCCCCGCTGAACCACCCGGCCGACAAGGAGCCGAGCTTCTGGCACGACGGCGAGGTCACCACGTCGAAGGGCTTCAAGGAAGCCTTCCGCGCCTTCGCCGACGCCGGCTGGCAGGGCGTGCAGCATCCGGCCGAGTACGGCGGCCAGGGCCTGCCGAAGCTGGTCGCGACGCCGTGCATCGAGATGCTGCACGGCGCCAACCTGGCGTTCGCGCTGGTCGCCCTGCTGACCGACGGCGCCGTCGAGGCGCTGCTGACGGCCGGTACCGAGGCGCAGAAGGCGCGCTACATCGGCCCGCTGCTGGCGGGCCGGTGGACCGGCACGATGAACCTGACCGAGCCGCAGGCCGGCTCCGACCTGGCCGCCGTGCGCACCCGCGCCGTGCCGCAGGGCGACGGCACCTACAAGGTGTTCGGCACCAAGATCTTCATCACCTACGGCGAGCACGACATGGCCGAGAACATCATCCACCTGGTGCTGGCGCGCACGCCGGACGCGCCCCCGGGCGTGAAGGGGATTTCGCTGTTCATCGTGCCGAAATTCCTGGTCGATGACGACGGTTCGCTGGGCGCGCGCAACGACGTGCACTGCGTGTCGATCGAGCACAAGCTGGGCATCAAGGCCAGCCCGACCGCGGTGCTGCAGTTCGGCGACCACGGCGGCGCCATCGGCACGCTGGTGGGCGAGGAAAACCGCGGCCTCGAGTACATGTTCATCATGATGAACGCGGCCCGCTTCGGCGTCGGCATGCAGGGCGTGGGCCTGGCCGAGCGCGCCTACCAGCAGGCGGTGGCGTTCGCCAAGGAGCGCGTGCAGTCGCGCGCCGTCGAGGGTTCCAGCGGCCCCGTGGCGATCATCCACCACCCGGACGTGCGCCGCATGCTGATGTCGATGCGCGCGCAGACCGAGGGCGCGCGTGCGCTGGCCTACGTCGGCGCGGCCCTGTCCGACCTGGCGCACCACCATCCGGACGAGGCCGAGCGCAAGTCCAGCCTGGCCGTCTACGAATACCTGGTGCCGGTCATCAAGGGCTGGTCGACGGAAATGGCCGAGAACGTCGCCCGCGACGGCGTGCAGGTGCACGGCGGCATGGGCTTCATCGAGGAAACCGGCGCGGCCCAGCACTATCGCGACGCCAAGATCCTGACGATCTACGAAGGCACGACGGCGATCCAGGCCAACGACCTGGTCGGCCGCAAGACGGTGCGCGACGGCGGCGCCGTGGCGAAATCGATCCTCGCGCAGGTGCGCGCGACGGCGGCCGAGCTGGGCGACGTCCCGGGCGCGGATGCGGCGGCGATCCGCGCGCAGCTGGCGCGCGGGGCCGACGCGCTGGAAGCCGTGGTCGACTTCGTCGTCGCCAATGCCAGGACCGACGTGCGTGCCGTGTTCGCCGGCAGCGTCACGTACCTGAAGCTGGCCGGCATCGTGCTGGGCGGCTGGCAGATGGCGCGCGCGGCCATCGTCGCGCAGCGCAAGCTGGAGGCGGGCGACGGCGACTCGGCGTTCTACCGCGCCAAGGTCGCCACCGCGCGCTTCTTCGCCGACCACCTCCTGGCCCAGGCGGACGGCATGCGCCATGCGATCGTGGACGGCAGCGCCGGCGTGCTGGCGCTGGACGTCGAGCAGTTCTGAGTCACCGCAACGTCGTCCCGGACCTCGCCGGCCGCCTTGGCCGGGATCCAATTTTGCCGGCGCCGCCGAAGCGCGTGCAAATTGGGCCCCGGCCTGCGCCGGGGCGACGGGGTTCAGCCGTAGGGTGCGCACCCCGTGCGCACCCTGCCCGCACGACGGCTCAACCGTAAGCCCCGCCCGTATACAGCAGGTCGAACAGGCGCGACAGCGTCGCGATCAGCCCGGTGGTGCCGACCAGCATGGTCAGCACCAGCAGCACGGCCAGCACCCAGTGCGAGCGCGACGTCCGTCCGGACGCCGCGTTGTGCCGCGCATCCCACTTCTCGTCCGGCGTGAGGCCGATGACCAGCGCCTCCAGGAAGCCGACCAGCCACGACACGATCAGCGGCAGCAGCACCCAGAACGGGTTCGGCGCGCGTCCCGCGCCGTAGACGAGGCCGGCGATGGGCAGGCTGCACACGTGCAGCAGGCCGAGCCGGTCGACGCCGCCCCTCAGGTAGAAGCGGTGGACGCCCAGGCCGCCCAGCAGCAGGGCGAGGGCGGTGGCGAGCGTCTTGTTCTTGTGCTGCGGAGTCGGCATGCGTGGCTTCGTCTTGTTGAAAGGAAAGCCACGAGTATCCGGCAAAACGCGCTCGCCGGCACGTGATTTCGCGCCTGCAGCGGGCAGGGGCGGCGATGCAGGTAGCGTTTTGACACGGAATCGGTCATAATGCTGGATTCGGCCGAGAGGCGCGCCTGGTAGCTATTAATGCTTGCTGCTGCACGGGATTGCGCGCTATAATCGTCGGCTTTCTCCGTCCAGCACAATTTTTTGGAAATATTATGGTCGTTATTCGTTTAGCTCGTGGTGGTGCCAAGAAGCGCCCGTTCTACAACATCGTTGCAGCCGATTCGCGCAACCGTCGCGATGGCCGTTTCATCGAGCGCATCGGCTTCTACAACCCGATGGCATCGGGCCAGGAAGTCGGCCTGAACATCACCGCTGACCGTCTGGCCTACTGGCAAGGCGTGGGCGCACAACTGTCGCCGACCGTTGCTCGCCTGGTGTCGTCGCAAAAGGCTGCTGCCTAAGCAAGGTTTCACGGTTTGACCGATCCAGCAACCATCCCCGCCGACCTGGTCCAGGTCGGCTATGTCTCCGGCGCCTACGGGCTGCGCGGCGGCGTCCGCGTGACGCCGTTCTCGGTGGATGCGGATGCGCTGCTGAACGTCAAGACCTGGTGGCTCGACAAGCCCGCGCTGCGTCCCGTCCAGGTGCGCAGCGCCAAGTTCCATAGCGGCGACGTCACGGCCACCCTGCTGGACCTGTCCGACCGCGACGCGGCCGAGGCGCTGAAAGGCGCCAAGGTGCAGGTGTCGCGCGCGGACTTCCCGGCGCTGCCGGAAGACGAATACTACTGGTCCGACCTGATCGGGCTCGACGCGGTGAACCTGGAGGGCGAAGCGCTCGGCAAGGTGACCGACATGATGCACAACGGCGCGCAATCCATCCTGCGCATCACGCCGGTCCCGGATCCCGCCGTCCCCGACGACAAGGCCACGGAGCGGCTGGTGCCTTTCGTGGACCAGTTCGTCCGCACCGTCGACCTGCAGGCCCGGCTGATTACCCTGGATTGGGGCCTGGATTATTGACCCGATCCGCCTGAAGCGAGGTCCCGATGCAATTTGACGTCGTGAGCTTGTTTCCCGAAATGTTCGCCGCATTGACGCAGTCGGGCGTGACCCGGCGCGCGCACGAGCAGGGCCTGTGGAACCTGTCGCTGTGGAATCCGCGCGACTTCACCACGGACCGCCACCGCACCGTCGACGACCGCCCGTATGGCGGCGGACCCGGCATGGTGATGCTGGCCCGGCCGCTCGAAGCCACGATCGCCGCGGCGCAGCAGCGCCAGGTCGGGCTGGGCCTGCCGGCGCCGCGCGTGGTGTACATGTCGCCGCAGGGCAAGCCGCTGACGCATGCGCGCGTCATGCAGTTGAAGGACGAGCCCGGCCTCGTGCTGCTGTGCGGCCGCTACGAAGCGGTCGACCAGCGCCTGCTGGACCGCGTCGTCGACGAGGAAATCTCGCTCGGCGACTTCGTGCTGTCGGGCGGCGAATTGCCGGCGATGGCGCTGATGGACGCCGTGGTGCGCCACATCCCCGGCGTGCTGGGCGACGACGCCTCGGCGGTCGAGGACTCCTTCGTCAACGGCTTGCTGGACGCGCCGCACTACACGCGTCCGGAAGTCTACGACGGCGTCGCGGTGCCGCCCGTACTGATGGGCGGCAACCACGCGGAAATCATGAAGTGGCGCCGCCAGCGCATGCTGGAGGCGACCGCCAGGAAACGGCCCGACCTGCTGGACAAGGCGCGCAGCGCCGGCCAGCTCGACAAGGCCGATGAAAAGTTTCTCGCCAGCCTGGAAGGGCTGGCGTAGCAGGAATTCGCGGCAACAAGCGAAAAAACGCGGGCAACCGCATGTTCAACCCCATCCTCTACCGGGCGAAACGCAGCGCCGGCAAGATGGCACAAGGAGTCCCACATGGATCTGATCCAGCAACTCGAGCAAGAAGAAATTGCGCGCCTCGGCCGCAACATCCCTGATTTCGCACCGGGCGACACCGTCGTCGTCAGCGTCAACGTCGTCGAAGGCAACCGCAAGCGCGCCCAGGCATACGAAGGCGTCGTGATCTCGCGTCGCAACCGCGGCCTGAACTCGAACTTCATCGTTCGCAAGATCTCGTCGGGCGAAGGCGTCGAGCGTACGTTCCAGCTGTACTCGCCGCTGATCGCTTCGATCGAAGTCAAGCGTCGTGGTGACGTGCGCCGTGCGAAACTGTACTACCTGCGCGAGCGTTCGGGCAAATCGGCACGTATCAAAGAAAAACTGCCGACCCGCAAGACCGCTGCTGCCGCTGCCGAGTAATCGCATCTGTAGCTCGAAAAAGGCATCCGTCAGGATGCCTTTTTCTTTTTCGGAGAACCTTTTGGCAAAACTGCATGTCGACCCCCAGCGCCTGCCGGTCGATTCCATCGCCGGCGAACCCGCGCTGCCGGCCGAGCGCCTGGACGCCGGCTGGCTGCGCGCGCGCCTGGCGCATCCGCCGTCCTGGGATCCGGAATTGCCCGAAGACCTGCGCGAGCGCTTCCCGCACCTGCGCCGCGCCGCCGTGCTGGTGCCACTGGTCAAGCGTCCCTCCGGCCTGACGGTGCTGCTGACCCAGCGCACGGCCCACCTGTCCAGCCACGGCGGCCAGGTCAGCTTTCCGGGCGGCCGCGCCGAGGAAGAGGATTCCTCGCCCATCGAGACGGCGCTGCGCGAGACCCAGGAAGAGATCGGGCTGGCGCGCCGCCACGTCGAGATCGTCGGCGTGCTGCCGGAACAGGCGACCGCTTCCGCCTACCTCGTCACGCCCGTCGTCGGCCTGGTCACGCCGCCGTTCGACCTGGTGGCCGAGTCGAACGAGGTGGCCGAGATCTTCGAGGTGCCGCTGGGCTTCCTGATGGACGGGATGAACCACCAGCGCATGTCCTTCGACCTGCCCGACGGGGCGGGGCGGCGCAGTTTCTACGCGATGCCGTACGAGCGCTTCTTCATCTGGGGCGCGACGGCGGGAATGTTGCGGAACCTGTTCCACTTGTTGCGGGCGTAGGACCGGTGTCGTCCCGGTGCAGGCCGGGACCCAAGCTTGCCCGCATCGCGGCGGCGCATGAAAAATTGGGCCCCGGCCTGCGCCGGGGCGACCGCGGTCCTGTCGGAGCGCGGTCGATTGATTCCCCTTGCCTTGTGCGCTATCGTAGCGGGCAATGAAGCCTGGCAACAAATACCGAGGACCCTGAATGACATTCTTCTCCATCCTGTGCGCGCTGCTCATCGAGCAACTCAAGCCGCTGCGCGCGGATAACCAGATCTATGCCGAGATCAAGCGCATGGCCATGCGCATCGAGGGCTGGTTCAATGCCGGCCAGGTCAGCCATGGCCGCATGGGCTGGTTCCTGATGATCGGCGGCCTGATGGTGCCCACGGCGGCCATCTACTGGACGCTGCTGCACTACGGCTGGGTATTCGCCGCGTTTGCCTGGAACGTCCTGATCGTCTACCTGACGCTGGGCTTTCGCCATTACAGCCATTACTTCACCTCGATCCAGTTCGCCCTCAATTCCGGCGACGACGCCACCGCGCGCGCGCTGCTGGCCGAGTGGGCGCGCATCGACACCGTCGGGATGGACGCCACCGAGATCGCCCGCATCGCCGTCGAGAAATCCCTGATCACCACGCATCGCAACGTGTTCGGCGTGTTCTTCTGGTTCCTGATGCCGCTGGGGCCGGCCGGCGCCGTGATGTACCGCGTGGCCGAATACCTGGCGCGCGCCTGGAACGAGCCCGACCACATGCGCAACGAAGCCTTCGGCGAGTTCGCCGCGCGCGCGTTCTACTGGATCGACTGGATCCCGGTGCGCCTGACGGCCATCGCCTTCGCCGTCGTCGGCAACTTCGAGGACGCGATCTACGCCTGGCGCAATTTCGCCGACCGGTGGACCGACGAGGCGCGCGGCATCATCCTGGCCGCCGGCGGCGGCGCCATGGGCGTGCGCCTGGGCACGCCGGCCGAGAACGCGCCGCGCCTGCTGCCCCCGGACGCCGCCACCGTCGACCTGTCCGACAGCGACCCCGACGTGCTGCCGGGCGAGGAGCCGAACGTGCGCGCACTGCAAAGCACCGTCGGCCTGGTCTGGCGCGCACTGTTATTATGGATGCTGCTCCTGCTCTTGCTGTCAGGCGCAGTCTTGCTGGGATAATCTTTCAGTAACGATCTGCGGACCAATTCTTGCTGGGGAGATGATTCCCGAAAGTCAAGTCTCGTCCGCAGGTCTTCTATAAGATATAATACCGGCGTTGTTCTCATCCACGCTTCATGTTTCAGTAAGCCGCACTATGGCCGAGTTACCGCAAACCGGGAAAGAACGCGCCGACGAGTTCATCATTCTCGGCGTTACAAGTCAGGGAAGGCAGTTTCGCCCGAGCGACTGGGCCGAGCGCCTGTGCGGCGTCATGTCGTGCTTCAGGCCGCCCGGTTCCGGCGGGCCGAACGCCCACATCCGGTATTCCCCCTATGTGCATCCCACGCTCGTGGATGGCATCAAGGCCGTCGTGGTCAACAATGCCCTCAAGAATATCGAACCCCTGGCCTATCACTTCGTCGTGAACTTCGCCAAGGACAACGACCTGCAGGTCGTGGACGCCGCCGCCAAGGCCGGCGACAAGGCTTCCTGATACCGACGCTGACGCAGCTTTGATTCATCTCAAAGTTGCGACCTCCCTCCGCGCTAGTCTGGCCGCTTGCCATCCGGAGGACGCCATGCAAGTCGGAACACTCTGCACCATCGACACGGTCTGCTGCGGCCGCGACACCTCCGTCCAGGGCGCCGCCTCCCTCATGCGCGTGCACCACGTCGTCGACGTCGTCGTCGTCGACGATCCCGAGGGCGCGCGCCGTCCCGTCGGCATCGTCACCGATCGCGACATCGTCGTGTCCGTCGTCGCCCTCGGCCTCGACCCGCTCGGCCTGCAGGCCGGCGACGTGATGAGCGACGACCTGCTGGTGGCCGACGAGCACGACGAGGTCGACGCCACCATCGAACGCATGCGCCTGCGCGGCATCCGCCGCGTGCCCGTGGTGGGCGCGGGCGGGCGGCTGGCGGGCATCGTCAGCGCCGACGACCTGCTCGGCTGGCTGGCCGAGGAAATGGAAGCCCTGGCGCGCATCAGCCCGCACCAGCGCCAGCATGAACGTCATACTCGACGGTAATATCATCGTATAAACATTTGCGAGCGTTCCGCGTTTGTCTCTGTTACCATGTTTTATTGCCGTGCAGACAATGACACGGCTCCCTGGACCAGACACAACTACGGAGCACTATGAGCGTGAGGTTTTTCCAGCGCGGCCTGGCCGCGTATGCGATCGTCGGCGGATTGTCGTTCGTGGCGCACGGCGCCGCCTGGGCGCAGAAGGCGCCCGTCCTGCCCAGGGGCGTGACCCTGGGGCCGTCCGTGGAGGGCATTACCGAGTACCGCCTGCCGAACGGCCTGAAGGTATTGCTGTTCCCGGACGCGTCGCGGCCGACGATCACCGTCAACGTCACCTACCTGGTCGGCTCGCGCCACGAGAACTACGGCGAGACCGGCATGGCCCACCTGCTCGAACACCTGATGTTCAAGGGCAGCAGCAAGAACCGCGACATCACGCGCCAGTTCGCCGACCGCGGCATGCAGTTCAACGGCACCACCTCGCTGGACCGCACCAACTACTACGAGGTGTTCCAGGCGTCGCAGGACAACCTCGACTGGGCGCTGCAGATGGAAGCGGACCGCATGACCCGCTCCTTCATCGCCAAGAAGGACCTGGATTCCGAGATGACGGTCGTGCGCAACGAGTACGAGAGCGGCGAGAATTCGCCGACCGGCGTGATGTTCAAGCGCATGCAGAGCCTGGCCTACGACTGGCATGCCTACGGCCGCTCGACGATCGGCAACAAGAGCGACATCGAGAACGTGCGCATCGAGAACCTGCAGGGCTTCTACCGCACCTATTACCAGCCGGACAATGCCGTGCTGCTAGTGGCCGGCAAGTTCGACCCCGACCAGACGCTGCGCGCGATCAGCCGCCTGTTCGGCGCGATCCCCAAGCCCAAGCGCACGCTGCCCGAGTTCTGGACCGTCGAGCCGACCCAGGACGGCGAGCGCAGCTTCGCCGTGCGGCGCCAGGGCGACGTGCAGGTCGTCATGCTCGGCTACAAGATCCCGTCCGGCCTGCACGACGACAGCGACGCGCTCGGCTTCGCCTCGACCATCCTGGGCGACACGCCGACCGGCCGCCTGCACAAGCTGCTGGTGGAAAGCGGCAAGGCCAGCCAGGTCTTCGCCTTCCCGCAGACCGGCTATGCGCCCGGCCTGCAGTACTTCGGCGCCCTGGTCAAGAAGGGCGAGCCGCTGGAACCCGTGCGCGCCGCGCTGACCCAGGCGGTCGAGGACTTCGCGAAGACGCCGCCCACGCCGGAAGAGATGGAACGCACCGGGCGCACCTACCTCAACGAGATCGAGCGCAACCTGGCCGATCCGGCCCAGGTCGGCGTGGCGCTGTCGGAAACCATCGCGCTGGGCGACTGGCGCCTGTTCTTCGTGGGCCGCGACCGCGTGTCCCAGGTCACGGCCGAGCAGGTCGCGGCCGTGTCGAGCCGCTATTTCCGCCGAGATAACCGCGTAACGGGCAGCTTCATCCCCGAGGACGATCCGCAGCGCGCCGTGATCCCGCCGGCGCCCGACGTGCAGAGCGTACTGAAGGACTTCAAGCCGCAGGCCGCGGCCGCGAGCGCCGAGGACTTCGATCCGAGCCAGGCCAACATCATGCGGCGCACCACGTTGACGACGGCCGGCGGCGTCAAGCTGGCGCTGCTGCCCAAGAAGAACCGCGGCCAGACCGTCACCGTCAGCCTGCGCCAGCACATCGGCAACGAGGACAACCTGTTCGGCAAGGGCGAGCTGCCCGGCCTGACGGCGGCCATGCTGATGCGCGGCACCAGCCGCTACGACCGCACCCAGCTGGCCGACGCCTTCGAGAAGCTGAAGTTCGCCGGCAGCCTGACGAATTTCCAGACCACGCGCGAACACCTGCCCGAGGTGCTGAAGCTGGTGGCCCATGTGCTGCGCGAGGCGAATTTCCCGGCCGCCGAGTTCGAGCAGCTGCGCCAGCAGATGCTGGTGGGCCTGGAGTCCAACCGCAACGAGCCGATGAGCGTCGTCTCGCGCGCGCTGGGCCAGCACCTGAACATCTATCCGAAGGGCGACGTGCGCCACCAGAACACGCTCGACGAGGACATCGCTGGCATCAAGGGCGTCACGCTCGACCAGGTCAAGGCCTTCCACCGCGACTACTACGGCACCACGCCGGCCGAGATGGCCATCGTCGGCGACTTCGACGCCAAGGCGATCGCGCCGCTGGTCGACGAACTGTTCGGCGCCTGGAAGGCGGCGATGCCGGTGGCGCCGGTGCTGCGCAAGTACGTGGCCGCCGCGCCGGTGCGCCAGGTGCTGAACACGCCGGAAAAGGAAAACGGCTTCTTCGTCGCGCAGACCAACCTCGACCTGAACATCGACGACCCGGACTATCCGGCGCTGATGCTGGCCGACTACATCTTCGGCGGCGGCGGCCTGAAGTCGCGCCTGATGGACCGCATCCGCCAGAAGGACGGCCTGTCCTACGGCGGCGGCTCGAACCTGCAGGCGGGCGACCTCGACCGCGCCGGCATGTTCGCCGTCAGCGCCATCGCGGCGCCGCAGAACCTGGCGAAGGTGGACGCGGCCGTGCGCGAGGAACTGGAACGCGCCGTCAAGGATGGCTTCACGGCGTCCGAACTGGCCGGCGCCAAGTCGGGCCTGATGCAGCAGCGCGTGCAGACCCGCGCCGAGGACAGCGGCCTGGCGGCCGGCTGGACGTCGTACCTGCACCTGGGACGCACCTATGCATGGTCGGCCGATTTCGAGAAGCGCCTGATGGCGGTGACATTGCCGCAACTGAACGCGGCGTTCCGCAAAGCGGTCGATCCGGCAAAAATGTCAGTGTTCATGGCGGGAGATCAGTCAAAAGCGCAATCCGCTGCCACATCCGCGCGGAAACCTGCACCCTGATTGCAACACTCGGCGGGTTTGCAAAGCGAGGGACTTGGTCAATACCAGCCATGGCGCTATGATGTTGCCTCCAAGCAGTGTTTCTCGAAAGAAGTAAACGTTGCGACAAGTAATGATAAAGGAAGCATCATGAAGGGCTTGACCAAGCAACCGCCGAGCGGGATTTCCTTCGCTGGCAAGGTTGTGCTGGTAACGGGCGCGGCCAGCGGCATCGGCCGCGCGATGGCGCTCGCATTCGGGCGTGCCGGCGCCTGCGTCATCGTCGTCGACACCGCGGTGGACGGCGGCCACATGACCGCCGCGCTGATCGTCGAGGCGGGCGGGAAGGCCCTGTTCGTGAAGACGAACGTGACGGTTGCCCCCGAGGTCGACGCGCTGATCGACAAGGTCGTGTCGCACTACGGCCGCATCGACTGCGCCGTCAACGGCGCCGCCGTCGAGGAAGAGCACCAGCCGCTCGCCGAGGGCGACGACGACCAGTTCGACCGCATCATGACCGTCAACGTGAAGGGCGTGTGGCTGTGCATGAAGAGCCAGCTGCGCCAGATGCTCAAGCAGGAAGGCGGCGGCGTGATCGTCAACGTGGCCGACGCGGCCGGCCTGGTGGCCGCGCCGAACCGCGCCATCTACGCGGCCTCGAAGCACGCCGTGATCGGCATGACCAAGACGGCGGCCGTCGAGTATGCCAAGTCGGGCATCCGCGTCAACAGCCTGTGCCCGGGCGCGGTCAAGACGCCGATGCTGGCGCGCATGCTCGAACGCGATCCGGGCCGCGACAAGAAACTCAAGGCGGCGCACCCGATGGGCCGCATCGCCGAGCCGGCCGAAGTGGCCAGCGCGGCGTTGTGGCTGTGCTCGGAGCAGGCGTCGTTCGTCACGGGCCACCAGCTGGCCATCGATGGCGGGTTGACCGCGATTTAGGGGGCAGAGCCCGGTGTGGGTTTTCAGGGGCTCGGCCCCCGGTTGACACCGCCGGCCTGGTTGTTGCCCTTACCGCGGCTTGTTCCCCATCCGTCCCTTGCCGCGCGCGCTGCGCTGTTGCTGCTGCTGCGTCTTGACGCGGTTCTGGCGCGCCTTGAACAGCGTCTCCGCGTCCTGCTTGGCGCGCTCGAGCGTGCGCATATCCTCGTGGTCGTCGTGGGGCGAAAAGTATTCGGCTTCCTGGGCGTCGACGACCAGCTTGATCGCGGTGTCGTCGTCCAGGTCGTACAGCTCGGTCAGCAGCGTGGCCACTTCGTCGAGGTAGGCTTCGTAGGTCAGGTAGTTCATTGTTGGATAGAGGTGGTGTGCAATGGTGGGCACGGGGTGCCCACCCTACGCATATCGTTGATCGTAGGGTGGGCACCCCGTGCCCACCGGCTTGTCAGGCGGCGCTCAATTCGGCCACGAAATCATACATGTCGCCGCGGAAATAGGAGCGGCAGAATTCCACCGCCTGCCCGTCCGGCAGGAAGCCCAGACGTTCCACGCACAGGCCGGCGTCGCCTTCCTTCGACTGCAGCAGGCGCGCCTGCTCGGCGTTCAGCAGCAGCGCGGACAGGCGCTGCAGCGCGCGCACCGGGCGCTTGCCCGCCGCTTCCAGCGCCTCGTACATCGACACGCCGACCGCTTCCAGCGAGGGCAGGGCGGACGCGGCGATCGTCGCGTATTCGATGCACATCGGCATGTCGTCGGCGTAGCGGATGCGGTTGAAGCGGTACACGGCCGCGCCCGGCGACAGGCGCAGGCGCAGCGCTTCTTCCGGCGTGACCGTCCCTTCCGAGCGCTTGAGCCAGACGCTGCGCGGCGTGCGGCCGCGCGAGCGCATGTCTTCGGAGAACGAGGTCAGCTTGGCGAAGTTCTTTTCGATGCGGGTATTGATGAAATTGCCGGAACCGGCGCGCCGCACCAGCAGGCCTTCCTCGACCAGGCCGTCGATCGCCTTGCGCACGGTGATGCGCGAGATGTCGAGCTCGGTCGCCAGCTGGCGCTCGGCCGGCAGCGCCTCGGCCGGACCGTAGACGCCGCGATCGATCAGTTCGCGCAGCGCCCGTTGCAACTGCTGGTACAGCGGCAGGTTGCTGGTGGCGGACAGGTGCTGCATCAACTGCGCGAGTGGTGACATGCGGAAAACAGTATTGTCGAATATTCCACCGATAATACCAAAAAAGGACCGCTTGCCGCGAGGACGGATACTACGTAGGCCGCCCGCGCGGCGCGGGCAGGTCCACGGCCACGGCCACGGCCACGGCCACGGCCACGGCTACTTGGGCCGCGGATTGGTCAGCTTGCGGTCCGCCTGCAACAGCTTGCCCGAGCGCACGTCCGCGACCGCGGCCGCCACCGTCCGCGCCGCATTCTTCACCTCCTGCTGGAACGCCGTGTCGTTGTCCAGCGTGTCGTGGCTGTCGGCATACGATTCGTAGTAGCCGACGTAACGGTCGAGCAGGGCGGTCGGACCGGCGTCGACCAGGCCCATCCAGTCGAGCCAGTCGGACAGCGAGCGGCGGGTCGACTCGATGCCGGCGACGTCGCCGTGCACGACCACGCCGTACACGCGGCCGGCCAGGTGCTTCGGGTAGTCCCAGTCGGCCTCCATGGCCTTGGCTTCCCCGGCTTCCTTGCCGTGGGTCGAGCTGGGATCCGGGTTGCCGCCGTCGGCGCAGACCAGGCGGTCGATCATCAGCTTGAGCACGGACGGCGACTGGTACCAGTAGGTCGGCGTGAAAATGATGACGCCGTGCGCCGACACCCATTGCTCGTAGATCTCGCTCATCCAGTCGTTGACCTGGTGCAGCGAGTGGTTCGGGTAGCAGCTGCAGGGCCAGTGGCACAGCGGCATGGCGGTCGAGACGCAGCCCTTGCACGGATGGATGTGGCGGTCGTAGTCGGACGTCAGGCGCGACAGGTCGAGCACGTCGACGTCGATGCCTTCGCCGGTGAGCAATTCCTCGCACATCTTGACCAGGCGCCAGGTCTTCGAGATTTCGCCGGGGCAGCTGCCGTCGTTGCGGGCGGAACCGTTGATCAGGAGGATGCGGCTGCGCGTCGCGGGGTCCTTCTGGCGCCGTTCCGCGTCCAGCAGGCGGTCGCGCGCGGCCTTCCATTCGACCGACAGGTCGTAGTCGGGATCGGCGAAGCCGGGGCCGGCCTTGACGGTCAGCGGCGCCTTGTGCGAGTTCACATACGCCTGCCAGGCGACCTCCTCGACGGCGGCCAGTTCCTTGCCCACGGCCTCGTAGGCGGGGTCGAAGAAGTTTCGGGAAAACACCAGGCGGAATTCGTCGCGGTTCAGCTTCGCGGGCGCCTGTCCTTTGCGTACGGTGGTCATGGACGGCCTTTCGTTGGGGGACCGTCCGATTATCGGCAGGCGGGGAAACCCAGCCGGTACGGCAGTTAACATTGAAAAGAAAAAAGCGGTTCAGGCCGCGAAACCTGAACCGCTTTCCGGGGCATGCCGCCCGCGCTTACTTGGCCGCGAGCGTGCCGCCGGACGGATGCTTTTCGAGCAGGATCCAGTACTTGGCGATGTCCGACAGGCCGGTGCCGGCCTTGACGGTCTCGAAGGTCTGGATGGCCTGGTCCTTCTTGCCGGCGCGCGCATAGGCCATGCCCAGGCGCAGCTTGGCTTCGTCCGGCACCTTCAGGCCGCCCTTGGCGATGCCCTGCTCGATGAAGGCGATGCCCTTGTCGAACTGGTCCATGGTGACGTAGGCCCAGCCCAGGTTGACGAGGCCGGCGCCGTTCTTCGACTTGGCGGCCGAGGCTTCGCCGGCGGCGATGTTCTTGGCATCGTCGGCCGCGCCCTTGGTGGCGCGGTCGCGCAGCTGGCGGTGCGCGCCGCTGTTGAGCACGCCGGCGGCGAAGCCGGCGTCGACGACCTTCTTGGCTTCGGTCGGGAAACCATCCTTCAGCGCCAGCTCGGCCAGGTCGACGTAGCCTTCCGGCGACATCTGCTTGACGGCGGCGAACTGCAGGCGCAGCACGTTGGTGTCGTTGGCCTGGTTGTAGCCCGCCTTGCGGATGATGCCGCGCGAGATCAGGTCGGTCCAGAAGTCGTCGCTCGGATAGAAGGCGGCCAGCTTTTCCAGGCCTTTCACGTAGGCGGCGTCGTCCTTGACCTTCAAGGCGGACGAGGCGTACACGCGCAGGTCTTCCTGGGTCGGGGTCTTGCCGGCCTGTTCCTGGGCGTCCAGCACCGGGCCCAGCAGCTTCAGCGTGCTGGCGTAGTCGCCGCTGAAGTAGTAGGCGCGGATCAGCGAGGTGTTCACGGCGTCGGACTTGTCGCCGTTCGCCTGCATCTGCTTGAACATCTCGATCGCCTTCGGATAGTTCTTGGCGTTGAAATAGGTCGTGGCCAGGGCCTGGGTGAAGTTGGCCTTGTCGGCTTCCGGCAGCTTGCCCGAGGCGAGGATCGCTTCCAGGGCCTGCGTCATCATCGGCTCGTTGCTGGTGGCGCTGGCCAGCGACAGCTTCATGCGGTTGACCACGTAGGTTTCGTACGGGGTCTTGTCCGGGAACGCGTCGGCCTGGGTGACGCGGTTCTGGATTTCACCGTAGTTCTTCGCGTCCATCAGCGGCTTGATCTGGGCCGGGTCGAGCAGCTTGAACAGGTCCGGGCGGACGGTGTCCTGCGGCGGCTGGGCGGCGGCGGCCGGGGCCGCATCCTTGTTCTGCGCCGAGGCGCCGTGCATCAACGCCGGGGCGGCGTTCAGGCCGATGGCGGCCAGCATCAGGGCAAGGCGGGCAAAACGGAACTGGGACATGAATAATCCTCTCTTAGAGACAAAAGAATGCACCGGCCGCGCGACTGCGGACAGTGATGAATCTGCCAACATGGACAAAGCGTGCATTGTCCCACAAAGTGCCATTTCCGGCGCGCCCATTGTGCCCCAGCCGTGGCGCGCACGGCTGCGTCGTTACAATGCGTTACCGCGGTCCGCCCGGCCGCGGTCAGAAGCCCGGTACCGGACAGCGCCCCGTGGCCTCGATGGCGCCGGCCAGCCAGTCGTTCACGGCGTCCAGCGCCGGCGGCGCGAAGCCGTAGGTCATCAGGGCCGGCGCGTCGATGTCCAGCGCCTGGTAGGGGTTCCACAGCGCCAGGTGCAGGTCCGGGCGCCAGGTGGCGCGCGCGTGCGGGCCGTAGCGGCGGCGCGCGGTCGAGGCCAGCACCGTGAAGCGGTCGTCCTGCGGCAGCGCCGCCCAGTCGAATTCCTCGGCGTCGGCGAAGGTCACCAGTTCCACGTCGTACAAACGGCCCAGCGAGCGGGCGATGGCGGCCGCCGGCACGCCCGCTTCCGACACGCCGTCGCTCGTCACGTCCTGGCGCGCCACCAGGCGCAGCCTGGCGCCCGGCGCCGGCCGGGGCGGCGCGCCGCGCGCCGTCAGGCCGCGGCGCCAGGCCTGCGCCACCAGGGCGCGGTCGGCGTCCTGCGCGGCATACGTGCCCGCGGCGTTGCCGATGCCCGGATGGCGCGCGGCCAGCGCGTCCAGGCGGCGCAGGCGCGCGCGCACCTCGTCCGGCGGCAGGCGGCCGTCGTCGATGGCGGCGGCGATCGCGTCGAGCGTCTCTTCCTGCGTCGCGCGGCTGCCGATCGCCATCACCATGTCGGCGCCGGCCAGCAGCGCGTTGACGGCCGCTTCGCCGGCGGCGTAGCGGCGGGCGATCGCATGCATGTCCATGCCGTCGGTGATGATCACGCCCTCGTAGCCCCAGCGCGAACGCAGCAGGTCGTGCAGGATCGCGCGCGACATCGTGGCCGGATTGGCCGGGTCGAGCGCCGGGTAGACGATGTGCGCCGTCATCATGGCCGGCGCCGTGGCCGCGGCCGCGCGGAACGGCGCGAACTCGAAGCGTTCCAGTTCCGCCAGCGGCTTGTCCACCGTGGGCAGGTCGCGGTGCGAATCGACGTGGGTGTCGCCGTGGCCGGGGAAGTGCTTGACGCAGCAGGCCACGCCCTCGCTCTCGCTGCCCGCCATCCAGGCCAGCGCCAGCGCGCTGGCCTCCTCTGGCTCGGCGCCGAAGGAGCGCTCGGCGATGACCGGGTTGCGCGGATTGTTGTTCAGGTCCAGCACCGGCGCGAAGTTCCAGTTGAAACCCATGGCGCCGATCGCGCGCGCCACCGCCGCGCCGATCGCGCGCGCCAGTGCCGGGTCGCCGGCGGCGCCCAGCGCCATCGCCGACGGCGGCGGCGGCACCCACAGCGCACGCACCACGGCGCCGCCTTCCTGGTCGAGGGCGACCAGCGCGTTGTCTCCCATCGCCGCGCGCAGGGCGCCGGTGAAGCCGGCCAGCTGGGCCGCATCCTGCATGTTCTGGCGGAACAGGCAGGCGCCGCGGATGCGGTTGGCGCGGATGAAGGCGGCCGTGTCGTCGTCGAGCGCGGTGCCGAACAGGCGTATCATGACCAGTTGGCCGGCGAGTTGTCTGGAGTCGTTCATCGTGCGGGAGTCTTGGTGCGTTGTGATGGGTTCCGCAGGGTGGGCATTCGAGGCCGGGGGCCTCGAATGCCCACCCTGCGGATACCTGTACTGGAATGTTCTCTCAATGGG
Organism: uncultured Massilia sp.; assembly: GCF_913773735.1. GTDB lineage: Bacteria > Pseudomonadota > Gammaproteobacteria > Burkholderiales > Burkholderiaceae_D > Telluria. The sequence continues at coordinate 587,883 of NZ_CAJYEB010000023.1, forward strand.
TCCTGGTGACCTTGTTCAGGTGGCGCGGCTTGTCCGGATCGAGCCCGCGCGCCGTCGACAGGTGCGCCGCCATCACGTAGAAGGCCTGGATCGCGACGATCGGATCGAGGTCGGGGTGGCTCGCCACCGGCAGGTCGAGGTCGCGCGAGGGCACGTCCTGCGGCGCGGCCAGCAGCACGCGCGCGCCGCGTCCGCGCATCTCCTCGGCCAGGGCGACCAGGCCTTCCTGGGCCGGTCCGCGGGTGGCGAAGATCAGCAGCGGATAGCCTTCGTCGATCAGTGCCATCGGGCCGTGCTTGATCTCGGCGCCGGAGAACGCCTCGGCCTGCAGCGCCGAGGTTTCCTTGAACTTGAGCGAGGCTTCCAGCGCGATCGGGAAACTGATGCCGCGCCCGACCACCATGATGTTGCGCGCCGGCGCCAGCACCTCGATGGCCTTCGACCAGTCGACCTGCGCGGCGCGGCGCAGCGCGTCGGGCAGGGCGGCCAGCGCATCCTGCAGCTGGCGGTCCTGCTGCCATTCGGCGACCAGGCGCGCGCCGGCCGTCAGGCTCGCGATGAAGCTCTTGGTGGCGGCCACGCTGCGTTCCTTGCCGGCGCGCAGCGGCAGCGCCCATTCGGCGGCGTCGGCCAGCGGCGAGTCGATCTCGTTGACCAGCGCGACGGTGGTGGCGCCGCCGGCGCGGAAGTAGCGGATCGGCTCGACCACGTCCGGGCTCTGGCCCGACTGCGAGATCGAGACGGCCAGCGTGCCCGCGGCCTGCAGGGGCGCCTTGTACAGCGTCACCAGCGACATCGGCAGCGAGGTTACCAGGCGGCCCAGGCGCGACATGATCAGGTAGGCGAGGTAGTTCGAGGCGTGGTCCGAGCTGCCGCGCGCGACCGTGACGGCGCTGTGGAAGTTCGCCGCCCGCAGGTGCCGGCCGAGTTCCGCGTAGCGTTCGACGTCGTTCGACAGTTGCAGGGCGACGCAGTCGGCCGCGGATACGGCTTCTTCAAGCATCATTGAGGTCACGCGCTTCTCCTTCGATGTAGACGGCTTTGAGGTTCAGGTTGCGGTCGAGGACGACCAGGTCGGCGAAGCTGCCCGGCGCGATGCGTCCGCGCCGGGTCTCGCCCAGGTAGTCGGCGGCATTGGTCGAGACGCGGCGCGAGGCGTCGGCCAGGTCGAGGCCGATCGCCACCAGGTTGCGCAGCGCCTGGTCCATGGTGAGGGTGCTGCCGGCCAGCGTGCCGTCGGCCAGGCGCACGCCGCCCATGCACTTGTGCACGACCTGGCGGCCCAGCATGTAGTCGCCGTCGGGCATGCCGGCGGCGGCCGTCGAATCGGTGACGCAGTACAGGTGCGGGATCGCGCGCAGGGCGACCTTGATCGCGCCCGGGTGCACGTGCAGCAGGTCGGGGATGATCTCGGCGTACTGCGCATGCGCCAGCGCCGCGCCGACCATGCCGGGATCGCGGTGGTGCAGGCCGGGCATGGCGTTGAACAGGTGGGTGAAGCCGGCCGCGCCGTGCTCCAGCGCCCTGACGCCGTCCTCGTAGGAACCGGTGGTGTGGCCGACCTGCACGCGGATGCCGGCATCGGCCATCTGGCGCACCAGGGCCAGGTGGCCGTCGAGCTCGGGCGCCACGGTGATCAGGCGCATCGGCGCCTGGGCGTCGAAGCGCTTCACCTCGTCCATGCTGGCCGCGCGCGCGAACGGCGGCTGGGCGCCCAGCTTGCCGGCATTGATGTACGGGCCCTCCAGGTGCACGCCCAGGATGCGCGCTTCTCCCTTGCCGCGCGCCTTGCAGGCGGCGCCGATCGCCGCCAGGGCGCGGTCGATGTCCTCGGGCGGCGCCGTCATCGTCGTGGCCAGCAGGCTGGTGGTGCCGTGGCGGGCGTGCAGGCGCGCGATCGCGTGGGGCGCGTCGCCGCCTTCCATCATGTCGCGCCCGGCGCCGCCGTGCACGTGCAGGTCGATGAAGCCGGGCAGGATGTAGTCGTCGCCGTTGGACGCCGGATCGGCGCCCGTGCCTTCGATGGCGCCGACGGTGCCGTCGCTGGCGTCGATGCGCAGGCTGCCGCGGATCCAGCCGTGGGGAGTCAGGATATTGCCTTGCATGGGTGGTGTCGCTCCGGGTGTCATTCGATGTGGTGGGCCAGGTACAGCTCGATCATGCGCAGCGCGCCGGCGGCGGAATCGCCTTCCGGGGCATGGGCGCGCGCGGCCAGTTCCGGCGGCAGCCAGGGGCGCAGCGCCAGGCCCAGGCCGCCGCACAGGGCCAGCGGCAGCGCGCCGTCCGGATCGAGCGCGCGGGCGATGGCGGCCACTTCGCGGCCGGCGTCCGCCAGGATGGCGCGCGCGACCGGGTCTTCGGCATGCTGCAGCACCAGCGGGGCCAGGCTGGCATAGGTGGTCTGGGTGGCGTTGCCGAGCCAGACCTGGATGGCGTCGCGGCGTGCGCCGCAGGCCGCGACCAGGGCGTCGGAGAACGCGCCGGGCGCGCGCCGGCCGTCCAGCACCTGCTGCATGTGGTTGATGGCGCGCAGGCCGATCCAGCCGCCGCTCGCCTCGTCGCCGGCCGGGAAGCCCCAGCCGCCGACCTCGCGCCGCCCGCCGTCCGGCAGCAGCGCTTCGCCGACGCTGCCGGTGCCGATGGCGACGATGGCGCCGGGGCGCCCGCCGTGGGCGCCCATCAGCGTCGTGAACGCGTCGGTCTCCAGCACCAGCGCCGCGTAGCCGCGACTGGCCGCCGTGAATTCCTGCGCCCACTGCTTGTTGTGCACGCCGGCCAGGCCCAGGCCGATGGCCATGCGCGCCGGTTCGGGACGGTCGATGCCGAGGGTCGCGAAGGCCGCCTCGATGGCGCCGTCGATCGCGGCCCAGGCGCGCCCGATGCCCAGTCCGAGCCCGGACGGACCGCCGCTGCCCTGGGCCAGGTCGTCGTGCGCGCGGGCGCCGTCGAGGGGAACCGTGCGGGGCGCGTTGGCCGCGATGCGTACGCGCGTGCCGGTGCCGCCGCCGTCTACGCCGATGAGATAGTCGATCATGGAATGATGATGTGCCGGAGAAGGTCAGCGCACTATAGGAGCGCCTGGTGGGCTTGTCAACAGGTATTCAAGTGGTATTGTCATCCACCCCAACCCCGTCGGGAACTGGTATCGTACTGCTGAGTAGAAGCGCCGGGAAGCCGGCGTAAATTGGTATTGAAGGTGGTATGTTCCGCCCCGCGCGACCGGGGTCGCGCGGGGCGGCGGGGATATCAGCCGCGCTGCAGGGCGGCGATGCGGTCTTCCATCGACGGGTGGCTGGCGAACAGGGCCAGCACGCCGCCGCCGGCGATGCCCGCGGCGGCCAGGTTCTTCGGCAGGTCGCCCTGCGCGATGCCGCCCAGGCGCTGCAGCGCGGCGATCATCGGGCGCGGGGTGCCCATGATGGTGGCGGCGCCGCGGTCGGCGCGGAATTCGCGCTGGCGCGAGAACCAGGCCACGATGACGCTCGCCAGGATGCCGAACAGGATGTCGCAGACCACCGACGTCGCCATGTAGGCGATGCCCGGGCCGCTGCTCTGTTCCTCGTCCTTGCGCAGGAAGGCGTCGACCGCATAGGCGACCACGCGCGCCAGGAATATCACGAAGGTGTTGACCACGCCCTGGATCAGCGTCAGCGTGACCATGTCGCCGTTGGCGATGTGCGCGACCTCGTGGGCCAGCACGGCCTCGACCTCGTCGTGCGTCATCGATTCCAGCAGGCCGGTCGACACCGCGACCAGCGAGGCGTTCTTCGTGGCGCCGGTGGCGAAGGCGTTCGGCTCGCCCTGGTAGATGGCGACTTCCGGCATCGCGATGCCGGCCTTGCGCGCCTGGTTGGCCACGGTCGTCACCAGCCAGGCTTCGGTGGCGTTGGACGGTTGCTCGATGACGCGCGCGCCGGTCGACCACTTGGCGATGGGCTTGGACATCCACAGCGAAATGAAGGCGCCGCCGAAGCCCATCAGGGCGGCGAAGCCCAGCAGCAGGCCCAGGTTCAGGCCATTGGCCGTCAGGAATTTGTTGACGCCGAGCAGGCTCGCGGAAATGCCGAGCACCAGCATGATGGCGAGGTTGGTAGCGAGAAAAAGTACGATACGTTTCATGATGACGATCCGTCATGGGTTGGTCAGGGAGTGGCCGGAAAGACCACGTTGTCATGAGGGAAGTATAGGACGGGGCGTACATCCGTAAAAGCGAAGTATTTCGAATGTTTACTTCGAAAAAATAGGACCATCATCCGGCCGTGGTGGCGACCGCCAGGGCGCTGCGGACCGCGTCATGCCAGGATGCTAACGATCTGTTACTTTGATGCAACGATTGTTGAATTCGTCAATTTACTGATGTCCTGTAATGCAGGAATTGCTTACACTTGACGTACGTATTGACGAGGCGAGGACATCGCCGGATCGTCGAGCGCCTGCCAGCCATCTCAAGAAACCGATGGACGCCACGTCACCGCCGCCAGCGACCGCGCGACGGACGACGGACGTGCATGGCTGGTCCAGTACGGCCTCGCTCCAGCCCCGCGACAGCCCGCCGTTCCCATGCGGGGAACGGCACCCACGCACCATCGAAGAATAACCATTGCCGCGCAGGAGGCACGCATGAACATGTTGAAGAATCTGAAAATCGGTACCCAGCTGACACTGGGTTTTGGCATCGTGACCGGACTGATGCTGTTGATGGCGACGGTGTCCATCCTCGGCCTGTCCTCGATCCGGGAAGCCTTCCGCGAGCAGCACGACGCCAACGAGCTGCGCCTGAAGCCCCTGTACGTGGCGCGCGAGGCGCTCGCGCAGACGGGGCTGGCGGCGCGCAACGCCTACATCTTCACCGACGAGGCGCGTGCGCGCCAGGAACTGGACATCGTCGACCAGCAGAAGGCGATCTACCTGGCGGCGCTGCAGAAAATGACCCCGGCGTTCGCCGGCGATCCCCAGTTCGAGAAGGTCAGGAGCGGCCTGCTGGCCATGGCCACGGCCCTCGAGCGGCCGCGCAAGCACCGCGACGCCGGCGAGATGGAAGCGTTCGGCAAGTTCCTCGTCGAAGAGTGCAGCCCGCTGCGCCACCAGATCGTGGCCGACATCGCGCTGGTCGTGGCCGCGGCGGAACGGCAGGCGGCGCTGGCGGAAATGCAGTCGCAGCAGGCCGAGGCGGGCGCCCGCCGCTGGACCATCGCGCTGGCCGTCGCCGCGCTCGTGCTCAGCGTGCTCGTGGCCGGGGCCATCAGGCGCCTGCTGCTGCGCCAGCTGGGCGGCGAACCCGTGTACACCGCCGAGATCGCGAACCGCATCGCCCAGGGCGACCTGGCCGCGACCGTGGCCGTGCGCGAGGACGACCGTACCAGCCTGCTGTTCTCGGTGAAGACGATGCGCGACAGCCTCGCCGCCATCGTCGGCCAGGTCCGTCACGGCACCGACGCGATCGCCCATGCGTCGGCCGATATCGCGAGCGGCAGCAGCGACCTGTCGTCCCGTACCGCCACCCAGGCGTCGTCGCTGGAACGCATCGCCTCGGCGATGGAAGAACTGACGACGACGGTGCAGCAAAACGCCGGCAACGCCCAGCAGGCCAATGCGCTGGCGCAATCGGCATCGTCCGTGTCGGAGCAGGGCGGGGCGGTCATGACCGACGTGACGCAGACGATGGCGGAGATCAACGCGTCGTCGAAGAAGATCGTGGACATCATCGCGGTCATCGACGGCATCGCGTTCCAGACCAATATCCTGGCCCTGAACGCCGCGGTGGAGGCGGCGCGTGCCGGCGAGCAGGGCCGCGGTTTCGCGGTCGTCGCCAGCGAGGTGCGCAACCTGGCGCAGCGGTCCGCCGCCGCCGCCAAGGAAATCAAGCTGCTGATCGAGGATTCGGTCGGCAAGGTCGGCATGGGCACGGAACTGGTGAACAAGGCCGGGACGACGATGCATACCCTGGTCGACAGCGTCCGGCGCGTGACGGCGATCATGGAGGAGATCAGCGTCGCCAGCGCCGAACAGAGCCAGGGCCTGGGCGAAGTCAGCAATGCGATCGGCGACATGGACGGCATGACCCAGCAGAACACCGCGCTCGTCGAGGAAGCCTCGGCCGCGGCGCAGGAATTGCTGGAACAGGCGTCCGGCCTGACCAAGCTGGTCGGGCACTTCAAGCTCGACGGCGCGGCCGGCGTGGCGGGCCATCCGCCCGCGGCCGTCGGCCGCGCGCACGCGCGCGGCGCGTATCCGGCGGCGCGCCTGGCCCGCAACTGAGGCAGGCGCGCCGGCCTGCGCGCTTCACAGGTGCCGCACCTCGCGCGGCGCCGCCTCCCAGGCGTCGTTGCGGCCATCGAGACAGGCCACCGGCACGCCCGCCAGTTCCGCGTCCGTCGCGTCGTCCAGGCACGCGACGCTGACCGCCACGTACTCGCCCCAGCGCGGCGAGGTCCCCGTCCCGAACGTGCGGATCCCGCAGGTGGCGCAGAACAGGTGCGCCTCGGTGCGCGTAGCGCAGCGGTAGGTCGACAGCGCCTGCGCGCCGGCCACCAGTCGAAAATCCGCGCGCGCCACGATCGCGCTCCAGTTGCGCTGCTTGGCGCACAGCGTGCAGTTGCAGCGGATCGTGCCCAGGGCCAGGTCGACGGTGGCCTCGAAGCGCACCGCGCCGCAGTGGCAGCTGCCGTGGCGCAGGCGCGCCGCCATCAGCGCGCCGCCTGCACCAGCGGCAACTCGACGTAGCTGCTGTGGTAGATGCGCTGCGTGGCCTTCCTGTAGTCGCCCGGCCGGGCGAAGAAGATGTTGGGGACGAAGGTCTGCGGGTTGCGGTCGTACAGCGGGAACCAGCTCGACTGCACCTGCACCATGATGCGGTGGCCCGGCAGGAACACGTGGTTGGCGGTCGGCAGGCCGAAGCGGTAGGCCAGCGCCTTGTTCGGCGCCAGCGGCCGGGCAACCTCGTAGCCCTCGCGGTAGCGGCCGCGGAAGATGTCGCCCGACACCATCAGTTGGTAGCCGCCCATCTGCGGCTGGCTGCCCACCTGGTCCGGATACACGTCGATCAGCTTCACCACCCAGTCGGCGTCGGTGCCGCTGGTCGAGGCGACCAGGTTAGCGACCGGTTCGCCGGCGACCTGCACCGGGGCCGTGAGCACGTCGGAGACGAAGGTGGCGACGTCGGTGCGGCCGGAGGCGTCGCGCTGGTCGTCCACCAGCCAGCGCGGCCACGACTGGCCCTTGGCCTCGTCGTAGCCGTAAGGCGGGATCGGGCGCTGGCGGAACGGCACCGGCTTGGCCGGGTCGGACACGTATTCCTCGTAGGTCTTCGCGTCGGGCGCGCCGTCCAGCACCGCCCTGGCGCCGGCCGCCAGGCGCAGCGCCACGGGACGGATCGCGCGGCCGTCGCTTGCCGCGGGCCAGGACGCCAGGCTGCGCCACTTGTTGGTGCCGGTCTCGAACGCGGTCACCGTCGGGATCGCCGGCGTCGCGTCGTTGCCCTTCAGGTAGCGGTCGAGGAAGGGCTTCAGGACTTCCTGGCGCCAGTGCAGCGACGTGTCGGCGCCGAAGCGCAGCGCGCCCAGGCGGCTGCCGTCCTCGATGGCGCCGCCGTGCGACCACGGGCCGATCGACAGGAACACCTTGCCGTCCGTGTCGTTCGGCTTCACCGCCTTCCACACGGCGATGGGGCCGTAGATGTCCTCGGCGTCCCACAGGCTGTGCACCAGCAGCGTGGGCACGGCGACGGGGCGCCTGGCCAGGATCCTGTCCATCGCCTGGTCGCGCCAGAACGCGTCGTAGGCCGGGTGCGCGACGACCTTGTTCCAGAAGCCGCTCTGTTCCAGGCCGCGCTGGCGCGCCAGCGCGCCGGCCGAGCCGGCGCCCAGGTACATGTCGTAGTCGTCGTAGTGCGACACGTACCACTTGGCGGAATTGCCGCGCGTGACCACCTGCTCGAGGATGTAGGACAGGTTGATCTGGCGGAAGGCGCCGTGGTGGAACCAGTCGTCGCCCATCCAGCCGTCGACCATCGGGTTCATCGGCACGGCCGCCTTCAGCGCCGGGTGCGGATTCACCAGCGCCATCAGCGGCAGGAAGCCGTCGTAGGAAATGCCGATGATGCCGACGCGGCCATTGGTCTCGGGGACGTTCTTGACCAGCCAGTCGATGGTGTCCCAGGTGTCGGTCGCGTGGTCGACCGGGGTCGGGTTCAGCGGGCCGGACAGCGGGCGGTTCATCACGTAGTCGCCTTCCGAACCGTACTTGCCGCGCACGTCCTGCACCACGCGGATATAGCCGCCGTCGACCACGACGTCGGCCGCGTTGTCGTAGCCGGTGAGGATGGTTTCCAGGTCCGAGCTTTCGGCGTGGCCGGTCAGGCTGGCGGCGTCGTAGGGCGTGCGCGTCAGCAGGATCGGCGCCTGGCGCGCGCCCTTGGGCACGATGATCACCGTGTTCAGGCGCGTGCCGTCGCGCATCGGGATCATCACGCTGCGCTTGACGTAGTTGAAGCCGGCCGTCGGCGCCTGGAATTCGGCCGGGGTCTCGGAGGGCAGGGCGGGGTATTGCGGGGCGGTCTGGGCGTGGGCAAGGCCCGGGAAGGACAGGGCGGACAGGGCGAGCAGGGCGGTCGTGGACAGGCGCATGGGCATTCTTGGCGTTGGCATTGGCGTTGGCGGCGGCGCCGTCGTCCGGCGCCGCGTTACCTTAGCACAAGAACAAGGGCGACCGCAGCCTCACCGGCCGGCCATGGTCCGGTCGATCCATTCCGCATAAAATCCGACGCGCGCGGCAGCGAAGCGTTGTCCGCACACCCCCATGCGGAACGTGTCGTCCTGCAGTTGCTGGACGACCTGCCTGACTTCGCCGGCGGTGCCGTCCAGGCCGTGCGTGATGCCGGCCAGGTAGGTGCGCCCGCCCACGTCGATGGTGACCGGGCCGCCGCTGTCGCCGCCGGCGGTGGCGCCACCGAGGTCCGGGGCGCCGGCGCCGCAATCGAACACGTAGCGCAGCCAGGGGCCATCGGTCTGGACCAGGCGATTCTGCGCGCGCCGCAGCTGGGTACGATGGGGCGCGCTGTCCGCGGCGCCGGCGAGGTCGGTGCCGGTCGCGCCGGCGCCGTACACCGTGCCCAGCATGCCGTCGCTGGCATACGCGCGATCGATGGGCATGGGCGCCACGTCGCTGGCCGGCTCGGCGAGCTCCAGGAGGGCAATGTCGTGCATGGCGGCCATCGCGGCCAGGTACTGGCGCACGAAGTCGTCGGGATCGGCGGTCTTGACCTGGCCGAACATCTTGCGCCAGGCGTCCTGCGCGGCGGGGTAGTCGGGATAGACGACGATGCGGCTGACCGCGCGCCGCTTTCCGTTCAGGACCACGAAACGTTCTTCCGGCATCTGCCGCATCATGTCGACCGCATGCGCAGCGGTGACCACCCAGCGTGGCGCGATCAGGGTGCCGTGGCCTTCGCCGGGCAGGTCGGCCAGCGCCGGAACGGCGTGCGCATCGACGCGGTAGCGCGCGTCGGGGCGATCGTGGCGTATCACGATCGCGTGGGCGCTCGCCGCGAGCAACAACAGTGGCAAGGCGATACGGAACAATGGCTTCATGTGATGCGTTTCCTCATGATCGTTGCTGGACAGGCCGGGCGGCGCCGGCGTACGGCTGGCGGCGGGCCCGCCATCGCGGCAGCGGGGTCATTCCGACGACCGCCGGCTGCCCTTGCGGTCCACCAGCATCAGGCCGGCATTGCCCGCGGTGCCCACGTGCACGGCGGCCGAGCCGGGGCCGGTGACGTGGATGTCGGCCGTGCCGGCGTCGAGCGCGCGCGCCAGCAGGCTGCCGGAGCCGGACAGGCGCGCGTCCACGCGCTCGACGCGGCCGTCCAGGCGCACGTCGCCCGGGCCGTCCATGCGCAGCACCAGGCTGCGCGCCGCCAGCGTGGCGTTCAGGCCGCCGCTGCCGTGCAGTTCCGCGTCCAGCGATTCCGAGACGCGCGCCAGCGCGATGGCGCCCGGGCCGCTGCCGCGCAGCACGGCCTTGCGCACGTTCAGGTCGTCGGCCGCGATGTCGCCGGAGCCGGTGGTGCGCGCCTCCAGGCTGCCGACCGCCCCACCCAGTTTCGCGTTGCCCGGGCCGGTCAGGCGCAGGCGCGCCGACTCGGCCTGCAGGCCGCGCACTTCCAGGTCGCCGGAGCCGTTGACTTCGGCGTCGAAGGCGCGCAGGCGGCCGGCGATGCAGGCATTGCCCGGCCCGTTCTGGACGCTGCGCGCTTCCTCGACCTGCAGGCCGCAGCCGTCGAAATCGCCCGAGCCGGACGCTTCCAGGCGCAGCGCGCCGCCGCTGCCGGACAGCTGGACGCCGCCGGGGCCGCTGATGCGGGCGTCGATGCGCGTGGCGCGCACGCCGCGCGCTTCCAGGTCGCCCGAGCCGCTGAGCTGGATCGCCAGCGTGCCCGTGACCTCGGCCAGCGCGACGTCGCCCGGCCCGCTCTGCACCAGGTCGACGTCGCCGGCGCGGAAGGACTGCAGGTCGACGCCGCCGCTGCCGCTGCTGCGCAGCGTGAGGCGGCGCGCGCTGCCGTCGGCGCGCAGGTCGCCGGGGCCGGCGTTGACGATCGAAAAGTCGTCCGCATCCGCCTGGCGCAGGTCGACGTCGCCGCTGCCGCTCATCCTGAGGCGCTTCAGGCCGGCCGCGCCGATGTCGATGGCGACGGTCTCGCGCCGCTTGCCGAAGTGAAAGCCGAAGACGAAGCCGCTGCGGCTGCGCGGACGCACCACGAGCGTGTCGCCGCGCACGACGGTCTCGACCTCGTCGATGTCCTTGCGCTCGCCGGTGACGGCCAGGCCGGTGGGAGACTGGGCGCGGATCACCACGTCGTAGGGGCCGGACAGCTCGATGGCGCTGAAGGCGCCGATCGGGCGGCGCTCGGTGATGGCGTGGGCGGACGGCGCTTGCGGCGCCGCGGCGTTGCCGACCTGGACGGCGACGAGGCCGCAGGCGATGGCGGCGGCGATGGCGGTGTGCTGGATGGCGTTCTTCATTGTTCTTGTCCTGGACGAAAGGTGTATCGACAAGCCCGCTGCGCGGCGCGCCGGTGGTCGCGGCGGCTTGTCGAGGCACCCTCATGTTCCGGCAGGGACTGCCGATGATGCAAGACTACGGCAGTGGGCGCGTTGCCGCCGGCGTAATCCGACGGACGCGCGAAATGGCGGGGCCAACGGTCGTAAAAGACGGCTGAGCCGTGCGTGGCCCCGGGATATGTATCTGGAACGCAACGCGATGGCGCCGCCACGCGCGCGCCGCGCACGGCTGGCCTCGTCCATTGGCCGTAATGCCGGGCCGGTGTCATAATTGGCCGCTCGATCAAGGGGGAAGAACGTGATTCGCTACATGGGCACGCGCAAGAATGCGGAAGGTGCCTCCGTCTATGTATTCATCGTCAACGGGCTGGAAAAGGAAGTGCGCGAGCATTCGCTCAAGCAACATCCTGGCTGCTATGACGCCTTGCCGGCTTCGGTCAAGGCCAAGATCGCCGCCAACCGTGCATGGTTGTCCAAGGCCTGACGCGCCTGGCCGCGCTGGCGGCCATCCTCGGCGCCGCCGGCGCCGCGCCCGCGCACGCCCAGGCCCAGGACAAGCCGCCGTCCACCTTCGGCGACGTGGTCGGCAACGCGCTGCTGTGCCGCGACCACGTGGAGAACGCCTACTTTTATGCGTGGATGACGCGGTTCTTCGGTCCCGCCTACAAGCACGACGGCGGCGCCTTCTGGTTCCGTACCAACGACGCCTCGCTGTGGGGCGTGCCGGTCAGCGAGGTCATGGTCAGCGACGATACCAGCGAGCTGGTGTTCGTGGCGGCGGTGGCCGAGGTGCCGCCGGACGAGCTCGAACAGGCCGTGCGCAAGGCGGCCGGCATCCGCCATCTCGCCGCCGACGCATCGCCCTATCCTTTGCGGATAGCGAACGGCGGCAGCAAGATCGCTTACTACAATACCAAAAGCAAAATATACTGCGCGAAGTTCAAATCGTTGCCGCCGCGCCAGTAATGGCGCGGCAGGACTTATGTACACGAATTACTTCCACCTGAAACAGGCGCCGTTTTCCATCGCGCCCGATCCGCGCTACCTGTTCATGAGCGAGCGCCATCGGGAGGCGTTGGCGCACCTGCTGTACGGGATCGGCAGCGGCGGCGGCTTCGTGCTGCTCACCGGCGAGATCGGCGCCGGCAAGACCACCGTGTGCCGCTGCTTCATCGAGCAGGTCCCGGAGAATTGCCGGCTGGCCTACATCTTCAATCCGCGCCTGACGGTCGAGGAACTGCTGCTGACGATCTGCGACGAGTTCCGCATCGCCTTGCCGCCGGCCGCCGCCGGCACCCCGGGCGTGAAGGGCGTGAAGGAGTATATCGACGCCATCAACGCCCACCTGCTCGCCAGCCATGCGCGCGGCGACAACAACGTGCTCGTCATCGACGAGGCGCAGAACCTCTCGCCCCAGGTGCTGGAACAGCTGCGCCTGCTGACCAACCTGGAAACCAGCGAGCGCAAGCTGCTGCAGATCATCCTGATCGGCCAGCCCGAGCTGCGCGCGATGCTGGCGCAGCCGGAACTGGAGCAGCTGGCCCAGCGCGTGATCGCGCGCTACCACCTGGGGCCGCTGTCGGTGGCCGAGACCGGCGCCTACGTCGCGCACCGGCTGGCGGTGGCGGGCGTGCAGGCCGGCACGCCGATCCCGGCGGGGCTGGCGCCCCTGGTCCACCGCCTCACCGGCGGCGTGCCGCGCCGCGTCAACCTGCTGTGCGACCGCGCGCTGCTCGGCGCCTACGTCGAGAACAGCCGCGAGGTGACGCCGAAGATCCTGCGCCGCGCCGCGCAGGAAGTGTTCGCCGGCGAGGCCCGGGCGCCGCGCAAGCCGCCGCGCTGGCCGCTGGTGGCGGGCGGCGTGCTGGCCGGGGCCGCGCTCAGCGCCGCCGCCTGGCAGGCGGTGCCGCGCCGCGCCGAACCCGCGCCGGCCGCGGCCGTGCACGCGCCGGCCGCGGCCGGGGCGGTGGCCGCCGCCGCCCCGGCCAAGCCGCTGGCGCTGGCGACCGAGGAAGAGGCGCTGCGCGAACTGGGCGCACTGTGGGGCCGCAAGCTGCCGGCCGGCGACCCGTGCGCCGGCGCCCCGCGCCAGGAACTGCGCTGCTACCAGGGGCGCGGCGGCCTGTACGAGCTGCGCCAGCTGGACCGCCCCGCCATCGTCGCCCTGCACGATGGCCAGCGCGTCGGCTATGCCGTGCTGGCCGGCATGGACGAGCAGGGCGCCACGCTGTCGATCAACGGCCAGCGCCAGAAGGTCAGCCTGGGCGCGCTGGCCACCCGCTTCGACGGCGGCTTCACCACCCTGTGGCGGGCGCCGCGCGCCTTCCGCGACGAAGTCCATCCGGGCGACAGCGGGGCCGACGTCGACTGGATCGCCGCGCGCCTGGCCGCGCTCGACAAGCGCGACGCCCCACGCGCCGGCCAGCCGTTCGACGCGCCCACCCGGCGCCTGCTGCGCGCGTTCCAGGAACAGCAGAACCTGAAGGCGGACGGCGTGGCCGGACCGCGCACCTGGATGCGCCTGAACCAGCTGGGCGGCGTCGACGAACCGCGCCTGCTGGCGGCGGCCAAGTAAAGACCACACCATGTCCTATATCCTCGAAGCCCTCAAGAAGGCCCAGGCCGAACGCCAGCTCGGCGACACCCCGACCATCCACGCGCCGCAGCCGGCCCAGGCCGCGCGCGCGCCGGCCGCCGGCGGACACAAGCCGTTGCTGCTGGGACTGGGCGCCGGCGCGCTGGTGGTCGTGGCCGGCGCGCTGCTGCTGTGGCGCCAGGCGCCTGCGCCGGCATCGGCAACGGCATCGGCGGCACGCGCGGTGCCGGCCGCGGTGCCGGCGCCGTCCGCCGCCCGCACGCTGGAGGTGAGCGCGCCGCCGCCACCGCCGCATCCGGCCGCCATCCCCGCCGCTCCCGCCGCGCACCCGGCCGGTACGCCGCCGTCCCCGCCTGCGCGCGTGGCCGCCGCGCCTGCGCCCGCATCCGCGCCCGCGTCCGTGCCCGCACCCGTGCCCGCACCCGCGTCCGGCCCCGTCGCTGCGCCGCAGCCGCGCGCGCCGGCGCCCGAGGACAGCCTGCCGTTGCTGCAGCAGCTGCCCGAGCCGCTGCGCAGCGAGGTGCCGCGCCTGGCCTTCGGCGGCTACATGTATTCGGCCAATCCGGCCGACCGCCTGCTGCTGGTCGACAAGACGCTGCGCCACGAGGGCGAGGAAGTCGCGCCGGGCCTGGTGCTGGAAAAGCTGCTGCCGCACGCAGCCGTCATGAACTACCGGGGAACGCGCTACCGTGTCGCCTACTGATACCGTCGACGGCAAGCGGGTCGCCGCCGTCTCGACCCGCGCCGGCCTGCAGGAGGCCGCGGGCGGCCGGGTGCTGGGCATCGTCGGCTGGTCCGGCAGCGGCAAGACCACGCTGCTGGAACAGCTGGTCGCGCGGCTGGCCGCGGCCGGCCTGCGCGTGAACGTGGTCAAGCACAGCCACCACGACGTCCAGCTCGAACCGCCGCACAAGGACAGCGCGCGCATGCGCAGCGCCGGCGCGGCCGAGGTGATGATCGCCTCGCCCTATCGCGTCGCCATCGTGCGCGAGCTGCGCGGGGCCGCCGAGCCGTCGCTGGCCGAGCACCTGCGCCGGCTGGCGCCGGCCGACCTGACGCTCGTGGAAGGCTACAAGTGGGAGCCGCTGCCCAAGCTCGAAGTGTTCCGGCCCGGCGTCGGCAAGCCGCCGATCTGGCCGGACGACCCGCACGTCGTCGCCGTCGCCTCGGACGTGCCGGCGCCGGCGGGCCTGGCGCCGCACCTCGCCTGGCTCGACCTGGGCGACGTGGACGGCGTGCTCGGCTGGTTAAGCAAGGAACTCGGCCTGGTGCCCTAAAGTTCTTTGCGGCAATGTCGTAAACCTGGGATAGCCCGCACCGGGCCGACCCTACAGGAGATCACATGGACGCCCTCGGCATCGCCAAACTCGCCACCAGCATCGCCGATACCGGCCTGCGCCAGGAAGTCGGAATGACCATGCTCAAGAAGTCGCAGGACATCCAGGCCGCGGCCGCCACCCAGCTGCTGGATGCCGCCCAGGCCGCCGCGCCGGCGCAGAACCTGCCGGCGCACCTGGGCAAGCACGTCAATACCACCGCCTGAATCGCCGCCCGGCCGCGGCCTGGTTCACGACCGGGCCAAGTCCGTGTCAACGCAACAGCGCGCCGTGCGTTATCACCGGACGTACCCGGCGCGCACGGATAGGCCGCATACATCGCTGCCCGCTCTTGCCCCAACCATATCGTGGCGTACGGCCTTGCCGGCCGGCGCCACGCACAAAGGCCATCCCCGCCGGCGTACGCTTTCCTTTTACCCCGCTTTTTTCCTGCCACGCCGGCGCCGCATTCGCTAGAATCGCCGGGGCGCGCACCATCCGCGCGCCGCTTTTCATGGAGTTCCAAGCAATGAATAAACGTCAAGCCATGGTCGCCGCCGCACTCGCGAGCGCGTGCGCCGTCAATGCCTCGGCCAATGGCCAGATGGGCGCCGCCGGCGCCGACCAGGAAAAATGCTACGGCGTGGCCAAGGCCGGCCAGAACGATTGCGGCACCGCCACCCACGGCTGCGCCGGCCAGGCGGCCGTCGACAACGATGTCCAGGAGTGGAAGTTCGTCGCCACGGGCACTTGCACCAAGCTGGGCGGCAAGCTGGCGCCGCCGGCGGACAAGCAGGACAAGCAGGACAAGCAGGAACGCTGAGCCCGTGGCCGCGCCGCGCGGCGTGGGCATCGGCCTGCGCGTGCCGCACTACCGCGCCTTCCTGGAACGGCGGCCGGCGGTCGGCTGGATCGAGGTCCATACCGAGAACTACCTGGCCCGCTCCGGCCGCGACCGGCACGTGCTGGAAACGCTGCGGCGCGACTATCCCGTCAGCCTGCACGGCGTTGGCCTGGGCCTGGGATCGGCCGCCGGATTTTCCGAGGCCCACCTGGCGCGCGTGGCCGGACTGGTGCGCGCCGTCGCGCCGGCGCTGGTGTCCGAACACCTGAGCTGGGGCGCGCTGGGCGACCGCCAGCTCAACGACCTGCTGCCGCTGCAGCTCGACGAGGCCGCGCTCGACCTCGTCGCCGCCCGCGTGGCGCGCGTGCAGGACGTGCTGCGCCGGCGCATCCTTGTCGAGAACGTCTCCACCTGCCTGCGCTTTCGCGGCGACGCCATGAGCGAGGCGCAATTCCTGGCCGAGCTCGTGCGCCGTACCGGCTGCGGCGTACTGCTCGACGTCAACAACCTGTACGTGAACCAGCGCAACCACGGCGAGGATGCCCTGCGCGCCCTCGACGTGCTGGCCGCACTGGCGCCCGGCAGCGTCGGCGAGATCCACCTGGGCGGCCACCTGGACACGGGCGCGCTGCTGGTCGACCACCACGGCGACCGCGTGGCGGCCCCGGTCTGGGACCTGTACCGCGCGGCGCTGGCGCGCTTCGGCGACGTGCCGGCCCTGGTCGAGTGGGATACCGACCTGCCGGCGCTGGACGTGCTGCTGCAGGAGGCGGCGACGGCGCGGCGGATCGCGCAGGAGGCGGGCGCCGCCGTCGCTTGCCTGCCGGCGCCGGCGGCCCGGTCGTCCTCCATGGCGTCCTGCATGGCGTCCTGCATGCCGTCCGCGCCGCCGGCGCCGGCCTCCATGACCCCGGCCGCGCTGCAGCAAGCCTTCGGCGCCGCGCTGTTCGACGCCGGGTGCGACGCCGCGCTGGCGCCCGGCCTGAAGGGCGATCCGGCGCACCTGGGCATCTACCGCGGCAACCTGGCGGCCAACTGGGAGCGCGCGCTGTCGTCCGCCTATCCGGCGCTGCGCCGGCTGGTCGGCGACGACGGCTTCGCGGTGCTGGCACGGCGGTACGGCCGCGCGCATCCGTCGCGCGACCCGGACCTGAACCGCTTCGGCGCCATGCTGCCGGACTTCCTCGACGGCTTCGCCCCGGCCGCCGACTATCCCTACCTGCCCGACGTCGCCCGTCTCGAATGGCTGGTGCACGAGGCGCACTACGCGCCGGACGGTCCGGCCGCCGGCACCAGCGGCGCCGCCGCCGCCCTGGCCGCGCTGGACCCGCAGGCATTCGAGGCGTGCCGCGCGCTGCTGCACCCGACGCTGCGTCTGCACGCGTCGCCGTGGGCGACCGTCGACCTGTGGCGCGCGCAGCAGCCGGACGGCCCGGCGCCGCCGGATACGCCGCTCGGCGCCACACGCGCGCTGGTGCTGCGGCGCCACTGGACGGTGGAGGTGGCGGCGATCGGCGCGGCCGAACACGCGGCGCTGGCCTGCCTGGCCGCCGGCGGGACGTTCGGGATGGCGCTCGACGCGGCGTTCGCGCTGGACGAGGAGGTCGACGTCGCGGCCTGCCTGGCCAACTGGCTGGCGCGCGACGTCATGACCGGCATCGCGCCGGCGCGGGCGGAACGCTGATTGCCCGTGACGGGGAGGGCGTGGGAGGGCGTGGAAAGCAGGGCGGCGAGGACGCCGCAGGCGCGGGCACGCCTGCGGCAGCGGCGCCGCGCGCAGGCGGCGCCGGGACGGTCAGTGATAGAAGGCGCGCAGGATGCGGGCTTCGCCGGAATCGTCGTGGTGCAACTCGTTCGCGGCGCGCGTGGCTTCCATCATGCGGTTCAGTTGCTCTTCCTCGAAGCGGGCCAGTTCCTCGTTGGCCGCGTTCAGGGCGGTCGCCAGCTTGGCGCGGGCAGCCTGGTACACGACGCCCGTGTAGTGATCCGTGTTCTTGAGCAGTTCTTCCGCGTTTTCGATGACGAGACGCAGGTCGCCGATCAGTCGCTGCTGCGTCAGGGAGCTTGGGTCATGGGTTTCCATCTTCCTCACCTTTGGCCGAATGTTACGTCTTCAATATAGAGAAGGAGGACTGCCCAAGTTTGTCAGCGCGCAAACGCCAAACTTACCGCCGGGTACGGCTAATCCGGCGCACCCGCGGGGCGCATCGCATGCGACTAGCGCACGTCGATGCGAACGTCGCCCAGCGTGACGACCTGGCCGGCGCGGATCTTGGCGGTCTTGCGCAGTTCCTTCTTGCCGTCGACCGACACCGCGCCGCTGGCGACCACGTGCTTGCCGGCGCCGCCGCTGTCCACCACGCCCACCAGCTTGAGCAGCTGGTTGAGCTCGATGAACTCGGATGTCAGTTCAAATGTTGTCTTTTGCATATTGTATCCCTGGTTCGTGATGGACGTCGTACTGTTGGGTCCGTGTTGGGTTGGCGCCGGAAAACGCGCAGGCGGGAAGCCGGTCCGGCGCTGGCGACGCACCGGATCCGGGTTCCCGCCTGCGCGGCGCCGATGTCGTGCGCGTCAGTCCTGTTCGGGGCGCGTCATCTCGATCGGCACGATCCACTGGTCGAACTGCTGCTCGTTCACGAAGCCCGACTGCAGCGCCGACTGGCGTAGCGTCAGGCCTTCGTGCTGGGCCGTCTTGGCGATTTGCGCGGCGCGATCATACCCGATATGCGGGGCCAGCGCGGTCACCAGCATCAGCGACTGCTCCATCAGCTCGCCGATGCGCTTGCGGTTCGGCGCGATGCCGCGCGCGCAATGTTCCTCGAACGAACGCATGCCGTCGGCCAGCAGGCGCGCGCTCTGCAGGAAATTGTGGGCGATCATCGGCTTGAACACGTTCAGCTCGAAATTGCCCTGCGAGCCGCCCACGGTGATGGCGACGTCGTTGCCGAACACCTGGCAGCACAGCATCGTCAGCGCCTCGCACTGGGTCGGATTGACCTTGCCCGGCATGATCGAGCTGCCCGGCTCGTTCTCGGGGATGGTGATCTCGCCCAGGCCGGAGCGCGGGCCGGACGCCATCCAGCGCACGTCGTTGGCGATCTTCATCAGCGCGGTGGCCAGCGTCTTGAAGGCGCCGTGCGCCTGCACCATGGCGTCGTGGCCGGCCAGCGCCATGAACTTGTTCGGCGCCGACTTGAACTGCAGGCCGGTGCGCGAGGAAATCTCGGCGGCGATGCGGTTGGCGAACTCCGGATGCGCGTTCAGGCCGGTGCCCACGGCGGTGCCGCCGGCGGCCAGCAGCAGCAGGCCGGGCAGGGAGGACTTGAGCGCCTGCTCGGCGAATTCCAGCTGGGCGACGTAGCCGGAGAATTCCTGGCCCAGCGTCAGCGGCGTGGCGTCCTGCAGGTGGGTGCGGCCGATCTTGACGATGTCGGCGAACTCGCGCGACTTGATCTCCAGCGTGCCGCGCAGCCGCGCCAGCGCCGGCAGCACGTCCTTGGCGAGGGCGGTGGCGGCGGCCACGTGCATCGCGGTCGGGAACATGTCGTTCGACGACTGCCCCATGTTGACGTGGTCGTTCGGGTGCAGCAGGCGCGCCTCGCCGCGCTCGCCGCCCAGCAGTTCGGACGCGCGGTTGGCCAGCACCTCGTTCATGTTCATGTTGCTCTGGGTGCCGGAGCCGGTCTGCCAGACCGACAGGGGGAACTCGCCCGGATGGCGGCCTTCCAGCACCTCGTCGGCGGCCTTGACGATCGCGTCGGCCTTGTCCTGCGGCAGCTTGTGCAGCGAGCGGTTGACGGCGGCGGCGGCGCGCTTGACCTGGGCCAGCGCGGCCACCAGTTCCGGCGCCATCTTCTCGCTCGAGATGTGGAAGTGGTGCAGCGAGCGCTGCGTCTGCGCGCCCCACAACTGTCCGGACGGCACCTCGATCGGGCCGAAGCTGTCTTTTTCGATCCTGTTTTCCATGAACGTTTCCTGTTTCCTGTGATGAGGGAAGGGATGGGCGCTAAAGAGTGTACCGCAAGCGCCGTTAATGACGCAGAAGCCTCCACTTTACGACCTCCATGGCCCGCCGCACCCGCCGATTCGCCCGCCTCCTGACCAGCCTCGCCGCCGCCGGCGCCTGCCTGGCGTCCGTCCACGCCCCCGCTTGCGGCGCCGAACTGGGCGACGCCAGGGTGGCGTCCCACATCGGCCAGCTGCTCGTCGCGGACATCGAACTGACGATGGTCGACGACCCGTCCACGCCGGTGCAGGTGCGCCTGGCCAGTCCCGAGGTCTACAACGGCGCCGGCATCGCGATGCCGAAAGTGCTGTCGATGATGAACCTGTCGGTGGTCAAGCGCGACGGCCGCCAGCACGTGCACGTCGCCACGCTGCTGCCGGTGAACGCGGACCACCTGCACTTGTACCTGGAACTGGTCGACAAGGGCCAGCGCGTGGTGCGCCTGGCCACGCTGTGGCTGACGCCCGATCCGAATCCGGCGCCGCCGGTGGTGCCGCCAGCCCCGGTCCCGGTCCCGGCCCCCGCGCCGGCGCCGGTCGCGGCTGCGGCTGCGCCGCCGCTGCCCGTGCCGGTCCCCGCGGCGAAGCCGCCGGCACCGGTGCCGGCACGCGCGCCGGCCGCCGTGGCCGTGGCGCCGGCGCCGAAGCTGCCCCGTCCGGCCCCGAAGCTGCTGCCCGCGCTGGCGCACGCCGTGTCGCCTCCCGCCGCCTGCGTGAAGTCGGCCGAGGAGGCGAAGGCCTGCACGGCGCTGGGCGAGAAGAACGCCGAGCTGCGCGCGCGCATCGGCACGCTGGAAGAGCGGGTGAAGGGCTTGCAGGCGAAGCTGGGCGCGCCGGCCGCGCACGGCGAGGCGGCGCCGAAGGAAACCGCGGCCGGTAGCGGGGAGCACAAGGGCGAGGCGCACAAGGATGCCGCGCACAAGGATGCGACGCACAACGACGGGGCGCACGCCGGCCCGGCCGCGCCATCCGCGCACGACCAGGCCGCAGGCAGGCCGGACCCCGAGGCGGCGCAAACGGCGGACGCCAAGCCCGATGCCGCGCCGCCCAAGTCCGAGGACAAACCCGAGGACAAACCCGAGGACAAGCCGCAAGCCGCGCCCGCGGCCCCGAAGCCGATCTCCTCGATCAAGCCGCTGGTGCCGCGCAAGCCGAAGGAAAAACCGCCCGAGCCGGACGCCGGCCTGCCCTGGGGCTGGATCGGCGGCGCCGGCGCACTGCTGGCGCTCGGCGGCGGCGCGGCGGCATGGCGCGCGCGGCGGCGCAAGGTCGGCAACGTCGATATCCCCGCGGCGTCGAGCGCGTTCGACCGGCTGAAGGAGCGCTTCGCGTCCCGCAACCGGGCGCCGGCGCAGAGTGCCGTGCCCGAGCGCGAGGCCGAGCCGACCCTGGAATAAGCCGATGGAAAAGTTATCTATACAATTCCACGTTTTTGCGTTATGCTCATTCCCATGTGAACTTTTTGTTCACGGAAACGGATCAGGATCCGGCGCAGCCACCATCGATAGCGTGGCGCGGGAACCGGATGATCGCTGAGGAAGCGCCTGTCCCCGGAAGCGGTCCGCCTGCCGACAGCGTGCAGGAGGACGCCGGATGCAACCGGCAAGAGGCGATGCCAGGAGATACCTGGCACTCGCTCTCCCCGATTCGGGCGCGACGGCATGGCCGTCGCGCCACCCCGCCAACCCGCGCAGGCATCGCCGCGCGGGTTTTTTTTCATCCGGACGCTTCCCGATCCGGCCAGTCCGACAGCCAACAAAAAGCCCCTGGCACCGGCATGTGCCGGTCGGCAGGGGCTGATGGCGCCGGCGCGGCCGGCAGTGCAGTGAAATCAGTGGGCAGGGCTCAGGGCGCGGTCCAGCTGGCCCATCCACGGTTCGGTGACGTCGCGCACGGCGCGGTCGTTGGCCATGATCTGCTTGAGCAGGTCGATCTTGCGCTTGCGCTGGGCGCCTTCCAGGGGCGGCACGCCGTTGCGGGCGGCGGCGGCGTGGATCGCGCACTGCGTTTCCAGGCGGGCCACGGTTTCCATGTCGCCCTCGACGGCGGCATTCGCCATCCGGCCGCTCAGTGCGGCGATGTTTTCGTACATGGCGAGGACTTCGTTGGACGTCATGGCTGTTTCCAGTATCTCGAGCGCCGGCCGGATTGCCGGTTGTCAGTCTTTAACGGTCGGGTTGTGGGGAACTTTAGGGTTTTTCTCATTATTTTTTGATTTTTTTTCGCCGATGCATTTTCGTCAAGTTTCCCCCGGTCCGGCGCACGATTGGATTGCACTTGCAATAATTGACGAGCGGCCGGTGTAAAGCTTGGCAAGCCCGGTACGGCATTACTACAATGGACCGCTACCATCACGACCGAAGGAAGATGCATGACTACCAGCTGGACGCCCATCAAGACCGCCATCGTCCTGGCCCTGTGCGGGGCCGCGCTCGCGGGCACACCCGCCTCCGCGGCCGCGCCGGCCGCGCCGCGGCCGGATGCCAGGGCCGCGGCGCAGCCCGACGCGCAGGCCGCGCTGCGGCCGGGCGACGATTTCTTCGCCTGGGCCAACGGCGACTGGCTGGCGCAGACCGAGATCCCGGCCGACCGCAGCAGCTGGGGCGCGATGGCGAACCTGGCGGAACAGACCAACCAGCGCATCGTCAAGCTGATCGAGGACACCGCCGCCGACAAGGGCGCCGGCGCCGAGGCGCGCAAAGTGAGCGATTACTTCGGCGCCTACATGAACGAGGCGGCCATCGAGGCCAGGGGCACGGCGCCGCTCGCGCCGGTGCTGGCGCAGATCGACGCCATCCAGACCCGCACCGACCTGGCGCGCGCGCTGGGCGCATCGATCCGGGCGGACGTCGACCCGCTGAACAATACCGACTTCGCCACCGAGAACCTGTTCGGCCTGTGGGTCGCGCAGGGCCTGCACGAGCCGGACAAGAACCGTCCCTACCTGCTGCAGGGCGGCCTGGGCATGCCCGACCGCGCCTACTACCTCGACGCCGGCGAGCGCATGGCCGGCCTGCGCACCCAGTACCAGCAGCACATCGCCGCCATGCTCAAGCTGGCGGGCCGGGCCGATGCCGAGGCGCGCGCCGCCAAGGTGTTCGCGCTCGAGGTCGACATCGCCACCGCGCACGCCAGCCGCGCCGATTCGGCCGACGTGCGCAAGGCCGACAATGCCTGGACGCGCAAGGATTTCGCCAGCAAGGCGCCGGGCCTGGACTGGAACGCTTTCTTCAAGGCGGCGCGCCTGTCCGACCAGAACAAGTTCATCGTCTGGCATCCGGCGGCGGTGACGGGCGAGGCGGCGCTCGTGGACAAGATCGACGTGGCCGTCTGGAAGGACTGGCTGGCCTTCCACCGCATCAACCAGATGGCCGGCGTGCTGCCGAAGGCCTTCGCCGACCAGGCGTTCGCGTTCTACGGCAAGGCGCTGAGCGGCACGCCGCAGCAGTCGGTGCGCTGGAAGCGCGCGCTGGGCGCGACCAATGCGGCGATGGACGAGGCGGTCGGCAAGCTGTACGTGGCGAAGTATTTCCCGGCCGACAACAAGAAGCAGTTGCAGCAGATGGTGGCGAACATCGTCGCCGCCTTCGGCAAGCGCATCGACAAGCTGGACTGGATGGCGCCGGCCACGCGCGCCCAGGCCCGGCAAAAACTCAAGACCCTGTACGTCGGCGTCGGCTACCCGGACAAGTGGAAATCCTATGGCGGCCTGAAGGTGGTCGCCGACGACGCCTTCGGCAACGCCATGCGCGCCGAGGCCTTCCGCTACGGCCAGCAGATCGCCGCGCTGCACCGCAAGCCGGACCGCGGCGCCTGGGCGATGCCGCCGCAACTGGTGAACGCCGTCAACCTGCCGCTGCAGAACGCGCTGAACTTCCCGGCCGCGATCCTGCAGCCGCCGTTCTACGACCCGAAGGCGCCGGACGCCGCCAACTACGGCGCGATCGGCGCCATCATCGGCCACGAGATCAGCCACAGCTTCGACGACCAGGGCGCCCAGTTCGACGCCCAGGGCCGCCTGCGCGACTGGTGGACCAGGGAAGACCTGGCGCACTTCCAGGCCGCGTCGCAAAAGCTGGTCGCGCAGTTCAACGGCTACAAGCCGTTCCCGGACCTGGCCGTCAACGGCCAGCTGACGCTGTCGGAAAACCTGGCCGACCTGGCCGGCCTGGCCGCCGCCTACGATGCCTACAAGGCCGCCGACGCCGGCGCCGGGGAAGAGGGCGACCGCCAGTTCTTCGCCGGCTTTGCCCACAGCTGGCGCAACAAGGCGCGCGAGGCGGCCGAGCGGCGCGGCATCCTGACCGACGGCCACGCGCCGCCGCAGTACCGCGCCGCCACCGTGCGCAACCTGGATGCCTGGTACCAGGCCTTCGACGTGCAGCCGGGCCAGAAGCTGTACCTGGCGCCGGAGGAGCGCGTGCGCGTCTGGTGATTTCCCCGTCGTAAGCTGCGCCGGCGGCACGGACGCCGGGCCTAGAATGGGTCCGACATCCACTTGACCGCCGCGCACATGGACGAGGACTTCCACGACATCGCCCGGCGCACGCTGCACCACTACGACCGCTGCGCGCGCCGCTTCTTCTTCGGCACCATCGACCACGACGTCAGCCAGAACATCGGCGCGCTGCTGGACGCGATCGAGGCGCCGTTCCCGTTCACGATCCTCGACCTCGGTTGCGGCCCGGGGCGCGACCTGCGCACCTTCGCCGAACTCGGCCACCACGCGATCGGGCTGGACGGCAGCGCGCGCTTCGTCGCGATGGCGCGCGACTACAGCCTCTGCGACGTCTGGCACCAGAACTTCCTCGACCTGCGCCTGCCGGCCTCGACCTTCGACGGCATCTATGCCAACGCCTCGCTGTTCCACGTGCCGCGCACCTGCCTGCCCAAGGTGCTGGGCGAGCTGCACGCGGCGCTGAAGCCGGGCGGCGTGCTGTTCAGTTCGAATCCGCGCGGGAACAACGAAGAAGGCTGGAACGGACCGCGCTACGGCAGCTTCCACGACTATCCCGCCTGGGAGCGCCACCTGGTCGGCGCCGGCTTCATGCCGCTGCACCATTACTACCGTCCGGACGGCCTGCCGCGCGAGGAACAGCCCTGGCTGGCCAGCGTCTGGCGCAAGCCTGTCCACAAGGAAATGTGACGGCTTTGTTAATTCGCGTACAGAATGATGATGGTCATCCGCTTATTCTGTGATCACGCGGCTTCGAAAGGAAGCAGCACTTCACTGACGAAAGGAGTTCACCATGAACAAGGACCAAGTCAAGGGCAAGGCCAAAGATATCGGCGGCAAGATCCAGGAAGAAGCAGGCAAGCTGGTCGGCAGCAGCGAGCAGCAGGCCAAGGGCCTGTCGAAGCAGGTCGAGGGCAAGACCCAGGAAAAGGTCGGTGATCTGAAGGACGCCGTCAACAAGGGCAACCGCTGATCCGGTTCGCACCACGCAGCGGCCGCCTCCGGGCGGCCGTTTTCATTGGTGCGGCCAGGCAGGTGGGCACAGGTGCCCACCTACGGCTTCGTTCGACACCGGACCCCTCGTAGGGTGGGCACCCCGTGCCCACCACCACGTCATCCATCCCGCTCGGCCCGTTCCGGCCTGTCCCCGAGAATATCCTCGATATAGAGCATATTCACCAGCACCATCAACACCGCCGTCAACGGCGTCGCCAGCGCCACCCCCGCAAATCCCAGCAGCATCCCGAAGACCAGCTGCATGACGATCGTCAGCGCCGGCGGCAGCGCGACCGCGCGCGCCTCCACCAGCGGCTGCAGCACATAGCCCTCGAGCGTCTGCACGCCGAGGAACAGCAGCACCACGTACAGCGCCGCGTCCGGCCCCATCGACAGCGCGATCAGCACCGCCGGCACGCCCGCCATGATCGGGCCGACGTAGGGAATGAAATCGAGCAGGCCGGCGATGATGCCGAGGATCAGCCCGAGCGGCACGCCGAGCAGGGTCAGGCCCACCGCGGTGGCGACGCCGACGATCAGCATCGAGATGGTCTTGCCGACCAGCCAGCGCGCCAGGTTGTCGCCGATCGTGTCCATCACCTGCACCGCGCGTTCGCGCCTGGTCTGCGGGACGAGCTTGACGATGCCGCGCTTGTACACGTCCGGCGACAGCGCGAAATAGATGCCCACGAACAGGATGATGGCGACGTTGCCGATCGCGCCCAGTACGCCGCTGAAGAACAGGCCCGGGTTCGGCACCATCCGGCCCAGCGACTGCGTCATGGTTTCCGCATCCGGCAGTTCGCTGGCGATGCGGTTCAGGATCGGATGCTGGTGCACGGTCTGCTGCAGGCGTTCGATCGAGGCCGGGATCTCCCTGGCCAGCTCGGTGGCCTGCTCCGAGATCTGCGGCGCCATCGCCCAGCCGCCCAGGCCGACGATCGCGCCCAGCAGCAGCACGACCACGCCGAGCGCCAGCTTGCGGTTCCAGCCGAAGCGGCGGTGCAGGATGGCGCTCAGTTCGTACAGCAGGATCGCGAACAGGATGCAGCCGAAGACCAGCATCAGCGCATCCGCCGCGAGGACGACGGCCGCCGCCAGCGCCAGGAACAGCACGGCGATGCCGTCGATCAGCGCATGGCGCCGCATCAGGCGCCGCTGCGCCGCGGATCGCTTGGCCTCGGGTGGGGAGGGCGGGTAGGTGGATTGCTCGCTCATGGTGTGGCCGTTCCATTTTGTAATGAAAAAATGTTATCAGCCATGACGGCTCGCCGTCGCGCGCCAGCGGTGGATGCGCTGTGTGCGTGTTCTAACTGAGCAATATCCGAGGCCCGCTTATGATGGCTTCAACGCATCGCCAATCACGGCAGATGTCTCGCACAAGCAAAGGAGAACACCATGAACAAGGACCAGATCAACGGCAAACTGAAAGATATCGGCGGCAAGATCCAGGAAGAAGCCGGCAAGCTGGTGGGCAGCGAAGAGCAGCAGGCCAAGGGCCTGGCCAACCAGGTCGAGGGCAAGACCCAGGAAAAGCTGGGCAACCTGAAGGAATCGATCCACGACGCGACCAAGTAAGGCGCGCGTCGAATGAAAACGGCCACCGGTGCGAACCGGTGGCCGTTTTTCGTAGGGTGGACGGGTCCCCCGTCCACGCGGTGATACGCACCGGCCGATTCGTCGGGCACGCGATCAGCGCCGTGCCTTGGACGCGTGGACGGCGAAGCCGTCCACCCTACGGTCTTTACTGTTGTCCAGGCTTGAGGTTCTTCTTCATGAACGCCTCGATCAGGCCGTACACGTGGCGCTGGCCCGCGCGCGACGAGATGCCGTGCTTGGCGCCCGGATAGGTCATCAGCTCGAACTGCACGTTGCGGTTGACCAGCGCGTCGATCATGCGCGTGGTGTTGGTGAACAGCACGTTGTCGTCGGCCATGCCGTGCACCAGCAGCAGCGGCGACTTCAGGCCGTCCAGGTGCGCGAACACGCCGCTCTGCTGGTACGCTTGCGGATTGCTCTTCGGCGTGCTGCCCATGAACTGCTCGGTGTAGTGGGTGTCGTACAGCGCCCAGTCGGTCACCGGGGCCACCGACACGCCGGCCGCGATCTTGTCCGACGCCGCCGCCAGCAGGCGCAGCGTCATGAAGCCGCCGTAGCTCCAGCCGAACACGCCGATGCGCTTCGGATCGACGAAGCCCTGCTTGGCCAGCCAGTCGATGCCCGCCACCTGGTCTTCGACCTCGTGGCGGCCCAGTTCGCCGTAGATGACGTCGGTGAACTTGCGCTCGCGGCGCGAGGAACCGCGGTTGTCCAGCGTGAACACCACGAAGCCCTGCTGCGCCATGTACTGCTTGAACATATTGCCCCAGCCGCGCGTGACCTGCTGCGAGTGCGGGCCGCCGTACACGGTCAGGAACACCGGGTAGCGCTTCGACGCATCGAAGCCGGCCGGCTTGATCATCGCGTAGACCATGTCCTGGCCATCCTTGGCCTTGATGGTGCCGTATTCGGTCGGCAGCAGGTCCGGCATGTACTTGGCGAATGGGTGGTCGCCCTTGACTTCGTTATGCTCGAGCCACTCGACCATGGTGCCGTCGGCGCGGCGGATCGCCACCTGCGGCGGGGTCTTCGGGTCGGAGAAGGTCTCGACGAAGATCTTGCCGTTCCTGGCGAACGTGGTGTCGTGCCAGCCGTCCGCCTTGGTGACGCGCACCGGCTTGGCCGCATTGCTGCCGTCCAGGTTCAGCGCATAGGTCTGCTTGTCGGTCAGCGCATCCTTGTTCGATGCGATATACACCTTGCCGGCATCCTCGTCGACGGCCAGGATGTTGTCCACGCCCCATTCGCCGCTGCTCAAGGCACGCAGCAGCTTGCCGTTCAGGTCGTACAGGTACAGGTGGTTGCGGCCAGTGCGTTCCGACGCCCAGATGAAGGCCTTCTGCTTCGACAGGAAGCGCAGGTCGTCGTGGAGCGCGACCCAGGTCTTCGACGTTTCGGTGAGCAGCGGGCGCTGCGCCAGGGTGGTCGCGTCGACGGCCACCAGGTCCAGGCGCTTCTGGTCGCGCGACTGGCGCTGGTAGACCAGGGTCTTGCCGTCCGCGCTCCAGTCGGCGCGCACCAGGTAGATGTCCTTCTCGGCGCCGAGGTCCACTTTCTTCTGCTTGCCGCTGGCCGGGTCGACGATCATCAGGTCGATCAGCACGTTCGGGTCGCCGGCGGCCGGGTAGCGCTGGTCGATGACTTCGGTGCGGTCGGCGAAGATCTCGAAGCGGCGCGCCACCGGCACCTGGGCTTCGTCGAAGCGGCGGTAGGCGATGGCGGAATCGTCCGGTGCCCAGTAGTAGCCGGTCTTCTGGTCCATCTCTTCCTGGGCGACGAATTCGGCCTCGCCGTTGTGGATGGTGTCCTTGCCGTCCGTGGTCAGCTGGCGTTCCTGGCCGCTGGCCAGGTCGATCACGACCAGGTTCTGGTCGCGCACGAAGGACACGTAGCGGCCCTTCGGCGAGATCTTCGGATCGGTGACGTTGCCCGAGGCGACCTTGCGCGCCTGGTCCGGATTGGCGGCGTTCACCAGGTACAGGTCGCCGGCGATCGGCACCAGCAGCTGCTTGCCGTCGGGCGACCAGCTGTAGCTCAGGATGCCCGACAGGCTCGCGGTGCGCATGCGCTCGCGACGCGCCTTTTCTTCCAGCGACAGGTTCTCGGTCGGCACCAGTTTCTTGGAGTCGACCAGGCGGTGCGTGGTCTTGTCCTTCATATTGTATTCCCACAGGTCCAGCTGGAACTGGTTGTCGGAACGGCCGCGCAGGAAGGTCACGCGCTCGCCGTCGGGCGAGACGCGCAGGGCGCGCACGCCAGGACCGGACAACGCCGGGTCGGCGTGGAGGCGGTCCAGCGTCAGGCGCTCCGCATGGACGGCGGGAGCGGCTGACAGGGCGGCGGCGATGAGGCAGGTAAGAAGGCGCATGAATTGGTCTCGGGGGAATGATTAATTATGTGCAACGGGCGAGACGATACCAGAGTCGTTCGGGAAAAGCTGTAAATACGACGACGGCGGTCACGCACATCCGTGCTACGGGGCGGGCGAACTTCATAAAACTGTGACATCATTCCTGCCCATCATCATTTCCGTCATTTCATGTCTTCCGACATCAGGCCGTCATCTTCCAGCCAGGAAGCGCGCTTCAGCGCATTGTTCGAACAGGCGCCGGTCAGCATCCAGATCCTGGCGCCGGATGGACGGACGCTGCGTGTCAACAAGGCCTGGGAACGGCTCTGGCAGATCCATGAAGGATCGGCGTTGAAGGCATTCGTGTTCAGCGACCGCTACAACGTGCTGACGGATCCGCAACTGGTCGCCAACGGCATCGCGGGACTGCTGGCGCGGGCCTGCGCCGGCGAATCGGTCGCGCTGCCGGCGATGCGCTACGACGTGGCCGCCCTGGAAGGCAGCGGGCCCGCGCGCTGGGTGACCGCGCGCGCGCATGCGATCAAGGACGACGACGGCAGGGTGCTGGAAGTCATGCTCATGCACGAGGACATCACCGAGCGCATGGAAGCGGAATCGGCCCTGCGCCTGCGCGAAGAGCGCTTCCGGTCCCTCGTCATGGCCACGTCCAAGATCATCTGGACGGCGGACGCCGACGGGCGCGTGCGCGAGGATTCGCCTTCCTGGTGCGCCTACACGGGCCAGACCTACGACGAGTTCAAGGACTATGGATGGGCGGACGCGCTGCATCCGGAAGACCGCGACAGGACGCGCGCCCTGTGGCTCGCCAGCGTGGCGGCGCAGACGCCGTTCGAGACGCAGTACCGGATCCGCCGCCCGGACGGCGGCTACCGCTGGGTGGCGGTCAAGGGCATCCCCATCGCCGACGCCGACGGCAACATGCGCGAGTGGATCGGCGCCAATGCCGATATCCACGATACTGTCATGGCCCAGGCCGCGCTGGCCCGGCAGCTGGACCGGGAGCAGCGCAATTCGGCGCTGCTGGCCAAGGTGGCGCAGGCCTCCCGCACGCTGCATACGGCGCTGTCGAGCAAGGAAATCGCCGAGGCGCTGGTGGTGCAGGTCCGTGACATCCTCGACGTGCACCAGGCCGTCGTGTCGCTCACCGCCGGCGACAACTGGACCCAGGCCATCAACGCCGTCTCGTTGTCCGACAAGTACGCCGCCTTCCGCAGCTATGCCGGCGCCACCGACGGCAGCGGCATCTATGCCGAGGTGTGCCGCACCAACCAGCCCGTGCGCCTGACGCAGGAACAGCTGGTCGCGCATCCCGCGTGGCGCGGCTTCGGCAAGGAAGCGCGCCACCATCCGCCGATGCGTGGCTGGCTGGCCGTGCCGCTGGTCGACCGCATGGGCCGGAACATCGGCCTGATCCAGGCGTCCGACAAGACCGCCGGCGATTTCACGGAGGAAGACGAAGCCATCCTCATGCAGCTGGCGTCCCTCGCGGCGAACGGCTTCGAGAACGCGCGCCTGTACGGCTCGCTGCAGGAACAGGACCGGCGCAAGGACGAATTCCTGGCCATGCTGGCGCACGAGCTGCGCAATCCGCTGGCGCCGATCGCCGCGGCGGCGGAGATGCTGCGCCTGGGCACCGCCGGCGAGGACCGGGTGCGCAGGGCCAGCGACGTCATCGGCCGGCAGGTGCGGCACATGACGTCGCTCGTCGACGACCTGCTCGACGTGTCGCGTGTCACGCGCGGCCTCATCCAGTTGGAACGGACCCGGCTCGACCCGATGGTCATCGTCGCCGGCGCCGTCGAGCAGGCGCGGCCGCTGATCGAAGCGCGCGGGCATGTGCTGTCGGTGGAGGGCGACGCCGGCGGCGCCGCCATCGTCGGGGATGCGAACCGGCTCGTGCAGGCACTCGTCAACCTGTTGAACAACGCCGCCAAGTACACGCCGCCGGGCGGCCGCATCGGCGTGGTGGTCGCGCGCCAGGAGGCGACGCTGTCGATCGCCGTGCGCGACAACGGACTCGGCATCGACGCGGCGCTGCTGCCGCACGTGTTCGACCTGTTCACCCAGGCCGAGCGGTCGCCGGACCGGAGCCAGGGCGGCCTGGGGATCGGCCTGGCGCTGGTCAAGACCATCGTCACGCTGCACGGGGGCGGCATCGCCGCGCGCAGCGACGGTCCCGGCGCCGGCAGCGTGTTTACCGTCTCGCTCGACTGCGCTCAGGCCTGAGCGGCCCGCGCCTCGCGCACCCGCAGCGTCGACAGCTTGTCCAGCGCCCACGCCAGCAGCACCGCCGCCACCGTCAGTCCCAGCACGAGGCCGATCCAGAAGCCGGTCGCGGCCATCGGCTTGTCGGGTGACCACGGGAACCAGGCCGGGGCCAGTCCGAGGATCCAGCCGGCCGGCAGCGCCACGCCCCAGAAGGCGATCATCTGGATCACCATGGGCGCGCGCGTGACCTGGTAGCCGCGCATGGCGGAAGCGGCCGCCACCTGGGTCGAGTCGGACAGCTGGAACAGCGCGGCGTACAGCAGCAGCGTCGCGCAGGTGGCCTGCACGGCGGGGTCCGACGTGTACATCGCCACGATCTGCCAGCGGAACACCAGGATGAACAGGGCCGACAGCACGCCGAAGGCGATGCACATGCCGGTGCCGGTCCAGGCGACGAAGCGGGCGCGCACCGGATTGCCTTCGCCCATGGCCTGGCCGACGCGGGTCAGGGCGCCGATGCCGAAGCTGAGCGGCACCATGAACACCAGCGAGACGAAGTTCAGCGCGATCTGGTGCGCCGACACCTCCACCACGCCGAAGCGCGCCACCAGCAGGCTGACGATGCCGAAGGCGCTCACTTCGGCGAAGTGCGTGACGCCGATCGGCAGGCCGAGGCGCAGCATGGCGCCGATCTCGCGCCAGTCCGGCCCCTCGAAGCGCCCGAACGGGTAGGTGAGACGGTAGGCGCTGGACAGCCTGATCCACACGACCATGGCGCCCAGCATCAGCCACACGCCGCTGGCCGTCGCCACCGCGCAGCCCAGCGCGCCCAACTGGGGGAAACCGAATTTGCCGAACACCAGCAGCCAGTTGACGACGATGTTGTAGACCAGGCCGAGGATGGCGATGACCATGATCGGCTTGGTCTGGTTGATGCTGGTCGTGTAGCCGTACAGCGCGCGGTAGCAGGCGAAGGCCGGCATGCCCAGGCTGATGATGTGGAGGAAGGTCTTGGCGCGGTCGGCCACCGCCTGTTCCAGGCCGATGTGGTCGAACAGCAGCGCGCAGGCATTCGCCGCCAGGCAGCCGGCGATGCCGACGAGCAGGCCCATCCACAGCGATTCGCGCACCGAATGCGAGATGCGCTCGAAGCGTCCGGCGCCCATCTCGTGCGCGACCACGGAATTCACGGCCATCATGACGCCCATCACGGTGACGAGGATGATCGACCAGACCGAGGTGCCGAGCGAGACGGCGGCCAGTTCGGCCGCGCTGACGTGCCCGGTCATCGCCACGTCCGCGACACCCATGCCGACCGTGGCGAGCTGGCCCACCAGCATCGGCCACGACAGGCGCCACAGGGTGGCGATCTCGGTGCGGACGGGGTGGGCAGGCTGCGGGAGGGAAGCGGTGGACGTCATGGTGCGCAAGGTTCGGGAAACGTGCCATTTTACTAGCGAACGGCCGCAGCCGGGGACGGGGGAGCGATCAGCCTCATGGACGAAATACCACAGATTCTCCGATCGGCCACATTTGGTTACCTTGCTGCAATACAATTCATGTATCAATCCAGTGGGATGGCGATGTTGCCGACCAGCTTGGCATGATTATTAGAAGACATTGAACAAGGAGCATCATGACAGTTCTCGGCACCATCACCCCCGACAGCCCGACCGTCGCCATCACGCCGGGCAGCCAGCCGGTCATCTCGTTCACCGTGAGCGTCCCGGCTGCATTCGTCTACGTCGGCAGCGACATCCAGTTTTCGCCGTCGGTGCCGGCCGGATGGACCGCGATCATGGATACGACCATGACGACGAGCATGGCCGGCATCATTGTCATGGACAACTATATTGTCCGGTACACCATCACCAGCACCGGCACCGATACCTCGGGAAGCTTCCCGCTCGGCCTGAACTATACGATCAATGGCCTGGCCGCCATGTACAACGACAGCTTTACCAGCACGTCGACCGAAACCGCCACGATCGGTGTCGGCGCGCCGCCGGTGCCGGCGCTGGACGTTGTCAGCGATACCGGGGTATTGGGCGACAACATCACCAAGAACGCCACGCCGACGATCACGGGCACGGCGGAGCCGAACGCCGTCGTCAAGCTGTACGATACCGATGGCATCACCGAGCTGGGCAGTGTGACGGCCAATGGCTCCGGCATCTGGAGCATTACCAGCACCGCGCTGTCCGAAGGGACGCATACGCTGAAGGTCACCCAGACCGCCCTCGGCAGCACGTCGACGCTGAGCGCCGGGCTGGCATTGACCGTCGACCTCACGGCGCCGGCCGCGCCGTCCACACCGGCGATGACGGCCGGGACCGACACCGGTGCTTCCAGCGCGGACGCGATCACGAGCAACATCACGCCGGTGTTCACCGGCACCGGCGAGATCGGCGCCACCGTCACGCTGTACGATACCGACGGCAATACGGCACTGGGCCACGCCACCGTCAACGGCAGCGGCAAGTGGAGCATCACCAGCAGCACGCTGGCGGAGGGCACGCACCAGGTGACGGTCAAGCAGGTCGATCCCGCCGGTAACGCGTCGGCCGCCAGCACTGTGAAGACCGTGCTGATCGACACCACGGCGCCGGTCGCCCCTGGGGCGCCGGCCCTGAGCACCGGCAGCGACAGCGGCGTCGCCGGCGACCTGCTCACCAACGTCGCCACGCCGGTCGTCACCGGCATGGCCGAGGGCAATGCCAAGGTCAGGCTGTACGACACCGACGGCACCACGCTGCTGGGCACCACCACGGCCGACGGCACCGGCAAGTGGAGCATCACGAGTTCCACGCTGGGCAGCGGTAGCCACACCCTGACGGTCAAGCAGACCGATTTGGCGGGCAATGTCTCCAAGGCCAGCACGGGCTTGACGCTCGAGATCGACACGTCGACGCCGGCGGCGCCGGGCGCGCCCGTGCTGGCGGCCGCCAGCGACAGCGGCACCGCGGGCGACAACCGCACCAATAGCACTACGCCGCAATTCACCGGCACCGGCACCAGCGGCGACACCGTCACGCTGTACGACACCGACGGCACGACCGTGCTCGGCAGCGCCGTGGTGAACGGCGGCAAGTGGAGCATCACCAGCA
>NZ_CAJYEB010000024.1 GCF_913773735.1 uncultured Massilia sp.
ATACGCGATCTAGTACGGTGACTGGAGTTCAGACGTGTGCTCTTCCGATCTCCGCTCGGCGCCGCCGGCAGCGCGTCCAGCATGACGATGCGCGCCGGCCGCTTGTACGGCGCCAGCCGCTGCGCCGCCCAGGCGCGCAGTTCGTCGACGGCCGGGGCCCGGCCCGGCACCGGCTGCACGAAGGCCACCACTTCCTCGTCGCCGTCGGCCACGGCGCGCCCCACCACCGCCGACTGCGTCACGCCCGGATGGCCGTTCAGCGCCGTCTCGACTTCCAGCGGATACACATTGAAGCCGCCGCGATTGACCACTTCCTTGCTGCGCCCGACGATGAACAGCGCACCGTCCGGCGCGCGGCGCGCCATGTCGCCCGTGTCCAGCCAGCCGCCCGGGCGCAGCGCGGCGTCGGTGAGCGCTTGCTCGCGGTAATAGCCGCGCATCAGGTTGGGGCCGCGCACCCATAGCGCGCCGGGTCCCTCGTCGCCGTCCGCCAGGTCGTGGCCAAGGTGGTCGAGCAGACGCGTCTCCACGCCCGGGATCGCCATCCCGACCGAGGTGTCGGTGCGCGGCGCGTCCAGGCGGGTCTGGCTGACCGTGGGCGCCGCCTCCGTCAGGCCGTAGCCGTTGTGCAGGGGCACGCCCAGCAGCGCCTCGACGCGGTGCTTGAGCTGCGGGTCCAGCGGCGCGCCGCCGGCATAGGCGAAGCGCAGGCGCGAGGGCAGGCGGGAACCCGCGCTGCCGGGCAGGGCCAGCAGGCGCGCGTACATGGCCGGCACGCCCTGCACGATGGTGAGGCCGTCGTCGCGCAGCGCGGCCCGCATCGCCTCCGGCGCGAAGCGCGGCGCCAGTTGCAGGCAGGCGCCCGCATGCAGCGTGCCGAGCATGACCGAGGTCAGGCCGTACACGTGCGAGATGGGCAGCACGCCCCAGGCGCGGTCGCCGGCGACCAGGCCGCGCAGCCGGCTCGACACGGCCGCCACGTACAGCAGGCTGCGGTGGCTCAGCATCACGCCCTTCGGCCGGCCGGTGGTGCCGGTGGTGTAGACCAGGGCCGCGACCGGTTCCGGCCCGGGCGCCTCGGGCGCGCAGGCGTCGTCGCGCGGGCCGATCATCAGGCCGTCGGCGGCGTCGCCGTACGCCGTGGCGCCGTCGCGCAGCGCGTGCGCGGCCGCTTCCGGCGACACGCCGGCCGTGTACAGCGCCAGGCGCGCGCCGCTGTGCGCGCGGATGGCGTCCAGCTCGGGCGCCGTCAGGCGCGCGTTCACGTTGACGATCCAGGCGCCCAGCGTCGAGGCGGCGAACACCAGCGCCACCTGGGCCGCGCAGTTCTCGCTCGCCAGCAGCACGCGGTCGCCGGGGCGCACGCCGCGTGCGTGCAGCAGCGCCGCGTGGCGGTCGACCATGGCGACCAGGTCGCGGTAACGGATGGTGCGGCCGGCATCGACCAGGGCGGGCGCGTCCGGCGCGCGCGCGCAGGCCAGGCGCGGGATGGCGTCGATGCGGTCGGGCAGGCCGGCCAGCAACTGGCCGACGTCGATCGTGGAAGCGGGATGCATGCGGGTCCTTGCCGGAGCGTGGGGCCGGGATGATAACCGGAGCATGGCGCCGGCGCCAGAAAAAACGCGGGGCCGCTCGCGGCGGCCCCTGGCGCGAAGGCGCGGGCGCTTACGCCAGCGCGTGCATGACGTCGCGCACCGGGATCGCCTTGACCCAGTCGTGGCGCTGGTGGGCGGTGATGACGGTGCTGTTGGCCTTGTCGACCGGCGCCCACTCGGGCGTCTTTTGCCGCATCAGCGCCACGACCGGCACGCCGACGGCGTTCGCCAGGTGCATCACGGCCGTCTCGACCGAGACGATCAGGTCGCACTGGGCCAGCATGGCCGGCAGCTGGAAGAAGTTCTCGTTGGCGCTGAACAGCTCGGTGCGGTCGAGCTTGCGCTCGGCCAGCAGCGTCTTGACGCGCTCGACTTCCTGCGGCACGGCGTTGACGATGAAGCAGGCGTCGTGCCAGTCCGGCTGGGCGCGCATGGTGGTGATCAGTTCGACCACGCGCTCGACCGGCCAGCAGCGCTTGCGGGTCTTGGCGAACGGGTTGATGAAGACCAGCTTGCCCTGGCGGCGGTCGAAGCCCCACTCGTGCAGGCGCGCGCGGGCGCCGTCGACGAAGCGCTCGGGAATGTGCACGAACGGGATGCGCGCCGCCGGCGGGATGTCGACGCCCGCCAGTTGGCGGAACCATTCCGCGTGCACGTCGCTGATGTGCGGCGCGCTGCTGCGGTCGGCCACGTCGGGGTTCAGGCTGGCGTCCAGCTTGCGGTAGGCGGGCCAGTGGTGCAGGTCGAACAGGCCCAGCGGCTTTTTCAGGCCGACGACGAAGCCGTCCGGGCTGATCTCGCGCGCCAGGCTGGCGTAGAAATGCGGACGCAGCGTGGCGAGCGACACGACGATCGGGTAGCGCTCGCCCTGGGCGTCCTTGATCGATTGCTGGAACAGCTCGGGCGAATAGTTCTGGTCGTACACCTTGTCGATGAACTCGCAGGCGGCCAGCCAGTCGTACAGCACGTTCTTCTTCAGGTGCGGCCACTGCGTGGCGTCGCCGGTGCGGCGCACCTCGTCGACCCACAGGTGCATTTTGAGGTGCGGGTACGCCTGCGCGAACGCCTGGAAGCAGTTCTGCAGATACGTGTAGTCGCCCAGCGCCAGGTGGGCGATGAACAGGATTTTGTCCGACTTCGCGAGGAGGTCGGAAGGAATGAGAGGTACGTTCATTGTCTCTTACGGGTCGCCTGCCAGTTGGATAAGAACCGACGCCGCCAGTGATACACATCAGGGGGGAGCTGCCGTGGCAGCACCGTCCGGTCGGCTGGTCGCAT
Organism: uncultured Massilia sp.; assembly: GCF_913773735.1. Taxonomy (GTDB): domain Bacteria; phylum Pseudomonadota; class Gammaproteobacteria; order Burkholderiales; family Burkholderiaceae_D; genus Telluria. The sequence goes on from NZ_CAJYEB010000024.1 coordinate 2,874, forward strand.
CCCGGCACCTTACGGTTGGAAAACGCGCTACCGCCAACTCTCATGTTTCAGCAAATTGTCACAAATTGTAGTCTAAACCGGGGCGCAGCGTCACGGCCAGCCCTATTTTTGAACGCTTTGTCCTATGCCAGCAACAGGTCTGGACGGCTTAACAAGTGTTTGACACGGCTTGTACATTTTGACGACAAATTTTCACATCAGGATGACATCGTACTGTTCCTGGTGATAGCCTTTTTCGACCTGCAGCGAGATTTTCTTGCCGATGAAGTCGCCCAGCATGGCCAGGTGCTGCGATTCCTCTTCCAGGAACAGGTCGACCACCTCCTGCGAGGCGAGGATGCGGAATTCGCGCGGGTTGAACTGCTTGGCCTCGCGCAGCAGTTCGCGCAGGATCTCGTAGCAGATCGTGCGCGAGGTCTTGACCTGGCCCTTGCCGGCGCAGGCGGGGCAGGGCTCGCACAAAATGTGCGCCAGCGATTCGCGCGTGCGCTTGCGGGTCATCTCGACCAGCCCCAGCGCCGAGAAGCCGCTCACCGACACCTTGGTGCGGTCGCGCGACAGGGTCTTGCGCAGCTCGGCCAGCACGGCGTTGCGGTGCTCGGTGTTCTCCATGTCGATGAAGTCGAGGATGATGATCCCGCCCAGGTTGCGCAGGCGCAGCTGGCGCGCGATCGCGTGCGCGGCTTCCAGGTTGGTCTTGAAGATCGTGTCGGCGAAGTTGCGCCCGCCGACGAAGCCGCCGGTGTTCACGTCGATCGTCGTCATCGCCTCGGTCTGGTCGACGATCAGGTAGCCGCCCGACTTGAGGTCGACGCGGCGGCCCAGCGCGCGCAGGATCTCTTCCTCGACGCCGTACAGGTCGAACAGCGGGCGCTCGCCCGTGTAGTGCTGCAGGCGCGACAGCACGCTCGGGGTGTACACCTGGGCGAACTCGACCAGCTTCAGGTAGTTCTCGCGCGAGTCGACCAGGATCGCCGCCGTCTCGTCGTGCACGAAGTCGCGCAGCACGCGCTGGGCCAGGCTCAGGTCCTGGTACAGCAGGCTGGTGGCGGGGCGGGTGCGCGCCCCGCTGGTGATCGCGCCCCAGGTCTTGCGCAGGTAGTCGACGTCGGCCGCGAGGTCGGCGTCGGACGCTTCCTCGGCCTGGGTGCGCACGATGTAGCCGCCCTTTTCCTCGGGCGGCAGCAGGCCCTGCAGGCGCGCGCGCAGCGCCTCGCGCTCGCTTTCCTTCTCGATCTTCTGCGAGATGCCGATGTGCTTGTCCTGCGGCAGGTAGACCAGCATGCGGCCGGCGATCGAGATCTGGGTGGACAGGCGCGCGCCCTTGGTGCCGATCGGGTCCTTGATCACCTGCACGGTCAGCACCTGGCCGTCGAACAGCAGCTTCTCGATCGGCGTCGGGGTGTTGTTCCCGCTGCCGTCGTGCGGACGGGCTTCCCAGATGTCGGCCACGTGCAGGAAGGCCGCGCGCTCCAGGCCGATGTCGATGAAGGCCGACTGCATGCCCGGCAGCACGCGCACCACCTTGCCCAGGTAGACGTTGCCGGCCAGGCCGCGGGTGAGCGTACGCTCGATATGCAATTCCTGCACGGCACCCTGCACCACCAGCGCGACGCGCGTTTCCTGTGGGGTGATATTGATCAGGATGTCTTCAGTCATGGAGCCGGGCCGTGCGGTTATTGTTCAGAGCGACATCATACACGGTGGGGGCGCTGGGCGTCGGTCCCTCCGGCACCGTCGCCCCGGCGCAGGAGGCCGTCGCAAAAGGCGCCTGATCGTGCACGCACTGACCTGCACGTCGTCCCGGCGGAGGCCGGGACCCAATGCGCATGCAGTGCGACAACGCATACATGATTGGGCCCCGGCCTCCGCCGGGGCGACGGTCTTTGCCATGCAGGCGATCTACAACGCGCCGATGCCGGCCTTCTGCAGCAATCGCGCCGTCTCGAACACCGGCAATCCCATGATGCCGGAGTGGCTGCCCTCGATGTGCTCGATGAACAGCGCGGCCAGCCCCTGGATGCCGTAGGCGCCGGCCTTGTCGTAGGGTTCCGGCGTGGCGCAGTAGGCGCGGATGGTCTCGGGCGACAGCGCCGCGAAGCGCACGTGCGACACCTGCGTCACCTGCTCGACGATGCCGGTGTAGTGCACGGCCACCGAGGTCAGCACCTGATGCGTGCGGCCCGACAGGCGCTCCAGCATGGCGACCGCTTCCTTCGGGTCGGCCGGCTTGCCGAGGATCTCGCCGTCGATGGTGACGGTGGTGTCGGCCGACAGCACCGGGCGCAGCGGCATGCGCCGCAGGTGCAGCACGTTCCAGGCGAACGCGCCCTTTTCGCGCGCGACCCGGGCCACGTAGTCCAGCGCGGGTTCGTCCCGCAGCACGTCCTCGCTGACGTCGATGCCGCGCACCGGATCGGAACGCAGGCTGAGCAGCTCGAACTCGATGCCGACCTGGCGCAGCAGTTCGCGCCGGCGCGGGCTCTTCGAGGCGAGGTAGATCTTCTTGCCGGACGGGGACGAGGTAGGCATGGCGCTGGCTCAGACGCGGTGGTAGGGATGGTTCTGGGTGATCGACCAGGCGCGGTACAGCTGCTCGGCCAGCATCACCCGCACGACGCCGTGGGGGAGCGTCATGCTGGAGATGCGGATCAGGCCGTCGGCGCGCGCCTTCAGCTCGGGGTCGAGGCCGTCGGCCCCGCCGATCAGGAAGGCCACGTCGCGCCCGTCCTGCTGCCAGTGTTCCAGCTGCTGGGACAGGCCGACGCTGGTGAGGTCCTTGCCGCGCTCGTCGAGGGCGACGATGCGCACGCCTTTCGGCAGCACGGCCTCGATGCGCTCGCGCTCGAGCGCCATCGCGGTCGCCGCCGTCTTGCTGCCGGAGCGTTCGACCGGCTTGACCTCCTTGAGCACGATGCGCAGCTCGGGTGGCATGCGCTTGGCGTACTCGGCGAAGCCGGTCTCGATCCAGGCCGGCATCTTGTGGCCGACCGCGACGATCATCAACTGCATCGAGGATTACTCTTCGGTCTTCTTGATGCGGCGGATGACTTTCTTGGCCGGTGCCGCGGCGGCCTCGGCCGGTGCGGCGGCTTTCGCGCGCTTCGGTGCGGCGGCCTTGGCGGCTTTCGCGGCGGCGGCCGAGGCGACGGCGGTCTTGGGCAGCGCGACCTTCACCTTGGCGCCGGTCGGGATCTTGGCGGCCGGCTTCTTGGCGGCGCCTTCCGCGGGTGCGGCAACCTTTTTCGCGGCCGGCTTGCGCTCGCGCACCGGCTTGGCTTCCGGCTGGTCCTGGTTGGCGGCCAGGTGCTTCGACTTCGCTTTCGGCGCGGCGGCTTCCTGGCCTTCGGCGGTCGACTTGCGCTTGGCGGCGCCCAGCTTGACCGGCTTCTCGCCCCAGATTTCCTCGAGGCGGTAGTACTGGCGGATGGCCGGCTGCATGATGTGGACGATCATGTCGCCCAGGTCGACCAGCACCCACTCGCCGGTGTCTTCGCCTTCCAGGCCGACCACGTCGCCGCCGGCGGCCTTGACCTTGTCGCGCACCGAGGCGGCCAGCGCCTTGGTCTGGCGGTTCGAGGTGCCCGAGACGACCGCGATGCGGTCGAACAGGCTGGTCAGGCCGGTCGTGTCGAACAGGGCGATGTCCTGGCCCTTGACGTCTTCGAGGGCGTCGACGACGAGCGTTTGCAGTTTCTTGATATCCATTAGATCTTGTATAAGTTATGTTGTTGAATATAGTCTAGCACTTGCGGTGCGAGCAGCGCGCCGACGTCGACGCCCCCTGCCTGGCCGCTCGTTCCAGCATGTTGCAGGGCCGCGCGCACCTGCGTGGCCGAGATGTCGACGGCCAGCGTGTGCGCCAGGCACACCCTGCCGGCCGGGCTGGCCCGTACCTGTTCCGGCGTCGCGCGCCGCGCCGCCAGCTCGCGCGCCACCGCCGGGGGCAGGGCGGCATCGTCGAGCCGGTAGCCGGGGCGGGCGGCGACACCGAAATTGGCCAGGCCGAACAGCGCTTGCCAGTCGTGCCAGGTGTCCAGCTTCTGCAGCTGGTCCGCGCCCATCAGGAACACCAGCGACGCGTCCGGCCCGCATTCGGCGCGCAGTTCGCGCAGCGTCTCGACCGTGTAGGTCGGCGCATGGCGGTCGATCTCGCGGGTATCGATCGTCACGGGCACGGCGCCGGCGGCGAACGCCAGCGCCAGCATCCTGACGCGGTCGGCGTCCGGCGCCCGCAATCCCCCGGCCTTCTGCCACGGCTGCCCGGCGGGCAGCACGCGCAGCTCGGCGGGCGCGAGCAGGCGTGCGAACAGCGCGGCCAGCGCGACGTGGCCGTGGTGCACCGGGTCGAAACTGCCTCCCAGCAAGGCGATGCAGCGGGTCACGGGGCCAGCCAATCCCTGTGGACGAGGAAGTCGGTGTACAGCGCTTCCTCGGGGCTGCCGGGTTCGGGATGCCAGTCGTAGCGCCACTTGACGACCGGCGGCATCGACATCAGGATCGCCTCGGTGCGTCCGCCCGACTGCAGGCCGAACAGCGTGCCGCGGTCCCATACCAGGTTGAACTCGACGTAGCGGCCGCGCCGGTAGGCCTGGAAGTCGCGTTCGCGCTCGCCGTAGGGCAGGTCCTTGCGGGCCTGCAGCACCGGCAGGTAGGCGTCGAGGAAGCCGTCGCCGACGCGCTGCACCATGGCGTACGAGCGGTCGAAGCCGAGTTCGTTGAAGTCGTCGAAGAAGATCCCGCCGACGCCGCGCGCTTCCTTGCGGTGCTTCAGGTAGAAGTACTCGTCGCACCATTGCTTGAAGCGCGCATGCAGGTCCGCGCCGAACGGCGCCAGCGCATCGTGGCAGGTCCGGTGGAAATGGCGCGCGTCGTCCGCGTTGCCGTAGTAGGGCGTCAGGTCCATGCCGCCGCCGAACCACCACACCGGTTCCTTGCCCTCGGCCGTGGCTTCGAAGAAGCGCACGTTCATGTGCACGGTCGGCGCGTACGGATTGCGCGGATGCAGCACCAGCGACACGCCCATCGCCTCCCAGGCGCGCCCGGCCAGCTCGGGCCGCGCCGCCATCGCCGAGGGCGGCAGGCTCTTCCCTTGCACGTGCGAGAAATTGCAGCCGCCGCGCTCGAACACATTCCCTTCCTCGACCAGCCGCGAGATGCCGCCGCCGCCTTCCGGACGTTCCCAGCTATCGCGCAGGAACGGCGTGCCGTCGACGTCTTCCAGCGCCCGCACGATGCGCGCCTGCAGGTCGAGCAGCCAGGCCTTGACGGCGGACGGATTCGGGGTGGACATGTGGGAAAAGGGCGAGGATGAAAAAAATGAACGGGGATTGTACACCAAGCCCACTGCCGCGTCGCCCCGGCGCTACCGCCACGTCGCCCCGGCGCTACCACCACATCGCCCCGGCGCTGCCACCACGTCGTCCCGGCGCTACCACCACGTCGTCCCGGCGCAGGCCGGGACCCAATTCCCCTGCGTCCCATTCCCGCACGATTGCGGCTAATCACATCGCAACCGGACCCACATGCCACGCTGGCGCCATGGAAAAAGCCAGCTACGTCTGCCAGCTACGTCTACCTCCTTGCGAGCAGCCCCTACGGCACCTTCTACGTCGGCGTGACGTCCGACCTGGTCAAGCGCGTCTGGCAGCATCGCGAAGGTGTCGTCGACGGTTTCACGAGGGTGCACGGCACGACGCGCCTGGTGTGGTACGAGGTCCATGCAGACATCATGGAAGCGATCCGGCGCGAAAAGCTGATCAAGAAATGGCACCGCGACTGGAAGGTGAACCTGGTACAGCGGATGAATCCCGGGTGGGAAGACCTGTACGACCAGACCGTTGGATAGACTTCGCCCTGCCTCGCAAGCGTCGCCCCGGCGCAGGCCGGGACCCCATTTTTTGCATGCTGCACTACCAAACCTGGACCCCGGCCTGCGCCGGGGCGACGGGGATCGATGGCTCAGCGCTTGATCCTGAGCGCGATCGCCTCGAACACGCCATCCCTGAGCAGCAGCGCATGCAGCAGGCCGGCGCACACATGGCCCAGCACCAGCAGGTAGAACGCTTCCCCGAGCACCGTGTGCAGCGAGCGCAGCAGCGCGTAATGCCCGACGTCCGGCGCCAGCAGCGGCGGCAGGTGCAGCGGCAGCGGGAGGCCGCCGGCCGACAGCATGGCCCAGCCGACCAGCGGCATCGCCAGCATGCAGCCGTACAGCAGCCAGTGCGAGGCGTGCGCCGCCACCCGCATCGGGGCGGGAACCGTGGCCGGCAGCGGCGGCGTCGTGCCGGCCAGGCGCAGCAGCAGGCGCAGCACGGCCAGCACGAACAGCAGCAGGCCCAGCGGCTTGTGCACGCCGAGCAGGACCAGGCGCCAGGACGAGACGGTCGCCACCATGCCGGTGCCGATCAGCAGCATGGCCACCAGCAGCGGCGCCATGGTCCAGTGCAGCAGGCGCGAGGCCAGGGAAAAGCGTTGCGGGGTCATCGGGCGCCTCCGTGGGATGCGAGCGCGGCCGCCTGTTCGTGCGTGCGCAGGTTGTAGGAACGGGAATAGGCGCCGGAGCGGGCCGCCAGCAGCGGGTCGCTGGAGACGCGGATGCCGCGCGGCAGCACGGTCGGGTCGAAGTTCACGTCGCGGCACGGGCCGTCGTCCTGCGCCTCGGCGCGCTCCAGCGTCAGCACGCCGGCATCGACCGTGCGGCGCGTGGCGGGCCAGGCGCGCGTGGCGTCGTCTTCCGGGTCGCCCGGCGCGGCGAACTGCAGCTGCAGGTGCCAGCGCAGCGGACCCCGCGCCAGGCGCGCGGCCAGGTCGTCCTGCAGCAGGTCGGGCGCGGCGGCCCCGCGCGGGTCGAGCGGCGCCGGCGCCAGTTCCGGCACCATCGACCAGCGCACCACGTGTTCGGCGCCGGCCGCGTCGACGAGGCGGAAGGCATTGATGCTGTAGAAGCGCGTGTCGGCGAACGAGGACGACGGCGGATGCGCCTTGACCCAGGCGTTGAAGGCGCCCGATTCCGGATGCGCGGCGAAATACGCCTTCATGCGCGCCGGATCGGGCTTGCCGGTCGCCGGGTCGGGGCGGGACGCGAGCACGCTCTCGTAGAAGCCCCGCGGCGTGTTGCTGACGACGATGGGCATGCTGTTCATCCCCGTGCGCCATTGCTCGCCGCCGGGTAGCTGGAACAGCAGCGCCATGCTGCGCACGGGGCTGGCCGTGTCGGGCACCGACGGGTTGCCGCCGGGGACGGCGAAGCGGCCGACCACCGGCGTGCGCACGGGCCCGAACACGGTGGCCGTCGACCACGCGCCGGCCGCGCCGTTGCCGTCGAACCGGCCGGTCACGCAGATGCCCTTGGTGTGGTTGCGGCGCAGGCCCGGGTGGACGCCGAAATTGGTCTCGAAGGTGTCGACGATGCGTACCGGCGTCAGGCGCGCCGGGGTGAGCCAGCCGGCGGCCCAGGCATAGCCGGCGCAGAGCAGGGCGGCGGCGCCGGCGATGCCGGCCAGCGGCGCCAGCACGGGGGCGTCGGCGGGCAGCTTCAGGACGCGCCGCAGCGCGCCGGCCGGGCCGTCGGAAGCGGGAGGAATGGGATGTGAGGACATCGGGCTTTCCTGCGAAGGGGAGGGAGCCCCGATTCTAGGAAACGCGCGGTGACGTCCGGGTGACGCCTGGATGACAGTTTTGTCATCCAGGGAGTACGTCGTCCCGGCGCAAGGCCGGGGCGGCGGGGCTTACTGCTTCACGCCGCGCCAGCCGATGTCGCGGCGGTACTGCGCGCCGTTGAAGTGGATCTTCTCGACGGTCTCGTAGGCCTGCTTCTGCGCCATCTTGACGCTGTCGCCCAGGCCCACCACGCACAGCACGCGCCCGCCCGCCGTCTGCAGCGCGCCGTCGACCAGCCTGGTGCCCGCGTGGAAGGTGATGCATTCGGGCGTCTCGGCCGGGATGCCGTCGATGACGTCGCCCTTGGCCGGATTGTCCGGATAGCCGGCGGCCGCCATCACCACGCCCACCGCCGTGCGGCGGTCCCATTCGAGTTCGACGGCGTCCAGCGTGCCGCTGCAGGCGTGTTCCAGCACCGTCACGAAGTCGCTCTTCAGGCGCGCCATGATCGGCTGGGTTTCCGGGTCGCCCATGCGGCAGTTGAATTCCAGCGTCTTCGGGTTGCCGGCGGCGTCGATCATCAGGCCGGCGTACAGGAAGCCGGAGAACGGGATGCCGTCCTTCGACATGCCCTGGATGGTCGGGTTGATGATCTCGCGCATCACGCGCGCATGCATCGACGGCGTCACGATCGGCGCCGGCGAATACGCGCCCATGCCACCCGTGTTCGGCCCCTGGTCGTTGTCCTTCAGGCGCTTGTGGTCCTGCGAGGTGGCCAGCGCCACTACGTTCCTGCCGTCGCACATGACGATGAACGAGGCTTCCTCGCCGGCCAGGAATTCCTCGATCACGATGCGCGCGCCGGCGTCGCCGAAGCGGTTGTCCGACAGCATGTCGTCGACCGCCCGGTGCGCCTCTTCCAGCGACATGGCGACGACCACGCCCTTGCCGGCGGCCAGGCCGTCGGCCTTGATCACGATCGGCGCGCCGTTGGCGTCGATGTAGGCGTGGGCCTGCTGCGCGTCGGAGAAGGTCTGGTACTTCGCGGTCGGGATGCCGTGGCGTTCCATGAAGGCCTTGGCGAAGTCCTTCGAGCTTTCCAGCTGCGCCGCCTCGCGGGTCGGGCCGAAGATCTTCAGGCCGCGCGCGCGGAACAGGTTGACGATGCCGGCCGCCAGCGGGCCTTCCGGGCCCACCAGCGTCAGGCCCACGTGCTCGGCGACGACGAAGTCGGCCAGCGCGGCCGGGTCCGTGATGTCGATGTTGACCAGGCGCGCGTCGTGCGCGGTGCCGCCGTTGCCCGGGGCGACGTAGACCGTCTGGACGCGGTCGGATTGGGCCAGTTTCCAGGCCAGGGCATGTTCACGGCCGCCAGAGCCGACTACCAGGATTTTCATGGGTGTGCTTACTCTTCGATCACGGCGTTGGTATAGACTTCCTGCACGTCGTCCAGGTTTTCCAGGGCGTCCAGCAGCTTCTGCATCTTGAGCGCGTCTTCGCCGGTGAACACGGTCTCGAGATCCGGCTTCATGATGACTTCGGCGGAATCGGCCTTGAAGCCGGCCGCTTCCAGCGCTTCCTTGACGCCGGCGAAGGCGATCGGGTCGCACAGCACTTCGAAGCCGCCTTCCTCGTCGGGAATCACGTCGTCGGCGCCGGCTTCCAGCGCGGCTTCCATCAGCTTGTCTTCCTCCACGCCCGGGGCGAACAGGAACTGGCCGACGTGCTTGAACATGAAGGACACCGAACCCTCGGTACCCATGTTGCCGCCGAACTTGCTGAACGCGTGGCGCACTTCGGCCACGGTACGGACGCGGTTGTCGGTCATGCAGTCGACGATGATCGCCGCGCCGCCGATGCCGTAGCCTTCGTAGCGGATCTCTTCGTAGTTGACGCCTTCCAGGCCGCCCGAGCCGCGCTGGATCGCGCGGTTGACGTTATCCTTCGGCATGTTCGCGTCGGCCGCCTTCTCGACCGCCAGGCGCAGGCGCGGGTTCGATGCGATGTCGCCGCCGCCCATGCGCGCGGCAACCGTGATTTCCTTGATCAAGCGGGTCCAGATCTTGCCGCGCTTGGCATCGGTGGCGGCTTTCTTATGCTTGATGTTGGCCCATTTGCTATGTCCAGCCATGTCGAGATTTCCTTAAGACGGTATATGCGAATCCTCGGCATTTTAGCATAGGGCCCTGCCGCAAAAACTGTCAGGGAAACAACAACATGGTGCCCAGCGCGACCAGCCCGAGTCCCGTCGCGCAGGCGATGACGTGTCCGCCGGGCAACAGTTTTTCGGCCAGGATCAGGGCGACGAGGCCGCCGACCACGGGCAGGTTCAGCACCCCGCCGGGCAGCGCCAGTACCAGCAGCAGCCAGCAGCAGCCGATGCCGTGGCGGGCGTCGGCGGCGCCCATGCGCAGCGCGCCGCGCGCGCCGCGGCGCCAGTGCGCCAGGACGACAGCCAGCGACGTGCGCGGCGGCGTGCGGCAATGGTCCAGGCAGGCGTGCTTGGCGGGCGTCCACTGGTAGACCCCGGCCGCGACCAGCGCCAGCGCCAGCGCGCTCGGATGGGAGACCGCCATCGCCTCGTCGAGCGCGCCGGCGTCGTGCAGCAGCCAGGCGGCCAGCGTGGCGGCGGCGGCGCAGGCGCTCCACACGCACAGGCTGCCCAGCACGAACAGGGCGCTCGCCGGCGCCACCCAGCGGCCGCCGCGCATGCGCCGCGCGCGCGCGTACAACAGCACCGAGGGCGCCGCCGCCGGCAGCATCGTCGCGCCGATCACGACGGCCCACAGCGCGAACAGCAGCGCCAGGTCGGCGCCGCGCCAGGGCGCGGGGAGCGTCCGGGCCGCGCCCGCTGCCGCCGCCGGCGCCGGGTGGCCGGCGCGCAGCAGCAGGTAGGCACAGCAGGCGGCCGCGAGCAGCCCCGGCAGGACAAACGCCACGGTGCGCGCGCCGCCGGCGCGGCGGATGCCGGTGGCGTTCATGGCGCGCCTCTTCCATGGCGGCGCCGGTCGGCGGCAGGGGCGGCGGCAGAATCGGCGGCAGACTTGGCTGAAGTAATGCTGAGGCGGATCATGCGATTCCTCCGTAATGTCGGGTTGACGGGTAACGTTTCGACCGTGCCCGCATGACCGCGTTCTGGGGCGTCCTCGGCTGGCCGCAACGATTCGCCGTACAATCGCCGGATGAGTACAAGCACGAGCCACATACCTGTTGCGCCAGTCACACGGCCGGCCCTGATCGCCGGCCTGGCCATCGCCATCGGCGGTGCCATCCTCTTTTCGACCAAGGCCGTGGTGGCAAAACTGCTGTATCGCTACCACATCGACGCCGTCACCTTGATCGCGTTCAGGATGCTGTTCTCGTTGCCGGTGTTTGCCGGCGTCGCGCTGTGGAAGATGCGCAGCGAACCGCCGCTGTCGGGCGCCGACCGCTGGCGCCTGCTCGGGCTGGGCCTGGTCGGCTACTACCTGTCGAGCTACCTGGATTTCCTCGGCCTGCAGTACATTTCCGTCGGCCTCGAGCGCCTGATCCTGTTCCTGACGCCGACCTTCGTCCTGCTGGTCAGCGCGCTGTTCCTCAAGCACCGCATCGGCCGCACGCAGTGGGCGGCGCTGGCCCTGTCCTACTGCGGCATCGTGCTGGTGTTCGTGCACGACCTGCGCGGTGGCGGCAACATCGCGCTCGGCTCGCTGCTGGTGCTGGGCTCGGCGGCGGCCTATGCCGTCTACCTGCTGGGGACGGGCGGCATGGTCCGGCGCATCGGCTCGCTGCGCCTGGTGGCCTACGCCATGTGCGTCTCGAGCGCGGCCTGCATCCTGCAGTTCTTCCTGCTGCGCCCGCCCGGCCTGCTGCTGCAGCCGCTGCCGGTCTACGGCCTCTCGCTCGTGAACGGGATATTCTGTACCATCTTCCCTGTCTTCATGACCATGGCCGCGGTCCAGCGCATCGGCGCGGCCACGGCGTCGCAGGCCGGCATGATCGGTCCAGTGTCCACGCTGTTCCTGGGCTGGGCGCTGCTGGGCGAGCCGGTCACGGCCGTGCAGCTGGGCGGGACGGCGCTGGTGCTGGCGGGGATCTACATGCTGTCGCTGAAAAAACAATGAGATAACGGAGAATCGATGAAACCGCGGATTGCCCTGATTGCCCACGACAAGAAAAAAGACGACATGATCGCGCTGGCCGGCGAGTACCTGGATTTCCTGCAAGGCTGCACGCTGTCCGCCACCGGCACCACGGGCGGCCGCCTGATCAACGAGCTCGGCCTGGAAGTGACGCGCATGCATTCCGGCCCGGTCGGCGGCGACCTGCAGATCGGCGCCCAGCTCGTCAACGGCGAAGTCGATTGCGTGATCTTCCTGCGCGACCCGATGACCCCGCAGCCGCACGAACCGGACATCAACGCCCTGGTGCGCGCCTGCGACGTCCACGACATCCCCTGCGCGACCAACATGGCCAGCGCCCACCTGGTGCTGTCGCAGCTGCGGCTGGCGGCGCGCTGATGTCCCGGAGGCGCGCATGACGACGGCCAAGGCCATCCGCTTTTCCCGCACCGGCGGCCCGGAGGTGCTGGAATACGTCGACGTCGAGGTCGGCGACCCCGGTCCGGGCGAAGCGCTGGTGCGCAACCACGCGATCGGCCTGAACTACATCGACACCTATTTCCGCAGCGGCCTCTACCCGCTCGACCTGCCGAACGGCCTGGGCCAGGAAGGCGCGGGCGTGGTGGAAGCGGTGGGAGCGGGCGTGACGCACGTGCGGCCGGGCGACCGCGTCGCCTACGCCGCGCGCCCGAACGGCGCCTACAGCCAGTTGCGCACCATGCCGGCCGACGTCCTGGTCACGCTGCCGGACGCGATCTCGTTCGAGACCGGCGCCGCGATGCTGCTGCAGGGCCTGACCGTGCAATACCTGCTGCGCCAGACCTACGCGGTGCAGGCCGGCGAGACGATCCTGTTCCACGCCGCGGCCGGCGGCGTCGGCCTGATCGCCTGCCAGTGGGCGCGCGCGCTGGGCGCGAACCTCATCGGCACCGTGGGGTCCAAGGAGAAGGCGGCGCTGGCGAAGGCGCACGGCGCCGCGCACGTCATCGACTACGGCACGGAGGACGTGGTGCAGCGCGTCATGGAAATCACGAACGGGGCCGGCGTGCCGGTCGTCTACGACTCGGTCGGCAAGGACATGTTCGGCCGCTCGCTCGACTGCCTGCGCCCGCGCGGCCTGATGGTCAGCTTCGGCAATTCGTCCGGACCGGTGCCGCCGTTCTCGTTGAACGAACTGAACGCGCGCGGCTCGCTGTACATCACGCGTCCGTCGCTGCCGGCCTATGCGTCCGGCCGCGCGCAGCGCGAGGCGATGGCGGCGGAGCTGTTCGGGATGGTCACGAGCGGCAAGATCGCCATCCCCATCCACCAGCGCTTCCCGCTGGCCGAGGCCGCCCGGGCGCACATCGCCCTCGAGTCGCGCCAGACCACCGGCAAGACCATCCTGCTGCCCTGAGGACCGCCATGCGAGAGTTCAGCGATGATCGCGAACCGCCGGCCGACCCGGAGCCGGTGGCCGGCCCGAAGTTCGGGCGCCTGCTGGTGGTGCTGGCGCTGGCCGTGCTGCTGATCGTGGGGATCACGTTCGCGTCGGAAGCGTATTTTTCCTAGGCGGCACGCCGGCCCGGCGCAGGCCGGGCGCCAATTTTTGCATGCGTCAGTGCGGCGCCTGAAACGTTGGCCCCGGCCTGCGCCGGGGCGACGGTTTCGGGGCCGGCGATCCAGATCAGCTTTTCGGCTCCTGCTTCAACTCGATCACGCGCGAGCCGCCGTTCGGTCCCGGGAACCCTTCAAACGCGCTCTGCACCAGCGCCGGCATGACGGCCGGGGTCGACATCTGGCGGCTGACGTTGCGCACCGTCACGTCGAACAGGCGCTTGCCGTCGCTGGCCGCGGCGATGCCCACCTGCAGCTGGCGGTGGTAGCGGTGCTCGGTCTGCACGTCGACCATCGGGAACGGCCCCCAGAACGGATCGTAGAAGGGGCTGTACCAGCCGCCCCAGTAGCGGCGGTGCCAGCCCAGGTAGCCGAAGCGCGCCGAATACGGGTAGTACATGTAGGCATTGGTCGGGTACACGACCTGGGTCGGCACGTCGATGGTCGAGAAGCGCATCGACACCTTCAGTGCCGGCGCCTGCGGCGCCTCGTGGAAGCCGAGGCGGCCCAGCTGGCCGCGCACCAGGTTCTGGTAGGCCTGCAGCTCCAGCGTATTGTCCTGTGGCGGCGGCGCCTCGAAGGCATAGCTCTTGTCGTTCAGTTCGGCTGGCCACTGGTGGAAGGTGGTGACGTCGCTGCGGATCGTGGTCGCGCAGCCGCCCAGCAGCAGGCCCAGCGATGCCACCGCGGCGATCAGGATGCGTTTCATGACTTTCTCCAAAGATTCTATTTTGCAAGCGGTCTTGTACAGGGATACATCTTATTCTTGATGTTCGATATTCGTCGACACATTTACGCGCGGTTACTATCCGTACATGAGGATACATGCGCCCCCATCGCGCGACGCCGCACGGGCACGGTGTTGGTAAAATAAGCACTTCACCAATGGCCCCGCGGATCCTCACCATGCGCACCGACACGCCCCTGACCATCTACCGCAACGACTACACCGCTCCCGGCTACCTGGTCGACACCGTGGAACTCGGCTTCGACCTCGATCCCGCCCGCACCATCGTCGCCAACCGCCTGACCCTGCACCGCAACCCGGACAGCGCCCGGCGCGAGATCGAACTGTACGGCGAGGACATCGAACTGGTGGCGATCCGCCTGAACGGCAAGACCCTGGGCAAGGGCGACTACGCCATCGAGGGCAACGTGCTGCGCATCTTCGCCACGCCCGACAACGCGACGCTGGAAATCGAGACGATCTGCGTCCCGGAGCAGAACACGACGCTCAGCGGCCTGTACACCTCGAACGGCAGCTTCTACACGCAGTGCGAGGCGGAAGGCTTCCGCCGCATCACCTATTTCCCGGACCGCCCGGACGTGATGGCCAAGTACACGGTGATGCTGCGCGCCGACAAGGAAAAATACCCGGTGCTGCTGTCGAACGGCAACCTGCTGGACCAGGGCGACCTGCCCGACGGCCGCCACTACGCGCTGTGGGAAGACCCGTTCAAGAAACCCTCGTACCTGTTCGCGCTGGTGGCCGCGCGCCTGGTCTGCCAGGAAGAGACCTTCCGCCTGGCCGACGGCCGCGATGCGCTGCTGCAGGTCTGGGTCGAGGACGGCAACCTGGACAAGACCGACTATGCGATGCAGTCGCTCAAGCACAGCATCCGCTGGGACGAGGAGCGCTGGAACCTCGAGCTCGACCTCGACCGCTTCATGATCGTCGCCGTGGGCGACTTCAACATGGGCGCGATGGAAAACAAGGGCCTGAACATCTTCAATACCAAGTACGTGCTGGCCAACCCGCGCGTGGCCACCGACGTCGACTTCCAGGGCATCGAGGCCGTGGTCGGGCACGAGTACTTCCACAACTGGACCGGCAACCGCGTCACCTGCCGCGACTGGTTCCAGCTGTCGCTGAAGGAAGGCCTCACCGTGTTCCGCGACCAGGAATTCTCGGCCGACATGATCGGCACGCCGACCGGCCGCGCCGTCACCCGCATCGACCAGGTGCGCACGCTGCGCCAGGCCCAGTTCCCGGAAGACGCCGGCCCGATGGCCCACCCGGTGCGTCCCGACTCCTTCGTCGAGATCAACAATTTCTACACGGTCACCGTGTACGAGAAGGGCGCCGAGGTCGTGCGCATGTACCAGACGCTGCTGGGGCGAGACGGTTTCCGCAAGGGCATGGACCTGTACTTCCAGCGCCACGACGAGCAGGCCGTCACCTGCGACGATTTCCGCCTGGCGATGGCGAATGCGAACGGCCGCGACCTGAGCCGCTTCGAGCGCTGGTATAGCCAGGCCGGCACCCCGGTGGTGCAGGCCGAGACGCGCTGGGACGCCGCGGCGCAGACCTATTCGCTGCGCCTGCGCCAGTCCTGCCCGGCCACGCCCGGCCAGCCGGACAAGCTGCCGTTCCACATCCCGGTCGCCGTCGGCCTGCTGGGCGCGGATGGCCGCGACCTGCCGCTGGTGATCGACGGCCGCGCGCTGGGCACGACCGCCGTGCTGGAATTGATCGACGCCGACCAGACCTTCGTGTTCAGCGGCGTGACCGAACAGCCGACCCCGTCGATCCTGCGCGATTTTTCCGCGCCGGTCATCCTGAAGTACGGCTACAGCGACGCCGAACTGCTGCACCTGTTCAACCACGACAGCGACCCGGTGAATCGCTGGGAAGCGGGCCAGCGCCTGGCGATGAGCCGCCTGCTCAAGCTGGCCGGCCAGGTCGACACCGCCAATCCGGACAAGGTCAAGCTCGACCTGGACGACGTCTTCGTCGACGCCATGCGCAAGATCCTGGCCGACGAGACGCTCGACCCGGCCTTCCGCGAGCAAGCGCTGCTGCTGCCGTCGGAAACCATGATCGCCGACCAGCTCGACGTCGTGGACCCGCTGGCCATCCACATGGCGCGCCAGTTCGTGCGCGCCGACATCGGCGCGCGCCTGCGCGGCGAGCTGCTGGCGCAGTACGAGGCCAACCAGACCCCGGGCGAGTACAGCCCGGACGCCGTCTCGATCGGCAAGCGCGCGCTGAAGA
Organism: uncultured Massilia sp.; assembly: GCF_913773735.1. Classification (GTDB taxonomy): domain Bacteria; phylum Pseudomonadota; class Gammaproteobacteria; order Burkholderiales; family Burkholderiaceae_D; genus Telluria. The sequence continues at coordinate 19,167 of NZ_CAJYEB010000024.1, forward strand.
ACCTGGCGCTGTCCTACCTGTGCGCGGCGCCGGACGACGCGGCGCTCGCGCTGGCGCAGCGCCAGTTCGACGAGGCCGGCAACATGACCGACCGCGCCGCCGCGCTGTCCGCGCTGGTCCATGCGCGCGCCCCGTCCGCCGCCGCCGCGCTGCAGCGCTTCTACGACGAATTCCAGGGCGAGGCGCTGGTGGTCGACAAGTGGTTCTCGATGCAGGCCTCGGCCCCGACCACCGGCGTGGCGACCGTGCGCGAGCTGATGACCCACAAGGCCTTCACGCTGCGCAACCCGAACCGCGCGCGCAGCCTGGTGTCGATGTTCTGCGCCGGGAACCCGGTCGGCTTCCACGCGCCGGACGGCAGCGGCTACGCGTTCTGGGCCGAGCAGGTGATCGCGCTGGACGCACTCAATCCGCAAGTCGCCAGCCGCCTGGCCCGTGCGATGGACCGCTGGCGCCGCTACACCCCCGCGTTGCAGGAACACATGAAGAAGGCGCTGCAGCAGGTGAACGGCCAGCACAAGCTGTCGAACGACGTGCGCGAGGTCGTCAGCAAGGCCTTGGCCAATTGATGCGTAGGGGTCAGCGCCCGGTGTTGCTGTTCAAGGGGCTCTGACCCCGGTTTCATGCCACCGTCGCCAACGAACCACGATAACGAATTTAAACGAACCGAAAGAAACCCATGAAACGTGTCAGCCTGACGCAATACCTCGTCGAGGAACAACGCCTCCACGACAACATCCCGGCTTCGCTGCGCCTCCTGATCGAGGTCGTCGCGCGCGCCTGCAAGACCATCTCGCATTCGGTCGGCAAGGGCGCCCTGGGCGACATCCTGGGCAGCGCGGATACCGAGAACATCCAGGGCGAGGTGCAGAAGAAGCTCGACGTGATCTCCAACGAGATTCTGCTCGAGGCCAACGAGTGGGGCGGCCACCTGGCGGCGATGGCGTCGGAAGAGATGGAATCGATCCACCCGATCCCGAACCGCTACCCGATGGGCGAATACATGCTGCTGTTCGATCCGCTCGACGGCTCCTCGAACATCGACGTCAACGTGTCGATCGGCACCATCTTCTCGGTGCTGAAGGCGCCGGAAGGCATGGAAAAGCCGACCGAGGCCGACTTCATGCAGGAAGGCAGCAAGCAGGTCGCGGCCGGCTACGCCGTGTATGGCCCGCAGACGATGCTGGTGCTCACCACCGGCAACGGCGTGAACTGCTTCACCCTCGACCGCGAGATGGGATCGTGGGTGCTGACCCAGAAGGACATGCAGATTCCGGCGGAGACCAAGGAATTCGCGATCAACATGTCGAACCAGCGCCACTGGTACCCGCCGGTCCAGCGCTACGTGTCCGAAATGCTGGACGGCAAGACCGGCCCACGCGGCAAGGATTTCAACATGCGCTGGATCGCTTCGATGGTGGCCGACGTGCACCGCATCCTGAACCGCGGCGGCATCTTCATGTACCCGGCCGACGCGCGCGACCCGTCGCAACCGGGCAAGCTGCGCCTGATGTACGAGGCCAACCCGATGGCGATGATCGTCGAGCAGGCCGGCGGCGCCGCCACCGACGGCAAGCAACGCATCCTCGACATCCCGCCGCAGAAGCTGCACCAGCGCGTGCCGGTGTTCCTCGGCTCGAAGAGCGAGGTGGAGCGCGTGACGGCGTATCACCAGGCGTAAGGCGCCGTCGTCCCGGCCATGACTCGTCGTCCCGGCGATCACTCGTCATCCCGGCGCAGGCCGGGACCCAATTTCCCCGGCAGCGCCCCGTTTCACGCTGCCCGAATAAAATTGCCGAGTCACTCTAGCAATGAAGTGGATTTCTTTGCTAAAATACGGCTCCCGCCGCTGTAGCTCAGTCGGTAGAGCAGCGCATTCGTAATGCGAAGGTCACCAGTTCGATTCCGGTCAGCGGCACCAAGAATGAGCAGTAAGCAAACAGGGTTGCAGGCGAAAGCGCGCAGCCCTGTTTGTTTTTGCCATCTCGCAGCTCACGCGTCCAGCACGATCGCCTCGCTCCCGGCCCGCGGCACCGCGCAGCACAGCCGCGCATGTCCCTGCGCTGCATCCGCCGCTGCGGCGCGCGTCGCCTCCACCCGTCCCGCCCGCACGCCGACCTCGCACGTGCCGCACATCCCGGAGCGGCAGCTCGACGGCACGTCGATGCCGTGCGCCTCCGCCAGTTCCAGCAGGTTCGCGTGGCTGCCGTCCCAGACCAGGTCGACGCCCGAGCGCGCGAAGTGCACCGGGACCGCTTGCACCTCGCCACGGGGAGCGGGCGCCGCAGCCGCCGTCCTCCTGACGCTGGCCGGACCGAATGCCTCGAAGCGGATCCGCTCGTCCGCCACGTTCAGCGCGCGCAGGCCGTCGTACATCGCCTGCATGAAGCCGCCCGGGCCGCAGAGATAAAAATCGTAGTCGTCGAAGGGCAGCACGCGCCTGAGCAGGTCGACGTCGACGCGGCCCGCGCTTTCGTCCCAGTTGGGCAGGTCGTCCGTGGCGACGGGCACGGCGGCCGCGCTGTAGCGCACATGCACCCGCAGATTGCGGTGGCCCGCCGCCAGGGCGCGCAGGTGGGCGCCGAACGCCAGCGCGTCCGGGTTGCGCGCGCCGTGGAGGAAGTGGATCGGGTGGCGGTGCCGGGTGCGGTCGCCGTTCACCAGGAGGCCGTTGAGCATCGCGATCATCGGCGTGATGCCGATGCCGGCCGACAGGAACACGGCGGGGCGGCGCGTGCCGGCGGCGAAGGTGAAGTCCCCGCCCGGTCCCATTACCTCGATCTGCGCGCCCGGCGCCAGGTCATCGTGCAGCCGGCGCGACACGCCATCCCCGCGCTTGACGCTGATGCGCCAGCGGCGGCCGTCCGGCGCGTCGGACAACGTGTAGCTGCGGGTACGGCCGTCCGGCAGGCGCAGCGTGACGAACTGGCCCGGCACGTGCGGCGCCAGGCCCAGGCCGTCGCGCGGTGCGAGGTGGAAGGACAGCACGTCCGCGCTTTCGCGCACGACGTCGACGGTCTCGAACGGCCGCCATGCGGTCGCGGCCTGCGCGGCTTGCAGCGCGCTTTTCGCTGCGTCCCAGTCGCCGGTGCGCGCCAGTTGCGCGGCCGGCTGCGCCTCGCTCCAGCGAAATGGCAGCGCGCCGACGTTGCGCACGACCTCGCGGACGGTAAAGCGCAGCAGGCGCTCGGCGCCGGCGAAGGCCGCGACTTCGGGTCCATCCCAGACGATCGTCGCGTCGACGGCCAGGTGCAGCAGGTCGCCATTCTCGAAGTCGATGAACAGCAGGCCGGCGCGCGGGTCGTGCAGCAGGTTGCCGATCGTGTTGAAGAAGAAGTTGCCGATGAAGTCCGGGGCCGCCAGCGTATGGTCGTCCTCGACCAGCACGAAGCCCGGCCGGCCGCCGCGGTGCGACACGTCCACGCCGCGCGCCTGGCCGCCGTCCTCGCCCGTGCTGGCGCTGGCGATGAAGAAGGTGTCGGCGCGCGCGACCAGGGCGCGGTCGCGCGCGTCGAGCGCGGCGCGGCGCTCGACCAGCGGCGTGGCGCGCGGCGCGGCCGGCGCGTGGCCGCGGTGCTGGATGTATTGTGGGCAGTTACCGAAGCTTTGCAGGACGTCGACCTCCAGCACGCCGTCGGCGGCGGACGCGATGACGCCGTTGACGCGGTTGCGCCGGCGCGTCGTCGGCGCCAGGCCCAGGCCGCCCAGGTGGCGGCCGGGCAGCAGCCGGCCCTGCAGCGGGTCGCCGGGCAGCAGGCCGCCGGCGATGCGCAGCACGCGCGGGTCCGGCGCCGTCACGAAGCCGGGCGCGCCGGCCAGCAGCGTGGCCCACGGCTGGCCCGCCTCGTCGAGCGCGCCGGCGAAGAAGAACGGCAGCTCGCCGAAGAACTGGCGGTGCTGGTCCGGCATGAAGTCGCGGATGCCGGTGACGCCGGCCATCTGTTCGCGCACGCCGACGCGCTCCTGCGCGGCCAGCTCGCCTTCGTGGAATCGTGACGCGCCCATGGCGTTCTCCCTTCTGGTGGTCGCTGGTGGTCAGCAGGTCTCCGGCGCGAGGCCGGCGGCGGTGGACGGCATCGCGACGAAGCCCGGCAGCGCGCGCACGTTGCCGAGCCACGCGCGGATGTTGGGATAGGGGCGCAGCGACACGCCGCCTTCCGGCGCATGGGCGATGTAGCTGTAGGCGGCGACGTCGGCCAGCGTCGGTTCGTCGTTCACCAGGAAGCGGCGGTCCGCCAGTTCGCGTTCCATCGCGTCGAACAGGCGCACGGCGATCGCCTTCGCGCGTTCGTGGTCGAGCTGCGCGCCGAACACGGTCACGAGGCGCGCCGCGGCCGGGCCGTAGGCGATCTTGCCCGAGGCGTTCGACAGCCAGCGCTGCACCTGCGCGGCGCCGACCGGGTCGCGCGGCAGCCAGCGGCCGTCGCCGTACTTCGACGCGAGGTAGACCAGGATCGCGGTCGAGTCGGACAGGACGACGTCGCCGTCTTCCAGCACGGGGATCTCGCCGAACGGGCTCTTGGCCAGGAATTCCGGCGTGCGGTTGGCGAGGTCGACCGTGACGAATTCGTAAGGCAGGTCCAGCAGGCCGAGCAGGAGTTGCACGCGGTGGACATGGCCGGAGAGGAGGACGCCGTGGAGTTTCATGATGTGTTCCCTTGGGTGGTGGTTGACGGTGAAGCCAGTGTAGGGAAACGGGGGTGTTTCGATAAGCCGGACAATCGAGGAATCAGAGTCCATTCAAAGTGTACAATCGCCCCATGGACATCGCCGCCGTCAACCTGAACCGCTTGGCCGTCTTCGTCGCCGTCGTCGAAGCGGGGTCGCTCACGGCCGCCGCCGGCCGGCTCGGCCTGGCGAAATCGATGGTCAGCAAGCACATGCAGCTGCTGGAAGCGGAGGTCGGCGTGGCACTGCTGGTGCGCTCCACCCGCACGCTGCGCCTGACCGAGGCGGGGCGCGCCTTCTACGAGGCCAGCCGCGGCGTGCTGCAGTCGGCCGAGCGAGCGATCGAGGAAGCGCGCAGCGGCCGGGATGCCGTGCAGGGCAACCTGCGCGTGGCCGCCGCCGTCGACTACGGCGTGATGGTGGTGGCGCCGCTGCTGTCGCGGCTGCGCGCGCGCCATCCCGACCTGAAGGTGGAGTTGCTGTGCGCCGACCACCGCGTTGACCTGATCGCGGACGGCATCGACGTGGCCGTGCGCCTGGGCAAGCTGGCCGATTCCGGCCTGCAGGCGGCGCGCGTCGGTCCGCTGCTGCGCTGGCTCGTGGCCAGTCCCGCGTTCCTCGCGCGCCACGGCATGCCGGACGGCCCGGCGGCGCTGGCAGCGCTGCCCTACGTCGAGTTGACGGTCGTGGCCCAGCCGGCCAGCTTCACGCTGGTCCGCGCCGACGGCGCGCGCCACGAGACCGTCATGCGCAACACGGTGTTTTCCACGAATTCCGCCTATGCCTCGCGCGCCGCGGCGCTGGCTGGCGACGGCGTGCTGCGCGCCACCGTGTTCTCGGTGCAGGACGACGTCGCCGCCGGGCGGCTGGTGCGCGTGTTGCCGGACTGGTCGCTGGGCGCGAGCGACATCCACGCCGTCTACCCGGCCTCTTCCCACGTCCCGCAGAAGGTGCGCCTGTTCATCGACGCGCTCAAGGCGACGGTCGGCGCGGCGCCGTGATCCCGTCCCTCTGTTATGCACCGCACAGTGATGCATGACCAAAAGTTATATTTTTTCCATTGCGACGTCGCATGTCGGCACGACCGGAAAACGGTGTGCCGGCGCCGCGGCACCCACGAGACGCGATAGCAATCGCATCGACGGAACCTTTGAGAACTTGCATGGTCAACGTTCATCAGACTTGACCCCGTGCACTGTCCAGATGGGTCCGTTGATGTAGCGCAGCCCGCTCTCGCGCCTTCGTTTTGTTTCGAGGGGAATACGGCAAGAATGTGGTGATGGTCGAGTTTCGGTCTACTACGCGTTGCTCACACTTTTTACGAGGAATTCATCATGGATAATCAAAAATCGAACGAAGCAAAAGGCAGCACCATCGGTTCGGGCTCGAGCATTGGCAAGGACAGCAACCTGGGTAACCAGGGCAAGGACAACCTGTCGTCGGTGAGCGGTTCGGGCAACCTGGGCAGCACGGGCGCCGCAGGCAGCCTGAGCAAGAGCACCCAGATGAACCAGGGCAAGGACCAGCAGACGCCGGCCGGCTCGACCATCGGCTCGAGCATCGGCTCAAGCACCGGCTCAAGCACCGGCTCAAGCACCGGCGGCGCCACCTCGAGCATCGGCTCGACCGGCAGCCAGAACAGCCAGAGCGCGTCGGCAGCGACCGGCTCGGGCACCGGCGGCGATGCCAAGGACCTCGGCGCCAAGGCCGACGACAAGGTCAAGGAAATCGGCAGCCAGGTCGACGCCAAGGCGCAGGACCTGCACCAGTCGATCGACAAGGCCGCCGACGCCGCCAAGCCCTACGTCGACAAGGCCGTCAACAGCGTGCAGCCGGTCGTCGACCGCCTCGCCACCACCGCCCATGCCGGCGTCGACAAGCTGCAGGGCATGCTGAGCGGCGCCAGCCTGAACCTGGGCGAGCGCCAGCAGCAGCTGACCGACGCCTACGGCAAGTGGAAGGAAGCCAGCTTCGACTACGTGCGCGAAAAGCCGGCCACCGCGCTGGCCATCGCCGCCGCCGCCGGCTTCGTGCTGGCCAAGCTGCTGGGCGGTTCGCGTCGCGACTACTGATCCATCGGCGCCGCCAGGCGCCCGCGCTCACGAAAAAGCCGGCTTCGCGCCGGCTTTTTGTCGTGCGTTCCCGGCGCGCGCCGCTGCGCCTACTTGACCGCGCTCTCCTCGCTGGGCGCCGCATGCCGCGCCGGCTTGCGCATCTTGCCGGCCATGCGGCCGAACCAGTGCTCGATGTCGTCCACGTAGGTGAACACGGCCGGCACCACCAGCAGGCTCAACAGCGTCGAGGTGATCAGGCCGCCGATCACGGCGATGGCCATCGGCGCGCGGAAGCTCGGGTCGCCCGACAGGCCCAGCGCCAGCGGCATCATGCCGGCGCCCATCGCGATCGTGGTCATGACGATCGGGCGCGAACGCTTGTGGCAGGCGTCGACCAGCGCGTCGAAGCGGTTCATGCCGGCCTTGCGCGCCAGGATCGCGTAGTCGACCAGTAGGATCGAGTTCTTGGTCACGATCCCCATCAGCATGATCAGGCCGATCATGGTGGGCATCGACAGCGCGCTGTGGGTCAGCAGCAGCGCCACGAACGCGCCGCCGATCGACAGCGGCAGCGCGGCCAGGATCGTCACCGGCTGCAGGAAGTCGGTGAACAGGAGCACCAGCACGCCGTAGATGCACAGCACGCCGATCAGCATGGCCAGGCCGAAGCTGGCGAACAGCGCCTGCATCTCCTGGGCGTCGCCCAGTTCCGCGATCTGCACCGAGGCCGGCAGGTTCTTCAGCGCGGGCAGCGCGCGCGCCTCGGTGTTCACCTCGCCCAGCGAGCGGCCGTTCAGTTCCACGTCGAGTGTCACGTTGCGGCTGCGGTTCAGGCGGTCGATCTGGGCCGGGCCGCTCTCCACCGTGATGTCGGCCACGTTCGCCAGCAGCACCGGGCCGTTCTTGCCCGGCACCGTCAGGCGGCCGATGGCGTCGAGGTCCGCGCGCACGGCGTCCGGCAGCTTGACGCGGATCGGCACCTGGCGCTCCGACACGTTCATCTTGGCCAGCACCTGGTCGTAGTCGCCGGCCGTGGCCACGCGCACCGTCTCGCCGATGCTGGCGGCGGTGACGCCCAGGTCGGCCGCGCGCGCGAAGTCCGGGCGCACGATGATCTCGGGGCGCACCAGCGAGGCGCTGGACGTGACGTTGCCGATGCCGTGCAGGCCGCGCAGCTCGCGCTCGGCCTGGCGCGCGGCGGCGTTCAGCGCCACCGGATCCTCGCTGCGCAGCACCAGCTGCATCTTGACGCCGGTGTCGGGCGGACCGACGGTGAAGCGCGCGCCGGGAATGTCGGCCAGGCGCGCGCGCACGGCCGACTCGATGGCGGCCAGCGAGGCCTTGCGGTCGTCGCGGTGCACCGTGGTCAGGGTCAACACGGCGCGCCGCGCCTCGGCCGCCGCGCCCGGCGCGAAGGCGTCGCCGCTGGAGCCGCCGCCGATCGAGCTGAACACGCCCTTGACGAGCTTGTCCTGCATGACGGCCAGGCGCACGCGCTCGGCCACGGCGCGCGTCTCCGCCAGCGTGGAGCCGGGCGGCAGCTCGACGTTGATCTGGGTCTGCGAGCGGTCGGCGGCCGGCACGAAGCCGGTCGGCAGCAGCGGCACCAGCGAGATCGAGCCGACGAAGAACAGGGCCGCGGCGAGCATCGTCAGGCCGCGGTGGCGCAGGCACCACTGCATCGTGCGCATGTAGCGGCGCATCAGCGGGCCGTCCTTTTCCTCGTGGTGGCGGGCGGGTTTCAGGAAGTAGGCGGCCATCATCGGCGTGAGCAGGCGCGCGACCAGCAGCGAGGCCAGGATCGCCAGCACGGCGGTCCAGCCGAACTGCTTGAAGAACTTGCCGGGGATGCCGCTCATGAAGGCGGTCGGCAGGAACACGGCCACCAGCGAGAAGGTCGTCGCGATCACGGCCATGCCGATCTCGTCGGCCGCTTCCAGCGCGGCCTGCATCGGCGTCTTGCCCATCTTGAGGTGGCGCGAGATGTTCTCGATCTCGACGATGGCGTCGTCGACCAGCACGCCCACCACCAGCGCCAGCGACAGCAGGGTCACCATGTTCAGCGTGTAGCCGAACAGGTACTGGCCGAGGAAGGCGGGGATCACCGACAGCGGCAGCGCGGCCGCCGCGACGATGGTGGCGCGCCAGTCGCGCAGGAACCACCAGACCACCAGCACGGCCAGCACCGCGCCCTCGTACAGCATCTCCATCGAGGCGTCGAAGTTTTCCTCGACCGGCGCGGCGTTGTCGATGGTCTCGCGCAGCACCACGTTGCCGTGCTTGGCCTGCAGCTCGGCGACGGCCGCGCGCACGCCCCGGGCGACGTCCATCTCGCCGGCGCCGCGGGTGCGGAAGATCTCGAAGGCGACCACCGGCCGGCCGTCCTGCTCGGCGATGGCGCGCGGCTCGGCGACGGTGTCGCTGACCCGCGCGATCTCGTCCAGGCGCACGCGCCGGCCGTCCGGCAGCGGGATGTCCATGGCCGCCAGTTCCTGCGCCGTCTGGACGGTGGCCAGCGTGCGCACCGACTGCTCGGCGCCGCCGACGTCGCCGCGTCCGCCCGGTTCCTCGCGCTGCACGTTGCGCATCTGGCGCGACACGTCCAGCGCCGACACGCGCAGCGCCGCCATGCGCTCGGCGTCGAGCTCGATGCGCACCTCGCGGTAGACGCCGCCGACGCGCTTCACCGCGCCCACGCCCGGCACGCTGAGCAGGCGCTTGGACACCGTGTTGTCGACGAACCAGGAGAGGTCCGGCTGGTCGAGCGCCGGCCTGCCGCCGGCGTTGGCCGCCGCCGCCGTGAAGGTCAGGACGACGCGGCCGGCCGTCGTGGTCTTGGTGACGCTCGGGTCGCGCATCTCGGCGGGCAGGTCGGCGCGCACGCGCGCGACGGCGTCACGGACGTCGTTGACGGCGTCCGACAGGTCCTTCTCGAGGATGAACTCGACGGTGACGGTGGCCACGCCGTCGAGCACCTTGGTGTAGATGTTCTTGACGCCCTGCAGCGTCGCGACCGAGTCCTCGATCTTGCGCGCGACCTCGGTCTCCAGCTGGGCCGGGGCGGCGCCGTCGAGGGTGGCGCTGACGGTGACGATGGGCAGCTCGATGTCCGGGAAGTCCTGCACCTTGTTCATCTTGAAGGCCAGCAGGCCGGCCAGCGTGAGCAGGGCGAACAGCATGATCGCCGGGATCGGGTTGCGGATCGAGAGTGCGGAAAAGTTCATCGGGTCCGCCTTCAGCGTTTCGCCACGGGGGCCGGGGCGGCGGCGACGTTGCGTACCAGGTCGCCGTCGTTCAGGAAGCCGGCGCCGCTGGTCACGACCGGGGTGTCGGCCTGGATGCCGCCGACCACCTCGATGCGCTCGCCCAGCCGGCGCCCGGTCGTCACCTTGACCTGGCTGACGCGGCCGTCGGGGTTCAGGCGGAACACGTAAGCGAAACCGTCGCGCACGACGATGGCCTGCTGCGGCAGCGTCAGCGCGCCCGACTCGCCCAGCGCGAAGCGGCCGCCGGCGAACATGCCGGCCTTGAGCGGCGCGTTGGCGTCCAGCGCCGGCGGCAGGTCGACGTAGACCAGCGCCACGCGGCTCTGGCCGTCGACGGTCGGCGCCACCGTGCGCACGGTGCCGGTGACGCTGCCGCCGGCCGGGGTGCGGATGACCGCCTTCAGGCCCGGCCTGAGGCGCGGCAGTTCGGCCGCCGTGACTTCGGCGCGCCATTCCAGGCGGCCCTGGCGGATCATGCGGAACAGTTCCGTGCCCACGCCCGCCACGGCGCCCACCGTGGCGTTGCGCGCCGAGATGATGCCGCTGTCCGGCGCCACCACCTGCGCGTACTTCAGGCGCAGGCGCTGCTGGTCGCGCGCGGCCTTGCTCGACGCCACGCGGGCGTTGGCGGTGCGTTCGGTGGCGAGGTACTGGGTGATCTGCTGCTCGCTCAGCGCGCCCGAGCTCCGCAGCGCCAGCGCGCGCTTCGCATCCGCCGCCGCCGCGGCCGCATTGGCCTCGGCTTCCTGCACGGCGGCGTCGGCCTGGGCCAGGTCGGCGTTCACGGTGGCCGGGTCGAACACGGCCAGCACCTGGCCCTTCTTGACGACGTCGCCGACGTTGACGCGCACTTCCTGCAGGCGCAGGCCGTTCGATTCGCTGCCGATGACCGCTTCCTGCCAGGCGGCGACGTTACCGTTGGCGGCCAGCGTCAGCGGCAGGCGCGCGGTTTCCGGACGCGCCGTGGTGACGGTCAGCGCGGGGCGCACCGGCGTCGCCTTCTTGTCGTCGGCGGCGCGCCCCGTGGCGAAGATGCCGGCGCTGCCGGCCAGGACGATGAACAGGACCGGCAGGGCGGTCCGCATGCGATTGCGAGCTGGTGTCATGGATCGGAAGATGGATGGCGATCGGGGCAGGAATAACCTGCAGGAATCGAAACTGCTAGAGTGTAACAAACCGCGCGGCCCGCACCACATCGCGTATGGACGAAGGTGAGTCGGGGCAGTCGGCATCGTTACAAATCCTTACGTCTGTAATGGTGCGATGCTGGTTAAGCTCATCGTTCCGGGTTTAAATGAGTCCACTTCCCAGGAGCATCCCGCCATGATCCGCCGCGCCGCGTTCCTCGTTGCCGCCAGCCTCGTCATCGGTTCCGCCGCCAGCGCCCCGGCGCCGGCGCCTGCCGCGCCGCAGCAGGCCACCGCGCCGGCGCCGGACTGGCAGGCCGTCCACGTCCTGAACCGGCTGGCGTTCGGCCCGCGCCCCGGCGACGTCGAACGCGTGCGGCGCATGGGCGTGCAGGCCTGGATCGCCGAGCAGCTGCATCCGGAGCGGATCCCGCTGCCGCCGGACCTGCAGGCGCGCCTGGATGCGCTGGAGACGGTCAACCGCAGCGCCGGCGACGCGCTGGCCGAGTTCCTGGAGCTGCGCCGCGACGCGCGCATGGACGGCGAGCAGGCGCAGCAGGCGCGCCGCCAGCGCCAGGCCCAGGTCGCGCGCGAGGCGGCCGAGGCGCGCCTGCTGCGCGCGATCGACAGCCCGCGCCAGCTCGAGGAAGTCATGGTCGACTTCTGGTTCAACCATTTCAATGTCTTCTCCGGCAAGGGCATCACGCGCGCGCTGGTGGCGAGCTACGAGCGCGACGCGATCCGCCCCTACGCCCTCGGCACGTTCCGCGACCTGCTGGGCGCCACCGCGAAGCACCCGGCCATGCTGTTCTACCTCGACAATGCGGTGTCGTCGGCGCCGCGTGCGGAGGCGAAGGGCAAGGCCGCCGGCCTGAACGAGAACTATGCGCGCGAGCTGATGGAACTGCACACGCTGGGCGCGGACGGCGGCTACACGCAGCGCGACGTGACCGAGCTGGCGCGCATGCTGACCGGCTGGACCTTCGACCAGCGGCGCCTGGCGCGCACGGGCGAGACGTTCCGCTTCGACGAACGGCGCCACGACCAGGGCGCCAAGACCTGGCTCGGACGGGACGTCGCGCCGGCCGGCCAGCGCGAAGGCGAGCAGGCGCTGGACGTGCTGGCCGTGCATCCGTCCACGGCGCACCACGTCAGCTTCGAACTGGCGCAGTACTTCGTCGCCGACGCGCCGCCGCCGGCGCTGGTCGAGCGCATGGCGGCCAGCTGGACGGCCAGCGGCGGCGACATCCGCACGGTGCTGGCGACGCTGTTCGCCAGTCCGGAATTCATGGATGCCGCCAGCGCGGGAGCCAAGTTCAAGACGCCGTACCAGTTCGTGGTATCGGCGGCCAGGGCAAGCGCGGTGCCGGTGGCGAACGTGGGACCGCTGGTGAGCACCATGAGCCAGCTCGGCATGCCGCTGCACGGCTGCCAGACACCGGACGGGTACAAGAACACGCAGGACGCGTGGCTGAACCCGGACGCGCTGACGCGGCGCATCACGTTCGCCACCGCGCTGGCGTCGGGCAGGATGCCGCTGGCGGGCGCGCCGCCGGCATCGGCGCCGCCGCTGGATGCGGCGGCGCTGCGGTCGACGCTGGCCGCGGCGATCTCGCCGCGCACGCTGGACGCCGCGCGCCGTCAACCGGACACGCTGCAGGCGGCGATGCTGCTGGGCAGTCCGGACTTCATGCTCAGGTAGGGTAGGCGTTAGAGGAGAAAGGCACATCATGCGACGCAGGGATTTCCTGAACACGCTGGCGCTCGGCGCCGGCCTGGCGCTGCCGCTCGGGTCCCACGCCTGGGCGGCGGCGGGCGACACGCCCACCCGCAAGAAGCTGGTGGTGGTGATGCTGCGCGGCGCCGTCGACGGCCTGAACGTCGTGGCGCCGGTCGGCGACGAAAACTACCTGCGCCTGCGCCCGACCATCGGCCTGGCGCTGCCCGGCATGGAAGGCGGCGCGCTGGACCTGGACGGCTACTTCGGCCTGCATCCGGCGCTCGCCGCGCTGCAGCCGCTGTGGCGCGGGAACAAGCTGGCCTTCGTGCACGCCAGCGGTTCGCCGGACGCGACGCGTTCCCACTTCGACGCCCAGGACTACATGGAATCGGCCACGCCCGGGCGCAAGAACACGCCGGACGGCTGGATGAACCGCCTGGTGGCGGCGCTGCCCGGCACCTCGACGCCGAGCCGCCTGCTGGGCATCGGCCCGGTGCTGCCGCGCATCCTGGCCGGCGGCGCGGCGGCGGTGAACCTGCCCAACGTCGCGGCCGCCGGCAAGCCGGACGTCCTCGACCGGCCGGCGCTGGGCGCCGCCTTCGACCAGCTGTACCGCGACCATCCGCGCTTCGGCCGCGCCTATGCCGACGGCCGCGCGGCGCACAAGGAAGTGCTGCAGGCGGCCGAGACCCCGGAGATGCTGGCCGCCGACCGCGGCGCGCCGCTGCCGAACGGCTTTCCGGACGATGCCGCGCGCCTGGCGGGCCTGATGCGCAACGATCCGCGCATCCAGCTCGCCTTCGTCGCGCTGGGCGGCTGGGACACCCATGCCGGGCAGGGCGCCGCCACCGGCCAGCTGGCGAACCGCCTGGCGCCGCTGGGCCAGGGCCTGGCCGTGCTGGCCGAGCGCCTCGGCCCGCTGTTCGACGACACGGTCGTCGTGGTGATGTCGGAGTTCGGCCGCACGGCGCGCGAGAACGGCAACGGCGGTACCGACCATGGACACGGCAATGTGATGTGGGTACTGGGCGGAAAAGTGCGCGGCGGGAAGGTCTATGGCGACTGGGAAGGCGTCGCCGACGGTGCGCTGAACGAAGGACGAGATTTGCCCGTCAATACCGATTTTCGTTCGGTGCTCGCACAAATTGCGGAAGAACATTTGATTTTGAACGACAAGCAACTCGTCCAGGTCTTTCCCGCAGTGCCGCAAAAAGCACTCTCGTTCAAACTGGTGGCGGCATGAGTGTCACTCTGGCACGACAGAATCCGACTACGTAGTTCTACGGTATTGCACTGCACAATAAATAGGGATATATTGGAACCGTCTCCTCCAGTTTTTCTCCGAAAAACCTGGATTCGGCCCGCAACGAAGGTTGCGGGCTTTTTTTTTGTTCAGGCGCCCGTTTCCACGTCGTCGCCCTGGAACGCGCCCGCGCGCCAGGTCAGCACCAGCGTGTCGCGGTGCCCGCCGCCTTCGGCCAGCGGCTGGATCGGCGTCGATTCGTGGATCACGGCCGCGTCGTCCAGCAGCAGCAGCGTCCACGGCTCGGTCATGGTGAAGCGCAGGCCCTTCGGCCCGTCCGCCTCGAACACGCGCGATTCGCCGCCCTTGATGTTGGCGCGGTCGATCAGGATCACGGCCACGAAGTCCACGCCGTCGCGGTGCGCGCCTTCCGGGGTCGGGCGGCCGATGCCGTCGGCGGTATCGATGCGGAACTGGTGCGCCTCGACGTACCAGGTCTGGCGGCCCTTCGCCTGCGAGCACACGCTGCCCAGCGCGCGCAGCAGCTTGTTCCACGCCGGCTGGGCGACGGTGCCCGGTTCGACCGGCACGAACAGGCGGTGCATGCCGCCGTGCAGGGCGTTGTACTCGACCGGCTGCCAGTGCGCGCGGTGCGGGCTTTGCACGAGCGCGTCGCCGTCGTCGACGAAGCAGGAGTGCCGGCGGCGGCGGTAGCGGCCGCCGTCCTTCAGGTAGTTGTCGAGTTCCAGGTGGTCCCAGCTCGGCACGAGGGCATGCAGTGCGTCGAGGGAACAGCCGGACAGCGCGGCCAGGTCGCGCGGGGCCAGCAGGGCATAGCCATCGCCGCGCAGCGCGTCGACGAGGCGGGCGGGATCGGTGTAGGGAGGTTGCGGTGTCGTCATCCCGTTAGCGTAGCACCTTTTGCCGCGGGCGGTGGCGGTGGCGGGGGGGGCGGGGGTGGTGCGCACGGGGTGCGCACCCTACGTTTCATGGCGCGGGCTGAACCCAAACCCCCGTAGGGTGGGCACCCCGTGCCCACCAACCGCATGCCTACCCGCTTAAAAATTCTTGATGAGGGTAAGCCGGAACGACCGCGATTCGATCGGATGGAAATGGATGTCCTCGCGCGCCTCCGCTTCGCCGCGCAATTGCGAAGCGTAGTAGTAGTCGATCGCCGAGACCTTGCGGTTGGTGAGGTTGAAGCCTTCCAGTTCCAGGCGCAGGTCCTTCGCCAGGCGGTAGCCGATGCGCCCGTTCAGCGTGGTGCTGGCCTGCGAGCGCACGCTATCGTCCTCGACCAGCGGACGCGGGCCGAAGTAGCGCAGGCGCAGCGCGCCTTCCCAGGCGCCCAGCTGGCTCACCGTCAGCGCCACCTGGCCCACGCCCTCGACGGCGCCGGGGATGCGGTCCGCGCCCTCCGCCACGCCGCGCGAGCGGGCATGCGCGAAGGCGGCGTCGACGTCGACCGACAGCCATTTGAACGGCTTGTAGTAGTTCGAGAATTCGATGCCGTAGCGGCGGCTCGGCGGCCCTGCCTCGGTATTGCCGGCATCGCCGATATAGGTCAGCTCGGAGTCGAAGTCGAGGCGGTACAGCGAGATCGCGGTCTGGTTCTTCGGCACGATCTCGGTGCGCAGGCCGACTTCCATGCCGCGCGAGCGCACCAGGCCCGGGGTGCGCTCCACCGCGTCCAGCGTCTTCGGATCGACGGTCGCGACGGTGCCGCGCGCGTCGTTGCTGTGGAAGCCCGTGCCATAGTTGAAGTACAGCTCGGTGTCGCGCCACGGGCCGAGCGCGACGTTCAGCGACGGGCTCGCCAGCGCGTCGTCGGCCTTGCCGGAATTCTCCGGGCGGTCGCCGCGCACGCGGAAGTCGTAGCGGTCGGCGCGCAGGCCGACGGTGCTGCGCAGCCACGGCGTCCAGCGCGTCGCGTTCTCGATCCAGGCCGCGTAGCTGGTTTCGCGGATGTGGTCCTGGCGCGTGATGTCGAGCGGGCGCCGCGCCGCCGTGTGCAGCAGGGCGTTGAAGATATTGTCGCTCTGCGCCTGCGCGCCGACGGTGATGTCCGAACTCAGGGTGTCGCCGCGGTGCGCGTGCCAGGTGTGGATGGCGTTGACGCCGCTGGTGACGCGCCGGTCCGGCTGGGCGAACTGGTCGCCGTTCACCGGGTCGTCGAGAAAATAGGTGAAGTTCGACCACAGGTCGAGCTGGTTGCGGATCACGTAGGCATTCACCTTCGATGCCGTATCGGCCGTGGTGCGGCGCCATACGCCGGACAGGCTGTAGCGATGGGCCTGGCCGCCGTCGGTCGGGTCCACCAGGCCGAAGCGGTCGATGCTGCCGTCGGCGACGGCGCGCGCGGGAATCTGGTCGGTCGCGTTCCACTTGCCGCGGTAGGCCATCGCCGTGACGGTCCAGCCGTTGTTGGCGTAGCCGCGGCTGTAGCGCAGCACGGCGTTCTGCTTGCGGTAATCGTCGCCGCGCGTGAACGGGCCGTCGTTGTGCAGCAGTTCCAGCGCGTAGGTGAGGGCGCCGCCCCAGGCGTCCGTCGATGCCGCCAGCGCCGCGCGGCCGTAGCCGTTCTGGCCGCCGCTGAGGGTGGCCACGTTGCGCACCAGGCGGTTCGCGTACGTCACCGAGGCGCTGCCGGCCGAGGAAAAATCGCCGGTGCGCGGCGAGTACGGCCCCTTGCCGTAGTCCAGGCGCGCGGTCAGTTCCGGCATCAGGAAGTTCAGGTCGGTCCAGCCCTGGCCGTGCGCATGGCTGCGCTGGTTCACCGGCATGTCGTCGACGAAGGTGGCGAGGTCGGTGCCGTGGTCGAGGTTGAAGCCGCGCAGGTAGAACTGGTTGGCCTTGCCTTCCCCGCTGTGCTGGCTGGCGATCAGGCCGGGCGTGGCTTCCAGCAGCTCGCCGGGACGGTAGACGGTGCGCATCTCCAGTTCCTTCTGGCTGACGCTGCCGGCGTTGGCGGAATCGGCGATGCCCAGCATGCTGCTGCGCGCGCCCTCGACCAGCACGCGCTGGATCACGGGGTCGTCGGCAAGGGCAGGGGCGTGGATGAACAGCGCGGCCAGCGCGCAGGGAATGATACGTAATTGCATGTCAGCGGATCGGAAGTTCGGTACGGTTCGCGGTGAAGGCGAAGGTGCGCAGGTCGCCGCCCGCGCTGAAGTTGACGGTGTTGACCTGGTCCGGCAGGAAGTCGACCAGCACGGCGTTGTGGATGAGCGCGACCCGCTCGGCGGGCGTGCGCGCGGCTTCCTGGAAGATCGTCACGCTGTCGGTGTCGACGGTGACGCCGACCCAGTCCAGGGCGATGCGCTTGCCGTCCTTGTCGGCCAGCCAGAACAGCTTCTCGACGTACTTGCGCAGCACGGCCTGGTCGTCCGGGTTGGACAGGTCGAACTGCTGCTGGTACAGGTTGGCCAGCAGCGCCTCGACGTCGTGCGCCATGTAGGTATGCACGACCTCGAGGTTGCCCGTATGCGCGTTGAAGCTGATGTCGGCGATGCCGGCATGGAAGCGGTGCGCCGGCGCGAGCGGGCTCGCGCCGGCAAGCAGCGCGGCCAGCGCGGCGTGCAACAGGGTGCGGCGCCGCATCACTCGACCGCCTTGCCCGCCTCGACGGCCTGTTCGGCGGCCCTGGCGGCTTCCTTGGGATCCTTCTTCGGCTTCAGCTTCTCGGCGTAGTCCTTCATCATGTCATCCTGTGCCTGCTTCGACTTGAACAGCTCGAGGCGCGTCGGCACCGCCTTGCGCGGCCAGCTGTTGTTGAACGTGTCGATGTCGGCGGTTTCCAGGTACGGGTCCTGGACCAGGCCGACCATCGGCTCGTCGGTGACGATCAGCTTGGTGATCTTCCTGGGAGAGTAACGCCAGACTTCGGCCGGGATGCGTTCGATATATTTCTTGCCGCTTTGCAGCTGGATTTCCAGCACCAGCGGCATGACGAGGCCGCCCAGGTTCGAGAAGTCGACCAGGTACAGGTGCTTGCCTTCCTTGAGCAGCGCCTTTTCCCAATCCTCCAGGCCGTCGACCGTCTCGGTATAGCGGTTGCGGTCCTTGTTGGTGACGGTGAAGTCGTCGTGCGCGTTGTAGAAGTCCTTCAGCTCCGGGTGCGCATCGACGCGGCGCGGCAGCGTCCCCTGGTTGCGCTGGTCGGTGACCGAGACCGGCTGGGCGTCCTTCTGCGCGCGCTGCCAGGCCTTTTCCGTTTCCGGATCCTTCGAGCCGACCGTGTATTCGGTGATGCCGTCCACGCTGATGTCGACCGCGTCGGTGGTGTAGAACCAGCCGCGCCAGAACCAGTCGAGGTCCGTGCCCGAGGCGTCTTCCATGGTGCGGAAGAAGTCGGCCGGGGTCGGGCGCTTGAACTTCCAGCGCTGGGCGTATTCCTTGAAGGCGAAGTCGAACAGTTCGCGGCCCAGCACCGTCTCGCGCAGGATGTTCAGCGCCGTGGCCGGCTTGGCATAGGCGTTGCCGCCGCGGTTGGTCACGGATTCGGAATTCGTCATGATCGGCTGCTGGTTGCGGCTCTTCATGTAGTCGACGATGTTGCGCGCTTCGCCGCGGCGCGACGGGTAGTGTTCTTCCCAGCGCTGCTCGGCCAGGAACTGCATGAAGGAGTTCAGGCCTTCGTCCATCCAGGTCCACTGGCGCTCGTCCGAGTTGACGATCATCGGGAAGTAGTTGTGGCCGACCTCGTGGATGATCACGCTGATCAGGCCGTACTTGACGTTCTTCGGATAGGTCAGCGCGCCGGTCTTCTTGTCCTTGGTGGGGCGGCCGCCGTTGAACGAGATCATCGGGTATTCCATGCCGCCGACCGGGCCGTTCACCGAGATCGCCACCGGATACGGGTAGTCGAACGAGTAGGTGTTATAGCTGTCGATCGTGTGGATGATGGCCTGGGTCGAATACTTTTCCCACAGCGGATTGCCTTCCTTCGGGTAGTAGGACATGGCCAGCACGTCGGTCCCGCCCTTCTTGAAGCCCTGCGCGTCCCAGATGAACTTGCGGCTAGTGGCGAAGGCGAAGTCGCGCACGTTGTCCGCCTTGAAGCGCCAGGTCTTGCTGGCCGTCGCGCGCCGCTTCTCGTTGGCCTCGGCCTCGGCCTGGGTGACGATCATGACCGGCTGCGCGGCCGTGCGCGCGCGCGCCAGGCGCTCGCGCTGGGCGCCCGTCAGCACCGCGTCCGGGTTCTGCAGCACGCCGGTGGCGGCGACGATGTGGTCGGCCGGCACCGTGATCTCGACCTCGTAGTCGCCGAACTCCAGCGTGAACTCGCCGTCGCCCAGGTACTGCTTGTTCTGCCAGCCGTGGGCGTCGTAGTAGGCGGCCATGCGCGGGAAGAACTGGGCGATCTCGAACAGGTCGTTGTTGTCCTGGCCCTCCTTGTCGAAGCGCTCGAAGCCCATGCGCCGGCCCAGCACGTTCGTCTCGGGCACGTTGAAGCTCCACGCCATCTCGAACGCGAAGCGCTGGCCGGGCTTGAGGGGCTGCGGCAGGTCGATGCGCATCATCGTCTTGTTGATCGCGTGGGCCAGCGGACGGCCGGACGTGTCGGTCACGCGGGCGACCTTGAAGCCGCCGTCGAACTTGCGGCTCTCGACCAGGAAGCGCGCCGCCTCGAAGTTCAGGCCGGCCTGTCCGCCGGGCGTGGCGGCGGTGCGCCAGGCATCGCGCGACGGGTAGCTCGAGATGTTGCGGTTGTCGGAATCCGCGCGGAACATGTTCTGGTCGAGCTGGATCCACAGGTAGTGCAGCGTGTCCGGCGAATTGTTGTGGTAGGTGACCGTCTCGCTGCCGCTCACGGCGCGCTTCGCCTCGTCCAGCGTGACGCGGATGCGGTAGTCGGCGCGCTGCTGCCAGTAGGCGTGGCCCGGGGCGCCGGAGGCGGTGCGGGTCTCGGTCGGGGTGGGGAGCAGCTCGTCGAGCTGGCGGAACTTGTCGTCGAAGGCCTGGGCGGCGGCATTGCTCAGGGAGGACGCCAGGGTCAGGGCGGCGAGGGCGATCGGGAGGTGTTTCATGTGGGCTTGATGGAGGAAAACAGCAGCGGGTGGGCACGGTGGCGCACCCTACGGTGTTGCAAAAGTTCGTAGGGTGGACGGGTTCCCCGTCCACGCGGTGATACGCGCCGTGCGATCCCTCGATAAGGAAAACGACGCCGCATCAGACATATCGGCCATGCCGACGACGGTCGAACGCGTGGACGGGAGACCCGTCCACCCTACGCGATGCGCTTACTCGGTCTTCTGGGCTTCGGTGTCCGCGGCCTTGTCCTTGGCGGCGTCCTTGGTCTTCAGCTTCTCGTTGAAGTCCTTCATCATGTCGGGCTGGGCGCGCGAGGTCTTGAACAGCTCCAGGCGCGACGGGGTCGCCTTGCGCGGCCAGCTGTTGTTGCTGACGTCGGTATCGGCGGTTTCCCAGTACGGGTCCTGGGTCAGGCCGACCATCGGCTCGTCGGTGACGATCAGCTTGGTGATCTTCTTCGGCGAGTAGCGCCAGACTTCGGCCGGAATGCGTTCGATGGTCTTCTTGCCGCTCTGCAGCTGGATCTCCAGCACCAGCGGGGTCACGAGGCCGCCCAGGTTCGAGAAGTCGACCAGGTACAGGTGCTTGCCTTCCTTGAGCAGCGCCTTTTCCCAGTCCTCCAGGCCCTCGACCGTCTCGGTGTAGCGGTTGCGGTCCTTGTTGGTGACGGTGAAGTCGTCATGCTCGTTGTAGAAGTCCTTCAGCTCCGGATGCGCATCGACGCGGCGCGGCAGCGTGCCCTGGTTGCGCTGGTCGGTGATCGAGACCGGCTCGGCGTCCTTCTGGGCGCGCTTCCAGGCCTTTTCCACTTCCGGATCCTTGGAACCGATCGTGTATTCGGTGATGCCGTCCACGCTCACGTCCACCGCGTCGGTGGTGTAGAACCAGCCGCGCCAGAACCAGTCGAGGTCCGTGCCCGAGGCGTCTTCCATGGTGCGGAAGAAGTCGGCCGGGGTCGGGCGCTTGAATTTCCAGCGGCGCGCGTATTCCTTGAACGCGAAGTCGAACAGTTCGCGGCCCAGCACAGTCTCGCGCAGCACGATCAGCGCGGCGGTCGGCTTGGCGTAGGCGTTGTTGCCGAACTGGAGGACCGATTCCGAGTTGGTCATGATGGGCACCTGGTTACGGCTCTTCATGTACTCGGCGATCACGCGCGGCTCGCCGCGCGACTGCGGATAGTGCTCTTCCCAGGCCTGCTCGGCCAGGTACTGCACGAAGGAGTTCAGGCCCTCGTCCATCCAGGTCCACTGGCGCTCGTCCGAGTTGATGATCATCGGATAGTAGTTGTGGCCCACCTCGTGGATGATCACGCTGATCAGGCCGTACTTGGTGCGCTTGGAATAGGTGATCTCGCCGGTCTTCTTGTCCTTGGTCGGACGCGGGCCGTTGAACGAGATCATCGGGTATTCCATGCCGCCGACCGGGCCGTTCACCGAGATCGCCACCGGGTACGGGTAGTCGAAGGAATACTTGTTGTACTCGTTGATGGTGTGGATGATCGACTGGGTCGAGTACTGGCCCCACAGCGGGTTGCCCTCCTTCGGGTAGTAGGACATCGCCAGCACGTCGGTGTCGCCCTTCTTGTAGCCCTGCGCGTCCCAGATGAATTTGCGGCTCGACGCGAACGCGAAGTCGCGCACGTTCCTGGCCTTGAAGTGCCAGGTCCTGGTGCCGCTCGCACGGGTCTTTTCCTTGGCTTCGGCTTCGGCCTGCGTGACGATGACGACCGGCTTGGCGGCCGTGCGCGCCTGCTTCAGGCGGTCGCGCTGGGCCGCGCTCAGGACGTCGCCCGGGTTCTGCAGTTCGCCGGTGGAGGCGACCACGTGGTCGGCCGGCACGGTCACCTGCACGTCGTAGTCGCCGAATTCCAGCGTGAATTCGCCCGAGCCCAGGAACTGCTTGTGCTGCCAGCCGTACACGTCGTAGTAGGCGGCCATGCGCGGGAACCACTGGGCGATCTCGAACAGGTCGTTCTTGTCGTCGAATTTCTCGTAGCCCGAGCGGCCGCCCAGGATCTTCGACTCGGTGATGTTGTAGCTCCAGTCGATGCCGAAGGCCAGGCGCTGGCCGGGCTTGAGGGGCTGCGGCAGGTCGATGCGCATCATCGTCTTGTTGATGACGAAGTGCAGGGGGCGGCCGCTGCCGTCCTTGACTGCCTTGATGTCGAAGCCGCCCGGGAACGTGCGCGCCTCCAGGGTCGTGCGCAGGGCGTCGAACTTCACGCCGGTTTCCGGCGTCTGGCCTTTCCAGGCGTCGCGCGAGGGCAGGATGGCCGTGGTGCGGGCATCCGAGCCCGGCTTGTAGATGTTCTGGTCGAGCTGCACCCACAGGTAGGTGAGGGTGTCGGGCGAATTGTTGTGATACGTGATCGTCTCGGAACCGGTGATCGTGCGCTTGTCCTCGTCCAGCGCGACGCGGATCGCGTAGTCGGCCCGCTGCTGCCAGTAGGCATGGCCCGGGGCGCCGGAAGCGGTACGGATCGTCGTCGGAGTCGGAAGCAATTCGTCGAGCTGGCGGAACTTGTCGTCGAAAGGTTCTGCCGCGATTGCAGTCATCGTGAAGCACAGTGCTGCCAGGCCGATCGGCAAACGTATCATATCTACCCTGTATTTATGGTTGAAATAAAGAAAATATTCTAGTCTTGCCTCCCAAAAATAAGCATCTTGATTTGTAACAAGGCTGTTACAAATAACCCGTGCTAGTGAAAAGCGAATTTTTTCGGTACGCGGCGGCGATCGACAAACTTATATATGTCTATACCACCCGAATTTGTTGCTTTTTGGATACGCTCACCGTGGCGATATTGCTACTAACAAGTATTTGCCACGTTGACCACTTATAAGTAAACGTTGCCCGATTATAATTTTTCGTCTGATAAGACACGCCAAGGTATTTTCTTTATAGCAATAGTCTTATACTACTGAAATCGTCATTGCATAGTTGATACGCCGAGCGGCGTGAGGGAAAAGGATGGATGCGTTCACACTCGTCGTGGCCGCCGCACTGGCGAGCACGATCATGGCCGGCAGCATGGTCCTCCTGTATCTCGCCAGCTCGCGCCAGGTGTGCCTGCTCGACTGGACGCTGGCCGGCGCGTTCTTTGCGGCCAGCAATATCATCGCCGCCGTGTCCATGCATGGCGGCATCGCCCATCCCCTCGTCCCCGGCCTCGGCAATACCCTGCACCTGGCAGGCCAGTTCGGCATGCTCGCCGGCGTGCGCCGCCACCTGCGCCTCAAGGCCGGCTGGGGCGCCTTCGCCGTCCTGGCGGCGCTGGTGCTGGCCGCGCACACGCTGACCTTCATCCAGGCATCGGTACTGCATCGCATGACGCTGATGGGACCGCTCATCACCGCCATCAACCTCGGCACCGCCTGGCTGTTGTGGCACCGCAGCGACGGGGCGGGGCGCGTGGCCTACGTGCCGCTGATCGTCCTGGAACTGTTGTCGGCGCTGCAGATGGCGGTGCGCAACGGCCTCGTGATCTTCTACGACGGGCAGCTCCCGGGCGGCCTGGGCGGCCAGTTCCTGCAGACGAGCGGCGCGCTGTCGATGCTGGTGTTCCTGTCGTTCGGCGCGATGTCGTGCGCGCTGATCGTGGCCCAGCAGCAGACGCTGGCGCTGCGCCGCGCCTCGCTGACCGATGCGCTGACCGGCTGGCTGAACCGGCGCGCGCTGCACGACATCGCCACGCGCGAATTCCGCCGCTGCCGCCGCACCGGCGCCCCGGTCCATTTCATCACCTTCGACGTCGACCATTTCAAGGCCATCAACGACCGCCACGGCCACGGTGTGGGCGATGCCGCGATCTGCCACATCACCACGCTGTCGGCCGGCGTGCTGCGCGGCTACGACGCCCTGTTCCGCATCGGCGGCGAGGAATTCGCGGTGCTGCTGGCCGGCGCCGCGCCGGACGCCGTGCGCGGCATCGCCGAGCGCCTGCGCGAACTGGTGGCGCATGCGCCGCTGGTCGCCGACGGCCACGTGGTGCCGATGACGATCAGCGTGGGCGTCGCCGCGCTGGCGTCGTCCGACCAGAAATGGGAAGACATCCTGCGCCGCGCCGACGAGGCGCTGTACCACGCCAAGCAGCATGGCCGCAACCGGGTCAGCGTGCACGGACGCGACGTGCCGGAGCGCGGTCAGGTGTTGCGGTTGCAGGTGGTGGGGGCCTGACGCCGGGCAGCCGCGCCGCGGCGCCGGCCGGGTACCGGCGCGCGCAGGGCGGCCGCCGGCACGGCATTGCGCTTGCGCTCAGTCGAACCCGCGCACCGGCAGGGTCGCATCGCGCTGGATCCAGTTGCGCGCCGAGTACGCGGTGCGCGCATCCGTCACGTGCAGCGTGAACGCATGGCGCGACACCGTCGATCTGTTCGGCGCGCTGTAGTGCGGCAGCAGGCCGTGGAAGCAGACCAGGTCGCCGGCCTTCGCTTCGAGCGGCACGGCGGTGCTGTCGTCGGGCCAGGGCGTGGCGTCCAGCTTTTCCATCGTGATGCGGTCGCCGTCGCGCAGGAAGCGCTCGCGCAGCGGCGTGCGGTGGCCGCCCGGTTCGACCCACAGGCAGCCGTTCTCGATGGTCGCGTCTTCCAGCGCGAACCAGAACGTGGTCACGCTGATCGGGGTGCTGTCGAAGAAGGTGGCGTCCTGGTGCCAGCGCACCTCGCCGCCGATGCCCGGCTGCTTGAAGATGTACATCGATTGCCAGACCTGCGGCTGCTCCAGGCCCAGGTCGCGCGCGACCGCGGCCAGGCTGGCGTCGCGCGTGAAGGCTTCGAAGACCGGGTCGAGGTCGTGCATCGCGTGGCCGATCTTGTTGATCGACAGGGCCTTGGCCTGCCTGAGCTGGCCGTCCGGGCCGAACGCTTCTTCCTCGAAGAAGCAGCGCACCGTGTTGTCCGAACCGAGGAACCAGGCGTCGCTGGCGCTCATCTGGTTCTGCGTGGTGAAGATGGAGCGCGATTCGCCCGGGTCGAAGGCGTCGACGATCTCGCCGGCGCGCCGGCGCAGCGCGGCGATCTGGTCGAGGTCCTTGAAACCGGGGATGACGATGTAGCCGTCGCGCTGGTACCGGTCGCGTTGTTCTTGCGTCAGCATGGATACTCCTGTCGATATGAATGGTTTACGTGGCCATGGCCAGGTCCGGCGCCACCGTCCAGGCGCCGTCCGCGTACACGCGCTCGCCGTCGAGGTACACGGCGTCGGTCACGACGAACACGTCGATGTGGTAGCGCGCATCCTTGCGCTTGAAGCCGGGCTTGGCGTACACGCCGTGCTTGGCGCCCAGCGACAGGTGGATGCCGCACATGCGCTCGTAGGTGCCGATGTCGTCCACGCGGCGCGCGCGCGTGAAGGCGCGGTTCATGCCGAAGCCCAGCTCGCGCACCCAGACCTCGCCCTCGTCGCGGCGGATGATGTCCAGCACTTCCTGGAACGCCGGCGTGACGTTCTCGGCGTCGACCACGCGGCCGCGCTCGATGACCAGCGTCACCGGCGTGTCCGGGCGGTTGACCAGGTAGGCGGTGTCGCCGAACACGTGCACCTGGGCGCGGCCGTTCACGGCTTCCAGGTCGCGCGCCTCGGTAAACACCTCGCCGATCGGGAACTGGCCGCCGCTGTTGGCCATCGCGCGGTAGTCGCCCACGTTCAGCTTGGCGCTCTCGAACGGCGAATCGAATGCCAGCACCGCGCCGCCGCCGTGCACCTCGCCGCGCGCGGCACGGTCGATGCGCGCCTTGAGCGCGTGGCCGACGCCGCGGAAGTACACGGGGTCGTAGGCCAGCGCCTCGATGTAGTGCTCGCCCTGCAGGCCCGGCATGCGCGCCAGGTGCACGTGCTCGATCACCTTCAGGCCCAGCTTGAACAGTTCCACGCGCAGGCGAAAGCCGTCGAGGCGGAAGTTGGTCGACTGCACCAGCACCACCAGGTCCTGCGGCGCCAGCGTCGCGAAGGTGTCCAGCACGTCCTGCGGCGCCACCGCGTCGAAGTCGATGAAGCGGGCGTCGGGCAGGTTGCGGCGGTAGCCCTCGACCAGGGCGCGCGCCAGCGCCGTGCGATCGTCGTGGACGACCAGCGCGCGCCGGCCGGGACCGTGTTCGAAGGCGATCGCGAGCACGTCGCGCAGGTGGGCGGCGGCGGTGTCGATGGCGGCGGCGGAGAGGGCGTCGGTGGTGGTCATGGCGCGGCGGGCGGTAACGAGCCCGTCATTATAAGGCAGCGGCGCGCGGTGGCGTACCCCGCCGGCGCCCTTGCGGCAGCGCAGGGACCACGGGCCGGCTTTGCGGCACAGTCAGCCTGTCAGGAGCGCCATCATGTTGATTCATAAAGGAAATTTCCTCATCGTTAAGCTGGCGGCCACCGTGCTGGTCGCGCTGCTGGCCTGGTGCGCCACCGCCGCGCCCAGGGCGGGCCCCGTCGCGCCGGCGGCGCCGGACGCCGTCGCGGTGGCATTCTACGGCTGGTACCTGGACACGCTGGCGGCCGACCAGGATCCGCTGTCCGACCGGCGCGAACGCTTCGCCGTCTACGTCGCGCGCGACCTGGAAGCGCGGCTGGCGCAGCGCCTGCGCAGCGGCGGCGTCCCCCAGGCCGATTACTTCCTGCAGGCCGCGCACTACCACGCCGACTGGCTGCGCCGGCAGGTGCACGCCGTCACGGTGCGCCAGCGCAGCCAGGGGCGGGAGCGGCTGGCCGACGTGATCGTCACGCTGGGCGCCGGCGGCGAGTCCACGCGCACGCTGGCCTTGTCGATGGTGCTCGAGGACGGCCTCTGGAAGATCCGCCAGGTCGATCCCGCGCGCGACGGGTCCCTCGAAAGTTCCGCCGAACAGTCCGTCATTTGATCCCCGCAGCACAGCCACGCGCTACTCCGTGAACGGCGCGCCGTATGCTTGACCGCGGCGCTATGATTTCAATAGCACAACGATCCGCAACACGAGGCGGACCGTGTCCGATTGACGATCATTGGTGGAGCGCATGGCATACAGATGGGAAACGCCGACCAGCACCTGGCTGGAGCGCGAAGCGGGCGGCGGCTACGAGCTCGCCGCCAGTAGCGGCCTCGGCCATGTCGACTGGCAGGCCGCGGTGGTCGCGCGCGGCCGCCTGGCCGACTGCGCCCGCCTGCTGGGCGCCTCGCTGCCGCTGGCGTGCGCCCATGCGCCCGTCTATCCCGACGGCTTCGCCTTTTGCCCGGAATGCGGCCAGCCCCTGCAGCGCCTGGACGGGCAGGGCATGGCGCGCACGCGCCAGCCCGAGTGGTGGGGCGCCTGGGCCGACCCGCTGCTGCCGCGCCACGTGCCGCATGGCCTGCCGGTGACGTCGCTGGCGCTCGGCGACGGCCTCGAGGAACGCCCGCCCGCGCCCGCCGTGGGCCGGTGCGACGCCACCCTGCCGGCGCCGCCGAACGCCCATTGCGTGTTCGCCGCCGCCAGGTTCGGCTTTCCCGAACCGCGCCTGCTGGCGCTGGCGCCGGGGCGCGGCGTGCTGCAATACCTCGATCCGCTGGCGGGCGCATGGCACGTCCTGCTGCCCGAGGAAGGCGCGGCCGACCTGGCGTTTTCCGCCTCCGACTACGGCTGGCTGCCGGCCCCCGACCTGGCCGAAGGCCGCCGCGGCGAGGTCGGGCTGGTGCCCACGGCGCGCGGCCTGGTGCGGCTGTGGATCGACCCGGTCGGCGAAACCTGCCGCACCGAGACCGTGCTGGACGCGCCCGTCGTCGCCGCGCCCGGCGTCATGCGGCGCCATGCCGCGTGCCTGGTGCGCAATGCGGCCGGCGGCCTGACGCTGTACACGCTGGACGCCGCGCCTTCGGCCGCACCGGCGCCCGGACCGGCCTACGATTGCGGCGCGCTGCCGATGGCGGGCTGGACCCGGCCGGTGGGCTACGACGGCCAGCTGTCCTGGCTGCACGGCGAGGGCCAGCTCGTGTGGCGTCCGGGCGCCGCGCCGCGCTGGATCCCCTGGCCGGACACCTGGCTGCCCAGCCTCGACCTGGGCGGGCCGACGCTCTCGCGCGACGGCCGCATGTGGCTGATCGGGCACGACGGCGGCGCCTATTCCTTCCTCGAACTGGGCACGCCGG
Source organism: uncultured Massilia sp. (assembly GCF_913773735.1). Lineage (GTDB taxonomy): Bacteria > Pseudomonadota > Gammaproteobacteria > Burkholderiales > Burkholderiaceae_D > Telluria. Next base: position 47,358 of record NZ_CAJYEB010000024.1, read on the forward strand.
CGCCGCAGCGCATGCCGGTCGACGGCGCGCGCCTGGGCTTCGCCAACCTGCTGTTCCGGCGCGGCCATCCGGTCGTCGACGAGCCGTGGTCGGCAGAGCACGTCGAGGACCAGCGCGAGGACGATACCCTGGTGCTGCCGCTGCTGCGCGGCTTCAACAACAACCGCGCCCAGCCCAGCGGGCTAGTGCTGCGCTTCCACCAGTACACGGGCCGCGCCGAGGACGCGCTGGCCGGCCGCGCGCTGCCGCGCACCACGGTCGAGTGGATCGGCCGGCGCAACGTGATCCTGGACGAGGTCGTGCGCCTGGCGCGCCCGCTCGACTGCGTGCCCTTCGTCTACGCCGGCCGGCTGTGGCTGCACCATCCGGACTGGAACCGGATCCGCGGCTGGAACCTGGAAGTCGCGCCGTGAACCGGACGCCGTCGCCATCGTCGTGGATGCGCCGGCGCCGGCTGGCGCCGGCGGCCGTCGCGCTGGCCGCGTCCCTGCTCGCGGCGCCGGCCGCGCGGGCGCTGCCGCAGGTGGTGCTGGTGCAGAACTCGGGCTGGATGGAGCCGTTCTACACCGACCCGAAGTCGCCCTTCAAGCCGCTGGTGGCGGCCCTGGCCGGCAGCGTGGCGCAGCCGGGCGACGCGCTGGTGCTGGCCGCCTTCAACCAGTCGCGGCCCGATGCGCCGTCGCCGCGCGCGCTGCTGTCCGAGCAGGTGGACCCCGGCACCGGCGCGCGCGTGCGCGCGGCGCTGGCGCAACTGGACACGGCGCAAAAGCCGGGCGGGACGGCGCTGGCCGACACCGACCTGGGCGAAGCGGTCGACGCGGCCGTCAACCGCGTCCTGCAGGGCAGGCCGGGCCTGGTCTGGCTGGTCACCAACAACCGCAACAGCCCGAACAACGACCCGCGCACGTTCGAGCGCAACCGCGAATTCTATGCGCTGATCCACCGCGGCCCGGCGATCGCCAGGGCGCTGGCCTTCCCGCTGCGCATGCCGGTGCAGGGCGCGCACTACCGCGCCAACGGCCTCATGGTGTACGTGTTCGCGGTGGGCGCGCAGGGCGCGCACGCGCTCGACCGCCTGCTGGCCGAGGGACGCGTCCAGCGCGTCATCACCGAACCGCCGGCGCGCCTCAAGCCGCTGGACCGCGACACGGTGCGCCTGGTGCCGCGCAAGGTCGAGGATGCGCCGGGCGTGGCGTTCTCGATGGATGCCAACGGCGTGCTGCGCGCCGACGTCTCGCCCGAGGCGCTGGAACCCTTCGCCACCGTGCGCTGGAGCCTGGAGAACACGATCTATCCGTACACCATCGCCAGCGCCAGCATCGGCGCGCGCTCGGTGCTGGACGGCGACAACCACCGCATCGTGCTGGAGAACGGCGACGTCGAGCGCCTCGCGCCCGGCAAGACGGCGCCGCTGGCCTCGCGCATGCAGCTGCCGGTGGCGCGCCTGCCGGGCAAGTGGTCGCTCGACGCGCTGCGCGCGGCCGGCTCGGCCTACGTGCTGCCGGGCCGCATCGAACTGCACCTCGAGCGCCAGAAGCTGGAACTGTCGCAGGCCTTCCGCGCGCGCATGGCGGCGCTGTTCCCGGGCGATCCGCTGCCCGACATCTTCACGCCGCCGGCCGAGGTGCAGGCGTCGACGGCGCAGCTGCCGATCGAAGTGCGCGTGCACTACGGGACCGGGCCGCTGGTGGCGGCGCTCGGCGCCGCGCTGGCGCTGCTGGCGGCCGCGGGCGGCGCGGCGCTGGCGTATGCGCGGCCGCGCCGCGTCGACCTGACGGTGGAGGACGAGCCGCGCACGATGCGCGCCCGCGCCGGCAGCGTGCAGCCGGTGTACGACAAGGCGGGCAACCAGGTGGCGCGCCTGAAGACGACATTGTTCGGCCACGAGCTGATCGACCTGCGCGAAGGCGCGCGGGTCCGGCTGGGCCGTTGATCAACCCTATCCAAGGCAGCAGCCACGCAGGAAGGATGGACCATGCAGCAAGCACAGCACCCGCAGTCCCCGCAGCCCCCGCAGCCCACGTCGACCGATCCCGGCTTTCGCCTGCCGGCCCAGGACGCGACGACGCCGCAGGATCCGCTGCCGCGGACGACGCCCGACACGGCGCGCATGCCGGTCGAGATCGCGCCGGGCGGCGCCACCAACACCAGCGCGGCGCCGCTGCGCGACACCTCGGCGCGCGACCTGGCCATCGGCGGCACGGCCATCGTCGTGCTGCTGGTGATTTACGTCTTCGTCCGTAACGCCTACGTGCACCACCTGGTGGTGCGGCGCGTGGCGCCGTCGTCGGCCGGCAGCGCGGGCTGGCTGCTGTTCGTGGGGCTGTCCTTCCTCTCCGCCGCGGCGGTGCTGGCGGTGGTCAACGCGAGCAAGTACCTGACGCTGGCGGTCACGGGACCGCTGGTCGCGGTGGGCGTCGTCGCGCTGGTGGCGGCGCTGTTCGTCGGCCGGCGCTGAACGCCCATCGGGCACACATCGAGCACACAACAGGAAAGCACAGGAAAACACGCCATGGCAGACTTCCCCGACCCCTCGGCCCTGAACCGCAAGACCGAACTGAAGGTCGACCTGCGACCGACGCTGTTCATCGGCGCCGGCGGCACCGGCATGGAAGTCATGATGCGCATCCGCCGCCGCATCCTGTCGGCCGTGTGGAACCGCCACCATCCGACCCGCGTCGAGTCGATCGGCGACTTCCCCGTCGCGCGCTTCCTGCACTTCGACCTGGACAGCAATGCCGTCATCGACGAGGGCAAGTCGCAGCGCACCGACCCGTGGTTCGAACTGGTCAAGCTGGCGGACGAGGAACGCCTGGTCGAGCCGCTCGACCTGCCGCAGTACCACGAGTCCGACGACAGCCTGGCGCGCTTTCCGCTGATCGAGCGCTGGATGCCGCTGCGCCCCAAGAAGCTGCGTTCGCTCGGCATCGACCCGTCCAAGGGGGCCGGCCAGATCCGCGCGCTGGCGCGCCTGTACCTGTTCGACAAGTACCCGAAGCTGCGCGGTCGCATCAAGGGCGCGCTGAATTACCTGAGCAGCAATGCCGGCATCGAGCGCAAGGAGAATTACCAGCGCCTGGGCCTGCAGGTCGACACCAGCAAGTTCCGCATCGTCGTCATCGCCTCCAATGCCGGCGGCACCGGCGCCGGCAGCGCCATCGACCTGGGCTGGATCGCCAAGGCCATCGCGCGCCAGGAAGTGTCGGACAGCCAGGTCGACCTGGTGATGTTCCTGCCCTCGGGCTACGCCAGGGCCAACAAGGAAAGGACCGAGGCCAATGCCTACGCCACGCTGATGGAACTGGAGACGGCGATGCGCGACATGAACGCGCAGGTCCAGTGGATGGAGCCGGACAGCGTGCTCGGACGCGGCGCCCCGTTCGACGACGTGTACTTCGTCGACACGGCCAACCTGGCCAACAAGGCGACCCAGGACGTCAAGGACGTGTACCAGATGGTGGCCGACACGCTGTTCGAGGATTTCGCCTCGGCCGATTTCGCCAACCGCAAGCGCTCGGTCGCCGTCAACCAGCAGCAGCACAAGCTCGGCCCCTACAACCCGCGCGTGCCGGAAAGCCGCTTCGGCGACATGCGCCTGTCCTACTCGAAGGCCTATTCCGCCTTCGGCCAGGCGGTGCTGGACACCCAGCAGAGCCTGCGCGAGGACATCCGCGCCTACGAGCTGGCGGGCCGGATGGTGAAAGCCTTCTTCGGCCTGGCGGCCAGCGACGGCGGCGGCGCCCGCCGCGCCGGCGACGCCGAGCGCGACGCCTTCATGCGCGAGCAGATGGGCCTGCAGGAACACGCGTTCTCCGACTTCCCCGACCTGCGCAAGGGCACCGTGGACGTGACGCCGTTCCAGGAATACGCGCTGACCGGCATGCTGCTGATGGACCGCGACGGCCGCTCGCTGCTCGAGCGCGTCGAGAGCAAGGTGCAGCTCGAGGTCGACCGCATCATGGCGTCCTACGAGGTGCGCGACTGGCGCGAGAAGGTCGCCGAGCTGCTGCCGCAGCTGGAGCGCGACGCGATCCGCGAGGCCGGCGCCAGCGCCGAGACCAGCGAGGACCGCATCAAGCGCCACACCGGCGAGCAGCTGGCGCAACTGCGCCTGAACGTGCGTGGCCGCCTGTACATGCTGCTGGACGACCGCAAGCAGGGCGGCCTGGAATTCGTGCTGTCGCTGCTGGAGCAGGTCAAGGCGCGCCTGGCGCAGCGCGACCTCGGCAATGCCCAGCGCAACGGCAAGCGCTACCGCGACATCCGCGACGCGCTGCGCACGCGCCAGGTCGAGGAATCGCTGAACAACCTGGCGCAGGCGGCGTCGCGCCTGTTCGGCAAGGATGCCCAGGCGCGCGAGGTGATGAACCACGTCAAGCGCGACATCGCCGACTACCTGCGCTTCCACCTGCTGGCGGTGGCCGCCGGCCAGGCGGTCGAGGCGATGCGCGGGCTGTCGGCCTGGCTGGGCGAGCCGCTGGCGCCGGACGAGCACGGCCAGGTGCGCTGGAGCGGGCTGGCCGGCGAGTTCCAGGAAGGCCGCCGGGAAGTGCAGGCCATGCTGGGGGCCGTCGACCAGCGCATCGGCCAGCTGCGCGCCGACGCGCGCCAGGAACACGCCACCTACATCAAGCTGGCCGACGAGACGCCGGCGCCCGCGCAGTCGACGGTCGCGCTGCGCGGCGACGTGAGCGCCTGGGCCGAGGAAGTGCTGCTCGAATTCGGCGGCTCGGCGCGCCTGTTCCCGCAACTGGGCGACGAGCGCCTGCGCGCCGACCTGCTGCTCAAGCTGTTCCGGCGCGCCCAGGTGCAGCTGTCGAGCCAGGACGCGCTCGCGGCCGAGCCGCTCGACCCCCTGCTGGAGCGCCTGGGCGCCATGTCACCGCAGGAGCGCCAGCGCGTGTTCGCCGAATGGATCAAGAGCGCCATGCCCTGGATTAACGCGCGCTTCTCGGCCGAGTTCACGCCCAACGCCGACCAGTTCAAGTGCTTCATCGGCGTCGGCGATCCGCTCGCCTGGCGCCGCATGGAGGCCGAGATCCGCGCCGCCGTGCCGGCCGGCTTCTTCCACGGCGACCTGGTCTCCATCGTGAACACGGGCGTGCCGGGGCGCGCCGTCTGCTACATCGAACTGTCCGGCTACCCGATGACGGTGCTGCGCGGCCTGCCGACCTGGCGCGCCAGCTACCAGATCGAGAATCCCAAGATCCCGACCCACCTGCACTTCGATGCGACGCGCTTCCGCCATCCGATCTCGCCGTCGATGGACGAACTGAACCGCCTGGCCGACGACTACGACTGGTTCCTGCAGGCGGTCGCGCTGGGCATCCTGCGCCGCAAGGCGGACCTCGGCGATCGCGAGGCCAGCTTCCAGCCGCGTGGCCAGTACCTGTTCGAGGTCGAGCCGGGCTCGGGCGAGTGGCTGCAGATCGGCAACGAGTACGCGATCCGCGCGAACGGCCTGCCGGCCTACTACCGCGCGCAGGTGATCGCCGCCGTGCAGGCGCGCCTGCAGGGGCTGGGGCCGCACCAGTTCGCGCTGCTGGCGGCGCTGATGCGCCACTTCCAGCTGCGCGTGTACGAACCGAAGCTGGAGGTCGACGAGACCGGCGCCCAGCTGCCGTCGCCCTCGCTGCCGAACATCACGGCGCGGCGCCTGTACGACGCCTGGATCCGGCGCGCGACGGCGCTCGACCCGGCCCTGTCGCCGGCCCAGGTCGAGGCGGCCCTGGCCCAGCTCGACGCCTGGACCGACGTCGTGCCCGATTCGGCCAGCGACGCCTATCACTGGGAAGTCGAGCGCGCCGTCGACAAGCGCGCGATCAAGCCGGAATGCCTGGCCAGCGACGCGCGCGCGGCGCAGGCGCTGGAACGGCGCGCGGCGGCCGTGCACCTCGTCGCCGACACGGCGGCGCCCCTGGCGCCCGGGGCGCGCTACAAGCTGTTCCTGGACGGCGCCCAGCGCGGCCCCTACGGCGTCGACGAGGTGGCGCAGCAGCTGGCGCACGGCGCGGCCGATGGCGCCACGCGCATCTGGAACATGGCGTGGAACCCGCGCCTGGACAAGTGGAAGACGGTGGCCGAGATGCCGGAATTCGCGGTGGCGCTGGCGCCCGCGATCCCGGATCCGGACGACGGCATTCCCGATCCGGAATAAGGAGACGGCGTGCAGGACGACACCGTCTATCGTTGCATCGCTCCCGCCTGCGGCCGCCTGATGCCGCGGCAGGTGAATTTCTGCCCGTGGTGCGGCACCGCGCAGACGGCGGCCGTGCGCGCGCTGGCCGCGGCGCGCGCGGCCCCGCCCGGCGCCGACGCGGATGCCGCGGCGCCGCGCGCCGCGCTGGCCGCCGCCGGGGCGACCGTGGCGGCGTCGCTGGCGGGTTGGTCGGACGTGCCGGAGGTGCCGGGGGTGCCGGACGGCGCGGCGCCGACCGCCGCGCCGACGCCGCCACCGATGCCGACACCGACCGCGACACCGACCGCGGCACCGACCGCGGCACCGACCGCGGCACCCTCGCCGGCGCCGACCGCGGCACCGACTGTGGCGCCGACCGCGGCACCCACGCCAGCACCGACGTCGGCACCGACGCCCGCGCCGGCCGCGGCGAAGACCGGCGCGGCCGGTGCCCATGCGTTCGGCCGCGCTCCCGCGGGCGGCGCTCCACCGCGCCAGGGCGCCGGCCCGTCGCGGCCGGCGCAGCCGCCGCAGCGCGAACCGATCCGCCTGCGCTGGTGGATCCTGGCGCTGGTCGTGCTGTGGGGCGTGTGGCTGGTGGCCAAGCCGTCGGCGAAAAAGACCGAGCGCCGCATCGAGGCGGCCATCGGCCTGGCGCGTGAATGCCGGGCGAAGGACGCGCAGGATGCATTGATCGCGCTGCGCCGCGACCGCGCCACGCCGGCCCAGCTGGAACGCGTGCAGAAGGCGCTGAACGACGAAGCGGGCAAGTGCACGCGCCGGCGCCAGCGCGACAAGGCCTGGAGCGAGGCCAGCGACGCGGCCGAGGCGGCGCTCGAGGCCGGCAATCCCGAGCGGGCGCGCCTGCGCCTGCAGGCGTTCGCCAGGCGCTGGGGCGAGGACGAGGACACGCGCGCGCTGCGCGCGCGCATCGACGCGGCGCGCCATCCGCTGGCGGTGCCGCGCACCGGCACCGCGACGGGCGCATCCGGCGGCGCCGGCGCGGCCGCGGGCGGCGATGCCGAGTCGGCGCGCAACCTGGTCCGGGAAGCGCGCGCCGACCTGGCGCGCGGCGCCTTCCATGCGGCCGGCGACAAGATGACGCTGTGCCTGGCCATGGTCGATCCGGGCAATCGCGAGTGTGTGGCGCTCAAGGCACAGGCGGAGCGCGAGGGCAGGTAGGGTCGGCACGCCGTGCCCGCACGCGTCGGGAAATGCATTAAGATTTCTTTTCTGAATCTTTTTGCGCGTCGCCATGCGTCCTGCCGTCCCCTTCCTGAAGTTGAGCGATATCGAACAATTCCCGGATCCGGCCGCCGACACCGACGGCCGGCTCGCGAAAGTGTGCCAGATACTGTTCAATCCTTTGCTCTTGCCCATGGTGACGACCGGCTTGCCCCTGGGTTCCGCCCAGCCGCCGCGTTTCAAGCTCCATAAGCTGCGCAGCGGCGGCAAGCATGCCGTCATCGTCGTCAACGGTTTCCTGTCGAAGGGCGACCGCGGCACCAGTGACTGGGAAGACGCGCTCGCCGCCAGGTTCGGCCGCGCGACCTGGTACCACCTGGACTGGGACGCCTTCCGCCATCCGCTTGCGCAGGCCGCCGACCTGCTGACCATCGACGGCATGCTGGACCGGATGGTCGGCAAGCGCGAGCCTGCGTTGCTCGCGGGCTGGCACACGACGATGCTCGCGGCCGAGCGCGCCGGCGAACTGCTGGCGCAGGCCATCCTGAGCACGCCGGGCTGGCGTTTCACGCTGGCCGGCCATTCGCTCGGCGCGCGCGTGATCCATTTCGCCCTGAAGGCGCTGGAGGGGAAGGGCGCGCGGCGCATCGAGAACGTCTACCTGCTGGGCGGCGCGGTGGGCGGCGCCGACGTGGAAAGGGACAAGCGGGACTGGACCAGCGCTGCCAATGCCGTCAAGGGGCGGATCTTCAATTGCTTCAGCGACGAGGACGGCGTACTGGCGTGGCTGTACCAGGGCGCCAACGCCCTGCAGAGCAGGCCGGTCGGCCTCCACGGCATCCGGCTCAAGCACGAGCGCATCTTCCATTTCGATTGCAGCCCGCTGGTCACGGGCCATATGCGATGGAAGGAAAACTTCGGCCACATCCTCCGCCAGTTGAAGGCCTATTGAGCGCCACGCGTCCGCCGCCGCCCGTGTTCAAGGTGTATATTTGATAACAAAAAGGTTGGCAACGGATTCGTTGGCAAAAAAGGAGGATGCTGACATGAAACGCCTATCCATCTTGGCGGCCCTGGTGGCCGCTTCCCTGCTGGCCGGCTGCCGGCAGGACGACGGCCCGGGCCCGGCCCAGCGCGCCGGCAAGGCCGTCGACGACGCCGGTGCGAAGGTGACGCAGGCCGTGGACGCGGCCGGCGAGCGGGTCAAGGACGGCGTGCAGGCGCAGGTCGACAAGGTCGACGCCGCCGCCCGCCGCGCGCGCATCGACGCGCAGGAAGCGACCGAGGAAGCCAGCCGCAACCTGGACCGGGCGACGCAGAAGGTCGGCGAAAAAGTGGAAGAAGCCGGCCAGAAGATCCAGCACGCAGCGCAGTAGGGTGGACGGCTCCGCCGTCCACGCGGTGATACGCACCGCGTGAACCGTCGCGCCGGTGGCGGGTCAGGCCGTCCACGCGGCGATACGCACCGCATGAACCGTCGCGCCGGTGGCGGGTCAGGCCGTCCACGCGGTGATACGCACCGCATGAACCGTCGCGCCGGCGGCGGGTCAGGCCGTCCACGCGGCGATACGCGCCGCACGACCCGCCGCGCGCGGCGCCGGGATCTCAGGACGCCATGCGCAGTTCCGGCGGATTGCCGTGCACGATGGCCAGGTCGATGCGCCCGGCGCGCCAGGCGCCCTCGATGTCCTGCTCGATCTCGTCCATCGCCGCCCCATCCAGGCGCGCCAGGCCGCGCACGCCGTAGGCGCGGTTGCGGCCGTGGCCCTTGGCCAGGTACAGCGCCATGTCGACGATGTTCACGGCGCGTTCCCACGACACGCTTTCGGTGCCGGGCCCCAGCGGGAAGGGCGCGAAGCCGATCGACACGTTGACCGACAGCGGCACGCCCTGGTAATCGATGGTGCGCGCCGGGATGCCGTTCAGCAGGCGGCGCGCCACCTCGTCCAGCCGGTCGCGCGGCACGGACGGCAGGAAGGCCAGGAATTCCTCGCCGCCCCAGCGCACGATCATGTCGGTCTCGCGCAGGATCTCGCGCAGCGCCGCGGCGATCTCGCGCAGCACGGCATCGCCGGCGCCGTGGCCGTAGGTGTCGTTGATGTGCTTGAAGTGGTCGACGTCGAGCAGGTACATCGCGCTGACCATCCCGCCCTCGGCGCGGTCCCCGGCACCGTCGTGGCCGCGCATGAACTCCTGGAAGTGGCGGCGGTTGTACAGCGCCGTCAGCGGGTCGCGCGCGCTCTGCTGTTTCAGTTCCTGGTTCTTTTCCTCGAGCTGCGCATTGGCCTGGCGCACCTTACGGTACAGCAGGCCGACGATGGTCGACACCAGCGCGAACACCAGCGCCAGCAGCCACCAGATGCGCTGCTGCAGGCGGCGGTTGTCGAGCTCCGTCGACTTGACCTGGTTTTCCTGGCGCAGCAGCAGGATCTGGCGCTGGCGCTTGTCGGCCTCGTATTTTTCCTGCAGTTCCATCATCGCCTTCTGGCGGCGCCGCTCGAACAGCTCGTTCGACAGGGCGCGCTCGCGGTGGTAGGCGGTCAGCGCCGCCGGCAGGTCGCCGGCGCGCTCCAGCGCGTCGCCGTACTCGGCCAGCACGCTCTGCAGGTCCGGCTTGTTGCCGGCCTTCTCGTACCAGGCGATGCCCTCGTCGACGTACTTCTTGCCCTCGGCCATGCGGCCCAGTCCCAGGTAGGCATAGCCCACGTTCACCAGCGCGGTCGCGGCATTCGCATCGTCGTGCAGCGCGCGCGCCTGCGCCAGGCCCTGCTGGCCGGACGACAGCGCGGCGCGGTAGTCGCGCTGCTTCAGGTAGGCGTCCGACAGGTTGATCAGCGTGTTGGCGATCATCGCGCGCGCGCCGATCTCGCGTTCGAGTGCCAGCGCCGACTGCAGCGCGCGCACGCCGCGCGGCAGGTCGCCGGCGGCGACCGACAGGATGTATTCGGTGGTCTTCAGGATCGCCAGGCGGCCCGGCGCCTCCATCGTCTCGGCGGTGCGCAGCGCTTCCTCGATCGCCTCGAATCCCTTGTCGTACTCGCGCATCAGGTAGTACTGGTAGGCCAGCGATTTCAGGGAGATCACCGCCAGCAGCGGCTGGCCGGTCTGGCGCGCCAGCGTCACCGCGGCCTGCAGCTTGGACAGCGCGGCCAGGAAGTTGCCGTCCTCGGCGTACGCTTCGCCCGACGAGATCAGGGCGTGCACGCGCAGGGTGTCGTTGCGGCTGGTGCTGCTGAGCTTTTCGGCTTCCCAGATCAGCTGGTGCGAGCGCGCCATCTCGTTCAGGCTGAACAGCGCATAGGCCTTGGACAGCAGCGCGCGGGCGAGGACGTCGTCGCTGCGCGCCTGGCGCGCCAGCTGCACTGCCTGTTCGCACAGGGCCGAGGAAACCAGGTGTTCGCCGAGGCGGTGGCGCAGGTCGCAGGACAGCACCAGGAACTGGGCGCGCTGGCCGGGCGGGCCGCCGGCCGTCTCGGCATCGAGTTTTTCCAGCAGCGCAATGGCGCGGTGCGGGGTGACGCGGATGACTTCGCCGATCTGGGTCATGCGCTCCTGGGGCAGCAGCGCGTCCTGGGCAGCGGCGGCGACCGGCGCAAGGCAAAGCGCAGCCAGCAGCGCGCGGCTGCTCCGGTGCTGCAATGCGCGGTACAGGCCTGCCAACATAGCTCCCCAGCGATGTAGAGTGGGACGGACGTCAATTTTTCATTATATGGCGGTTGCTACTGAGAAAGATCAATTTTATGATTTGCTATGCGCAAAAAGACACACTTCCGTGTCAGACCGCGCGGCCGCATGTCACAATCGGCGCCGGCATGGCGATCGGCACCAAAAAAGTGCGGAAAACGGGGAGCGGTGCATGGCGATGGCCGGCCCGGACCCGGGCCGGCCGGGTCAGGCGGCCAGCTGCTGCAGCAGGTACAGGCGCTGGTACAGCCCGCCCTCGATCCGCATCAGTTCGTCGTGGCTGCCGCTCTCGCTGATGCGGCCGTGGTTCAGCACCACGATGCGGTCGGCGTCGCGGATCGTCGACAGGCGGTGCGCGATCGCGACGATGGTGATGCGGCCGCGCAGTCCGTCCAGCGCCTGCTGCACGACCTGCTCGGTGGCGCTGTCGATGCGCGAGGTGGCCTCGTCCAGCAGCAGGATGCGCGGCCGGCCGGCCAGGGCGCGCGCGATCGCGATCAGCTGCTTCTGGCCGGACGACAGGCGCGAGCCGCCTTCGCCCAGCGGCGTGTCGTAGCCCTCTTCCAGGGCCGCGATGAAGTCATGCGCATGGGCCGCGCGCGCGGCCGCCTCGATCGCGTCCTGCGGCAGGTTGCGTCCCATGTCGATGTTCTCGCGCGCCGAGGCCGCCAGCAGGAAGGGATCCTGCGGCACCAGCCCGACCTCGCTGCGAAAGCGCGCGTTGTCGATGCCGGCCAGCGGCTCGCCGAACAGGGAGATGGCGCCGCGGTTGCCGTCGGTATCGAAGGGGTAGTAGCGCAGCAGCAGCGACAGGAAGGTCGACTTGCCGCTGCCGGTATGGCCCACGATGCCGAAGAAGGCGCCCTGCGGGATGTCCAGCGACAGGTCGTGCAGCACCGTCTGGCCCGGCACGTAGGCGAATTCCAGGCCGCGCACCCGCACCGCCGGCGCGTCGGGGTCGGGCGCCGGCCGCGCCGTGCCCGCGCGGCCGGCGGCGTGCTCGGGCGCGCCGGCCTCGTCGAGCAGGGCGGCCACGCGCGCCGTGGCGACCACCGCCTGCTGCAGGCCGCTGAACTGCATCGTGATCTGGATGAGCGGCTCGACCACCCGCGCGATGTAGCTGATGAAGGCGTACAGCACCCCGACCTCGACCGCGTTCATGCTGCGCTGGCCGAAGCTGAAGATGACCACCGCCAGCAGCACCACGTTGAGGAAGTCGAGCGCGGGCCGCAGCAGGAAGGCGTTGGCGCGCAGCTCGGCCACGCGCGCCGTGTAGTGCTGCTCGTTGGTGCCGGCGAAGCGCTGCCCGAAGCGGTGCTGGGCATTGTTCGCCTGCAGCACGCTCATCCCGCCGATCGATTCCGCCAGCTGGCCGTTGATGTCGCTGCGCAGGGCGCGCGCGCGCGTCACGGCCGGCGCCGACAGGCGCTGGTACAGCCAGACGATGCCGACCACCGCCGGCACCAGCGCAAGCACGATCAGCATCAGGCGCCAGTCCAGCCAGGCCATCGCGATCGAGGTGCCGACCAGCACGATGCTGCTGTCGAGGATCACGAACAGCACCTGGATGTAGAGGGTCTTGACCGCCTCGGTGTCGTTGGTGACGCGGCTGACCAGCTGGCCGGTGATGGCGCGGTCGAAGAAGGCCATCGGCAGGCGCAGCACGTGGCCGTAGACCCATTCGCGCAGTCGCTGCACCGAGCGCATCGCCAGGCCCGACAGGCGCACCAGCTGCAGGAAGCGCAGCCACGACGCGGCCCAGCCGGTCAGCAGCACGGCGCCCAGCAGCAGCGCCATGCGCGGCCAGTCGAGGTGATGCGGCAGCAGGTGCTCGTCGATCAGCTTCTTGCCGAGCAGTGGCCCGAGCACCTCCAGGGCCGCGGCCAGCACCAGCCAGCCGGTGGCCCAGCCCAGGTGGGCGCGGTCCGGATGGGCGGCGCGGCGCAGCAGGCCGGCGGCCTGCCGCGCCTGGGCGCCGCTGACGCTGGATTTCACGTGGCGATCAGATGGCATCGAGGCTGGCCTCCAGTTGTTGGTAGCGCCACTGGGAGGCATACCAGCCGTCCAGCGCGAGCAGTTGGTCGTGCGTGCCGCGCTCGACGATGCGGCCGTCGCGCAGCACCACGATCAGGTCGGCCTTGACGACGGCCGACAGGCGGTGGCTGGCGATGATGGCCGACAGGCCGGGGCGCGTGCGGCGCAGCTCGTCCAGGTGGTCGAGGATGCGCGTCTCGGTGCCGGTGTCGACGGCCGACAGCGCGTCGTCGAGCAGCAGCAGGGGGCTGTCGGCCAGCAGCGAGCGCGCGATCGCCACGCGCTGGCGCTGGCCGCCGGACAGCGTGATGCCTTTTTCGCCGACCGGGGTGTCGTAGCCCTGCGGGAAGCGCAGGATGTCGTCGTGGATCGCCGCCATCCGCGCGGCCCGCTCGATCTCGGCGCGCGCGGCGCCCGGGCGCGCCAGCGCGATGTTCTCGGCGATCGAGGCCGAGAACAGGAAAGATTCCTGCGGCACCCAGCTGATCCCGGCGCGCAGCGTCGCGAGCGTGTATTCGTCCAGGGCGTGGCCGCCCCACGTCACCCGGCCCGCCTGCGGCGTGGCCTGGCGCAGCAGCACGCGCAGCAGCGTCGACTTGCCGGAACCGGTGGCGCCGACCAGGCCCAGGGTCTGGCCCGGCTCCAGGCGCAGCGAGACGTCGTCGAGGGCCTGGCGCGGATGCTGGCGGCGCTCGCTGCCGTCGTCGTGGGCGGCATGGGCGAAACCGACGTGCTCGAACACCAGCGGACCCGGCGCCAGCGTGTCGAGCGTGCCGTGGTCGTCCACGCTGAGCGGGGTGTCCAGCAGCGGCTGCAGGCGCGCCAGCGCGGCGCGTCCGCGCTCGATCAGCGACAGCACCCAGCCGGCCGCGAACATCGGCCAGATCAGCTGGCCCAGGTACATGGTGAAGCTGGTCAGCGCGCCGATGGTGAGCTGGCCCTGCCAGACCAGCCAGCCGCCCAGGCCCAGCGTCAGGCCGGTGGCCGCCGTCAGCGTCAGGCCGACGGCCGGCTCGTAGGCGGCTTCCCATTTCTGGGCGCGCAGGCTGGCGTCGGCGGCGGCCGCGGTGAGGGTGGAGAACTGCTGCGCGCTGCGTTCTTCCAGGCCGAGCGCGCGCAGCGTGCGCACGCCGCTCAGGGTTTCCTGCACGTGGTCGTTGAGCGCCGAGAAGCGCTTGAGGGAATCGCTGGACGCTTCGTGCACGTGGCTGGAGATGCGCCAGAACGCCAGCGCCATCAGCGGGAAGGGCAGCAGGGCGATGGTGGTCAGGCGCCAGTCGACGCCGAGGAACATGATGCCCAGTACCATGACCAGCGTCAGCGTGCCGTCGAAGCCGGCCAGCAGCGCCTCGCCCGCGGCCTGTTCGATGGCGTCGATGTCGTTGGTGCCCAGGGCCATCAGGTCGCCGGTGCGCTGGCGCTGGTAGAAGGCCGGCCCCTGCGCGGCCAGGCGCGCGTACAGCGCCGTGCGCAGTTCGACGCCGAGCCGGTAGGAGGCCGAGTACAGGCGCAGGCGCCAGGCCACGCGCAGCACGTAGATCGCCACCCCGAGGCCGAGCAGTTCGAGCAGGCCGACCAGCAGTTCGTGCTGGCCGAGCCGGTGCGCGGCCAGGCCGTCGATGAGGAAGCCGACCTTGCGCGGGACGAGCACCGTGCACAGCGCCACGCCGAACAGCATGACTGCCGACGATGCGTAGGAACGCCAGTGCCGGCGCACGAAGCCGCCGATCAGCCTTGCCAGACCCATGGATTGTCCTGTCTAAAAAAGAAAAGCGGGCCGCAGCCCGCTGACGTGGTACCGGTGCCGGGCGCCGAGGCCGGCATGGACGCTACTGTACCCGTTTTGGCGTCCCCTTGCAGGCGGGCGTGGCGCCCGCCCGGCGCTCACTTCTTGCGCGAGGCGCGCGTGGACCGCGTGTCGCGCGCCGGCACGTGCAACGGCGGCGTGCTTTCCACCGGCGTCACGATCGGCAGGTCGACGTGGCCGCCCGCCTCCAGCGGCACGGTGGAGGCAATCGGGTGTTCCGCGCCGGCCGGCTTGGGCGCGACCTTGCCCAGCGCCGCGGCCAGCGGCTTGGCCCTGGCGAGCGGCGCCTCGTCGGCGATGGCCTGTTCCAGCGCCTGTTCGGCCTGCTCCGCCGCGTCGACCGCCGCCGTGGCGGCGCCGCGCACGGGAGCCTCGACGGCATCGACGGCATCGACGGCATTGGCGGCATCGGCGGCGGCACGTGGCGTCTCGGACGGCACGGCGCCGGTCTTCTCGGCGTCCAGCTCCGTTACGTCGGGCACCGGCGCGCCGTCCGGCTCGGGGGCCGACTCAGGCACCGGCGCGGGGGCCGGCGCCGGGGCGCCGGCGGCATGCAGCGCAGCCTCGGCCAGCGCGCTGCCGGTATCGAGCGCCGCCGCCGCGATCTCGGTCGTCACCGTCGTGGCGTCGGCCGCGGCGATGGCGGCCTGTTCCAGCGCCTGCGGCGCCGAGACCGGCACGTTGGCGCTGGCCGCGGGCAGCAGTTGCAGCGGCGCGGCCAGGACCGGCGCCGAGCGCGCGTCCCAGGCCACGGCGCGCACGCCGGTGGCGATGCCCAGCAGTTCGCGGCCGTAGGAGAACAGGTGCTGCCACTGGCGCTGGGCGGCCGCGCCGACGGCCAGCAGGTCGCGCGGATCGCGCGCGTCGAGCATCTGGCGCAGCGTGCCGGCGGCCTGTTCCATCGAGGCGCGCGAGGTTTTCATATTCAACGCAATCAATTGCTCGGCATTATCCAAAGCGCGGCTGCCGATGGCATCGAGCACCTTGAGCTGGGCTTCCCACTGGGACTTGCGGACGGCGGACAACTGTTCGGAAAATGGAGTCATCGGAATTCCTTGTCTTTCAGGTTGAGACGCTGCATTTCATGATGCGGTGCAATAGCGCAAGTGTAAGGCTGTTCATTTGGCTTGGAAAGAAGATTCTATGTCCTTTTTATAAGGAAATCTTGCGCCGCAACATTGGATATTAATCTATATCATTGACACGCTGCGTTCCGATTGACTTGGCTACAATTGTTGTATCTCAACAAGGAGATTACATGGATTTGATTATCCGCAACGCCACCCTGGCCGACGGCCGCCGTGTCGACATCGGCATCGCGGGCGAGACGATCGCCGCCGTGGCGCCCGCCCTCGACGCGCGCGCCGTGCGCAAACTCGACGCCGGCGGCGACCTCGTCACGGCGCCCTTCGTCGACGCCCACTTCCACATGGACGCGACGCTCAGCTACGGCCTGCCGCGCGTGAACGCTTCCGGCACGCTGCTCGAGGGAATCGCGCTGTGGGGCGAGCTCAAGCCGCAACTGGCCCAGGATGCGCTGGTCGAACGGGCGTTGCAGTATTGCGACTGGGCCGTCGCGCGCGGCCTGCTGGCGATCCGCACCCACGTCGACGTGTGCGACGCGCGCCTGCTGGCGGTGGAGGCGTTGCTCGACGTCAAGCGCCGGGTCGCGCCCTGGATCGACCTGCAGCTGGTGGCGTTCCCGCAGGACGGCCTGCTGCGCAGCCCGGGCGCCTTCGACAACCTGAAGCGCGCGATCGCCATGGGCGTGGACGTGGTCGGCGGCATCCCCCATTTCGAGCGCACCATGGCGCAGGGCGCGGAATCGGTGCGGCTGCTGTGCGAATTCGCGGCGCAGCAGGGCCTGATGGTCGACATGCACTGCGACGAGAGCGACGATCCGCTGTCGCGCCACATCGAGACGCTGGCGTCCGAAACCCTGCGCCTGGGCCTGCAGGGACGCGTCACCGGCTCGCACCTGACCTCGATGCATTCGATGGACAATTATTACGTCAGCAAGCTGCTGCCGTTGATCGCCGAGTCCGGCGTGGCCGCCATCGCCAATCCCCTGATCAACATCACGCTGCAGGGCCGCCACGACACCTATCCGAAGCGGCGCGGCATGACGCGCGTGCTGGAACTGCTGGCCGCCGGGGTGCCGGTCGCCTTCGGCCACGACTGCGTGATGGACCCGTGGTACGGCCTGGGCTCGGGCGACATGCTGGAAGTGGCGCACATGGGACTGCACGTGGCGCAGATGACGGGGCAGGCGGCGATGCGCCAGTGCTTCGACGCCGTCACCGCCACGCCGGCGCGCATCCTCGGGCTGCAGGGCTACGGCATCGCGCCGGGCTGCAAGGCGGACCTGGTCTGGCTCGACGCCGCCGACCCGGTCGAGGCGATCCGCCTGCGCGCCGCGCGGCGCCTGGTGCTGCGCCGTGGCCGCGTGGTCAGCGAGGCGCCGCCGGCGCGTGCCACCCTGTCGCTGCCGGGCCGGCCCGCCACCGTCGACTTCCGGCTCAGCCGTAAGGAATCGTGATCGAAAGCAGGTTTTCTTTCCTGTCTTTATGCGACGGAAATATTCTCGCCGAGGCCCGTCGCGGGCCGCGCGAACGGCCGAAACCCGGTGTTAGAATCTTGCGCTTTCGATACAGCGACCAGGCAAAGCAGTGAACGACATCCAGATCCGCCCAGCCACCGAAAACGATTTCAATGCGATGTGCACGATCTTCCAGGCGCACGTCGCCGGGGGCGAAACCTATGCCCACGGCCCCGGCACCGGCCGCGAGGATTGCTACGACTACTGGTTCGCGGCGCCGGCCGCCAGCTTCGTCGCCGTCAAGGGCAACGAGCGGGTGCTGGGCATGTACAAGCTGCAGCCGAACCAGGTCGGACGCGGCGGGCACGTCGCCAACGCTTCCTTCATGGTCAGCCCGAACGCGCAGGGCGTCGGCATCGGGCGCATGCTGGGCGAACACAGCCTGGAGGAAGCGCGGCGCCAGGGCTACCTCGCCATGCAGTTCAACTACGTGGTCAGCACCAACAGCGCCGCCATCCACCTGTGGAAGCGCCTGGGCTTTTCCATCGTCGGCACGCTGCCCAAGGCCTACCGCCACCACCGCCTGGGCTACGTCGACGCCTACGTGATGTACCGGCTGCTGGAAGACCCGGCGCGCTGGGAACTGCCGGAAGACGTGTGATGGAAGTCGCCGCCACCGCGCGCCTGCGCCTGCGCACGGCGACCCCGGACGATGCGCCGTTCTTCCTGGCGCTGGTGAACGACCCGGGATTCGTCGAGCACATCGGCGATCGCGGCATCCGCACCCTCGACGACGCGCGCCGCGCGCTGGCCGAGGGCCCGGTCGCGATGCAGCGCGCGCGCGGCCATTCCGGCTACATCGTGGAACTGCGCGCCTGCGGCACGCCGATCGGCACCTGCGGACTGATCAAGCGCGACACGCTCGAGGACGTCGACCTGGGATATGCCTTCCTGGAAGCGCACCGCGGGCACGGTTATGCGTGGGAAGCCGCGAACGCCGCGCTGGCGCTGGCGCCGGCGCTGGGATTGCGGCGCGTGGTGGCGATCACCACGCCCGGGAACGCGGCGTCGAACGGCCTGCTGCGCAAGCTGGGGATGCGGCTGGAAGGGGTGGTGCGCCTGACGCCGGAAGATACGGGAACCCACCTGTACAGCATCGACATCGGCGGCGCCTGACACGGCGTTACTGCTTCGTGCTCCCCCACGGGAAGAACCAGGTCAGGGGCCTGTCGACCCGCTCCGCCCACGACGCCTCGTTGTGGCGCGCGCCCTGGGCCGTGTGGAACATCAGGTCCTCGCCCTCGCGGTAGCCCCAGCCCACCATGGCGTCGCGCATCCTGACGCTGTCCTGCATGCCGTCGTCGCGCGTGCCCGCGTCCAGGTAGAAGCGCACCGGCACCCGGCCCGGCGACGCCTTGGCCGGCATGCCGTCGTTCCACCAGAACGAGCCGGACATCGCGCCCGCCCTGGCGAACACGTTCGGGTGGCGCTGGGCGATCAGCACCGAGGCCAGCCCGCCCAGCGAGGAGCCGAGGATGGCCGTCGTGTCCTTGCCCGGCAGGGTGCGGTAATTCCGGTCGACCAGCGGCTTGACCGTCGCCACCACGAAATGGTCGTAGGCGTCGATCTTGCCGCCGCCGTACTTCGGGTCGCAGCAGGGCGTGTATTCGGGGATGCGCGCCGGCGTGTTATCGATGCCGACCACGATCACCTCGTCCATCATGCCGGTGGCCACCAGGCGGTTGACCGTCTCGTCGACGCGCCACTCGACGCCGAAGGCGGCCGTCTTGGCGTCGAACAGGTTCTGGCCGTCGTGCATGTACAGCACCGGATAGCGCTTGGCCGGGTTTTCCTCGTAGCTGGGCGGCAGGTAGATGCGCAGGTTGCGCGTGTTGCCCAGCTCGGGCGAGGCGACGTCCTTGACGATGGCGACCCTGCCGAACGGCGCGCCGAAGAACGGGTAGATGTCGACCGTGGCGCCGGCCGGCAGCTTGTAGACGCCGCCGATCGAGACCTTGTCCTCGCCCAGCGTGGGCTTCATCGCGATCTCGCCCAGCTCGTCCGGCCAGGTATGGGTCCAGACGTTCAGCGGACCGTCGCTCAGGGTGGCGGGCACGCCCTTCGACCAGCCGGCGGCGCCCTTGTCGGCGCGGATGCGGATGGTGTCCTTGCCGGCCGCGTAGTGCACGCGCACGGTGGTGGCCTGGGCGGATGGGGCGAACTGCGTGGCCTGGGCCAGCAGCAGGGCGGCGCCCAGCGCCAGCCCGCGTGTGAACTGCGTCATCTTCGGTATCCCCGGACGGCTATCGGCAGCGCATCGCGCACGCTTCAGCGCGTGCGCAGCAGGCGCACGCCGTAGATGTCGAAGCGGTTCGACGGTCCCTCGGCGCCGCCGGCCGCGCTGAAGGTCGCGTTGCTCTGCAAGTAGCTCATGTTGTAGAAGTCGCTCATGCGGATGCGGTAGGACACGCCGGGCTGCAGGCGCGCCGCCAGCGGCGTCGAATACACGGCCGCCGTGGCGGCCTTCTCGATGCGCGCGTGCGGCAGCTGGATCACGCCCTGCGCGACGACGCGGCCCGCGGCATCCTCGAGCACCAGCCATTTTACGCCACCGCTGATGCCCAGGTTGATCTGGTTGGCGCCGTTGTGGTAGCGCACCTGCAGCGCATACTCGCCCGCGCGCGGCACGCGCACGTCGTTCACGGCGAAGCGGTCGCCCGGCTTGCCCCAGTCGGCCAGGCGCGCCTCGGCGAAGCGGGCGTTCGGCGCGGCCACGGCGGCGCTGGACTGCACGCGCGCGTCGAGCGCGGAAATCGCGACCTCGTCGCCGCCGCAGCGCGCACGGCCGTGGTGGCTGCGGTTGCCCGACGCGGCGAACACCGCCTCGGCCGCATAGCAGGCCGTGGCGGGGGCCCGGCGGTCGGTCCAGGCGCCGGCCGGCAGCTTCGCCGCCACCAGCCTGCCGTCGCGGTACAGGTTGTAGGTGATGCCGGCGCCATCGCCCGCCGCTCCGGCGATCGTCACGGCATTGTCGGCGCCGCGGCGCGTCAGGTCCGCGATGCGCGGCTCGCGCGGGCCGAAGGTGGCCGGCGTCTCCTGGTACGGATCGGCCTGCACGCGGTGGATCGCCTGCTCGCCGGCGGCCAGCTTGCCCAGCACGACCTCGATGCGGCTGCCGTCGCGCAGCGCATCCCAGGCGATGTCGGCCTGCGCCGGGCGGCCGTCCAGCAGGATGCGCTCGACCTGGTAGTAGCCGCTGGCGCCGCTGGCGGCCGGCGGCAGGCGCAGCGCGACGTCCACGGCGCGGCCGCGCAGGCGCAGGTTGGCCAGCTGGACCACGTCGGTGCCGCCGAACACGCCGGCGCGCAGCTTGGCGGTGACGAACGGCTGGACCGTGATGCCGGTGGCCGTGGTCGAGACGCCGAACACGTCGCGCACCACCATGCCGAGGTAGGCGCCGACGGACCACAGCTGGCGGCGCGAATTGATCACGGGGCCGATCAGCTCCGGATGCGCCTCGTCGAGCAGCAGCGGCTGGCCCGACAGCCATTCGAGGTTTTCCATGTTCGACACGTTCAGCGCGGCGCCGCGCATCAGCGTGTCGTAGGCGGCATCGGCCACGGCGACGTTGCGCCCCCGGATCGCGGCGCGCAGGCCGTAGCCGGTGACGAAGGGCCACATGGCGCGGTTGTGATAGACCGGCATGCCCAGCTGCTGCGGCCAGATCACCGGCGCGCCCATCGGCCCGTGCGGATAGCTGGCCAGGATGCGCCGCGTCTGCGCCGCGTCGGCCACGCCGGTGACGATCGCCAGCGACTGGCCCAGCCAGTCGAACTTGTGCATCGGGGCGCCGTCGAAGTGGGCGGCGGTGAGGCTGCTGTACATGCCGGCGTCGTCCAGCCACAGGCGCGCGTTGATCGCGCGCTTGAGGTCCCGCGCCCAGCCGGCGTAGCGCGCCGCCTTCGCCAGGTTGTCCTTGCCGCCCTGTTCGCGCGCCAGCGTCGCGGCCAGCGTGAGCGCCTGGTAGTGGCCGACGTTGGTCGACAGCGCCTTGGCGCTGGCCATCGAGGACAGGTCGTCGACGATCCAGGACGCATAGCTCTGGTCGCGCCAGTCGAGGAACGATTCCTCGCCGGTGTACAGGCCGGCGGCCGCGTCGAAGGCGGCGAGGCGGTCGTTCTCGATGGTGTTGGCGAGCGCCTCCAGCGCCATGGCGGCGAACGGCGCGCGCTCGGCCGGCTCCAGGCTCTTGAGCACTTCCTCGGCCGCGAAGGCCCAGGTGATGCGGTCGGTGCTCACCGGCCAGCTGCCGCCGCTGCCGGTGTCCTGCACGATCTGCAGGCCGCCGCCGCCGCTGGCCACCTGGGGCGCCTTCGGCACGCCGTCGCGCCAGCCGGACACCTTGAACGCGAGCGAGTTGCGCACGCGGCGCGGATCGAGCATGCCCAGGCCCAGGTCGACGGCGTAGGACAGGTCGCGCGTCCACACGTAGTGCCACTTCTCGCCGGTCTCGAAGCATTCGCAGGGGATCGCGGCATTGCCGTTGTAGTTGCCGTCGCGGATCTCGCTGACCGAATCCTGCTTCATCTCGTGGCCGGCCAGCGCGAACAGCGCGTCGAACGCCAGGTTCCCGCTGCGCACGCGCGGCAGCGTCGCCTCTTCCTGGTAGACCTGGTACTGCGGACCGGGATCGCGCAGCTGCATCGTGGTCGAGTGCGCGTAGGTGCGCAGCGGCGCCTGCGTGTCCTTGACGGAAAAGCGCGCCGTCTCGCGCCTGCCGTCCCAGGTCGGGAACACCAGCGTTTCCTCGACGGCGGCACCGGCGTGCGGATCGATGGCGGGGCCCCCGGCCGCCGTCTCGACGCGCGCCACGCTCAGCACGGGCCTGGCGCGGTCGGACACGTCGACGCGGAAGCGGAAGGTGGCGGTCTGGCGGGTGAACAGGTAGTCCTCGGGGCCGGCCTCGACGGCCAGCGGATACGCCTTGTCGAGCGCCACCGCCACGCTGGCGGACGGATTGGCGACCCATTCGGCGGCCCAGTCCTTGCTGCCGATCTTGAAGGCGTGGTTGCCGGGGCTGACCAGGATGTCGGTCTCGTAGACGCCCTTGCCCTGGTAGGCCAGCTTGTTGTCGGTGCCCCAGCCGTTGAAGGCGCCGCGCACGAAGATGTCGTAGTTCAGCGGCGGGGCTTCGGCGGCGGCCACGATGGCAGGAGCGAGAAGGACGGCGGACAGCGCGATGATGGAAGATGTCATGGGCGTAGGGTGGGGGATGCAGTGTGGTGACGCGATGGTGCGCACCCCGTGCGCACCGTCGCGTCAGATGTCGAGGATCAGGACGGCATTGGCCGGCAGCCTGATCTCGCCGTCCAGGGAATAGGTCTTGCCGGTGATGACGTCGGTGCCCGACGTCACCCCGGCCAGCATCTCGCGGAAGCGCTCCGCCTTGAGCGTCACGTCCTTCGCCCCGGCGTTCAGCGCCACCATGACCTTCTTCTTGTCGCCATCGTCGTAGCGGAAGTAGACATAGGTGTTTTCCTGCGGTCCGTAGTGCATCAGCTTGCCGTCGTGGATGACCGGCGAGCGCTTGCGCCAGTTGACCAGTTTGCGCACGAAGTCCTGCGCTTCCTTCTGGCGCGCCGTGAGGCCCGCGCCGGTGAAGGCGTTGACCTTGTCGCCGGCCCAGCCGCCGGGGAAGTCGCGGCGGTAGCTGCTGTCGTCGCGGCGCCTGGTCTCGCTCGTCATCAGGATCTCGTCGCCCACGTAGAAGTGCGGGATGCGCGGCATCGTCATGACGAAGGCGATGTCCATCTTCCAGCGCGCCAGGTCCTCGTTCACGACGCTGTAGATGCGCGCCATGTCGTGGTTGCCTTCGAACAGGACCAGGCGTTGCGGGTCCGGATACAGGTAGTCCAGCGACAGCGTCTCGTAGACGTCGTTGAAGATGTTCTCGCCCTTGCGGTCGGCCAGCGCGTTGCGCATCGCCTCGGTCAGCGGGAAGTCCATCAGGCTGGGCATCGAGCTGACGTAGCCGTCATGGTTGGCCTTGCCGCGCTGCCAGTGCGCGACCACGGGCGGCAGCTTGCTCCATTCCTCGCCCACCATGTTCAGGCGCGGGTACTCGGCCATCAGGCGTTTCGTGTACTCGGTCAGGAAGGCGCCGTCCGAGTAGCCGAAGGTGTCGATGCGCAGGCCGGACAGGCCGGCGTACTCGATCCACCAGATATTGTTCTGGATGAGGTAGTTGGCCACCAGCGGATTGGTCTGGTTCATGTCCGGCATGCCGGGCGAGAACCAGCCGGTGGTGAAGTTGTCCGCGTCCTCCTTCGACGCGTACGGATCCTGCACGGCGGTGCGGTGGTGCATGGTCGGCACGAACTTGCCGCCGTGGTTGATCCAGTCCGGCGTCGGCATGTCCTTCATCCACCAGTGGTTCAGGCCGATGTGCGACAGCACCACGTCCTGGATCAGGCCGATGCCATGCCGTTTCGCCTCGCGCGCCAGGCGCCGGTAATCCTCGTTGCTGCCGTAGCGCGGATCGATCTTGTAGTGGTCGGTGGCGGCGTAGCCGTGGTAGGACGCGCCTTTCATGTCGTTCTCGACCAGCGGCGTCGGCCACAGCTGGGTGAAGCCCAGGCCGGCGATGTAGTCGAGGTGGTCGATCATGCCCTGGATGTCGCCGCCGTGGCGGCCGTGGCCCAGCTTGCGGTCGAGGCGGTCCGGCAGGCCGTCCACGCTGTCGTTGGACGGGTCGCCGTTGGCGAAGCGGTCCGGCATCAGCTGGTAGATCGCATCCTTGGTGTCGAAGCCGGGGCGCGCCGCCGATCCCGGCTCGCGTGCGAGCAGGCGGTAGGGATAGCTGGCGCTGCGGCCGTTGCCGCGCAGGTCGATGGCGAAGCTGCCCGGCTTGACGTCGGCGGCCAGTTCCAGGTCGATGAACAGGTAGTTGCGGTTGGCCACGCGGGTGACGCCGGCGATGCGCACGCCCGGGTAGTCCAGCGCCGGCTCCAGGTCGGCGATGCCGCGGCCGTGCACCATCAGCTGCAGGCGCTTGTCGCGCATGCCGGCCCACCAGAACGGCGGCTCCATGTGGTCGATGACGACGGCCTGGGCCGCCTGGGCGGACGATGGCGCGGGCAACTGCGCGGGCGCCTGGGCATGGGCGGCGCCGAGGGCGAGCAGGGCGCTGCCGACCAGCAGGCTGGCAAGGGTCTGTTTCATGGGATCGCGTCTCCGGAAGGTGGCCGTCTCCATGCGGACGTAGCGTAACTACATTTTTGCGTACGCCCCATTTCACATGAAAACATGCCTGTTTTCTATTGTTGCGGCGAGAATACTACAGCGAACGAGCGTCAGCAAACGCCAGCGAAGCGCGTCTGCTAGTTTTCCTACGCATTTTCGTGAGGAAAAAGCAAGCTCACTACATCAATGGGGTCGTGTTGCGTAAATCTACTACGTGTTTTCGCACCAAAAGTGTGCAAAAACAGACAAAATTGGTGCTTAGCAAGGGGTTTGTAGTACGACTACAGGGTCTGTATGCACGCTTTGTAGCCCAAATACAACGATTGCACGGGCTAAATTGAGAGATTTGCGTAAAAACCCTACATTCAAGTAGTCCAGAGGAACTCACATTGACAGTGCATCTAGTTTTAATACAGAATCCTTGACAGAACGTCTAATAAGAACGTTTGCTTCGGGTTCCCGGGTAGTTGGCTTCCGGCCGGTGTTTCGGGACAAAAAACATAGTTCTGTACGATTTGAGGGGACACATGAACCTTTTCGCAAGCAAGCGCTCGGCGCGCACCGTGCCGGGCAACACCGCATTCCCGCTGAACCCGGTCGCAGCCGGTTGCGCCATCTTCATGGCACTGGCAACCCACGCCGCCTACGCGCAGGAAACCACCACCACTACCCCGGCCAACACGACCAACGCCAACACCGAGGCGGCGGCCGCATCCGGCCCGACCAACTCGGGCGTCTCGACCGTGCGCGTGACGGGTATCCGCCGCGGCATCGAGGCCGCGATCTCGGTCAAGAAGAACAACGATTCCATCGTCGAAGCGATTTCGGCCGAAGACATCGGCAAGCTGCCGGACCAGTCGATCGCCGAGTCGATCTCGCGCCTGCCGGGCCTGACCGCCCAGCGCGACGAGCACGGCAACGCCTCGGTCATCTCGATCCGCGGCATGTCGCCGGCCTTCTCGACCGGCCTGCTGAACGGCCGCGAGCAGGTGTCGGTGGGCGATAACCGCAACGTCGAATTCGACCAGTACCCGGGCGAGATGCTGTCCGGCGTGGTGGTCTACAAGACCCCGGACGCCGGCCTGGTCGGCCAGGGCCTGTCGGGCACCATCGACATGCAGACCGTGCGCCCGCTGGACTTCAAGGGCCGCACCGTGGCGGCCAACTACCGCCGCGAGAAGAGCGGCCTGGGCATGGATTCGAAGGGCCACGGCAACCGCTACACCTTCTCCTACATCGACCAGTTCGCGGACCGCCGCATCGGTATCGCCTTCGGCTTCTCGCGCCTGCAGGGCGTGAGCGGCGAGACCACCCGCTTCGGCTCGTGGGGCAACGGCACCACCACCTACAACGGCCAGACCGTCAACATCCCGTACACCGGCATGGAGTCGTTCAGCGAGACCTACTCGCAGGCGCGCAACGGCCTGATGGGCGTCGTGCAGTTCCGTCCGAACCGCGACTACTCGAGCACCCTGGACCTGTTCTATTCGAAGTACGACCGCGCCACGCGCAGCCACGGCATCCAGATGCCGCTGTCGGACTCGACCAACAATGCCTACGACCAGCCGGGCCAGCTGATCAACGCCACGCTGTCGGGCAATACCGTCACCTCGGGCCAGTTCACGAACGTGCGCGCCGTGCTGCGCAACGACGCCGTCAGCTTCAGCGACACCTCGAAGTCGATCGGCTGGAACCACAAGCTGAAACTGAACGACGACTGGAACGCCAACCTCGACCTGTCGTGGAACTCGGCCGAGCGCAACGGCGTCAACGTCGAGACCTACGGCAGCGGCAACGGCTTCGACACCGTCGGCTTCACCGCCGGCAGCCAGGCCTTCACCACCAAGCTGAACTACGGCGATCCGGCCACCGCGCGCCTGACCGACCCGCAGGGCTGGGGCGGCGCCGACATCCAGGCCGGCTACGTCAAGTTCCCGCACAACTACGACAAGCTGGGCGCGTTGCGCTTCGACCTGACCCGCGACCTCGACAACAAGTGGTTCAACAAGGTCACCTTCGGCGCCAACGTCACCAACCGCTCGAAGACCCGCGACTACACCGAGAACCTGCTGTCGATCAAGGGCACCACCGACCGCCTGGCATCGGTGGCCTACCCGGCCGGTTCCGTCGCCGCCGTCGCCGGCGCCAGCGGCATCCCGATGATGACGTTCGACCCGGTCGCCAACCTGAGCTCGGTGTACGACCTGAAGGCCAAGCTGCACCCGGACATCTACAACAAGGACTGGATCGTCTCGGAAAAGGTCTCGACCGCCTTCACCAAGCTGAACATCGACAGCCAGCTGGCCGGCATCCCGGTGCGCGGCGCGCTGGGCCTGCAAGTGGTCCACACGCAGCAGGAATCGACGGCCTTCTCGGTCGACGAGAACGGCGGCGCCAACGAGAACACCCGCCCGACCGGCAACTACACGAACGGCACCAGCTACAACGACGTGCTGCCGAGCCTGAACCTGATCGGCGACCTCGGCAACCAGCAGTCGCTGCGCTTCTCGCTGGCCAAGATCATGGCCCGCCCGAACCTGAACGACATGCGCGCCTCGAGCAGCTTCGGCTTCGACCAGACCCGCGGCCAGTTCTCCGGCGACGGCGGCAATCCGGAACTGAAACCGTTCCGCGCCAAGTCGATCGACCTGGCCTACGAGAAGTACTGGGACAGCAAGGCCTACGTCAGCGCCGCGATGTTCTACAAGAAGCTCGACACGTACATCGTGAACGCCGGCCGTAGCTTCGACTTCACGCCGCTGCTGCTGCCGACCTCGTACCAGGCCCCGAGCAACATCGGTATCTACACCTCGCCGGTGAACGGCTCGGGCGGCAACATCAAGGGCGTGGAACTGTCCGCCTCGATGCCGTTCAACCTGGTCACCCGCTACCTGGACGGCTTCGGCGTCGTGGCCAACGTCGCCCAGAACAGCAGCAAGGTGTCGCTGCCGGATACCACCAACGGCGGTTCGGGCTCGATGATGCTGCCGGGCCTGTCGAAGCGCGCGGCCAGCCTGACCGTGTACTACGAGAAGAACGGCTTCTCGGCGCGCGTGGCGGAACGCTATCGCTCGGACTTCATCGGCGAAGTGTCGACCAACACCGGCGACCGCGAGCTGACCTACTTCCAGGGCGACAAGGTCGTCGACCTGCAGTTCGGCTACGAGTTCCAGACCGGCGCCATGAAGGGCCTGTCGCTGCTGGTCGAGATGAACAACGTCAACGACGCGCCGTACATGCGCTATCGCAAGACCAAGGACAACGTGATCGAAGACAAGCGCTTCGGCCGCACCGTCATGATCGGCCTGAACTACAAGCTGTAATCCGCATGTTGGCGTGAGCCGACGAGCCAAGCCCCTCCACCGGTTCCCGGTCGAGGGGTTTTTTTCGTATTGCACTATCATCTCCACACCATGACCCAGACAACCCTCCAGGACATCGTCATCGTCGGCGGCGGTACCGCCGGCTGGATGACCGCGGCCGCGCTGTCGCGCCTGCTGCAGAACAAGTACCGCATCCGCCTCGTCGAGTCGGACGAGATCTCCACCATCGGCGTGGGCGAATCGACGATCCCGATGATCCGCCTGTTCAACCACGTCCTCGGCATCAACGAGGACGAATTCGTGCGCGAAACGAAGGCCACGTTCAAGCTCGGCATCGAGTTCGAGGACTGGAACCGCGTGGGCGAGCGCTACATGCACGGCTTCGGCAAGTTCGGGCGCGACCTCGGCACCGTCGAGTTCTTCCACTACTGGCTGCGCGCGCACCTGGCGGGCAGGGCGCCGGACCTGGAGCGCTATTCGATCAACCGGCTGGCGGCCAGGGCCTCGAAGTTCATGCGCCCGACCGACGAGGTCAAGGATTCGCCGCTGTCCGACATCGTCTACGCCTTCCACCTCGACGCCGGCCTGTATGCGCGCTACCTGCGCAAGTACGCCGAGGCGCACGGCGTGGTGCGCACCGAGGGCAAGATCGTCGACGTGCGCCAGCGCGCGGGCGACGGCCACGTCGCATCGGTGGTGCTGGAAAACGGCGACGCCATCGCGGGCGACCTGTTCATCGACTGCTCGGGCTTCCGCGGCCTGCTGATCGAGCAGACGCTGCAGACCGGCTTCGAGGACTGGAGCCACTGGCTGCCGTGCGACCGCGCCTGGGCGGTGCCGTGCGAACTGGCGTCCGATTTGCTGCCCTATACCCGCGCCACGGCGCGTCCGGCCGGCTGGCAGTGGCGCATCGGCCTGCAGCACCGCACCGGCAACGGCCACGTGTATTCCAGCCGCCACATGAGCGACGACGAGGCCGCGGCCATCCTGATGCGGAGCCTGGACGGCAAGCCGCTGGCCGAGCCGAGGCTGCTGCGCTTCACGGCCGGGCGCCGCAACAAGGCGTGGAACAAGAACGTGGTGGCGATCGGCCTGTCCTCGGGCTTCCTGGAGCCGCTGGAATCGACGTCGATCTACCTGATCCAGTCGGGCATCCAGCGCCTGATCAGCCTGTTCCCGGACGCCGGCTTCGACGCGGCCGACATCGACGAATACAACCGCCAGGGCGACTTCGAGATCGAGCGCATCCGCGACTTCATCATCCTGCACTACCACGCGACCGAGCGCGCCGACACGCCGTTCTGGAACCACGTGCGCACGATGGAGATCCCGGAAACGCTGCGCCGCAAGATCGACATGTTCCGGTCGCACGGCCGGGTTGTGCGGGAAAACAACGAATTGTTTACCGAAATCGGCTGGCAGCAGGTGCTGCACGGCCAGGGCGTGCGCCCGCGCGCGGCGCACCCGCTGGCCGGGCTGCTCGACGATGCGCAACTGGCCGATTTCCTCGGCACGACCGAGCGGGTGGTGGGCAAGTGCGTGGAGGTGATGCCGTCGCACAAGGAGTTCGTGGCGGCGGTGGCGAAAGCCGGCCGGTAATCCGCGGCCATTGCCGTCGCCCCGGCGCAGGCCGGGGGGCAATGTTGCGTGCATGGCCGAGCGACGAAACTGGGCCCCGGCCTGCGCCGGGGCGACGGTTTTACGTTATCTCTCCTTCATCTTCCTCGCGCTTCGAGCAAATAATCCGGGCATCCGGCGCGCGACAGAGTAAACTACGCGTTTGCTTTCGATTTTCTAAGAGATTGTCTTCCATGCTTGACACCCCGCTCCAGACGTTTGCCGACCTGAACATTCCCGCGCCCATCCTCAAGGCGCTCAAGGACGTCGGCTACGAAACCCCGTCGCCGATCCAGGCGGCCACCATTCCGCTGCTGATGGAGGGACGCGACGTGCTGGGGCAGGCGCAGACCGGTACCGGCAAGACGGCCGCCTTTGCCCTGCCGGCGCTGGCCAACGTCGACGTCAAGAACCCGGCCGTGCAGGTGCTGGTGCTGGCGCCCACGCGCGAGCTGGCGATCCAGGTCGCCGAAGCCTTCCAGAGCTACGCCGCGCACATGAAGAACTTCCACGTGCTGCCGATCTACGGCGGCCAGAGCTACGGCCCGCAGCTGTCGGCGCTGCGCCGCGGCGTGCAGGTCGTCGTCGGCACGCCGGGCCGCGTGATCGACCACATCGAGAAGGGTTCGCTCGACCTGTCGCAGCTGAAGACGCTGGTGCTGGATGAGGCCGACGAGATGCTGCGCATGGGCTTCATCGACGACGTCGAGCACATCCTGCAACAGACCCCGGAAGGCCGCCAGACCGCGCTGTTCTCGGCCACGATGCCGGCGCCGGTCAAGCGCATCGCCAAGACCTACCTGAAGGAGCCGAGCGAAGTCACGGTGGCCGCCAAGACCACCACCGCGACCAACATCACCCAGCGCTACTGGCTGGTGGCCGGCATGCAGAAGCTCGACGCGCTGACTCGCATCCTGGAAGCCGAGCCGTTCGACGGCATGATCATCTTCGCCCGCACCAAGCTGGGCACCGAGGAACTGGCGAGCAAGCTGCAGGCGCGCGGCTTCGCGGCCGCCGCCATCAACGGCGACCTGGCCCAGCAGCAGCGCGAGCGCACCATCGACCAGCTCAAGACCGGCAAGATCGACATCTTGGTCGCCACCGACGTCGCCGCGCGCGGCCTGGACGTCGAGCGCATCAGCCACGTGATCAACTACGACGTGCCGTCGGACCCGGAAAGCTACACCCACCGCATCGGCCGCACCGGCCGGGCGGGGCGCAGCGGCGACGCGATCCTGTTCGTCACCCCGCGCGAGCGCGGCATGCTCAAGGCCATCGAGCGCGCCACGCGCCAGCCGGTGGCCCAGCTCACGCTGCCGACCATCAAGGCCGTCAACGAAGTGCGCATCACCCGCTTCAAGGAGCAGATCGGCCAGACGCTGGCGGCCGGCGGCCTGGAGGTGTTCCGCGCGCTGGTCGAGGACTACGAGCGCGAACAGGACGTGCCGGCGATCGACATCGCCGCCGCCCTGGCCAAGCTGTTCCGCGGCGACGAGCCGCTGCTGCTGGAAAAGCCGGACCGCGAGCCGAAGGTGGCGGAGTGGAAGGAACGTGACGGGGAGCGCGATGCGCGTCCGGCCCGCGCCGGCCGCGAATCGTTCGGCGACGAGCGCCCGGCGCGCGCGCCGCGCGAACCCGGCTTCAAGAAGGAACGCGTGCAGCGCGATCCGGAACCGGGCATGGCGACCTACCGCATCGAGGTGGGCCACTACCACGGCGTCAAGCCGGGCAACATCGTCGGCGCCATCGCCAACGAGGGCGGCATCGCCTCGAAGTCGATCGGCCGCATCGAGATCTACGACGACTTCAGCACGCTGGACATGCCGGCCGACCTGTCGCAGGACCTGCTCGAGCACCTGAAAAAGGTGTGGGTGGCGGGCCAGCAGATCCAGATCACGCGCGACGGCGAGCCGGTGCCCGAGAAGAAGGCGGCGCCGAAAAAGCGATTCGGCGACAAGAAGCCCTACAAGAAGGGTTGATTGATCCGTCGCGTTCGAACACGCGTAGGGTGGGCACCCCGTGCCCACCATTGTGCCGTCGAACCGCATGCATCCGGTGCGCACGGGGTGCGCACCCTACGGTTGTTGTGGATGTTGTTTAACTACATAATGGATCGTCCTCCCCTTGCACATATGGGCAATGCCGAATTGACACTCGACATTGCCCATGTTACTTTGCTACATGGTTAGCCTGGCACCAGTCCGGGCGCGTTAGAACCTATCCAGGCGCGCCAGGAGCGACTCCTGCCTGCCGGGATAGGTTCTCAAGGGGACACAGATGGACATGCATACTCAATCGCTCAAGCCGCGCCTGTCGTTCTGGCAGCTGTGGAACATGAGCTTCGGTTTCTTCGGCATCCAGTTCGGCTTCGCGCTGCAGAACGCCAATACCAGCCGGATCTTCGCCACCCTCGGCGCCTCTCCCGAAGACCTGCCGTGGTTCTGGCTCGCCGCCCCCGTCACGGGCCTGCTGGTGCAGCCGGTGATCGGCTACCTGAGCGACAACACCTGGCACCCGACCTGGGGCCGCCGCCGTCCCTTCTTCTTCCTCGGCGCGATCTTCGCCGCCATCGCCCTGTTCCTGATGCCCAATTCCGCCGCCGTCTGGATGGCCGTGGCCGTGCTGTGGATGATGGACGCCGCGATCAACGTGTCGATGGAGCCGTTCCGCGCCTTCGTCGGCGACAAGCTCGACCCGTCGCAGCAGACCGCCGGCTATGCGATGCAGACCTTCTTCATCGGTTGCGGCGCCGTCATCGCCTCGCTGCTGCCGACCATCTTCTCGGACTGGCTGGGCGTGTCGAACGTGCCGGTCAACGGCGCGATTCCCGATACCGTGCGCTACTCGTTCTACATCGGCGGCCTGGTGTTCCTGGCGGCCGTGAGCTGGACCGTGTTCACCGCCGACGAGACGCCGCCGCCGGATATGGAACGCTTCCGCGCGCAAAAGAAAGAGGCGCGCCACTTCGGCGTCGCGCTGCGCGAGATCGTCGGCGGCTTCGCCCGGATGCCGAAGACGATGGCGCAGCTGGCCTTCGTCCAGTTCTTCACCTGGATCGCGCTGTTCGCGCTGTGGATCT
Organism: uncultured Massilia sp.; assembly: GCF_913773735.1. GTDB lineage: Bacteria > Pseudomonadota > Gammaproteobacteria > Burkholderiales > Burkholderiaceae_D > Telluria. The sequence goes on from NZ_CAJYEB010000024.1 coordinate 80,046, forward strand.
ACACCGGCACGGCGATTGCCGACAACGTCTACGGCACCCAGGATGCGCAATCGGCCGCCTACCAGGAAGCCGGCAACATGGTCGGCATCATGTTCGCCGTGTACAACGGCGTGTCGGCGCTGGCCGCCTTCATCCTGCCGGTCCTGGCGCGCGCCACCAGCCGCAAGGCCTGCCACGCCGTGTGCCTGGTCATCGGCGGCCTGTCGCTGGCCAGCCTGTTCTTCATCACCGACAAGGGCCAGCTGATGCTGCCGATGATCGGCGTGGGCATCGCCTGGGCCAGCATCCTCACCATGCCGTACGCGATCCTGGCCGGCGCGCTGCCCGCCAACCGCATGGGCTACTACATGGGCCTGTTCAACTTCTTCGTCGTGATCCCGCAGATCGTCAGTGGCCTGCTGCTCGGCTTCTTCACCAAGCATCTGTTCGGCGGCCACGCGGTCCAGACCCTGGTGCTGGGCGGCGCCTGCATGCTGCTGGCCGCCGTATTGACGCTGTTCGTGACCGACAAGGCGGCGCTGGTGAAAGCCTAATCGGCGACATCATTTCGACGCCTGTCGTATCGTAATGGTTTGACAACAAACCCAAGCAGCACGATTCACGACAGGAGTACGACAATGACGATACAGACGATCGCGACCACGCCCTTCGCCGGCCAGAAGCCCGGCACCTCCGGGCTGCGCAAGAAGGTCACCGAGTTCCAGCAGCCCGGCTACCTCGAGAACTTTGTCGAGGCGATCTTCCTGACGGTCGGCGGACCGGACGGGCTGGCCGGCAGGACGCTGGTGCTCGGCGGCGACGGCCGCTACTTCAACCGCCAGGCGATCCAGACCATCCTGCGCATGGCCGCCGCCCACGGCGTCGGCAAGGTGCTGGTCGGCCGCGGCGGCATCCTGTCCACGCCGGCCGTGAGCTGCGTGATCCGCAAGCACGGCGCCCACGGCGGCATCGTGCTGTCGGCCAGCCACAACCCGGGCGGTCCGGACGGCGACTTCGGCATCAAGTACAACATCGGCAACGGCGGCCCCGCGCCGGAAAAGATCACCGACGCCATCTTCGCCCACACCGGGACCCTGGCGTCCTACCGCATCAGCGATGCCGGTCCGGTCGATCTCGACGCCATCGGCACGATGCGCATCGAGGAGATGGTCGTCGAGGTGATCGACCCGGTGGCCGACTACGCCGACCTGATGCAGCAGCTGTTCGACTTCGACGCCATCCGCACCCTGTTCGCCGGCGGCTTCGCGATGCGCTTCGACGGCATGAGCGCCGTCTCCGGGCCGTATGCGAAGGCCATCATCGAAGGCATGCTGGGCGCGCCCGCCGGCACCGTGGTCAACTTCACGCCGGAGGAAGACTTCGGCGGCCACCACCCGGACCCGAACCCGGTCAACGCGGCGGAACTCGTCGCGCTGATGGACGGCCCGGATGCGCCCGACTTCGGCGCCGCCTCCGACGGCGACGGCGACCGCAACATGATCGTCGGCCGCAAGCTGGCGGTGTCCCCGTCGGACAGCCTGGCGATCCTCGCCGCCAACGCCACGCTGGCGCCGGGCTACCGCGCCGGCCTGAAGGGCATCGCGCGCTCGATGCCGACGTCGACGGCGGCCGACCGCGTGGCCGCGGCGCTGGGCGTGCCGTGCTTCGAGACCCCGACCGGCTGGAAGTATTTCGGCAACCTGCTCGACGCCGGCATGGCCACGCTGTGCGGCGAGGAGAGCTACGGCACCGGCTCCGACCACATCCGCGAGAAGGACGGCCTGTGGGCCGTGCTGTTCTGGCTGAACCTGCAGGCCGCCAGCGGCAAGACCGTCAACCAGCTGGTGCAGGAACACTGGACCCGCTTCGGCCGCAACTACTATTCGCGCCACGACTACGAAGCCGTGGACGCCGCGGCCGCCGAGCAGATGATGGCCGCGCTGCGCGCGCAGCTGCCGGCCCTGGCCGGCCGGCAGTTCGGCGACTTCCGCGTGCGCCATGCCGACGATTTCGCCTACACCGACCCGGTCGACGGCTCGCTCGCGCAGCGCCAGGGCATCCGCATCGTGATGGACGACGGTTCGCGCATCGTGCTGCGCCTGTCCGGCACCGGCACCGAAGGCGCCACCGTGCGCCTGTACCTGGAGCGCTACGAGGCCGACCCCGCGCGCCACGGCATCGACACGCAGGAGGCGCTGGCGCCGCTGATCGAGATCGCCGAGCAGGTGTCGCAACTGAAGCAGCGCACCGGGCGCCGCGAGCCGAGCGTGGTGACTTGATGCACTTCTCCGTCGCCCCGGCGCAGGCCTCTCCCGTCGCCCCGGCGCAGGCCTCTCCCGTCGCCCCGGCGCAGGCCGGGGTCCAATTTTTCGGACCTGCGCGCAAACCTGGACCCCGGCCTGCGCCGGG
>NZ_CAJYEB010000025.1 GCF_913773735.1 uncultured Massilia sp.
GCGCAGGCGCACGAGATCCTGCGTGCACAGCGGTAACGCTTCGAGTACGGCAATCACGTCGTCGAACGCCAGAGCCTGCATTGCTGCCTCCCCATGAGTTACCTCGACAATGGGTGAGACTGCCAGCGCAGCGGATGGTTCGCACAATTAACGCGAACAGCGCCAAAAAAATCTTCATCGATGCGTTGACACGCATTTTGAGATACCGGTATCATGAATCCTCCTTGATACCGGTACCATCCATTTGCAGGCATCCATGACCCCCATTTCGACTCCGCCAGCGCCAGCTACCCACGGCACGCCCAGCGTGACTTCCATGACCGTCGTGCCGGTCGCGGGGCGCGACAGCATGCTGCTCAACCTGAGCGGCGCGCACGCGCCGTACTTCACGCGCAACCTCGTGATCCTGCGCGACAGCAGCGGCAACGAAGGCGTCGGCGAGGTGCCCGGCGGCGAAGCGATCCGCCGCACGCTGGAGGACGCGCGCGCCCTGGTGGTCGGCCGGCCGATCGGCGCCTGGAACGCCGTCCTGCGCAGCATGCGCGACGCGTTCGCGGGGCGCGACGCCGGCGGGCGCGGGCGCCAGACCTTCGACCAGCGCGTGATGATCCACAGCGTCACCGCGGTCGAATGCGCCTTGCTCGACCTGCTCGGCAAGTTCATGGACGTGCCGCTGTCCGACCTGCTCGGCGAAGGGCGCCAGCGCGACCGCGTCGAGATGCTGGGCTACCTGTTCTACATCGGCGACCGCCAGGCCACCGACCTGCCGTACGCCGCCGCGCCGGACGCGGACGACGACTGGCTGCGCCTGCGCCACGAGCGCGCGCTGGACACCGACGCCATCGTCGCCCTGGCGCGCGCCGCGCAGGCGCGCTATGGCTTTCGCACCTTCAAGCTCAAGGGCGGCGTGCTGCGCGGCGAGCAGGAGATCGAGGCGGCGCGCGCGCTCAAGGACGCGTTTCCGCAGGCCAGCGTCACGCTCGACCCGAACGGCTGCTGGCTGCTGGACGATGCCGTCCGCCTGTGCCGCGACATGGGCGGCGTGCTGGCCTACGCCGAGGACCCGTGCGGCCCGCAAGGCGAGTATTCGGGGCGCGAGATCATGGCCGAGTTCCGCCGCGCCACCGGCCTGCGCACCGCCACCAACATGATCGCGACCGACTGGCGCGAGCTGGTGCACGCGGTCCAGCTGGGCGCGCTCGACATCCCGCTGGCCGATCCGCACTTCTGGACCATGCAGGGCACGGTGCGCGTGGCGCAGATGTGCCAGGCCTGGGGGCTGACCTGGGGCTCGCATTCGAACAACCACTTCGACGTGTCGCTGGCGATGTTCACCCACGCCGCCGCCGCCGCGCCGGGCCCGATCGCCGCCGTCGACACCCACTGGATCTGGCAGGACGGCCAGCAACTGACGCGCGCCCCGCTACGCATCGAGGAGGGCATGGTGCGCGTGCCGACCGCGCCCGGCCTCGGCGTGGAACTGGACATGGCGGCAGTGGAAGCCGCCCATCGCCTGTACCTGTCGATGGGACTGGGCGGGCGCGACGATGCCGTCGGCATGCAGTACCTGATCCACGACTGGAAGTTCGACAGCAAGAGGCCGTGCATGGTGCGTTAGGGCCTGCCTGGCTGAAACAGCGTCGTTGGCAGCGAGACCGTCGTCCCGGCGCAGGCCGGGACCCAATATTCGAGCGCTGCCGCGATGCTTGCAAATCGGACCCCGGCCTTCGCCGGGGCGACGTGCAGTCAGGAACAATAGCATGTTGTTCCAGCGTATTCAGCCAGATAGACCCTTGCCCCGGCGCTGCATCGATTACACACATAACCCATAAAAAAGCAGGAGACGAACATGCCGCGAAACGAAAAATTGACGATGTGTCCGATGGCCCTCGCCGTGGCGCTGGCCGTGGCGGGGCTGGCCCGGCCGGCCGTTGCGCAGGAAGCCGCGCAGGGACCGGGACAGGCAGGAACGCCGGGCCTGGAACAGGTGGTGGTGACCGCCAACAAGCGCGTCGAGAAGCTGGAGAACGTGCCGCAGTCGATCTCGGTGATCGGCGAGGAACTCCTGCAGCGCAATAACGTGCGCGACCTGGACGACATCATCGAGCTGTCGCCGGCGCTGACCAAGACCCAGTCCGACAACCCCGCCAACACGGGCCTGAACATGCGCGGCATCGGCACCCAGTCGATCGGCATCGGCGTCGAGTCCGACGTGGCCGTGATCGTCGACGACATCCCGATCGGCATGCAGGTGCAGGCCTTCCGCGACCTAACCGACGTGTCGCGCGTGGAAATCCTCAAGGGGCCGCAGAGCACCCTGTTCGGCAAGTCGGCCATCGCCGGCGCGATCAACATCGTCACCAAGCCGATCTCGGGACCGATCAAGTCGCGCGCCAGCATCCTGCTGTCGGACGACCGCGAGTGGCGCCTGGGCGCCTCGATCGGCGGCGACGTCTCGGAAAAATTCGGCTTTCGCATCGCCGCCAGCCAGAACGACTTCCCGGGCAACGTCCACAACCTGACGACCGACAAGATGACCAACGGCGCCAAGGGCAAGACCTTCCTGGCCAAGCTGACCTGGCGTCCGTTCGACACGCTCAGCGTCGACTTCTCGCCGCGCTACAACCACACGCTGACCGATTGCTGCGTCGTGGTCCTGCGCGGCATCACCGGGACCAATGTGCAGAACGGCTTGCTGAACAACGTCCCGGCATTCCCGATCGCGACGGTGCTGGACGGGATCTCGGCCGACCGCGACAACATCAACATCCGCAACGACACCTTCACGGGCCAGGACTCGACCACGCGCGGCGCGGGCCTGCGCGTGAACTGGGAACTGCCCAACGGCGGCACCCTGACCTCGATCACCTCGACCGACCGCTACCACGCCAACGATTCGCGCGACCAGGACTTCACCGACATGCCGGTGATGCTGTACTACCGGATCACCGGCAGCAACCTGCCGGCCGGGATCAATGCCGGGTCGGAGCAGCACGGCCGCTTCGACGTCGTCTCGCGCACCCAGGAACTGCGCTACACGTCCAGCGACCAGGGACCGCTGCGCTACGTCGCCGGCCTGTGGTACGGCAAGAACGAGCTGTCGCGCTACTTCAAGCGCGGCGAGTACGGCTTGTCCGCGACCAGCCCCACCGAGTTCTACGGCGACACCTACAACATCAACAAGGCCGTCTACGGCCAGGGCAGCTGGGAATTCATGCCGCGCACGACGCTGACGGCCGGCGCGCGCTACAACCAGCAGGAATCCGGCTACCGCTTCCGCGGTTCGGGCAACCCGGCGGCGCTGCCGTTCGGCAGCCCGTTCGTCGCGGTGAACAACTTCTCCAGCCTGGGCAACAAGGACGAGCACGTGACCGGCAAGCTGAGCCTGCAGCGCCAGTTCCTGCCGAACCTGATGGGCTACGTGTCGGTGTCCACCGGCTACAAGGGGCACGCCTACGACATCACCAGCTCGCTCAACGCGCTGACGGCCGCGCAGCAGCCGGTCAAGCCGGAGACGGCGACGAGCTACGAGGTGGGCATCAAGGGCGGCTTCCTGGCCAACCGCGTGACGGTGGCGGCGACGGCGTTCAGCTCGAAGTTCAAGGACTACCAGCAGAACTCCGGCAGCTACATCCCGGACACGCTGATCTACCAGACCCGCCTGAACAGCCTGCCGGGCGTCGAGACCAAGGGCGTCGAACTGGACGTGAACGCGCTGGTGACGACCAACCTGCTGGTCAACGCCGCCTGGGCCTACACCGACGCCACGATCACCGAATTCCGCAACGCCCAGTGCTACCAGGTGCCGGGCAGCCCCAACGGCGGCTTCAACGCCGGCTGCATCCTGCGCAATCCGGAATTCGGCAACCAGAACACGCAGGACGTCAGCGGCGGCCGCATGCCGTTCGCGCCGCGCCGCAAGGCCACGGTCAACTTCCGCTACGACGTGCGCATGCCGCGGCGCAGCTTCGACGGCTTCGTCACCGGCAGCGTCAACTACGCCAGCGACATGGTCACCAACCTGGACCAGAACCCGATCAACCACGTCCAGCCCACGACCTATTTCCACGCCGGCTTCGGCCTGCGCGACCACGCCGGCAAGTACACGTTCAGCGTGCGCGTGAACAACCTGATGGACAAGCGCTACATGAGCAACCGCACCGTGCAGCTGGCGAACTTCAATGCGAGCGCGCCGAACCCGGTCGCCACCGTCAATACGACGACCTGGACGCCGCAGCGCAATGCGTTCCGCAACATCGCGGTGAAGCTGGACGTGGTGTTCTAGGGTTCTAGCCGACTGAAACAGGATCGTTCGCAGCAAGACCGTCGCGCCGGCCCGCGCCTGGACGACGGCCAGATCCTGTCCGGACCGCCTGCGGTGCGCCATGGATCCTGCCGGCGGCAGGCGGCGCGGGCACGCCGGTCAATCCGACGCGAAGTGCTCGATCTCGCCGTCGTCGTCGAACGAGGCCGCCACGGCGCGCTGGGCTTTTGCTTGCGCCTGCAGGCTGGCGATCAGGGCATCGACGCGCGTGTCTTCGTCCACGAGCGCTTGCTGCCTGCGTCCCAGCTTGCGATTACCCCCTTTTCTGTTTGCCAGCATCGTCTCCTTCCTCGTCTTTGCGGTGTCGACGTACCAGTCGATGGCGGGCTCGGGCTTGTAGACATGGTTGGTGGAAGCCTCGTTGTGGAGGGATGGATCGTCCCTCGTCGGCATCGGCGCCTTGATGGCATCGCTCCTGTCGACGAGCGCCGGCTTGCCGTCGTTCCGCGCGTCGACCGCCCGATGGAGGATATTGGAGATGGAATGGAGCGTCTCCATGCGCCAGGAGCCGGGCTGAATGCCGGCATCGTTGTAGCGTCCGATCAGGTCGTCGATGTCGTCGCGCAGGGCGCCGGTCTGCCGGAATGCCGACAGGAGCTGCGGTACGTACGGCTGGTAGTGCTGGAGCAGGGAGAAGAGTTCCTGGCCGCGCTTTGCATTGGGATTCAGGAAGGTGACGAGGGCATGGTTTGCCTGCTGCGGCGTGAGCGTTCGCGCCAGCCATTCCCCGTAACGTGCCTGGATGACGGCAATGTCGTCCTCGAACGCGGGCGAGAGCGCCGTCAAGTCGTCGGCTACGCCGCGAAGCGTGTCGAAGACGTCGATCGTGGGGGCATCCGACATCATCGACACATCATCGGCCTGTTGCGGCGGGACGGTCACTTGTTCCAGCCTGTCGGCCAGCTCCCGGCCCAGCGTCACGATCCGTAGCGCGGCCTGCCAGCACTGTTCCAGGAGGCCCGCATCACCGTACCATTGCCCGAAGCGCTTATAGAGCTCTTGCAGCTTGTTGTCGCTATCGGGTAGTCCGGCCTTGCCTGCGGCGATTATCTTTTCATCGAGAACAGCCAGCAAGGCCGTTCGTTGGCCGCGGCACGTGCTGCTCCCCAGGGCTTCCAGTTGCTCGTTGATCACTTCGAGATCGACATACCAGCCCATGTAGCGGTCCGCCGCCGCGCCGGGCGCGAAATTCTTTTGGTCGTGAAACGTGTTGATTTCCTTGAGCAAGTCGTTCAATTCGTTGTAGTACATCTGCCGCGCCGCCTCGCGCATGTCGTTGCTCATCTTGAGCTTGCCATCCATATATGCTTGCAGCGATTGTTGCAAGGCGGCGCGGTGGGCACCGACGGGGGCGATCGAGAGTGGGGGCCAGGAACGGTCGTTGACCGACGAGGTATAGTCGACGCTGGACGGTGTTCCCATGGTAGTTCCTCTTGCCTGCAGCGAGGTGCCGTTGAGTTCCTTCATCCATGCGAGGATGCAGTCCTGCGACAAGGCCGAGAATTCCGCCATCGGCGACACGCTGAAGGCCAGCCAGCGCATCGCTTCCAGCGCGTTGCCGAAGCGGGAAGGAGGCTGCCACAGGTTGGTCGTCGGACTGTTGCCGTAGATGCTTTCGCAGTAGCTCGCCAGGTCCTTCTGCGACTGCTCGCCGCTTCCGGCATCCGCCTTCAAGGTGCCGATCTTGCCGGCGACCCCGAAGAGCGCGTTGCGCACGTCCGCGCTGCCCATCATGTCCTGGCAGGCCATGATGAACATGGAGCGCAGGAATGCGATATGTCGGTGGCGCGCGGTCACCAGGTCGATCCGGTTCAGCCCCAGCTCGCGTACCATCTTGCCGACGCGCGCCGCTGCCACGGCGAATTCCGGCACGTCCTCGTTGACCTCTGCCGTGCCGCGCACCACGTCGAACGAGAGCCAGGCGCGGGGGTTCTCGATGGCGGGATCGATGAGGACGGCATCTTCTTCCAGATCCGTTTCCACGTCCTCGCCGGCGTCCAGGCGCCGGGACGACGCGATCAGCCCCTCCACCGCCGGCATCAGCGCGAAATAAGTGCCCTTGTAGGTCTCGTTGCACATGTCGCAGGCCAGGAACAGGTTGCGCCAGTCGTAGGCCAGCCAGAAGTAGCCGGTGCCGGTCTGCGACTCGCCCGTGTACTTGGCCTTGGGACGGAAGTGTTCGACGTCGCCGTGGCTGACGCTCAGGATGCGGGTCTCGCAATAGGCGCATTTGCCGAAGTGCGTCTGCACCAGCCGGTTCTTGACTTCGGCGGAGCGGTAGGCGGCCGTGATGTAGACCGTGTCGGCCGCCGTGCCGCCTTTTTTCTTGGTCGAGGACACCTTGGTCTTGGCGCCGTGCTTCTTGTGGATCTTCAGGTTCGCCTTCGTCAGCTCGGCGTTCACCTCGTCCAGCTCTTCCGGCGCCGGGCCTTTTTCGATCCTGATCATGATGCCGTGCTCCTGTCGCTAGCTGCCGTGCACGGCCTGCAGGCGCGTGCGCGTGGGTTGGTCGGGTTCGCCGGTCTGCTCCAGGCCTTCGTGGGCCTGGAATGCCAGCAGCGCCTGGTGCGTGGCGTCGTCGAGCGTGCCGTCGATCGCCGGCACCGCGTAGCCGAGGTTCGCCAGCCTGGCCTGGATGCCCGAGGCCTGCGTGATCGGATCGACCGTGCGCAGGCTCACCTCGAAGGTCCACAGCAGCGGCGCGCTGCCGATCGCGACCCGCGCCCGCGGCGCGTCGGGGCGCACGAAGCACGCGAGCATGCCGTCGGCGTCGGTACTGCCGCGCCGCTCCTGGCCTGCCGGCTCGCCGTCGACCTCGACGACATAGGGCTGGCCGGCGAGCGGGTGGCCGGCCACCAGGGCCCGGAAGCGGAAGATCGACGGCACGCCGCGGCGGCGGAAGCGATGACGGCGACCGCCTGCCGCATCATGGGCCGGCGTGCGTAGCGGCGGGACGAAGACCTTGTCGCCGGGCTGCAGCACGTTGGCGTCGCCGCGCCGCGCCTTCAGCGCCGCGTTGGCGGGATGCTCCCAGACGGTCGGGGAAAAGTGGCCGCAGGCGTAGGCGATGCTCTCGATGTTCTCGCCCTGCGCCACGGTATGCCAGGCGCCGGCCGGCAGCAGCGCGTGCGGTTCGGCGGCGCCGGTCGCCGGTCCCGGGTGCGCGCGTGGCCCCAGCGCTTCGACGAATGCCAGCGCATCGCGGTCGAGCTGCGGGAAGACGATGCCGAAGCTGGCGCCATCGGCCAGGCCGGCGAGGCGCGCGAAGCCGTCGCCATCCAGGAAGCCGGATGCCTGCGTGCCGTCCGGCAGGAAGACAGCGTATTCTTCCCACGGGACGGCGCCGCCGTCCTCGCCGACCAGTTCGATTTCCAGCCACTGCGATGGCGCCGCCGGCTGCCGTGCGTACGGACAGGGCTGGACGGAGGTGCCGGCCGGCTGGTCGTCGAACGGGTCAGGCATCGCTTGCCGCGCGCCGGCCCTGCGACCGCGCCCACGCTTCATAACGGTCCAGCTTGTCGGACGGCGCCAGGCCCGTCGACATCAGGATGGCCAGCGCCGGCACCGGCAGGCGCCCATCCGGGAACGCGCCCAGGACGGTGCCCGTGATCTCGACGAAGCGGGCGATGTCGCGCTCGCTCGCCAGGCCGAACGCGGGCGCGTCCGCCACGCCGCGTTCTACCAGCACGTGCAGGTCCGTCTCCGGCAGCAGCGGGGCCAGGCTGTCGCGCAAGCGCCGCTTGAACCCGTCCAGGCTGGCCCGGTCGAAAGCCTGCATTTGTTCGGCGCGGATCGTCAGCACGGGGCGTCCTCCGGCTGCAGCGGATGGTCCTTCACGCGCATGGCATCGTCCTCCAGGTCGAACGCCCGGACGCCGGCGCCGCCGTCGGTTTCGGCGAGCAGCGCCGCCATCGGCCCGAGGAAGTCGCGGAATTCCTCGCTGGTACAAGTCGGCAGGAACACGTTCAGGACGCGCGGATCGTAGTAGCGGAACGCCAGCGTCCTGCCGTCCTCGGTCTTTACGCGCAAAAACTTCTTCAGGTGCAGGCGCAGTGTGTCGAACGGGACGCCGGCACCGGCGCTGGCCAGGATGCCCCAGGACTGCCCCCAGCCCCGGCGCAGCAGCTGCGCGGTCGCGGGCGCATCCGGCGGCAGGCGCACAAGATAGGGCGCGGCCGCTTCCAGGCGCGGGTGCAGCGGACCGGAAAACAGGCAGGCGTGTTCCAGGCCGCTGGCGCGTACGAGGCCGGCGATCGCGGGATCGCGCGCGCCGTCCATCACCCAGTGGACGTGCCGGCCGGCGTTGCCGGGCCAGAGGAGGGCGTCGAGGGACTGCATGATCATGTCGTTCATGTTTTGCTTCCTGGGGGAGTTTGCCCGGTTGCCTGCGCTGCCGTCTCGCAGATTTCGCAGAAGGCCCTGCCGTTGCGGGCCGCCTGTTCGAGCGTCCGTGCCTGGGCGACCTGCTCGGGCGGATATGCCGACACGGGTTCCGGTTCCGGCTCCGCGTCCGGCGCCGCGGCGACCGCGGCACGCGCCGCCTCGCAGATCTCGCAGAACGGCGTGCCGTCCCGGGCGGCCTGTTCGAGCGTCTGCGCCTGCGCGACCTGTTCGGCCGGATAATCCGGCTCCGGCTCCGGCGCCTGCGCCGGCTCCGGTTCCTGCGGCGCGGCCGCCGCCGCGCGCGCCGCTTCGCAGATCTCGCAGAACGGCGTGCCGTCCTGCGCGGCCTCCTCGAGCGCCTGCGCCTGCGCGACCTGGTCCGCGGCGGCTGCCGCCGCTTGCGCGTCTTCTTGCGCGAGCGTCGCCGCCAGCGCCTCCGTGGGCGCGGCTGCGGCCTCCTGCGCCGGCGCGGGCGTCTGCGCTTGCGCTTCCGTCTCCGTCTCGGTCTGCGTCTCCGTCTGCGTCTGCGTCTGCGTCTCCACCGCGCTCGCCGTCACGGCGCTCAACGGCGGCAGGTCCTCGACGGCGGCGGCGGCGGCGGCGGCGGGCGTCGGCGCCACCAGCCGCGCCGGCAGGGCCGCGCGCAGGTCTTCCTCGACCACGACGACCGTGCCGGCCGCCATGCGCGCCGTCAGCGCGCGTAGCCAGCCGTCCGCGTCCGCCTGCGCGCTCGCCAGCGACGGGCCGCAGCGGTACAGGAGCGACCGCAGTTCGGCGCGCGCGGCCGGTTCGCCCAGCCAGTAGCGCAGGTAGTCGGCGGCGGCGCCGGCCGACGCGAAGCGGCGCCGCACCGCCAGCGGCGCCGGTCCGGGCGCGCCTTCCTGGAACATGTCCTGGCCGGCCAGCGCGCGCGACGCGTAGAACGAGACGCGCTTCGGATGGCGCCACAGGCTGGCCAGGGGATGCAACATGGGGCGGGGACTGAGTCCGGACAAGTATCGGCGCACGATAGCATGCAGTTGTGAGCCTGGCAACATGCCCGTCCGGCGGATTCTGCACCCGCATGCCGGGATGTCCCTGGACTGGAGTGATTGTCCACAGGGATGTACAATCGAAGGCTTCACGCCCCGGGATCGCCATGGACCAACTGCTCGCCATCCGCACCTTCGTGCGCATCGCCGAATCCGGCAGCTTCGGCAAGGCCGCCGACCAGCTGGAGATCCCGCGTTCCACCGCCAGCAAGCTGATCCAGGATCTCGAGCAGATGCTCGGCGCGCGCCTGGTCCAGCGCACCACGCGCCAGGCCACCGTCACGCCCGAGGGCGCGGCCTACTACGAACGCGCGCTGCGCCTGCTGGCCGAGCTGGAGGAGATGGACGCCGAGGCGCGGCGCACGCGCGCCCAGCCGCGCGGACGGCTGCGCGTGGGCATCGGCTCCTCGCTGGCGAACTTCACGCTGATCCCGCGCCTGCCCGCCTTCACGGCCAGGTACCCGGACATCCAGCTGCAGCTGGGCGTGAGCGACCGCCCGGCCGACATGGTCGGCGAGGGCATCGACTGCGTGATCCGCGCCGGCGTGCTGGCCGAGAGCTCGCTCATCGCGCGCAAGCTGTGCGACCTGGAATTCGTGATCTGCGCGCACCGTTCCTACGTCGAGCGGCACGGCCTGCCGGCGCATCCCGCCGAGCTGCAGGACGGGCGCCACCACATCGTCGGCTACTACTCGTCGCTGACGGGCCGGCCGATCGACCTGCGCTTCGAGCGCGACGGCGAGACGGTCGTGGTGCAGCCCAGGAGCGGCGTGGCCGTCAACGAGAGCACGGCGCACCTGACGGCGCTGGTGGCGGGGCTGGGCATCGCCCAGAACTTCCGCCACCAGGTCCAGCCCTGGCTGGAGCGCGGCGAACTGGTGCTGGTATTTCCCGAGTGGCGCCAGCCGCCCCATCCGCTGTACGCGATGTATCCGCAGAACCGTCACCTGAACGCGAAGGCGCGCGTGTTCATCGACTGGGCGGTGGAGGTGTTCGCGACCATCGATGCGCGTGCGGGCCGCTGACGGCGCCCGCGCCGCGCGCGATGCCGGCTTGACAGCGTGAATTGTGCTGAATATTCTCACCTTATGTCCCAGGTCAATGTCCAGTTTTCCGTCGCTTCCCACGTGATGGCCGCGCTCGGCCTGAGCGGGGGCGAGCCGGTGCGCTCGGCGGTGCTGGCCGGCAGCGTCAACGCCGATCCGACCTTCGTGCGCCGCGTGGTGTCGAAGCTGGCCAAGGCGGGCCTGGTGACGACGACGCGCGGCAAGGGCGGCGCCTGCGCGCTGGCGCGCGCGCCGGAAGCGATCACGCTGCTCGACATCTACCGGGCCAGCGAGGCGCCGGCGGCGTTCGCGGTGCACGCCTATCCGGTCGAGGAGCGCTGCCGGGTCAGCCGCAACATCAAGGGCTGCCTGGGCGACGTGCTGCGCGACGCCCAGGACGGCTTCGAAGGCAGCCTGGCGCGCCGGACCCTCGCAGACGTCGTCGCGGCCATCCGGCGCGCGGGCTGAGGGCGGTCGGCATCCTTGCGCATTGTCCGTTCATGAATATATACTTCGTATATTAAAAATATACGGAGGATATGATGGGCATCGTGAACATCGACGACGAGCTGCACGACCAGCTGCGCAAGGCCAGCACCGTGTCGTGCCGCTCGATCAACGCGCAGGCCGCGTTCTGGCTCAAGATCGGCATGCTGTGCGAGCTGCATCCCACGCTCAGCTTCAACGAGGTCGTGGCGCGCGAGCTGCGCGCCGCCGGGGTCGTCGAGCCACCGCTCAGGATGGCGCTGGCATGACCAAGCGTCCCGAGGAAATCGCGCTGCTGGCCGAATCGGGCCGGCTGCTGGCGAGCGTGTTCGGCCGGCTCGACCGCCTCGTCCTGGCGGGCATGAGCACCATGGAGGTCAACGACCTGGTCGAAGGCATGATCGTGAACGACCTGCAGGCGCGCCCGGCCAGCAAGGGGCAGTACGGCTATGCCTACACGCTGAACGCCTCGCGCAACAGCGTGGTCTGCCATGGCGTGCCGTCCACGGCCGACGTGCTGCGGGACGGCGACATCGTCAACTTCGACATCACGCTGGAAAAGAACGGCTACATCGCCGATTCCAGCAAGACCTACCTGGTCGGCGCGGTGGCGCCGGCGGCGAAGAAGCTCGTGCAGGTGACCTACGAGGCGATGTGGAAGGGCATCCGCGCCGTGCGTCCGGGCGCCCGGCTGGGCGACGTCGGCCACGCCATCGAGCGCCACGCACGCCGCCACGGCTATGCGGTGGTGCGCGACTATTGCGGGCACGGCATCGGCCGCGAGATGCACGAGCCGCCCCAGGTGCTGCACTGGGGCCGCCCGCGCACGGGCCTGGTGCTGCGCGAGGGGATGGTGTTCACGATCGAGCCGATGCTCAACCAGGGCCGCGAGGCGGTGCGCACCGAGGACGACGGCTGGACGGTGGTCACCTGCGACGGCCAGTTGTCGGCCCAGTTCGAGCACACCGTCGCCGTCACGCGCACCGGCGTGCGCGTGCTGACGCTGCGCGCCGGGGAACGGATGCCCAACTGATTCAGGCGCGCCGGATCAGCGGCCCGCCGGGCACCCGTTCCAGCGCGCCGGCGTCCTGCAGCGCCGCCTCCAGGTTGCGGTGCGCGATGCGCGCGTGTTCCTTCATCAGGGCTTCCACGCGCGCGCCGGCGCGCGCGGCGATGGCGTCGACGATGGCATGGTGCTGCATCTGCGCGCACTGGAGGATGGCGAACGCCCCGGGGCGCCGGGCCTGGGCCGCGACGAAGGCGTTGGGCGAGGCGAACGGCATCGATACCGTGCGCGCCATCGTGTCCTGCACGATGGGGCTGCCCGACGCTTCCAGCACCAGCGCGTGGAAGCGTTCGTTCAGCGCCGCATAGCGTTCCAGCCGCGCGTCCAGCGCGAGCGCCGGCGCACCGGCGCCGGCCAGCACGGCGTCGATCCCGGCCAGGCAGTCGCGCATCCGCTCGAGCAGCGCGTCCGGTACGCCGCGCTCGGCGGCGAGCCGGGCCGCCAGGCCCTCGACGGTGCCGCGCACCTCGATCGCGTCGGCGATGTCCTGCGCCGAGAACGCGCGCACCACGTAGCCGGCCGGCTGCACGTTTTCCAGCAATCCCTCCGCCGCCAGGCGCTGCAGCGCCGCGCGCGCCGGCGTGCGCGACACGCCCAGGTGGGCGGCGACGTCGACCTCGGCGAGCCGCGCACCGGGACGGTAGTGCCCGCGCAGCACGGCATCGCGCAAGCCCAGGATGGCGCGCTCGGTCTGGGAGGCGCCCGGCGCCGTCCCGGTCGCCGCGGGCAGGGTGGACATGGTAGAGGCGCCGCGCGCTCAGGCGGCCGTCGCCGGGGCGGCCGGGGTGGCCGCAGTGGCCGCGGTAGCCGCAGTGGCCGCGCTGGCCGCCGCCACGCCGCGTTCCTCGGCCAGGATGCGCTCGATGACGCGGCGCGACTGCACGCCGCCGGCGTCGATGTTCAGCATCAGGAGCTTGCGCTCCGGCCAGCGCAGCAGGTTGGCCTGCTGGCGCTCGAGCATCTCGCGGTCCTCGGAAAAGACATTGCCCTGGCCCTGGCGGATCGAGGCGGTCAGTTCCTGGTCCTGCGGCTTGAAGTTGCGCGCCATGCCCCAGAAGTACCAGTGCGAGGTCTCGGTTTCCGGCGTGATGAAGTCGACCACGATCGAGCTGGCCTTGAACTTCGGGTCGGCGTGGTAGCCACCCTTGCCGGCCAGCGCCACGCCGACCTCGATCAGCACGTGGCTGGGCGGCAGGAAGTGGCAGATCTGCCAGCGGTCGACCGGCTGGTCGTCCGGCAGGTCGTTGCCGCGCAGGGCCATGCGCCAGAACGGCGGCGCGCCGATGTTCTCCATGAAGCGGCTGGTGACCACCTCGTCGCCCTCGACCTTGGTGTTCACCGGCGCCTCGTCGATCTCCTTCTGGCCGATGCTGGTGGCATGCACATAGGTCTCGTGCGTCAGGTCCATCAGGTTATCGATCATCAGGCGGTAGTCGCAGGCGATGTGATAGAGGCCGCCGCCGTACGCCCATTCCGGATGCTCGGCCCATTCCAGGTGGTGCAGCTTGCCGGGATCGGCCTGTTCGCGGTCGCCGGGCCAGACCCAGACGAAGCCGTAGCGCTCGATGACGGCGAAGCTGCGGTTGGCGGGAAAGCCGCGCACGCGCTGGCAGGGCATGGCCACGGTCTTGCCGTCGCAGCCCATCTCCAGGCCGTGGTAGCCGCACACCAGGCGGCCTTCCTGCACGAAGCCCAGCGACAGCGGCGCGCCGCGGTGCGGGCAGAAATCCTCGACGGCCGCGACCTTGCCGCCCGGGCCGCGGAAGAACACCATCTTCTCGCCGCAGATCTGGCGGCCCAGGGGTTTGTCGGCGATCTCGTCGGGCGTGCAGGCGACATACCAGGCGTTTTTCGGGTACATGCGGGGGTCTCCTTCCTTGTCGGATACGTGTCGGGTAGGCGACGGATTGTATACAGCGGCCCTGGGCGGCGTTATCTAATTTGCGCATCGCGCGGGCGAATTTGCGCATCGCCGGCGGCGCCGCCGGCGGCTTGTATACATCGGCGCCGGCCGGGGCGATAACTTTTTTCGATGCGGTCGTCATGAAAACGGCATGGGGCGGCATGGCCGGAAGCGCAATAATCGTCCTACCGATTGCGCCAGACGAGCACCACCACCACACGACAAGCACGGCGACGAACGTGCATGCGCGATCCTACTTTTGGAGACAACGATGAAATTCCGCCTCGCTCCGGCCCTGCTGGCCGGATGTTCCCTCGCGTTCGGCATGCCGGCGGCCCACGCCGACGAAATCCGTGTCGGCGTCATCGCCTCGTTCAGCGGCCCCTACAGCAGCTGGGGCAAGCACATCAAGGAAGCCACCGACCTCTACGTCGCACAGCAGAACGGCAAGGCCGGCAAGCACACCGTCAAGATCGTCTACAAGGACGTGGGCGGCAACAATCCCGCCCGCGCGCGCCAGCTGGCCGAGGAACTCGTCGTGCGCGACAAGGTCCAGTACATCGCCGGCCTGGAATTCACGCCGACCGCGATGGCCGTCGTCGACGTCGCCACCCAGGCCAAGGTGCCCACGGTGATCAACAACTCGGGCACGTCCGGCGTGCTGGCGCGTTCGCCCTACCTGCTGCGCTCGGGCTATACCCAGTGGATGGTGGCCACGCCGCTGGCCAAGTGGACGGCGGAGCAGGGCATCAAGCGCGTGTTCCTGGCCGCGGCCGACTACGCGCCGGGCAACGACGCGCTGATCGCCTACCGCAAGTCCTTCACCGAGGCCGGCGGCACCATCGTGGGCGAACTGCGCGTCCCGCTGAACACGACCGACTTCTCGACCTACATGCAGAAGGCGAAGGAGGCCAGGCCGGACGCCATGTACATGTTCATGCCGGTCGGCCCGCTGTCGGTGGCGTTCATCAAGGCCTACGTGGAGCGCGGCCTGGACAAGGCCGGCATCAAGCTCGAGGCGACCGCCGAGACCGAGGAAAGCGAACTGGCCGGCTACGGCGACGCGGCCGCCGGCATCGTCACCGCGCTGCACTATTCGCCGGCCAGCACCACCCCGGCCAACCAGCAGTTCGTGAACGGCCTGAAGCAGAAGTACGGCCAGGACCGCGTCCCCAACGTCGGTTCGATCTCGGCCTACGACGCGATGCAGATGATCTTCCAGATGATCCGCGCCACCGACGGCAAGCGCGACGGCGACAAGGCCATGGCCGCCATCAAGGGCTATTCCTGGGAAAGCCCGCGCGGTCCGGTGACCGTCGATCCGGCCACGCGCGAACTGGTGCAGAACGTCTACATCCGCCGCGTCGAAAAGGTGGGCGGCGCCTACGTCAACCAGCCGTTCAAGACCTATCCGGCGATCCGGGATCCCGGCACGAAGATGGAGTGATCCGCCGCGGGCCGCCCGCGCGGCCCGGACCCGGTCCGGCCCGTCCCCGCCCGTCCCCGCGACGCGGGGCGCGGCGCCGTATCGCCCGCGATGTTCCCTGTCAGCGATGGAGTCCCCATGTCGTCACCACGTTCCACCACGCGCCGGGGCGCGGCGTCCGCGCCCGCCCGCCGGCACCCCTGAAGGAGGAGGCCAGATGTCTTCCTCGATGTTCGCTTCCCTGCTGACGGTGCTGTTCGACGGCATCGCCTTCGGCATGATCCTGTTCCTGATCTCGGTCGGCCTGTCCATCACGATGGGCGTGATGCGGGTCGTCAACCTGGCCCACTGCGGCTTCGCGATGATCGGCGGCTACCTGACCTATGCGCTCACCGCGCTGGCGGACCTGCCGTTCGCCGCCGCCGTGCCGCTCGCGGTGCTGGGCACGATGGCCATCGGCGCCGTGCTCGAACGCACCGTGTATTCCTGGGTCTACGGCCAGAGCGAACTGGGCCAGGTCCTGATGACCATCGGCCTGACCTTCGTCATGATCGCCAGCGCGAACGCGCTGTTCGGCTCCTCGATCCAGAACATCCCCGTGCCCGACGCCTTGCGCACCACCTGGCAGGCGGGTCCGGTCGGCCTGCCGGTGTACCGCCTGTTCCTGATCGCGGTGGCCGCCGCCTGCGGCGCGCTGATCTGGCTGGCGCTGGAACGCACCGAGGCCGGCGCGCGGCTGCGCGCCGCCGTCGACAACGCCCGCATGGCCGGCTGCATCGGCATCGACGTCAAGGCGCTGTTCGCGCTGACCTTCGCGATCGGCTGCGGTTTCGCCGGCCTGGGCGGGGCGCTGGGCGCGGACATCTTCCCGCTCGAACCGTTCTACGCGCTGCACTACCTGGTGCTGGTGCTGATCGTCGTCTCGGTCGGCGGCCTGGGCAGCATCAAGGGCACGCTGCTGGCGGCGCTGATGCTGGGCCTCGTCGACACCCTGGGCCGCTACTACCTGCCGGCCGGTGGCGGCATCGTGATCTACCTGGCGACGCTGCTGCTCCTGCTGCTGCGCCCCCACGGACTTTTCGGAAGACCCGCATGAATATCCATACCTCCCGTACCCTGCTGCCCGCCGGCGCGCTGCCGCACTACCGCCTCGGCGCGATGGACGTCCTGCCCTGGGTCGTCGCCATCGGCGCGTTCTTCGCCTTCGACACCTACCTGTCGCTGGGCGCCCAGATCCTGGTGATGGTGATCTTCGGCCTCTCGCTCGACCTGGCGCTCGGCTTCGCCGGCATCAACACGCTGGGCCACGCCGCCTTCTTCGGGGTCGGCGCCTACGCCGCCGGCTACTGGAACCTGCACGTGGCGCCGGAAGCGTTCGGCGGCCTGCTGGCGGCCGGCGTGGCGGCGGGCGTCGTCGGCCTGCTGTCCGGCTGGCTGCTGCTGCGCACCCATGGCCTGGCGCTCCTGATGCTGACCATGGTCGTGACCGTCCTGCTGCACGAGGTGGCGAACGCCTGGGGCAGCGTCACCGGCGGCGCCGACGGCCTGTCGGGCATCGCCGTCGACCCGCTGTTCGGCGCCTTCCAGTTCGACCTGTTCGGCAAGACCGCCTACCTGTACGCGCTGGGGGTGCTGTTCCTCGTGTTCCTGGTGGTGCGCACGGTGGCCAACTCGCCGTTCGGCCTGTCGATCCGCGGCATCCGCGAGAACACCCGGCGCATGCACCTGGTGGGCGCCTCGGTGCACCTGCGCCTGGTCGCGGCCTACACGCTGTCGGCGTTCCTGGCGGGCATCGCCGGCGGGCTGGCGGCGCAGATCACCCGCAACGTGAGCCTGGACCGCCTGACTTTCCAGCTTTCCGGCGACATCCTGATCATGCTGATCATCGGCGGCGTCGGCCGCCTGTACGGCGCCTTCATCGGCATTCCGCTGTACATGCTGATGCTGGACCGCGCGGCCGAGGTGAATCCCTTCCACTGGATGTTCTTCGTCGGCCTGGCCTTGATCCTGCTGGTGCGCTTCGCGCCCGGCGGCCTGATGACGCTGGGCCGGCGCTGGCGCCTGGCGGCGCGGCGCGGCCAGGGAGGCAAGCCATGAGCTACGCACTCGAGACACGCGGCCTGTGCAAGCGCTTCGGCGCGATCCAGGTGACCAAGAGCGTCGACCTGCGGATCGCCCACGGCGCGCGCCATGCGCTGATCGGCCCGAACGGGGCGGGCAAGACCACGCTGGTCAACCTGTGCACCGGCATGTTCAAGCCCAGCAGCGGCGCGATCCTGCTCAACGGCAGCGACATCACCTCGGCGTCGGCGCAGCGCCGCGTCGGCGGCGGCCTGGTGCGCACCTTCCAGATCAACACGCTGTTCAACGGCTTGACCGTGGCCGAGAACCTCGCCATCCCGGTGGCGCAGCGCCTGGGCCGCAGCTGGAAGCCGTGGGGCCGCACCGGCGGCGACCGGGCCGTGGCCGAGGAAGTGGTGCGCCTGATGGACGAGCTGAACCTGCTGGCGCTGGCCTCGAAGACCATCGCCGACCTGGCCTACGGCCAGCGCCGGCTGGTGGAGATCGCGATCGCCATGGCGCTGCAGCCGAAGGTGCTGCTGCTGGACGAGCCGGCGGCCGGCATCCCGAACGGCGAGAGCGGCATGATCCTGGACCTGCTCGAGCGCCTGCCGGACGCGATGTCGATCGTCTTCATCGAACACGACATGAACCTGGTGTTCCGCTTCGCCCGCCGCATCTCGGTGCTGGTCGAGGGCGCGGTGCTGCTCGAGGGTTCGGTCGACGAGATCCGCAACGACCAGCGCGTGCGGGACGTGTACCTGGGAAGGCGCCACCATGACTAGATTGCTCGAGATCGCCGGCCTGCGCGCCGGGTACCGCGACGCCGTCGTCATCGACGACCTGGCGCTCGCCATGGATGCCGGCGAATCGCTGGCCCTGCTGGGACGCAACGGCGTCGGCAAGAGCACGCTGCTCGCCACGCTGATGGGGCTGACGACGATGTCGCGCGGCAGCATCCGCCTGCAGGGCAGCGAGATCGCCGCGCTGGCCAGCCACCGCCGCAACGCCGCCGGCCTGGGCTACGTGCCGCAGGAGCGCGAGATCTTCGCGTCCCTGAGCGTCGAACAGAACCTGCGCGTGGCGCTGCGCCCGGGGCCGTGGAACGTCGCGCAAGTCTACGACCTGTTTCCGCGCCTGGAGGAACGGCGCGCCAATTTCGGCAACCAGCTCTCGGGCGGCGAACAGCAGATGCTGGCGATGGGCCGCGCGCTGGTGGGCAACCCGCGCCTGCTGCTGCTCGACGAGCCGCTCGAGGGGCTGTCGCCGATCATGATGGACGTGCTGCTGGACGCCATCAAGGCCCTGAAGGACAGCGGCCTGGCGCTGGTGCTGGTGGAACAGCACGCCCACATGGCGCTGGAAGTGACCGACCGCGTCGTCGTGCTCGACCGCGGCCGCATCGTGCACCAGGGCACGAGCGCCGCCTTCCTGGCCGACGAGGCGCACATGGGCCGCCTGCTCGGGCTCGCGCAGGAGGACAGCATCGCAACAGACTGACGGCGCACCTGCCGCGCGCTGTCGGGATCATCATCGAAGCAGCAAACCATACAAGAAGCGAGCTGCCGCGCGGCGATTACAACGGAGGAGACACCATGAAGACGAGCATCAACAAGGGCGCGCTGGCCATGCTGGCCATACTAAGCGCCGTGACGGCGCCGGCGGTCCGGGCGCAGACGCAGGTCCAGGTCTACGGCCTGATCGACGCGGCGTTCGAGCACCTGAACAATACCGCGCCGAACGGCGCCGGCGTGACGCGCATGCCGGGCCTGTCCGGCGGCCAGTTCCCGTCGCGGATCGGCTTTCGCGGCACCGAGGAACTGGGCGGCGGCTTGAAGGCCGTGTTCACGCTGGAGAACGGCTTCCAGCCGGATACGGGCGGCCTGAACCAGGGCGGGCGCCTGTTCGGCCGCCAGGCCTGGGTGGGCCTGGCCGGCGACTGGGGCCTCGTGTCGCTGGGCCGCACCTACAGCATGCTGTACTTCACCTTCTTCGACACCGACGTCATCGGCCCCGCGCAGATGTCGATCGGCGCGCTCGACCTGCTGTTGCCGAACCTGCGCAACGACAATTCGATCTCGTACAAGGGCACGTTCAACGGCGTCACCGTGGGCGCCGGCTACACGCTGGGACGCGACGCCTCGGCCGCCGGCGGCCCGTCGGCGACCAACTGCGGCGGCGAGAACGCGGCCGACAGCAAGGCCTGCCGCGGCTGGAACGCCATGCTCGCCTACGACACCAAGGGCTGGGGCGTGACGGCCGGCTACGACACGTACAACGGCGGCACCGGCGCCGCGGCGGCCTTCGGCCCCAACCGCAGCAACCTGTCCGACACGCGCTGGCACCTGGGCGCCTACGGCAGGTTCGGTCCGGTCAAGGTGGGCGGCGGCCTGGTGCGCCGCGACAACGAGGGCAATGCCGCCACCCCGCGCAGCGACCTCGCCTACGTCGGCGCCAGCTGGGGCGTGAGCACGGCCGTCGTGCTGGACGCCCAGGTCGCGCGCCTGGACTTCAAGAGCAGCGCCAACGACACGAACATGTATCTGCTGCGCGCCAACTACAACTTCTCCAAGCGCACCGTGGTCTACGCGGGCGCCGGCCGCGTGCGCAACGGCGGGGCCGCCGCGGTGGCGGTGAGCGCCGGCGCCACCGTGGTGGCGGGAGGATCGCAGAACGGCCTTACGGCCGGCATCCGGCACGCGTTCTGAGCGCCGGAACCTTTCAACGACTTAACCAGCAAACAAGCAAGGAGGCAGACATGGCGGAAAACCGCGGCGTAGTCTACATGGGGCAGGGCAAGGTCGAAGTGCACGACATCCCGTTCCCGAAACTGGAAGACCCGAAGGGGCGCAAGATCGAGCACGGCGTGATCCTGCGCGTGGTCTCGACCAATATCTGCGGCTCGGACCAGCACATGGTGCGCGGCCGCACCACCGCGCCGGTCGGCCTCGTGCTCGGCCACGAGATCACCGGCGAGGTGCTGGAAGTCGGGCGCGACGTCGAGACGCTCAAGAAGGGCGACCTGGTCTCGGTACCGTTCAACGTGGCCTGCGGACGCTGCCGCACCTGCAAGGAGCAGCATACCGGCGTGTGCCTGAACGTCAACGAGTCGCGCGCCGGCGGCGCCTACGGCTATGTCGACATGGGCGGCTGGATCGGCGGCCAGGCCGAGTACGTGATGGTGCCGTACGCCGACTTCAACCTGCTCAAGTTCCCGGACCGCGACAAGGCGATGGCCAAGATCCGCGACCTGACCTGCCTGTCCGACATCCTGCCCACCGGCTACCACGGCGCGGTCACGGCCGGCGTGCGTCCCGGCAGCACCGTGTACATCGCCGGCGCCGGCCCGGTCGGCATGGCGGCGGCGGCCTCGGCGCGCCTGCTCGGCGCGGCGGTGACGATCGTCGGCGACGTCAATCCGGTGCGCCTGGCGCATGCGCGCGCGGTCGGCTTCGAGACCGTCGACCTGTCGCAGGATGCCACGCTGGCCGACCAGATCGCGCAGATCCTGGGCACGCCGGAAGTCGACTGCGCCGTCGATTGCGTCGGCTTCGAGGCGCGCGGCCACGGCCATGCGGGCGCCCAGCACGAGGCGCCGGCCACGGTGCTGAACTCGCTGATGGAAGTCACCCGCGCGGCCGGCCGGATCGGCATCCCGGGCCTGTACGTGACCGACGACCCGGGCGCCGTGGACAGCGCCGCCAGGCACGGCAGCCTGTCGATCCGCTTCGGCCTGGGCTGGGCCAAGTCGCACAGCTTCCATACCGGCCAGACCCCGGTCATGAAGTACAACCGCGGGCTGATGCAGGCGATCCTGTGGGACCGCATCAACGTGGCCGAAGTGGTCAACGTGCAGGTGATCAGCCTGGACGAGGCGCCCACCGGCTACGGCGAGTTCGACGCCGGCGTGCCGAAGAAATTCGTCATCGACCCGCATCGCCTGCTGGCCGCCTGACGCACCCCGTGCCCCGGCCGGCGGCCGGGGCACGCCTCTCCGAACCTGGAACTACCATGAATACACTCGCCGTCAAGGTCGTCAAGAAGACCAGGGAAGCCGACGACATCGTCAGCTTCGAATTCGCCAGCGCGGATGGCCGGCCGCTACCGCCGTTCTCCGCCGGCTCCCACATCGACGTGCACGTGGGGCAGGGCCTGGTGCGCCAGTACTCGCTGTGCAACGACCCGCAAGACACCCACCGCTACCAGATCGCGGTGCTGAAGGACCCGCGGTCGCGCGGCGGCTCCGTCGCCGTGCACGACACCATCGCCGAGGGCGACGTGGTGCAGATCGGGGCGCCGCGCAACCACTTCCCGCTGGTCCCGGCGGGCCACTACCTGCTGCTGGCCGGCGGCATCGGCGTCACGCCGATCCTGTGCATGGCCGAGCGCCTGGCCCGCACCGGCGCCGCCTTCGACATGCACTACTGCACCCGCGCGCCGGAGCGCACCGCGTTCGTGGCGCGCATCGCCGGCTCGTCCTTCGCCGACCGGGTGCGGTTCCACTTCGACAGCGAGGAGGGCGGCCGCATCGACCTGCAGGCGGTGCTGGACGCCGCGCCGCCGGACACCCACGTCTACGTCTGCGGGCCGGGCGGCTTCATCGACTTCGTGACCGCCATGGCGCGCGCCAGGGGCTGGCCGGACGAGCGGGTCCACTTCGAGTACTTCGGCGCGGCTCCCGCCGACACGAGCGGCGACCGCGCGTTCGAGGTGAAGATCGCCAGCAGCGGCGCGGTCTACACGATCCCGGCCGACCAGCCGGTGACGCTCGCGCTGCAGCGGCACGGCATCGACATCATGGTGTCGTGCGAGCAGGGCGTGTGCGGCACCTGCGTCACGCGCGTGCTGGAGGGCGAACCGGAACACCGCGACGTCTACCTGACCGACGAGGAAAAGGCCGCCAACGACCAGTTCACGCCGTGCTGCTCGCGTGCCCGCTCGGCCTGCCTGGTGCTGGACCTGTAACCGTATCGGAATCGATCATGAGCACCGCCATCGCCAGCGACCTGCGCGCCATCCCCTGCACCCTGATGCGGGGCGGGACGTCGCGCGGCCCGTTCTTCCTGGAATCCGACCTGCCTGCCGACCCGGCCGCGCGCGACCGCGTGCTGCTGGCCGCCATGGGCTCGCCCGACCGCCGCCAGATCGACGGCCTGGGCGGCGCCCATCCGCTCACCAGCAAGGTCGGCATCGTCCGTCCCGGCACCACGCCGGGCGTCGACCTCGACTTCCTGTTCGCCCAACTGCAGCCGGATTCGGACCAGGTGGACGTCACGCCCAACTGCGGCAACATGCTCGCGGCCGTGCTGCCGTTCGCGCTGGAACGCGGCCTGCTGCCGCTGCGCGAGGGCACCACCACGGCGCGCGTGCTGACCCTGAACACCGGCATGCAGTGCGACGTGACCGTGCAGACGCCGGGCGCGCGCCTGCAATATGCGGGCGACGCCCGCATCGACGGCGTGCCCGGCACGGCCGCGCCGATCACCATCGCGTTCCTCGACACGGCCGGCTCGGTGTGCGCCGGCCTGCTGCCCACCGGGCGCGTGCGCGACACGATCGTCGCCGACGGCGCGGGTCACGGCGGCATCGACGTCACCTGCATCGACAACGGCATGCCGATGGTGCTGATGCGCGCGCGCGACCTGGGCCGCAGCGGCTACGAGACCGTGGCCGAACTGAACGCCGACGCGGCGCTCAAGGCCAGGCTGGAAGCGCTGCGCCTGGCCGCCGGACGCCTGATGGGCCTGGGCGACGTGGCCGCGAAGAGCTATCCGAAGATGTGCCTGCTCGCGCCGCCCCTGGCCGGCGGCGCGGTGGCCACGCGCTGCTTCATCCCGCACGTCTGCCACGACGCCATCGGCGTGCTGGCGGCCGTGACGGTCGCCACCGCCTGCGTGCTCGCGGGGTCGGTGGCCGACGGCATCGCGCGGGTGGCGCCGGGGGACACGAAGACCGTGTCGGTCGAGCATCCGACCGGCGAATTCAGCGTCGAGCTGGGCCTGGCCGCGGACGATCCGCAGCGGGTCGAGCGCGCCGCGCTGCTGCGCACGGCCAGGCCGATCATGCGCGGCGAAGTACTGATACCCGACCACACCAACGAAGGACGATAGGATGCGAGCTCCCCTCATCATCGACTGCCACGGCCACTACACCACGGCGCCGCGGGCACTGGAAGACTGGCGCCGGCGCCAGATCGACGGCCTCGCCGATCCGGCGCTGGCGCCGAGCGCGGCGGCGCTGAAGATTTCCGACGACGAACTGCGCGAATCGATCGAGAACAACCAGCTGCGCCTGATGCGCGAACGCGGCTCGGACCTGACGATCTTCTCGCCGCGCGCCAGCTTCATGGCCCACCACATCGGCAATCTCGAGACCAGCGCCACCTGGGCCGCGATCTGCAACGAACTGTGCCACCGCGTGGCGCAGCTGTTCCCGGACCACTTCATCGGCGCGGCCATGCTGCCGCAGTCGCCCGGCGTCGATCCGAGGACCTGCATTCCGGAGCTGGAGCGCTGCGTCAAGGAATACGGCTTCGTCGGCATCAACCTGAACCCGGACCCGTCCGGCGGCCACTGGACGTCGCCGCCGTTGTCGAGCCGCCACTGGTATCCGATCTACGAAAAGATGGTCGAGTACGACATCCCGGCGATGATCCACGTCTCGACCAGCTGCAACCCGTGCTTCCACACGACCGGCGCGCACTACCTGAACGCCGACACGACGGCGTTCATGCAATGCCTGACCAGCGACCTGTTCAAGGATTTCCCGACCCTGAAGTTCCTGATTCCGCACGGCGGCGGCGCCGTGCCGTACCACTGGGGCCGGTTCCGCGGCCTGGCGCAGGAAATGAAGAAGCCGCTGCTGGAAGCGCACCTGCTGGAGAACATCTTCTTCGATACCTGCGTCTACCACCAGCCGGGCATCGACCTGCTCACGAAGGTCATCCCCGTGAAGAACGTGCTGTTCGCTTCGGAGATGATCGGCGCCGTGCGCGGCATCGATCCGGAGACCGGCCATTACTACGACGACACCAGGCGCTACATCGAGGCGGCGGCGCTGACGGACGAAGACCGCTTCCGGATCTTCGAAGGCAATGCGCGCCGCGTGTTCCCGCGCCTGGACGCGGCCTTGCAACGGAAAGGAAGGTAAACATGAGTACTCCCGCGATGAACCAACTCGGCGTCGTCTACCGCAACATCGTGCGCGCCGAGCGCGACGCCGCCGAGCGCCTGGGCCGGCTGGGCAGCGCCACCGTGCACGAGGCGATGGGCCGCGTCGGCCTGATGCACCCGGCCATGCGCCCGATCTGGCCGGACGCGCAGGTGTCCGGCACGGCCGTGACCGTGCTGCTGCACCCGGGCGACAACTGGATGCTGCACGTGGCGGCCGAGCAGATCCAGCCGGGCGACATCGTCGTCGCCGCCGTCACGGCCGCGTGCACGGACGGCTACTTCGGCGACCTGCTGGCCACCAGCTTCATGGCGCGCGGCGCCCGCGCGCTCGTCATCGACGCCGGCGTGCGCGACGTGCGCGTCCTGAAGGAGATGGGCTTTCCCGTATGGAGCCGCGCGATCAGCGCCAAGGGCACGATCAAGGCCACCCTCGGCTCCGTCAACATCCCCGTGGTCTGCGCCGGCGCGCTGGTGCATCCGGGCGACGTGGTCGTGGCCGACGACGACGGCGTGGCCGTGGTGCCGGCAGCGGATGCGGCGCGCGTGGCCGACGCGGCCGGACGGCGCGAGGCGCTGGAAGGCGAGAAGCGCGCGAAGCTGGCGGCCGGCGTGCTGGGGCTGGACATGTACGCCATGCGCGAGCCGCTGGCGAAGGCGGGCCTCAGGTACATCGACTGAGCCGGCGGCGGCCGGCGGTGCCCGGACATGCGAACATCACCACATCAACCAACATCCAAGCCATGACAACCATTTTTCTCTTGTGCGGCCTGCTGTGCGACGACGTCGTATGGGAAGCCCAGGCCGGGGCGCTCGGGCGCGACCACGACGTGCGCGTCGTGAAGTTCGTCGAGCAGGATTCGCTGCAGGCCATGGCCGCGCACGTGCTGAAGGACGCGCCCGCGCGCTTCGCGCTGGCCGGGCATTCGATGGGCGGCCGGGTCGCCCTCGAAGTGGCGCGCCAGGCGCGCGAACGCGTCGAGCGCCTGGCCCTGCTGGACACCGGTTTCGAGCCGGCCGTGCCCGGCGAGGCGGCGCGCCGCGCGGTCCTCGTCGAGCAGGCCCTGGCCGAGGGCATCGACTCGATCGCGGCGGCCTGGGGCCTGCCGATGCTGGCGCCGCGGCGCCGCGCCGAGCCGGCGCTGGTGCAGGCCGTGTTCGACATGGTGGGACGCATGTCGGGCGAGATCTACGCGGCGCAGACGCGCGCGCTGCTGGGCCGTCCCGACGCCACCGACGTGCTGCGCGCCATCGACTGCCCGACGCTGATCCTGTGCGGCGAGCAGGACGGCTGGAGCCCGCCCGAGCGCCACCGCCAGATGGCGGCGCTGGTACCGCACGCCGCGCTGCGCCTGGTCGACGACTGTGGCCACATGTCGACGATGGAACAGCCCGGCGCGGTGCTCGACGCGCTGCGCGCGTGGCTGGCCATGGACGTGCGGAGGACCCATGCCCACGCCTGAGGATTACCTGGTCAAGCAGGCCTGCGCCGACCTCGTCGCGCGCTACGCCTACCTGAACGACGAGCGCCGCTTCGAGGAGCTGGCGGCGCTGTTCACCGAGGACGCGGTGCTGTGCCGCCCGTCCGCGCCGGACCAGCCGATCGGCGGGCGCGCGGCGATCCTGGCCGCCTTCCGCAAGCGCCCACCGGACGCGCTGACCTTCCACGTGTGCAGCGACATCCTGGTCGAGGTGCAGGACGCGCGCACGGCGCATGGCAGGTCGCGCATCCTGCTGTTGTCGGCGACGCGGCCGGCGGACGGCGTGCTGGCCGGCGTGGCCGCGGGCGTGCCGGTGCCGGGGGTGTTCCGGGACCGGTTCGCGCTGACCGACGCGGGATGGCGGTTCGCCGAGCGGCGCGGGATGTTCTGGATTTGAGTGTAAACTGCCGCCAGGGTCCAGCTCACTGAAACAGGAGCGCCGGCACGGAAACCGTCGCCCCGGCGCAGGCCGGGGCCCAATCTCCTGGCGCTGCCTGCAAATTGGATCCCGGCCTGCGCCGGGACGACGTGTTAGCGCATTCAGCCAGGCAGACTCTCGCGTTTCGCCGCCGTCGGCAACCACGCCTCCATCACGATCTCGGCGGCCCAGTCGACGTTCTGCATCCGCGCCTTCAGGTAGTCCAGCAGCGCCGTCACCCGCGCCACCCCCAGCCGGCGGCGCGGGACGAAGGCCTTGAACCAGTTTTCCTGCACCGGGTACTCCTCCAGCACCTTGACCAGCGCGCCGGTCGCCAGCGCGTTGCGCGCGATGTAGCGCGGCAGCACGGTGACGCCCATGCCGGCCACCGCGGCGCGCAGCAGCGTCATGTTGTCGTCCGCGTTCAGGCGCGGCGCGACGTCGATGTGGATGGCGCCGCGCGGGCTGTGGAACTGCCAGCTCATGCCGTTCGCGCGGAACACCAGGCAATCGTGGTCGGCCAGTTCGGCCGGGTAGGCCGGCGTGCCCTTGCGCGCCAGGTAGGACGGCGCGGCGCAGGCGACCACCTCGGTCGAGCACAGCGGCACGTCGACCACGCCTTCGTAGCTGGCGCTGCGGCCGTTGATGGCGATGTCCACGCCCCGCTCGGCCGGGTTCACCGCCTCGTCCACCAGCGTGATCTCCATCGTGATCTTGTCGTGCCGCGCGAGGAAGTCGGCGAACACCTGGCCCAGCCACACCAGCGTCAGCGTGTTCGGCGCCATCACGCGCAGGTGCCCCACCAGCTGCGATTCGTCGCGCTCCACGCTCGTCATCAGCTCGTCGAAGCTGGCCACCAGCACGCCGGCGCGCGCATACAGTTTTTCGCCGGCCTCGGTCAGCTGCACGCTGCGCGTCGTGCGGTCGAACAGGCGCGTGCCCAGCGCCGATTCGAGCTTGGCGACGCGCTTGGCCACCACCGAGGGCACCAGCGCCAGGTGACGCGCCGCCTCGCTGAAGCTGCGGTAGCGCGCGACCAGCACGAAGGTCTTGATGTTGACGAAGGAATCCATCGATTTGTGCCTGAAAGAGAAAAGTGATACTCAAATTTTGAATAAGTTTATCAGGTCATTCATCAATAAAATAGCAGACAGACCAATAAGGAGGAGATCACCATGTTGCAACCGACCCCCGCATCCGTCCCGGCCGCCCGCAAGCAGCAGATGGCGGACCACACCACCCCGCTCGTCAGGGACTGCTGGTACGTCGCGGCGCTGAGCGACGAAGTGGGCCGCGAACTGAAGGAGCGTACGCTGCTGGGCAAGACCGTGCTGATGTACCGGACCCAGGACGGCCAGCCGGTCATCATGCAGAACCGCTGCCCGCACCGCAATTTCCCGCTGTCGAAGGGGCGCCTCGAAGGCGACCAGGTGGTGTGCGGCTACCACGGCATGCATTTCACGCCGAACGGCAAGTGCACGTTCATGCCGTCGATGAACAATGCGCCGGCGAACGCGCGCATCGCGTCCTACCCGGTGGTGGAAAAGGCGCCGCTGGTGTGGGTCTGGATGGGCGATCCGGCCAAGGCCGACCCGGCCACCGTGCCGGACACCCCGTGGCTGGCCGATCCGGCCTGGAAGACCGTCAGCGGCCAGTTCCACGTCGGCACCAACTACGTGGCCATGCACGAGAACCTGCTCGACCAGACCCATTTCCCGATCCTGCACGCAGGCACCGGCATCGGCACCCCGGCGTACTCGAAGTCGACGATGGAAGTGCGCGTCGAGGGCGACGTCGTGCACCTGGTGCGCGCGCTGCTCGATTCGCCGGCGCCGGACATCTACGGCGTGCCGATGAACCTGAAGGACCGCATCGTCGACCGCCACTCGGACGGCTACTTCGCCAGCCCGGCGCTGCACTACGCCCATGCGCGCATCGTCAACAAGGACGTGCGCGCGGGCGAGCGCGAGGAATACCGCTTCACCATCACGCACATCTACACGCCGGACCAGCAGGGGTCGATCCACTACTGGTGGTTCAACAGCCGCGACTGCAACCTCGACGATGCCGGTGCCGACGCCTTCCTGGTCGAGGCCTCGGTGAAAGCCTACCAGGAAGACGTGGATGCGCTGACCTGGATCCAGGAGACGGTGGAACGCGAGACCGAGCCGTTCGAGGAACTCAGCTTCGGCCCGGACCGTCCCGGCATCGCCATGCGCAGGATCCTGCTGAAGCTGGCCAACGAGGAAGCGCGGGGCGACGCCGGCCCCGCCACCCCGGCCGCCGCGCAGCCGGTCCCCGCCGCCGCCGGCGCGGCCGCCTGAGCGGAGGCGCACCATGGCAACCATCATCGGCGGCATCGGTACCTCCCACGTCCCCACCATCGGCCTGGCCTACGATCGCAAGCGCCAGGACGACCCGGCCTGGGCCCCGCTGTTCGAGGGCTACAAGCCGGTCGCGCGCTGGCTCGCGGAAAAGAAGCCGGACGTGCTGGTGTTCTTCTACAACGACCACGCCAACAGCTTCTTCTTCGACTGCTATCCCACCTTCGCCATCGGCGTGTCGCCGGAATTCGACATGGCCGACGAGGGCGCCGGCCGGCGGCCGCTGCCGAACATCGCCGGCAACGCCAGGCTGGCCGAGCACGTCGCGAACCGCCTCGTCAACGAGGAATTCGACATGGCCACGTTCCAGGACCGCCCGCTGGACCACGGCTGCAATTCGCCGCTGGCGCTGATGTGGCCGCACGAGCCGGGCTGGCCGGGCGCGATCCTGCCCATCGCGATCAACGTGCTGCAGCACCCGCTGCCGACGGCGGCGCGCTGCTACAAGCTGGGCCAGGCGGTGCGCCGCGCGATCGAGTCCTTCCCGGAAGACCTGAAGGTGGTCGTGGTCGGCACCGGCGGGCTGTCGCACCAGATCCACGGCGAGCGCACCGGCTTCAACGACACCGACTGGGACGAGACCTTCCTGAGCCTGTTCGTCGACCGGCCGCAGGAACTGAACGCGCTGACGCACGCGGACCTGATCCGCCGCGGCGGCGCCGAGAGCGCGGAAGTCATCATGTGGATGGCCATGCGCGGCGCGCTGACCGACAAGATCCGCTGCGTGCACCAGAACCACTACCTGGCCACGACCACGAACATGGCGGTGGCGGTGTACGAACAGGAGGAAGAGGGCGGCACGACGGCGCAGCCGCACCTGGCGCAATCGAATCCCCAGCTGCGGGGCGTGGAAGACATCCCCGGCACCTACGCCTTCGACATCGCGCACAGCGTCAAGGCGCTGCACCTGAACCGCTTCTTCTGGCGCCACCGCGAGCCGACGTTCCGCGCGCTGGTGGCGGCCGACCTGGAGGCCGCGTTCGCGCAGTCGCGGCTGACCGACGAGGAACGCGACCTCGTGCGGCGCAAGGACTGGCTGGGCCTGGTCAGGTACGGCGTGTCCTTCTTCGTGCTGGAAAAGTTCGCGCGGGTGCAGAAGATGTCGAACCTGCAGGTCTACGCGAGCATGCGCGGCGAAAGCCTGGAGGACTTCCTCGCGACCCGGCGCGTGCCGGCGTCCGCCTGATGGGCCCGACCGGCGCGGCGCACGCGCCGCGCCAGCGCCATGGAGGGAACGATCGAATGACCATGACTGCGGCATCCGTAGCCGCGTCGGTACCGGCGGCGGCGGCGCCCGGCGCCAGCTTTTCCTGCCTCGTCAATTTCCGCCACCTGAAGGCGCTGATCGCCGTCGCCGAATTGTGCAGCGTGACCAAGGCATCGGAACACCTGTACAAGGCCCAGTCGGCGATCACGCGCTCGATCCAGGCGCTGGAAGACGCGCTGCAGGTCGCGCTGTTCGAGCGCAAGGCGTCCGGCATGCTGTGCAATGCCTTCGGGGCGGCACTGCTGTACCGCGCCCGGCGCGCCCTGAGCGAGTTCGAGGCCGGCATCAACGACATCTCGGGCAAGACCCCGGCATCGAGCCAGGCGCTGAACCTGCATTTTCCGAACAGCCTGTTCAACGAAACGCGCCTGGAAGCCTTCGTCAAGCTGGCCGAGACGGGCCACATGCCCACGGTGGCGAAGGACCTGGGCGTCACCCAGCCGGCCGTGAGCCGCGCCATCAACGACCTCGAACGCACCCTCGGCATGCAGCTGTTCACCCGCACCTCGAAGGGCATGGTGCTGACCGAGAAAGGCGAGTTGCTGTTCTTCCGCGTCAAGCGCGCGCTGCTCGAACTGCGCCAGGTGGAGACCGACCTGGCCGCGCTGCAGGGCACCACCAAGGGCCGCGTCGTCGTCGGCGCCTTGCCGCTGGGGCGCACCACGATCCTGCCAAAGGCCATCGCCGGCGTGCTGGGCAAGCATCCGCAACTGCAGATCGCGACGCTGGAAGGACCGTACGATTCGCTCGCCGCCAAGCTGCGCGCCGGCGACATCGACTTCATCTTCGGCGCCTTGCGGCCGGCCGACCAGGTGCGCGACTTCCGCGGCGAGCCGCTCCTCAACGACAGCATGTCGGTCGTCGTGCGCGCCGGCCATCCGCTGGCGCAGCGCGCGGCGCCGACGCTGGACGAGCTCAAGCGCTTCGGCTGGATCCTGCCGAACGGCTGCACGCCGGCGCGCAAGCAGCTCGACCTCGCGTTCAAGCTGGAGGGGCTGGTGCCCCCGGTGGCGGCCGTCGAGACCAGCGACCTGGCGCTGCTGCGCGGGGTGCTCGTCAACACCGACCTGGTGACGGCGATCTCGGCCTGCCAGCTGGAGTACGAGATCGGCGCGGGCATGCTGACCGTCCTGGACATCTCCTTGCCGAACACGACACGCGTGATCGGCATCACCCAGCGCGCCGACAGCAGTCCGTCGCCTGGGGCGAACGCGCTGATGGCGGCGATCCGCGCCCTGGTGGAGCAGGCCGGATGATGGCGGAAGCGGACGTTCGAAAATTTCGATGAAAGGGGCCGAATTTATCCGTTTTTTATCCTGGCGGGAGACGGGCATACTGACGTCATCGCATCGAACACGAAGCGGCAAAGGGAAAGCAAGGTGTGTTTTCCCGGCTTCGACCGGTTCGATGATCGTGACCAACCACATACCGAAGGAGAACCGCCATGACCAACCCGAAACTCGACGTCCTGACCCCGCAGAACTCGCAACTGATCATCATCGACCACCAGCCGCAGATGGCCTTCGGCGTGCAGTCGATCGACCGCCAGACGTTGAAGAACAACGTCGTCGGCTTGGCCAAGGGCGCCGCTGCCTTCGACATCCCGACCATCATCACCTCGGTCGAGACCGAAAGCTTCTCGGGCTACACCTATCCGGAACTGCTGGACGTCTTCCCGGGCAAGCCGATCCTCGAGCGCACCTCCATGAACTCCTGGGACGACCAGAAGGTGCGCGACGCGCTGGCCGCCAACGGCCGCAAGAAGGTCATCGTCGCCGGCCTGTGGACGGAAGTCTGCAACACTACCTTCGCGCTGTGCGCCATGCTGGAAGGCGACTACGAGATCTACATGGTGGCCGACGCCTCGGGCGGCACCTCGAAGGACGCCCATGACTACGCGATGCAGCGCATGGTGCAGGCCGGCGTGGTGCCGGTGACCTGGCAGCAGGTGCTGCTGGAATGGCAGCGCGCCTGGAAGAACCGCGAGACCTACGACGCCGTGATGAAGATCGCCAAGGAGCATTCGGGCGCCTACGGCATGGGCGTGGACTACGCCTACACGATGGTGCACAAGGCGCCCCAGCGCGCCCAGCCGGGCCACGAGCTGCTGGCGCCGGTGGCGGCGCCGGTGCGCTGAACTGCCGCGTGGCCGCCCGGCCGGCACCGGCCCGGCCCGGCGGCGTCGCCATACAGCGACGTCGTCCGGGAGCGCCGTGTCAACCGGCCGCGTTTGATCGACCGCACATGCCGCCCGCCTCGAAAAACGTATGCTCTTCTTCGGCGAGGTAGCAAAGCGGTTATGCAACGGCCTGCAAAGCCGTCCAGACAGGTTCGAGTCCTGTCCTCGCCTCCAGCATATCGGTAGATCAGCGCTTTTGCGCTGATCTACGTCATCGATTTTCGAGCAGTACATTGATCGCGCACCCTCGACAAGGCGCTGTGGATGGCGCGCGTCTACTGAACTGGTGGCGATCCAGAACTCCATTCGCCAGTTGGCCCATCTCAATCTTCCCAGTCATGCCTGCCTTAGAATTTTTCGAAGGAGATCTTTCGTTCAATAAACTCTATGAAGGGCGGGGCGGGGAATGCGTGAGACCCATCGAAAAATCGACGTAGCGTGCGGGAAGATGTGGCCGCACCCTCGCAAACGGCCACCCCCTGCATTGTTCCAGGGGGGCGTCTTTGCGGTCATGATCGTGCCCTTGATACTCATCATTGTAGGATTTTTCGGCTTTACGATCGCACTGAGCATGATCTACAACCGGAAGGTCGAGCTGCAGACGGTAGCCGATTCCGTTGCTCTTGCCGCCGCCAGTCAATTGAACGGAACGGATGCCGGAATTCAAAAGGCAATTTCCGCAGCGGCCGAGGCGGCAGCAACAGGTCTGTATAGCTATAACGCCGCAGGCGTCGAGTGGGACGATGCGGCGATCAGTTTTGGCGCCAGCGCTGGAGGCAACGGTTGGACGGATGCGGTTGGAGCAGGCGCTAATGGCGCTGCGGCTAACCTGTTTTTCGTGAAAGTCGACACAAGCCGACTGGCTGCGCGACATGGAGACGTGGGCACTTCGCTTCTGCAAGTACTTCCCTCGGCGCCGGCATCCTTTCATGTCACAAGCACCGCTGTCGCTGGGCGCAAGTCGATCGGTATTCTGCCGCTAGCTATCTGTGCGATGGCTGACAAGCGTGGTGACTCCCGCGGGGCCGAGCTGGTCGAATACGGCTTTCGCAGGGGCGTGAGTTACGACCTGATGGCATTGAACCCCAACAGCAATAGTCTCGGCGCCAATTACCTGGTCAACCCTATTGCTGCGCCGGGCTCATTAGGGACATCCCTGATGAATCGGCTGGACATCGTCAGGCCGTTCGTATGCACCGGCACGCTGGCACTTCCAAGCATAGCCGCCGGCAGAATAACCGTGGAGAGCAGCTTTCCGCTCGCTTCCGTTTATCAGCAATTGAACTCGCGCTTCGGGTCGTATGTCGACCCGTGTACGTCGGCGACCGCACCGCCTGACACGAACGTCAAGCCCTACACTTTTTCCACCGCGCTCCCCTGGTTAAGCGTGGTGCCGAAAGGGCAGGCGGCCCAGACGGTGGCGACCGGGACGAAACTGGCCACGATCGCAGATCTACCGTTTGAAGAGGCGCCGTCCACGACAACTCCTGACCTGTACGGGCCCTTGTGGCTGTACGCGAAAGCGGCGAAATATGCAGACTACCGAGAGGGTGTATCCGAGCCGACGGCGGGATATTCGACATTTTCCACCTCGGACTGGGCGACTCTTTACAAGCCGGGCCCGCCGTCAGTCAAACCAGGAAGTACGTACCCATCGACTCCTTATACCTCGAATACCGCGCTGCCGCCCGGCGGCATCAAGGGGGTGGCGGAGCGCCGTGTCCTCAACGTGCCGCTGTTGCGCTGTCCGGTGTCGACCAGCGGCCCCGTTCTGGCCGACGTGCTTGCGATAGGTAAGTTCTTCATGACGGTCCCGGCGACCGATACGTCGATTTTTGCAGAGTTCGCCGGCTTGCGGCCGGAGCCTTTAATCGCGGGTCAAGTCGCTGTATTCCGATGAAACTTCATTTCTCCAACAGTGCGACGCGCCAGCATGGTTCCGTGGCTGTGGAGCTCACGGTGATCGTTGCTTTTATCATCGTTCCACTCATCGCTGTCGCTTACTATCTAACGAACTTTTTTTGGCAATACACGGTCGCGCAGAAGGTGCTGCACGATGCCACGCTTTACATGTCTGTTGCGCCTTTGTCTGAGATAAAAAGCCAAGGTGCCGCTCAAGTGGCCCGCTACATTATCAGCAAAGAGACGGCGGAGCTGACGTCGGGTGCCACGCTGGATCCCGAAATCTATTGTGGATACAAGGTCTCGGCCAATTCCACGGTGATCGCAATCCGGACATGTAACGATTCGTCCACGCCGGCTGTCGTGTACATCTCTGCGATCCTGACCATTACAGATCCGGTTCTATTTCATAGCATTCCATTTAGCATAATCATTCCAGTGAGTATTCGCTATGTTGGCGCATAGAAATACAACGCTTGTACTGCGCTATCGATCGGGGCTCTTCAGTCGCGGCGCGGTCGTCATCGAGTTCTCGCTACTGGTCATTACCTTTTTCGTGATTGTTTTTGGAATGCTCGAATTCGCCCGCGCGATGTACATCATCAATACATTGCATGAAGTAACCCGAAGCGCTGCGGCCGCAGCGGCGACATCAGCCTTTGACCAGAGCACGCTGAATAACATTCGGCAACAGGCCATGGTAGTGGGCAGCGACGGCAATCTGGTGTTAGGTAAGCCTGTCAAGCCGGCTCACATTCGGATCGATTACTTGTCGCTCTCGCGTGATGCTTCCAGTGGGACTCTCACGCCAACGTTGATCACGGCCATGCCTTCATGCCCGGCTCGGAACAGGCTCAACTGCTTGGCGGACCCATACGGGCCAAGTTGCATCCGATTGGTGCGCGTCAGGATATGTCAGCCAGGCGAAGGCGAGCAATGCGACCGCGTGCCGTACGACATGCTGTTCCCGCTGGTCGATCTATCGTCACTGAGGTTGCCCAGGGCGGAGACAATTGCGACTGCGCACACAATGGGATATTCGATCGGATCCATACCTTGCCCTTGATGAAGCAAGGCGCCGACGTTACTCGGGCGCCTCCTCGGCCGCCGTTTCCTGGACCATGATGTCTTGCACGAAGGCCGTGAATGCGCGGGCTTTCGCGCTGGCCAGGCGTCCGGACGGATAGACTGCCCACAAGTCGATGGTCGGCAAGGACCACTCGGGCAGCAGCTGCTCGACCGCGCCGCTGGCCAATTCGGGCGCGAACATCCACTCCGACACGATCGCCACGCCGACGCCGCCACAGACGGCCGCACGTACGCCTTCCGCCGCACTCACGCGCAAACGTCCCTTCACATTCACCGACAGCTCGGTGCTGTCGCGTTCGAACGACCATGTCGTCGCGCCACCGGAATCGCTGAGGTAGACCACAGCCTCATGCTGCGCCAGGTCGGCCGGGATCCTTGGTACGCCGCGGTCGGCCAGATAGGTCGGCGCAGCGACGACCATGCGGCGCCCCGTCGCGATTCGTCGTGCCGTCATCGACGAGTCTCCCAGGTTGCCCATCCGCAGAGCCACGTCGATGCCATTCTCGAGCAAGTCGATCTGGCGGTCGTCGAGCATGATCTCGACTTCCAGCGCGGGATGGCGATCGAGGAAGCACTTGATGTGCGGGATAATGTGCAATCGGGCGAAGGTGACAGCGGCGCAGACGCGGAGCTTGCCGACAAGGTCGGCGTTGACGCCACGCGCGGCGCCATCGGCTTCGTCGACCATGGCAATTGCTCGTTTGGCGGATTCGTAATAGGCCTGACCCGCTTCGGTCGTGGTCAAGCCGCGCGTCGAACGCAGCAGCAAACGCGTTTGCAGCCGTTCTTCCAACTGGGCGATGGCCTTGGACACCGCCGGCTGGCCGACGTCGAGGCGGCGTGCTGCCGCCGAAAACGAGCCTGTCTCGACGGTGCAGACGAAGGTTTCCATCAAAGTCAGTCGATCCATCTGATTCCTTTTTCAATACGGCGACGTGCCTGCTCGGCATTCCGAGCAGGAATGGATTATATGCGTGCAACCTGTCTACCCTGCGGGTCCATTGGCGGCGATGATTCATCTACCGCAACGCCACCGAACCAAGAGGAGCACGATCATGAGCACGTTCACCGTCTATACCCAGCACAACGCACCGGAAGCGGCGAAGCCGATCCTCGGCGACGTCAAGCAGGCCTTCGGCTTCGTGCCGAACCTGCAGGCCAGCATGGCCGAATCGCCGGAACTGCTGGCCGGCTATACTGCCCTGTGGGACCTGTTCGCCAAGAGCAGCCTGACCCCGCACGAGCAGCAGGTCGTCTACCTGACCGCGAACTTCGAGCACGCCTGCCACTACTGCATGGCGGGCCACACCACACTGGCCAAGATGGTCAAGATGGACGCTGGCGTGATCGCCGCGCTGCGCGCCGGCACCACGCTGCCGGACGCCAGGCTGGAAGCGTTGCACCGCTTCGCGACGCTGGTGGTGCGCGAGCGCGGCTTCGTGCCGGAAGCCGACGTCGAGGCCTTCCTGGCCGCCGGCTACACCCGCCGCAACGTGCTCGAGGTCGTGCTGGGCGTGGCCACCAAGGTGATGAGCAACTACACGAATCACCTGGTCGATACCCAGCTGGACAAATTCATGGCTGGCAATGAATGGACCAAGCCGGCGCCATACTGAACCGAACGTGGCGGGCGCATGCCCGCGCTTCCCTTGGCTAACGACTCCACAGGCAACGACATGCGTCTCCATCCAGCCGTCCTCGGCTCCGCGACATCCGTCTCCGACAGCGCAGGACCGCAAACCCGCGCCATTATCGCGTATGTCGCCGTGACCGCGGCCGCCATCGCGTGCGTTCTTTTTATCGCGGCGGTCCTGGGGGGACGCGTGGCATGACGGGCGCCGATCCGGGCCAGGCGGTCCGGATCGTCATTCAACGTCGAGCGGTCGATCAATGGCCCATCGCGCGCTTGCCCATCCCGTCCTTCTTCATGTCGTCCTTGCCCATGGCGTCTTTTTTCACGCCATCCTTCGCCATCGCATCGCCGCCCATCGCCTCCGTCTTCGTGGCGTCCTTGCCCATGGCATCCTTGTTCGCCGGCTTCTTCATGCCGTTCTTGGCCATGGCATCGTGGCTCATTTGATCCTTCTTCATGGTGTCCTTCTTCATGGCATCCTGGGCAAAGGCGGTGCCCGACAACAGGGACGCAGCGATCAGGGTGGCGGCAAATGCTTTCATGGTATTTCCTTTCTGGTGGATACAACGGTGGGGGTGGTGCGGACAGGGTTCGGCGCTCAACTGCCGCCGAACCAGTTGTAACCCTGGTCTTCCCAGTAACCTCCGGGATAGGTATTGGTCACGAAGATGGCCTGGATGTGCTTCGGGTTTTTGTAGCCCAGCTTGGTCGGCATGCGCAATTTCATCGGATAGCCGTAGCGCGGCGGCAGCGTCCGGCCGTCGTAGGTCAGGGCCATCAGCGTTTGCGGGTGCAACGCGGTCGCCATGTCGATGCTGGTGAAGTAATCGTCGGCGCACTTGAAGCCGACATATCTGGCGCCGAGGTCGGCACCGACGCGGCGCAGGAAGTGCGCGAAGGGCACGCCGCCCCACTTGCCGATGGCGCTCCAGCCCTCCACGCAGATGTGGCGCGTGACCTGCGATTGCTGCGGCATGGCGCGCAGCTCGGCCAGTGTCCACGGCTTGCGGTCGGCGATCAGCCCGGACAGCTCGAGGCGCCAGGCATCGCCGTCGACGACGCGCACCTCGTCCTCGCCGTAGTAGGCATTGAACGGGAAGGGACGCGTGATCATGCTGTCCGGATAGGTAGGCGCCAGGCGCGTCGGGTCGAACACGAAGGCCTGGACGCGGTCATTGAAACGCGAGATCGACGCGAGCGCGCGCTCGATGCTTTCCTGGTTGTCGGGCGTGCAGCCGGTCAACAGGCCCAGGCCGCCGAGCGTCAGGCTGCGCTGCAGGAAGGCGCGGCGCGATGGCTGCTCGACGCGCTTGATCGCATCGGCGAGCATCGCCGCGCCGTCTTCGGGCACGACGATGGTACGTGGTTTAAAAACTGTCATGTCCTTGTCCTCGATCGAATTCAGCGGCCGCGCAGCATGGCGACCAGGGTACGCGGCACCAGGGCGACCATGGCCACGTGCACGACGATGAAGCCGCACAGGCCGGCCATGGCGAAGAAATGCACCCGGCGCGCGCCTTCGTAGCCGCCGAGCAGCGTGCGCAGCAGCGGAAACTGCACCGACTTCCACAGCACCAGGCCGGACAGCACGAGCACGACACTGTCGACCATGACGAACACATAGGCCAGTTTTTGCACGCTGTTGTAATGGCGCGGGTCGGCGTGCGACAGCCGTCCGCGCAACGCGGCGATGAAGTCGTTCAGCACCTGGCGCGGCGGGATGGGGAAGAACTGGCGGCGCAGGCGGCCGGTGGCCAGGTTGAGCGCGAGATAGACGAGGCCGTTCACGACCAGCAGCCACATCGCCGCGAAATGCCAGGCGATCGCGCCGCCCAGCCAGCCGCCCAGCGTCAGGTTGGCGGGGATGGCGAAACCGAGGAAGCCGGTGGCGTCGTAGATGCGCCAGCCGCTGGTGACCAGCACCAGCACGGCGGCCACGTTGAGCCAGTGGCCGATACGCAGCCAGGCCGGATGGATGATCGCGTGTGAATCCTTCATGGGAGCCTCCCGGCGTGGGCGATGGGTGTCGTACAAGTGGCGGTATCGACCGCCTGCAATACGTGGGCGTCGTCGTCCTGGACGAAGGCGAGTGCCTGCAGGCTTTTGCGGCGCCACTGCGGCGGCAGGGCCAGGTTGCGGTGCACCTCGGCCTGCCCCAGGGTGAACGCGACGGGCCCGAGCCAGAAGCGCGCCGTATCGTCGTGGTGCAGGCTCACGCCGCGGTTCTCGCCGCGGCGTACCTGGCTGGACAGGCCGCTTTCGGTGACGGCGACGTACAGCTTGCCGGCCGCATGCGGATCGGCGAGACGCGCCAGCACGTCCAGGCGCAAGCCGCCCTCAGGGCCCGTGGCCGACGTGGTCTTGAGTGCGATCGATGCGGCCGCAGGCCGGGCGTTGATGCGCTGGATCGTGGCGGTCAGCATGCCTTGCCAGTCACGCAGTTCGTCGCCGTTGACGAAGAACTGCGGCGTGTAGGCGACCCGGGCGCGGCGCTGGTCGAGCAGCGCGCGCTGACGCGCATCGAACGCGGGCTGCGCAAAAGGATCGTGCCAGCCCAGGCCGTCCCAGTAGGTCACGTGCAGGCCGACCGGAACGACGAGGGCGCCTGCCGGCAACTGGCTGCGCAGGGCGCGCAACCGCCGATCGGCGGGCGGGCAGCTCGAGCAGCCTTCGCTGGTGTACAGCTCGACCAGGGCGGCGGTCCCCGGGCCGCTTCGGACTTCGCAGATCGCAGCGGCACGGGCCGGCGGCGCCGGCCAGGCGGCTGCCAGCAGTACGGCGCCGGCAAGCGCTGCGGTGTAACGCACAATAATCATAGAGGATCGCTCGTTTGGGGATGACGCTGGATAATTCGCGCCGATCGGGATGCCGGTTACATGCAACGACAAGTTTTTTCCGAACCGGCAGGCCGAGCGGCCCGTCACCATGTCCGGCG
Source organism: uncultured Massilia sp. (assembly GCF_913773735.1). Taxonomy (GTDB): domain Bacteria; phylum Pseudomonadota; class Gammaproteobacteria; order Burkholderiales; family Burkholderiaceae_D; genus Telluria. Next base: position 40,184 of record NZ_CAJYEB010000025.1, read on the forward strand.
ACCAGGACATTCCACCCAGGAATCGTCGCTATTCCTGCATGGCGTGTTCCCTCGCGAGCCGGCAGGCATCACCATGATGGCACTGCCTGCCGATGGTCTACGCACCCGCGCGGCCCATGCTCTAATACGGGCCCAGCCGGCGTTCGGTTACACCCTCCAGCATGTCTTGCGCATTTTCGCGGGGCCGTGTAACCGGCATGCGCCGGGCGACGAACTAAGAAGGGATGTACCGGCATGCTGCCGGTATCTCATGAGGAATGGCATGAAAACGGATGATTTGGTAGCGATGCTGGCGACCGGTATCGACGCGGTCGACCCGCGCGCGGTGGAAAAGCGCTTTGCGCTGGCGCTGGCCGTCGGCCTGTCCGGCGCGGGCATCCTGATGGTTGCGCTGCTGGGCGTGCGTCCCGACCTGGCCCAGGTCGCGATGACCGGCATCTTCTGGCTCAAGCTGGCGTTTCCCGCTGCCGCGCTGGGCGCGACGCTGTCGGTCACGATGAACCTGGCGCGGCCCGGACGCAGCGCGGGCGCCGGCTGGCTATTGTCGGCCGCCATCCTGGCAGCGCTCTGGATCGGCGCCGGCGCCATCCTGATCGCCGCGCCGCCGGCCATGCGCCCTCATTTGATTCTCGGCGATACCTGGCGGGTCTGCACGTTGTGCGTGACGGTCCTGTCCTTGCCGGCGTTTTGCGCGGTGTTCTGGGCGCTGCGCGGCCTTGCGCCGACCAAGCCGCACCAGGCAGGCGCCGCCGCCGGCTTGCTGGCCGGCGCGCAGGGCCTGCTCGTGTACTGCCTGCATTGCCCGGAAATGACGTTGCCGTTCTGGGGTGTCTGGTACCTGCTCGGCATGCTGGCGCCGGCGGCGCTGGGTGCGCTCCTCGGTCGGATCCTGCTGCGGTGGTGAGCCCGACCATCGAGCACAGGAAGAACGTTTGAACCACACCGAACCCACGGCACAGATGCAAGATACCGGACCACGATCTCCCCTCGAGGAGCAACTGCAAGCCTTGCTGTTGGCGGGCCTGAATGGTGATGCGCGCGCCTATCGCCAATTCCTGGAGGAGTTGACCAAACGGTTGCGTGCCTTCCTGCGGCGGCGCCTGTTCGACATGCAGGACCAGGTCGAAGACATCGTGCAGGAGACCCTGCTGGCGGTGCACAATGCGCGCCTGACCTACCGGCGCGGCCAGCCGGTGACCGCCTGGGTGTATGCGATCGCACGTTACAAGCTGATGGATTTCCTGCGTGCGCGCATGCGCCACGATGCGCTCAACGATCCGCTGGAGGATGCGCAGGCGCTGTTCGAAGAGTCGGCCGAGCAGGCCAGCGACGCGCGTCGCGACGTCGCCGCCTTGCTCGAGGCGCTGCCGGACCGCCAACGCCTGCCGATCGAGATGGTGAAACTGCAGGGCTTGTCCGTGGCCGAAACCGCCAGCCGCACCGGCATGTCGGAATCGGCCGTGAAGGTCGGCGTGCACCGCGGATTGAAGGCCTTGGCAGCCCGTATCCGCGGTGAGCGCTGAGCCCCCGGCGTTGGCTCAAATGCCCGCAGCGCCTTGCAGGCCGATGCCCGACCGGGTGCCTGCCGGCTGTTCGCTCATGCGGGCGAGCGAACCGTCGGTGCCGATCTTGTACACGACGATCTTGTCGTTGCCGGCATAGTCCTGGTAAAGGTACTTGCCGTCCGGGCTGATCCAGGCATCGGCGGCGAAGCTGGATGCCCCGGCCTTGACGCCCGGCTCTGCGGCGGCAGTCGCATTGACCAGCGTGAGCTTGCCGGTCGCGTCGAGCGCGAACTGGGAGACCGTGCCGCCGCCGTTGCTGACATAGACGAATCGGTTGTCCGGCGTGATCGCGACCCAGCACGGCGCCATCTGGCCGGCGACCTTGACCGGTCCACGCAATGCGGAGAACGCGCCGCCCGCGCTGAAGCTGTACGAGGTGGCGGTCGTGCCGGCCGCATCGGCGGTCACATAGGTGCCGGCCTGGTCGCCATGCCCGAACACGCCGCCGAACGGACCGACGCCGACCGTGGCCGAGCTCACGGCCTTGCCCAGCGTGCCGTCGCCATTGATCGGGTAGGCCAGCAGCGTGTTGCCCGGCGTGGCCGGCGTGAGTGCGCTCAGGAAGCCGTTCACGACCACGTACTTGCGATCCGGGCTGATCGATACCTCGGTCGGCAGCGCGTCCTGTTGCAGGACCGGATACTGTCCGAGTGCCGTCAGCTTGCCGTCGTCGCCGACCCGGTAGGCGCCCAGCTCGTTCGCGCCGCGCTGGTGCGTCACGTACAACACGCCGTTGGTGAACGCCAGCGAGGTCGGCTGGATGCCGCCGGTCGGCGACACCGCCTGCAGCGCCAGGCTGCCCGCCCGAGCGATCGAGAACACGCTGACCGTGTTGTCGCCCGCGTTGGCCACGAACAGCCGGCGGCCATCGTCGGAGACCACGACGCTGTGGTTGCTGGTCAGCGCGTCCGGCCCAACGGTATTGCCCATGAAGTAGTTGACGCCGTTGGTGCCTTTGCCGCCGGTACCGACGGGCGCTTGCGGCACGAGCGAGCCGTCGGCATTGCGCAGGTAGTGCAGGACCATGTTGTTCGTGTCGTTCGTCTGCGCGAACAACCGGGCGACCGGCGCCGCCGCCGCGTGGTCGTCGCTGCCGCCACAGGCCGCGAGAAGGACGGCAACCGCGGCCGCTACTGCAAAGTGCTTGCTCATTGAACTCTCCACTGAGTTGCATCTGGCCTGCACCGGGGATGGACAAGCCTGCCGTGGACTGCACGCGCTGCCGTGTCGCGATGGCTGCTGCAGATCCAGTGAATAGTTCGCCGCGGCGCGCGCCGCGGTTACAGAGCGGCGAGTTTTTCGGTCATGGCGATGACGAAATCGAGGAAGGCCCGCACACGGGCCGGCATGTGGTGTCGCGACGGGTAGTACGCGTACACCGGAAACACGTCGTCGGGCCAGTCCGCGAACAGTTCCACCAGGCGGCCATCGGCCATGTAGGGTTCGACGCCCAGCGTCATGACCTGCGCGATCGCCTCGCCCGCCAGGCAGATGCCATGCATCGTGGCGACGTCGTTGACGGTGAGGCGTCCCGCGACATCGACCTTGACCGTCCTGCGCCGGCGCTTGAACTCCCACTCGAAGGGGCGTCCGGTCTCCGGATCCCGGTATCGTATGCAGGTATGCGCTGTATTCGCGAGTTCCTCCGGCTTGGCGGGGCGTCCATAGCGTGCCAGATAGGCCGGCGCCGCGACGGTCAGGATCCGTGTTTCGAGCAGCTTGCGCGCGACCAGGCTGGACGGGCGCGGCACGCCGAAGCGGATCGCGAGGTCGAATCCATCCGCGACCATGTCGCCGAGTTGGTCGCGGCTGACGATTTCCACTTGCAGCTCCGGGTAGCGGGCGAGGAAATCGCCGAGGTGAGGCGCCAGCACGCGCTGGCAAAAGAACGGATCGGCATTGACACGCAAGCGCCCGTGCACGCGCGCGGCGCCTCCGAGTGCGGTCGACATGGCCTCTTCCAGCGCCGCCAGCAGCGGCATGACCTGGTCGAGCAGCCGCCGTCCGTCGTCGGTCAGCGTGACGGAGCGGGTCGTGCGGTCGAGCAGCCGGACGCCGACCCGGGTCTCGAGGCGCGCGACGGCGCGGCTGACACCGGATTGCGACATCCCGAGTACCTCGGCGGCAGCGCCGAAGCTGCCGCTGTCGACGATCGCCGACAGCACGCCCATTCCTGCGAGAAGGTGTTGGTCAGGATTCTGCATTCATGATCCCTGGGCATAAATCAAATGCTGTCCATGTTATCGCCAAATGAATCGCGTGGCGCGACAATGCGGCCGTCAGATCCATGGAGAATCGCATGAACCAACAGAACACTGCACTCATCATCGGCGCTTCCCGCGGCCTGGGATGGGGGCTGGCGCGCGAATACCTGCGGCGTGGGTGGCGCGTGGTCGCCACCGTCCGCGCCGGCAGCCAGGACACGCCGCTGCACGCCCTGCGCAACGACCATCAGGACCTCGAGATCGAGGTGCTCGACATCACGCTGCCGGACCAGATCGCGGCCTTGCGCGCGCGCTGCGCCGGGCGCCGTTTCGACCTCATGTTCGTCAATGCCGGCGTGAGCAACGATCCGAGCGAGCGCATCGGCGACGTATCGAACGACGAGTTCATGCGCGTCATGCTGACCAATACCCTGTCGCCGATGCGCGTGGTGGAACGGCTGGGCGACCTGGTGGGCAACAACGGCACCATCGCCCTGATGTCGTCGGAGCTCGGCAGCGTGGCGGCCAACGTCGACGGCGGCTGGGAAGCCTATCGCGCCAGCAAGGCTGCCCTGAACTCGCTGATGCGTTCGTGGGTGGCCCGCCACCAGGGCGACAGCCGCAGCGTCTTCGTCGTGGCGCCGGGATGGGTGCGCACGGAGATGGGCGGTGCCGACGCGCCGCTCGACATCGACACCAGCATCGCCGGTGTCGTCGATACCCTCGCGCGTCGCAGCGGCAGCGGCGGATTGGCCTACGTGAACTATCGCGACGAGGTCCTGCCCTGGTAAGGCGTTACGCCAGGCGCTCCATGAACGAACGCGACCATCGGGCGATCGCGTCGGCGCATTCATCCAGCGCGAGAGGCCCGGCGCGCAGCAAGCGGACCTCGGCACCCGCGACCTCGCGCGCATCGGCATGCGCCGCAGCCACGTCGAACGAGGGATCGCGGCATGGCGCTGCAGGTGCAACTGACGGACGAAGCCCATGATGACTTCGGCCAGGTGGTCGAAGGTGGCGTGAAACAGCCCGGGAGCCGGCGCCCGAGTGGCCGAAGCCCCGCAAGTCCGGCGCGATCAGCCGGTCGCTGCGGTACAGCCGCTGGAGCGGGGCGCGTACAGGCGCGAGGACGACGGAAAGCCGTGCAGCAGCAGGCCTGCCGGACCGTCCTGCGGACCGGCCTCGCGGTCGAACACGTCCAGGCCGTCGACCTGCGTCGTCGCATGGACGGTTTTCATCAGATCATCGCCTTGCCTACCGACGCGCCACCGTCGACGAACAGCGTCTGGCCGGTGATGAAGCCGGCGTCGTCGCTCAGCAGGAAGGCGACGGCTGCGGCGATCTCGTCCGGTTGGCCGAAGCGTCCCACCGGCACCGCATTCAGGTAGCGCCGTTCGCCTTCGCTGCCATGCGGGTTGTTCTTGCGGAACAGCGCGGTCTCGGTGGGACCGGGCGCGACCGCGTTGACGGTGATGCCGGCGGTGGCCAGTTCCAGCGCCCAGGTACGTGCGAACGTGATCAGTGCGGCCTTGGCGCCGGCGTAGGCGCTGCGCTCGGGCGTGCCAAGTACCGTCAGGCTGGCGATGTTGACGATGCGTCCCCAGCCTTGCGCGCGCATGTGGGGCAGGATCGCCTGCGCCGTCTGCACGGCAGGGCGCAGGTTCAGGGCGAGCACGGCATCCAGGTCGTCCAGCGCGATGTCGCCGAGCCTCTGGGGCCGCACCAGCCCGACGTTGTTCACCACGCCGTCGAAGCGGTACTGCGAGGTGAGACGGTCGAGGGTTGCGGCGGTGGTGGCGCGGTCGGCGAGGTCGACGGCAACCAGCGTGCCGGGAAAGTCCGGCCATTCCGTATTGCGCGCGAGGCCGACGACGCGATGTCCGGCGCGCGCGAGTCGCCCGGAGATCGCAAGGCCGATGCCCTGGCTGGCGCCGGTGACGAGGAAGGTTCGTTTGGTCATGGTGTGCTCCTGCAAAAGCGGACCGGCGCATGCCGGCCGCACGAGGTTCGTCGATGGATCAGGCGGTCGCCAGCAGGCGCTGCAGGACGGGCAGCATGCTGTCCGGCTCCGGGCGACGCGTGTAGTCGGGGTTGACCTCGGCGTAGGCGATGACGCCGTCCTGCTTGACGACGTAGCGGGCCGGCATCGGCAGCGTCCAGGCCGGGTCGTCGTTGAAGGCCGGCAGGTCGTTCTTCAGGTTCTTGTACAAGTCGACCAGGTAGTCCGGCAAGGCGAAGCGCAGGCCGAACGCGGCGGCGACATCGTTGTGCGTATCGCTCAGGATGGGAAAGTCGAGCTTGTTCTGGCGCTGCGACTTGCGGCTGTTGGCGGCGGTCTGCGGGGAAATCGCGACCAGGTTGGCGCCCAGCGCCTGGAATTGCGGCAGCGTCTCCTGCAGCGCCTGCAACTCGAAGTTGCAGTACGGGCACCAGACGCCGCGGTAGAAACTGATGATGAGCGGGCCCTTGGCCAGCAGGTCGGCCGACGACACCGGCTTGCCTTCCGGGTCGTTCAAGGTGAAGCTGGGGGCACGGTCGCCTGCCTTGAGCGCGCGGCCGGCCTGGCCGGAGGCGACCAGTTCGGCAGTCGCGCGTTCCATGATCGGATGGATGTCGGGCGGGGCGAAATAAGGGGCTTTGCCGCCTTTGAAGTCGGCTTTGAAGGCGTCGAGTCTGGCTTGCAGCGTCATGATGTGTTCTCCTGTCGGGGTGTGTGAAGCGTTTCGGTAAGACGGATGGTGACGGTCGCGGGAGGCCGGCGGTAGCCGCCTGGCCGGCATAGCCTGTATGCCGGCCGGGAATGGCCGGCCCAGGGCGCGGCCCGCGCGAGCAGGCGCCGGATCTCGGCCGCGATCGTGTCGACATGGGTCTCGAGTGCGAAGTGGCCGGTATCGAGCAGACGGACCTCGGCGTTCGGATTGTCGCGACGGAAGGCTGCGGCGCCCGGCGGAATGAAGAACGGATCGTTCTTGCCCCAGATGACGAGGGTCTGCACCTGCGTCGACTGGAAGAACTGCTGGAATACCGGATACAGCGCGAGGTTGTTGGCGTAGTCGAGGAACAGGTCGAGCTGGATGTCGGCGTTGCCGGGGCGTTGCATCAGCGCCGCGTCCAGGTGATACGCTTCCGGCGCCACGCTTGCGGGATCGGCGACGCCGTGCACGTACTGCCACTTCGTGCCGTCCAGCGTCAGCGCGTCGCGCAGGGCATCGCGGTTTTCGACGCTGGCATCGTTCCAGTACGCCTGGATCGGCGCCCAGGCGTCGCCGAGGCCCTCCAGGCAGGCGTTGCCGTTCTAGGTCGCGGAACATGTGCGACGACGATGGAAAGCCGTGCAGCAGCAGCAGGGCGGGCGGGCGCGTCGGCAGGGCCGGCTTCGCGATAAACCACGTCGACGCCATCTGCGGCGGTCGCATGGATGGTCGGACGGCGAGACTGGGTGTCAATCGACAGGATGGTCCCCTTGAAGTGAGTGAAACGATGTATGCCGTGGTCAGGTGGCCGGCACGAGCGCTTCGACGCGCGTGATGGCGCGTTGTACGGCCGGACGCTGCGACATCCTGTCGAACCAGCGTGCGACGTGCGGGCTTGCGTCGAGATCGACGCCGGCAAAGGCGCGCCGCCAGATCCAGCCGAAGTGCGCGATGTCGGCAATCGAGTACGCGTCGCCGGCGACGAATTCGCGCCTGGCCAGCACGCCGTCGAGCAGTCCCAGCGTACGCAGGGCTTCCCCATGGAAGCGTTGGATCGCGTGCGGCAACACCTCAGGCGCGAGCTTCTGGAAATAGCCGGCCTGACCGAACGCCGGACTGATCGCGGACGCGTGGAAGAACAGCTGCTCGAAGACGCGGGCGCGCGCCTCGCCGGCCGCTGGCAACAACGTCCCGTGCCGTTCGGCCAGATAGACCAGGATCGCGGCCGATTCGGTCAGCGACATCGATAGCCCACTTTCCAGCACCGTCAGCACGGGTACTTTGGCGTTCGGGTTGCGTGCGACGAACTGCGAGGATCGTTGTTCGCCCTTGCGGACGTTCACGGCGTGCAGTTCGTAGTCGAGACCCAGCTCTTCCAGGGCGATGACGGGTTTGATGCTGTTGGGCGTGGCGAAAGCGTGGAGCTGGTACATGGCATGTCCTTTGGATGAGGTGAGGCCGGCGCATGCCGGCCCGTTCATTATTGTTTGGCGGCCTTCATCGACTTGGCCAGTGCGGCGGCGCTCCCGCCTTCGAGGCTCAGGCCGTAGCCGGTCTGCTGGATCAGCGCGAGCTTGATCGGCTGGATGAACAAGGTGCGGGTGTCGCGCCGCGTGACTTCCGGCTTGGCGAGGTAGCGCGCGGCCAGCTCGCGCGCCTTGGTGACGGCCTGGCCATCCGGAACCACGTCGGACACCAGCCCGTAGTCCCTGGCCTGGGCCGCGGTGAACGGCTTCGGGTCGAGCAGCAGGGCTTCGGCACGCGTCGGACCCATGCGGTAGGACCAGGTCGTGAAGATGCCGTCGCCCGGAACGATGCCGCCGGCGAAGTGCGGGGCGTCGTCGAAGGTGGCGCCGGCGCCGGCCACGATCACGTTGGCCAGGGCGCAGTACTCGGTGTGGACCCAGCCCTTGCCCTCGACCGCGCAGATCATCGGGACGCGGATGTTGGCGATGTTTTCGACGATTTGCGTGCCTTCGTCATGCACCTTGGACCAGACATCGGGGTCGCTCACGTCCCCAAAGGAGGCGAAGTCGATGTCGCCCATCCATTGGCCGCCCTTGCCGGTCAGGATGACGATCTTGTTATCGCGGTCGCGGCTGATGCGATAGAAGGCGTCGACGAAGGCTTCGTGGGCCTTGGCGGTGAACGTGAACGGTCCGCCGCCCGTGTTCATCTCGACCAGCAGGACGCCCTGGGCGTCGCGCGTCATGCGCATGTCGTCGGTCTGGGTGAAGTAGGCCGGATCGGCGGCGTGGGCCAGGCTGGTCATGCCGGCGGCGGCGGCGAGGGCGGCGGCGAGCGTACGCAAGGTATGCATGGATGTTCTCTCTCGGTATCTGGTCGGGGGGGGCATGCTCGAGCCGTCCGCCATGCGCCGACGGCTCGCAGGCGATGCTTTACAGGGCCGGCGCGGCAGGGAAGTCGACCGGGACCTGGGTCAGTGCATGCAGGTAATTGGTGATAATCTTGTCGCCGATGACCATCACGGCGTCGACCAGCTGGCCTTCGGTATAGCCGGCAGCGAAAAACGCATCGACGAGCGCCGGCTCGGCGTGGCCACGGCGTTCGGTGGCGCTCTTGACCAGGCGGGCCAGGGCGTCGAGCTTGGCGTCGAAGGGCGCGCCGCCCTTGCGGATCGCCATGATCTGGTCCGGGGTGAAGCCGACCATGCCGCCCAGCGCGGTGTGCGCCGCGAGGCAGTACGCGCATTCGTTGACCTGGCTGACCACCAGGTTGATGACTTCGCGCTCTTTCTGGTTCAGTGAGCTCTTGCCGTTCTGCAGGGCCAGGTAGTTGCCCAATGCGTGCTCGGAGTACGCCAGCGTGGCGTACAGATTGGGCACCATGCCCAGGCCTTTCTGCAGTTTTTCGAAGATGGCCTGGTTGGCGGGGGAGACGGTGGCGGCGGTCGGGATGGTGAAGGTTTTCATGATTCGTCCTTTGTGCTTGCTGTCGTTGAGGTGTGTTGCGACAGGACGAACTATGAGGTTTTCGGACTTTTCAGAGTAGCAAGCCGGGAGGCATAAGGTTTATTCCCTGGAGCGTAGAACTCGCCGCGGGGGCCGCCGGAGGCGCTCGGGGCTGCGCCTGCATGTCCATGCGGCTGGACTGATGGGATACGCATGCGCGGTGGTGCGCCGACTCATGGAGTGGTGGAACGCAGGCCCGCCTGCGACACCGCCCGGACGGCGTCGAGTCCTGCGCTCCCCTTCACGTCGACGATCCCGGACACCCTGACGCCCGCGTGCACGCCGCGCGACCTCGGCTTGCGCATCCTCTCCCGCGCCTGCCCGTCCCGACGCGTGCGCCCCGCGGCGGCAGGGGCCACGGACGATCACGCCGGCCGGCGCAGCAATGGCAGGTCGTTGCGGCGCGTGCCGGCGGCCTGCGCCAGCGCGTTCGCCAGCGCCGCCGCCATGGGGCCCTGCGCGGCTTCGGCGACGCCCAGCAGGGGTTCGCCCGGCCGGTCGATCAAGTCCACGTCGATCCGCTCCGGCACGCCGGAAAAGCGCATGATCGGATAGGCGCTCCAGTCGAAGCTGGCGATGCCCTGCGGACCGTAGCGCAGCTGCTCCTGCAGCGTCCAGCTGGCGGACTGGATGATGGCGCCTTCGAGCTGGTTGCGGGCGCCGTCGGGATTCACGACCTGGCCGCAGTCGGCCGCGCAGGCCACGCGCAGGATGCGCACCTCCTCGCGGTCGGCGTCGAACGCCAGCTCGACCGCGATGGCGACGTAGGCCATGCGGTTCTTGTACTGGCCGAAGCCGAACCCGAGGCCGTGCCGGCGCGCGGCCCTGGCGCCGGCCTTCCAGCCGAACAGCGCGGCGGCGCGTTCCACCACCGCGCGGGCGCGCGGCTGGGCGGCCAGGTGGTCGAGGCGGAAGCGCACCGGATCGGCGCCGGCCAGCGCCGCCAGCTGGTCGATGGTGCTCTCGATCGCGGTCACGTTCAGGTGCGCGCCGAGCGAGCGCATGGCCGAGGTGCGCAGCGGTGTCACCGGCAGGAAGTGGTTGACGACGCGGGCGTTCGGGATGTCGTACAGCGGCAGCGCGTTGCGGTCGCCGCCACCCTCCGGCTGCGGCATCGGCAGCGAGGGCGAGGGCACGAAGGGCGTGGCCAGCAGGCGCGCCGGCAGCAGCTTGCCGGCATTGCCGGGGCGCTCGTTGTGCGAGCCGCTCCACAAGGCGTAGTCCCACTGGTCGATCCGGCCGCCGGCGTCGAGGCTGGCGCGCACCGTCGTCACCATCGCCGGCGCGTACGGCTCCCACAGGTTCTCCTGGTCGCGCATCCACTGCACGCGCACCGGGCTGCCGGGCGCCGCGCAGGCCAGCAGCGCGGCGTCGGCGGCCACGTCGTCGGCGCCGTTGTGGCCGTAGCAGCCCGACCCCTCGGTATGGATGCAGCGCACCTTCTCGAGCGGCATGCGCACCATTTCCGCGAGCGCCGCGCGCAGCGGATACACGCCCTGGGTGTGGGTCCAGACGGTCAGCACGCCATCCTTCAACAGGCCGAGCGCGCACGACGGCCCGATCGAGCCGTGCAGCACGTACTGCTTGGTGTAGCGCGCGGCGACAGTCGGTCCGGCCGGCGCGCGCCGCTCGCCCTTGTCCAGGATCACGATGTCCTGCGCCGGCAGCGCCTGCAGCGTGGCGTGGATCGCGTCCGGGCGCGGCAGCGCGGCGCCGCCGGCCCAGCGCGCGCTGGCCGCCAGCGCGTTCATGGCGCCGATCGCGCGCCATTCGTCGTCGGCCAGCACGGCCAGGTAGTCGCCGTCGCGCACCACCTGGCGCACGCCGGCCATGCGCCGCACCCCGGCCAGGTCGGCCGATGCCAGGCGCGCGCCGGGACGCGGCGGGCGCACCACGCGCGCGTGCAGCATGCCGGGCGGGCGCATGTCCTGCACGTAGGCCGCGCCGCCGCTCACCTTGGCCGGGATGTCCACGCGCGGCACGCTCTTGCCGATCAGGCGGTAGCGCGCCGGGTCGCGCAACGGCGAGGTCGGCGCGGCTTCGCGGTGCAGGCCGGCGCCGTCCAGGCCCCTCAGCGCGTCGCCGTAGTGCATGCTGGCGCCGCCCGCGCCGAGCACGCGCCCGGCCTGCAGGCGCACGGTATCGGGCGCCACCCGCCACTGGGCGGCGGCGCCGGCGCGCAGCAGCGCCGCCACCTGGCTGGCCGCGTGCAGCAGCGCGGTGCCGCTGTCGGCCATCGTGTGGCTGCCGGCGGTATAGCCTTCGTTCGGCGTCAGCAGCGTGTCGCCGCCGACGAAGCGGATGTCGGCCGGGGCCAGCTCCAGCGGTTCCAGCGCCACCTGCATCAGCGCGGTACGCACGCCGGTGCCCAGTTCGACCTTGCCGCTGCAGACGGTGACCTTGCCGTCCGGCGCGACCTGGATCCAGGCGTCCAGCAGCGGCGTGTTCTTCAGGCTGCCCGGCAGCTTCGGGTTGGCCAGCTTCGGCAGGCCCATCGCGTTGAACTCGGCCAGGGCGGAGGGCAGCAGCGAGATGCCGACGATCAGCGCGCCGCCCTTCAGGATGGCGCGGCGGGCGTGGTCGGGCGCGTTCATGCGGCACCTCCGGCGACGTCCTTGATCGCCGCCAGGATGCGGTGGTGCGTGCCGCAGCGGCACAGGTTGGGTTCCATGTGGCGGCGGATCTGCTGCTCGTTCGGGTGCGGATGGGCGTCCAGCAGGGCTTGCGCGCGCGTCAGCATCCCCGCGATGCAGTAGCCGCACTGCGCCGCCTGGTGCTTGATGAAGGCGGCCTGCAGCCTGCCCGGCCGCTCGGCGCTGCCCATGCCCTCGACGGTGCGCACGGCGCGGCCCTCGAGGGCCGCCAGCGGCGTCAGGCAGGAAAACACCGGCTTGCCGTCGACGATGACGGTGCAGGCGCCGCACTGGCCCATGCCGCAGCCGAACTTGGCCCCGTTCAGGCGCAGCTCGTTGCGCAGCACGTACAGCAGCGGGGTGGCGGGATCGGCCTGCAGCGCGTGCGGCCTGCCGTTGATGGTGACGCGGGTCGTCATTGCGGGGTCTCCTTGCGCAGCGTGGCGCTCTTGGTGGCGGTGTCGGGCCAGGCGGCCCGGCCGGCGAGGCCGGTGCGGACATAGGCGGCCAGCTCGGCCACCTGGGCATCGCTCAGCGTGTCGGCGAACGGCGGCATGTACACCTTCGACCCGGTTTCCCAGGGAATGCCGTGCAGGACGGTCTGGACGAAGTTGTCGGGCCGCTCGCCCAGCACGGCGCTGCTGCGCGCCAGGCCGGGGCGGCCATCCACGCGCATCATCGGCGCGGCCGGCGCGTGGCAGCCGGCGCAGGCCGCGGCGAACAGGCGCCTGCCGGGCAGGTCGGCGGACAGGTCGGCGGAAGGCGGCGTGGGGGCGGCCGCGGGCGCGGCGGCGGGGCCGGCATCCTGGATCGACATCAGGTAGGCCGCCATCGCGTCCACGTCTTCGCGCGGCACGCCGGCGAGGCGCTCGGTCACCGGGCGCATCGGCCCCTTGGCGGCGCCGTGCGCGCCGGACAGGCCGCCGCGCAGGTAGTCCACCAGTTCGGCCTGCGTCCACGGCGCGGCCCCGCCGGTCAGGCGGGTGAGGGCGGGCGCGTCCCAGCCGTCGATGTTCCCGCCCTGGAACGGCGGATGGCGCTCGCCGCCGAGCAGGTTCATGCCGCTGTGGCAGGAGGCGCAGTGGCCGAGCGTGTCGACCAGGTAGCGCCCGCGCTCGAGCGGGGTCGCCTGGCGCGCCGGAATGCCGGCGTCGCCGGGGCGCAGGTACAGCATGTTCCAGAACGCCAGCAGCGGCCGGAAGTTGAGCGGTAACACCAGCGCGTTGTCCGGCGGCGTCGCGCGCACCGGCTCGCGCGACATCAGGTAGTGGTAGCTGGCCTCGATGTCGGCATCCGACATGCGCGTGGTGTGGATGTAGGGGAAGGCGGGATACAGCAGGTGCCCGTCGCGCGACACGCCTTCGCGCAGCGCGCGCCGGAACGCCTGCGCCGACCAGCGCCCGATGCCCGTCTCCGGGTCCGGCGTGATGTTGGTGCTGTAGATGGTGCCGAACGGCGTGTCCAGTCCCAGGCCGCCGGCGTAGGCGGCACCGCCCCTGGCGGTGTGGCAGACCATGCAGTCGCCCAGCGCCACGACGCGGGCGCCGGCGGCGAGCACGGCGGGAGCGGCCGCCGCCGCGGGTGGATCGACCGGGGCGATCGGCTCGGCCCGCGTCCACAGGGCCAGGCCGGCCGCCGCGACGGCGAGCGCCGCCACGGCGGCGGCGGTGATGCGTAGTCTCATCGTGTTCCGTTCATGGTGAAAGAGTCGGTGGAAAGGACGCCGTCACGCCACCAGGCGCAGCGCGGGCGCGCGCTGTGTGCCGGCCGCCGCCGCTGCCGCTGCTGCTGCTGCTGCCGTGGACGGCGCGGTCGCGGGCACGGCGGCGCCGGCGTCGTGCGCGAGGCGGAAGCTGCCGACCAGGCGCGCAAGCGCGCCGGCCTGCTCGTGCAGGCTGCCGGCGGCGGCGGCCGCTTCCTCGACCAGCGCCGCGTTCTGCTGGGTGACCGCATCCATCTCGGTGATGGCGATGTTCACGTGGCCGATGCCCGTGCGCTGCTCGGCAGAGGCCGCGGTGATGGCGGCGATGATGGCGCCGACCCGCTCGACGCTGCCCACCACCTCGTCCATCGTGGCGCCGGCGCGCGCGACCATCTGGCCGCCGGTGCCGATGCTGCGCACGCTGTCGTCGATCAGCACCTTGATTTCCTTGGCGGCCGCGGCGCTGCGCTGCGCCAGGTTGCGCACCTCCGCCGCCACCACCGCGAAGCCGCGGCCCTGTTCGCCGGCGCGCGCCGCCTCGACGGCGGCGTTGAGCGCCAGGATATTGGTCTGGAAGGCGATGCCTTCGATGACGCCGATGATCGCCTCGATGCGGCCGGCGCTGGCGTGTATCGCGTCCATCGTCTGCACCACCTGCGCGACGGCGCCGCCGCCGCGCCGCGCCACGTCGGACGCCGACACGGCCAGCGCGTTCGCATCGCGCGAACTTTCGGCGTTCTGTGCCACCGCCTGGGTCAGCTGCTCCATCGACGCCGCCGTCTCTTCCAGCGAGCTGGCCTGCGATTCGGTGCGGTTCGACAGGTCGGCGTTGCCGGCGGCGATCTGCGACGAGGCGGTGGCGATGGTGTCGGCGCTGGAACGGATGGCGCCGATCATGCCGGCCAGGTTTTCCTGCATCGTCTTCATCGCGAACAGCAGGCTGGAACGGTCGGCCGCGCCGGTGCGCACCGTCATGCTCAGGTCGTGGGCCGCGATGCGCAGCGCGACGTCCGCCGCATACTCCGGGCTGCCGCCGATGGTGCGCTGCAGGCTGCGGTTGACGCCGACGACGATGGCCGACAGCAAGGCGCAGGCCGCGGCGATCACCAGCAGCCCCTGGCCCAGCGCCTCGCGGAACGCCGCCTCGATGTCGTCGACGTACACGCCGGTGACCAGTGCCCAGCCCCATGGCTTGTAGCTGTCGATGCGCGCCAGCTTGGACGACGTCTCCTGCCGGCCCGGCCGCAGCCACAGATAGGAAATGAATCCCTGGCCGGCGTCGGACGCGGCCAGGCGGGCGATCTCGCGGTAGACGAAGATGCCGTCCGGCGAGCGGAACGCGCTCATGTCCTTGCCGTCGTTGTCCGGCTTGCCCGGGTTCTGGATCTGGCGGCCGTCCATGCCCGTCAGCGACACGTAGCCGTCCTCGCCGTAGCGCATCGCCTTCAGCACGGCCCTGGCGCGCGACTTGGCCTCGTCCTCGCTCATGCGTCCGGCTTGCGCCTGGGCGGCGAAATCGGCGACGACGGAACGCGCCATCTTGCCGACGTTGACGAGGTCCGCCTTGCGCTCGGCCACGCGCAGCTCGCGCGCCTGCAGCACGTCGTAGCCCGAGATGGCGCACAGGCAGGCGAGGCTGGCCACCAGCGGCAGCCATAGTTTTTGACGAAAAGTGAAGTGCATGGGAATCCCTGTTGATCGATTGCTGTTCGTTGTGGTCGCGATCGATACGATGGTTCGGGTATGCACTCGCGAAGTTGCAGAGATTAAATGATCGAACGATCACTAGCAAGCGCTAAATGTGCCGGTTCGCGCGGATGCGACAGTCGGTCGCCTTCGTCCGGCGCGGCGCCGTCAAGGCGGTGGCGCCCGAGCGCGACCATGTCGGCCTGCCCGGATGCCAGCAGCGCCGCCCCGGCCGCCCGGTCGGTTCCACAGCCGGCGATGACGACGCCGCAGAAGTGCGGACGCACGATCGCGAGCAGGCGCTGCATCTCGGGCATGCCGCCCCGCTCATCGCAATCGGTCGCGTGGAGGTAGGCGACGCCGGCGACGCCGAGCACGCGCGCCAGGTAGGTGTAGGTCGCCACCGCATCCGGGTCGGGCGCGTTGTTGCGGGTGGAGAAAGGCGAGATGCGCACGCCGACGCGGCCGGCCGGCACTTCCTCGAGCACGGCGCGCAGCACCAGGTCGAGGAAGCGCACGCGGTCCACCAGCTGGCCGCCGAACAGGTCGGCGCGGCGGTTGGTGTGCGGCGACAGGAACTGCTGCGGCAGGTAGCCGTCGCCGGCGTGGATCTCGACGCCGTCCAGGCCCGCGCGCAGCGCGTTGCGGGCGGCGGCGCGGAATTCCTCGACGGCGCAGTGGATCTCTGCGATCGTCATCGCGCGCGCCGGCGAGGCCGCGATGCGGCCGTGGCAGCCGTTGGCCAGGCGCGCGTACACCCGCAGCAGGTGCAGGTCGTCGTCGACGGCGGACGGCGCCAGCGGCGCGCGTCCTTCCAGCAGCGCGTACGAGCTCACGCGGCCGCTGTGGCACAGCGGCGCGAACACGGTGCCGCCCGCGGCGTGCACCGCCGCGGCGACGCGGCGCCAGCCCTGCACCTGCGCCTGGCCGTACAGGCCGGGCGCCAGTTCGTCGGCGACCGCATTGCGCGACACGCTGGCCGCGTCGGCGATCACCAGGCCCGCCGTCGCGCACTGTGCATGGTCGGCGGCGCTGGCGGCGCCGGGCACGCCGTCCGCGCCGCAGCGCGCATGCGGCGGCGGTGACAGCGCGATGCGATTGGGCAGGGTCAGGTCGCCGAGGCGGACGGGATCGAGAAGGCTGGTCATGGCGTGGCTCCGGGGCGAAGGACGGACCGACTGTAACGGCGGCCCCGGCGCGCGATAAGCCGGCGCGGATCGACAACACCGTTGCGCTCCAGGCAAGGATGGCCCGGTCGAGCCGGCGTCGCTGCCTGCCGGTCCGTCCCCGGCACGGCGCTGAAGGCCGCGCCGGTCACACCGCGCAATAGCGCTCCTGGATCGCCGGATCGGCCAGCATGACGTCGGCACGCTCCGCATACACGATCGCGCCCTGGTCCAGGATGTAGGCCCGGTCCGAGATCGCCAGCGCCGTCTCCACGCTCTGCTCGACCAGCAGGATGGTCTTGCCCTCGCGCTTGAGCTGCGCGAACAACGCGAACATCTCGTCCACGAGCACCGGCATGATGCCCTCGGACGGCTCGTCCAGCAGGATCATGTCCGGGTCGGACGCGGTCGCGCGCGCGATCGCCAGCATCTGCTGCTCGCCGCCCGACATCGTCACCGCTTCCTGGTGCAGGCGCTCCTTCAGGCGCGGGAAGGTGGCGGCGATGCGCTCGACGATTTCCGCCTCGTGCTTCGCCTTGTCCGAGGCCAGGATCCCGAGCCGCAGGTTCTCCAGCACCGTCATGCCCGGCACGATGCGCCGCTCCTCCGGCACATAGGCCAGGCCCAGGCCGTAGCGCTTGTGGGCGGGCAGGCCGAGCAGCTGGCGGCCCTTGAACGCGACGCTGCCGCCGGTGTTGGCCACCAGGCCCATGACGCTCTTGATCAGGGTGGTCTTGCCGGCCCCGTTGCGGCCCAGCAGGGACACGACCTCGCCCCGGTCGACGTCCAGGCTGACGTCCTGCAGGATGTGGCTGGTGCCGTACCAGGCGTTCAGCTTGTCGATCTTCAGCATGTGCTTCTCCAGTCAGTGGCGTCCGAGGTAGACGCGGCGCACCTCGTCGTTGGCGCGGATGTCGGCCGGCGTGCCGGCGGCCAGCAGTTCGCCGTGGTGCAGCACCACGATGCGGTCGCTGATGCCCATCACCATCTTCATCTTGTGTTCGACCAGCACGACGGTGCGCTGGGCGGCCAGGCGCACGATCAGGTCCATCATCGTGCGCGTCTCTTCCGGACTCATGCCGGCGGTGGGCTCGTCCATCAGCAGCAGCTTCGGGTCGGTCGCCAGCGCGATCGCGATTTCCAGCGCGCGCTGCTGGCCGTGCGCCAGTTCGCGCGCGGGGCGGGCCGCGTGCTGGCCCAGGCCGACCAGCTGCAGCAGGTCGCGGGCGCGCGGCTCCAGGTCCAGCGTGTCGCGCCGGCGCCAGAAGTTCAGCCGCGCCACGCGCGCCTGCAGCGCGACGCGCACGTTCTCCAGCACGCTGAACGAGGGGAACACGTTGGTGATCTGGAACGACTTGGCCACGCCGATGTGCGAGAACGCGTGCTGGCGCAGGCGCGACGTCTCGACGCCGTCGAACAGCACGCGGCCGGACGACGGTGCGAAGCTGCCCGACAGCACGTTGAAGAAGGTGCTCTTGCCGGCGCCGTTGGGGCCGATGATCGAGGTGAGCCTGCCGCGCTCGAAGTCGACCGAGACGTCGTTCAGCGCGGTGAACTTGCCGAAGCGGCGCGTCAGGTGCTCGGTGCGCAGGATGATGTCAGCGGCCATCGGTCTTCTCCAGGAAGGTGCCCCATACCCCTTTCGGGAAGAACAGGACGAAGAACATGAAGATCGCACCGACGTACAGCTGCCAGTGCTCGGTCCAGAGCGAGAACACGTCCTGGATCAGCAGGAACAGGGCGGCGCCGACGAAGGGGCCGAAGAAGGTGCCCATGCCGCCCAGCAGGCACAGCATGACGACCAGGCCCGAGGTCTCGTAGTGCAGGCTCTCGATGGCGACGCTGGACAGGTGGATCGCGTTCAATGCGCCGGCCAGGCCGCACACGGCGCCGGACAGCACGAAGGCGATCAGCTTGGTGTGCTCGACGTGGAAGCCGCAGGCGCGGGTGCGCGCCTCGTTCTCGCGGATCGCTTCCACCGCGCCGCCGAACGGCGAGGCCAGCACGCGCGACAGCGCCAGCAGCGCCAGCGCCACCACGGCGAGGAAGGCGAAGTACTTGACGGTCGGGTCGAGCAGGTCGAGCGTCACGCCGGGCAGGCGCAGCGTGGCCACGTTGACCCCGCGCAGCCCGTTCTCGCCGCCGGACTCGGGCAGCTGGTAGACCAGGAAGTACACGCATTGCGACAGCGCCAGCGTGACCATGGCGAAGTAGATGCCGCGCGTGCGGATCGCCAGCAGGCCCATGGCCAGCGCCAGCACGGCGGCGATGACGACGGCGGCGGGCAGCGCGATCCACCACGGCTGGCCGGCCTGGGCGATCAGGATCCCGGCGCCGTAGGCCCCGACGCCGAAGAAGGCGGCGTGGCCGAACGACAGCATCCCCATGTAGCCGAACATCAGGTTGAAGCCGGCGCCGAACAGGCCGTAGACCAGGATATTGGTGGCCACCGACTGGTTCGGGACCAGCCAGGGCAGGATCGCCAGCACCAGCACGCTGGCCAGCACGCGGTGCGTGCGGACGTGGCGGAACAGCGCGCGCGGCGCGGGCGCCGCGCGCAGGATATCGGTATGTGCATTCATGCTCGACCTCTCAATTCATCAAGCCGGCGCGGCCGAACAGGCCTTGCGGGCGCAACAGCAGGACCAGGGCCATGATGAGGAACATCGACACCTTGGCCGCTTCCGGCACGAACAGCACGGCCATGCTCTCGACGACGCCGACCAGGATGCCGGCGACGATGGCGCCGGCCAGCGATCCCATGCCGCCCACCACCGTGACCACGAAGGCGACGGTCAGCACCGAGCCGCCCATTTCCGGGCTGATCCCCTGCAGCGGCGCGGCCAGGAATCCGGCCAGGCCGGCCACGCCGGTGCCCACGCCGAACACGATCAGCCAGACCCGGGCCACGTCGATGCCGAGGATGCGCACGATCTGCGGATCGCGCGCGCCGGCCCGCACGACCAGGCCGAACGAGGTCTTCTCGATGAAGACCCACAGCGCCAGCAGCACCAGCGCGGTGACGCCGATCACGAACAGGCGGTACAGCGGGAACTGCCCGACCAGGATGTCCGCCGCGCCCTGCAGCAGTTCCGGCGTGTCGACCGGCAGGCCCTGCTTGCCGAAGCCGATGCGCACCAGTTCCACCATCACGTAGGCGAGGCCGAAGGTCAGCAGCAGCGGATAGTCGATGCCCCGTCCGTACAGGGGCCGCACCAGCGTGCGCTCGGCCAGCATGCCGAGCGCGCCCGTGACGAGCGGTACCAGCACGAGGCACAGCCAGAAGTTCGGCACCCAGCCGTACAGCAGGTAGCCGGCGTAGGCGCCGACCATGAAGAAGGCGCCGTGCGCGAAGTTCACGACGGTCAGCATGCCGAAGATCAGCGACAGGCCGACCGCCAGCAGCACGTAGACCGCGCCCAGCGCGAGTCCGGTGAACAGCTGGAGTCCGACCAGCTGCAGAGTGATGCCGTCCATGCTACCTCCTGTCGATGGCGATGCGGGTGGGGTGGGGGACGCGGGCCATCATTGGTGGCCCAGTTCCGCGCAGCTGCGCAAGGTCAGGCTGGCGGCCGGCGCGACCTGCAGCACCGAGAACACGTCGGACGAACCCTTGGGCGCGTCCTTCGAGGCGATCACCAGCACCGACTGCACCGACTGGTGGTCGCAGGCGCGGTAGGACTGCATGCCCTTGTAGGTGTCGTAGCGCAGGCCGGCCAGCGCGTCCACGACCTTCTCGGTGTCGCTCGTGCCGGCCGCCTTCACCGCCATCAGCAGCGACTTCACGGCGGAATAGGCCATCGAGCCGTAGTCGGACGGCACGGCGCCGTTGAAGGCCTGGCGGTAGCGCGCGTTCAGCGCCCGGGCCGACGGCGTGTTCGCCTCGATCGACCAGTAATACGAACTGCCGCCGATCACGCCTTCGTAGACGCGCGGTCCGGCCGCCACGCGCGACGTGTAGGTCAGCACGGGCGTGACGAACTTCATCGCGGACTTCAGGCCGAAGTCGCCGGCCTGCCGGATCGAGATCTGGTTGTCGCGGCCGAAATTGTTGAACACGATGACATCCGGACGCATCGCCATCAGGCGCGGCAGGAACGCCGAATAGTCGGTGGCGCCCAGCGGGTGCCTGATCTCGCCCACCACGGTGGCGCCGACTTCCCTGGCCACGCGGGTGAAGCCGCGCGTCATCTCGTGGCCGTAGGCGTAGTCGGCGGTCAGGAAGGCGATGCGCATGCCTTTCTTGAACGCATAGCGCCCGACCGCCTGCGTCGTCATGTGCGGGTTCAGCGATTCGTGGAAGGTGTAGCGCGAGAAGTCGGTGGCCTCGTTGATGGCGTCGGACTGGCTGATCGAGATGTACGGGACCTTGCGCTGCTTGATCACGTTGTTGACCGCGAGCTGGGTCGCGGCCGACAGGCTGCCGACGATGAAATCGACGTGGTCCTTCTCGATCAGCTCGAGCGCGCGCGCGGCCGCCTCGGCCGGGTTCAGCTTGTCGTCGCGCACCAGCAGCTCGGCCTTGCGCCCGCCCAGGCCGCCGGCGTCGTTGAACTCCTTGACCGCCAGTTCGGCGTTGCGCACCTGGTCCTGCGCCTCGGCGCCGTAGGGGCCGGTGAGGGGAACGGGCAGGCCGATCCGGATGGGGCCGGACTGCGGCTGGGCATGGGCCGCGGGCGGCAGGGCGAATGCGAGTGCGATGCAGGCGGCGCCGGCAAGGGCATGGGGTGGCTTCATGTTGTCTCCGTTGTGGGAAAGCGTCGGACGGGCCGCGCTTGCGTTTCTTAAGTGAGCGTTTGATAAATAATCGATTGCGTGAATGGGAAAGTCAAGCGAATCTTTGCCGAATTGCGCTTGCTATTGATCGATCGATCACCTATATTCTGCCGTATCGAACAACAATGGAGGAGCACATGGGAATCAGGAAGCTGGGCCATTATTCGGTCCGCACGGTCGACCTGGAAGCGTCGCGCCGCTTCTACACCGGGGTTCTCGGATTGCGCGAGGGTTTCCGTCCGCCGTTCAAGTTTCCCGGCATCTGGCTGTATGCCGGCGGCGACGAGGCCGACTTCGGCGTGGTCCACATCATCGGCATCGACCGCGACGATCCGCAGGGCCTGAAGGATTACCTGGGCGACAAGGACGAGGCGGGACTCGCCGGCACCGGCGCGATCGACCACGTCGCGTTCCTGGCCACCGGGCTGGGCGCGATGCGCGCGCGCCTGGCCGACGCCGGCCACCCGTTCACCGAACGCACGGTGCCGTCGCTGGGCCTGTACCAGCTGTTCATCGCCGACCCGAGCGGCGTGACGGTGGAAATGAACTACCCGCACGACGAGGCCCGCGACCTCGGGCTGGCATAGCCGTGCCGGCGGCGGCATGGGCATGAGCGCAGGCAAGCACACTGACAACAACGCAGACAAGCATGCACACAAGGAGGAAGACACCATGGACAAGGGACGTGTAGCCATCATCGGCGGTTCGCTGGGCGGCCTGTTCGCCGCGAACCTGCTGCACCGCGCCGGCTGGCGGGTGGACGTGTACGAGCGCGTGAGCGAGGAACTGGCCGAACGGGGCGCCGGCGTCGTCACCCACCCCGAACTGTTCGACATCCTGGCGCTGATCGGCATCGACGATGCCCGCATCGGCGTCGAGGTCGCGTCGCGCCTGACGCTGTCGCGCGAGGGCGAGGTGGTCGGCGAGCATCCGCACCCGCAGGTGCTGACCGCGTGGGGGCGCCTGTATGCGCTGCTGCGCGCCGCCCTGCCGTCGGAGCACTACCACAATGGCAAGCAGATGGTCGGCCTGGTGCAGGACGGCGAAGGCGTGGTGGTGGACTTCGCGGACGGCAGCCAGGCCGCGGCGGACCTGCTGGTCGCCGCCGACGGCATCCGCTCCACGGTGCGCCAGCTGCTGGCGCCCGAGGTGCAGCCGCAGTACGCCGGCTACGTCGCCTGGCGTGGCCTGGTCGACGAAAGCGCGCTCAGTCCCGCGACGCACGGCCGCCTGTTCGGCCACTTCGGCTTCTGCCTGCCGCCGCGCGAGCAGATGCTGGGCTATCCGGTCGCCGGCGCCGGCAATGCGATGGAGGCCGGCAGCCGGCGCTACAACTTCGTCTGGTACCGCCCGGCCGACGAGGCCGAGGTGCTGCGCATGTCGACCGACAACGCGGGGCGGGTGCATGCGAAAGGCATTCCGCCGCCGTTGATCTCGGACGCCGTGCTGGCCGAGATCCGCACCGTCGCCGGCACGTCGCTGTCGCCCCAGTTCGCCGAAGTGGTGGCGCGCACGAGCCAGCCGTTCTTCCAGCCGATCTACGACCTCGAGTCGCCCCGGCTCGCCTTCGGCCGCGTGGCGCTGCTGGGCGATGCCGCCTTCGTCGCGCGCCCGCACTGCGGCATGGGCGTGACCAAGGCGGCCGGCGACGCGCTGGCGCTGGCCGGCTGGCTGGACAGGCTGCCGTCCGCGGCAGCGCTGGCCGCCTACTCCGACGAGCGCGTCGCCTACGGCAGCCGCATCGTCGCGCATGCGCGCCACCTGGGCGCCTACATGCAGGCGCAACTGGCGAACGAGCATGAGATGCGCATGGCGGAGCTGTACCGGACGCCGGCGGCGGTGATGCGCGAGACGGCGGTGCCGCCGCGGTTCGGGCAGGAGCCGGGCTGAACGGGGCGCGATGCCATCGTCCGCGCCTGCCCCGGCGCCGCGCCGTCGCCGCAACGGCGATGGCCGCACCGGCGCCGGCGCGCCCGGCCCGCGTTTGTCAAACGATCATCGACTCTCTATACTCGTGGCACACAAGGAAAGGCCAGAATGAGTTCGACTATCGTGAAGAAGACGCGCGCCGCCAAGGCCCCCAGGGCGCCCAAGGCACCCAGGGCCGAGGCGGCGCCGGCGGGCGCGCCCGAGACCGGGCGCCGCCTGGCGCGCGAAGACCGTGAAGCGCTGATCGTCCAGAAAGCCATCAAGTACTTCGCGACGCACGGCTTCTCGGCCAGCACGCGCGAACTGGCCAAGGAAATCGGGGTGTCGCAGCCGCTGCTCTACCGCTACTTCCCGAACAAGGAGGCGCTGGCCGACCGCGTGTTCCACGAAGTCTACCTGTCGCGCTGGAACCACGAGTGGGAAGACATCCTGAAGGACCGCACGCGGCCCCTGAGCGAGCGCCTGCAGGAGTTCTATCGCCAGTACGGCCGCGTGATCCTCAAGAGCGACTGGATCCGCATCTTCATCTTCGCCGGCCTCACGCGCGAGGGCATCAACACGCGCTACCTGGCGCGCCTGCGCGAACGCATCTTCGACGTCATCCTGGGCGAGCTGCGGCGCCAGTTCAAGGTGCCCGACCCGACCCCGCAGCAATACGAGGACGAGATCGAGTTCATCTGGGGACTGCATGCCGCGATCTTCTACGTCGGCGTGCGCAAGTGGATCTACGGCCTGCAGGTGCCGAAGGACCTCGATCGCGTGATCGAGCAGAAGGTGCACGCCTTCCTCGACAGCGCGCCCGCGGTCCTGAAGCGGATCCGCAAGCCCTGACCGCTCAGAGTCCCAGCAGGCGCCGCGCGTTGCCGCCGACGATGGCGGCCTTGTCGGCATCCGACAGCTGCGGCGTCGCCAGCACGTGCGCGACCGGCTGCGCCGACCACGGGAACGGGTGGTCGGAACCGAGCAGCACCTGCGAGGCGCCGACCTGGCGCACCAGGTGCTGCAGCGCCTGCGGCGTGAACACCAGGCTGTCGAAGTAGAGCTGGCTCACGTATTCGCTCGGGGCTTTTTTCAGCGCCGGGCCGTGGGCGCAGGCGCCCGGGTTGACGAAGCAGCCGTGGTCCATGCGCGCCGCCGACGCCGGGAGATAGCCGCCGCCGTGCGCGGCGCAGATCTTCAGTGCCGGGAACTTGTCGAGCACGCCCTCGAAGATGAAGTGCTGCAGCGCGATGGTGGTCTCGAGCGGGTAGCCGATCACGTTCGGCATCCAGCCGTTGCCGGCGAAGCGCTGCGCCAGTTCCGGCGTGCCGGTCGGGTGCACGAACAGCGTGGCGCCGAGCTCCTCGGCCCGCGCCCAGACCTGATGGAAGCGCGCGTCGGCGAAGTCGACGCCGGCCACGCTGCCGCCGATCGCCGCGCCGCGCAGGCCCAGCGTGCGCACCGCGTGGTCGAGTTCGCGCACGGCCAGGTCGGGGTGCTGCAGCGACAGCGAGGCGAACGCGGCGAAGCGGTCCGGCCGCGCCGCGCACAGTTCGGCCAGCTTTTCGTTCTGCAGGCGCACGATGCGCGCCGACAGGTTGCGCTCCTGCGTGTACCAGAACGGGTTGATGCTCAGGACTTCCATGTCCACGCCCTGGGCGTCCATCGCCGCCACCCGCTCGGCGACGACGATCATGTTTTCCTGGCCGCCCTTCATCGTCTTCGGGTAGAGCGCGAACACGTCGATGCCCATCAGGCGCAGCGCCTCGGGGATCACGCAATGGGCGTGCACGTCGATCGTGCGGACGGCCTGGCCGGCCAGGACCAGCGGGATCCGTTGCGCCGGCGTCGCGCCTGCCGGGGCGGGGGCGGGCGCGGCGTGCGCCGCGTCCAGCACGCCGCAGCCGGTGAGGACGATGCCACCGACGGCCAGCGTGCCATGCTTGAGGAAGTGTCTTCTATCGGTCATGCGATCTCCAATGTCGTGGTTGAGGCCATCTGCGTGGCCTTCTCTAATGATAGTTCGATCAATAAAAAAAACAAGGCGATTCCGTGCCGTGCGCGGAACATGGCGCGGAAACGACAGATATATGGTTGAAAATGGCGCGTTGCGCCGCGCGGTGCGCCGAACTCTTTGCGAAATTAAGTGATCGAACGATAATCAGGGACTCGATCACTTACAAGGAGACGGCATTGAAATCGATTCTCGCGACCAGCGCCCTGGCGGCGCTCGTCCTCGCCGGCGGCAACGCCTGCGCCCAGTCGGCGACCCAGGTCTACGGCCTGCTGGACATGTGGGCCGGGCGTTCCGGCATCAGCGGCGCCGGGCCGGCAACGACCCAGGTCAACAGCGGCGGCATGCAGACTTCGTACTGGGGCTTCGCCGGCGGCGAGGACCTCGGCGGCGGCCTGAAGGTCGTCTACGCGATCGAGGGCTACCTGCAGCTCGACACCGGCGCCGCCGGCCGCACCAATACCGACGCCATGTTCGCCCGCAACGCCTTCGTCGGCCTGCAGGGACGCGCCGGCGAACTCAAGCTCGGGCGCATCCTGAATCCGCTGTTCGTCGCGACCGCGCAATCGAATCCCTTCGGCGGCTCGATCCGCTTCGCGCCGTTGCTGGCCCAGGTCTGGTCGCCCACGATGGGCCGCGCGGTGTCGGGCGATACCAGCTGGGACAACGTCGTGTCGTACACCACGCCCGCGCTGTACGGTTTCCGGCTGGCCGCGCTGGCCTCGCTGGGGGAAACCACGTTCGGCGTGGCGACGCGCAACGATGGCCTGTTCCTGCATTATGCGAGCGGGCCCGCCGTGGCCTGGGTGGTCGCGCAGCGTGCCCGCGTCGGCCCCGGCCTGGCCAGGATCGGCGAGTCCGAGCAGCGCACGGTGTTCGCCGGCGGCAGCTACGACCTGGGCAAGGCCAAGCTGTTCGCCTCGTGGGACAGCGCCGACAGCCGCCGTCCGGACCTGAAGGCGAGGACGGCGCAGGCCGGCGTGGCCGTGCCGGCGGGCGGCGGCAGCGTCATGCTGTCGTTCGCCCGCACCGACATCGACGTGGCCGCCGGCGCCGACAACCGGCGCGATACCGGCGCCGTCGGCTACGACTACTTCCTGTCCAGGCGTACCGACTTGTACGCGGTCGCCCAGACCGACCGGCTCAGGAGCGCGAACCGCGCCAACACCTACGGCGTCGGCATCCGCCACAAGTTCTGAGCCCGCCGGTGCGCCGGCGCGGCATGATCCGTCCGGCGTTCGGCGTCCGGCGTCCGGCGACCGGCGACCGGCGACCGGCGACCGGCGACCGGCGCGGCGGCGGGTCAGGCCGCGCGCTGCGCCGCCTTGTGCCCGGCCAGCTCGCCGAACCAGTACAGCAGGGCCAGCGCCGGGAAGGCCATGCCGGTCAGCAGCGCGGCGTGCCAGCCGTGGTGGGCGAAGACCCAGGCGCCCGCCGCGGAGCCGAGCGCGCCGCCGGCGAAGAACAGCGCGAAATAGATGCCGTTCAGGCGGCTGCGGATTTCCGCGCCGAGCGAGAAGATGGCGCGCTGGCCCAGCACCAGGTTGGCGGCGACGGCCATGTCGAGCACGATCGAGGCGACCGTCAGGATGGCGATGCCGGCGGCGCGCGACTCCGGCTGGTACAGCGGCAGCGCGAAGCCGACGATGCCCAGCACCAGCGCGGCCGCGGTGGCCGGCAGCGTGTGGCCGCCGTCGGCCAGGCGGCCGGCGATCGGCGAGGCGATCGCGCCGGCCATGCCGACCAGGGCGAAGATCGCGATGCCGGTGCCCGACAGGTGGAATTGCGGGCCTTCCAGCATCAGCGGGGCCACGGTCCAGAACAGGCTGAACGACCCGAACAGGCCCGCATGGTAGGCGGCGCGGCGGCGCAGCACCGGCGTGGTGGCCAGCAGGTGCCAGAGCGAGCCGATCAGCTTGCCGTACGACAGGGTCGACGTCGGCACGCGCTGCGGCAGTTTGTTGCGCAGGATGAACGCCAGCGCCAGGATCGCGACGGCTGCGCCGCCGAACACCGTGTGCCAGCCGGCGTGGTCGGCGATCAGGCTCGCCGCCGGGCGCGCCAGCATGATGCCCAGCAGCAGGCCGCTGACGACCTTGCCGACCGCCTGGCCGCGCGTGGCTTCGCGCGACAGGTGGGCGGCGAAGGGCACCAGGATCTGGGCCGCGACGGAACCGAGCCCGATGCCGAGCGAGGCGGCCAGGAACAGCCAGGCGTTCGGGCTGAAGGCGGCGGCCAGCAGCGCCGCGGCGGTGGCGAGCAGCAGCGTGCACACCAGCTTGCGGTTTTCGACCAGGTCGCCCAGCGGGACGATGAACAGCAGGCCGAGGGCGTAGCCGACCTGCGTCAGCGTCACGATCAGGCCGGCCGCCTGGGGCGACAACCCGGTGGCGGCGCTGATCGGGCCGACCAGGGTCTGGGCGTAATAGAGGTTGGCGACGATCAGGCCGGCGGCGGTGGCCAGCAGGCGCACCATGCCCGGCGAGATGTCGGGAGCGTAGTTGGACGTGTGATTCGTGGTCATCGTGTGTTCCTGTCTGATGGGGACCGGAGGAGTCGCATCCACTCGGCACGCATCGATTGATTATCGGTCGATCATCTTTTTTTCCGGTCCGGCGCAGGCGGGACCGATGGAAGGATTGTAGTTCCGCCGGACCGGCTTGTCCTTTGCGCGCCGCGCAATACAGTTACCCGCGCCGCCCCGCTTATCGGCCGCCGCGCGCGCGGGTAGAGTGCCTGCATCGAGCGGTAACCATCCAGTCACGAGGGGGCGGCATGAATCGGGCAGCGCGCAACGACGAGCGGGACGAGACGGACGACGACGGCAGTGACGTGCGCCGCGACGCCGGCGAATGGCTGGCCCTGGGCATTGCCCTGGCGCTGGCCGTGCTGGCCAGCGCCAGCCTGGCCTGGTCCGAGCGCGACGCCGCGCTGCGCGCCGAACAGGCACGCATGAGCGAGCAGGCCGCCATCATCGGCCAGAACCTGGTGCGCCAGCTGGCCGCCGTGCGCAGCGTGCTGGAGAACGTGCGCGCCACGATCGTCGACCGCGACGACGGCTGCGGGCGCGCCTGCCAGCGGGCCGCGGTGCATGCGCTGCGCAGCGCGATGCCCGGCGTGCGCGCCATCATGCTGGTCGACCGCCAGGGCCGGGTGCTGCAGGCGGACGACGACGCCCGGACGCGGCTCGACGACGCCGGTTTCGTGGCGCGCCTGCGCCACATGGACGCGGCGCGGACGCTCTACCTGTCCGCGTCGGCGCCGGGCGCGCACGGCGTCGCCGACATCAAGGCGTCGCTGCCGCTCGGCGCCACGGGGCCGGCGGCGGGGCAGGTGCTGGTCGCGGTCCTCGATCCGTCGTACTTCGACGTGGTGATGCGCTCGGCCCTGTACGCGCCCGACATGACCAGCGCCGTGGTCGACGAGGGCGGCGCCCGGCTGCTGTTCGTGCCCTATGGCGACGTGGCGCCGCCGACCGTGGCGCCGGGCGGTACGCCGTTCTACCTGCGCCACCTGCGCAGCGGGCGCGACAGCACGATCCTGCGCGGTCCGTTGTTCGCGGGCGGCGCCGAACGCCTGGTGGCGCAGCGGACCGTGGCCGGCGCCAACCTGGGACTGGACCGGCGGCTGGTGGTGGGCGTCAGCCGCAGCCTGGACGCCGTGCGCGCGCCCTGGCGCCGGCTGGCGCTCGACGCCGCGCTGGTGCCGGGCGTGGCCGGCGTGCTGGGCGCGGCCGCGCTGTTCCTGCGCCAGCGCCGGCGCCGCTGGCTGCGCGCCGTCCGCGCGGCGCGCCGGGCCGAGCAGGCCGCCGCCGCCGAACGCGTCGAGCTGGCGCTGGGCGGCGCCGACCTGGGGCTGTGGGACTGGGACCTGGACAGCGGCCGGATCGAGATCGATGCGCGCGGCCTGGCCATGATCGGCCATGCGGCGGCCGGCGCCGCCGGCCCCGGCCGCACCTGCGCGGACTGGCTGGCGCAGGTGCACCCGGACGACCGCCGCGACGTCGAGCGCGCGCTGCGGCAGGCGACGGCGGCGGACGGCATCTTCGACGTCGAGTACCGCCTGCGCCACCGGCTCGGACACTGGGTCTGGATCCTCAGCCGCGGCAAGGTGGTCGAGCGCGACGCGGCCGGCAAGGCGCTGCGCCTGGTGGGCACGCGCATGGACATCAGCGCGCGCAAGCAGGCCGAGGCCGAGATCGTGCAGCTGGCCTTCCACGACGTCCTGACCGGCCTGCCGAACCGGCGCCTGTTGCTCGACCGCCTGGCGCAGGCCCTGCGCAAGGCCGAGCGCGACAGGACCTGGGGCGCCGTCCTGTTCCTGGACCTGGACGACTTCAAGGGGCTCAACGACACGCTGGGCCACGACGTCGGCGACCAGCTGCTGCGGCGCGTGGCGGCGCGGCTGCGCGAGGCGACGCGCGAGACCGATACGACGGCGCGCCTGGGCGGCGACGAATTCGTCGTCCTGCTGGAACACCTGGGCGCCACGCGCGTCGAGGCCTGCGCCAACGCGTCCCGGGTGGCGGCCAAGGTCGTCGCGGCGCTCGGACTGCCGCACACCATCGCCGGCCACGCGGTCCGCTGCACGCCGAGCGTCGGCGTCGCCCTGTTCGACCCGCAGGCCCGTTCGGTCGACGACGTGCTCAAGCAGGGCGACATGGCGATGTACGAGGCCAAGGCGGCCGGCCGCAATGCCTACCGCATCTTCGATCCGGCCATGCAGGCGAACATCGACGCGGGCGTCCTGCTCGACGCCGAGCTGCGCCACGCGCTGGTGGCGCGCCAGTTCGTCGTGTTCCACCAGCCGATCCTGGACCGCGGCGGCCGCCTGCTGGGGACCGAGGCGCTGCTGCGCTGGCAGCATCCGCGGCGCGGCCTGGTGGGTCCGGCCGCGTTCATCGCGCAAGCCGAGAAGTCCGAGCTGATCGTCGCGATCGGCGACTGGGTGCTGGAAGCGGCGTGCCGCCAGCTCGCGGCCTGGCGCCGCGCCGCCCACACGGCCGGCCTGACGGTCGCCGTCAACATCAGCGCGCGCCAGGCGCGCCAGCCGGACTTCGTCGACCGGGTGACCGCCATCGTCGGCCGCACCGGCGCCGACCCGGCGCGCCTGAAGCTGGAACTGACCGAGAGCCTGCTGGTGGGGAACGTCGACGACATGGTCGCCAAGATGCGGCGGCTGAAGGACTGCGGCATCGGCTTCGCCCTGGACGACTTCGGGACCGGCTATTCCTCGCTGAGCTACCTGGAGCGCCTGCCGATCACGCAGCTCAAGATCGACCGTTCCTTCGTGAGCGACATGCTGGCGACGCGCAACGCCTGCACCATCGTGCGCGCCATCATCGCGCTGGCCGGCAAGCTGGGTCTCGAGGTGGTGGCGGAAGGCGTGGAAACGGAGGCGCAGCGGCGCGCGCTGCTCGCATGCGGCTGCCACCGCTTCCAGGGCTTCCTGTACGCGCCGCCGCTCCCGGTGGACGCGCTGGCGCCGTGGCTGGGGCGGGCGGCGGCGCCCGAACGGGCGCACGACCTGCCGGTCGGGTGACGCCGGGCCGCGCGGCCGGGTTGCGCCAGCCTGGCGGCCACGTGGGCGGCGCCGTCCCCGGCGGTGGGCGCCGGCGCCTGCCGTGGGCGGGCTGCCGGAGGTCCTGCCGCGCACGCCCGCGCGTCAGGCGTGCGGCCCGTCCACCGGATCGGCGCCCTGCAGGTGCGCCGCGTGCAGTTGGTCCGGCGGCATCGGCCGGCCGTGCAGCCAGCCCTGGGCCGCATCGCAGCCCATGTCGTGCACGAAGGCATGCTGCGCGCGCGTCTCGACGCCTTCCGCGACCACGGTCATGCCGAGCCTGCGGCCCAGGTCGACGATGCTGCGGAAGATCAGGTGGGTGCGGGAATGGCGCAGCGCCCGTCCGACGAAGGAGCGATCGATCTTCACTTCGGTGGCCGGCAGCTCGCTCATCTGCTGGAGCGACGAATGGCTCGTCCCGAAGTCGTCCAGCGAGACCCGGAACCCATGCATGCGCAGCCGGGTGATGCTCTCGAGCAGGCACGGGAAATCGTTGGCGATGGCGGTTTCGGTGACCTCGATGGTGAGCGTGCCCGGATCGACGCCGCGCGCTTCGACGCGGCGCCGCCACAGGTTGGGCACGTGCACGTTTTCCAGCGTGAGCGGCGAGGCGTTGATCGAGACCGGCACGTGCACGCCCGCGGCGGACCAGCCGGCCATGGCGTCGAGCACGCCGTCCAGCATGGCGTCGAACAGGGCGTCCACCATGCCTTCCCGTTCCATCAGGGGGACGAAGTCGCCCGGCAGCACCAGGCCGGCGTCCGGATGCACCCAGCGGGCGAGCGCTTCCGCGCCGAACAGCTTGCCCGTGGCCAGGCCGTACTGGGGCTGGAACCAGGGCACGAACTGGCCGCGCTTCAAGGCCATGCGCAGATCCGCCTTGCTCCAGCGGCGCCGCGCAGCCTCGGGCGGAAGGCGCGCCGCTCCCGCGCGCCGCACCGTGCAGGCTTCCAGCAGCGGGCGGAGTTCGGCGGCGAGGACCGGCTTGCGCAGCCTGCCGCCCCACGCCAGTCCATAGGATTGCGCCAGGACTTCGGCGGCGATCGCCAGGTCTTCGTCGATGCCGGAGACGAGGATCAGGGGGCAGTCGAGGTGCGGCGCCGCGCTGCGCAGGAATTCGATGCCGTCCATGCAGTCGAGGTCCCGGACCTGCAGGTCGCACAGTACGACGTCGAATGCGTGCGTGCGCAGGCGGGCCAGCGCGGCGTCGCCGCTTCCGACCTCGTCCACGCGGCCCACGCCCAGGCGTTTCAACAGGGTCGTCAGCACCCTGCGTTCGAACGGATTGTCTTCCAGTACCAGGACGCGCAGCGGCGCCAGCACGGGAAAGGGCGGCAGGCCGGGCGTCATGGCATGTCCCCGGCGAGGGCGCGATGGTGGTCGCGGCAGCGCGCGGCATCGTCCATGGCCAGGTCGAGCAGGGCGAACAGGCGCGCGCCGGTCGCGGGGTCGGGGCAGGCGCCGGTGCGCCGCGCCAGGCGCTCGGCCTGGTCGCACATGGCGCTGGCGTCGGTGGCGCCGAGCAGGGCCAGCGTGCTCTTGAGGCCATGCGCCTCCTGCGCGACGGCGGCTGCCCGCCGCGCCGCGACGCCAGCGCGCAGGCGCGCCACCCGGCCGGGCGTGGTGCGCAGGAAGACGTCGAGCAGCTCCGCGACCAGCGCGGGATCCTGGTCGGCGGCGTCGCACAGCATGGCATGGGAAAACCTGCCGGGGATGGGTGCGTAGCTCATGGCTGCCTTCCCGCGCCGCGCGCCGGCGGCAGCGCGATCCAGGTTTCCAGCGCCGCGCGCAGGGTATCCAGCCGGGTCGGCTTGGACACGTGGTCGTCCATCCCGGCGGCGCGGCAGGCGGCCTTGTCGTCGTCCATCACGCCGGCGGACAGGGCGACGACCGGCAGCCGGCCGCCGTCGCGCCGCCGCAGCGCGCGGGCGCGGATCGCCCGGGTCATCGCGTAGCCGTCCATGCCCGGCATCTGGCAATCCGCCAGGACCAGTTCGCAGGTGTGGCGATCGAGCCAGGCCAGGGCTTCGATGCCGTTGCC
The DNA here is from genome assembly GCF_913773735.1 of uncultured Massilia sp. GTDB lineage: Bacteria > Pseudomonadota > Gammaproteobacteria > Burkholderiales > Burkholderiaceae_D > Telluria. Next base: position 73,103 of record NZ_CAJYEB010000025.1, read on the forward strand.
GACGACGTCCACGTCGGCTACGCCGAGGCGGGACAACTGGAGGACCAGCAGCCGCTGGTTGACCTCGTTGTCCTCCACGAGCAGGATGGTCTTGTGGCTCATGCGTTCTCCAGTAAGCTTGCCTCGGCTTGCGCCGCGGGCGGCGCGGGCGGATGGCAGGGAAGGGTGAAGCGGAACGTCGTGCCCGCGCCGACGCGCGACGCCACCGCGACCTGCCCGCCCATCAGCACGACCAGTTCGCGCACCAGCGCCAGCCCGAGGCCCGAGCCTTCGCTGATGCGGGCGTCGCGCGCATCCACCTGGAAGAACTTCTCGAACACGCGCTCGCGCAGCGCGTCCGGGATGCCGCGTCCGGTGTCCGCCACGGTGAACAGCAGCATGTCTCCCAGGGGCGACACCGACAGCCGCACCTGGCCCGCGTCCGTGAACTTGATCGCGTTGTGCAACAGGTTGTGCAGGACCTGCGTCACCTTGACCCGGTCGCACTCGACGAGCGCGGGGACGGCCGGGTCGACGGTGGCGCCCAGCGCCAGGGACTTGCGGGCGGCGTTGCTGCGATGCGCGTCGACCGCATGCGTCACGATCGCGCGGATGTCCTCGGGCGCCGCCAGCACGCGTTCGCGCGCGGCCTCGATCTTGTTGAGCTGCAGCAGCCGGTTCACCAGCGCCAGCAGGTGCGTGCCGCTGTCGTGGATGACGGTGGCGTAGTCGCGGTGCGCGGGATCCTCGAGTTCCTCGCCCAGCAGCTCCGCATAGCCCAGGATGCCGTTCAGCGGCGTCCTGAGTTCGTGCGACATGTTCGACAGGAACTGCGTCTTCGCCGCACTGGCCTGGATGGCATGCGCGCGGCTGCGGATCAGGCGCCGGATCAGGGCGATGAGCACCGCGGTCAGCAGCGCGATCGCGAGGCTGAGCGCGACGGCCTGCACCACCTGCTCCCGGCGCAGCGCCTCCACCGGCGCCAGCGTCTCCTGGACGTCGATGCCCACCAGGATGAGCAGGGGATACGCGTCGAGCCGGCGGAAGGCATAGAGGCGTTCCCGGCCATCCACCGGGCTGGCCAGGCGCAGGACGCCATCGGTGCGCGTCCCGATCAGCCGCAGCATCCGGCTGCCGGACAGGTCGCGACCGACTTCGCTGAGGGTGCCGCTGCGGCGCGCCCGCACCACGCCGTCCGTGCCGATCAGGGTCACGACGCTGTGCCGGCCGATGTGCGTCGATTCGTACAGGCGGATGAAATAGAACGGGTCCATCGACACCACCACGACACCCCCGAAGCCGCCGTCCGGCAAGTCGATGCGGCGCGTCAGCTGGATCGACCACTTTCCGGACACGCGTCCCAGCACCGGCTTGCTGACGAACAGCCCGACGTCCGCGCGCTCGCGGTGGACGCGCACGTGCTCCCGGTCCGCCAGGTTCACCGGCCGGAACGGCTGGCTGGAGAGCGCGAGGTCGCCGTCGGCGTCGATGATCGAGTACAGGTTGAAGATGTCGCCCAGGATGACGCCGCTGGACACCATGCGCGCCAGGTCGACATGCGGTCCTTCGTCGCGGTACTCGTACTTGATGAAGCGCACGGCCTGGTCCGCGGACTGGAAGGTGCGCGCCGTGTGCTCCTCGAACACCCGGGCGAAGCTGGCCGCGTCGCGCGTCGCCCCGGCCAGCGCGCGTTGTTCGGCCGCTGCGACCTGCCGGTAGGTGGACGTCCAGATGGCGGCGACCAGCGCCACCGACAGGCAGCACAGCAGGCCGATCAGCGAGGTCGTGCGAACGTGCGAGTGCGGCATCCGGTCCTCCCGCGGGCTAGGCGGCGGTGCGCTGCTTGTGCATGCAGCAGGCCGTCAGGAAGCCGCGCAACTGGTCGAACGGGACCGGCTTGCCGAACCGGGCGACGCCCGGCGGCAGGCCGCCGCGCGCGGCGAGGTCCCGGTCCGCCATGCCGGTCACGATCGCGATGTGCATGTGGCGCAGGGCCGGGCGGGCGAGCACGGTCTCCATGATCTCGTAGCCGTCGATGCCCTGCATCGCGATGTCCAGCATCAGCACGTCGGGCGGACGCAGGCCGACCTCGATCAGGCCGTCGTAGCCGTTGCTGCACAACTGGATGTCCAGCGGCAGGCCGAAGCGCGGCAGGCGCGCCGCGTACAGCGTGCGCAGCACCTCGTCGTCCTCGACCACGAGGAGCGTCGTCCTGACGTCGGCGGACGGCGCCGCCCCCGCCGTGCCGGGAGCGCGGTCGCGGAACGCCAGCACCGCCGCGCGCTGGATGCGGCGGTGGCCGCCCGCCGTCTTCCATCCCGCCAGTTCGCCGCTTTCCACCAGTTTCTGGACGGAAGTCAGGGAAATGCCCAGCAACGTTGCGGCTTCCTGGGTGGTACAGACGTCGGCGGTGTCTTTCAGCATGATCTCGTCCCGTGCAAGGCATGCCACCATGTTTCCACAAATAAAATGATTTTGCTATTAAATTACCATAATTGTTGTTTTTGCGAAAATCAATGCAGGTGTGACGAGGACCGACCATGCGGCGGGGCCGCGACGCGGGCGGCAATTACGACGGGATGCCTCGTCCCGTGCGGGGCGCGCGCGCCATGTCTTCCTCGAAGTCCATCGTGGCGGTATCGCTGTCCATCGCCGTCGGACCGCCGAACAGCTTGAGCCAGGCGAAGCCGAGCGCACCTGCGGTGAGCGAGGCAACGAGGATCGCCATCTTCGATGCGTTGACGAGGGTGGGCGCATCCGTGAACGCGAGATTGGTGATGAAGATCGACATCGTGAAGCCGATGCCCCCCAGCAGGCCGGCGCCGAACACATGGCGCCAGTTCAGGTCGAGCGGCAGGCGGCACAGGCCGAGCAGGACCGCGGCCAGGCATGCGAGCGTGATGCCGACGGGCTTGCCGAGCACCAGGCCGGCAACGATGCCCAGGCTGTTGGGCGACGCCAGTTGCGCCATCCAGTCCGCGCCGATCACGATGCCGGTATTGGCGAGCGCGAAGATGGGCAGGATGACGAAGGCGACCGGGAAATGCAGCGCGTGTTCCAGGCGGTGCGAGGGCGATGCCGCGTCGTCCTCGCGGGCGGAATAGGGGATGGCGAACGCGAGCAGCACGCCGGCGATGGTCGCATGGACGCCCGACTTGAGCATGAGGAACCACATCAGCGCGCCACCGACGAGATAGGGCGCCAGCGCGACGATGCGCAGCCGCCGGTTCATGACGAGCAGGCCTGCGAACACGGCCAGCGCGCCGGCGAGGTAGGCCAGCGACAGCCCGCTGCTGTAGAACACGGCGATGACGATGATGGCGCCGAGATCGTCCATGACGGCCAGCGCGGTCAGGAAGACCTTCAGCGAGGCCGGCACGCGCTTGCCCAGCAGGGCCAGCACGCCAAGGGCGAACGCGATGTCGGTGGCCATCGGAATCCCCATCCCGGACTGGCTCGGCAGGCCCCGGTTGAACAGGAAGTGGACCAGTGCAGGCACGGCGATACCGCCCGCCGCGGCCAGTATGGGCAGCAGGGCGTTGCGGAAGTTCGACAACTCGCCGCTCTGCATCTCGCGTTCGAGTTCCAGCCCGATCAGCAGGAAGAAGATCGCCATCAGGGCATCGTTGACCCACAGCTCGATGCTCAGTCCGGCGACCTGCACGTGCCAGAACTGCAGGTAATCGTGGCCGGCCGGTGAATTCGCCAGCAGCAGCGACAACAGCGTACAGGCGATCAGGACGATGCCACCGGCTTTTTCGGAGGCGAAGAAACGATTGAATGTCTGCGACAAGGCGCGCTGGATGACGGTCATGCGGTGTGCTCCTGTTCGGTGCGTGGGATGGCCGGGCGCGCCGGGGCGGCCGTGGCGTGGCAAGGCAAGGACAAGCGAAGCGGCAAGCGAAGCGGCAAGCGATGCCGGTAGCGATGCTGCGGCGCGCCGGGACCGGTTGGGCATGGGCGCTGCAGCCACCGGGAAGGCGGGTGCGGGGGACGATGGCGTGGGGCGTCGACGTTGTGCATGGGCGAGCGGGAAAAGCGTGGCGGCCCGACCTGACGCATCCCTGCTACACGACGATGTGTAAGCACCCCCGGCCAGTATAGTCGACTTGCCAAGATGACGGAAGGCTTGCCGGGCGGCCTTCCTGCCGTGCGCCGTGTACATACCCGCGTATGTCACAATGAACAAGATTATTCAAAAAGCATTTTGATTTGTATAAATTTATTTTTCAACACAGCGGCAGCTTGCTGGACGACAGGCGCGGGCCATGAGCGCCGTGGTCCGCCATTGCCGGCATGACGGCCACCGCGACCGCCATCGCCGCATGCGCTCGGCCGGCCTGGTGGCCGGCCTGCTGCTCGGCGGCGCCGCACACGCGCAAGTGCCGGCAAGCCCTTCGCTCACGGTCGGCGGCGCGATCCGTTTCAACTACGTCCACAAGAGCTGGCAGGACGACTACCGCAGCGGCTTCTTCGGCCTGGATACCGCACGGCTGGACCTGAACTACGACGACGGCACGGTGATCGGCTCCGCGCAGTACCGCTACAACCGGTTCCCCAAAGGGCAGGGCGGCTACTGGCAGCACTTCCTGCACCATGGCTGGGCGGGCGTGCGCTTCGCCGACCGGAGCGAATTGCACGTCGGTCTCGACCGGAACCCGTTCGGCCTGTTGCCCCTCGCGTCGAACAACTTCTACGAGTCGATCGCCTTCTATGCCGGCCTGGAGGACAAGTACGACCTCGGCATCACCTACCACAGCCGTCCCGGGCCGTTCGAATGGCAACTCGCCTATTTCCCGCGCGATGGCGCTTCGTACGGCGGCGGCGCCGACACGGCCGGAAAATCGAACCGCTATTCGTACAACATCGTGCCGGACGACGAGGAGCAGGGGTTCGGCACCGGCCAGCGCGACAGCGAGCGCGACACGGTGGTCGGGCGCCTGGCCTGGCACGTCGGCCCCGGCGGCCGCCACGAGGTGGGGCTGTCCGGCCTGGCAGGATCGATCGACAACGGCCGTGGCGCCAGTACGCGGCGCCACGCGTTGGCGGCGCACGCCCGCGCCGTGTATGGCCCGCTGGTCGTGATGCTCGAGGCGGTACGCTATCGCTACCGCACGGCCCATGGCGCCGGACGCACGTACGGCGGCCTCGATCCGGAAAGTTTCGTGATGCTGGGCGCGTTCGGCTATCCGTTCCCGGTCGCATCCGGCGGCGACATCGTCGTCGCCAACATCAGCCATGACATCGCCGGCAGCATCGGTCCCTTCGCGGGTTTCAAGGTCTACAACGACTATGGGGTGCTGCGCAAGCGGACCGGCGGCTACAAGGATTCGGTGCAGAACGTCACCGGCATGACCTTCTCGGCCGGGAAGTGGACGTTCTACCTGGATCTCATGCTGGGCAAGCACCATCCGTACCTGTCGCCGGACTTCGGGGGACTCGCGTCGACGTCCGCCGCACACGACGGATTCACGCGCAGGATCAACCTGCAGGCCGGTTACTACTTCTGAACAGAAAGGTTCATGCCATGACAGACCCCTTGCCGCGGCACGCCGCCGGTTCCGGCCAGCGCCGGTGGATCCAGGTGAATCCGCCGGTCTTCTACGTCTCGGCGGTGCTGATCCTCGCGTTCGCCGCCGCCGCCGCCCTGTTCCCGCAACGCGTCGGCAACCTGTTCGACACGCTGCAGGCGGCCATCGTGCGGGACTTCGGCTGGTTCTACATCCTGTCGGTCGCGATCTTCCTGATCTTCGTGATCTTCCTGATGATGAGCCGCTACGGCGACGTCAAGCTCGGGCCCGACGACAGCGAACCCGAATACAGCTACCTCTCCTGGTTCGCCATGCTGTTTAGCGCCGGCATGGGCATTGGCCTGCTGTTCTTCGGCGTGGCCGAACCCATCCAGCATTACGCGCAGCCGCCGACGGGGCCGGGACGCACGATCGATTCGGCGCGCCACGCGATGGTGCTGACGTTCTTCCACTGGGGCCTGCATGCCTGGGCGATCTACATCGTGGTCGGCCTGGCGCTGGCCTACTTCGCGTTCCGCCGTGGCTTGCCGCTCACCCTGCGTTCGAGCCTGTTTCCCCTGATCGGCAACCGCATCCATGGGCCGGCCGGCCACGCCATCGACATCTTCGCCGTACTGGGCACGATGTTCGGCGTCGCGACGTCGCTGGGCTTCGGCGTCCTGCAGGTCAACGCGGGTTTCGCACACCTGTTCGGCCTGCCGGTCAACCCGCAGGTGCAGATCGTCCTGATCGCCGTCATCACCGGCATGGCGACGCTGTCCGCGGGAACGGGCCTGGACAAGGGCGTCAAGCGCCTGTCGGAACTCAACATCATCCTGGCGATCGCGCTGCTGCTGTTCGTCCTCGCGGCCGGATCCACCGTGTTCCTGCTGGAGGCCTATGTCCAGAACGTCGGCGCCTACCTGGGTGAGGTCGTGCAGCGCACCTTCCGCATGTATGCCTACGAGCCGAATGCCTGGCTCGGCAAGTGGACGCTGTTCTACTGGGGCTGGTGGATCTCCTGGTCGCCGTTCGTCGGGATGTTCATCGCGCGTATCTCGCGCGGCCGCACGATCCGCGAGTTCGTCGGCGGCGTCCTGCTGGTCCCCGTCCTGTTCACGTTCCTGTGGATGACGGTGTTCGGCAACACCGCGATCGGCCTCGACCTGGGCGGCGCCGCGCCGATCGTGCAGACCGTGGCCGACAATCTGCCCGTCGCGCTGTTCGAAGTCCTCGAGCAGTTGCCGCTGTCGCTGGTCGCTTCCGGTCTCGCCACGCTGCTGGTGATTACCTTCTTCGTCACCTCGGCCGACTCCGGCGCCCTGGTCATCGACATGATCACCTCGGGCGCCGCACCGAATCCGCCGGTGTGGCAGCGCATCTTCTGGGCCATCTGCGCCGGACTGGTGGCGGCGGTGCTGCTGCTGGCCGGCGGCCTGCAGGCGCTGCAGACCGCCGCCCTCGCCAGCGCGCTGCCGTTCGCGCTGGTGATGCTGCTCATGTGCTACGGCCTGCTGCGCGCGCTGCAGACCGAGTCGGAAGGCACGGCGATCGACCTGTCGGTGGCCGCCGACACGCCGCCGGCCACGGGACTGAGCTGGCAGCAGCGCCTGGCCAGCATCACCAGCTTCTACGACCGGCCCGAGATCGCCGCGTTCCTGGACGGCACGGTGCGCGATGCGCTCGATGCGGTGGCGGCGCAGATGCGGGAAAGCGGCCTGGCGCCCGAACTGCACGAAAGCGACAACCGGCTCGACCTGGACGTGCCGCACGGCGACCGTGGCGCGTTCCGCTACACCATCCGCGCGCGCAGCTTCCGCGCGCCCAGCTTCGCCTGGGCCGAGAGCGACAGCCGGAACGCGGACGACCGCCATTACCGGGCGATGGCCTACAGTTCGGAAGGCGACCAGCAGCACGACGTCACCGGCTATACGCGCGAACAGCTGATCAACGACCTGTTGAACCGTTATGCGCGCTTCCGTCATGCGCGGCGGATGCCCTAGCCATGTGCCCGACCGCGGCAACCGGCAGTGCCGTACCTTGCGAGGCAATGCCAGATGACCTATGACCTGATCGCGGCCGCCATCCGGAGTTTCCTCTTCGTCTTCGCGACGATGCTGCCCATCCTGAATCCGGCCGCCACCGCGCCCATCTTCCTGAGCATGACCGAGGGCGCCGCGCCGGCGACCCGCGCGATGCTGGCGCGCCGGATCGCGCGCAATATGTTCTGGCTGATGACGGGATCGATGCTGGTCGGGTCGTACGTCCTGGATTTCTTCGGCGTCTCGCTGCCGATCGTGCGCATCGGCGGCGGGCTGATCCTCGCAGCCGTCGCGTGGCGCCTGCTGGGGGCGACGCCGTCCACGCCCGACAGCCGTGCGGCGCTGGCGGAAGCGTTCACGACCGACCATGCGTACCGCCAGGCGTTCTATCCGCTCACCTTTCCGATCAGCTGCGGACCAGCGTCGATTTCCGTCGCCATCACCGTCGGCGTGACCCTGCACGACGCGCAGCTGGCGGTGTCGCTGGCGCGCATGGGCGCCGCGCTGGCGGCGCTGGCCGTCATCGGCGTGCTGCTGTACCTCGCGTTCCGATACGGGGAGCACTTCCTGCGCCTGATCGGCGAGGCCGGCACCGCCGTGTTCCTGCGCCTGACGGCGTTCATCCTGCTCTGCCTCGGCGTGCAGATCGTCTGGGATGGCGCGCGCGAATTGTTGCTTGAGGTAATGAGTGCTGTAGAGAGTTTTCCTCACTTCACATGACGTCCGCTGCCCGCCGTGCCGGAGGATGGCGCATCCACGGCGCCTGGATCGTGGTAACGTAGTCGTTTTCACCACACGAGGGCGATCATGTTCAAGAAACTGGCTGCGGATGCGCTGGGCATCAGCGATATCGGGATCATCGTCGGACCGGCGGACTACAACAAGGTGGACGCGGACGACTACCTGTTCAGCGAAGACGGCGAACAGATCTTTTTCCTGATCAAGAGCAAGAAGGACGAGTACTGCTTCACCAACCTCGCCCTGATCCACGTGGACGGCGATTCCGCGATCTCCTCCAAGCGCGCGATCAAGCGCTACGACTACGCGTCGCACCAGGTGTCCGGCGTCAGCATCGAGACCGCCGGCACGCTGGACATGGACATCGAGCTCAAGTTCAGCATCGACGACATCAAGTTCTCGATCGACGTGAAGAAGACCTTCATCGAGCAGCTCAAGGACATCTACAAGGCGCTGATCTCGATCGGCAAGCAGCAGCGGCGCGACGCGGCATGCCGCGACAACGCCCTGCGCGCGCTGGAAGCGACCGCCTCGGTCCACAAGCTGAACATCGCGCCGGGCGAGGGCGGCCTGGTCGGCCAGTACGGCGCATTGCTGGCGGCGCTGAACACCGCCATGTTCGAGACGCACACCAAGCGCGATTTCAGCGACGTCTTCGCCAGGTACATCCACGGCTAGCCGGACAGCGCCCCGGTGCCGGCATCCAGCCGGGCGACGAAGGCGGCGATGCAGCCGGCCACCGCGTCCGGCGCTTCCAGTGGCGACAGGTGGCCGACGCCTTCCAGCACGCGCAGGTCCGCGTCGCGCAGGTACGGCAACAACCCGGTGCGGAGCGTCGCCAGCGAATCGACGCGGTCCTCGGTGCCCGCAATCACCATGACCGGCACCGCGATGTCATCCAGCGCGGCGCGGATGTCCTCGCGGCTGGTGCGGGTCGGCCACGCCGACTTGGCGCCGGGCGCGCCGCGCAGGCTGTCCTCGATCACCTGCGCGCGCACGGCGGGCGCGAGCGTCCGGGCGGTCAGCATGTGGTCGATCGCGGCTTCCACGCCGTCCCGGGTGGCGTAGGCCGTGCGCATGGCCTCGATCGCCGCCGGCGGCAGGGCCAGCGGACCCGGCGGGGCGGGCGCCACCAATACCAGGCCGGCCAGGCCGGGAGGGCGCCGCGCGGCCAGCAACTGCGCGACCTTGCCGCCCATCGAGTGGCCGACCAGGACGTGGCGGCGCAGGCCGAGCCGCCCGACCAGCGCGGCGATGTCGGCGCCGAGGTCCGCCAGCGCATACGCGTCGTCGCCGGGCGGCGCTTCGGACGCTCCCCAGCCGCGCAGGTCGGGCAGCACGCAGCGCTGGTCGGCCGGCAGGGCGTCGACCACCTGCGCCCAGGTGCGCGCCGAGCCGCCCCAGTAGTGCAGGAAGACGAGGGCGGGACCGCGCGTGCCGCGCTCGACGACGTGCAGGCGCAGCCCGTTGACGTGGACCGTGGTGCTGGTGCTGGTGCTGGTGCCGGTGCCGTGCCCGGCGGGCCGGCGTCGATCGTCTTGTGTCGTGGAAGTCATGCTTGTCCTTTCGTGTTGGCCTGCCCGTGCAGGCATGAGGACAGGTTAACTGCAGCGCGTTGCGCTGATAATCCGTATGATGGTCATCTCACCTATAACCAGGAGTAGGAGATAAAGGATGGATCGCCTGACCAGCATGGCCGTTTTCGTCAAGAGCGTGGAAGCGGGCAGCTTGTCCGGCGCGGCGCGCCAGATGGGCCTGTCGCAAGCGATGGTGAGCAAGCACCTGCGCAGCCTGGAGGAGCGCGTGGGCGCCAGGCTGCTCGTCCTGACCACGCGCCGCCTGGCCCTGACCGAGGCCGGCGCCCGCTACCACCAGCGCTGCCTGCAGATCCTGGGCGACGTCGAGGACGCGGACCTGGAGGCGATGCAGCTGCAATCGGTGCCGAAGGGCCTGGTCAGGCTGGCCGCGCCGCAGACCTTCGGCGAACTGCACCTGGCGCCGGCGCTGGCGCAGTTCCTCGAGCGCTATCCCGAGATCGTGCTCGAGGCCGAGTTCGACGACCGCTTCGCCGACCTGCTGGACCGGGGCTTCGACCTCGCGGTGCGCATCGGCCGGCTGCCGGATTCCTCGCTGGTGGCGCGCAAGCTGGGCGAAAGCCACATGCTGACCTGCGCGGCGCCCGCCTACCTGGCGCGCCACGGCGAACCGGCCCACCCGTCCGAGCTGGCGCGCCATCGCTGCCTGTGGATCCATTCCGCCAGCACGCCGGGCACCTGGTGGTACCGCGACGCGCGCGGGCCGCTGCTGGTCGACGTCGGCGGGCCGCTGCGCTCGAACTCGATGACGATGGCGTGCCATGCCGCGCTGCGCGGCCTCGGGCTCGTGTTCGGCCCCGCCTTCGTCCTGCGCCCGTGGGTGGCGGCGGGGCGCCTGACGCCGGTCCTGGCGGGGTTCGAGAGCGATCCGCTCGACATCCACGCGGTGTACCCGGGCGGGCGCCGCGTGCCGGCCAAGGTACGCCTGCTGATCGACTTCCTGGCCGGCTGGTTCGAGGGGCGGCACGACTGGAACGCGCCTGCCCCGGGCTGACCGGCGGCCGGCGCGGCCATCCGGCGTCAGGCCATCCGGGCGATCGTCTTGCGGAACCGGGCCAGCGACACGCCGAACAGCACCGTGCCAATCGCCGCCAGCGCCAGCATCGAGGGCCAGACGGTGGCCAGGCCGCCGCCGCGGAACAGGATGGTCTGGCCCAGGCCGACGAAGTGGGTCGTCGGCGCGAGCGACATCAGGTAGCGCACCGCGTCCGGCATGCTCTCGCGCGGCGTCACGCCGCCGGACAGCATCTGCAGGGGGATCAGCGTCAGCATCAGCAGCAGGCCGAACTGGGGCATGCTGCGCGCCAGCGTGGCCATGAAGATGCCCATCGACGTCGTCGCGAACAGGTGCAGCACCGTACAGGCCAGGAACAGGGCGATCGAGCCCTGGACCTGCACGCCGATCGCGCCGCGCACCACCGCGACCAGCGACACCACGGCGGCCGCCAGCACCACCAGGCCCATCGCCCAGACCTTGGACAGCATGATCTCGGTCGGCGTCACCGGCATGACGAGCAGGTGTTCGACGGTGCCGTGTTCCCGCTCGCGGATCAGCGCCGCGCCGGTCAGGATGATCGACAGCATCGTGATGTTGTTCGACAGCTCCATCACGGCGCCGAACCACGCCGGTTCGAGCGCCTGGTTGAAGCGCTGGCGGATGGTCGCGTCGACCGGCGTGGCCGCCGCGCCCGCGCGGTAGCGCTGCACGAATTCGCCGACCTCGCCGAGCACGATCTGCTGGATCGCGCCGTTGCCGGCGAAGGCCTGGCTCATCCGGGTGGCGTCGATGGCCAGTTGGACCTGCGGACGCTTGCCGGCGAGGACGTCGCGCTGGAAATCCGGCGGGATGTCGAGCACGAAGGTGGAGGTGCCGCTGTCGAGGGCGGCGTCGGTGTCGGCCAGGCCGATGCGCGCCGGCGGCGCGAAATGCGGCGGATAGAACGCCGCGGCGATGCGCGCCGACAGCGCCGAGCCGTCCTCGTCGACGATGGCGATCGCGGCCCGCCGCAGGCCTTCCGGCGCCGCCGTGGCGGCGACGTACAGCGCGACCGTGAAGGTGTACACGATCAGCAGCAGCAGCGCGGGATCGCGCCACAGGCTCCACAATTCCTTGACGCCCAGGCGGTAGACGTTCTTCAGGCTGGCCGGCATGTCAGGTCTCCTGTTTCTTCAGCAGCGCGATGGCGGCGGCCAGGATCGCGGGATAGGCCAGCAGCAGCGGCCACAGCGCCCCGTGCAGGTCGCCCAGGTCCAGCGCCTTGCTGAAGACGCCGCGGCTGATGCCGAGCATGTGGCTGGCGGGATAGACCTGGCCCACCAGGCGCCCGAATCCTTCCAGCGAGGACACCGGATTGAGCAGGCCGGCGAACTGGATCGCCGGCAGCATGGTGCCGACCAGGGTGAAGAACATCGCCGCGATCTGGCTGCGCGTCAGCGCCGAGGCGAGCAGGCCGATCGCGGTCGTGCCGAGCACGTACACCAGCGTGGCCAGCGCCAGCGCGCCGAAGCTGCCGCGCACCGGCACGCCGAAGCACGCGACGGCGGCGCCGCACATCGCCAGGAAGTTCAGCATGGCGAGGGCAACGTACGGCATCTGCTTGCCGACCAGGAACTCGGCGCGCGTGGTCGGCGTCACGTACAGGTTGACGATCGAGCCGAGCTCCTTTTCGCGCACCACGGCCAGGGCGGTCAGCATCGCCGGCAGCATCAACAGCAGCAGGGGGATCACGGCCGGGACGATGGCGGGCAGGCTGCGCACGTCCGGGTTGTAGCGGTAGCGCGTCTCCACCGCGGCCGGCGGGAGCGCGCCCGCCAGGCCGCCTTCCTGCGCCCGCTGTTCCAGCCAGTGCTGGTGCAGGCCCTGCACGTAGCCGGTGATGGTGTCGGCGCGCTGCGGCATGGCGCCGTCGACCCAGACCCCGACCTCGACCGGGCGTCCGTGCGCCAGGTCGCGCGCGAAGCCGGACGGGATCTCCAGCGCCAGCGACAGGTCGCCGTCGCGCATGCGCGCGTCGAGGTCGGCGTAGTCGCGCAGCGGCGGGCGCGCCACGAAGTAGCGCGATCCCGCGATGGCCGCCAGGTAGTCGCGGCTGACCGCCGTGTCGTCGCGGTCCAGCACGGCGAAGCGCAGGTTCTCGACGTCCATGCTGAGCCCGAAGCCCATCACGAACATCAGCAGCAGGGAGCCGAACAGGGCCAGCGCGCCGCGGATCGGGTCGCGCCGCAGCTCGAGCGTCTCGCGCCAGAGGTAGGTGAACGCGCGCGCGGCGCCGTCCCGCCACGGCGCCCGGCGCCGCAGCCGCGCCGTTGGCGCGGCCGGTGGCGCGTCGGATGAGGCCGGCTGCGGGGCCGGCTGCGGGGGTGGCATCGCCGCGCCGGCCTCGGCGGCGCCGGCGTCGCGCAGCCAGGCGATGAACGCGTCCTCCAGCGTGGCGGCGCCGCGCGCGGCCACCAGCGCGGCCGGGGCATCGCAGGCCAGGACCTTCCCCGCGTGCATCAGCGAGATCCTGTCGCAACGCTGCGCCTCGTTCATGAAATGGGTCGAGATGAAGATCGTGACCCGGTCGCGGCGCGCCAGGTCGACCATCAGGCGCCAGAAGGCATCGCGCGCCAGCGGGTCGACGCCCGAGGTGGGCTCGTCGAGGATCAGCAGTTCGGGACCGTGGACCATCGCGACGGCCAGCGACAGGCGCTGGCGCATCCCCAGCGGCAGCCGGTCGGGCAGGGTGTCGAGCACGTCTTCCAGGCCGAAGCGCGCCGCCATCGCCGCCGCGCGGGCCGCGACCTGCGCCTGCGGCACGTGGAACAGGCGCGCGTGCAGCACGAGGTTCTGGCGCACCGTCAGTTCCCCGTACAGCGAGAACGACTGCGACATGTAGCCGACCCGGTGCCGGGTGGCCAGGTCGCGCGCGTCCACCGGACGGCCGAACAGCCAGGCCTGGCCGGCGCTGGGCGGCAGCAGGCCGGTCAGCATCTTCATCGTGGTCGACTTGCCGCAGCCGTTCGAGCCGAGGAAGCCGAAGATCTCGCCGCGCCGGATCCGGAAGCCGACGCCGTCCACCGCGACGAAGTCGCCGAAGCGCACCGTCAGGTCCCTGGCCTCGATGGCGATCTCGGTGGCGTCGGCGGCCAGCGGCGGCACCTCCAGCGGCGCCTGGCCGGCGCGCCGCTCCACGGGCAGCAGGGCGACGAAGGCCGCCTCGAGCGAAGCGGCGCCGGTGCGGCGCAGCAGGTCCGCCGGCGCGCCGGTGGCCAGCACGCGGCCCGCGTCCATCGCCACCAGCCAGTCGAAGCGCAGCGCCTCGTCCATGTAGGCGGTCGCGACGATCACGCTCATGCCGGGGCGCTGGCGGCGGATGGCGTCGATCAGTTCCCAGAACTGGGCGCGCGCCAGCGGATCGACGCCGGTGGTCGGCTCGTCCAGGATCAGCAGGTCGGGGTCGTGGATCAGGGCGCAGCACAGGCCGAGCTTCTGCTTCATGCCGCCGGACAGCTTGCCGGCGGGCCGGTCCAGGAAGGGATGCAGGCCGGTGCTGCGCGCCAGCAGGTCGATGCGGGCGCGGCGCTGGGCGCCGTCCTGGCCGAACAGGCGTCCGAAGAACTGCAGGTTTTCCTCGACCGACAGGGTCGGATAGAGGTTGCGCCCCAGGCCCTGCGGCATGTAGGCGATGCGCGGACAGACGCGCTCGCGGTGCCGGCGCGACGCCATGTCGCCGCCCAGCGCCATGACGGTGCCGCGCTGGATGCGGCGCGCGCCGGACAGCAGCGCCAGCAGGCTGGACTTGCCCACGCCGTCCGGCCCGATCAGGCCGATCACGCAGCCGGCCGGCAGGTCGAGGTCGAGCCGGTCGAGCGCGCGCACCTTGCCGTAGTCCAGCCCGACCCCGGCCAGCCTGGCCACCGGCGCGCTCGGGGCGACGGCCGTCATGGCACCGTCTTGCCGGCGACGGCGGCCGGCCAGGGCGCCTTCGGATCGAGCCTGACCCAGGCCACCCCCGGCACCCCGGTCTTCACCTGGCGCAGGTAGGCCTGCAGCAGCCGCCGGTCGATCTGCGCCTTCACCCGGAACATCAGCTTTTGCCGCTCGCTGGCGGTTTCCACCGTCTTGGGCGTGAACTGGGCCGTGCTGGCGACGTAGGAAATCGTGGCGGGAATCGCGTACTGCGGGGCGGCATCGAGCACGATGCGCACCTCGGTGCCCAGGCCGACGCGGCCCGCGACGGTCTCGGGCAGGAAGAAGGTCATGTACACGTCGGACAGGTCGACCAGGTTCAGCACCTTGCCGCCCGCGCCCAGCACCTCGCCCGGCTGGGCGATGCGGTACTGCACCCGTCCGGCGCGCGGCGCGCTCAGGACGGTGTCGTCCAGTTCGGCGTCGATGCGCGCCACGGTGGCGCGCGCGGCGCCTTCGTTGGCGCGCGCGGCCAGCACCTGGGTGCGCGCCGCGGCGACGGCGGCGCCGGCGGCCCGTACCTGCGCGCGCGCGGCCGTCAGCGCGGCCAGCGTGCCGTCGACCCGGGCGCGGTCGTCGTCCAGTTCCTGCAGCGAGGACGCGCCGTCTTCGGACAGCGCCTGCGAGCGCACCAGGCGCCGCCGCGCGGCGTCCAGGTCGCTGGCGCGCTGGCCGACCAGCGCCTGCGCGGCGTCGCGGTCGCTCTCGCGCAGCGTGACCTCGGCGCGCGCGCCGGCCAGCGCGGCCAGCGCCTGCGCCTGGCGCGCCAGCGCTTCCTCGCGCTGGGCCTGCATGCTGCGCGTGTCCATGCGCGCGAGCAGTTGGCCGGCCTGCACGAAATCGCCTTCCTGCGCGACGATCTCGCGCACGCGCCCCGCGACCTTGGTCGCCACGTCGATCTCGGTCGCCTCGATCCGCCCGTTGCCGCTCACGAAGCCGGCCGCATCGTCGTGGCCGGCCCAGGGGCGCCACGCGGCGACGCCCCATGCCGCCGCGGCGAGCAGTACCGCGGCCAGTCCCGCCATCGCCAGCCGGTGGCGCTTGTCCATGCGTCGTTCATCCATGCGTCGTTCATCCATGCGTCGTATCTCCCTGCGCCATCCGGATCGGTCATTCGTCATGCGCCGGCGCCAGCTCGGGCAGGCGCCGCGCGCCGCCGCCGAGGGCGCGGTACAGCGCCACCTGGGCCGACAATTGCTGGCGCTGCAGTTGCACCAGTTGCTGCTCGGCGCCGAAGCGCTCGCGTTCCGCGTCCAGCACCTCGAGGTAGGCGGCGGCGCCGCTGTCGTAGCGCAGCTTGGCCACGCGCGCGCGCTCGCCCTGCAGCAGCACGGTCGCCTGCAGCGCCTGCGCCTGGCCGGACAGCCAGCGCCGGGCCGCGAGCGCATCCGCCACGTCGCGGAACGCGCCCTGGATGGCGCGCTCGTACTGGACCAGCGCCTGCTCGCGGCGCGCTTCGGACACGCCCAGCTGGCCCGCCAGGCGCCCGCCGTTGAAGACCGGCAGCGCCAGCGCCGGCGCGACGGTCCAGGCGCGGCTGTCGCGCTCGAACAGGCTGTCGAGCGCCGTGCTGGCCGCGCCGGCCGACGCGGTCAGGGCGATGCGCGGGAAGAACGCGGCGCGCGCGGCCTGCACGTTGGCGCGCGCGGCGCGCAGCGCGTGTTCGGCGGCCACGACGTCCGCGCGTTCCTGCAGCAGTGCCGACGGCAGGCCGGGGGCCAGTTCGCGCGCCAGCCGCAGGTCGCCGAGCGGGCCGGCGGCCGGAGCCAGCGTCACCGGCGTGCCCGCCAGCAGGTCGAGCAGGGCCGCCTGCTGGGCGCGCGCCTGCTCCAGTTGCGCGACCTGCGCGAGCGCCTGCTGGCGCAGCAGCTCGACCTGGGTCAGGTTCAGGCGCGACGCCGCGCCGAGCGCATGGCGGCGCCGGAAGATGCGCAGGGACTCGTCGCGCGACGCCAGCGTGCGCCGCGCCAGCGCCAGGCGCTCGTCCAGTTCGCGCAGGCCCAGGTAGGCGTCCGCGACCTGCGCGACCAGGCTCGTGCCGGCGAAGCGGCGCGCGGCGTCCGCCGCCAGCCAGCCGTCGAGGGCGGCGCGGTTCAGGCTGCGCAGGCGACCCCACAGGTCCAGTTCCCAGTCGGCGAAGCCGATGCCGGCCTGGAACTGGTTGCCGAGCATCGAGCGGCCGGTGGGACTCTGGGCCGGCGCCACCTGCGCGCGCGTGCCGGCCAGGCTGGCGGCCACGAACGGGTAGCGTCCGCTGCGCTGGACGTCGTAGGCGGCCGCCGCCTCGCGCACGCGCAGCTCGGCCGCGCGCAGGTCGCGGCTGTTGTCCAGCGCCACGGCGAGGATGCGGCGCAGCTCCGCGTCCAGGAAGAAGTCGCGCCATGCGGGCAGCGCGGGCGCGTCCGCCCCGCCGTCCGCGCGGCTGTCGGGATAGGCGGCGGGCAGCGGCGCCGGCGGCAGCGGCGCCTCGGGAGCGGTGGCGCAGGCGCCGACGGCCAGGCACAGCGCCGGTGCCGCCAGCCGCGCGGCCCAGCCGCGGATGCGGGGGGCGCTCATTGCACCGTCCCTTGTGCCGGTCCTTGCTCCGTTCCTTGCGCCACCGATGGCGCCGCCGCCGCGACCAGCGCGCGGCGCGCCAGCAGGGCGGCCAGCGCGCACGAGGCGAGCCGCGCCAGCGGACCGTCGCCGCGGCCGGCCAGCACGATGGGCACGCGCGCGCCCAGCACGATGCCGGCCACCTGGGCGTCGGCCAGGTAGGCGAGCTGCCTGGCCAGCATGTCGCCGGCCTCCAGGTCCGGCACCACCAGGATGTCGGCCCGGCCCGCGACCGGCGACGTGAAGCCGCGCCCGGCCGCCGCCTCGTCCGCGACGGCCAGGTCGAAGGCCATCGGCCCGTCGACGAGCGCGCCGCCGATCTGGCCGCGCTCGGCCATCTTGCACAGCGCCGCCGCCTCGATGGTCGAGGGAAGCTTCGCGTACACCGTCTCGAGGGCCGACAGGATGGCGACGCGCGGCGCCGCGATGCCCAGCGCCTGCGCGAGGTCGACCGCGTTCTGCACGATGTCGCGCTTGTGTTCGAGCGTCGGGCGGATGTTGATCGCGGCGTCCGTGATCAGGAGCGGACGCGGGCAGGCCGGCACGTCGGCCGCGTACACGTGGCTGATGCGCCGGCCGGTGCGCAGGCCGCGCTCGCGCTCCAGCACGGCGCGCAGCAGTTCGCGGCTGGACAGGGCGCCCTGCATGAGGGCCTGCACCTCGCCGGCCCGCGCCAGCGCCACCGCCGCCTCGGCCGCGGCCTGGCTGTGCGGGACGTCGACCAGGCGCACGCCGTCCAGGCCGGCGCCGGCGGCGGCGGCCGCCTGGCGGATGCGCGCGACCGGACCCACCAGCACCGGTTCGACCAGGCCGTGCGCGGCCGCGTCGAGGGCGCCGCGCAGCGACGCGGCGTCGACCGGGTGGACCACGGCCGTGGTCACGCGCGGCGCGGCGCCGGCCGCCGCCAGCAGCGCGCGGTAGTGCGTGCCCGGCGCGCGCAGGCTGACCTCGGGCAGGGCCACGCGCGGGCGCGCCACTTTCTCGGCCGGCGCGATGACGTCGGCGGTGCCGGCCACGACCCGCTGGCCGTCCTGGTTGGTCACGGCGCAGTCGAGCGCGACCCGGCGCTTGTCCGGCTCGAGCCGGGTGACGGTCAGGGTCACGGTGACGCTGTCGCCCAGGCCGATCGGCTTGAGGAAGCGCAGCGACTGGCCCAGGTAGATCGTGCCCGGACCGGGCAGCAGCGTGCCCAGCACCGTGGAGACCAGCGCGCCGCTCCACATCCCGTGCGCGATCACCTTGTGGAACATGTCGCTGCGCGCGTACTCGTCGTCCACGTGGGCGGGATTGACGTCGCCCGACATCACGGCGAACAGCGCGATGTCCTTGCGCGTCAGCGTGCGCGTCAGGCTGGCGCTGTCGCCCACGCGCAGCTCGTCGAAGGTGCGGTTCTCGATCGTGTCCATCGCGTGTCCCTCAGCGCTGGAAGACATAGCGTCCGGGCGCCGGCTCCAGCGGCGCCAGGCCGCGCTGCGGATTGCCCATCGGCGGCGGCGCCACGCGGCCGCTGCCGGCCGCCGCCAGCCAGTCGGCCCAGGCCGGCCACCACGATCCCGCGCGCGGCGGCGTCGCGGCGGCCCAGTCCTCCGGGGCCACGTAGCTGTCGCCGTCGCTGCGCCGGGCGCTGCGGAAGTGGCGGCCGCGGTGCCCGGGCTCGCTGACGATGCCGGCGTTGTGGCCGCCGCTGGTGAGCACGAAGGTGACGTCGGCGTCGGCCACCAGGTTGATCTTGTAGACCGACTTCCAGGGCGCCACGTGGTCGGTCTCGGTGGCCACCACGAAGCACGGGACGCGGATGTCGGCCAGCGCCACCGGCTGGCCGTCGACCCGGTAGCGTCCCTCGAACAGGTCGTTCTTCAGGAACAGGCGGCGCAGGTATTCGCTGTGCATGCGGAACGGCATGCGCGTGGCGTCGGCGTTCCATGCCATCAGGTCGTTCATCGGCCGGCGCCGGCCGAGCAGGTAGTCGTTGACCGCGCGCGACCACACCAGGTCGTTCGAGCGCAGCAGCTCGAATGCGCCCGCCATCTGGCGTGTCTGCAGGTAGCCCTGGCGCCACATGATGTCTTCCAGGTAGTCGAGTTCGCTGTCGTCGACGAACAGCGTCAGTTCGCCGGCCTCGGTGAAGTCGGTCTGCGCGGCCAGCAGTGTCATCGTGTTGATGCGCGCGTCGCGCCGGCGCGCCAGCCAGGCCGCGGCGATCGCCAGCAGCGTGCCGCCCAGGCAGTAGCCGACCGTGTCGATGCGGCGGTCGGGGACGATGGCGGACACGGCGTCGAGCGCCGCCAGCACGCCCAGCCGCAGGTAGTCGTCCATGCCGAGGTCGCGGTCGGCCTCGGTGGGATTGCGCCAGGAGATCATGAAGACCGTGTGGCCGCGCCCGACCAGGTAGCGCACCAGCGAATTCCCCGGCGAGAGATCGAGGATGTAGTACTTCATGATCCAGGCCGGCACCACCAGCACGGGTTCGGCCTGCACGTCGGGCGTGGCGGGCGCGTACTGGATCAGTTCGACCAAGCGGTTGCGCAGCACGACGCGGCCGGGCGTGGCGGCCACGGTCCTGCCGGGCACGAAGTCCTCGGCGCCGGCCGGCGCCTTGCCGGCGGCCTGGCGGCGCCAGTCCTCGGCCAGGTTGGCGGCCCCGCGCAGCAGGTTCATGCCGCCTTCCGCCGCCGTCGCCTGCAGCACCTGCGGATTGGTCGCCACGAAGTTGACCGGCGAGACCATGTCGAGCAACTGGCGCGCGGCGAACGACACCACCTGTTCGTGGTGCGGCGAAACCCCGCCGATGCCGGTCGTCGCGTTGTGCCACCACTGCTGGTTGAGCAGGAAACCCTGGTGGATCGCATTGAACGGCCAGCGCTGCCAGGCCGCGTCGTCGAAGCGGCGGTCCTGCGGCAGCGGCGCGATGCAGGGTTCCGGCGTGCCGGCCAGCGCGCGCGTCGCGTACTGGCCGAAGCGTCCGCCCTTGCGCACGGCCTTCTCGCACAGGCGCGCCCATTTGCCCGGCGACTGGGCCAGGTGCAGGGCCCAGTCCATCCAGGCCAGCGTCAGCGCGGCCGGGGAGATGCCCGACGTCAGCCGGCCCATGGCGGCATGCAGCAGGCGGTCGGCGGTGGTGGGCGCCTCGATGTCCGCGCTGGCGGCCGGGCCGGGCGCGGCGCCGGGCAGGTCGCGCGGCAATTCGGGAACCGGGACAGCGGCGGGGGCGGCGATGGGGAGCGGATGCGGATTGTTCATGGCGGCGTGCGGGCTAGTGGGCGAGGAGGGTCGGGACCG
Source organism: uncultured Massilia sp. (assembly GCF_913773735.1). Lineage (GTDB taxonomy): Bacteria > Pseudomonadota > Gammaproteobacteria > Burkholderiales > Burkholderiaceae_D > Telluria. Next base: position 93,792 of record NZ_CAJYEB010000025.1, read on the forward strand.
TGGTGGCGCGCAGCAGCGCCTCCGTCGTCCCGTCGAGCAGGCGTTCGCGCAGGCGCGGGCGGCCGTAGGCGCCCATGACGAGCAGGCCGGCGTCGTCGCGGGCAATATGCGCCAGCAGCGCCGCGCCGACGCCGTGCGGCGCGCCCGCGTGGGCGGCGTGCGTGCGGATGCCGTGGCGTGCCAGCCAGCCGGCCAGCGCCAGGCAGGGATCGTCGTCGATGCGCGGCGCCGGCCCGTGCGCCTCGACGTGCAGCACGGTGACGGCGCGCGCGCGGCGCAGCAGGGGCAGGGCGGCGGTGACGGCGCGGGTCGCGGCGGTGCTGCCGTCCCACGCCACCAGCGCCGCGCCGTCCAGGCCGGCGTGCCGGCCCGCGCGCGGCAGCACCAGCAGCGGCCGCCCCGCGTGCAGCAGGAGCTGCGCCGGCAGGTCGCCCGAGGCCGGCGGCGCCACGATGCCGTGTTCCGGCTGGCCGACGATGGCCAGGTCGGCATAGCGCGCCTGCAGCGCCAGGCCGCCGTCGATGTCGTCGTCGACCAGGCGCGCCTCGAAGGAGGCGACGTCTTCCGCGCGCGCGACGCGTTCGAAGCGTTCCAGCGCTTCCCGTGCGTCGGCGCGCAGCGCGGCGCAGCACGTGGCCAGCGCGGGGCCGCCGTGCGCCAGCACCTGCGGCGGCACGAAGCGCGACACGCCGGTCGCGGCGGCGCCGACCAGGTGCGCGGCGAAGGTGCGCGCCAGCCGCGCGGCCAGGCGCAGGCGCTCGTCGGCCGCGGCGGCCAGGTCCGCATGGACGAGGATGGTCTTGTAGCACATCGTTGTTTCCTTTCGCGGCCCGGCCCCGGGCCGCCATGGTTGGCATGCATGGCCGGCGATGGCCGGCGGCCGGGCGCACCGCCATCGCCTGCCGTGTCCGCCGCGCCCTGGCGGGGCCGGTCCTGTCAGTGGGCGAGCAGCAGGGGCACCGGGCAGCGCGCGAGCAATGCGCGCGTCACCCCGCCCAGCACCCATTCGCGGTAGCGGCTGTGGCCGTAGGCGCCCGCGACCACCAGGCCGGCGCCGCAGTCGCGCGCCAGCGCCAGCAGCGCGTCGCCGGCGGTGGAGACGGTGCGTTCCAGGACGACGTCGACGCGCACGCCCTGGCGCGCCAGGTACAGGGCCATGTCGGCGCCGGGCTGCTCGCCGTGCAGCTCGGACAGCTCGTCCGGGTTGACGAGGGCCAGCTCGACGCTGTCCGCCTGCCGCAGCAGCGGCAGGGCGGCGCCGATCGCGCGCAGCGCCTGCAGGCTGCCGTCCCAGCCGACCACGGCGCGGCCCGGGATCGGCAGGCCGCCGTAGGATGGCGGCACCACCAGTACCGGCCGCGCGCCGTGCAGCGCCAGGAATTCGGGCAGGCCGCGCACGTGCGGCGCGAGGCCGCCATCGTCCGCCTGCGCCGGCGTGGCCGGATCCTGGCTGAGCACGACGAGGTCGGCGTAGCGCGATTGCAGCAGCAGGGCGTAGCGGGCATCGTCGTCGATCACGCGGGTCTCGACGGCGTCGACGCCGAGCTGCTGCGCGGCGCGCCGGAACGCTTCCAGGCGCGCCCCGGCGGCCTCGCGCAGCCCGCGGAAATCCCTGTCCGGATCGGGCGCCGGCGCACCCATCGATCCCGTCAGGACCGCATAATCGAGCCAGGAAATGCCGGTGGCGGCGCTGCCGACCAGGTGCGCCTGGTGCTGCCCGGCCAGCAGCGCGGCCGCGCGCACGCGGCTGTCCTGGCGCGGCTGGCCGTCGATATGGACCACGATCGTCTTGTACATGGGATCTCCTTTCGGGAACGGTGAACAACGTCGGGCGATACCGTTAATGTAGGGCACGCATGCATTGGCGTCAGGCCGTCATTTGATGAGGATCAAAAAATCAAATGATTTTTATGGGCGCTGCCGGGGATTGCCCGCGGCGCTGGCGTGACGCGGGTGGGGGGAGGGGATGTGTCGATGATGTGGGCGCGATGGCCTCGGCGCGAAGGGCGCCGCATGTGCGGGTCGTTGGCGCTGCGCTGCGGCGACGGGATCGCGTTTGCCGCGAGCGTGGCGGACGCGGCGGCCTGCGGCGGCCTCCTGCGCGCAAGGGACGGGGGCGCGACCGGCGCGCCGCCCGGGCCTACGGCGTGGCGATTACGCTGCGCCGCGCGTCGGCCGCCACCACGCGCAGCGGCACACCCCGCGCGCGCAGCTTCCCGACCAGGTCGGGGCGGATGATCGCCACGCCCGGGATGCCCGCCCGCGCGTCGCGCGTCCAGCGCGCGGCGAAGGCGTCGAGCGTCGGCATCGCCAGTTCCGGCTGCTGCGCCAGGCCGAAGGCGAATTCGTCCTCGTAGTCGACCAGCGTCACGGTGCGGCCCAGGTAGAAGGTCAGCGCCTGTTCGTACATGCCCACCGAGTACAGCCGGGTGGCCGGCGTCAGCGTCGCGCGCAGCGCGGGCAGCAGGTTGGCGCCGGTGCGCAGCGCCGCCACCGGTCCGAAGCCGGCCATCAGCAGCTGCCCGGCCAGGAAGCCGCCGAGGGCGATCGCCAGGACGTGGCCGTTGATGTGGCCGCTGACGTGGCCGCCCACGTTGCCGAGCAGGCGGGCCCGGGCCCGGCCGCGCCGCAGGTCCCACAGCGCGGCGCCGGCGCCGCCCAGCATGGCCAGGCCGCCCGCGGCGATCCAGGGCGTCCAGGCGCGGTAGGCGGCCGCTTCGGCCGGGATGCGCGCGAAGCTGCCGGCGCAGGCCGCCGCCGCCAGCAGGGCGATGCCGGCCAGGCCCGCGAGCAGCGCGTTGGCGGCGAGGACGCGGCGCGGCGCTTCCCCGGCATAACGGCCCAGCAGCAGGGCCAGCGCGGGGAACGCCGGCAGGATGTAGCCCGGCAGCTTGGAACTCGAGGCCGAGAAGAAGGCGACGATGACGACGACCCAGGCCAGCGCCAGCAGGCGCGGGCGGAAGGTCGCGCTGTCCGCCGCGTCGCGGCGCGCGCCGGCCGCCAGGCCGTGGGCCAGCAGGCCCAGCCAGGGGATGCTGCCGACGGCCAGCAGGGCCAGGAAGTACCACCACGGCGCCTCGCGGTGGTGCTCCTTGAGCAGGAAGCGCTCGACGTGCTCGTGGATGAAGAAGAAGTGCGGCTGTTCCGGATTGCGCAGGCCCACCAGCACGAACCAGGGCGCGGCGACCAGCAGGAACAGCGGCAGGCCGCGGGCGATGTGCAGGCGCTTCCAGATGCCGGTGTCGCGCGCGGCGAGCGCATAGGCGACCAGCGCGGCGCCGGGCAGCACGATCCCGATCAGTCCCTTGGCCAGCACGGCCAGCGCCATGCCGGCCCAGCAGGCCAGCATCCAGTGGCGGCGAGCGCGTTCCCCGATGCCGGGACGCTGGGCCAGCAGCAGGGCGCACAGCGCCAGCGTCATCATCGCGGACAATCCCATGTCGAGCGAATCGACCTGGCCGCCGGCCACCCAGTACAGGCAGGCGCCGAGCACCAGCGCCGCATGCAGGCCGGTGCGCGCGCCGAACACGCGCGCGCCGGCAAGGCCCGTCATCAGCACGCCGAAGATGGCGCACAGCCCCGTCCACAGGCGCGCCTGCCACTCGCCCAGGCCGAAGGCGGCGAAGGTGAGGGCGTTCATCCAGGTCTGCAGCGGCGGCTTCTCGAAATACTTGATGCCGTTCAGGCGCGTGGTGATCCAGTCGCCGCCGGCGAACATCTCGCGCGCCATCTCGGCGTAGCGGCCTTCGTCGGGCGGCACCAGCGTGCGCAGCGACAGCACGTACAGCGTGACGAGGACGAAGCCGGCGGCGAGCGCGAGGACGAGCGCGACGACGGGCGCGCCGGCGCGCGCCGCGGGCCGCGCCGGCGTGGCGGGGCGGGAGGAAACGAGGTGCTGGAGGGCCGTGTCCGCGTGTTCGGCCGGCAGGTGCTTGGTCATGCTGGAATCTTCCGTTGCGTCGTGGGCGCCCGTCAGGGCGATGCTGCGAGCATTGTGAACGATATTTACCGACGCAAAACGGACAGGCGGATTACATTTACGTAAGGTTTGCGCCGAAAAAGGCGCTGTTCGCGCTAACGCGGCACGCCGTCCGGCAGCCGCTGCCAGCCCGTCACCTCTGCGGGGTCGCGCGACCATCCTGGCCGCACGGCGCTTGCGTGCACAGCGATAGCGCTTCAGGTGCGGCCAATGCGTCATCGCACGCCCGAGCCGGCATCGCCGTCTCTCCATGTCTTACCGCGACAACGGGTATGACCCGCCGGGACCGGGCCCGGTTCGCACGATCGACGCGTACGGCGCCAAAAAAAATCCGCCGGCGCTGCAACGCCGACGGACGAAAGTCGAGAGTGTCCTGTGAGAAGACGGCGCCATCCTACCGCGCGCAGATGTCGGCATGATGACAGCGGACGCCGCCGTCGCGCTGCGAATCCTGCGAAAGGAGGAGCCGGGCCGCGTGGCGGCGGTGTAGATTGGGCATCCCGCCCGACCTTCGCGCGTGGCGCCGCTTTCGCAAGGAGACCCCATGACCGTATCCGCCCCGTCCACCACGTCCACCACGTCCACCACGTCCGCCACCGCGTCCGCCGCCGACCGGCCCGGCTCCCTCGACCGCGCGGTGCGCACGGCCGGCCGCCTGATGGTGGGCGTCCTGTTCGTCTGGGCCGGCATCGACAAGATCCAGGGCTGGTCCGGCGCGCTGCAGGAAGTGGCGGGCGGCGGCCTGCCGTTTCCCGCCCTGACGCTGGGGCTGACCATCCTGCTGCAGGTGGCGGCCGGCGCCGCCGTCATGCTGGGGCGCTGGCTGCGTCCCGCATGCTGGGCGCTGGCCGCCTTCACGGCGCTGGCGACGGTGCTCTACCACGGCTTCTGGCACGCCGCCGGCGCGGCCCGCCACGCCGAGCTGATCACGTTCATGGAGCATGTCTGCATGGTGGGCGGCCTGCTGGTCGTGTCGACACTGGAAGGCCGGCCGCGCGCCTGAGCGCGGGCGCATCAGGCCGACGGTCCCCTGCCGGCGGAGTCGGCCCGGGCGGATTCAGGCGGCCACGTCGCGCCAGGCCACGCGGTTGCGGCCGTCCTGCTTGGCGCGGTACAGCTGGGCGTCGGCCGCCTCGAACAGTTCGGCGGCGCTCTCCATGCCGTCCTGGCCCAGCGTGGCGCCGCCGATGCTGACGGTGACCACCGGGGCCGCCAGCGAGCCCTCGTGCGCGATCTGCAGCGCGGCGACGGCGGCGCGCAGCTCGTCGGCGGCGACGCGCGCATGGACGGCCGTCGTCTGCGGCATCATCAGCACCAGTTCCTCGCCGCCGTAGCGCGCCGCCAGGTCGGCCGGACGGCGCAGCCAGGTGCCGGTGCTGCGCGCCACCGCGCGCAGGGCGCGGTCGCCGGCCGGGTGGCCGTACGTGTCGTTGTACTGCTTGAAGCAGTCGATGTCGAGCAGGGCCACCGACAGCGGCCAGCCGTTGCGCTGGGCACGCTGCCATTCCATCGCATACAGTTCGTCGAAGCGGCGCCGGTTGGCCAGCTCGGTCAGGCCGTCGACGTTGGCCAGGCGCTCCAGCATGTGGCGCTGGCGCGCCAGCTGCAGGTGCAGCGCCACGCGCGCCATCACGACGGTGGCGTTGAACGGCTTGGCGATGTAGTCCGAGGCGCCCATCTTGAGGCCGTTGGCCTCGTCCTCCGGGCGGTCCAGTCCGGAAATGAAGATCACCGAGATGCGTTCGGTGTGCGGGTCGGCGCGCAGCCGCCGCAGGACTTCGTAGCCGCTCAGGTCGGGCATCATCACGTCCAGCAGCACTAGGTCGGGCGCGTGGCGCGCCGCCCGTTCCAGCGCCTGCTCGCCGTTCTTGGCCAGCAATACCGTGTACTCCGGCTTGAGCAGTTCGGCCAGCACCTGGCGGTTGACCGGGTCGTCGTCGGCGACCAGCACCTTTTGCGGTTCGGTCAATGTCATGGCGGCGCTCCCGTGCGGGCGCCGGCATCGAGCGCCGCTTCCAGCAGTTCGAGCCGCGCCAGCGCGGCATCGTATTCGATGTCGTCGACGGCCGTGCGCAGCGGCGCCACCAGGTTGTCGTGGGCGCCGCCCAGCAGCGCTTCGAGTTCGGCCAGCGCGTCGTCGGCGCGGGCGTCGTCGGTGCGCAGGAAGTCGCGCAGGCGCGCCAGCGGCGCGCGGGGATCGCGCACGGGGGCATGCTCGCCTCCCTGCTGGCGCGCGGCGGCCAGCGCGCGCACCCGCGCCAGTCCCTCCAGCGCGCCGTCGAGCATGACCACCAGGTCGGGCGCCAGCGTGGCGATGCGCTCAAGGCGGCCGGCGCGCAGGTCCTGCTCCAGCGCGCCGGCCAACGCCGCCAGCGGCGCCATGCCCAGGTAGGTCGCGCCCGACTTCAGGTTGTGCGCCAGCGTCTGCAGCGGCGCGTAGTCGCCGCCGGCCAGCGCGTCGCGCATGCGCTGCGGCGCGGCGCCATATTCCTGCAGGAAGCCGGCGACGCGCTTGTGCAGGCGCGCCGGCTGGCCGCCGGCGCTGGCCAGCGCGCGCTCCCAGTCGACGCCGCGCACCGGCGGCAGGCCGGCGACGGACGCGGACACGGCTGCCGCCGCGGGCGCCGCTGCGGCCGGCACGCTGCGGCCCGCGAGCCGGCGCGGGTCGATCCACTTGAGCAGGGCGCGGAACAGCAGGTCGGGATCGATCGGCTTGACCACGTGGTCGTTCATGCCGGCTTCCAGGCTCTTCTCGCGGTCGCCCGCCATCGCGTGCGCCGTCATCGCCACGATCGGCAGCGTGGCGCGTCCGGGCATGGCGCGGATCAGGCGCGCGGCCGACAGCCCGTCCATGCCGTGCATCTGGATGTCCATCAGCACCAGGTCGTAGTCGTGCGCGCGCACCATCTCCACGGCCTGGGCGCCGTCGGTGGCGACGTCCACGCGCAGGCGCGCGACCGCCAGGAAGTCGACCGCCACCTCGCGGTTGTTGGCGTTGTCGTCCACCAGCAGGATGCGCGCGCCGTCCAGGCGGTCCAGCTCGGACGCCGCGACCGCGCCGCCGGCATCCCGGCCGCCATCGGGCGCGCCGTGCCCCGCCAGCTCCGGGCGCAGCACCTGCACCAGGCTGTGGTACAGCAGCGCCGGGCCGACCGGCTTGGTGAGGAAGCCGGACAGCGGCAGTTCGCCCTCGCGCTGCAGCACGCCCTCGCGGGTCCAGGCGCTGATCATCAGGATCGCCGGCGGGGCGGCGAACCTGCGGTCGGCGCGGATGCGGCGGATGGTCTCGACGCCGTCCCAGCCGGGCATCAGGTAGTCCATCAGCACGACCTGGTACGGCGCGTTGGCGTCCATGGCGGCGGCCAGGCGCTCCAGCGATTCCTCGCCGGACGCGGCGGCGTCGGCGTGGATGCCGAAGCCGCGCAGCATCTCGACCAGGGCGTCGCGCGCGCTGGCGCTGTCGTCGACGACCATCACGCGCATGCGCTGCAGCGCGGCGGCCGACAGCGGCGTCGTCGTGCTGTCGGCCGCGGCGATGCCCAGCGGGACGGTGAAGCTGAAGCGGCTGCCGACGCCCGGCGTGCTGCTGACGTCGATGGTGCCGCCCATCAGCTCGACGAGCTGCCTGGAGATCGACAGGCCCAGGCCGGTGCCGCCGTACTTGCGCGTGACGGAGCTGTCGGCCTGCGTGAAGGACTGGAACAGGCGCGCCAGCTGCTCGGCATCCATGCCGATGCCGGTGTCGCTGACGGAAAAGCGCAGCACCGTCTGGTCCTCGCCGCGTTGGGCGACCTCGACGGCGACGACGATCTCGCCGTCCTCGGTGAACTTGACGGCGTTGCTGGTGAGGTTGACCAGCACCTGGCCCAGGCGCAGCGGATCGCCGACCAGGCGCGTCGGCACGCCGCGCGCCACGCTGAACACCAGTTCGACGCGGCGGGCGTCGAGCTTGATGGCGCTCAGGCTGGACAGGTGCTCGAGCATCTCGTCGAGGTCGAAGGGCACGCGGTCGACGGTCATGCGGCCGGCCTCGATCTTGGAAAAGTCGAGGATGTCGTTGACGATGCCCAGCAGGTGTTCGCCGGCGCCGAGGATCTTGCCGAGGTAGTTGCGCAGCTTGGGGTTGGGGTCGGCCATCAGCGCCAGCCGGCTCATGCCGATGATCGCGTTCATCGGGGTGCGGATCTCGTGGCTCATGTTGGCCAGGAACTCCGACTTCATGCGGGTCGCGGCCTCGGCGCGCACCATGGCGTCCTGGATGCCCTTGGTGCGCAGGCCCAGGATGCGCATGAACACCACCATGTCGAAGGTACCGCCGAACTGGGTCGCGTGCAGGGTCCAGAACGTCGCGTCCAGGTTGCCCTTGATGACTTCGGCGCCGATCACCGAGGTGCCGAAGCTAACGGCCCAGCCGGCCAGGAAATAGGTGCCGACGTGGTCGCCGCGGCGCGCACGGCGGAAGGCGCCGGGCAGGCCGAGCAGCATCGGCATGATGCCCAGCGTGCTGATGATCGCGACCACCTGCTCGTCGTCGAGCAGGCCGGCCGCGAACACGACCGAGGACAGCATGCACAGCGCGGCGCCGGTGGTCATCAGGCGCTTGAAGATGCGGTCCAGGCCGGGGCGCGGCAGGGCGCTGCCGACGAACAGGTAGGCGCCGCAGGCGCACAGCAGGGAAATGGTGGCGGTGCCGCGCGTGGTGGCCCATGCGTTGCCGCCCCACAGGTACTGGGCGCCCAGGCCGAAATAGGCGAAGTTGTACAGGCCCAGGCCGCCGATCAGCAGCGCGTACTTGGCGAACAGGGTCTGGCGCAGGTTGACCGCCTGGGCCAGGCTGTACAGCAGCAGGCACAGCGTGAGGCCGGCCAGCAGGCCCTGCAGCATCTGCTCGTCGAGCTCGCGCCCCAGGAAGGCGTCGGGCCGCTCGAAGCTGAGCGGCAGGATCTTCGGCCCGTTGGTGTCGACGCGCACCAGCACCTCGTAGTGCGCGCCCGGTTCCAGCGTCAGGCCGAACGCGGCCACGCGGCCGCCGAGCGCGCCCTGCGGGGCCTGGCCGGTGCCGGCCACCGCGTGCTGCTCGATGCGGCCGGCGCGCGCCAGGTAGAGGTCGACGCGGTTGAGCAGGCCGAAATCGAGCTTCGCGATCCAGCGGCCGTCGCCGCCGTCCCCGACCTGCAGCGGCACGCGCACCCACACCGGCCCCTTTTCCATGCCCAGCGTGGCGTAGGCGCCCGACGGCGTCGCGAAGCGCTCGGGCGCGGCCAGCACTTCCGTGGCCTGCAGGCGGCCGTCGGGATCGCGCAGCACGGTCGCCGCCGGCCAGGCCTCGACGTGCGGCGCGCGCTCGTCCAGCACGAGCGGGGCGGCGGACGCCACCGGGATGCCGGCGGCGCGCGCCGGCGACATCGCCAGCGCCAGGCATTGCAGCAGGCATAGCGCCAGTAATGACGCCAACGACGGCACCAGCGACGGCACAAACGACGGCACCAACGACGGCACCGGCCACCGCGCCAGCCACTGCGGGGCGCGCGCGATGCGCGGCGAGGACGGGAAACGGGTCATCGCGCGCGTCCTCCGCTGCGGCCGGTGAGGCGGTCTTCGAGCCGGACCATCCAGCGCGGCGCGCGCGGATCGGCCTGCCAGCCCTGCACCGTGGCATGCACCCGGTCGAGCAGGGCGTCGGGCAGCTTGAGCGGGCGTGTCTGGTCCATCAGCAGGCGCACGGTCAGGTGGTAGCCGAGCACGCGCGTGGCCAGGCGCGCCAGCGAGAAGCCCGGCCACAGCGGCCGCGCCAGCGCGTCGAGCCCGCGCGCCAGGCCCGCGCAGGCGGCGAACGCCAGCCGTGCCGGCAGCGACACCTTGCCGTCCAGGCCCAGGTCGCGCGACGCGCGCGCGCCGCACAGGCGGCGCGTCAGCAGCACCGGGAAGGGCTTGAGCAGGCCCAGCGGAATGTAGCGCTGCATCGCCGCCACCAGGTCGGCCGCCAGCGCCGGGCGCGGGTCGGGCCGGCGCACGCTGTCGCGGTTGCGCGCCTGGATGTCCTCGAACAGCGCGCGCGCCCGGTCCATCGTGTCGGCCATCAGCGCGCGCTCGATGCCGAGCACGTGGCCCAGCACGTTCCAGGCATGCAGGTAGGCCGCTTCGTCGGCGGAGGCGGCGGGGATGCCGAGGCGGCGCATGCCGTCCACGAACACGTAGCCGAAGGTCAGCAGCGTGTAGGCCAGCTCTTCCTGGTTGCAGGGCAGGCCGAGGCGGTCGATGTCCCAGCCCTGCGCATACAGCAGGTGGTGCAGGCCGGCGCCGCGCGCGGCGATGCGCGGCAGGCGGCGCGGCGCCACCATGGCGTCGGCCGGCGCGCCGCGCAGGACCAAGTGGCGGATGGTGGCGTGGATCAGGCGCACCTTGAGCGCCTGGGCGATGCCGCCGCCGTCCGGCGCCGTCATCCCGCCGCGCATCATGACGGGGAAGATCATGGCGGCCGTCGAGCGCACCCGGTAGTCGGTGTGCTGCTCGAGCTGCCCGGCCACGTGCAGCACGGCGGCCAGGTCGGGCACCACGTAGCATTGCGGCAGGCTGGCGCAGAACAGCAGCGTGCACGACGCCATGCTCATGTCCATGAACAGGGCCTCGGCGCGCGCGATGGCGGCGGGATCGGCCCACGCCGGCAGCACGCGCGCGGCCGCCACGTAGTCCTCCAGCGCGGCGGCCATGTGCGGCGGCAGGCCGGGGCTGGCGCACCAGCCGTCGAGGTCGCCGTTCAGCTTCCAGCGCGCGATCTCGCCGTTGAGCAGCGCGATGGCGTCGAGGTCCGGGCCGCCGCCGGCCGCCGGGCCGAGGGCGCGCGCGATCGTGGCATCGGCGAGCGGGTCGGCGCGCAGGCAGGGGTCGTCGGCGGATGGGGTCGGGTCGTCGCGCATCACGCGGCCTCCTTCAGGGTGGCGCCGGCCGCCGGCGCGGCGCCCGCGGCGCGCCAGCGCAGCAGGCCGCAGCCGGCGGTCAACAGGGGGAAACCCATCGCGAACAGGGCGATGGTGCGCGCCTCGACCGGATAGCCGAGGCACACCTGGAACAGCATCAGGCCGGCGTACACCGACAGCGGCACCAGCACGTGGCGCGTGGTCGCCGGCGCGGTGGCGGTGGCGGTGGCGGTGGCGGGCTGGCGGCGCAGCCAGAGCCGGAACGCCAGCTGGATCGCGAACGCCACCGTCATCCAGCCGGCGAAGCCCTGCACGGTCTCGCCGAACCACCAGCCGTCGGTGCGCGCCATGGTCCAGGCGCGCAGCTTGTAGACCATGTAGGGATCGACGCCCAGGTCGTAGCAGGTGACGACGGTGGCGCCGACCAGCGCGCTCAGCACCGTCATCGGCAGGCCGGGAATGCGGGCCGACGGCGCCTGCCAGACGACCAGGTCGGCGATCACGTAGCCGCAGTAGCTGAGCGCGAACCACATCAGCGGGATCACGACCGGCACCGCGCCCAGGCGCGGCCCGAGCACGTCGGTATAGGTGTAGTCGCCGAAGAACCAGCCGCGCGTGGCGCCGAGTTCCTCGGCCACCCAGCCGATGGCGACGCCCGCCAGCAGCAGGCGCAGCGCGGCGCGGGGACCGAGCAGCCGGGCGGCGCTGGCCCAGCAGCAGCCGGCCATCAGCAGCGAACTGGCCACCAGCAGGGTGCTGGTGTCGCCGAAGCCGCGCAGGCACAGAACGAGCAGGAAGGCGGCCAGCAGCAGGGCGCTGGCCAGGGCGAGATGGCGGTGCGGCAGCGAGGTCATGGGCGATGGCTCCAGTGGCGCGAACGAGGAAAACGGTGGCAACGGTGGAAACGGTGGAAACGACGCGGCGTGGCGCGACCGGCCGGCGGACGGCGCGCGCCGTCCGCGCGGGGCCGCCTCAGTAGCGGTAGTCGAAGCGCACGTCCGCGGTGCGCGGTGCCGACGGCGCCGCCAGGCCGGAGGCGTTGATCGACACCGGGCGCACGTCGTCCTCGAGGTTGCGCACCCGCGCCACCACGCTCCAGCGCGCGCCGTCGGGCTCCCAGCCCAGGCGCAGGTCCGATTCCGTATGGCCCGGCACGCGGAACATCAGCTGCTGCGTCGGCACCGACAGCAGGTAGCCTGAGCTGGCCCGGGTGGCGGCGCCGGCGACCAGGCTGCCGCCGGACAGGCGGAAGCGGTGCTCGTAGCCGAGCGTCAGCGTGCGCGTCGGGGTGCGGTCGAGCTTGACGCCGGCCCAGGAATGCACGCCGTCCGGCGCGTAGCGGGTGTAGTGGGCGTCGAGCAGGCCGGCCGCGTACGTCAGGCGGTCGGCCGCCGACAGCAGCACCTGGCCCTCGGCTTCGAGGCCGCGCACGCTGGCCTGGCCGGCGTTGCTGGTGTCGAAGCGGGGCTTGCCGTTGACGACGGTTTCGGCCGACAGTTGCAGGTTGCGGTAATCGTAGTGGAATGCCGCCAGGTTCAGGCTGGCGCGGTTGTTCCAGAAACGCGTCTTCAGGCCGCCTTCGTAGGCGCGCACGGTCTCGGGCTGGTAGACCAGGGTGGCCGCCGGCACGGCGCTGGCGTCCGGGCAGGCGATGCCGTCCACGACCGCGCCGGCCACGCAGCCGTCGTTGAAGCCGCCCGACTTGTAGCCGGTCGCGACGGCGCCGTACAGCAGCGTCGCCGGGGCCAGGTCGTAGTCCAGGCCGAGGCGCCAGGTGGTCTTGCTGGTGGAGATCGCGCTGGCGTTCAGCTCGCGCGGATCGGTGGCCGGGTCGAAGACCGGCGTCTGCTGGTAGCCGATATAGCCGCGGCGCGTCTTGTCGTCCTCGGTGTAGCGGGCGCCGGCGGTGGCGCGCAGGCGCGGCAGCAGCGCATAGGTGGCCTGGCCGAACACGGCCTTGCTGCGCGAGACGGTCGGGTCGTTGACGAACACGTAGTGCGGCGTCAGGCCGACCGCTTCCAGGCCGCTGAAGTCGTACCGGGCGCTGGTCTTTTCGCGGAACCAGTAGACGCCGGCCTGGGCCTGCAGCGGGCCGGCGCCGCGCGTGGCGATGCGCAGCTCGTGCGAATCCTGCACGTAGTGGGCGTCGAAGTCCTGGTTCGCGCCGATGGCGATGGCGGGCGCGACGCGGTAGTAGAAGTTGTAGCGGTACTGGTGTTCGTAGTCGCGGTGCGCGCCCAGCCAGGACAGCGTGGCCGGCCCCAGGTTCCAGTTCAGCTCGGACGACAGGGCGTCCGTCTTCTTGTGCGAGTAGCCCTGCTGCTGCGCCACGTTGGGGGCGATGAAGCGGTAGGTCAACACGTCGCGGGTGGCGGCGTCCTTCCACACCGGCTTGCCGCTGGCGATGCCGTCGTAGAAGTTCGCGTCCGGCACCGTGCTGTCGTTGTTGGTGTCGTCGCGGCTGGTCTCGTAGCGCACCAGCAGGTCGGCGTCGCGGCCGAGGGCGAGTTTCGCCGCCAGGCGCGCGGCGCGGTCGTCGCGGTCCAGGCCCAGGCGGCGCGTGACGCCGGGGCCGTTGCGCAGGTACGGGTCGTGCTCGTTCCAGGTCGCGGCGGCGCGCAGCGCGAGCACGTCGTTGACCGGCACGTTGACCATGGCGCCGGCCTGGCGCGCGCCGTGGTCGCCCGCGGTGACGTCGAAGCCGGCATCGAAGCGCCGCTCGGGCGCCTTGCTGATCACGTTGATCACGCCGGCCGTGGTATTGCGCCCGTACAGGGTGCCCTGGGGGCCGCGCAGCACCTCGACGCGCTCGACGTCGTAGAAGGTGACGTTCTGGCTCTGCGGGCGCGCCAGGTAGATGCCGTCCACCATGAAGGCGGCCGACGGGTCGCCCTTGTCGGTATTGTCGGCGCTGGAGATGCCGCGGATCGTCACGCGCAGGCCGTCGAACGCGTTCTCGATGAAGGTGTTGGGCAGGCGCTGGCCGAGCGCGCCCGGGGTGTCGAGCCCGGCCCGCTCCAGTTGTTCGCCCTGGAGGACGCTCAGCGCCACCGGCGTCTTCGATTCCGGCGTGGTCATGCGCTGGGCCGTGACCATCACTTCCTGGATGCCGTCGCCGGTGCTCTGCGCCTGGGCGCTGCCCGCGACGATGCCGGCGACCGCGAGCGCCAGCAGCTTGGGGTTCGTGCGAACCCGTCGATCTTTCATGAGACTTCCCTGTGTTCTTCTTTGCGCCGCCCCGCCGACCGCGTCGTGCGGTGCGGCCACCCGGGATCGCATCAGCGACCGGCATTTATTGGTAATGGGTGAGAACAGGTAGTCTATCAGGTAGAAATGACGAGAAATAGTGTTCAATTACCACAGAGATACGAAATTTCTCGTGCACAACAATCTGGCCCCGCTTTCGATGTCGGAACGGCATCGCTGCCGCCGTTTCGCACGCGCCGGGGGGCAAGGGAGGCCCTCCGCGTCGCTAGTCGCGGGGATTGACGAGGGAGGTCAGCACCATGTCTTCCCAGCGGCCGGCGATCCGCAGGTAGGAGCGGGCCAGGCCTTCGCGCACGAAGCCGAGGCGCCCGAGCAGCGCGGCGCTGCGGGCGTTGGCCGGCATGTGGCAGGCCATGATGCGGTGCAGGCCTTCGTGCGCGAACATGTGGGCGATGGCGGTCGCCGCCACCTCGTGCATCAGGCCGGTGCCCTGGCGGTGCGCCGCCACCGAAAAGCCGAGGTGGCAGGCCTGGAACGGTCCGCGCACGATGTTCGTGAACGAGCAGGTGGCGAGCAGCGCCGCGCCGTCGCCGCCGTCGTCGCCCGCGTCGTCAGCGTCGGCGCGCGCGAAGGCGAGGAAGTGCAGTGCGCTGCCGGCGCGCGCCTCGGCCAGCGAGCGCTCCAGGCGCGCGCGCGCCGCCTCCAGCGTGAAGTCGGCCGGCGTGCGCGCCGGCTCCCATGACGCCAGGTGGGCGCGGTTGGCAATGCGATAGGCCTGCAGCAGCGGCGCGCTGGCGGGCGAGGGCACGCACAGCGTCGTGCGGGCGGTGTGCAGGATCGGCAGGTCGTTCATGGCGCGGCCAGCAGGTCGGCGCGCGGCATCCCCCAGCCCGGCACCGGATGCGGGCAGGGGGCCTGCGCCAGGGCGGCGTAGTCGATGGTCGAGAAATTCGGGGTGCCGGGCGGGCTCCAGCGCACGTCGGTCGCCACGCCGTTCGCCAGCCAGGGCGCGCGCGCGAAGCGCAGCCAGGCGTTGACATGGCAGTCGTGCGCGCCCAGCGTGCGCAGGACGGCGAGGTCCAGGCGCTCGTCCGCGGTCCAGGCCAGGGCGGTCGCGCCGCTCGGCGCCGCGCCGGCGATGGGCGCCGGGCAGGCGCCGACCGGCGCGACGCCGGGCGCGATGGCGAGCAGGCCGCGGCGCAGGTGGTAGCCGGCCGCGCCGTGAACGGCGCCGCGGGCCGCGTCGTCTCCCGCGCTGCGGGCCGCGTCGTCTCCCGCGTTGCGGGCGACTGTCACGAAGGACCAGCACAGCGGATTGGCGGGATAGGCCGACAGCGCCACGTCGAGCAGGCGCTCGCCGCCGTCCAGGCGCGCGATCTCGGCGGCGATCATGCCGCGCGCCGCATGCATGGCCGCGGCCTGGACCGCGACGAAGGCCAGCGATGCCGCCAGGCCGGCGGCCAGGGCCGTGCGGCGGCGGCGCGGGCGCTGCGTGGTGGTGGCGGTGGCGGTAGTGGGCGCGGTGGCGTCGGCCGACGGTGCGGCGCCGCGGCGCTGCAGCCACGCCAGCACGGCGCCCAGCAGCAGCAGTCCGGCCAGCGAGCCCCATGGCAGGAAACCGGCGAGCGTGAAGCCGGCCGGCACCGCGACCAGCAGCGCCAGCCAGGCCCGGCGCAGCCACGGCCGGCGCACCATGGCGGCGAGCGGCACGCCGAAGGCGATCCAGAACACCGGCTCGACGATGAACACGAGGTCGCCGTAGTACCAGCCGGCGTCGAACGGCCAGAACGGGTGCACGCCATAGACGTTCAGGCCATCCATCCCGATGTGCAGCAGCAGGCCGGCGCCGGCCGCGAGCACGGCGCCGCGGCGCGCGGGGGCGCTGGCGCGCAGCAGGCGCCGCGCGCCCGGCCACAGCAGCCAGACCAGGCCCAGCAGCAGGGCCGCCTCGCCGACGGCGACCAGCAGCGTGTGCGTGTGGCCCCGGTGGTGCAGCAGGTAGCCGAGCGGCGCTTCGAGCAGCCGCGTGAGCACCAGGTCGAGGTCGGGGAAATTGCTGGCCAGGCAGCAGACGGTGAGCAGCAGGCGCGCGCGCAGGCGCTCGGCGGCGGTATCGGGTTCGGGCGCCAGGCTGCGGTCGATCAGGGCGCCGATGCCGAGGCCGACGACGGAGTGGGTCAGGTTATCCATCCTGCAATCTTACCCGTAACGCACAACGGGCGCGATGCCGATGGGGAACGTCGAATTTCGCAACTAACCGACCGGCGGTGGCAACAGACGAGGCACGGCGCCGCCAGTGCGCGCGGGCGCCTCAGCCCAGCGCCAGGTAGCCCACGTAGCCCACGTAGCCCTCCGGCAGGGCCAGCGGCAGGCAGGCGCAGCGTTCCAGCGCCGGTGCGACGGCCGCTTGCCACTCCTCGAGCTGGCGCCCCAGGCACTTGAGGCGCGCCTCGTGCAGGCTCCAGGCGTGCGCGAAGGCGGCCGGGCGCGCGTCCGCCGCCAGCGACGCCAGCGACGCCGCCGCGGCCGGGCCGAGGTAGTCGCGCGCCACCGCTTCCCAGTCGGGCACCGGCTGGACCTGCATGACGTCGATGCCCACCGGCCCGTCGAAGCGCCAGGCCGCCAGCGACAGGGCGCCGTCGTGGCTGATGGCCAGCCAGGCGGCGCGCCCGCCCGGCGTGCCGTCGTCGACGCGGGCGCGTGGCGCCCGGCCCGGCGCCTCCTCCAGCCGGACGCGCGCGGGATCGACGCCGCAGGCCGCGGCCAGCGCGCCGCGCAGGGCGGCGCGGATGGCCAGGCGCGCGGCGGCGCGGTCGGCCTGCCCCGCCACGCCGACGACGGCCGGGGTAGGGGTAGAGGCCGCCGCCGCCGCCGCGTCGGCGCCATCCACCCAGCGGACGTCGACGGGAGCGCGCGCGGCCACGGTCAACCCCGCTGCGGCGCCGCCGGCAGGCCGTGCCACGCGGTGGCGCCGGGGATGTGTTCGCCCTTCATCACCAGCGTGAGCGGGCCGAGGCGCGCATTGTCGCCGACGCGGGCGCTGTACAGCACGGCGCTGCGCGGGCCGATATAGACCTTGCTGCCGATCTCGACGCGGTCGATCTTCATCACCCGGTCCTCGAACAGGTGGGTCTGCGGGCAGGACAGGGCGTTCAGCTCGCTGTGGTCGCCGATGGTCACGCAGTCGAACTCCGTGATGTCGGTCGTGTCCATGTAGACCCCGCGGCCGATGCGGCAGCCCAGCAGGTTGAAGGCCAGCGGCAGCCAGGGCGTGCCGCGCAGGTAGCGCATGAAGTTCGGCACCGCGATGCCCTCGTACATATTGGTGACGCCCTCGGACAGCCAGACGAACGGCGTCCACATCGGGTCGGCGCGCTTCTTGTAGCGGCCCAGCAGCAGCCACTTGAAGGCCAGCACGAACAGGTAGTTGCCGATGCCGAAGGCCAGGCCGATCAGGGCCAGGTCCCACAGCACCTCGCCCCAGCGGCCGGCGCCGGCCAGGGGCATCAGGTCCAGCACCACCGTGTAGCCCACCGCGATCACCAGCGCATGCGGGGCGACGATGCGGAAGGCCTCGACGACCGTGCGGCCCAGGCGGCGCAGCGCGGACGGGCGGTAGGTCAGGTGTTCCGGGTAGCCGCTGACCTGTTCGCGCGCCGGCAGGTGGATCGGCGGCGAGCCGAGCCAGGTGTCGCCGCCGCGCATGTGCGCGTTGGGCGGCGCATGGGTGTGCACGCCCACCAGCACGCCTTCCGGCAGCACGGTGCCGTCCGGGATGTAGCTGCCGTTGCCGACGAAGGAGCGGTTCGACACCACGGTCGGCTCCATCGTCATCCAGCCGCCGTCGATCTGCTCGTCGCCCAGCATGACGGCATCGGCGATGAAGGTCTCGTCGCCCAGCGTCAGCATGTCCGGCACCACGCCCAGCGCGGTCGAGATCTCGGCGTCGCGGCCGACCCTGGCGCCCAGCAGGCGGTACCAGAACGGCGCGAACACGGTCGCGTAGATGCCGTGCAGGACGTTCAGGCTGGATTCCTGGATGTGGCTGACCAGCCATTTCTTGCAGTAGGTATTGCTGTGCACGGCCGAGCGGCCCGGCTGCAGGCGCGGCAGGAAGCCCCAGCGGATCGCCGCCGACACCAGCATCGTCAGCGCGATCAGCACGGCGCTGGCCGGCAGCGCCAGCAGGAAGTAGCGCGCCAGCTGGCCCCAGACGGCATTCTGGTGGAAGCCGGGCAGGGCGCCGCGCTCGTCGAACCAGTCGATCAGCACGAAGCTGGGGAAGACGGGCATGAAGAACACGGTCGCCACCAGCAGGATGCCGAACACGAAGAACAGCGCTTCCCCGGCCAGGCGCGCGCGGCTGGCCACGGGGCGCGGCGGCAGCGTCGACGGGTCGAAGGCGCCGGTATCGCGCGCCGGCGAACCGGACCACACGCGGCCCTCCGGCACCGCGGCGCCGTCCTGCAGCGCCGACTGTCCCTCCAGGTGGCCACGCCGTCCGACATGGGTATTGCCTTCCAGGACGGCGTAGGACGCGATGCAGGCATCGTCGTCCAGCACGATGCGGCCCAGCACCAGGCGCCCGCGCTCGACGCGCGCGTTCTCGAAGTTGACGCCGTTGCCGATGCTGACGTTGTCGCCGACGCACAGGAGTTCCGGCGCGCGCAGCGTCATCGAGCCGATCACGACGTCGCGCCCGATCCGCGCGCCCAGCAGCCGCAGCCACCAGGCATACAGCGAGGAACCGGCCAGCAGGTAGACCGGCGCCGCCTCGACCAGGCGGTCGCCCAGCCACCAGCGGAAATAGGTGACGCCCCACAGGGGGTACGTGCCCGGTTCGAGCCGGCCGAGGAGACGCTTGCCGAGCATCGCCAGCACGAATTCGAACAGCGTCGCCAGCAGGAACACGCCGAGCGAGGCGGCGATCGCCCGGGCCACCGAATCGCCCGGGTCGCCCGTGAAGAAGTGGTAGGTGAAGAACGGCGCCAGCCACTGCGCCATGCGCAGCGTCACCAGCACCGGGACGGTCGCCAGCTGGGCCAGGCCGCAGGCCCAGCGCTTGATCCCGGACGGCGGCGTCCAGTCGGCTTCGACGGCGGCGGTGCCGGCGGCCTGGTCCAGGCTGGCGGCGATCGCGCCGACCTGGCGGTGCTGGTAGATGTCGCGCACCGTCACGTGGGCGAAGCGCGGGTCGGCGCGCAGGGCGCTGGCCAGGCGCGCGGCGAAGAAGGAGTGGCCGCCCAGGTCGGCGAAGAAGTCCAGCTCGCGCCGCACCGGCTGGCCCGGGAACAGCGTGGCCAGCGCGGCGAACAGCGCTTCCTCGCCCGGCGTCTCGGCCAGGTCGGATTCGGCCGCGTCGCCCGGCGGCGGCGCCGACAGCGCCATGGCCTTGAGGGCCTTGCGGTCGATCTTGCCCGAGGTCAGGCGCGGCATCACCGCCAGCGTCTCGAAGCGGCTCGGCACCATGTAGGGCGGCAGGCGGGCGGCCAGCGCGCGCCGCAGCGTGGCGGGGTTCGACTGCGCGCCGGTGGCGCCGGCGGCCGGCACCAGGTAGGCGACCAGGCGGTCGATGCCGTCGTCGCGGCGCAGCAGGACGGCGGTGGTGCCGATGCCGTCCTGCTGGGCCAGCACCGCCTCGATCTCGCCCAGCTCGACGCGGAAACCGCGGATCTTGACCTGGTCGTCGGTGCGGCCCAGGCACACCACCTGGCCGTCCGGCTCGATGCGCGCCAGGTCGCCGGTGCGGTACAGGCGCGGGTCGTCCGGACCCGCGCTCCAGGGATTGGGCAGGAATTTCTCGGCCGTCAGGTCGGGGCGACCCAGGTAGCCGGCCGACAGGCCCGGGCCGACGATGCACAGCTCGCCCGTGTCGCCGCGCGGCAGGATCCGCAGGCCCTTGTCGGTCTCGGTGGAAATCACCAGCAGGCCGTAGTTCGGCAGCGGCGTGCCGATGGTGATCGGCTTGCCCGGCTCCAGGCGCGCCAGGCTGGCCGAGACCGTCGCCTCGGTCGGCCCGTAGGTGTTGAACATCTGGCGGCCGGGGCGCGAAAAGCGCTCGACCACGGCTTCCGGGCACATCTCGCCGCCCAGGTTGATGATGCGCAGGCCAGGCACGTCCTCGGCGAACAGCGCGAGCAGCGTGGGCACCGCGTGCAGCACCGTCACGCCGTTCTCGGCCAGCAGGCGCGGCAGCGCTTCCGGGTCGCCGGCCGCTTCCTTCGGCCCCAGCCACAGCGTCGCGCCGACGAGGTAGGAGATCCAGATCTCTTCGAACGACATGTCGAAGGCGACCGAGAAGCCCTGGTAGACGCGGTCGGCGGCAACCACGCCCAGCATCGCGTTCTCGCTGCGCAGGAAGTGGCAGATGCTGCGCTGGTCGATCAGGATGCCCTTGGGCTTGCCGGTCGAGCCGGAGGTATAGATGACGTAGGCGGGCGCGTCGCCGGGCACCGCGCCGCGCCGCTGCAGGACGTGGCCGTCCGGCACGGGCGCCAGCAACTGCTCCGCCATGTGCACCGGCCGGGCGATGGCGCCCAGGCGCTCGCGCATGCGCTCGCTCGTCACCAGCGCGGGCGAGCCGGCGTCGTCCATGCACACCAGCAGGCGCTCGACGGGCGTGTCCTCGTCCACCGGCAGCCAGGCCGCGCCGGCCTTGGCGATGGCGGCCTGCATCACCAGCAGGTCGACGCCGCGCGGCATCCACAGGCCGACGATGTGGCCGGGCCGGATGCCGGCCTCGATCAGGCGCGAGGCGGCCACGTCGGCCAGCGCGTCCAGTTCGCCGTAGCTGAGCGTGCGGTCGGCGCTGACCAGGGCCGGATGGTCGGGCGCGCGGCGCGCGCTCGCCTCGAGCAGGTCGGCCAGGATTTCATGCCGCAGCAGCGCGGGCTGGTGCGGACCGTAGAGGACATCGGAATGCCGTGTCAGGGGAGAAAGATCGTTCATCGACGGCTAATGGTGAGGTCGGGTGGGCGAGAATGCAAGCGTGCGCCCGTGGGCAGGTCCAGCGGCAACGACGGGAACAGCGGTGACATCCCTGCAGCGTACCCGAATCGGCCGGGACCTGCTGCCGGGATGTCCTTCATGCACTATTTTGGGGCATTTTCGACACGAATTCCATAAAACTATTGCTGCTTGGAGGTACATTTCTTTACACTTGTGGTTGCCATAGGGAAATAAAAAGGAGCAGTCGTGCGCAAGAACCTGCCGGTGACCGGTATCGAACATCAACTGAAGGACGGCCAGTCGCTCGTGTCGAAGACCGATACGAAGGGACGCATCACCTACGTCAACCCGGCCTTCATGGAAGTCAGCGGCTTTGCGCAGGACGAACTGCTCGGCAAGGCGCACAACGTCGTGCGCCATCCGGACATGCCTCCCGAGGCATTCGCGGACATGTGGAAAACGCTCGAGGCCGGCGAACCGTGGACCGGGCTCGTGAAAAATCGCCGCAAGAACGGCGATTTCTACTGGGTGGTGGCGAACGTGGTGCCGATCAAGGAGCTGGGGCGCACGGTCGGCTACATGTCGGTGCGGACCAAACCCGCGCGCGCCGACGTGGCCGCCGCCGAGGAAGCCTACCGCCGCTTCGCCGCGCACGACGCCGCCGGCCTGGCGATCCGGCGCGGCGCGATCGTGCGCACCGGCTGGTGGGCGCGCCTGGCGGGCCTGCGCAACCTGCCGCTGGGCCGGCGCCTGGGCCTGATGCTGGGCGGGCAGGCGCTGCTGCTGGTGCTGCTGGCCGCGGCGGTCGACGGCCTGGCCTGGCGCGCATTGTCGCTGCTGGGCGCCGGCCTGACCCTGCTGGCCTGGGCCGAGCTGCAGCGCGCCATCGTGACGCCGCTGCACGACGCCCGCGCGGCCGTGTTCGCGCTGGCCGGCGGCGACCTGTCGCAGCTGCCGGAGCGCGGCCGCGACGACGAGATGGGCCGCCTGATGCTGGCGCTGCGCCAGCTGAACATCAACCTGACGGCGATCGTCGGCGACGTGCGCGCCAACGTCGCCTCGATCGAATCGGCCACGCGCGACATCGCCAGCGGCAACCTCGAACTGGCGCACCGCACCGAAGCCCAGGCCGCGAGCCTGGAGCAGACCGCCGCCAGCCTGGCCCAGATCGCCGCGGCGGCCGGCCACAACACCGACAGCGCGGTGCGCGCCGACGGCCTGGTCGATGCCGCGTCCGGCGTGGCGGGCCGCGGCGGCGACGCCGTGCAGGCGGTCGGAGCGACCATGGGCCAGATCAGCCATTCGGCCGCGCGCATCGTCGACATCATCGGGCTGATCGACGGCATCGCCTTCCAGACCAATATCCTGGCGCTGAATGCGGCGGTGGAAGCGGCGCGCGCCGGCGAGCAGGGCCGTGGCTTCGCCGTGGTGGCGGGCGAAGTGCGCTCGCTGGCCCAGCGCTCGGCCGGGGCGGCGAAGGAAATCAAGGCGCTGATCGAGGATTCGGTCGAGAAGGTCGGCCAGGGCAACGCGCTGGTCGGCAGCGCCGGCGACACGATGCGCGAGGTGGTCGCCTCCGTGCAGGACGCCGCCGCGATCATGCACGGCATCACCGCCTCCTCGCGCGAGCAGGGCCACGGCATCGCCCAGGTGAATGCGGCGGTGGCGCAGCTGGACGGCATCACGCGCCAGAACGCCGCGATGGTCGAGGAATCGGCGGCCGCGTCGTCCAGTGTTGCCGAACAGGCAAGGCACCTGTCGCAAGCGTTGTCGGTTTTTAAACTCGACCGCCATACGCCCGTCGCATAATCGACGTAGAACAGCTTTGGCTCGGTCATTTTTGATGCATGTCAAAGATTTGGCTAATCCCGATCCATAAACTCAGCCTATACGATTTCCGCGTGACATTTGTGACGCGGTAGGCCAGGAGTTTTTGATGAAGCTGTTCGATGTGGTTTCTGCCAGCAATAACACCGGCGCCGTCCGGGCGTTCCAGCCCGTGCTGCCCGCCGTCGAGTTCGACGCCGACCTGATCACGCGCCTGAGCCGCTCGGGCCCGCGCTACACCTCGTACCCGACCGCCGACCGGTTCACCGAATCGTTCGGCTACCGCGACTTCCTGCATGCCGTGGCCGACCTGCGCACGCGCGCCAGCGCCAAGCCGCTGTCGCTGTACCTGCACATCCCGTTCTGCGACACGGTCTGCTACTACTGCGCCTGCAACAAGATCGTCACCAAGAACCGCGAGAAGGCCGCCACCTACCTCGCCTACCTGAAGCGCGAGATCGAGATGCAGGGCCGCCTGTTCGCCGGCATGAACGACGTCGAGCAGCTGCACTTCGGCGGCGGCACGCCGACCTACCTGTCGGACGAGCAGATGGGCGAGCTGATGGACCACCTGCGCCGGTGCTTCCGCTTCGCGCCCGACGAGGCCGGCGAATACTCGATCGAGATCGACCCGCGCACCGTGTCGGTGGAGCGCGTGCACAGCCTGCGCCGGCAGGGCTTCAACCGCCTCAGCCTGGGCGTGCAGGACTTCGACGCCGACGTGCAGAAGGCGGTCAACCGCATCCAGCCGGAGGCCGAGACGGTCGCCATCATCGACGCCGCGCGCGCGGCGGGCTTCCGCTCGGTCAGCATCGACCTGATCTACGGCCTGCCGAAGCAGACCCCGGACACGATGCGCGCCACGCTGGACAAGGTGATCGCCGCCGACCCGGACCGCATCGCCGTCTACCACTACGCGCACATGCCGCACCTGTTCAAGCCGCAGCGTCGCATCCTCGACGGCGACATGCCGGACAGCGACACCAAGCTCAGGATGCTGCAGATCTGCATCGAGAAGCTGACCGGCGCCGGCTACGTCTACATCGGCATGGACCATTTCGCCAAGCCCACCGACGACCTGGCCGTGGCCCAGCTGCAGGGCCGCCTGCACCGCAACTTCCAGGGCTATTCGACCCATGCCGACACCGACCTGGTGTCGTGCGGCGTGTCGGCCATCAGCGCCGTCGGCGCCACCTACAGCCAGAACGTCAAGACGCTGGACGCCTACTACGACGCGCTCGACCGCAACGAGCTGCCGGTGGCGCGCGGCATCCGCCTGTCGATGGACGATGCGCTGCGCCGCAGCCTGATCCAGAAGCTGATGTGCCAGTTCGAGCTGTCGATCGCCGCCATCGAGCAGGCCTTCCCGATCGTGTTCTCGAAATACTTCGAGCGCGAGCTGGGCGAGCTGGCCCGGCTCGAGCGCGACGGCCTGGTCAACCTCGGCCCGGACTGGATCAGCGTGACCATGAAGGGCCGCCTCCTGATCCGCAACGTGTGCATGGTGTTCGACCGCTACCTCGCCATGCGCGGGACCGAGCCGCGCCATTCGCGCACGGTGTGAGGCCGGCATGCTCGGCGTCGCCCTCGTGCCGGTATTCCTGGTCGGCCTGCTCGGCAGCGTGCATTGCGCCGGCATGTGCGGCGGCATCGTCGGCGCGCTGTCGGTGGCGCCGGCCGTCGGCGCGCGCGCGCAGGCGGTGCGGGTGAGCGCGCTCCCGGCGCGCACGCCGCTGCGCACGCCGCTGGCCAACGTCCTGGCCTACAACGCCGGCCGCATCGGCAGCTACATGGCGGCCGGCGCGCTGGCCGGCGGGCTCGCCCAGGGCGCGCGCACGCTGGCCCAGCTGCCGGCGCTGCAGGCCGGGGCCTACTGGCTGGCCAACCTGATGCTGGCCGCCCTCGGGCTGTACCTGATGGATGCGTGGCGCGGCCTGGCGCGCCTGGAGCAGGGCGGGCAATTCGTCTGGAAGCGCGTGCAGCCGCTGCTGCGCCGGGTCGGCCCGCTGGACGGGCCGGGCCGCATGCTGGCGGCCGGCGCGCTGTGGGGCTGGCTGCCGTGCGGGATGGTCTACAGCGTACTGGTGACGGCCATGCTGAGCGGTTCGGCCGCGTCCGGCGCGCTGGTGATGCTGGCCTTCGGGCTGGGCACCCTGCCGATGCTGCTGTCGCTGGGCCTGCTGGGCGCGCGCCTGCGCGCGCTGCTGCGCCGGCGCGGCGTGCGCGTCGCCTGCGGCGCGCTGGTGCTGGGCTTCGGGTTGCTAGGGCTGGCGCGCGCCGCCGGCGGCCTGCACGACGGCCATGCGGCGGGCTGGATCGACGCCATCTGCGTCGGCGGGAGGGCGCCATGAACGCGCCCGTCGACGCGGTCCTCGAGGCCGCCGCAGTAGCAGCCCCCGCGACCGAGCCCGCACCGGCGGCGGACGCCGCCTGCTTCCACTGCGGCGAGCCGGTGCCCGCCGGCAGCCCGTGGCGGGCGCAGGTGGGCGGGCGGGCGCGCGCCATGTGCTGCCCCGGCTGCGCCGCCGCCGCCGAGGCCATTGCCGCGGCCGGCCTGGACGACTATTACGACAGCCGCACGGCCTGGGCGCCGCGTTCCGAGGACGCCGCCCGGGCGGACGCCGCGCTCGAGGCCTACGACAGCGTGGTGGAGGGCGGCGACGCCGTGTTCACCGTCGAGGGCATCCGCTGCGCCGCCTGCGTCTGGCTGATCGAGCGCCGCGTGGCGGCGCTGCCGGGCGTGCAGGAAGTGCTGCTGAACGTCGCGACCGAGCGCCTGCGCGTGCGCTGGGACCCGGCCGCCAGCCGCGCCAGCGACATCCTGAAGGCGCTGCACGCGATCGGCTACGTCGCGTATCCGTTCGACGCCACGCGCCACGGCGCCCAGCTGGAACGGGCGCGCAAGACCCTGTTCCGGCGCCTGTTCGTGGCCGGCCTGTCGATGATGCAGGTGATGATGTACACGGTGCCCGTGTACATGGCCGACCACGGCGGCGACGGCATGGACGCGTCGATGCGCGCGCTGATGGGCTGGGCGTCGCTGCTGCTGACGCTGCCCGCCGTGACCTATTCCGCCTGGCCCTTCCTGCGCGGCGCCTGGCTCGACCTGCGCCGCGGCCTGCCCGGCATGGACGTGCCGGTGGCGCTGGGCATCGTCGCCGCCTTCGCCGGCAGCGCCGTGACCCTCGTGCAGGGCCGGGGCGACATCTGGTTCGACTCGATCACGATGTTCGTGTTCCTGCTGCTGGGCAGCCGCTACCTGGAACTGAACGCGCGGCGCAAGGCGGCGCGCGCGCTCGAGGGCCTGCAGCGCAGCGCGCCGGCGACGGCGCAGCGCCTGGACGGCTGGCCGGCCTCGCGCCGCGCCGCCACCGTCGACGCCGCGCTGCTGCGCCCGGGCGACATGGTGCTGGTGGCGCCCGGCCAGGCGTTGCCGGCCGACGGCACGATCGCCGACGGCGAGACCGAGGTCGACCTGGCGCTGCTGACCGGGGAAAGCCGCACGCGTCCGGCCGGTCCGGGCGAATCGCTGCCGGGCGGCGCCGTCAACGTGGCCCAGGCCGTGGTGCTGCGCGTGACCAGCAGCGCGCGCGACAGCACGGCGGCGCTGCTGGCGCGCCTGGTCGAGCGCGCCGGCCAGAACAAGCCCAGGCTGGCCCTGTGGGCCGACAGCGTCGGCGCCTGGTTCGTGGCGGCGCTGCTGGCGCTGACCGTCGTGACCTTCTGCGTCTGGCGCGTGCTCGACCCGGCGCGCGCCTGGCCGGCGGCGATCGCCGTGCTGGTGGTGTCGTGCCCGTGCGCGCTGTCGCTGGCCACGCCGACCGCGCTGGCCGCCGCGCTCGAGCGCCTGCTGCGCCACGGCGTGCTGGCGGTCAAGCCGCACGTGCTGGAGACCCTGGAGCGCGCCACCCACGTGGTGTTCGACAAGACCGGCACATTGACCTACGGCCGTCCGACGCTGCGCCACACGCTGGTGTTCGCCGGCGGCGGCCCGCAGACCACGCGTACCTGCGTGCAGGTGGCGGCGGCGCTGGAGGCGGGCAGCGCGCACCCGCTCGCCGTCGCGCTGCGCGAGGCGGCCGGGCCGGTGGCGCCGGTGGCGGACGTGATCCGTTACGTGGTGGGGCAGGGCGTCGAGGGCGAGCTGCACGGCCGCCGCTACCGCCTCGGCAACGCCGCCTTCGTCGGCGCGGTGGCCGGCGCGGCGCCGCCGCCGTCGGACGTGGCGGCGCCGCCCGGCGCCACGTCGGTCTGGCTGGGCAGCGCGAACGGCTGGATGGCGCGCTTCGACCTGGTCGACGAGGTGCGGCCGGAAGCGCAGGACATCGTGCAGCGCCTGCGCGCGCGCGGCAAGACCGTGATGCTGCTGTCGGGCGACGAGGACGCGGCCGCGCGCGCGGTGGCGGCCCAGCTGGGCATCGCCCACGCGCTGGGCGGCCAGCTGCCGCAGGACAAGCTGGACGTGGTGCGCGCGCTGCAGGCCGAGGGCGCGGTGGTGGCGATGGTCGGCGACGGCGTCAACGACGCGGCCGTGCTGAGCGGCGCCGACGTCTCGTTCGCGATGGGCCAGGGCGCCCAGCTGGCCCAGCTGCACGCCGACTGCGTGCTGCTGGGCGACGGCCTGCACCCGCTGGCCGAAGCGGTGGACGCCGCCGGCGCCACGCTGCGCACGATCCGCCAGAACCTGGCCTGGGCCATGGTCTACAACCTGGCCGCGATCCCGGCCGCCGCCTGCGGCCTGCTCAACCCCTGGCTGTCCGGCATCGGGATGGCCGCCAGTTCGGCGCTCGTGGTGCTGAACGCCTTGCGCAAGCGATAAGCCATGGAATCCCTCTACCTCCTGATCCCGCTGAGCATCATGGTCGTCGCCTTCGCCGTGTGGATCTTCTTTGGCGCCGCGGATAGCGGGCAGTTCGATGACCTCGAGAGTCCGGGGTGGCGGATACTGGGCGACGATGATGGGGGGGCGCAGGTGTCGTCTCCGGCGTTGCCGGCGGACGAGCAGCCGGGTGGTGCGGTGGTGCGGCTGTATCCGGCTTCGTCGGGCACCGCGGCGGAACACCGGGGTCAGAGCCCCTTGAAAAGCAACACCGGGCTCTGACCCCTGCGCTGGCGTCTGGGCTGACGTCTGCGCTGCGGCTTCGTCGGGCGCCGCGGCGGAACACCGGGGTCAGAGCCCCTTGAGAAGCAACACCGGGCTCTGACCCCTGCGCTGACGTCTGCGCTGACGTCTGCGCCGCCGCCTGCGTCACATGGACGGGCCGCGCCCGGTCCCGCTTTCCTTTTCCAGCCGCTCCTGGCAGGCGATGCAGGTCTGCACCGTGGGGGTGGCCAGCAGGCGGTCTTCGGGGATGTCGCGGCCGCACACGACGCAGATGCCGGCCGCGCCCGTTTCGAGGCGGCCCAGCGCCTGGTCGATGGCCTGCAGCAGGTTGGCCTCGTGCTCGGCGAAGTGCTCTTCGTTGTGGCTGATCATTTCGGCGGCCGGGGCGTCGTCGTTCTGGCCCATGTGGGCGTTCGGCGAGATCGACGGGCGGTCGTCGGTGTCGCCGTCGGTGCGCGCGCGGACCGTGGAAAGCAGGGCCGCGCGGCTGGCGCGCAGGCGCTTGCCGAGTTCGGCGTGGAGTTGCTGCGAGATGGGTGGCATGGATGTCGTCCTGTCTGATGATCGATGGGGCCGCCACGCTGCCGCGGGCCTGCCTCGTCCAGGTGGCGCACGCCGGGGCGTTTCGCCACTACCAAGTCTTCTTTCAGCAACGCAGGGTAGGACAGTTTGTCTCCTGCCTTTAGCCAGTCTGGACTATTTGATTCACATCAAAGATTTTGCATACCCGGGAAAGCTACCCTCCAGTTGTCGTATCGACTCATAAAACTAGGGAGTGCATCTTGGATAGCAGTCTAAACTATAACTACAAGGTCGTGCGCCAGTTTGCCATCGCGACGGTGGCCTGGGGCGTGATCGGCATGCTGGTCGGTGTCTTCATCGCCGCGCAGCTGGCCTGGCCTTCACTCAACTTCGACATCCCGTGGCTCACCTACGGGCGCCTGCGCCCCCTGCACACCAACGGGGTGATCTTCGCGTTCGGCATCTGCGGCCTGTTCGCCACGTCCTACTACGTGGTCCAGCGCACCTGCCAGGTCCGCCTGTTCTCGGACAAGCTGGCCGCGTTCACGTTCTGGGGCTGGCAGGCCGTGCTGCTGTCGGCCGTCGTCACGCTGCCGATGGGCCTGACGCGCGGCAAGGAGTACGCCGAGCTGGAGTGGCCGATCTCGATCGCCATCGCGGTGGTCTGGGTCGCCTACGCCGTGGTGTTCTTCGGCACCATCCTGAAGCGCCGCGTCAAGCACATCTACGTCGCCAACTGGTTCTTCGGCGCCTTCGTGCTGGCCGTCGCCATCCTGCACATCGTCAACGGCATGTCGATGCCGGCCACGCTGACCAAGTCGTACTCGATGTACGCCGGCGTGCAGGACGCCATGATCCAGTGGTGGTACGGCCACAACGCCGTCGGCTTCATCCTGACGGCCGGCTACCTGGGCATGGTCTACTACTTCATCCCCAAGCAGGCCGAGCGTCCGGTGTATTCCTACCGCCTGTCGATCGTGCACTTCTGGGCGCTGATCTTCACCTACATGTGGGCCGGCCCGCACCACCTGCACTACACCGCGCTGCCGGACTGGACCCAGTCGGTCGGCATGGTGTTCTCGCTGATCCTGCTGGCGCCGTCCTGGGGCGGCATGATCAACGGCATCATGACCCTGTCGGGCGCCTGGCACAAGCTGCGCACCGACCCGCTGCTGAAGTTCATGATCGTCTCGCTGTCGTTCTACGGCATCTCGACCTTCGAAGGTCCGATGATGTCGATCAAGACCATCAACTCGCTGTCGCACTACACCGACTGGACCATCGCCCACGTGCACGGCGGCGCCCTCGGCTGGGTCGGCTTCATCACCATGGGTTCGCTGTACTACCTGATCCCGCGCCTGGCCGGCAAGAAGCAGATGGCCAGCATGGCCCTGGTCGAGACCCACTTCTGGCTGGGCACCATCGGCATCGTGCTGTACATCGCCGCCATGTGGATCGCCGGCGTCATGCAGGGCCTGATGTGGCGCGCCGTGAACCCGGACGGCACCCTGACCTACACCTTCGTGGAAAGCGTCAAGGCCACGTACCCGTACTACGTGATCCGCTTCGGCGGCGGCCTGATGTACCTGACCGGCATGATCCTGATGGGCTACAACACCTGGCTGACCATGCGCGGCGCCCCGTGGGTGGATGCGCGCATCCCGCCGCTGCTGCCGCACGGCAAACCGGTCAAGGACGTCCCGGCCGGCGCCGGCGACCGCGTCCCCGAGCACGCATGACCACCCTTCACGCTACAAGCAGGAGCAAGCAATGAGTTTCAATCATGAACGGATCGAGAAGAATCCCTGGCTGCTGATCGGCCTGGTGCTGCTCGTGATTTCCTTCGGCGGCCTGGTCGAGATCGTGCCGCTGTTCTTCCAGAAATCGACGACCGAGCCGGTCGCCGGCCTCAAGCCGTATTCGGCGCTGCGCCTGGCCGGGCGCGACGTCTACATCCGCGAGGGCTGCTACAACTGCCACTCGCAGATGATCCGCCCGCTGCGCGCCGAGACCGAGCGCTACGGCCACTACTCGGTGGCCGGCGAATTCGTCTACGACCACCCGTTCCAGTGGGGATCGAAGCGCACCGGCCCGGACCTGGCCCGCGTCGGCGCGCGCTACTCGGACGAGTGGCACCGCACCCACCTGGACAACCCGCGCGACGTGGTGCCGGAATCGAACATGCCCGGCTACCCGTGGCTGGCGAAGACCAAGCTCGATCCGCAATCGATCGTGCCGAAGATGCGCGCGATGCAGCGCATCGGCGTGCCCTACAGCGAGCAGGACGTGCAGGACGGTCCCGCCGAACTGGACGGCAAGACCGAGCAGGACGCCCTGATCGCCTACCTGCAAGGCCTGGGCACCCAGATCAAGACGAGGAACTGACATGGCCATTACACATCTGTTCGACAGCGCAAGCAGCATCATGACCCTGATCAGCTTCGCCACCTTCATGGGCATCTTCGCCTGGACCTACGTGCGCAAGGAACGCGATTTCGCTGCCGCCGCCACGCTGCCGTTCGCCGACGACGCCGCCGACGAGTTCACTACCGGCAGGGAGGACCGCCATGTCTGACTTCACCAGCGGTTTCTGGAACTGGTACGTCACGATCATCGTGATCTGCTCGATCGCCGGCTGCGCGATCCTGCTGTGGTCGCAGTCGCGCTTCAAGGTCAAGCTCGACGAGGACGGCCAGCCGCAAAAGACCACGGGCCATGTCTGGGACGAGGACCTGACCGAGCTGAACACGCCGATGCCGCGCTGGTGGATGGCGATGTTCTGGCTGACCATCGTGTTCGGCATCGTCTACCTGGTGCTGTACCCAGGCGTGGGCAGCTACACCGGCAAGTACGACTGGAAATCGACCGGCCAGTACGAGGCCGAGGTCAAGCAGGCGAATGCCGAGTACGGCCCGCTGTTCGACAAGTACCTGCACCAGGACCTGCAGCAGGTCGCCGCCGACCCGCAGGCCCATGCCATCGGCGAGCGCCTGTTCCTGACCTACTGCGCGCAGTGCCACGGTTCCGACGCGCGCGGCAACAAGGGCTATCCGAACCTGACCGACAAGGACTGGCTGTACGGCGGCGAACCCTCGGTGATCAAGGAAACGATCATGAAGGGCCGCCACGGCCAGATGCCGCCGATGGGCGCGGCGCTCGGTTCCGACAAGGACATCGAGAACGTGGCCCATTACGTGCGCAGCCTGTCGGGCCTGTCGGCCGACCCGATCAAGGTCAGCTTCGGCAAGGAGAAGTTCGGCGCCTGCGCCGCCTGCCACGGCGCCGATGCGCACGGCAACCCGATGCTGGGTTCCCCCAACCTGACCGACAAGGTCTGGCTGTACGGCGGCAGCGTGGAAACCGTCATGGAAACGATCCGCAAGGGCCGTGACAACACCATGCCGGCCTGGGGTGAATTCCTGGGCGAGCCGAAGGCGCACGTGCTGGCCGCGTATGTCTGGAGCCTGTCCAACGTGCCGCGCCAGCCGCAAGCCGCCGCAACCGAGGTGGCCGCAAAATGAACGCCCCGGCGCCGAAGGAAGCGGTCATCAAGATGTACGAGTCGCGCGCGGACATCCATCCGCGCGAGGTGAAGGGCCGCTTCGCTTCGCTGCGCTGGGCGTTCGTCTGGTTGACCCAACTGTTGTTCTACGGCGTGCCGTGGTTGCAAGTGCACGGCCGCCAGGCCGTGCTGTTCGACCTCGAGACGCGCAAGTTCCACCTGTTCGGCCTAACGCTGTGGCCGCAGGACTTCATCTACCTGGCGGCGCTCCTGATCATCTGCGCCTACGGGCTGTTCCTCGTCACCGCGGTGGCGGGGCGCATCTGGTGCGGCTACGCCTGCCCGCAGACGGTCTACACCGAGATCTTCCTGTGGATCGAGCGCCGCATCGAGGGCAACCGCAGCGCCCGCATCCGCCTGGACCGCCAGCGCTGGAATGGCGAGAAGATCGCCAAGCGCGGCAGCAAGCACCTGGCGTGGGCGCTGGTGGCGCTGTGGACCGGCTTCACCTTCGTCGGCTACTTCACGCCGATCCGCACGCTGGGCCACGAGGCCCTGCGCTTCGGCCTCGGGCCGTGGGAATCCTTCTGGGTGCTGTTCTACGCCTGCGCCACCTACGAGAACGCCGGCTGGCTGCGCGAGCAGGTGTGCAAGTACATGTGCCCCTACGCCCGCTTCCAGAGCGCGATGTTCGACCGCGACACGCTGATCGTCAGCTACGACGTGAAGCGCGGCGAGCCGCGCGGCGTGGACAAGAGCGGCGCCAGGGCGACGGCCAAGGGCGACTGCATCGACTGCAGCATGTGCGTGCAGGTCTGCCCGACCGGCATCGACATCCGCAACGGCCTGCAGTACGAATGCATCGGCTGCGCCGCCTGCGTCGACGCCTGCGACACCGTGATGGACAAGGTGCACAAGCCGCACGGCCTGATCCGCTACTCGACCGGCAACGCGCTGGCCCAGGGCTGGAGCGGCGCGCAGATCCGCCGCCGCATCCTGCGGCCGCGCGTGATCGGCTACGGCGTGTTCTTCCTGCTCATCGCCGGCGCCATGACGACCTCGCTGGTCCTGCGAACCCCGCTCAAGCTCGACGTGATCCGCGACCGCGGCGCGATGGGACGCGAGGTCGAGGACGGCCTGATCGAGAACGTGTACCGGCTGCAGGTGATGAACACCGGCGAGGAAGCGCACGTGTTCCGCATCGCGGTCGCGGGCATCCCCGGCGCCGCGGTGGCCGGCGACGACACGGTCGAACTGAAGGGCGCCAGCGCGCGCGCCGTGCCGGTGCGCG
This sequence comes from uncultured Massilia sp., assembly GCF_913773735.1. Lineage (GTDB taxonomy): Bacteria > Pseudomonadota > Gammaproteobacteria > Burkholderiales > Burkholderiaceae_D > Telluria. Next base: position 127,089 of record NZ_CAJYEB010000025.1, read on the forward strand.
TGCGCGCCGACCCCGGCCACGCGAAGACCGGCTCGAACCACATCGCGTTCACCGTGACGGCGCAGGACGACGCCGGCATCAGCGTGACCGAGAAGGCCGTGTTCATCGTCCCGAAATGACCCATACGACATCAACGACCTGGAAGGACCGATCATGCATGCGATTCCCAACCCCGCCACGCCGGCCAGCGCGCGCGGCGACGCCGATCCCTGGTACAAGCACCGCTGGCCCTGGTTCCTGATGCTGGGACCGGTCTCGGCGATGGCCTTCACCGGCATCGCCGTGCTGATGTCGTTCGACTACCCGGACGCCGTGGTGGTCGACGACTACTACAAGCAGGGCAAGGCGATCAACCAGGACCTGCGCCGCGACCGCGTGGCGACCAGCCTGCGCCTGTCGCTGCGCGCCAGCTACGTGCCGGCCGAGGGCCGGCTGAAGGGCAGCATCGCCAGCGCCGGCAAGCCGCTGACGGTGCCGTTCACGATCTACCTCGTGCACCCGACGCTGCCGGGCAAGGACATCGCGCTGCTGGTGCGCCCGGACACGGCCGGCGCCTTCGCGGTCGACCTGCCGACGCTCGAGCCCACCCACTGGAGCGTGGTGGCCGAGGGCGCGCTGCGCGACTGGCGCCTGGCCAGGACCTGGAACGGGGTGCAGGCGCTGACGATCGACGCCGACCGCGAGTAGCACGGCGGCGCCGGCGATCGCGCCGGACGCTCAGAAGTTGTGGCGCATCCCCAGCGCCATGCCCTTGAGCGTCGCCCCCGCCGCCGGCCCGATCCCGTTGATCGGGAAGTCGTACGCGGCATTGCCGCCGTTGTCCAGGCGCGAGACGTAGGCGTACAGGCTGGAACGTTTGGACAGCGTGTAGTCGTAGCCCAGCGTGACGTGCGTGGCGCCGGTGCCGGGTCCGCTGCGCACGTAGCCTATCCGCGCGGTGGATGGGCCGCTGCCGGCGCGCGCGCGGCCGACGGACAGGCGCAGGCCGTGCGCGCCCATCTGGTGCGACACGGCGACCCAGGCCGCGTCGCGCGCCAGTTCGCCCGAGGCGGTGCCGTATTCCAGGCGCTCGACGATCGCCGCGACACGCGTCTGCCCCCATGCGGCGGGACCGAACTGGTAGGCCAGGGCGATCTTGCTGCCGCGGTCGTCCAGCCCCGGTCCCTGGTATTCGTGGTGGCGCTCGTGCGCCAGTACGGCATACCACGGTCCGCGTTCATAGACGGCGGCGGCCGAGTCCAGCGACGGCCGGGCGCCGCTGGCCGGCTTTTCCTCGTTCATCCCATGCGTCAGGCGCAGCGACAGGCCGTGCCAGGCCGGCGTCCAGTAGTGGACCGAGTTGGCCTGGCGCCGGTCGAACGAGTAGACGTTGCCGACGTTGTCGACCGACGGGCCGGAACCGTTGGCCAGGATGCTCATGTAGCCGGCCGTGGTGGGGTAGAACGGGTCCAGGCCCGACGTGGCGCCGGCGTACGCGGTGACCCAGTGGCCGGCGAACAGCGTGCCCCAGGGGCCGTCGAGGCCGACGCGGGTATCGCGCCGGAACGGCTCGCCCGCGCCGGTGTCGGGCGACAGCGTGCCTTCCAGCTGGAAGATGGCCGTGACGCCGCCGCCCAGGTCTTCGCTGCCGCGAAAGCCGAGGACCGAGCGGTTGTTGACCATGCGGGTCTGGGTGAAGCCGCTGCCGTTGTCGACGTGCTCCATCGAGACGTTCAGGCGGCCGTAGATCGTGACGGATTGCTGGGCATGGGCGGAGGCGGCGCAGAGCGCGGCGAGCGCGGCGACGTTGGCGACGCACGTCGCGCCTTGGCGGATACGGGTGGGCATGGCATTCTCCTTTGCCGCGATTGTGCGGTGCATGCGAAGGGTTGCCAGCTATCCGATGGTATATGTGTCGTCATGTCGTGCCGTGCCCGACAGGCCGCGGGATTTCCCCGCGCATGGCGCTGCGGTCCGGTCCAGCGGCCCGGGCGGCCCGCCGCGGCCGGGCCAGGTCCGTCGCTTCGGCACCGGCCACGCAATCGGCCGACCCGGCGGCGGCGGCCGTGCCGCCATGCGCAGCGAGCGCTAGTCGGCGACTTCGAACGCGGCCGGGTCGAGTTCGCTGAGCGTGGCGAAGGCCGTCTCGCGCGCCGGCTGCGGGACGTGCTGACCCAGGCGCGCGCGCAACTGGGCCAGGTAGTCGGCGCGCACGCGGCGCAGCACGTAGTCGCGGAAGTTGTCCTGCTCCAGGCCGCGCCAGGCGCGCTCGCGGGCGGCGTCCGAGCGCGTCACGGCCAGGGCGCGCGCATCGGGCGACAGGTCGGCGTCGCCGCGTGCCAGGCGGGTGTAGTTGTAGCGGTCCATGTAGTCGCCGGTCACGGTTTCGATCACATTGATCTCGTCCATGCCGAGCTGCTGCTTGAACTTGTCGATGTTGGCGACGATGGGCGGGAAGCAGTTGGACGACCACAGCGCCGACAGCTGCGAAATCTGCTTGGCTTCCTGCGAGCCGCCCACGTCCAACATCCGCGGCTGGAAGTCGATGCCGAGGAAGCGGCAGACCGTTTCCAGCGTGGCCTGCTGGCTCGACAGGAAATCCTCGTAACGGATGGTCAGCACCCGCTCGGGGTGGCGTGCCGTCACCCGGTCGGCGGCGCGGTGGGCGGCCAGCCAGGTTTCCGCGTTCAGGCGCGTGTCGAAGTCGTGGATGATGGCGCGGTTCATCGACGCCACCTGGGCGCGCGGATCGCGCACCACGTTTACGAACAGCATGTCGGGGAACAGCGCCATCAGTTCGTCGGCGTAGTGGACGTTGTCCAGCGACTTGTCCATGACGACGCTGGCGCCCTGGTACTCGGCGGCGCGCAGCAGCAATTCCCAGTGGACGCGGTGCACGCTGCGCGGCTGGTGGCGCAGGGCTTCGAACATCTCCACCGGATCGAAGGTCATGTGCGGCCACTTGACCATGCTGACGGCCTGCAGGCCGCACAGGTCGGTCACCAGGCGGAAATAGTTGCGGTCGTCCCGCAGGTCGCCGTAGTGCGGCAGCAGCGGCATGAAGTCGACGATGTGCAGCGGATACGGCGAATAAAATTGCGGCGCCATGTTGAGGCGCAGGCGCAGCGCGTGGCTGCCGCAGCGGCGCAGCGGGATCATCATCACCGGACGGGGGCGGGCGAGGGATGCGGTCATGCCATTCTCCTAAAAAAGCAGGTAGCCGGCCAGGGCGGAACCAGTCACGACCAGGGCGGCGTCGATACGAAAGCGAAGCAGGGCCAGGAGGGCCAGCGCGCAGGGCAGGACGGCCAGCGGTTCCAGCGCGCCGGCCCGTGCGATGGTCCAGGCGGCGGCGAACACCATGCCGGCCAGGGAGGCGCGCATGCCGCCCAGTGCGGCCTGCACCGGTACGCAGTGGCGCACGCGCTGCAGCGCGCCGCTCGCGGCGATGATCAGCACGGCGCTGGGCACGAACATGCCGAGGGTGGCCGCCGCGGCGCCGGGCAGGCCGGCGACCTTGAGGCCGACCAGCGCGGAACTGATCATGGCCGGACCGGGGCTGAGCTGGGTGATGGCCAGGGCGTCGACGAACTCGCGCGCGCTCAGCCAGCGGTAGGCGTCGACCACGGTGTGCTGCAGCAGCGGAATGAATACATAGCCGCCACCGAATGCGAGCAGGCTCATGCCGGCGAACACGCTGGCCAGTTGCAGCAGGATGGGCGGGGCGGCCAGCGCGGCCAGGCCGCCGAGCGCGGCGGCCAGCGCGGCGAAACGCCGTCCGGCCGCGGCGCGCGGCGCGGCGTTCGTGGCGCCGCTGGCGGGAATGGTTTGCCTGGCGGTGGCGCCGCTTGCGGACCGGTCGCGCCAACGGTAGCCGAGGGCGGCGGCGATGGCCATCACGCTCAAGGTGGTCGCCAGGCCGGGCAGCGCGGCCAGCGCCAGCGCGGCGCAAACGCCCAATGCCATCTGGCGGCGGCCCTGCACCGCGCCGCGCCACAGCCGCAGGCCGGCCGCCAGCACGATGGCGATGATGGCCGGCGCGATGCCGTGGAAGAGCGGCTGCAATGCTTCCATGTGGCCGTAGCGCAGGTACAGCGTGCCCAGTCCGACCATGCACAGGAAGGCCGGCAGGACGGCGCAGGCGATGGCGACCGCCGCGCCCGCAGCACCGCGCAGCCGGTAGCCGGCATAGGCGGCCACATTCACCGCCACCGGTCCGGGCAGCACGGAGGCGAGGGCCAGGCCGTCCAGCAGGTCGGCGGCGGGCAGCAGGCGCCGGCGCTCGCACAGCACCTGCTGCGTCACCGACACCATGGCCATGAAGCCGCCGAAGCTGGTGCAGCCGATGCGCAGGAACAGCAGGGCCAGCGCGAACAGGCCGATGGTCGGCACAGCGCACGGCATGGCCGCGCCCATGGGCATGGCCGCCGGCGCGGGCTGCGGCCGGGACGACTGGGCGGCGCCGTCAGGAAGCATGGCTGCGGGGCGCGTCCGGCGCGAAGTAGGTGCCGAAGCGATCGATAAAGCGTTCCAGCTGGTCCGCCGGCAGGCGGTTGATGCCGGCAGCGGCCTTGCGTCCCCCGCCGCCGGGGAACTCGCCGCACAGCCCGCAGGCGCTGCGCGCCTCAGGTTGCCCCGAGCGCACGCTGATCAGGTACGTGCCATCGCTGCTGGCCAGCACCACGGCGAACGCGGCGCCGTCCTGGCGCGCGGCCAGGCGGTTGGCCAGCACGCCGTTGACGCGCCGCGCCCACGGTGCGGACGGCAGCACGTACACCGCATTGCCGTCGCGCTGCCAGTGCGGCAGCAAGCCTTGCAGTCGCGCGCAGTCGCTGCGATAGCCATCCAGCAGGTCGCGGTACAGCGCGGTGCGGAGGAAACCGTCCGGTGTTTCGTGGCCGCTGATGGCGCGGTACAGATTGGCCGGCGCGATGTGCAGGTCGGCCTCGCACTCGCCGTAGGCGTTGTAGTTCAGGGCCTGGCCCAGTTGCCGCAGGGCGTTGGTGCCGGCCTCGTCCAGCCCCAGGCTGCGCGCCAGCGCGCAGGCCGGCCGGTCGAGGTTGTCGCCGAAGGCGGCCGTCACGGCCCAGGGCCGGTAGCGACCGCCCAGGTGGCGGTCCACCAGGATGCTGGTGCAGACATCCGGCGCCGTGTCGCAATGCAGCGACAGATGCGGATGGCGCTGCGCCTGCGCGCATGCGGCCATGTGGTGGTCGAACCAGGTCAGCCGCGCGCCGCCGTCCAGCAGGCGGCGCAGTTCGCCGGCATTGGCGTCCAACGAGATGTCCAGCACCAGCACGTCCAGGTCCGGCCCGGCCGGCACGCGGCGCAGCAGTTCGATGTCGCGCTTGACGCCGGTGACCAGCGTGCGCCGGGCCGGCGCATGCAGGCGCAGCATGTGTAGCGCGCAGATGCCGTCGGCGTCGCCGTTGAACACGTCGTAGGCCATGGGGTCAGAGGAAGCGCGGCGTCAGGTGGCGGAACAGTTGCTCGCAGGCCTGGGCCAGCGTCAGCGCGTCGGTGTCCAGCGTCAGCGCCGGCGCCGGCGGCACTTCGTACGGGGCCGACACGCCGGTGAACTGCGGTATCAGGCCGGCGCGCGCCTTCTGGTACAGGCCCTTGGGATCGCGTTCCTCGCACACCGCGCATGGCGTGCTGACGTAGGTCTCGATGAAGTTGTCCGCGCCGATGATCTCGCGCGCCAGGTCGCGGTCGCTGCGCAGCGGCGAAATGAATGCGCAAATCACGATCAGCCCGGCGTCGTTCATCAGCCGAGCCACCTCCGCGCTGCGGCGAATGTTTTCGCGGCGGTCGTGGGCGGTAAACCCGAGATCGCTGTTGAGGTGGTGGCGCAGGTTGTCGCCGTCGAGGATGAACGCGGTGCGCCCTTCGCGGAACAGGCGCTGCTCCAGCGCGCACGCCAGCGTGGACTTGCCTGCGCCGCTCAGCCCGGTCAACCAGACCGTCGCCGCCTGCTGGCGCAACTGCCGCTGGCGCTGCTCGGCGCGGACGCCGCTGGCATGCCAGAATACCCGCGGCGTGGCCGCTTCCAGTCTTCCTGCACTGTCCATGTGGTTCTCCCGATAACGCTCAGAATTTTTGCCGGCCGGCCGCCGCCGGAGCCTTCGTCGCCGCGTACTTGACGCCACGCCCGGCTTGCGGGCCTCCTGGCGCGGACAGTTCCGGCACCGGTCTGGCGCGCGCGATCGGCGCCTCCTTGGCCGGCGACGTCTGCGTCGGGCCGCCCGCCAGGCGGAAGGTGGCGACCACGTCGTTCAGGCTGTCGACCTGTTCCTGCATGGCCTGCGCCGCCGCGGCGGCCTCTTCGACCAGTGCGGCGTTCTGCTGGGTGACGTCGTCCATCTGCGTGACGGCGTGGTTGATCTGCTCGATGCCGGCCGACTGTTCCTGGCTGGCCATCATGATTTCCGACATGATCTCGGTCACGCTCCGGACGCTTGCAACGACTTCCTCCATGGTGGCGCCGGCCTGTTCGACCAGCCGGTTGCCGTTCTGCACCTTGTCCACCGAATCACCGATCAGTTCCTTGATTTCCTTGGCCGCCGCGGCGCTGCGCTGCGCCAGGGTGCGCACTTCGCCGGCCACCACGGCAAAGCCGCGCCCCTGTTCGCCGGCGCGGGCCGCTTCCACGGCGGCGTTCAGCGCCAGGATGTTGGTCTGGAACGCAATCCCGTCGATCACCGCAATGATGTCCACGATCTTGTGCGCCGAGCTATCGATGGCAGCCATGGTATCCACCACTTTCGCCACCACCGCGCCGCCCTTGACGGCCACGCTGGAAGCCGACTCCGCCAGGTTGTTGGCCTGGCGCGCGCGATCGGAATTGAGGCGTACCGTGCTGGTCAGTTCCTCCATCGACGAGGCCGTTTCCTCCAGCGTGCTGGCCTGCTGCTCGGTGCGCGAGGACAGGTCCAGGTTGCCGGTGGCGATCTGGCTCGCCGCGCTGGCGATGGCTTCGCTGCTGGTCTGCACCTGGCCGACGATGTGCGTCAGGCCGTCGCGCATGGACTGCATGGCGAACAGGAGGCTGCTGGTGTCGCCGCTGCGCGCATGGATGGGCACGCTCAGGTTGCCGGCCGCGATTTCCGACGCGATGGCCGCCGCCTCGTCGGGTTCGCAGCCGAGCTGGCGCACCACGCGGCGCGTGATCATCCAGGCCGCCGCCACGCTGCACAGCAGCGCCAGCCCGCCGACGACCAGCATCTGCCGGCGCGCGCTGTCGTAGGCGGCTTCGGCAGCGGCGACCGCGTCGACGTTCTGCTTTTCCTCCACCGCGATCAGCTGGCGAATCAACTCCCACCATTTCTTTTGCACGGGGCGGAATTCGTAGCGCAGCAGCTGGTACGCCTGGTCCTGCTGCTGGCCCAGCGCCAGGTCCTGCGCGCGCTTGATGAACGGCGCCGCAAGTTCGCCCTGCTTCCGGATGTCGTCGAGCAGGGCCTTTTCCTCGGGGGCGGTGTTGGCCACCTCGCGGAACATCGCGGCCATCTTGTTCAGTGCGTCGGCATACTTGGCTTCCTGGTCGCCGATGCGCTTGACCTCGATCCGGATTTCCTTTTCTTCCTTCAGCAGGATCAGGTTGCGCAGCGCCAGCGCGCGTTCTGTCACGGTCAGGTCCATCACTTGGGCAAGCCGCGTTTCCACATTGTTGACCTTGGTGATCTCGATCATGCGTGCCTGGATCTGGCGCATGCTGGCCAGCCCCAGTGCAATTACTACCAACAGCAGGACGGACACGAGGCCGAAGCCAATGCCGAGTCGTTGGGCAACAGTCATATTTCGCAACGTCATGTTTTTCCTCAAATCGTAATGAGACGAATGCATAAATTTCTTCAGCATTCTCATATCGCCGATCTTAAAGACAGGAAGACGCTGAATTGTCGCCAATAGTCACTATCGGCATCGTTGCAACAGTCCCGCAAGCGGTTCGGTATCGGCACATGGCAGGCGTTCCGCCTACTTGCCATAGGGAAAAACGCTGGTGAAAGCCGCACGCAGGGACGGGACAAAAATGGCGACGGGAAGTTGTGTGGAAGCAACACAGAGAGTACGGGGCGTGCAGGCATGACGCCAATCCCATGGCTTCTAGTGGTCACAGTGACGGCGAGGAACAGGTCCTGGCAAGGCAGCGCCAGCGCAAAAGGGGGACATGGACCAACGGACAGCGAGCCGTCACTTGGACGGAACCTGGCGATCGAGGGCGTGCCTGTTCTACTTCCTCACCAGGCGGCGGTGGCGATGTAAAGCCTGCACGTGCCGGCTGGCCGGACCGCGCACTCTGCGACGAACCGATGCACGACGAACCCGACCCGCGGCGTGACGATCGCGTGCATGCCAACGCCATGCGCGACAGGCATCTGGTAGCGTTGAAAGCCCTGGCTGAACGGTTCCCCGATGGCTGGTCCTTCTCGACGCCGCCACGGTGATGTTCAGGGTGCGTACGACGGCCGGATTCGGCCAGGACCGGGACATGGCGACTCACGGACGAGAAAGCGCCGATGAGCGACCGACTTGCCACCTCGTTGAAGGGGGCGTGGCTTCCGAAGCCGCGGCAGCCTTGTCGTGCGATGTCTGCCGCGGGTCGATCACGCCATCGGACTACATTGCTCCGTCCCCGCCGCCATCGCCTTCAGGCGCGCGGGCTCAAGCAGGATGACTTCGCGCTTGTCCACCTGCACCAGCCCCATCTTCTTGAAGCGCGACAACAGGCGGCTGATGCTCTCGATGGTCAGGCCCAGGTAGTTGCCGATGTCCTCGCGCGACATGCGCAGCTGGAAGCTGGTCGAGGAATAGCCACGCGCGGCGTAGCGGGCCGACAGGTTCACGAGGAAGACGGCGAAGCGCTGCTCGGCGCGCATGTTCCCCAGCAGGAGCATGACGTTCTGCTCGCGCGTGATTTCCTGGCTCATGATGCGGTGGAAGTGGCGCAGCAGGGCCGGCACGTGGCCGAACAGCTCTTCCAGGTTGGAGAACGGGATCTCGCAGACCTCGCTGTCTTCCAGCGCCACCGCGTCGCAGTGGTGGCGGTCGCCGCTGATCGCGTCCATGCCCAGCAGTTCGCCGGCCATCTGGAAGCCGGTGATCTGCGATTCGCCGGCGGCGTTCACCTGGTAGGTCTTGAAGTGGCCGAAGCGCACCGCGTACAGGTTGCGGAACGGTTCGCCCATCTGGTACAGGCGCTCGTCGCGCTCGATGCGGCGGCGGCGGCCGATGATCTGGTCCAGGCGGTCGATGTCGGCGTCCGCCAGGCCCATCGGCAGGCACAGCTGGCCCATGCTGCAGGCCTGGCAGCTGACCTTGATGGCGTTCAGGGTCACGGGCTGGGGCGGTTGCAGGTCGATGGGGGAGACGGCATTGTTCATGGAGTCGGTATCGGGAGCGTAAACATCGGTATTCCGATTATATGCCGCCAGCGCACAAAGGGAACCCATCCAGGCCCGTTCGGGGCCCGCACGGGGCGATTTCGGGGACGATCCGTTGGACATACGGAACAAACTGGCGGGAATGACAAGCCGTGGCAGAATGCGGGAAACACAACAAGGCAGGGCAGCGCGGCGTTCCGCACGCGCCGCTTTTGCACAGGAGACCATCATGACCGCATCGCCCCACGCGCGTTTCCTCGCCGCGCGCGACTTCCTGCATCGCCACCGCACCGACTACGCCGCCGCCTGCGCCGGCTACCGGGCCCCCGAGCTCGACGACTTCAACTGGGCGCTCGACTTCTTCGACGTCCAGGCGCGCGCCAACGCCACGCCGGCCCTGTGGGTGGTGGAAGAGGATGGCAGCGAACGCAAGCTCTCCTTCGAGGAGATGGCCGCGCGCTCGAACCAGGTCGCGAACTGGCTGCGCGACTGCGGCGTGCGGCGCGGCGAGCGCGTGCTGCTGATGCTGCCCAACCGCGTCGAGCTGTGGGAAGCCATGCTGGCCGCGATCAAGCTGGGCGCCGTGCTGGTGCCGACGACGATGCTGGTATCCAGCGCCGACCTCGACGACCGCATGCGGCGCGGCGCCATCCGCCACGTGATCGCGCAGGCGTCCGAGACGGCCAAGTTCGCGGATCTGCCGGGCGACTACGGCCGCATCGCCGTGGGCGGCGCGGTCCCCGGCTGGCGCGACTTCGCCGCCAGCGGCGCTGCGGCGCGCGACTTCGTCCCCGACGGCGTCACGCGCGCCACCGATCCGCTGCTGCTGTACTTCACGTCGGGCACCACGGCGCAACCGAAGCTGGTGCTGCACAGCCACCAGAGCTATCCGGTCGGCCACCTGTCGACGATGTACTGGATCGGCCTGCAGCCGGGCGACGTGCACTGGAACATCAGCTCGCCCGGCTGGGCCAAGCATGCGTGGAGCTGCTTCTTCGCGCCCTGGAACGCGGGCGCCACGGTGTTCGTCTACAACTACGAGCGCTTCTCGGCGCGCGCCTGCCTGGACACCATCGTGCGCTGCGGCGTGACCTCGCTGTGCGCGCCGCCGACCGTGTGGCGCATGATGATCAAGGAAGACCTGGCGCAATGGCGCCCGCCGCTGCGCGAGCTGGTGGGCGCGGGCGAGCCGCTCAATCCCGAAGTCATCGACCAGGTCGAACGCGCCTGGGGCATCCGCATCCGCGACGGCTTCGGCCAGTCCGAGACCTCCTGCCAGATCGGCAATTCCCCCGGCCAGCCGGTCAAGCCGGGCTCGATGGGGCGGCCGCTGCCGGGCTTCCGGATCGCCTTGCTGGACCTCGACGACCTTCCGGCGCAGGAGGGCGAGATCGCCATCGCGCTCGATCCGGCGCCGCTGGGCCTGATGCTGTGCTACGAGGGCGACGCGGCCAAGACCGCGGACGTGATGCGCGCCGGGTACTACCACACGGGCGACACGGCCCGGGTCGACGCCGACGGCTATTATTTCTACGTGGGCCGCAACGACGACGTGTTCAAGTCGTCCGACTACCGCATCAGCCCCTTCGAGCTGGAGAGCGTGCTGATCGAGCATCCGGACGTGCTGGAAGCGGCGATCGTGCCGAGTCCCGACCCGCTGCGCCTGGCCGTGCCGAAGGCCTTCGTCGCGCTGCGCCCCGGCGTCGCGGCGTCGCGCGAGCTGGCCGGGGCGCTGTTCGCGTTCGCGCGCGCGCGGCTGTCGCCCTACAAGCGGATCCGCCGCATCGCGTTCGCCGAGCTGCCCAAGACCATCTCGGGCAAGATCCGGCGGGTCGAGCTGCGGCGCCTGGAGGCGGCGGAGCAGGCGGCCGGGCAGGGACGGCCGGCGGAATACCGCGAGGAAGATTTTTCCGCATAAGGTGCGGCACGAACGGTGCGAAACGGACAATAATAGGGGCGTTCCCACTCGTCCATCGCCCGCAATGACACCGTCCGCGCCATCGTCGCCGCTCTACGAAGTCCGCCAGTCCCCGGTCCACGGCCGGGGCGTGTTCGCCCTGCGTCCCATCGGGGCCGGGGAACGGATCATCGAATACAAGGGCGAGCGCATCGGCTGGGACCAGGCCACGCAGCGCGCGGCCGAGCGCGGCGGCCCCGTCAACCACACCTTCTATTTCAGCCTGGCCGACGGGCGCGTGATCGACGGCGGCCGGCGCGGCAACGACGCGCGCTGGATCAACCATGCCTGCGAACCCAACTGCGAAGCCTACGAGGACGACGGCCGCGTCTACATCCACGCGTTGCGCGACATCGACGCCGGCGAGGAGCTGAACTACGACTACGCGCTGATCTACGACGAGCGCCACACGCCGGCGCTCAAGCGCCTGTTCGCCTGCCGCTGCGGCACGCCGGCCTGCAACGGCACGATGCTGGCACCCAAGCGGCGCAAGCGCAAGAAGGCCGGCGGGCCCGACGATGCCCCCGCCGGTGCCTTAGCGTAAAGCACGGATGTTGCCGCTCGCGTAAGATGGGGGATGCGCCCGGCATCGTTCCGTGACCGGGCGCGTTCCCGACCAACCACCACGCACCATCAACCGCACCACCGCGCACCCATGAAACCCGTCGTCCGCAGCCTGCTCGAAACCGATCTCTACAAATTCACCATGTGGCAGGCCCTGCTGCACATGCACCCGAACGCCGTCGGCGAATACGAGTTCAGGTGCCGCAACACGCCGGCCTATCCGCTGGCCGAGCTGAAAGCGGAAATCGAGCGCGAGCTGGACCACCTGTGCACGATGACGTTCACCGAGGACGAGGTGAACTACCTGCGCACGCTGCGTTACATCAAGAGCGACTTCGCCGACTTCCTGACGCTGTTCCGCTTCCAGCGCAAGTTCATCCAGGTCGAGACCGACGGCCCGCACCTGCGCATCCATGCCAGCGGCCCGATCGTGCACGTGATGGGCTTCGAGATCTTCGTCCTCTACATCGTCAACGAGCTGTACTTCCGCCGCTTCGACCAGGACGCCGCGCTGCGCGAGGCGCGCCTGCGCCTGCAGCAGAAGATCGACGAACTGCGCGCCTTCGAGGCGGAGCCCAAGCGCATGCACCCCTTCGAGTTCTCCGACTTCGGCGTGCGCCGGCGCTTCTCCGGCGACTGGCACGAGGAGGTCGTGGCCACCCTTGTGCGCGAGATCCCGCAATTCTTCAAGGGCACGTCGAACGTCTACCTGGCCAAGAAGTTCAACATCGTCCCCATCGGCACGATGGCCCACGAATACATGCAGGCCTTCCAGTCCTTCGACGTGCGCCTGCGCGACTTCCAGAAGAAGGCGCTGGAAGACTGGGTGCAGGAATACCGCGGCGACCTCGGCACGGCGCTGACCGACGTGGTCGGCATGGACGCGTTCCTGCGCGACTTCGACCTGTACTTCGCCAAGCTGTTCGACGGCCTGCGCCACGATTCCGGCGACCCGGTGGAGTGGGGCGAAAAGGCGCTGGCGCACTACGCCAGGCTGCGCATCGATGCGCGCACCAAGCGCCTGGTGTTCTCCGACGCGCTGACCGTGCCCAAGGCGCTGGACCTGTACCGCCACTTCGCCGACCGCGTGCAGACCGGCTTCGGCATCGGCACCAAGCTGACCAACGACACCCAGTTCGCGCCGCTGAACATCGTCATGAAGCTCACCCGCTGCAACGGCCAGCCGGTGGCCAAGCTGTCCGACAGTCCCGGCAAGGGCTTCTCCACCGACGAAACCTTCATCGCCTACCTGCGCCAGGTGTTCGACCAGCATATCTGACGCGCGGCCCCGCCATCTGGCCCCGACATTTGTTGGTAATTAACAACAAATGTCGGGGCGTGCGCACGGGATGACGCCTTGCCGTCTGTTCAACTGGGACAATTTGCCCGCATGTCCGGATCGCGTTTTCCGTTAGCATGCCATCCTTGCGCCATCCGGTGCCGGCTGCGCCCGCGGGGCGGCGCCGGAACGGGGCGGCCGCAGGAGACGGTGCCCCCATGATGACGACCCTGGACGAATCCCTGCTCCGCTGGCTCGACGAGCACGCGGACGCCCTCGACGCCGACGCCGATGCCGCGCTGGCCGGCGCGCTGCACGCGCGGCTGGCCGCGGCCGGCCTGTTCCGCATCGGCGTGCCGCTTGCCAGCGGCGGCGACGGTGCCGGCACCGGCGCGGCGCTGGCCGCCGTCGCCGCGCTGGCCAGCCGCTCGCTGGCCGCCGCGTTCGTGTACTGGGCACAGCGCGCCGTCGTCGCATGCCTGCTGGCCGCGCCGAACCGCGACCTTGCGGCGCGGCTGGTACCGCCCTTGCTCGACGGGCGCCTGGCCGGCGCGCCGGGCCTGTCGAATGCGATGAAGTTCTTGGGCGGCCTCGACCGCCTGCACGTGCGCGTCACCGCGGCGGGCGGCGCCGCGCGCCTGGATGGCGCAGTGGCCTGGGCCACCAACCTGAACGCGGCCGGCGGCGGCTTCGTCGCGCTGGTGGTGGCCGGCGACGAGGAGGGCGGGGCGGCGCTGTACGCGGTGCCGCACGACGCGCCCGGCGTGGCGCGCGCGCCCGACCTGGACCTGCTCGGGCTGCGCGCGACGAACACGGCGGCGCTGCAACTGGACGGCGTCGTGCTCGGTCCTCAGTGGCTGCTGCACCCGCAGGCGCAGACGCTGCTGCCGGCCGTGCGCCCGGTCTTCGTCGGCATGCAGTGCGGCCTGGGCCTGGGCCTGGCGCGCGCCTGCCTGGATGCGGCGGCGCGCGCGCCGGGCGGCGAACAGCCGCTGCTGGCGCGGGACAGCGCGGCGCTGCGCATGCGGATCGACGGCACGCTGCGGCGGCTCGCCGACGGCCTGGACGACGGCGGACTGAGCGCGCAACCGCTGGCGCTGCTGGAAGCGCGCATCGCGATGGTCGAGATGGCGGCCGCCGCCGCCCGGATCGAATTGCAGGCGCTGGGCGGACGGGCCTGGCTGCGTGGCCGCGACGGCGGCGCCGCGCGGCGCCGGCGCGAGGCGGACTTCCTGCCGCTGGTCACGCCCACGCTGCTGCAGTTGAAGACGGAACTGGCGCGCGCGCGCGCCTGACGATGCCTTCCAGGGCGTCACCCTGGTCGCCCGTGCGGCGCCGTTCTTTTATGGTTGGATTCACGATGTCGAATGTCGAAGCAAAATACCGCGCGCCGGCTGAACCGGTCGCGCTCCCCGGCGCCGTGCTGGCGCCGCTCGTCGATACGCTGGCGCAGTACTACCGGCTGACCAAGCCGCGCATCACCCAGATGGCGGTGTTCTGCGCCCTGATCGGCAGCCTGCTGGCGACCGGCGGCTTTCCCGGCTGGGGCGTGCTGCTGTGGAGCGGCGCCGGCATCTGGCTGCTGGCCAGCGCCGCGTTCGCCGTCAACTGCCTGATCGAGGCCGAGGTCGACGCGCGCATGGCGCGCACGGCCCGGCGGCCCACGGCGCGCGGCGAGATCACGCCCGGCCGCACCGTGCTGCTGTCGGTGCTGTTTGGCGCGGGCGGCATGGCGCTGCTGTACTTCCGGGTCAATCCGCTGACGATGTGGCTGACGCTCGGCACCTTCGTCGGCTATGCCTTCATCTACACCATGCTGCTCAAGCCGAACACCTCGCAGAACATCGTGATCGGCGGCTTCGCCGGCGCGATGCCGCCGGCGCTCGGCTGGGCCGCCGCCACCGGGGCGGTGCCGCTGCCGGCCTGGCTGCTGGTCCTGATCATCTTCCTGTGGACGCCGCCGCACTTCTGGGCGCTGGCCATGTACCGGCGCGCGGACTACGAGCGTTCCGGCCTGCCGATGCTGCCGGTCACGCACGGCATGGACTACACGGGCCGCATGGTCTGGTACTACAGCATCGCGCTGGCGGCGTCGTGCGCGCTGCCGTGGATGGTGGGGATGAGCGGCTGGATCTACCTGGCGGCCGCGGCCGCGCTCAACGCCCTGTTCCTGCGCCACGCCTGGCTGGTGCACCGCCGCTACAGCGACGCGGTGGCGCGCAAGGCGTTCGCCTGGTCGATCATGTACCTGGGGCTGCTGTTCGCGGCGCTGCTGGTCGATCATTATCTGATGGCGGTGCTGGGGTAGGCGACGTCGGGCGCTTACGCCGCCGCCCCCACCCGCAACGCCCGCCGCAGGTCGTCCAGCGTCGCCGGCTTGGTGAGATGCAGGTCGAACCCCGCCGCGCGGGCGCGCTCCACGTCCGACTGTTGGCCGTAGCCCGTCAGCGCCACCAGGCGCAGGCGCGCGCCTTCCTTGCGGCGCAGGATCGTCGCCAGTCCATAGCCATCCATGTCCGGCAGGCCGATGTCCAGGATCGCCACGTCCGGCACGAACTCGCGCGCGGCCGCCAGCGCGTGGCCGGCCGTGTGCGCCACGCGCACCGCGTGGCCCAGGCGGGCCAGCAGCGCGGCCGTCGTCGCGACGGCGTCCTCGTTGTCGTCGACCAGCAGCACGCGCAGCAGGCTGCCGTCCTGCGCCGCCGGCGCCGGTGCCGGCGCCGCGGCCGCGCTGCCCAGCGGCAGCACGACGTCGAAGCGGCTGCCGTGGCCCAGGCCGTCGCTGTGCGCCGTCACGCGGCCGCCGTGCAACTCGACGATGCGGCGCACGATCGCCAGTCCCAGTCCCAGGCCGCCCGTGTGGCGCGCCAGCGGCTGCGGCGCCTGGTAGAAGGGTTCGAACACGCGTGCCAGCAGCGCCGGCGCCATGCCGGCGCCGTTGTCGTGCACGCTCAGCCAGGCCTGGGCGCCCTCGGCGCGCAGCACGACCCGGGTCGCGCTGCTGCCGAAACGCGCCGCGTTCGACAGCAGGTTGCCCAGCACCTGGGCCAGGCGGTTCTCGTCGCCGTCGATCCACAGCGCGTCCGGGGCGTCCAGCACCACGGGCTGTCCGGACAGGGCGGCCACGGTCTGGCGCGCCAGCTCGGCCAGGTCGAGCGGACGCAGCTCCACCTGCAGCTTGCCGGAGGCGATGCGCGAGACGTCCAGCAGGTCGTCGACCAGGCGCTTCAGGTGGCTCACCTGGCGCCGCATGATGGCGCGCTCGCGCCGGCTGGCGGCGTCGTCGCGCAGGTCCATCAGGTCGAGCGAGGCGACGATGGGGCTGAGCGGATTGCGCAGTTCGTGGCCCAGCACGGCCAGGAATTCGTCCTTGGCGCGGCCGGCGCTCCGGGCCTGGGCCAGCGCGTCCTCCTGGCGCTCCAGCGCCTGGCGCAGCGAGACCAGCAGGCGCGAGCGCTCCTCCTCGTGGGCGTTCCTCTGGCGCGCGGTGGCTTCCAGCGCCTGGCCGATGCGGTGCATCTCGCGGATGCGCGAGGGCGCGATCGCCACGGGGGCGCCGGCGCCGAGCGCCGCCGCGCCGCGCTGCAGGCGATCGATGCCGCGCACGATGCGCGCCGCCAGCCAGGAGGCCAGGGCGATGCACACGGCCAGCGACAGCAGGATGCCGGCCCCGTACAGCGTGAAGCCGTTGCCGAAGCCCGCGCTCAGCGGCGCCGGCGGGGCGCCGATCGCCACCGTCCAGCCGTAGTGCGACAGCCGGGTATAGGCGCCGACGACGTGGTCGCCTTCCATCGTGACGGTGGTGCCGACGTTTTCCGGCCCGCCCCGCTGCATCAGCCGTACCAGCGAGGCGCTGGCCGGGCGCGCGACGGTCTCGGCGTGGCGGCGCGAGCGCGCCACGACGGTACCGCTGCCGTCCAGCACCGCGATCACCGATCCGGCCGGCACGCGCTGGCGCTCGATCACGCGCACGATGCGGTCGGGGCGCACCACGGCCGTCAGCGCGTACAGCCGCCCGGCGCCGTCGGTGACCGGCACCCGCACCGGCACCGCCAGGCGGCCGCCCTGGCCGCGCGCGATCCGTCCGACCGCCGGACGGCGCAGCGCCAGCGCCTGCTGCAGGCTGGCCGCGTCGGCGACGGGCGCCGGCGCGGCGCCGTACGGGGCGGTGGTGCGAAACAGCGGGCGGCCGTCGGCATCCGACAGGATCACGGCCAGCCACTCGGCTTGCGCCTCGGCCTGTTCGTGGGCGATGTCGTAGAACGCGCCGATGTCGCCGGCGGCCAGGGCCGGGTTGCGCGCCATGCTGCTGAGCGTGGCGACGGTGCCGTCCAGTTCCGCGTCGACGGCGCTCGACAGCGCGCGCGCCAGGTCCAGCATCGCCCGTTCCTGGCTGCGCTGGCGGTATTCGCTGGCGGCGTGCAGGTTCCATACCCCCAGCGCGGCCAGCGGCAGCAGGCCGATCGCCGTCAGCAGGATCAACAGGTGGCGCAGCGACAGGGTCGGCCCGCGGTGAGCGCGCATGGTTTTCTCTGAATCAAAACTTACATTATACGGTTGAGCATCGCGGTGCAGGCCGCGGCGTTGCAGGTATCCGCAAGGAATGATGGCGCTGGGTTCAGCCGCGCACAGAAGCCGGGCACCGGTTTGCTTACAGTCGGCGCATCGGCCATCCGGCCCCTTTTCTGGAGACGACCCATGGATTCCATCAACCGCAACCAACCCGAGCAGAACCGCCGCGACCTGTCCGGCCTGGACGCCGTCAAGCGCGTCAAGGACATGGTCGACGACGCCGAGACCTGTTTCTTTTGCACCACAGGCGCCACCGGCGCCGCCAATGGCGTGCGCCCGATGAGCGTGCGCCAGGCCGACGATGCCGGCAACCTGTGGTTCCTGAGCGCCAGCGACAGCCACAAGAACCAGGAACTGGCCGCCAACCCGTCGGTGAAGCTGTACTTCCAGGTCGGCGCCCACGCCGGCTTTCTGGAACTTGAAGGCCGCGCCGAAGTCATGCAGGACCGCACGATGATCAAGGCATTGTGGAACCCGCTGCTCAAGACCTGGTTCACCGAAGGGGAGGACGACCCGCGCATCACCGTGATCCGCTTCGCGCCGCAGGCCGGCTACTACTGGGACAACAAGCACGGCAGCGTGGTGGCCGGCGCCAAGGTCGCCGTCGGCGCGCTGATCGGCAAGACGCTGGACGATTCGATCGAGGGGCGCCTGGCGTTCTGACGGGCGTGCTTGAACTGCGCGCGCCGCCTCCTATGCTGCAATGACGGCAGCCGGTGGCGCTGCGCCGCATCGCCACCCGTGCGCCGCGAGCCCATGGGGAGTGCTTCATGACCACGATGAACAGCGACGTCGTCGCCGGCCTGCGGGCCTCGCTGCGCGGGCCGGTGCTGCAGCCGGGCGACGCCGACTACGATGACGCGCGGAGGGTATGGAATGCGATGATCGACCGCCGCCCGGCCCTGATCGCGCGCTGCGCCGGCACCGCCGACGTGCTGGCCGCGCTGGTGTTCGCCAGGCGCCACGGCCTGCCGCTGGCGGTGCGCGGCGGCGGCCACAACATCGCCGGCAGCGCCGTCTGCGACGACGGCCTGGTGATCGACCTGTCCGGCATGCGCGGGGTGCGGGTCGATCCGGACGCGCGCCTGGCCTGGGTCGACGGCGGCGCGCTGCTGGCCGACGTCGACCACGAGACGCAGGCGTTCGGCCTGGCCGTCCCGCTCGGCATCAATTCCACCACCGGCGTCGCCGGCCTGGCGCTGGGCGGCGGCTTCGGCTGGCTGAGCCGGATGCACGGGCTCACCGTCGACAACCTCGTCGGGGCCGAGGTCGTCACGGCCGACGGCCGGCGCCGCCGCGCCGGGCCGGACGAGGAAGCGGACCTGTTCTGGGCGCTGCGCGGCGGCGGCGGCAATTTCGGCGTCGTCACCGGCTTCGAGTTCGCGCTGCACCCGGTCGGTCCGGACGTGACCGCCGGCCTGCTGGTGTTCCCGCAGGCCGAAGGCAACGCCGTGCTGCGCCGCTACCGCGACCTGGTCGACACGCTGCCCGACGAGGTGGCGATCTGGGCCGTGCTGCGCAAGGCGCCGCCACTGCCGTTCCTGGCGCCGGAAGTGCACGGCACCGACGTCGTCGCGCTGGCCGTGTTCTCCCCGCTGGCGCCGGCGGCCGTCGAACCCGTCGTCGCCAGGGCGTGCGGCGTCGGACGGCTGCTGGGCGAGCACGTCGGCGCGATGCCCTACGTGGCCTGGCAAAAGATTTTCGATCCGTTACTGGCGCCGGGGGCGCGCAACTACTGGAAGTCGCACAATTTCACGCGCTTGTCGGACGCGGCGATCGACGTGGTGCTGCGCTACGCCGCCGCCGCGCCGACGGCGCAGTGCGAGATCTTCCTGGGGCTGATCGGCGGCCGCGCCAACGCGCCGGCCCCGGACGCCACCGCCTATCCGCATCGCGACATCCTGTTCGCGATGAACGTGCACGGACGCTGGACCGAGGCGGCCGACGACGCGCGCTGCATGGCCTGGGCGCGCGAGTTCTTCGCGGCCGCGGCGCCCCATGCGGCGGGCAGCGTCTACGTCAACTTCCTGACGCAGGACGAGCAGGCGCGCACCGGCGCGGCCTACGGCGCGAACCATGCGCGGCTGGCGCAGGTGAAGCGGCGCTACGATCCGGACAACCTGTTCCGCTTCAACCACAACATCGCGCCGGCGTGAATCGCCGCGGCCAGCCGCGCTCAGCCATGTCCAGCCGCGCCGACCGCGTCGGCAGGGCCGGCGGCGTCTCCGGCTCGAAGCGGGCCGCGCGGCGCGATCGCGTCGTCCCGCGGCGCGGTCGTCAGGCGGCGCGCCGCTTCGTCTTCCGGGCGACGGCCGCGGATTCCTGCGCCAGCCTGTGCTGCAGCATGCCCAGCACCGCCGCCTCCTCGGGCTGCAGGTCGTGCAGCTCCTGCGCCAGGCTCTGCTCGGCGCGGGCGCGCAGGCCCTCGAGCATGGTGCCGTCCAGGTAGGCGTCCAGCACGGCCGGGTGCACGTAGCACTTGCGGCAGACCGACGGCGTATTGCCGAGCTTCTCGGCCACCGATTCGATCGCGCGCACGACGTTCTTCTTGGCCTGGGCCTCGGAATCGAACTGCTCGAACTCGCGCAGCGCCAGCGCGGCCAGCACGGTGCCGGACCAGGTGCGGAAGTCCTTGGCCGTGTATTCCTCGCCGGTGACCGTGCGCAGCCAGTCGTTGACGTCGGCCGAGCCGACCGAGTGGCGCTCGCCGTCCTCGTCCAGGTACTGGAACAGTTCCTGGCCCGGCAGGTCGCGCGTGCTGCGCACGATCCGCGCGAGGCGCCGGTCGTGCACCTTGACGTCGTGGTAGACGCCGCTCTTGCCGCGGAAGCGGAATTCGACGTCGCTGCCGTCGATCTTCACATGGCGGTTGCGCAGCGTGGTCAGGCCATAGGACTTGTTCTCGCGCGCGTATTCGTCATTGCCGATGCGCATCATGGTCGCTTCCAGCAGGTAGACAATGGTCGCCACCACTTTTTCGCGCGGCAGGCCGGGCAGGGCCAGCGCGCGCTCGACCTCCTTGCGGATCTGCGGCAGGGCCTGGCCGAAATTGATCATGCGTTCGTACTTGACCTCGTCGCGCACCGTGCGCCATTTCGGGTGGTAGCGGTACTGCTTGCGGCCGCGCGCGTCGCGCCCGGTTGCCTGCAGGTGGCCGTTGGCCTGGGGGCAGATCCAGACGTCGGTCCAGGCCGGCGGGATCGCGAGCGACTTGATGCGCCCGAGCGTGGCATCGTCCTCGACGAGGGCGCCGTGCGCGTCGCGGTAGCGGAATCCATCCTTGACGGCCTCGCGGCGGATGCCGGGGCGGTCGTCGTGGACGTAGCGCAGGCCGGCGGCCTTGGCGGCGGCGGGGGCATCGCTGGAAGGGGCCGGGTCGGCCGGCGCGCGGGCTTGGCTGGTCATGGGGGCATCCGTTTCTCGTGCTTGGGCGAGCGGGGCTGGCTCGTGCCGAGTCTACCCGGATGGCATTGGGGCACTGTACGGGAACTAACGTTGGAGCGGCGACATTGATCGTGGAAATGGTGGGGGGCGGGCACGGGGTGCCCACCCTACGTCCAATCGACGGAGTCGTAGGGTGGGCTCTCCGAGCCCACCATTGCGTGCCGACACGTCAACGGTAGCGCGCCTCCACCAGGTCGATCTCGCGAACCAGGTGCCGCGCCGTCTCGTCCGAGATCTCGTTGCGCCGGGCCAGGCGCAGGATGGTGTCGCGTTCGGCGCGCAGGCCCGCCAGGCGGTAGTCGCGCTCGGCCCGCTCGGCCGCGTGCGCGTCCTGCAGCGAGCCGTCCGGCCTGGGTTCGCGCAGGCGGTGGCGGTACAGGCCGGTCACGTGGGCGGCGGCTTCCGCGTGCAGCGTGCCCTCGGCGCCCGCCGTGCGGCGCTGGGCCTCCTGTTCGACGGCGGCCAGCGCGGCCAGCGTGGCCGCATGGCGCGCGCGGTCTTCCTCGTCCATCGCGTGCGGGGCGTCCGGCAGGACCAGGCCGCGCAGCAGGCGCGGCAGCATGACGCTGGCCAGCACCAGGGAAACCAGGATCACGGCGCCGGCCAGGAAGATCGCCAGGTGGCGCGTCGGGAACGGCGCGCCGTCCGGCAGGGTCAGCGGCAGGGTCAGCACGCCGGCCATCGTCAGCGCCCCGCGCACGCCGGCGAACGAGGTGGCCATGACCAGGCGCATGCGCGGCCGGTAGACCTGGTGGCCCAGGCGGCGCCGGTTCAGCAGCGTCAGGCGCAGCGAGACCCAGACCCAGACGAAGCGCAGCAGCACCAGGCCCAGGCTGAACGCCAGCGCCACGCCGGCCAGCCACCAGCCGCCGTACGGCGTGCCGCCGGCCGGGTGCAGGGCGCCGCGCGCGACGTCCGGCAACTGCTCGCCCAGCAGCACGAACATCACGCCGTTCAGCGTGAATTGCAGCGTGTCCCACACCACGTTGCGGCGGATGCGCGTGGTCGGCGTGGCCGAGCCGCCCAGTTCCACGTAGCTCATCGTGATGCCGGCGGCGACCGCGGCCAGGATGCCCGACGCCTGCAGGTGTTCGGCGGCCAGGTAGGCGCCGAATGGCGTCAGCAGGTTGATCAGGATCGGCATGCCGTCGTCCTCGCCGAAGCGGCGCAGCAGCAGGGCGTGCGCGCGCGCGATGGCCCAGGTGACGGCGACGCCGGCGGCGACGCCGCCCAGCGCCACCCACAGGAACGTGGTGCCGGCCTGCGCCAGCGAGAAGTGCCCGGTCATCGCCGCGGCCACGGCGAAGCGGAAGCACACCAGGCCGCTGGCGTCGTTGAGCAGCGATTCGCCTTCGATGATGTGCATCAGGCGCGGCGGCACCGGGATGCGGCTGGTGATCGAGGACACCGCCACCGGATCGGTGGGCGCGACGATCGCCGCCAGCGCGAACGCCACCGCCAGCGGCATCTCCGGGATCAGCCAGTGCAGCAGGAAGCCGGCGCCCAGCACCGTGAACACGACCAGGCCCAGGGCCAGCTCGAGGATCGTGCCCTTGTCGTGGAACAGGCCCACCTTGGGGATGCGCCAGCCGTCCAGGAACAGCAGCGGCGGCAGGAACAGCAGGAAGAAGATGTCGGGATCGAGCGCGACGCCGTGCCGGAACACGCCTTCGATGATCGCGCCGAACGCGATCTGGATCAGCGGCAGCGGCACCGCGATGGGCAGCATGCGCCCGATCCACCCGCTGGCCACCACGGCGAGCAGCATCGCCAGGACGACTTCGATCGACTCCATTCATTCTCCTGTCATTCGATATGCCCGAATGATAAATGAAGGCGCTGTTCGCGTTAATTG
Source organism: uncultured Massilia sp. (assembly GCF_913773735.1). Taxonomy (GTDB): domain Bacteria; phylum Pseudomonadota; class Gammaproteobacteria; order Burkholderiales; family Burkholderiaceae_D; genus Telluria. Next base: position 150,122 of record NZ_CAJYEB010000025.1, read on the forward strand.
TGCGAACCATCCGCTGCGCTGGCAGTCTCACCCATTGTCGAGGTAACTGATGGGGAGGCAGCAATGCAGGCTCTGGCGTTTGACGACGTGCTTGCCGCGCTCGAAGCGTTACCGCTGTGTACGCAGGATCTCGTGCGCCTGCGCAGCTGGCTGGCCTCCATCGCGGATCCCGGCGAATGCATCGCCCTCATCGAACAGGCCGCCGGCCGGCCACCCCATCGTCGAGCTGGCGCAGGAGCAGACGGCGACGCCGTCCCCAAGGCCGCCGACCACGCGTCTGCCGGACGCGAAGCGCCAACGCCTACGCGGGCCCACGCCTACCCGGTTCAGGTCCGCAGCTTCTTGATCAGGCTGCGGTTGTTCAGGATTTCCTCGATCTGCTCGAAGCGCACCGGCTTGACCATGTGGTGGTCGAACCCCGCCTCGAACGCCAGCTGGCGGTCCTTTTCCTGGCCCCAGCCGGTCACCGCGATCATCACCGTCATCGTGCAGCACGACAGCTCGCGGATATGGCGCGCCAGGTCGTAGCCGGACATCTGCGGCAGGCCGATGTCGAGGAAGGCGTAGTCCGGGCAGAAGCGCTTGGCCGCGGCCAGCGCGTCCGGACCGTTATGCGTGATCACCACGCTGTGGCCCATCGCGGTCAGCAGCGCGCCGATGCTGTTGACGAAGTCCACGTTGTCGTCGGCCAGCAGGATGCGGTAGGTCTCGGCCGTGATGAACGACGCCGGGGTCGGCTTGGCCGGCAGTTCCGGGTCGACGACGATCGGCAGGCGCACGACGAACTGGCTGCCGTGACCCAGCCCCGCGCTGTGCGCCTCGATGGCGCCGCCATGCAGCTCGACCAGCTTGCGCGCCAGCGACAGGCCGACGCCCAGGCCGGCGTTCGACCGTTCCAGCGTCGAATCGACCTGGACGAACATCTCGAACACCGTGTCGAGCATGTCCGGCGCGATGCCGATGCCGGTATCGGCCACCACCATCACCAGCGTGCGCTCCTCGACGGTCGCCTTCAGGCTCACGCGCCCGCCGCGGTTGGTGTACTTGGCGGCGTTGTTGAGCAGGTTGGACAGGATCTGCGCCAGGCGCGTGGCGTCGCCGTGCAGGAACACCGGGCGGTCCGGCAGGTCGATGACCAGCTCGTGGCCGTGCAGTTCGACGTAGGGGCGCACCACCTCGAGCGCGTCGTTGACGACGGCCTTGAGCTCGACGCGCCCGGTCTTGATCGTGAACTTGCCGGTATTGATGCGCGAGACGTCGAGCAGGTCGTCCACCAGGCGCACCATTTGGCGCAGCTGGCGTTCCATGATGTCGGTGGCGCGCTGGGTGGCCTGGGCGTCGCCGCTGCGCAGGCGCAGGATGTCCAGGCCGGTGCGGATCGGCGCCAGCGGATTGCGCAGCTCGTGCGCCAGCGTCGCCAGGAATTCGTCCTTGCGGCGGTCGGCGACGATCAACGCATCCTCGGCCTGCTGGCGCACCTGCATCTCGTGCTCGAGCGTGGCGTTGGCCTCCTGCAGCGCCTGCGAACGGCGTCCGATCTCGGCCAGCATGTCGTTGAAGGCTTCCACCAGCACGCCGATCTCGCCGCTGTCGTTGCCCGGCACGCGCAGGGTGAAGTCGCGCCGCTGCATCACCTGGCGCGCGACGTTGGTCACCGCCTCCAGCGGCCGCGTGATGGCGGCCTGCAGGCGCGACGCCACCAGGCCCGCGATCAGCAGCGCGCCCAGCATCACCCCGCCCAGGATCGCGCCGTAGCTGGCAAGGCGCTCGAACAGGCCGTAGCGCGAGCGCAGGTAGACCGTGCCCAGGTATTCGCCGTTCTCGACCACGTCGCGGAACACCACCACTTCGCCGCCCTCGGTCCGTTCGCCGGCCCGTTCGGGGCGCGCGGGCAGCGCCTGCCCGGCCGTCGCGGTGTAACTGGCGAAGCGCGCGCCGGTATTCGTATAGACGGCCGCGGCCTGCACCTGCGGGCGGGCCCGCAGGAGTTCGAGATCGCGGCGCGCGCTGTCGGCGTCGCCGAAGGCCAGCGCCGGCGCCGTCACGCGCGCCATGATGTCGGCCTGGCCGGCCAGGTCGTCGCTCCAGTACTGCTGGAACGCGCGCAGGTCCACCGCCAGCATGGCGCTGGCCGCCGCCAGCAACGCCACGAAGGTCGTGGCCAGCGCCATCAGCATCAGTTTGCCGCGGACACTCCCGCCGCCGCCGCTGCGCACGCCCATCACTGCCCTCCCCTGTGCACCCGGTTCGCCACCGTCAGCAGGCGCGAACTGAGCTTGATGCCGTTGCGTTCCGCGGCTTCCGGCGCGACGTCGAAGCGCACGCGCTCGCCTACCACGCGGAAATTGATCGCACTGCCCTGGCGCAGGCCGTCCTCGCAGTCCGTGACCACCAGCATGGCGCCGCTGGCCTGGCGCACGATGCGCCCCGCCTGTTCGGGATCGCGCGCGCCGACGAACAGCAGGTGCACGGGCACCGTGCCGTCGTCCTCGCGCAACTGGCGCACCACGATCCCGCGGTTGCCGATGATGCGCCCCGCCGTCACGCGCGCCAGTTCCGCCGCCAGGTCGTCCGCGCCGACCACGCCGATCGTCAGCGGCGCGCGGTCGTCGGCGAAGGCCTGCGGCGGGAAATCGGCATAGCCGAGGAATTTGTACAGGAAGGCGGCCTTGACCTTGCGCTCGAGCAGCGGCTGGGTCGACAGGCTCCCGGCCCCGGCCGGCAGGCACAGTCCGGCCATGCACGCCAGCACGCCGCCGGCGAAACGCCGGCGCAACGCACGGTTGACGGAAAAATTCGGTTCAGGATGCATCGGCCGGGGTGAAGTGGGAGGCTGGTCGGGACGGCAGCGGCGGTGCGCCGCGCGGCGCGCCGGCCGTCGGAATGGATCGGTCGCGGTGGCGGCCATGGCCGCCGAGTTCATGATAGCCGCGCGCCGCCGGCAACGCCAACGCCCGCCTATCGTGCGCGAACGCCGGGCGCGGAAGATGGCGCGCGCGGTGCGCACGGTCGCGAATGGTGAACGACAACAAAACGTCATGGAACATTTTGCTATCGTAGAACATTTTCTTTTTTGCACCAAGCGTGCGCGACATTCCAATGTTATCGCCTACATATTGATAAGAACGATAACAGACATCACAAAACTAAATTGGATTTCGTTTTTGCGATGCAGCATGATGCACCTGTCTCCTCTATTCTCCTCCAAGGATAGATTCAGCCCGCTCCCGTAGCGGGCTTTTTTTTGCCCGCGCCGCGCGTGGCCCATCCGCGATGGCGCGCCATGTTGCGTCGCAAAATCCCCGCCTCCCTCTGTTGCAGCCTCGCAACTCCGATTCCGCCACCTCACTGCCGCGTTCCCGTCCGTCGTCGCGTCCGTGGTCGTGCCAGTCGTGCCGCCTTCCCTGCCGGTTTTGGTGTACGATTGCCCCTCTTTTCGTTTCGATAACACCATTTACAGATTGATATGCACGATTCCGGCAAGCCCGCTCCTTCTTCCAGCGCCTACGACTGGTCCGCTTCCCGGCTCGGCACTCCCGGCCAGTGGTCGCCGACCCTGCGGCTCGCCGCCGACCTGATGTTCAACAATCCCGGTCCGCAACTGCTGGTGTGGGGCCGGGACATGACGGTCCTGTTCAACGAGGCGTATGCGGCGCTGGCCGGTCCCGTGTACGGCCGCGTGCCAGGCGGGGGCGTGCCCGCCGTGATGCCGCCGCCGCTGGCCGCCGCGCCGGACGCGCTGCAACGCGCCTGGAGCGGCGACGCCGTGCTCGCGCCGGGCTGCACGCCGGGCTTCGGCGGCGACGCCCAGGCCTACGACCTGCATTTCACGCCGCTGCGCGACGCCGACGGCGCCGTGGCCGGCGTGCTGTGCGCGCTGGCGCCGGCCGCCGCCATGGCGAGCGGCCTGCCGGAGGCCGGCGCCGGCCCGATGCGCATCCTGGTGGTCGAGGACAACCTCGATTCCCAGTACCTGGTCTGCGAGATGCTGCGCGCCTTCGGCCACGAGGCGGACGGCGTGGGCCATCCGAACGATGCGCTGGCACGCCTGGCGGCGCAGCGCTACGACGTGCTGTTCACCGACGTCAGCCTGCCCGGCATGTCCGGCGTCGACCTGGCGCGCAAGGCGGTCGCCGACGCGCCGACCATCCAGGTCATCTTCGCGTCGGGCTATGGCGACACGCTGCTGCGCCACGTCGAATTCCCCTACCTGTCGCTGCAGAAGCCCTATGAGCTCGACCAGCTGCAGGATGCGTTGGACAAGGTGGCGCGCCAGGTGCCAGGCCGGGCCTGATCCCGTGGTCAACGGTGTGCAGCAAACGGCCCGGGCTGGGCTAGAATCGACCTACGCCTCGCCATGCGGCGCGGGTGGGAAGGCGCTTGCGTTCCCGCCCGCGCCGCGGCGAGCGCGCGCAGAGCCCAGACCCATGAACCAGAACCCGCCTTACGGCAGACTCCTCCATCCGGCCGCCGGCCGGGCGTTCCCGTGGCGCGCGCCGCGCTTCCCATCCGTCCACGCGCCGGGGGTCCGGTGAGCCTCGACCACGCATCCTTGCCGAACGCCGCCGCCGAGCGCGAACTGCAGGCGGCGCGCGATGCGCTGCGCCAGGCCCAGGCGCGCATGGAAAACATGCTCGACAGCCTGAGCGACGGCGTCTGCGCCATCGACCACGACTGGCGCGTCACCTACGTCAACGCGCGTGCGCTCGACATGCTCACGCCGCTGCACAAGACGCGCTCGGACGTGCTCGGCCGCGACCTCTGGGACGCGCTGCCGGAACTGCGCGGCGGGCAGCTCGAAGCCGCCTACCGGCGCGCCATGGGCAGCGCCACGACCGTCGTCCAGGAATTCTTCTATCGGGCGCTCAAGCGCTGGTTCGAGGTGCGCGCGCATCCGTCCCCGGACGGCCTGACGCTGTACTTCCAGGACATCGACCAGCGCAAGGCCGACCAGCTGGCGCTGAGCCAGGGCAGCCGGCGCCTGCAGGTCGCGCTCGACGCCGGCGGCCTGGGCGACTGGCGCTGGGAGGCGTCGTCCGACCGGGTGCTGCTGGGCGAACGCGCCGCCGCCATGTTCGGCCTGCCGGCCGAGACGCCGCTGGCCTGGAGCGAGCTGCGCGCCCGGCTCGAACCGGTCGACCGCGAAGGCGTGCGCCGCGCCGTGCTGCAGGCCTTCGCCAGCCGCGCCGACCTCGAACTGGAATGCCGCGTGCCCGCCGCCGGCGGCGAGTACCGCTGGGTCACGCTGGTCGGGCGCACCGACTACGCCGACCCCGGCCGGCGCGAAGGCGTGCTGGGGATGACCGGCGTGGTTCAGGACATCACCGCGCGCCGCAGCGCCGCCGACACCCTGCGCCAGAGCGAAGAAGTGCTGCGCGCGCTGGCCAACACGATCCCGCAGCTGGCGTGGATGGCCCAGCCCGACGGCGCCATCGTCTGGTTCAACGAACGCTGGTTCGAGTACACGGGCACCACGCCCGACCAGGTGGTCGGCCGGGGCTGGCAATCGACCTGCGAACCGAGCGTGCTGCCACTGGTGCGCGACCGCTGGGAAGCCAGCATGCGCAGCGGCAAGCCGTTCGAGATGGAATACCCGATCCGCGGCGCCGACGGCAAGTACCGCTGGTTCCTGACCCGCGTCAACCCGGTGCGCGACCGCGACGGCCACGTGCTGCGCTGGTTCGGCACCAATACCGACGTCGACGAAGTCAAGCGCGCCGAGCAGGCGCTGCGCGACGAGTCGCACGTGCTCGAACTGCTCAACAGCACCGGCAGCACCCTGGCGTCCACGCGCGACCTGCCGTCGCTGCTGCAGGCCGCCACCGACGCCGCCACCGGCATCGCCGGCGCGCGCCACGGCGCCTTCTTCTATCCGGGCCGGGCCGGCGCGGACGGCAAGATGTTCTCGCTGTACACGGTATCCGGCGCCAGCCCGGCCGGCACCGAGGCGTTCGGCGAGGACGGCGCCACCGGCCTGTTCGGCCCCGCCCAGGCGCTGCTGCGCTCGGACGACGTCACCCACGACCCGCGCTTCAGCGCCGCCGGCCCGTTCGGCCTGCCCGCCGGTCACCCGGCGGTGCGCAGCTACCTGGCGGTGCCGGTGGTCGCGCATTCCGGCGAGCTGCTGGGCACGATGTTCTTCGGCCACCCGCAGCCGAACGCGTTCAGCGAACGCACCGAGCGCATCGTGCGCGGCATCGCGGCCCAGGCCGCGGTGGCGATCGACAACGTGCGGCTGTACGAGGAAGCCCAGCGCGCCGCCGAGGAACGCAAGGTCCTGCTGGAAAACGAGCGCCTGGCGCGCGCCGAGGCCGAGCGCACCAGCCAGATGAAGGACGAGTTCCTGGCCACGCTGTCGCACGAGCTGCGCACCCCGCTGTCCGCCATCCTCGGCTGGGCCCAGGTGCTGCGGCGCGGCAGCCGCGACCAGAACGACCTGCAAAAAGGGTTGCAGACGATCGAGCGCAACGCGCGCTCCCAGGCCCAGCTCATCGAGGACCTGCTCGACATGAGCCGCATCACCTCGGGCAAGGTCCTGCTCGACATGCAGACGATCGCCCCGGCCGGCTTCGTCGACGCCGCCATCGAGACCGTGCGCCCGGCCGCCGACGCCAAGAACATCCGCATCGAGAAGCGCTACGCCGCCGATGCCGGCATGGTGGCCGGCGACCCGGCGCGCCTGCAGCAGGTGGTGTGGAACCTGCTGTCGAACGCGATCAAGTTCACGCCGCGCGACGGCCGCGTCGAGATCGAACTGGGCCGCACCGAGGGCAACGTGGTCATCACCGTGCGCGACGACGGCGCCGGGATCCGCCCCGAATTCATCACCCACGTGTTCGAACGCTTCCGCCAGGCCGATGCGTCGATGACGCGCCGCCACGGCGGCCTGGGCCTGGGCCTGGCCATCGTCAAGCAGTTGATCGAGCAGCATGGCGGCACCGTGCGCGCCGAGAGCGCCGGCGAAGGCTGCGGCGCCAGCTTCACCATCGAACTGCCGCTGGCCAAGCAGGCGGCGCCCGCCGCGCGCTCGGCGCGCGCCGCGATGATCCGCCCGGCCCCGCCGACGCCGGAAATGACGGTGCTCGACCTGTCCGGCGCCAGCGTGCTGGTGGTCGACGACGACCGTGACGCGCGCGAGCTGATCAAGCGCATCCTGGGCGACTGCAACGCCCAGGTGCGCATCGCCGCCAGCGCGCGCGAGGCGCTCGAGATGTTCCGCGCGGCGCCGCCCCAGCTCCTGATCAGCGACCTGGGCATGCCGGAAGTGGACGGCTTCGAATTGCTCGACCGGGTGCGCCAGCTGCCGCGCGACGCCGGCGGCCAGGTGCCGGCGATCGCGCTGACCGCGTTCGCCCGGTCCGAGGACCGGCTGCGCGCGCTGGAAGCGGGCTTTTCCGCGCACATCTCGAAGCCGGTCGAACCCAGCGAACTGATCGCCGCGGTGGCCGCCGTCGTGGGTCCGGCGGCGCCGCTGTTCCAGCGCGACGCGGCGGGCACGGGCGGTCGCGGCGGTGTACGGCAGGGCTGAAAACTGCTCCTACCCACACACGCGGCGCTGTCCTACAAGAAATTCCGAGTGATTTGTTAGACTTTGGTATGGTGTAATAGCGACGATGTGTAATTACAAAACTGACTAGAAGAAACATTTTCAGTTAGGTAATTGAACATCATCGGCCCTGATTTGACGAGATTACGCATGCCCAGCCGACAAGACATCCTGAACGCAAAGATCCTGGTCGTAGACGACTCGCCCGACAATATCGAACTGATGGAAGAGATATTGCGCGAGGAGGGCTACAGCGACGTCAGCTCCACGATGCTGCCGGAACAAGTGTGTCCGCTGCACCGGGAGCACAACTACGACCTGATCCTGCTCGACCTGCAGATGCCGGGCCTGAACGGCTTCCAGGTCATGAAGGGACTGAAGGAAATCGAGCAAGGCGGTTACCTGCCCGTGCTGGCGCTGACGGCGCAGCCGAGCTTCAAGATCGCCGCGCTCGAAGCGGGCGCCCGCGACTTCATCAGCAAGCCCTTCGACCTGCTCGAGGTGCACAAGCGCATCCACAACATGCTGGAAGTGCGCCTGCTGTACAAGGAACTGGCCCAGTACAGCCGCGCCCAGCAGGAACTGGCACTGCACGACGCCCTCACCGGCCTGCCGAACCGCCGCCTGCTCGAGGACCGCATCGAGAACGCGCTGCAGCACGCCAACCGCAACCACCACAAGGCCGCGGTCATGTACCTCGACCTGGACGGCTTCAAGGCGATCAACGACACCTACGGCCACGCCTACGGCGACGAGATCCTCAAGATGGTGTCGCAGCGCCTGCTGTCGAACTCGCGCAAGGAAGACACGGTGGCGCGCCTGGGCGGCGACGAATTCATCGTGCTGCTGGCCGACGTGCACAGCCTCGGCGACGCCCAGGGGCCGGCGGCCAAGCTGGTCGAGGCATTGTCCGAGCCCTTCTTCGTCAACGACCTGACCCTGCAGCTGTCGACCAGCATCGGCATCAGCCTGTATCCGGACGATGCCGAGAACGTCGTCGACCTGATCAGCATCGCCGACTACGCGCTGTACGAAGCCAAGCGCGCCGGCAAGAACCGCTTCTGCGCCAACGGCAGCGCCGCGCGCCAGGCCGCGCTGGCCGTCAAGCCGCCGATGCCGGCCCCCGCCGCGCCCCAGGCCAAGCCGGAACTGGCGCAGCACCGCTGATCCCGCCGACCTGGCCCGTATCGCCGATACCGCGCCGGCTGCACCCCGGGACGGCGCCGATGCGCACGTATTCGCGTGCGATCACGACAAAACCGGATCATCCACGACAAACCGCGCAAAAACCTGCAACAATAGCGGCTGTCACATCACGGAAACTCCGATGGAAACCACCACGATCCGCGTCGGCCTGGCCGGCTTCGGCTATGCCGGCCAGACCTTCCACGCTCCCCTGCTCCGCACCACGCCCGGCCTGCGGATCGCCGCCGTGTCCAGCCGCGACCCGGCGCGCGTGCACGCCGCGCTGGGCGGGGACGTGACAGTGCTGGACGATGCCCGCGCGCTCGCCGCGCACGACGGCGTCGACCTGCTCGTCATCGCCAGCCCCAACGCCACCCACGCCGACCTGGCCCGCACCGCGCTGGCGGCCCGCAAGCACGTCGTCGTCGACAAGCCGTTCGCGCTGGACGCCGCCGCCGCGCGGGACCTGGCGCGCCTGGTCCGCCCCGGACAGGTGCTGAGCGTGTTCCACAACCGGCGCTGGGACAGCAGCACGCTGGCCGCGCAGGCGATGCTGGCGTCCGGCCGGCTGGGCGCGGTGCGCCGCGCCGCCCTGCACTTCGACCGCTTCCGCCCGCAGCCGCGCGCGCGCTGGCGCGAGGACGGCAGCGCCGGTGGCGGGATCTGGCTGGACCTCGGTCCGCACCTGATCGACGAGGCGCTGCTGTACTTCGGCATGCCGCTGGCGATCCAGGCCGATATCGAGACGCTGCGTCCGGGCGCGCGCGCCGACGACGGCTTCAGCGCGCGCCTGCGCTACGCCGACGGGCTGCGCGTGGACCTCGGCGCCAGCATGCTGGCGGCCGCGCCGCGTCCGCGCGTGGTCCTGCACGGCCTGCGCGGCAGCTACGTCAAGCAGGGGCTGGATCCGCAGGAGGATGCGCTGAAGGCCGGGCGCCTGCCGCAGGAGGGCGCGCGCTGGGGCGTCGACGCCGACGACGGCGTGGCCACGATCGAGCAGGACGGCGCGCTGCGCGCCACCGCCGTTCCGTGCCCCGACGGCGCCTACCCGGAATACTACCGCCGCGTGCGCGATGCGATCCTCGGCAAGGGACCGAATCCGGTCCCGCCGGAGCAGGCGCTGGCCGTCATGCGCCTGCTCGACGCGGGCCGCCTGAGCGCGCAGGAACGGCGCGAGGTCGCGCTGGATTGACGGGCGCCGGCCGGTGCGCGCCGGCCGGCCAGGTCAGCGCCCCGGCGGCAGCGCCGCCAGCACGTCGGCCACGCCGATGCGCTCGACCCAGTCGTTGCGCCCGGGGACCGTGATGACGGTGCTGCGGGCGCGGTCGATCGGCGCCCATTCCGGCGTCTTCCGGCGCATCAGGGCGATCACCGGCACGTGCACGGCGTTCGCCAGGTGCATCACCGCCGTTTCGACCGATATCGCCAGGTCGCACCGGGCGAGGATGGCCGGCAGCTGGAAGAAGTTGTCCTGGGCGCTGAAGAGTTGCGTCGGGCCGAGCGCGCGGCCGGCGAACAGCGCGCGCGCCCGCGCCATGGCTTCCGGCACGACGTTGACGATGACGCCGGCGTCGCGCCATCCGTCGCGCTCGCGCATGGCGTGGATCAGTTCGATGGTGCGTTCCAGCGGCCAGCTGCGCTCGACCGATTTCGCGAACGCGTTCAGGAACACCAGCCTGGCCACCGCCCCGTCCGCGCGGTCCGCGCCCCCCATCCCCCAGGCGGCGCACTGGTCGCGCGCCCAGCGCGTCCAGGTGGCGGGAATGGCGAGCACCGGGTAGCGCGCCGCCGGCGCGATCTGCAGGCCGAACAACTGCGCGAACCAGCCGGCATAGATGTCGCTGATGTGCTGCACGGGCTGCTGCGCGCGCGGGCGGGCCGCAATCCAGGCATCGAGGTGGCGGTAGCACAGGCGCTTGTACAGGTCGTAGGGGCGCACCCGCTTCTTCTGGCCGACCACGAAGCCGTCCGGGCTCAGCTTGCGCGCCAGTCGCGCATAGCGGTGCCGTTCCAGTTCCGCCAGCGACACCACGACGGGGTAGGATTCGGCGCGCGCCTGCGCGATCGAGCGCGCCAGCAGCGCCGGGCTGTAGGTCTCCCGGTACACCCTGTCGAAATACGGGCAGGCCGCCAGCCAGTCGTACAGCGCGTACTTGCGCAGGTGCTCCCACGCCGCGGCGCGGCGGGTGCGGCGGCGTTCGTCGACCCACAGGTGGATCTTCAGGTGCGGCCAGGCCCGCGCGAAGGCCTCGAAGCAGGCTTTCAGGTAGGTGAAGTCGCCGAGCGCCAGGTGGGCGACGAACAGGATCTTGCCGGCGCGCTCCAGCAGGCGCGGATCGACGAGCGGCGCCGCCACATCGCCCACACCTGCGCCATGGTCCGCGGCGCGGCCGCCGTCGCCCGGCGCGATGCCGGGATGGCGCGCAATGACATCGTCCTGCCAGGGGCCGAATCGCACGGTCTGCTCGCTCGTCGAATGCCTGTGGTCCCGTTAGGATTGCGCAAGACGGCCGAAGTTCCCGCATGGCGTGGCCGCGCGGCGCCGGGAAAGCCGATGCAGGCTAACGTATTGCGCTGTCGCAGGAGGACAGCGCGGTTGGCGGCAAGAGCGTCGCCCCGGCGCAGGCCGGGACATGGACCGCAAGGGTGGGGGTGATACATCAGGAGAAACCCGCCGCGCCCGGAACTGCCGGCGGCGGGCGTGAGGCGATCGCAGGGAAATCAGGCGGTGCCGGCCTTCCTTTCTCCGCCCGGACCGAGGGCGCGCTCGCCCATGGCCTGCTCGTTGCTGGCTTCGATGGACGATGCCGCCTGGTGGTCGCCGCTGGCGTCCACCTTGTCCGGCGCCACTTCGATGCGGGTGATGCTGGATTCGATGGCCACCGGATCGCTGGCCGGGAACGTCATCTCGACGGCGTCGTCGATCAGGCTTTCCTTGGCCGCCGCGTCGCGCGGCTCCGATTCGGCGGTCGCCATGGTGCGGATCGCCCGCGCCCAGCGCACGAGTTCGAGGTCGGCCAGGTCGCTGATGCTGGTGATGCCGAACGCCTGCTGCAGCGCGTCGGCCTGCTGCTGGGTGACCCCGCGCAGCGCCGTGACCGGCTCCTTGGCCAGTTCGCGGAAGCATTTGTCGTGGTATTGGTCGTTTACGATGATTTGAATATTCATGTCTGTCCTTTCAAGTTGGCGCCTGTCTTCCATTGACACGGTTGAACCAGACACGTTGCCACTATCGCATGCGGGATTGCGGAATGTATGTGCGGCACCGTACCATGCCGTTCCACGCCGCCCGGGCACGTCCCCCGCACGATTGATTCTTTTGTATTGATCAGGCCGTGGTATCATGACTAATTGCAACAATACTTAACAAATAATTTGCAAAGCCGTGTCTTCCGCTATGCTGGGAAGATTGCGAATGCGTGAACTGACACCCTTGGTCGAACGCCGTGTCCGATTTTCATAAGCCAAAGATCCTCGTCGTCAACGACGATGCCGCCAGCCTGCTGGCCCTGACCAGCCTGCTGGAACAATGGGCCGACGACAGCAACTACGAGGTCTTGTCGGCGCGCTCGGGCCAGGACGCGCTGCGCGAGGTCCTGCGCCACGACTTCGCCGTGATCCTGCTCGACGTCAACATGCCCGGCATGGACGGCTTCGAGACCGCCGAGGCGATCCACCAGCGGCCGCGCTCGGCCGACATCCCGATCATCTTCGTGACGGCCTTCCTGGCCGACGAGATCGACCGCCTGAAGGCCTACCAGCGCGGCGCCGCCGACTTCATGTTCACGCCCGTGATCCCGCAGGTGCTGCGCGCCAAGGTGCAGGTGTTCGTGACGCTGGCCACCAAGAACGAGCAGCTCAAGCGCCAGGCCGAAAAGCTGTCGCAGCGCACCACCGAGCTGACCGCCACCAACAAGCGCCTGGTGCGCGAGATGGAAGAACGCCGCGCCGCCGAGCGCAAGAGCAGCGCCAAGGACGAGTTCCTGGCCATGCTGGGCCACGAGTTGCGCAATCCGCTGTCGGCGATCAGCAGCGCCGCCGCGCTGCTCGGCATGGCGGGCGCCAACGCCGAGTCGCTGGCGCGCGCGCGCCTGATCATCCAGCGCCAGAGCCAGCACCTGTCGCGCATCGTCGACGACCTGCTCGACCTGTCGCGCGCGATGTCGGGCAAGATCCTGCTGTCGCGCAAGCGCCTGGACATGGCCGCGCTCGTTTCGAGTTGCCTCGACACCTTCCGCGCCACCGGGCGCACGTCCGGCTACGGCATCGAGACGCAGTTGCAGGCCGGCTGGGTCGACGGCGACGCCACCCGGCTGGAACAGATCGCCAGCAACCTGATCGACAATGCCCTGAAGTACACGCCGGCCGGCGGCCGCATCGAGATCGGCATCGTGCACGACGGCGACGACGTCGTGCTGCGCGTGCGCGACTCGGGCGTGGGCATCGCGCCCGACCTGCTGCCGCACGTGTTCGACGTGTTCGTGCAGGGCACCATCTCGATCGACCGCTCGCAGGGGGGCCTGGGAATCGGCCTGTCGCTGGTGCGCCGCCTGGTGGAGCTGCATGGCGGCAGCGTCAGCGCCAGCAGCCCCGGCACCAGCGGCGGCAGCACGTTCGAGATCCGCCTGCCGCGCGCCGAGGCGCAGGACGGCACGCACGCGCCGGCGCACCACGATGCGGCGCCGGACGGCAAGCCGACCGTGCTGCTGATCGAGGACAACGACGACGGCCGCGAGATGATGGCGACCATGCTCGGCTCCTTCGGCTATCCGGTGCTGCAGGCCGCCGACGGCATCGAGGGAGTGCGGGTGGCGCTGGCCGAGCGGCCGACGGTGGCCCTGGTCGACATCGGCCTGCCCGGCATCGACGGCTACGAAGTGGCGCGGCGCCTGCGCCGCGACGAGGCGACCCGGCACATCCGGCTGATCGCCCTCACCGGCTACGGCCTGGCCGAGGACCAGCGACGCGTGCTGGAAGCCGGCTTCGACCTGCACCTGGTCAAGCCGGTGGACCTGGACGGCCTGCTGGCGCAGCTCGATGCCGCCGCAACGCCGGCCGCGGCGCAGGGCCTGCCCGCGCCGGCGGCCTGAGCGGCCTTACAGCGTGGCCAGCAGTTCCTGCTTGCGCATGGCCATTTCCTGGCCCAGCGCCACCAGGTCGAGGCCGCTCTTGCGGGCCTTCGGGAACATCTCTTCCTCTTCTTCCTCGACGTGGTGGTCGATCTGCTCGCCCAGCACCTTGACCTTGGCATCGTACAGGTCGTCTTCCGGCTTCATTTCCTGCAGCTGGCGGATCAGGTCCTTGGCCGAGGCGTGCTCGACGACGGCTTCGTCGACCATGTCCTCGGCATCCTTGATCGCCTCGCGCACGGCCGGGTAGAAGATTTCCTCCTCGATCGTCGTGTGGGCGATCAGGGCCTTGCAGATCTTGTCCTTGAGTTTTTCCTTGGCCACCTTGGCGCGGTCGCCGAGCTGGTCGAACTGCTCGAACATGTCGGACACCTCGCGGTGGTCCTCGATCAGCATGGAGACGGCGTCCTGGACGCCGGGCATGGCGGCGGCGCGGGTACGGCCGGCGTTGGTTTGCTTGCTTGGCATGGTAGTTCCCTTTCAGTGTGGGGCTGATGGAGTCCCCAGCATCCACCAAAACGCCGGCGCTGACGGTTCGGCAACACACAGTCGATTCCTGCGCGCCGCCTCCCGGCCAGCTGTTGTATCATCCAAGGAAACATAATTTGGTTGCTTTCATGAAAGTTCCGGCATCCCAACAATCCGCCCCCGAGCAGGACGACCCGGCGGCCCGCGCCGCCGAGCTGACCGAACTGCTGGCTCACCTGACCACGTGCTGGGACGAGGAGCGGCGCCTGCTGGCGCGGCGCCTGCACGACAGCCTGGGCTCGTCGATGACGGCGTTGACGATGCACCTGGGGCTGCTGACCCAGCACCTGCACGAGCAGCCGCAGCGCGACCGCGCGGGCCAGATGAAGCAGTTGCTGAACACCATCATCGAAACCAACCGCAAGATGCAGCTGGCGCTGTGGAACGACAAGCTCGAATTCCTCGGCCCGAAGGCGGCGATCGCGGAACTGGTGAGCGACTGGGGCCGCGAACACGGCATCAAGGCGCGCATCAGCCTGCCCGACGAGGATCCCGCCTATTCGCGCGCCCAGGGCGTGGCCCTGCTGCGCTGCGCCGAGGAAGGCTTGCGCAACGTGCTGGCGCACGCGCAGGCGACGGCGGTCGACGTGATCCTCGACGACGACGGCGAACAGGCCATGCTGACGGTGCGCGACGACGGCGCGGGCGCGGCCCCGGACGCGCCGCTGCCCGCCGGCCGCCACGGCCTGCGCCTGCTGCGCGAACGGGCGCGCATGCTGGGCGGCACGCTCACGCTGGGCCCGGCGCCGGACGGCAAGGGCGCGGCGTTGACGCTGGTCTTCCCGAAACAGCAGGGTTGACGTCACCCGCACCGCGGCCGACCGTCGGGTCGGCAGCGCCACCCTCCATGGCAATGCCCGCGCGTGCCGCGTGCCGCGTGCCGCGTGCATGCCCGCGGCCGGCCCCGAAGACGGCCGGCACGACCGGGCGTCACCGCAGCGGCACGCCACGTCAGTGCAGCTTGACGAGCGGCGTCGTGCGCCGGATCAGGAACCGCCCCAGCGCCATCAACCCGGTGCGCATCGTGCCCAGCACCGCCTTGTGGTGCAGCAGGTGCAGGCTCAGGTAGAACATGCGCGCCATCATCCCCTCGACGAACCAGCTGGCGCCGCGCAGCGACCCCATCAGGCTGCCGACCGTCGTCTGGTGGCCGATCGACACCAGCGAGCCGTAGTCGCGGTAGACGTAGGGCTGCTTCGGCGGCGGTTGGCCCGCCGCCATGTTCATGAACATCTTCAACAGGTAGTCGGCCTGCTGGTGCGCGGCCTGGGCGCGCGGCGGGACCGGCTTGCCCGCGCCGTCGGTGCAGGCGGCGCAGTCGCCCAGCGCGTACACGTCGGCGACGCCGGGCACGCGCAGGTGCGCGTCGACCTCGACCTGGCCGCCCTTGGCCGTGGGCAGGCCCAGCGTGGCGAGGAATTCCGGGGCGCGGATGCCGGCCGCCCACACGCACAGGTCGGCCGGATAGACGTTGCCCTTGTTGTCGCTGACGTGGTCGCGCGCGATGCCGTCGACGCGGCAGTCGGCCACCACGCGGATCGCGCGCTGTTCGAGCAGGCGCGCCGCGGCGGCGGAAACGCGTTCGGGCAGCGGCGCCAGGATGCGCGGCGCGCCCTCCAGCAGCGTGATGCGCACGTCGCGCTGCACCTGCAGGCGGTTGAAACCGTAGGCGGCGTAGGCGCCGGAGGCTTCGCGCAATTCCGCCGCCAGCTCGACGCCGGTGGCGCCGCCGCCGATGATGACGATGTCCAGGCCGCCCGGCCCGCCACCCTGGCCGTCTTCCTTGTTGCGTTCGGCCTGGGCGAGCAGGCGCAGCAGGCGCAGGCGGAAGCGCTCGGCGTCCTCGGTGGCGTTCAGGGAAATGGTGTGCTCGCGCGCGCCCGGCACGCCGAAGTAGTTCGACGTGCTGCCCACCGCGATCACCAGCGCGCGGTAGCCGATGCGCCGCTCGGGCAGGACTTCCTCGCCGTCGGCGGCGGCCGTCACGGCGCCGACCGTCAGCGTCCTGGCGGCGGCGTCGAGCCCCGTCATGGCGCCGTAGACGAAGGTGAAACCGCGATCGTGGGCCAGCATCTGGTACGACAGGCCTTCCTGGTGGATGTCCAGCGTGCCGGCCGCCACCTCGTGCAGCGACGGCTTCCACACGTGATACTGGCGGCTGTCCACCAGCATGACCTTGCCGGGCCCGAGCCTGCGTCCCAGCTTGCAGGCCAGTTCCAGGCCGCCCGCCCCGCCCCCCACGATCACGATCTCGCTCTGCAACGCTTCCTCCCGCACCTGGCGTGTCCCGGGCGCGGGTGCGCCCGCCGGACCGACCGGGGCAGTGTACTACGGGGCGCGCGAAACGGCTGGTACCGCCGTGCCGTCAGCGGTCGTGGCCGCGGCCGGGTCCACCGTGGCCGGGGCCGCCATGACCCGGGCCGCCGTGGCCGGGACCACCATGGCCGGGACCGCCATGGGGCGGCCCGTCGTGGCGCGGACCGCCGTGGTGCGGCCCGCGGTCCCAGCCGCCGTGCGGGCCGTGGTGCGGACGCGGACCGTAGTCGCGGTACTCGACGCGCTCGACCACGCGCACCGGGCGGCCGTGGTAGTGCTCGCGCCAGCGCGGCACGTAGGTGTTGCGGTACCAGTCGTCGCGCACGAACAGCACCGGACGGCCGCAGGCGCCGTAGCGGCCGCAGTAGCGCGACCAGTGGCGCCGATGGTCGACCGGCACGCGCAGGTAGATCGGTTCGGCGACGTAGTTCGGGGCCGGCGCGATGATGACCGGGCGCGGCGCGTACAGCACCGGCTGCGGCGCGAAGTCGCCGACGTCGATGCGGCCGTAGAAGCCGGGCTGGCCGATGCTGACGCTGACGTTGGTCTGGGCCTGGGCCGGGAGGGCGGACGCGCACAGCGCGAGACCGAGGACGATGGATTTCATGGTTGCCTCTGGTAGGAAAGCTGGAAGTGTGTCGAGTTTATCGCATGGAATATTACAGTTCCGTTCGTTGCAACACATCCTTACATTGTCGGGCACGCTGTTACCAATGCGGCGCGCCCGTTGCTCCGCTTTATCGGGTGTATCCGCCACGTAGCGTGCGCGCGCCCGGCCCACGTCGCGGCTACCATCCGCAGGATGACTATCGACAGGGAAACCGCAAACCGCATCGCCGTGCTGCGCCCGCTGCTGATCTTCGGCGTGGTGTTCCTGCACGTGCCGGGCCAGGTGGACCAGGCCAGCCTGCTGGGCCACGGCTGGTTCGACTACCTGTCCGGCTTCTTCCAGCTCGGCCTGTTCCGCGGCACCGTCCCGACGCTGACGCTGATCGCCGGCTTCCTGCTGTATCGCGCCGGCCTCGACCTCGTGCCGGGCAAGCTCTACCGCAAGAAGGCGCGCACGATCGGCATCCCCTTCCTGGTCTTCAACGTGGCCCTGGCGCTGATGGCGGCGGCGATCCAGGCGCGCTTCGACCTCGTCTTCATGCGCGACCTGGTCGGGGTGGCGCCGCGCGACTGGATCAATGCGCTGTTCGGCGTCAAGGCGGTGCCCTTCAACTACCCGCTTTACTTCCTGCGCGACCTGATGGTGCTGATCGCCCTGGCCCCGCTGCTCGGCTGGTTCCTGCGCCGGCGGCCGTTGGTCGGCGTGCTGCTGGTGGCGCTGGTGTTCGGCTGCGGCTTCGACGGCTGGCTGATCCGGCGCGACAGCAGCGCCGTCATGTTCGCCATCGGCGGCTGGCTGGCGCTGGCGGACCGCGACCTGCTGGCGGCCGACCGCCTGGCCGTGCCCGCGGCGGTGCTGCTGGTCCTGCTGTGCGCCGCGTTGCCCGCGCTGCGCATCGACGACAACACCTTCCTCGTCTACACGGCGCCCTTCCTGATCTGGCCGGCCGTCGCGCTGCTGCGCGGCACCGCCCTGTGGCCGCTGGCGCTACGCATGAGCAAGTACAGCTTCTTCGTGTTCGTGGCCCACGCGCCGCTGCAGGAACTGCTGTACTGGGGCTACGTCCACCTGCGCCGCACGGTGCCGATTCCCTACGAGGCGTTCTGGTTCCTCGGGCCGGTGCTGACGATCGGCATCCTGGTCGCCGTCTACCACGGCGCGATGCGGGTGGCGCCGCGCGCCTTCAACGCCGTCATCGGCGCGCGCGCCGGCAAGGCGCGGCCGGGCGAGGCGCACGCGGACGACGCCGGGGCGAAGGCGCTGTCGCGCGCCGGCTGAACGTGGC
The DNA here is from genome assembly GCF_913773735.1 of uncultured Massilia sp. Taxonomy (GTDB): domain Bacteria; phylum Pseudomonadota; class Gammaproteobacteria; order Burkholderiales; family Burkholderiaceae_D; genus Telluria. The sequence goes on from NZ_CAJYEB010000025.1 coordinate 168,721, forward strand.
GCGTGCAAGAAAGCAACAGATCATCATCCCATGCTGGGCGGGGGCGAACGGCGACGGCTACAATCGCCGCTTTCACCTTCGGAAACAACAATGTTTGCAAAACAAATCGCGCTGGCGGGTGCCGCGCTCCTGTTGTCGGCCGGCGCCAGCGCCCAGGTCGGCATTACCGCGGACCTCGGCACGACCGGCGTGGGCGCCCACCTCGTGGTGCCGATGGAGACCTACCTGAACGGCCGTTTCGGCATCAACTATTTCAAGCACGACTTCAGCAAGACCTCGGGCAGCGTCGCCTACGACGTCGACGGCAAGCTGCAGTCGGTCGACATCCTGTTCGACTGGTACCTGCGCGAAGGCAGCAGCTTCCACGTCACCGGCGGCGTGCTGTACAACGGCAACCGCCTGGACGCCCATGCCAAGCCGAACGCCAACGGCACCTTCGCGCTGAACGGCACCGGCTACACGACGGCGAACATCGGCGGCCTGAACGGCACGGTCGACTACCGCAAGGCGGCGCCCTACATCGGCATCGGCTGGGGCAACCCGCTGGCCGGCGCGAAGAACGGCCGCGGCTGGAGCTTCAACAGCGACATCGGCGTGTTCTACATGGGCAACCCGAACGTCAAGCTGGTCAACTGGAGCTGCACGCTCGGCACCACCGGCTGCGCCACGCTGGCCAAGAACATCGAGGTCGAGCGCGTCAAGCTGCAGGAAGACTTCGACGACCTGAAGGTGTATCCGGTCCTGCGCGCCAGCGTCAGCTACGCGTTCTGAACCCGCGGCGCGCTGCGGCGCGCCGCCGTCCGCGCCGTTCGACTACGATGTCCCTCCAGGAGGCATCGATCATGAACAAGCATCCGTTGCGCTGGAGCGTACTGGCGGCAGCCTGCCTGCTGCTGGTGGCGTGCCAGGACCGGCGCGAGCCGGTCAAGCCCACCGTCGATCCGGGCGCCGTGGTCGCTCAGGCGGCCTGATCCAGGCGACCCGAGCCAGGCCGCCCTCTTCCACACGCGCCTGGCACGCCCGGCGCGCGGCACGGTACACTGTCGCCTTTTGCACGGTACCCTTCTCCCATGTCGTTTGCCTCGCTCGGCCTGATCGACCAGATCACGCGCACACTCGCCGCACTGCACTACCACACGCCCACCGCCGTCCAGGCCCAGGCGATCCCGGCCGTCCTCGCGGGACGCGACGTGATGGCCGCCGCCCAGACCGGCACCGGCAAGACCGCCGGCTTCACCCTGCCGCTGCTGCAACGCCTCGTCATGGACGGCGGCCAGGTCGCCAGCAACAGCGTGCGCGCCCTCGTGCTGGTGCCGACGCGCGAACTGGCCGAACAGGTCCATGAAAGCGTGCGCGCTTATGGCGCCGGCCTGCCGCTGCGCACGATGGTTGCCTATGGCGGGGTCAGCATCAATCCGCAGATGATGCGCCTGCGCAAGGGCGTCGACCTGATGGTGGCCACGCCGGGCCGTCTGCTCGACCTGCAGCGCCAGAACGCCGTGCGCTTCGACCGGGTGCAGGCGCTGGTGCTGGACGAGGCCGACCGCATGCTCGACCTGGGCTTTTCGCGCGACATCGACAAGCTGATGGCGCTGCTGCCGGACAAGCGCCAGACGCTGCTGTTCTCGGCGACGTTCTCGGATCCGATCCGCGCGCTGGCCGGCAAGCTGCTGCACGACCCGGTGAACATCGAGGCGACGCCGCGCAACACGACGGTAAGGGCGATCCGCCAATGGATCGTCCCGGTCGACAAGAAGCGCAAGCCGGAACTGTTCCTGCACCTGCTCGCGCGCCACGGCTGGGGCCAGGTACTGGCCTTCGTCAAGACCCGCAAGGGCGTCGACGAGCTGGTCGGCCTGCTCGACGCGAAGGGCCTGGCCAGCGACGCGATCCACGGCGACAAGCCGCAGCCGGCGCGCCTGCGCGCGCTTGAGCGCTTCAAGGCGGGCGAGGTCCGCATCCTGGTGGCGACCGACGTCGCCGCGCGCGGCCTGGACATCGACGAGCTGCCCGTGGTCGTCAACGTCGACCTGCCGATCGTGGCCGAGGACTACGTCCACCGCACCGGCCGCACCGGCCGCGCCGGCGCCTCGGGCGAGGCGGTGTCGCTGGTGTGCGCCGACGAGGTCCAGCTGCTGGCCGCGATCGAGGCGCTGACCGGCCAGGTCCTGCCGCGCCAGGAAGAAGCCGGCTTCGAGGCCGAGCACCGCGTGCCGCAGACGAACGCCGGCGGCCAGGTCGTCAAGAAGCCCAAGAAACCGAAAAAGAGCAAACAGGAAAAGGCCCGCGCCGACGCCCCCGTCGTGCAGGAAGACGTGCGTTTCCGCCGTTGAAAGAACCTTTCATTTCAATGTATATATTGAAATTTCCTGTCATCACCTTGACGTCAGCGCAGGTTGGCGCCCGTGCGCACGCATCGCGCCAGCGTTCGTCCAGGCCAGCGACCGGCGGCCCGCATCGGGTGACGGGCCGGTACGACGTCATGCAGGACAAGACGGTGCCGCCGGCAGAACGCCGGTACCGGTCGCGACCGCCTACCTGGTCCGCTCCAGCAGCTTGTTCGACGGCGCCAGCGCCAGCACGAGCAGCCACCCGGCGAGCGAGGCGGCGCGCTGCACGCCGGTAAAGCACAGGACGTACAGCAGCCATTGCGCCGCGTTGTAGGGATGCGCGATGGTCGCCTGGTCCATCACGACGGTGGTGACCACTGCCGCCAGCGCGCTCGTCGGGGCGATGAACCACCATTGCCGCTCCAGTCTCGATGCCATGCCTTGCCTTGTTCCATGCCGTTGGGGGGAACCAAGTCTACCGCATCCGCCCCCCCGCAAAACGCGCACAAAATCACCGCGGCACCCGTACTGGATTTACTTGCAGAAACTGGCATACACTGGTGCACGTCCCGACTCCCCTCGATGCCATGTCGCCCGATCCCATCCCCCTGCGCGCCCGCTTCAACCCGCTGATCAAGCCCTTCCTGGTGCTGAAGATCGGCCTCACGATGGCCTGCACGATCGTCGGCATTCCGCTGGCGCTGGCCTGGTTCCTGGGCGTCGGCCGCTGGTGGGCGCAGCATTATTTCGAGCGACTCGAATGCCAGCTGGGCGAGCGCCACCTGCGCTTTCGCAAGGGCATCCTGGTCACGACCGAGAAAACGATCCCGCTCGAGAACATCCAGGACGTCACCTTCATCGAAGGCCCGATCCTGCGCCACTTCCACCTGAGCACCCTGAAGTTCGAGACGGCCGGGCACAGCGCCGGACAGGCCGCCGACATGCACCTGACCGGCATCGTCGACGCCCAGGCGTTCCGCGCGCGCATCCTGCGGGCGCGCGACGCCCTGCGCGACGCGCCGCAACGGCGCGAAGACGACGCCCAGCTCGCCGTGCTGCGTTCGATCGAGTCGAAGCTGGGCGAAATCGCCGACCTGCTGCGCACCCGGCCCTAGCACCAATACTCCTGGTAACAGAATGTACTAACAGGCAACACCTCTTCACTCTGACAGGACACCGAGAAGTTTCCGGACTGTATAAATATGTCGCGCATCATAGGATGCGCGACACATTCCGGCATCACTCCTTTACCTGAAAGGGCCGTCGTGAGCAGCGAAAGCAAACTTGTCGAACAAATCGCCTACGCGAAAATCCACCCGTCGATCGGCATCGCGCGGGTCGGCAATTCGAAGAAGGAAGACGGATTCTACGTCGGTCCCCAGGTAACCGAGCCGGCACCGAAGGCTGCCGATTTCTACCGGGACAAGGAAGGCGCACTCAAGCGCGAAGTGGCGGAATTCCGCATCTACGGCTACGACGCCCAGGGACGCGTGGTCTGCGAACTGGGCATGGAGCATGGCGTCGACATCGAATGGACGGTCGAGCTGGCCAACCACAAGGCGGCCTGGTACAACTTCGAGCTGGCGCTCGACATTCCCGAAGCGACCACCACGACGCCGTCCACCCGGCGCAATGCGAAAGTGCTGCTGCCGGAACGCGGCACGCTGTCGATCGTGCCCGGCCCGCGCAGCATCGGCGAACCGGGCGAGTCCGGCCCGGAATACCATTTCGACGGCGGCAGCTTCATGGGCATTCCCGTGCCGCTGGGCGAATTGCGCACCGATGCGCAGGGCCGCCTGCGGGTATTCGGCGGCTACGGCAAGTCGGCGTCGGTCGACGCCAGCGCCCCGACCACGTTCGCCAACAACGACGGCTGGTACGACGATACCAGCGACGGCCCGGTGACCGCCCGCGTGCGCGTGGGCGGACGCGAACTGCGCGTCGCGCCGGCATGGGTGGTGGTGGCGCCGCCCAACTACGGACCGCAGCAGAAATCGGTGCGCACCATGTACGCCCTGATGACCGACGTCGCGATCCAGTCCGGACAACTGCCGGTGCCGACGCGGCCGTCCTTCAGGAACGACCTGCTGCCCATCTTCAAGGCCCTGTGCGACCTGCAGTGGATGAACGCCGGCTTCGCGGCCGCGTTCGGCCACGGCATGCCCCAGGATTTCCTGGCGCCGGACTACCTGCGCAAGCTCGCGCAGAAGGGCGACACGTACGCGCAGTTGCGCCGCACCGTCGCCAATGCGTTCCGCAATCCCCAGTACCAGGATGCGTCGATGAAGCCCTGGCCGTGGGTGTACGGCGATGCGATGGACGTGCCGATGCCGCCGATCCCGCGCGCCATGAATGCGCTGACCACCACGCAGCTGGCCATGCTCGAGCGCTGGGCGCTGGGCGAGTTCATCGCCGACTACGATCCCGACGCCGGCGACGACGCACCCCGCGACATCGCCGCCGTGCCGCTGGAAGAACAACCGGCCATGCTGGACCGCGCCGCGCTGGAATTCTGCCTGGCCGATGCCTTCCACCCCGGCTGCGAGATGACCTGGCCGGTGCGCCACGCCTCGATGTACAGCGAGCCCTATCGCTGGCGCCACCGCGCCGCCGACAATCCGGAGCCGGACTACGGCAAGACGCTGACGCCGGCGGAAGCCTGTTCGTTCGACGGGCCGCTGTACGGCCAGTTCGCGGGTTCGATCACGCGCTGGATGGCGATCCCCTGGCAGACCGACACCGCCAGCTGCCGCTCCGGCTACGACACACAGTACGATCCCTACCTGCCGACCTTCTGGCCGGCGCGGGTGCCGAACCAGGTGCTCAGCGCCGAGAACTACGCCAAGGTGATGGACGAGGAGCTGCCGCGCGCCGAACGGCTGGCCGCGTTCAACGACCGCGCCGACTGGGACCGCACGCTCGGCCCCGGCTACATGCAGCAGCTGCAGGCGATGGTCAACCACTTCGACCGCCAGGGCATCGTCGTGGTCCGCGAGGGCATCGCCGACGACCCGGACTTCCCGCCCGTGATGCAGGTCGAGGATTGCGGCGGCCAGGCGTTCACCGACGACGAGCGCGCGGCCACCGACAGCCAGATGCGCCAGGTCGCGCGGCGCGGCACGCCGCATCGTCCGGAGTGAACGTCCGTCCGCCACCGGACGCGGCGCAGGAGTGGGATGCGATCGTCGTGGGCGCCGGGCCGGCCGGCGCGGCGCTGGCGCGGCGCCTGCGCCCCCGCCATCGCGTGCTGCTGCTGGACCGTGCGCCGGCGCGGGCCGCCGCGGCGCCGCGCATCGGCGAGTCGCTCCCCGGGGCGGCCCGCGTGCTGCTGCAGCGCCTGGGCATCCACGACGGCTTCCTCGCGCAGGGTCATGCACAGCGCGGCGCGGCCGTCTCGCAGTGGGAGCAGGACACGCCGGCGTGGTTCGACGGCGTGCGCGATCCCCACGGCCCGGGCTGGCACCTGGACCGTGCGCGCTTCGATGCCTTCCTGCGCGAGGCCGCTGTCGCGGCGGGCGCGGTGCTGGCGGGCGACGTGCGGCAATCGACCGTGGCGCACGACGGCGGGCGCTGGCGCGTCGACGTCGAGCGTCCCGGCCCCGATGGCGCGGCCCCCTCGCTGCACACCCACCGCGCGCCAATACTGGTCGATGCCAGCGGGCGCAGCATGAGCGTGGCCCGCCAGCTCGGCCTGGCCCGGCACGGCCAGGACCGGCTGGTCTGCCTGTACGCGCACCTGCCGGCGGATGCAGGCGACCAAGACCAGCTGACCCGCATCTGCGCCGATACCAACGGCTGGTGGTACAGCGTGCGCGTGCCGTCCGGGCAGCGGGTGCTGGCCTTCCACCTCGACAGCGACGATCCCGACCTGAAGACGCTGCGCGACCCGGCGCGCCTGCTCGCCAGGGCGCAGCGCCACGCGCTGCTGGCCGGCATCCGGCCCGCGACGACGGATTTTGCCGTCCACGCGCAACCGGCCGGCGGCGGCGGACTGGATCCCTCTGCCATTGCCGCCCTGCCCGCGGGCTTCTTCGCGGTCGGCGACGCCATGCTGGCCTTCGACCCGGTGGCGTCGCAAGGGATGTTCAATGCGCTGGCGACGGCCGAGAGCGCCGCCCGGGCGATCGCCGCGACCCTCGGCGGCAGCGCGGATGCGAGGGCGCGGTATCTCGACGAGATGCGCGCGGTGCAGGCCCGCTATCGGCGGCATCTCGACGCGACCTACGCGGCCGTGCAACACCATGCGCACGAACCGTTCTGGCGGCGCCGCGGCGCCGACGCCGCCGCCCCGGTACTCAGTCCCTCGACGCCGGCGTGATCGACTTGCTGACCTTGCCCTGCTCGTCCAGCATGCGGATCTCCGCCTTGCCGTCGGCCGACACCAGCAGCATCATGCGGGTGCGTCCGCGCGCATCCTTCAATTGCAGGGCCGAGCCCTTGTCGCCGGTATTGCCGAGCCAGATGCGGTTCTGGCTCAGGCGCCCCGCCTCGGCCAGCTTGTTCCAGTAGGCCTGCTGCCCGTCCTGCGGCAGCGCGCCGCTTTCTTCGCCGAAGCGGCGGATGTCGTCCATCGACGTCACCGCGAAGCTCGGCACGTCGTTGATGCGGATGCCAGTCATCTGGTGGCCGGCGCCGTCGTTGTTGATCAGCTGGAGCGCCTGGTCCTGGCGGAAGCGGTCGAAAGTCAGCGACAGGCCGGATTCGATCCTGCCGTCCGCGCCGATGCTGCCTTTCTGGATCAGGCCGCCGTTTTCCGTGCCCTCCTCGTTGATGAACAACATGCCGGCGAAGGAATCGCGGTCGGGACGCGCCCGTTCCTTGCCCTGCTGGAAATCGCCGGGGAAGCGGGCCTTGCTGGACAGGATGATGCGTTTGGTGCCGTCCGGCTCGACGATGTTGATGCGGCCGACGGTGATCTCGTCGAAGGTCTCGTGGCGCGCGGGACTCTTGGCGCCCGTCAGGACGAGAACGGCGGCGAGCGCGGCGGCCATGGTGGTGGCGCCGGCGCAGAAGGTGCGGAACTGGGACATGGTCTTCCTTTCGGGTGATGGATCAACGGCGCCTGGTTTTCATGCGGCGCAGCCGCCATTCGATGAACAGGCCGACGAACCCGGAAAACAGCACGATCGCGCCGACGTATTGCAGGATGCGGTTGCCGGACGCCTGCTGGATTTCCGTGTGCACCAGGTCGTAGCGCCGGTGCCCGCCCTCCACGGCTTCGACATAGGTCGTGCCGCGGCTCGCCGGCCATTCCACGACCGCCGGCCGGTCGCGGTTCGTCTGGAACGCCTCGACTTCCTTCGCCATCTCTTCCGGCGTGATGGTCTTGGCCATCATCCGGTTGGCCAGGATTTCGCGGTACTTGCCGAAGATGTTTTCCGCCTCGCCGGGGCGCACGACGCCGGGCGACTGGTAGCGGTACAGCCTGTTGGAAAAGAAGATACCGTCGTTCGCCGCCAGCATCAGCGCGAAGCCGACGATCCAGGCCAGCGCCGAACCGTACAGCCAGCGCCGGGTATCGCCGGCCTGCGCCGCCGCCACGTCGTTGCTGAATCGGGCAACCGCCGGGATGTGGCGCAAGGTCGTGGCCAGCGCGTCGTCGCCGACGTCCTTCAGGAAGGTCGCCTCGTCCATCCCGAGCCCCGCCAGGATGGTCGAGAACATCTCCGCCGACGGCACCGATTTGTCGTTTTCCAGCTTGGACAGGTAGGACTGTTCGATGCCCGCCAGTTGCGCGAGCTGCGGCTGGGTGAGTCCTTTATCGGTCCTGGCCTGCTTGAGTCGTTCGCCAAAAGTCATCGCAACCTTTCCTGGATGTCATGGAAAAGTCGTATTCTTGGCGATTCATGCAAGACTTGAAAGATGAATATGCGCGAATATCGATGAATTTTAGAGAAATCTGTTATCGCCTATTGCCGCAGCACATGGCAATCATCGCTCGCCAACACGGAATCCTTCGTATTATACTTTCCACAACGCAAACAATGCGGTGCCCTCCCGGCCCGCGCAACCGGAAGCCGACCCTCGATGCGACTCATCATTGCCCTGATCCTGCCCTGGCTGACCTTCTTCACGATCGGCCGTCCGCTGGCCGGCATCATTTGCCTGATCCTCCAGGTCACCCTGATCGGCTGGCTGCCCGCCACGATCTGGGCGGTCTACTCCCTCAGCCAGTTCAAGACCGACCAGAAGATCGAACGGGCGATGCGCGGGCGCGGGGTCTGACCCGCTACTCGTCGCCGGGCAGGCGGTAGACCTTCCCGGCCGTCACGCCCGATTCGCGCCGGCCAGCGCGCAGGTCGCGGTACACCGCCGCGCGCATGATCAGCATCGACACCACCGGCGCCGTCAGCATGATGAAGGCAGCGATGATCAGCTCGTGCACGACCAGGCGCGATTGCGAGGCCGTGAAGTACACCATCGAGGCCAGCAGGATGCTGCCGGTGCCCAGCGTGATCGTGATCGCCGGACCGTGGATGCGCTGGTAGAAGGTGCGCAGGCGCAGCAGGCCCAGCGCGCCCAGCAGCACGACGCTCGCGCCCAGCACCAGCAGCAGCGCGACGATGGCGGCGGCCCAGTCGGGGATGGTGTCCAGCGTGCTCATTCGATGATCTCCCCGCGCATCAGGAACTTCGCCAGCGCGACCGTCGACACGAAACCCAGCAGCGCGATCAGCATCGCCGCCTCGAAGTACACCTGGCTGCTGGAGCAGATGCCCAGCACCAGGGCCAGCACCATGCCGGACATCCACAGCGTGTCCAGCGCCAGCACGCGGTCGTGGGCCGAGGGTCCCATCAGCAGGCGCGCGGTGCACAGCAGCATGGCCACGAGCACGCACCCGAGCGCGTACACGGCCGCCAGTTCAAGCAAGGTCGACACGATTTCCCTCCGCTTCAAAGATCTCGATCAGGGGCCGCTCGTAGCGGGTCTGGATGATCCCGACCCAGGCGTCGGCGTCGTGCAGGTCGAACACGTGCAGCACCAGTTCGTGGTCGTCCGCCAGGATCTCGACCCACACCGTGCCCGGCGTCAGGTTGATCAGGCAGGACAGCACGGCCAGCCCGTAGGGGTCGCGCAGCGTCAGCGGGACCCGGATGAACTGCGAATCGACCTTGGCGTAGTCGGCGAACAGGATCACGCGGCAGACGTCGAAGCAGGAACGCACGATCTCGAACGCGGCCATCGCCAGCAGGCGCGCCAGCACGCGCGCCCGGCGCAGGCGCGGATAGCCCTGCGGCTGCAGGCCGCGCGCCAGCAGCGGCGCGGCGATGCCGACGGCGGCGCCCAGCAGCACGTGGGCCGGCGCGAGCGTCTGGTTGAGCAGCAGCCACAGCACGCACAAACCGAGCGACACGAATGGATACGGCAGCCAGCTCATCGGGCGTCCTCCCGCGCCGGCGCTGCCACGACCGGCGCGTGCAGCACCCGCGCCACGTAGTCGCCCGGCCGGTGGATGCCGGCGCTGGCCCGGCCCAGGAAGGCGAAGATCGGGCTGGCCTGCACCGTCATGAACACGCTCAGCCCGACCAGGAAGGCCACCGGCACCACCTCCGAGCGGTGCAGCCGCGGCGCGCCGCCGCCGCTGGCCCAGAAGGTGCGCACGCCGAAGCGCATCATCGACAGCACGGCCACCAGGCCGGATGCGATCACCAGCGCCATCAGCACCCAGCCGGCCGTGCGCACCGGCGCGCCGCCGCCGGGGTTGAGCAGCGCGTGGAACAGGCCGAACTTGGCCACGAAGCCCGACAGCGGCGGCAGGCCGGCGATCGTCAGCGCGCAGGCCAGGAAGGACAGCGACAGGAAGGCCATGGCGGCCGGGATGCCGCGCCCGACCGGCTCCACCGGCGCGTCCTCGACGGCCCACGCCTCCATGGTCACGGCCAGCACGGCGCTGCCCGGGGTGCGGATGCGGTCGATCAGTTCGATCAGCAGCAGGAACGCGGCGATCGCCAGCGTCGAGCCGACCAGGTAGTACAGCGCGGCCGTCACCAGCGAGGCCTGGCCGTAGCCGACCGCCGCCAGCAGCGTGCCGGACGACACCGTCGCCGCGTAGCCGGCCATGCGTCCGGCGCCGTCGCTGGCCAGCATGCCGGCCGTGCCGAACACGATGGTGACCATGCCGCCCCACAGCAGCGCGTCGTAGCCGAAGCCGCCCAGTATCCCGTTCCCGGGCGCGAACAGCAGCAGCCACAGGCGCAGGATCGCGTAGGTCCCGACCTTGGTCATCAGCACCAGCAGCGCCGCCACCGGCGGCGAGGCGGCGGCGTAGGTGGTCGGCAGCCAGAAGCCCAGCGGCCACATGGCGCTCTTGATCAGGAACGCCAGCGCCAGTACCGCCGCGCCGATCTTCAGCAGGCCGGCGTCGTGCGCCGGCAGCGTCGCGATGCGCGCGGCCAGGTCGGCCATGTTCAGGGTGCCGGCGGTCGCGTAGATCAGCGCGGTCCCGAGCAGGAACAGCAGCGAGGCCGCCAGGTTGACGGCGATGTACTGCAGGCTCGCGCGCAGGCGCTCGGCGTTGTAGCCGTGCAGGACCAGGCCGTAGGAGGCGGCCAGCATCACCTCGAAGAACACGAACAGGTTGAACAGGTCGTGCGTGAGGAAGGCGCCGTTGATGCCCATCAGCAGGAACTGGAACAACGTGTGGAAGTGCACGCCGATGCGGCTCCAGCGCATCATCGCGAAGTGCAGCGCGGCCAGGCCCAGTAGGGCCGTCAGCAGCAGCAGCAGCGCCGCCAGCCGGTCCGCCACCAGCGCGATGCCGAACGGCGCCGCCCAGTCGGCGGCCACGTAGACGCCGATGCCATCCTGCCAGTAGCCGCCGTCGGTCATGGCGATCAGCACCAGCGACGTCGCCAGCATGCCCAGCACCGAGGCATAGCCGAGCGCGAACTTGAGGCCGTGGCGGCCCTGGGTCAGCGGCGCCAGCACTGCGCCGCACAGCAGCGGCAGCAGGATCGGGACGAGCAGCAGGTGCTGCATCCAGGGCAGCGCCGTCATGCCTCGGGCTCCCTGCCGTCGACGTGGTCGGTGCCGGTCAGGCCGCGCGCGCCGATCATCACCACCAGGTACAGCGCCGTCGTGGCGAAGCCGATCACGATGGCCGTCAGCACCAGCGCCTGCGGCAGCGGGTCGGCCAGCAGCGCCGGGTCGGGCGGCGTGCCGGCGGGCGTGAGCGGCACGCGGTCGACCCACAGCCGGCCCATGACGAAGATGAACAGGTTGACGGCGTAGGACATCAGCATCAGCCCGATCAGCACCTGGAAGGTGCGCGGGCGCAGCACCAGCCAGATGCCGGAGCCGAACACGATGCCGATGGCGATGGCGATCACGAGTTCCATCAGTGGATCTCCTTGGCGGGCGGCAGCGGCGGGGTGACGGCGGCGCGGCCGGCGCCGGGCGGCATGCGGTGGCTGCGCAGCGACTGGTGCGCCAGCGCCACCAGGATCAGCATCGTCGCGCCCACCACCACCAGGAACACGCCGACGTCGAAGAAGAAGGCGCTCGGTACGTGCAGTTCGCCCAGCAGCGGCAGCGTGACGTGGGCCGTGTGGCTGGTGAGGAAGGGATAGCCGAACAGCCACGCGCCCATGCCGGTGCAGGCGGCGGTGACCAGCCCGAGCGCGATCCACCTGTGCGGGCGCAGGCGCAGATGATCCTCCACCCATTCCGTGCCGGCCACCATGTACTGGACGATCAGCGCGGTGGCGAAGATCAGGCCGGCGACGAAGCCGCCGCCCGGCAGGTTGTGGCCGCGCATGAAGAAGTACAGCGCGATGATCCCCATCACCGGCAGCAGGAAGCGCAGGTAGACGGCCGGCACGGCCAGGTAGCCGCCGTTCTGCGCCTGGCGCTCCGGGGTCTGGCTCACGGCCGGGTCGACGTCGCTGGCCTGCTGCACGGGAATCGCGACGCTCTCCGGCGCCGGCCGGAAGCGCCGCAGCAGCGCGTACACGGTCAGCGCCACCGCGCCCAGCACGGTGATCTCGCCCATCGTGTCGAAGCCGCGGAAGTCGACCAGCAGCACGTTCACGACGTTGGCGCCGCCGCCCTCGCGCAGCGCGCGCAGCACGTAGAAGTCGCTGATCGTGCTGCCCGGCGCGCGCATCAGCACGACGTAGCTGACGGCGGCCAGTCCCAGGCCGCCGCCCAGCGCCGCCGCCACGTCGCGCGCGCGCCGCACCCAGGCGCTGGGCGGGATGCGCGCCGCGAAGCCGCGCGGGCGCCTGCGCGGCGGCAGCCAGCGCAGGCCGAGCAGGATCAGCACCGTCGTCACCGTTTCCACCATCAGCTGGGTCAGCGCCAGGTCGGGCGCCGACAGCCACAGGAAGGTGATGCTGGTGACCATGCCGGTGCCGCCCACCATGACCAGGGCCGCGAGGCGGTGGTACTTGGCCTTCCACGCGGCGCCCAGCGCGCAGGCAGCGCCGATCAGCCACAGCACGGCGAACGGCAGCGCGTCCACGTCGAAGTCCAGCACCGGCATGTCGGGCAGCGGCCAGGCCAGCAGCAGCGGTACGCCTGTCATCATCAGCATCACGGCCAGCAGCTGCGTCTGCAGGCGCCGGGTCGAGGTCCAGCGCATCAGGCGGATCGCCGCCAGGCCCATCGCCTGCATCGCGTTCTCGTACGCCTGCGCCCCCTTGATGCGGTGCAGGACCGGCACGTCGCTGCGCTCGCGCAGGTTGTGGCGGTGCTTGAGGAAGCGGTAGAACAGCCAGCCGCCGGCCAGCGCCACGAAGCTCATCACGAGCGGCAGGTTGAAGCCGTGCCAGATGGCCAGGTCGTAGGCCGGCATGCGCGCGCCCAGCACGGCGTGGGCGGCGACGGCCAGCACCGCGCCCACCACCAGGTTCGGCACCACGCCCACGGCCACGCACAGCAGCACCAGGCATTCGATCGGGAAGCGCATCCAGTGCGGCGGCTCGTTGGGCGGGTCCGGCAGGTCCTGTACCAGGGGGCCGAAGAACACGCTGATGAAGCGCAGCGAATAGGCCACGCTGAAGATGCCCATCAGCGTGGCGGCCACCGCCATCGACCAGTCGTCGTCGCCGCCCACCAGCGCCGCCTCGGCGAAGAACATTTCCTTGGACAGGAAGCCGTTCAGCAGCGGCACCCCGGCCATCGCCGCGCTGGCGACCACGGCCAGCGCGGCCGTGATCGGCATCGCGTGGCGCAGGCCGCGCAGCACGCGCATGTCGCGCGTGCTGGTTTCGTGATCGACGATGCCGACCGCCATGAACAGCGAGGCCTTGAACACCGCGTGGTTCATCGTGTGGAAGATCGCCGCCACCACCGACAGCGGATTGCCGATCCCCAGCAGCACCGTGATCAGGCCCAGGTGGCTGATCGTGGAATACGCCAGCAGGCCCTTCATGTCGTTCTGGAAGATCGCGAAGAACGAGGCCAGCAGCAGCGTGCAGACGCCGGCGCCGCCGACGATCCAGGTCCATTCGTGGCTGCCGGACAGCACCGGCCACAGGCGCATGAGCAGGAACACGCCGGCCTTGACCATCGTGGCCGAGTGCAGGTAGGCCGAGACCGGCGTGGGCGCCGCCATCGCGTGCGGCAGCCAGAAGTGGAACGGGAATTGCGCGCTCTTGGTCAGCGCCCCCAGCGCGATCAGCACCAGCGCCGGCAGGTATAGCGCGTGGGCGCGGATGCGCTCGCCCGCCGCCAGCACCGCGTCGAGTTTGTAGCTGCCGGCGATGTGCCCCAGGATCAGCATCCCGGCCAGCAGGCACAGGCCGCCCATGGTGGTGACGGTGAAGGCCATGCGCGCGCCGCGGCGGGCGTCGTTGCGCTCGGACCAGTAGCCGATCAGCAGGAACGAGGTCAGGCTGGTCAGCTCCCAGAACACCACCAGCTGGATCAGGTTGCCCGACAGGACCACGCCCAGCATCGAGCCCATGAAGGCCAGCATGTAGGCGAAGAAGCGCGCCACCGGGTCGCGCCGCGACATGTAGTAGCGCGCATAGACCGTCACCAGCAGGCCGATGCCCAGCACCATGATCGAGAACAGCCAGGCCAGGCCGTCCATGCGCCAGGCCAGGTCCAGGCCGAACTCGGGCACCCAGGTGAAATAGGCGCGCAGCACCTCGCCGCGCTCGATGCGGCCGAACTGGACGGCAGCCAGCACCAGCGACGCCAGCGTGGCCACGCCCGCGACCAGCGCGGGGCGGGTACGCGATCCGGCCGGCATCGCGGCGGCGACGAACGCGGCGACGAAGGGAATCAGGACCAGCAGGGGCAGCGGCTGCAGCGGCAACATCGGCCTACCTCCGACTTCGGCCGGGCCGGCGGCCCGGCGGTTCAGGCGCCGTCACCGGCGGCTCCGTCCGGCATCGCGGCCGGCACCAGCAGGGTATCGCAGGCGGCGTCCTGCAGCAGGTGGCCGCTGCGGCTGCCCACCAGCAGGCGGCGCAGCGCCGGCTCCTCACGCACGCCGAGCACGGCCAGGTCGATGGCGTTGGCGCGCACGTAGCGCGCCAGCGCCGCCTCCGGCCCGCCCTCGCCCACCGCGAGCGCGACGCCGGCGCGCGCCTGCGGGGACAGCCCGCAGGCGTCGACGAAGCGCTCCAGCTCGGCCTCCATCGCCACCTCGTCAGCCAGCGGCTCCATGCCGTCGCGCACGTGGAAGGCGACCAGGCGCCGGTCCGGGAACAGGCGCGCCGCCAGGCGCAGCGCGCGGCGCGCGGCCGTGCCCCCGTCGACGGCCACCAGCACGGCGCGGTACGGCGCGCGCACGCGCCGGCGCACCACCAGCAGCGGCTGCGCCAGGCCGTGCGCCACCCGCTCGACGGTCGAGCCGAGCAGCGCGCCCACCAGCGTCTCGCCGCGCGGGGCGCCGGTCACCACCAGCCAGCCGGGCAGCGCGGCGGCCGCCTGCAGGATCGCCGCGTCGACCGGGCCGCCGGCGAAGCGCGGCTGCGCCTGCAGGCCGGCATCGGCGAACTCGCGCGCCACCTCGGCGCGGGCGGCGCCTTCCGCGCGCGCCGCGCCGGCGGCATCGTCGCCGTCGAGCCAGGGCAGCACGTCGTCCGGCGCGCGCGCCGGCTCGTGCACCGTCAGCACCTCGACCGGCGCGCCGAATTCGGCGGCCAACTGCCTGGTGCGCTCGAGCGCGCGGTCGCAGCGCGGGCCGAAGTCGGTCGCGAGCAGGAGGCCGGGCAGCCGGGATGAATGATGAGGGTCGCGCATGCCGTTCGTCGCAGTGATATCGAGGTGTCACTGTAACGGTTTTGTGGCGATTACGACAACGCGTTACCGCTGCACTTCAACTATTTATTGAAAACAACTCATCCGGATCCGGGACGATGTATTCCAAGGCCATGTGCATCCGGGGGAACTGGAAGAACGCGATACGCCGCGACGGGCGCGACCTGTCCATGTCGTCTCCGGCGTCCGGGATCGCCGCGCGCGCCGACGGCTGCCGTACCGGGATGGGCGGGTGTCACACGAGGGTCATATCGACGCCCTATATTGTTGCGTTTTTACAATAACAAGGAGCACCAATGACCAAGCCAGTCCCCCACCTGCGCGGCGTCCCCGCCCTCGCGCCGGCAGTCGCCGCCATGGCCGCGCTGCTCGCCGGCTGCGGCTCCACCATGGACGAAGCGTCCAGGAACGAGCACCTGAAGTACGCCTGGGTCGTCGTCGGCGACGGCGGCAAGCCGATCGCGCGCGTGGCCACCGACTACGACAGCTGCCCCTACGTCAACGTCGACGGCAACGCCACCCGCATGACGCTGCGCGCCGCCGCCGGCACCGCCGCCCTGCGCACCACCGCGAGCAGCCCGGCCGACTCGAAGCCGTCGGCCTTCCCGCTGGCCACCTGCGAAGCGACGCTGCCGGCCGGCGCCAAGGACGCCCGCGTCGGCGACAAGGCGCTGCCGCTGCCGAAGGCCGAGCCGCAGCGCGTGCTGGTGCTGGCCGATACCGGCTGCCGCCTGAAGAAGGCCGACAACGCCTTCCAGTCCTGCAACGACGGCGAGATGTGGCCGCTGGCGCAGATCGCCGCCACCGCCGCCGCGATGAAGCCGGACCTGGTGCTGCACATCGGCGACTACCACTACCGCGAGAACGCGTGCCCGGCCGACATCGCCGGCTGCAAGGACAGCCCGTGGGGCTATGGCTGGGATACCTGGGAGGCCGACCTGTTCAAGCCGGCCGCGCCGCTGCTGGCCGCCGCGCCCTGGATCGTCGTGCGCGGCAACCACGAGGAGTGCGCGCGCGCCGGCCAGGGCTGGTTCCGCCTGCTCGACACCCAGCCCTACAGTGCCGCGCGCAGCTGCGACGACCCGGCCAACGACGGCACCGCCAACTACACGACGCCGTATGCCGTCCCGCTGGGCGGCGACACCCAGGTGATCGTGTTCGATTCGGCGCGCACCGGCAAGGCCGCGCTGGCGGCCACCGATCCGCAATTCCTGGCCTACCAGAAGGATTTCAGGACCGTGGCCACGCTGGCCGCGAAGCCGAAGACGACGAGCCTGTTCGTCAACCACCACCCGATCCTGGGCTATGCCCCGATCGCCGGCGGCGCGCCCGCGGGCGGCAATGCGGCGCTGCTGTCGGTGGCGGCGCAGGTGAACCCGACCGCCTACTACCCGGCGGGCATCGCGCTGGCGCTGCACGGCCACGTGCACGACTTCCAGGCCATCAATTTCAGCTCGAACCACCCGGCGACCTTCGTCAGCGGCAACGGCGGCGACAACCTCGACGTCGCCCTGCCCGACCCGTTCCCGGCCGGCGTGGCGCCGGCGCCCGGCGTCACCCTCGACCGGATCACCCACAGCGTGACCTTCGGCTTCATGGTGATGGAGCGCAGCGGCACCAGCTGGACCTTCAAGGCCTACACCAGGGCCGGCAAGCCGATGGCGACCTGCACCCAGTCGCTCAACAAGATCTCCTGCGACAAGGTGGGTTTCCTTGCAGGCTAAGCGCTTCTGCGCCGGCTTGCTGGCATCGGTGGCGGTGGCGGCCGCCTGCGCCGCCGCGGACGTCCAGCGCATCGGCGCGACCCCGCAACTGGCGGCGATGCCGGCCGTCGCGGGGCCGTTCGCGCCATCCCCGGCGCGCGCCGCGCTGGGACGCCAGGCGTTCTTCGATCCGCGCCTGTCCGAGCCGGCCGGCACCAGCTGCGCCAGCTGCCACGATCCGCGCCGGGCCTTCTCCGGCAACCACGGCTCGCGCCTGGGCGTGCCGCTGGGCGCCAGGGCCGACCTGGTCGGACTGCGCAACACGCCGTCGGCGCTGTACGTGGCCTACGTCCCGCGCCTGTTCTTCTACCAGGACGACGACGCCCTGGCCGCCACGCCGTTCGGCGGCCTGTTCGCCGACGGCCGCGCCGACGACGTGCCAGACCTGGTGCGCCATCCGCTCATGAACCCGCTGGAGATGCACAACCGCAGCCTCGCCGACGTGGCGCGCAAGCTGCGCGCGGCGCCGTACGCGGACGGCCTGCGGCGCGAGTTCGGCGCGCGCGCGCTCGACACGACGGCCGGCGCCCTCGCGGCCCTCGGCAAGGCCATGGAAAGCTTCTTGCAAAGCCGCGAGATGGCGCCGTTCTCGTCGCGCTACGACGCCTGGGTGCAGGGCAAGGCGCCACTGACGGCGCTGGAACTGCGCGGCCTGAAGCTGTTCAAGAATCCGGACAAGGGCAACTGCGCCAGCTGCCACAAGTTCAACGAGACGTCGAGCAACCCGGCGCGCTCGCTGTTCACCGACTTCGGCTACGACGCCATCGGCGTGCCGCGCAACCGCGCGATCCCCGCCACGCGCGACCCCGCCTATTTCGACACGGGACTGTGCGCCACCGCCGCCGCGGCAACCTGGCCGGAGCGCGCGCAGTGGTGCGGCTACTTCCGCACGCCCGGCCTGCGCAACGTCGCCGTGCGCGAACGATTCATGCACAACGGCGCGTTCTCCACGCTGCGCGACGCCGTCGCCTTCTACGCCACGCGCGGCATCGAGCCGGAACGCTGGTACAAGGACGGCGTCCTGTTCGACGACGTCCCGAAGGCCTACCGCGGCAACGTCAACGCCGCAACGCTGCCCTACAACCGCCGCAAGGGCATGCAGCCGGCGCTGGACGACGCCGAGATCGACGCCATCGTCGCCTTCCTGCGCACGCTCACCGACGCGCCCTGGGAGACGCGCGCGCCCTGACGGCGCGCCGGCCTCCATTCCCCCGAAGCCGGCATTCGTCGGCCGCGCGACCGGCTTCGTCGCAGTCCGCTTTCGCCGGGCGGCGCCGCTTGGCATGATCGGCGCATCGCCGGCCGGGGCACGTCCCCCGGCCGGACGATCCGCACAAGAACGCCAAGAGGAAACGCATGAAACCAATCGCCCCGTTGTTCGCCTCCGCCCTGCTGTCCGCCGTGAGTTCCACCGCGTGCGCCCAGGATGCGCTCAACGACATCGTCCGCAGCTCGACGAATACCAAGACCACGTTCGCCGTGTTCGACGTGCGTCCCGCCGGCACCAGCCTGGAAGGCATCCAGGAAGCCGTCGCCGCCGCGTTCCGCAAGCACTACGACGGCATCAAGGTGATGCAGCAGATGGCGCCGTATCCGCTGCCGGCCTACGCGCCGCGCATGGGCTTCCACCAGGAGTCGCTGCGCGGCAGCATCGTCAGCGCGCCGGACTGCCCCCAGGCGGCCGCCATCGTCACGTCCTCGGACGGCACGCTGGCCAGGTACGGCGAAGCCTCGGTGCTGCAGGGCTGCGTGTTCCCCTACCGCGATGGCTACCGCGTCAACGTCTACGCTCTGTTCGTGCAGAAGTCCGGCGGCGCCGACGTCAACGTGCTGGGCGCCATGTTCGGCCGCGCCATCACCAACGCGGTCGGCATCGGCGACTCCAGCCGCTTCATCGGCGAGACCGTCGACGACGTCGAGACGCGCCTGAAGGCGCTGGCGCCGGACGTGGCGCTGGTCGAACTGCAGCCGGCGCGGGCGGGCCGCACGCTCGCCGCCGACCGCGCCGCGCCCGCGCCGGCCGCGCCGCCCATTGCGGCGCCGATGGCGGCAGCGCCCGCGGCCGGCGCCAGCCTGCCGCCGGAACTGGCCGCGGTCCAGGCCAGGCTCGCCGCCATGGTGGGCCAGCAGCGCCCGCAGCCGGCGCCGGTGGACGGCCAGGCCAGCCCGGCGCTGCAGGCGCGCAAGGACCTCAGTGCGATGGGCCTGACCTACTACAGCCAGGACCAGTTCGTCGAGGCGGCGCGGCGCGGCGACAGGCTCGCCTGCGAACTGTTCCTGCGCGCCGGCAGCGTCACCGTGACCGGCGCCGACAAGCAGGGCGTCACCGCGCTGAAGGTGGCGGCGACGCCGGAACTGGCCGACTTCCTGCGCGGCCAGGTCCACTGAGTCAGGTAGCCGGCGCCACCAGCACGTAGATGCCGGCCTGGACGCCGCTGCGCGTGAAGGTCCAGTAGGCGCCGTCGGCGCTGCCGGCCGCGCTGGCGGCGACGCAATCCCAGCCGCCCGCCGCCGCGGCGCGGCGGCAGATGCTGGCGCCCTGGCTGGCCGCCAGGCGCGCCTTCGGTTCGATGAAGGCGACCAGGCCGCCGGCCTGGCCGAAGGTCGAGACGAACTCGAAGCCGTCGATGACCGCGCCCGGCAATCCCCGCATGTCCACGCGCGCTTCCCACTTGCTGCGCCAGTCCAGCATCTGTCCGACCGGCTGCGTCATCCCGGGCAGGATCGTGGTGGCGGGCACCAGCTTGCCGAGGCTGACCACGCAGGCGGCGGCCCGCGCCGGCAGCCGCGCGCCGAGCACCACGCCCATCTTCCACGCCAGGTCGAACGCGCCGGGGCCGATGATCGGTCCCGACACGCCGCGGTAGTCGTGCGCCTGGATCCTGAGGGCGATCGGATCGAGCGGCTCGGCGCCGCGCGGCGACACCACCACGCTGGTGTCGTAGCTCGGATTGCCATAGTAGGACGGCCAGCTCTGCGCATAGCCGCCTTCCTCGGCCGCGCCGCCGGTCGGTTCGGTGGCGCCGCAGTAGGACAGCGTGTCGGCGTAGGCCGCCGCCAGCGCCGGATCGGCCTGCGCCTCGTCATCCGCGCCGCCGCCGCAACCGGCCAGCAGGCCGGCGGCCAGTCCCCACGCCGCCGCGCGGCGGGCCATCGTCGAGTCATGTGCTTGCTTCATTGGACTCCCATCCGTGTGTCGATGGGAGGATGATGGCAAGCGCCGCCGGCGAATCCCAGCGGCTTGCGACCGACGGCCCCGATCCGGGAACGAATGCGGGTTTGGCGGTCATTGGTCCCGGCGCGCCCGGTTGGCGCTCAGCGCAGCGGCAACCAGAACTTGCGCACGCCCTCTTCCTCGTCGAGCGGCCCGACGGTGAAGCCGAGCTTGCGCACCAGCCCGAGCACCGGCGAATTCTGCGGCAGCGCCTCGCCCACGATCTCGCGCGTGCCGCGCGCGCGGCAGTAGGCGATCAGCTTGTTCATCAACATGATGCCCAGGCCCTTGCCCTTCAGGTCGGAGCGCACCGTCACCGCGAACTCGGCGCTCATATTGTCCGGATCGGCGACCACGCGGCCCACGCCCAGCGTTTCCGGATGGCCGTCGGGACCGGCGCGGGTGGCGATGAAGGCCATCTCGCGGTCGTAGTCGATCTGCGTGAAGCGCGCCAGCTGGGCCGGCTGCAGCTCGCGCACGCGCACGAACATGCGATAGCGCACGTCGTCCGGCGTGAGCGCGTTGAAGAAGGCGACGTGGGCCTGGCCGTCCTCCGGCCGGATCGGGCGCAGCAGCAGTTGCCCGCCCTGCCACGGCACCAGCTCTTCCAGCTCGGCCGGATAGGGGCGGATCGCCAGGCGGTCGAGCGTGCTGCCGGAACGGTCGGCCATGGCGATGCGCATGCGCGCGTCGAGCACGATGGCGCCGCGGCTGTCGGCCAGCAGCGGGTTGATGTCCAGCTCGACGATCTCCGGCACGTCCGCCACCAGCTGCGCCACCTGCACCAGCACCGCCGCCACCGCGTCGAGGTCGGCCTCGGGATGGTTGCGGTAGCCCTTGAGCTGGCGCGCCACCCGCGTGCGCCCGACCAGGTCGCGCGCCAGCACCGTGTTCAGCGGCGGCAGCGCCACCGCGTGGTCGGCGGCCACCTCCACCGCCAGGCCGCCCTGGCCGAACAGGATCACCGGCCCGAACACCGGATTGGTGGCGACGCCTGCGATCAGTTCGTGGGCGCCGGGATTGCGCGCCATCGCCTGCACGATGAAGCCGTCCAGGCGCGCGTCCGGCTTGAGCTCGGCCAGGCGCCGCGCCATGCGCTCGGCGGCCGACTGCACGGCTTCCGGCGTGTCCAGGTCGAGCGTGACGCCGCCCACGTCGCTCTTTTGCGCCACGTCCGGCGACAGGATCTTGACCGCCACCGGATAGCCGATGTCGCCGGCCGCGCGCACGGCGTCCGGCGGCGTGGCGGCGGCGCGCGTGGGCACCACGGGGATGCCGTAGGCGGCCAGGATCGCCTTGGTGTCGGGGTCCGCCAGCAGGTAGTCGCCCTTGCCCAGCGCCGCGCGCACCAGCGCGCGCGCGCGTTCGCGGTCCGGCTCGCCGTCGCCGACCGAGGCCGGCACTTCCATCAGCAGTTGCTGCGCATGGCGGTAGTTGACGATCTGGAGGAAGCCGTTGACGGCGTCCTCGGGCGTGCGGTACGAGGGCATGCCGGCCTCCGAGGCGATCGTCCTCGCCTCGACCACCGACTGGCCCCCCAGCCAGCAGGCCAGCACGTTGCGCGACGAGCCCTTCGCCAGCGGCGCCACCGCGCGCGCCACGTCGGCCGGATCGACCACCGCGTTCGGCGCGTGGATCACCAGCACGGCATCGACCCCCGCATCGCGCAGCAGCACGTCGACCACGTCGCGGTAGCGTTCCGGCGGCGCATCGCCGCGCAGGTTCAGCGGACCGCTGCCGCGCCATTCGGGCACCAGGTCGCGCAACGTCGCCACGGTCTCGTCGCCCGGCACGGCGGCCTGGCCGCCGCCGTACTGCAGCGCGTCGTTCGCCAGCACCACCGGGCCGGCGCCGTTGCACAGGATCGCCAGCCGCTCGCCGTACAGGGGCTTGGCGCGCGCCAGCGTTTCCACCGCCGCGAACAGCTGCTCGGTGGTGTACACGCGCAGCATGCCCGCGCGGCGGATGGCCGCGTCGTAGACGTCGTCCGGTTTCGCCAGCACGCCGGACAGGCAGGCGCCGACCGCGGCGCCCTCCAGCGAACGGCCGGCCTTGAGGATCAGCGTGGGCTTGCTGCGGGCGGCCGCGCGCGCCGCCGACATGAACTTGCGCGCGTAGCGGATGGTTTCCACGTGCAGCATGATCGCGCTGGTGCCCGGGTCGCTGGCCAGGTAGTCGAGCACGTCGCCGAAGTCGACGTCGGACGATTCGCCCAGCGAGACGAAGCTGGAAAAGCCGATGCCGCGCATGCGCGCCCAGTCGAGCACCCCGCCCATCAGCGCCCCGGACTCGGACACGAAGGCGATCCTTCCCGCCTGGGTGCTGGCGGCGATGCTGGCGTTCAGGCCGATGCCGGGCGCCAGCAGGCCGGAACTGTTCGGCCCCAGGATGCGCAGCAGGTAGGGATTGGCGGCATCCAGCATCGCCTGCTTCAGGCTGCGCCCGCGCAGGTCGCGCGCCGTGGCCAGGCCGCTGCTCATGACGATCGCCGCGCGCGTGCCCAGTTCGCCCAGCGTGCGCACGATGCCGGGAATGGTCGCCGGCGGCGTGCAGATGACGGCCAGTTCCGGCGCCTGCGGCAGGTCGGCGACGTCGTGCCAGACCCGCAGGCCGTCGAGCTCGTCGTACTTGGGGTTGACCGGATACAGCGTGCCCTTGAAGCCGCCGGCGCGCAGGTTGTGCAGCACCGTGGCGCCGACGCTACCGGGACGCTGCGAGGCGCCGACCAGCGCCACCGACCTGGGGGCGAACAGTTGTCGAAGGTTACGAACGCTCATGGACTCTCCGATGGTCCCGCCCTTGCCCGCCGTCGCCAGCCGTCGCCAGCCGTGCACGGCAGTCTTGCGCTTTTGGCTACACTGGGGCCAAGGCATCGAGGACCAATCAATACATGAGCGACAGCATAGCGCATCGGGACGCGCAACCGAAGACGGAAGGATCCAAAAAGGTCATCTACGCGGCCATCATCGCGAATCTCGGCATCGCCGCCGCCAAGTTCGTCGTGGCCGCCATCACCGGCAGCGCGGCCATGCTGGCCGAGGGCATCCACTCGGCGGTGGACACCGGCAACGAGCTGCTGCTGCTGGTCGGCGAGCGCGCGGCGGCCAGGCCGCCCGACAAGCGCCATCCCTTCGGCTACGGCAAGGCGCTGTACTTCTGGGCGCTGATCGTCGCCATGTCCGTGTTCGCGCTGGGCGGCGGCCTGTCGATCCACCACGGCATCGTCGCGCTGCGCCATCCCGAACCCTTGCAGGACCCGCTGTGGAACTACGTCGTGCTGGCCGTCTCGGTGCTGTTCGAGGGCTATAGCTGGAACGTCTCGCGCAAGGCGCTGAACCGCCGGCGCAAGCCGGGCACGTCGCTGTGGCAAACCATGCGCGCCAGCAAGGACGCCTCCGTGTTCACCGTGTTCATCGAGGACTCGGCGGCGCTGATCGGCCTGGCCATCGCCGGCCTGGGCATCTTCCTGGGCCAGCTGTTCGACAACCCCTACTTCGACCCCGCCGCCTCGGTGCTGGTGGGCCTGCTGCTGGTGGGCGCCGCCTTCACGCTGGCGCGCGAGACCGGCGGCCTGCTGGTGGGCGAGAGCATCGGCACCGACGCCACGGCGCGCCTGCGCAAGATCTTCGAGGACGATCCCGACATCCTCGACGTGGCGCGCGTGCTGACCATGCAGCTGGGGCCGGACGAGGTGCTGCTGACGGCGGCCGTGCGCTTCCGCCGCGAGATGCGCATCGGCGAGGTGGAGGCGGCCATCGACCGGCTGGAACGGGCGGTGGCGGCGGCGTATCCGTCGATCCGGCACGTGTACTTCGAGTCGGGGGCGCTCAGGTCGGCGCTCGGCTGAACCGGCTTCGAAAAAATATATAGTTCTAGCTTGCAACATTTGCTAACATAGCTAGATGTCATGACAACACGCTGCCGACGCCAGCCGGCAGGATACCCATGAGCAATCCGACACGCCTGCGGCGCGGCATCCGCGCCGCCCTGGCATTGCTGAGTACCCTCCCGGCCATGGCGCAGGCCTGCGACAGCGAAGCCTACATCGGCAGCATCTGCACATTCCCGTATTCGCGCTGCCCGGCGAATTTTGTCCCGGCCGACGGTGCAATTCTTTCCATCAAACAATACCAAGCACTCTACGCAATCACCAGCCACACGTTCGGCGGCGACGGTATCAGTACGTTCGGGGTCCCGGACCTGCGCGGCCGCATGGTCGTGGGCATGGGAACGGGCGCCGGGCTGCCGCCGATGGCGCGCGGGCAAACGCCGGGCCAGCAGACACTGGTGCTGGACAGCGCCCAGGCCCCGCTGCGCGCGCATAAGCACAAGGCCGATTTCAGTCCGCACGACAAGCAGGTGACGGTCGACATCCCGGCCGCCGCGGGCGACCTGCGCATCGACGCCGCGCTGCCGATCTCGGCGGACAAGCCCAAGACCGCCGCGGCGGCGCCCGCCGGCAAGTCCTACCTCACCGAGATCGGCGCCAAGGTCGGCCCGTCCACGGCCAGTCTCTCGGGACCGTATACCACCGCCGCGCCGGCGACGCCTGCCGCCAGCAAGCTGCCTGCGGACCTCACGCTGGACGGCGCGGCCGCGACGCCCGCCGTCACCGCGCAGCTCGACGTGCCAACCGGCGGCACGGTCACGGTGCGCGCGTCGGGCGCGCGTCCCGCGCAACCCGTGTCGACGCAATCGCCTGGCCTGGGCCTGGTCGTCTGCATCGCGGCTTACGGTCTCTATCCTGCCTTGGAAAGCGATGAACAATATATCACTCCCGATGCGCAGTAACGTGCGCCTGGTCGCCGGCTTCCTCCTGGCGCTGGCGGGCGCCGGCCCCGTCCCGGCGCATGCCTGCAGTGCCCAGACCCTGATCGGCGACATCTGCATGACCGTGACGATATTTTGCCCGCCGGGCTTCCTGCCGGCCGACGGCCGGCTTCTCAAGATCAGCGAGCACACCGACCTCTTCTCGCTCATCGGCACCGTATATGGCGGCACCGTGCCGGACACCTTCGCGCTGCCCGACCTGCGCGGCCGCGTGATCGTCGGCGCCGGCCAGGCGCAGGACGCCGGCTTCGCACCCGTCGAGGCGGGACAGCGCCTGGGCCAGCCGGGCGTGACGCTGTCCACCAGGCAGTTGCCGGTGCCGGCGCACACGCACGACGCCGTCTTCGCCATGACCGGCGCCAAGCGCGACGTCAACGTGGCGGCGGTCGGCGGCGGGCTGAAGGTCGGCATGGCGCTTCCGGTGTCAAGGACGACGGCCGGCGCCACCGCCGCGCCGCGCCCCGGCGACGCCTACCTGGCCGCCGTCGGCGTCTCGGGCGGCAGCGCCACCGGGCTGTACACGCCCGTCGCACCGCCCGCGGCACCGCGCGGCACCCTGCCGGCGCGCGTCACGGTGAGCGGCGCGGCGGCCAGGACCGCCAGCATGGTCAATGTCGATACGGTGACCGGCGGCACCATCGACGTCGGCTATACGGAGGGCAAGGCGGCATCCGCGCCCGTCGCGACACAAGGCCCGGCGCTCGCGATGTTGATGTGCATCGCCGTCAAGGGCCAGTTCCCCAGCGATCCGACCAGGGTGAACCAGTCGCTGGACAAGGAGTAGGACATGTACCGTCCGGAACGCATTTCCCATGTCGCCGCCGGTTGCCTCCTGGCGCTGTCGGCCATCCTCCCGGCGTCGGCGCATGCCTGCAGCATCGAACCGTATATCGGCGAAGTGTGTGCGATCGCGCATTCCCATTATTGCCCGGCCGGCTATCTGCCGGCCGACGGCAGGCTCATGACGATCAAGCAGAACCAGGCCTTGTACGAGCTCATCGGCACGGTGTACGGCGGCGACGGCAAGACGACCTTCGCCCTGCCCGACCTGCGCGGGCGCTCCGTGGTGGGCGCCGGCCAGGGCAAAGGTCCCGGCGTCCCGTCTCCCGTCGCGATCGGGCAGAAGCTGGGCCAGCAGGAGCTCAAGCTCACCGAGGCGCAAGTGCCGCTGACCGCCCACACGCACGCCGCCGCCTTCGCCCCCATCAGCGGCCAGCGCCAGCTCGTCGTCGCCGCCACCCCGGGCGACCTGCGCATCGACGCCGCGCTGCCCCTCGGCACGGCGACGGACGGCACCCCCACGCCACCGGCGGGCGACGCCTACCTTGCCCCGCTCAGCGGCAAGGCGGGTGGCGGCAAGGACATGTCTCTGACCGGACCGTACGTCGCCGCGCTGCCGCCGGAGCCGCCCGCGCCGCCCGCCGGCGCACCGCCCGCCGAGCCGGCACGCGGCAGCCTGCCGGGACGGGTCACGGTCAGCGGCGCCGCGCCGACGGCCGCGACGCGGGCGACCATCACGCTGATGGATGGCGGCGCCATCGCCGTCTCCGGCCCTGTCCCGCTGCTGCAGGACGCCGTGCCGACGCAGGCGCCGGCGCTAGGGATGTTGATGTGCATCGCGAGGATCGGACTGATGCCGCAATTTCCTTGACCCTCCGGCGATCGCGCGGCGTCGACGCATTCCATTTCACGACAAGACACACAACCGTGACGCTTCCACCATCCCCATCCCGCCTCGCCGCCGCCTGCCTGGCGACGCTGTGCGCCCTGCTGCCGGCCACGGCGCAGGCCTGCGGATCCGCGCCGTACAGCGGCAGCATCTGCACCTTTCCGTTCCGCAAATGCCCGGTCGGCTACCTCGAAGCCAACGGTGCCGTCCTTACCATCGCGCAGCATCCGGTGCTGGGCGCGCTCATCGGCAATATCTTCGGCGGCGACGGCAAGACCACCTTCGCGCTTCCCGACCTGCGCGCCCGCACGATGGTCGGCACCGGCGCCGGCGCCGGGCTGCAGCCGGTCCTCCCCGGACAGGCGTTCGGCCGCCAGAAGCTGGCACTGGACAGCAACCAGGCGCCGCTGCAGGCGCACACGCATGCCGCCACCTTCGCCCCGACCACCAAGCAGGTAGAGGTCAAGGTCCCGGCTTCCGCGGGCGACCTGAAGCTCGACGGGGGATTGCCGGTGTCGCCGGACAGCACCAAGGCCACGGCGCTGCCCACCGGCCCCGTCTACCTCAGCGGATTCTCCGCCAAGGTCGGGCCTACCCAGGCCACGCTGTCGGGACCGTACACCGCCGTCCAGCCGGGCACGCCGGCCGCCAGCAGCGTACCGGTGGACATCACGACGAGCGGCACGTCCGGTACGCCGGCCGTCTCCACCACGGTCGATACCGTGACGGGCGGCACGGTCACCCTCGCCGCCTCCGCGACCGCCGCCGCCGCGCAACCATTGTCGACGCAGGCACCGGGCCTGGGCATGGTGATATGCGTGGCCGAAACGGGCATCTATCCGACGCACGACGCCCCCTCGCAAATCGTCACCGATACCCAATGACCGGCATCCCGGCCAAGCTCCAGGAGCAAGCAACATGATCCGTCCAGAACGCCTGTCCCGCCCCGCAGCCTGCTGCGCCCTGGCGCTGGCGGCCCTCTTTCCGGCAGCCGCGCAAGCCTGCAGTTCGGATCCCTACCTCGGCGACGTTTGCATGGTCGCGTTGCGGTTCTGTCCGCCGAACTACATGCCGGCCGACGGCCGGCTGCTGCCGGTCGCGCAGTACAGGCCGCTCTTTGCCCGCATCGGCTTCAATTTCGGCGGCGACGGCAGTACCCAGTTCGCGCTTCCCGACCTGCGCGGCCGCGCCGTCATCGGCCAGGGCCAGGGTGGCGGCCTCCAGAACGTCGCCATTGGCCAGCAACTGGGCCAGCAGGCGCTGACGCTCGATCCCGGGCAGTTGCCGATACCGGCGCACACGCACGACGCGACATTCGTGGCGTCCACCGGACCGGGCGACATCACGCTGCCTGCCGTCGCGGGCAACCTCGCCGTCGAGCTGGCAGTGCCGGTTGGCGGCACGGCGGACAACGCCGATGCCTCGCCGGCGTCCGACACGGTCTACCTGGCCGGCATGAGCCTGACGGGCGCCACCCTCACCGGGCCGTACACCACCGTCGCGCCGCCCACGCCGGCGCCCAGCACACTGCAAGCCCAGCTCACGGCGAGCGGCAGCGCCCCCAGGACGGCCGCCACCGTGGCCACCGGCATCGCCACCGGCGGCACCGTCGCCGTCGCCGCATCGGACGGCAAGGCGCCCTCGGCACCGGTCCGGACGCAGACACCGTCGCTCGGCGTGACGACCTGTATCGCCGTCACCGACGCGGGTTTCCCGACTTACCCCGACTGACGGCACGGCGCCGCCCCTCGCCACCGGCCTGGCGGCAGTGGCAGCGCTCCGTCCATCCTACAAGGCATTCCATGCATCCTTCACGACGCCCGTATCGTCTCGCCTGCGCCCTGGCCATGGCAAGCGCCTTCCCGACCATGGCGCAAGCCTGCGGCATCGAGCCGCTCATCGGCGAGATCTGCATATCCGCCATCGGCTTTTGTCCCGAGTATTACGTGCCGGCCGACGGCAGGCAGCTGAATGTGTACCAGAACCAAGCCATTTTCTCTCTCATCGGGACCATGTACGGCGGTACCTTCAGCCCCTCGTCCCCGGAGGGCACCATCGCGCTTCCCGACCTGCGCGGCCGGTCCGTGGTCGGCGTGGGCCAGAGCATGGACCCGGACGTCCCCGACCCCGTCGGCCTCGCGC
This sequence comes from uncultured Massilia sp., assembly GCF_913773735.1. GTDB lineage: Bacteria > Pseudomonadota > Gammaproteobacteria > Burkholderiales > Burkholderiaceae_D > Telluria. The sequence continues at coordinate 197,884 of NZ_CAJYEB010000025.1, forward strand.
GGCAGGTGGGCCAGGCGCAGGTCCAGCTGAGCGCGGCACAGGTGCCGCTGACGGCGCACACGCACAAGGCCACGTTCACCCCGACCGGCCAGGCCCGCGTCGACATTCCCGCCGCCCAGGACACGCTGGCGTTAAGCGTGGCGCTGCCCATCGCCAGGACGAACGCCGGCGGCACGGGCAAGCCGCCCGCCGGCGCGGCCTATCTCGCTCCAGTCGGCGGCAAGGTCGGTTCGAACCCCATCGCCATCAAGGGCCCCTACGCCGTCGCCGCGCCGGCCCCGAAAGCCTCGCTGTCGGGACGGGGCACGATCAGCGGCGGCGGCCCCACGGAAGCCTTCACCACGACCGTCACCACGCTGGCCGGCGGCACCGTCGCCGTCGGCGCACCCGCCGCGACCGCAGCCGCAGCCGCAGCCGCAGCAGGGCCCGCACCCGTGCCGACACGGTCACCAGGACTCGGGATGATCGTCTGCATTGCCGTCGGCGGCAGCTATCCCGTATTCGAGTAGCGCATGCGGCGGGAAGGGCGCGCTCCGCCATTGCCGGTTGTGGCGCCGCACCGACTCTTAATAAAAAAATTAATTTCCACAAAGATATTTCTGCTAGGATAATGTTTGTCAGATATCAACACATGACGCCGGTTATCGTTGCAATCACTGCCCATGGACGATGCGCCGGTCCAGCTCTGGCGGCCTTTTCGAATATTTCCTCAGGAAAACAACATGAGCCATCCAAAACGTTTGTCCCGCTTTGCCGCCACCGGCGCCCTGGCATTGCTGGGTACGCTGCCGACACTGGCGCACGCATGCAGCTCGGAACCGTATATCGGTGAAATCTGCGTCCGCTCCACGAGCTGGTGCCCCCAAGGCTACGTGGTCGCCGACGGCAGGATCCTCAGCATCCGGGAATACACGGCCCTGTTCGGCCTCGTCGGCTTTACCTATGGCGGCGACGGCGCGACCACGTTCGGGACGCCGGACCTGCGCGGCCGCATGACCGTCGGGACCGGCCAGGGCACCGGCCTCCAGAATGTCGCCATCGCGCAAAAGGTCGGCCAGCAGGCCCAGACGCTGACGTCCGCCCAGATTCCGCTCGTCGCGCACACCCACGACGCCACGGTCGCCCCGACCACCAGCCAGGTCCAGGTCTCGTTCCCGGCCACGACGGGCCAGTCGATCATCGGGGCGGACCTGCCCGTCTCCACCGCGGCGGGCACGGCCGTGCCGCCGGCCGGCAACGTCTTTCTCACCCCGCTCAGCGGCACGCTCGGCAATGCCGCGGCGACCGTCCAGGGACCGTACACCGCTACCGAACCGGCCGGCTCGGCGCAGGCCAGCCTGCCGGCGGACGTCGTCGTCGGGGGCACGGCCGGTACGCCGATCCTGGCATCCACCAACACGATCCCGACCGGCGCCACGGTCGTGGTCGCGTCGACCGGGACCGTGACGCCGACCTCCATGATGCCGACCCAGTCGCCGGGCCTCGGCATGACCACGTGCCTCGCCGTCACGGGCCTGTACCCCAACCGTCCATGACGGCTGTCCGCGACCGCCACGCGCCCCGCGCGCACGGCCTTGTCCATTCCGAGCACATTTTCAGAAAGAACACGATGAGCCATCCAAAACGTTTCTCCCGCCTGGCCGCCGGCGCCGCACTGGCGCTGCTGGGCGTCGTCCCGGTCGTGGCGCAGGCATGCGATACCGAACCCTATCTCGGCAACGTCTGCACCTACGCATTCGACTGGTGCCCGCGCGGCTACGTGAAAGCGGACGGGCGCCTCCTGAATATCCGCGAGTTCAATGGGCTGTACTCGCTCCTCGCGACGAAATTCGGGGGCGACGGCCAGACCACCTTCGGGATTCCCGACCTGCGCGGCCGTTCGGTCGTCGGCGCCGGCGTCAGCGCACAAGCCACCTACATTACTGCCGTTAATTTTGCGCAACAACTTGGCCAGCAGACGCTGATGCTGAACTCGACGCAAGTGCCGCTCCCGGTGCACACCCACACGGCCACGCTCACCCCGGTCGCCGGCCCGCTCGTCGTTCCGGCTACCGCGAACCAGCTGAACGTGTCCATCAAGCTCCCGGCCGGCACGTCGACCGCGGGCGCAGTCGCCACGCCACCCAGCGGCACCGGCGTCAACGCCTACATGACCGCGATGAGCGCCAAGTCCGGCCCCGCGACGATCTCCCTGGTGGGTCCGTACACCGGCGGCGTCGCGCCGGACGCGCCCAACAGCAAGCTGCCGCTGACGGTGAAGGTCGACGGCACGGCCCCGACCGTCGCCACGTCGGCGAGCGTCCAGGTCATGACCGACGCCAAGGTCGTCATCGCGCAAGCCGCGGGCAATGCGCTGCAAGCCATCTCGACGCAGTCCGCCGGCATGGGCAGCACCATGTGCATCGCCGTCGTGGGCGTTTACCCGAATCGTCCCTGAGCGGGCGGCCGCTCGTCCAGTGAATCCATCCGACCGGCACCACGCGTGCGGGTTTTTCGAGACAAGAACGGGGACGACGCCCGTGGGCGCCGCCACCCGACCGATTTCCGAAGGGAAAACGATATGAACCATCAACACAATGCTTCCCGCTTCGCCGCCGGCTGCGCCCTGGCGCTGCTGAGCGCGCTTCCCGCCGTGGCGCACGCCTGCAACGACCAGCCGTACGTCGGCGATATCTGCACCTTCGCCTTCGACTGGTGTCCGCGCGGCTACCTTCCGGCCAACGGCGCGACCGTGTCCATCAATACCTACCAGATGCTGTACTCCCTCATCGGCGTCACGTTCGGCGGCGACGCCAAGACCAACTTCGTTCTTCCCAACCTGTCGGGCCGCTCGGTGGTCGGCACGGGCACCGGCGCCAACCCGACGCTCGTGAATATCGCCAACGCACAGCAAATCGGCCAGAACCAGGTCAGCCTGAACGCCAACCAGGCGCCGCTGCGCGCGCACACGCACGGCGTCGGCGTCGGCGCTGTCATGTCGACGCAACAGATCCCGATCCCCGCCACCGCCGGCATGCTCAACGTCAGCGCTTACCTTCCGGCGAATACGAACGTGGTCGGCAGCGGGACGCCGCCCTCCGGCCGTGCCTACCTCACGAACGTGACGGTCAAGACCACGAGCAACGCCACGGTGCTGGGTCCCTACACGGCCACCAAGCCCGGATCGACCTCCAGCCTGCCGGCGACGATCTCGGTGGCGGGTTCCGGCAGCACGCCCGCCGTGACGGCGACCGTCAACGTCATGACGGGCGGCACCGTCACCCTCGCCAATACGGGGGCCCTCACGATGCAGCCGGTCTCGACCCAGACGCCGGTCCTCGGCATGAATGTCTGCATCGCCACCGCCGGGGTGTATCCGGTCCAGCCGTGACACGCGCCCGCGCCCGCGACCGGGCAACCGGCCGCGGGCGACGAGGCCGACCGCGCATGCTAGAATGAGCCCGTGAAAGCCGTTCTCCGTTCCCTGCTCGTCTGGCTCATGGTGCTGGCGCTGCCCTTCCAGGGCGTCGCCGCGGCAGGCATGCTGTCGTGCATGCCCGTCACCGCGCCGCTCGCGGCGCCGGCAGCCGGCGCGCACGACCACGCCGCCATGCTGCACGCGCTGGCCGCGGCGCGGCACGACGGGCACGACGGGCACCGCAACGCGTCCACGGCGCAGGCGGGCAGCCACCACGGCGATGGCCACGCCATCCATGACGGGCACGACGGCCGCCACGGCAACGGTTCCTGCGCCTCTTGCTGCATCGGCGCCGCCATGGCCCCGGGCACCCCGCCGCGGCTGGCGCTGGCCCGGCCCGAATTCGTCTCGATCCCCTTCCGTCCCGGCTACCTGCCGAGCGTCGATCCGTCCCTGCCGGAACGGCCGCCGCGCGCCATCCTCGCCTGATACCGCACGGTCCGCCGCCACCATGGCGGCGGCATCTTCACGTTTCGTCGAACGAGGACACCATGAACACGACCACCATCCCGGCGTGCGCGCTCGCCTGCGCGCTGCTGGCGGCATCCGCCGCGCCGCCCGCCCGGGCGCAGGCAGCCGCCGATCCGCGGGCGCCCGCGCCCGACACCGTCTACCGCCCGGCGCTGGACTACCGCGCCGAGGCGCAATCCGCCGCGAGCCCGGACCGCAACTGGCGCGCCAGCAACGGCGCCGTCGCCGGCTACAACCCGATGACGTTGACCATGAAGTCGATGGACGGCCACGCCGGCCATCCGATGCCACAGACCGGCGCCGCCGATCCGCATGCCGGGCACGCCATGGATGCCGGAGCGCCGGCCCCGGCGACCGCCGCCGGCCACGCCGCCCACCAGCACGGAGACCGGCGATGACGCGCCGACCCGCCAAGCCGCTGGCTGCCCTGGCCGCCCTCGCCCTGCTGGCCGGCTGCACCGCCGTCGCGCCCGACGGCGGCTTCGGCCCGGTCGCCGACACCGCCGCCGCGCGCATCGGCGCCAGGCCGCAACTGGCGCGCGACGATGCCGCCGCGCGCGCCATCTCGGACACCGTGCGTACCGAGCTGGAACGCCCGCTCGACATGGACGCCGCGGTGCGCATCGCCCTCGTCAACAGCCCGGCCCTGCAGGCCACGTACTGGAACGTCGGCATCGCCCAGGCCGACATGGCCCAGGCGGCGCGCCTGCACAACCCGGCCATCGGCTTCCAGCGGATGTCGGGCCAGGGCGACGTCGAGATCGAGCGCAGCCTGACGTTCGACCTGGCCGGCCTCTTGACCATGCCGCTGGCCGCGCGCCTGGAGGCGCGCCGCTACGACGCCGTGCGGCGCGAGGTCGGCGCGGCGATCGAGCGCCATGCCCTCGCCGTGCGCCTGGCCTGGATCGCCGCGGTGGCCGCGCGCCAGGACCTGGACTACGCGCGCCAGGTGAATGCCGCCGCCGAAGCCGGCGCCGAACTGGCCGGTCGCATGACCCGCGCCGGCAATCTCGCGCAACTGGACCGCGCGCGCGAGCAGGTCTTCCACGCGGAGTCCGCCGCCGCCCTGGCGCGCGCCGACCGCCAGGCCATGGCCGCGCGCGAAAAGCTCGCGCGCCTGCTCGGGCTGTGGGGCGCGGACACCCAGTTCACGCTGCCGCAGCGCCTGCCCGACCTGCCGGCGGCGCCGGCCGAACTGCGCGACGTCGAACGCATCGCGCTCGAACGACGCCTGGACGTGCAGGCGGCGCGGGCGGACGCGCAGGCCACGGCGCGCAGCCTGGGCCTCACGCGCACGACGCGTTTCGTCAACGCGCTCGAACTGGGCTACGCGGGCAAGTCGGAAACCGGCGCGCCGTCGGCGCGCGGCTACGCCCTGTCGCTGGAAGTGCCGCTGTTCGACTGGGGCGACGCGCGCGTCGCCCGCGCCGAGGCCATCTACATGCAGGCCGTGCAGCGCCTGGCCGAGGCGGCCGTGACGGCGCGCAGCGAGGCGCGCGACCGCTATCTCGCCTACCGCACCGCCTACGACGTGGCGACGCACTACCGCGACACGGTGATCCCGCTGCGCAAGCGGATCTCGCGCGAAGTCCTGCTGCGCTACAACGGCATGCTGGCCAGCACCCACGAACTGCTGGCGGATGCGCGCGAACAAGCCGCCGCCGTGAATGCCGCCATCGCGGCGCAACAAGACTTCTGGACCGCCCACGCCGAGCTCGAAGCCGCCCTCGGCCAGCAAGTCCCCCGGAACCAGCACAAGGAACACGCAGAATGACTTCGCGCAGACACTTCATCGGCGGCGCCGCCGCCTTCACCTCGTTCATGGGCGCCGCCATGGTCGGCAAGGCCGGCCAGGCCGCCGTGCCGGAAGCCCCGGTACGGGACTCGTCCGCCACCATGCCGCCGCCGCCGCCGCCCAACGGCCGTCCGTACAATCCGGTCGTCACGCTGAACGGCTGGAGCCTGCCCTGGCGCATGAACGACGGCGTCAAGGAATTCCACCTGGTGGCCGAACCCGTGGTGCGCGAGATCGCGCCCGGCATGAAGGCCAACCTGTGGGGCTACAACGGCCAGAGCCCGGGTCCCACGATCGAGGTGGTCGAGGGCGACCGGGTGCGCCTGTTCGTCACCAACAAGCTGCCGGAGATCACCAGCATCCACTGGCACGGCCAGATCCTGCCGGCCGGGATGGACGGCGTGTCCGGCCTGACCCAGCCGCCGATCGCGCCGGGCAAGACCTTCGTCTACGAGTTCACGGCGCGCCACGCCGGCACCTTCATGTACCATCCGCACGCCGACGAGATGGCGCAGATCGGCATGGGCATGATGGGTTTCTGGGTGACGCATCCGAAGAACCCGCGCCAGCACGCCGTCGACCGCGACTTCGTGTTCCTGCTGAACGCCTACGACATCGAGCCGGGCAGCTACACGCCCAACGTCAACACGATGCTCGACTTCAACCTGTGGACCATCAACAGCCGCGCCTTCCCCGGCACTGACCCGATGGTCGTGCGCAAGGACGACCGCGTGCGCATCCGGATCGGCAACCTGTCGATGACCAACCACCCCTTCCACATCCACGGCCACCGCTTCGAGGTCACCGGCACCGACGGCGGCTGGATCCCGCCGGCGGCGCGCTGGCCGGAAGTCACGGTCGACATCGGCGTGGGCCAGATGCGCGCCATCGAGTTCGTCGCCGACGCGCCGGGCGACTGGGCGTTCCACTGCCACAAATCGCACCACACGATGAACGCGATGGGCCACCAGGTGCCGAACCTGATCGGCGTCGACCACCGCGGCGTGGCGAAGAAGATCAACGACCTGGTGCCGGGCTACATGGTGATGGGCGACCGGGGCGGCTCGATGGGCGGCATGAAGATGCCGCTGCCGGAAAACACGCTGCCGATGATGGACGGCAAGGGTCCGTTCGGCGAGATCGAGATGGGCGGCATGTTCACCGTGCTCAAGGTGCGCGAGGGCCTGGCGCGCGGCGACTACCGCGATCCGGGCTGGTACCGCCATCCGAAGGGCACGGTGGCCACCGAGTGGAACGGCCCGCTGGACGCCCCGGCGCGCGCGGCGGGCGCGACGGCGGCGCCCGGCGAGCCGGTGGCGACCGTCAAGCGCGGCGGCGGACACGGCGGGCATTGAGCGCACGGCAGGCAGCGTGCCGGCAGGTCGCGCCGCGCGCGGGCGACCTGCCGCGCCAATGTGTTGCAAGATGTCACAGGCCGCGTGGTTCCCGTTGTTGCGACAACGTCCGGCATCGTGCCCTCATCGCGCCGCGAAACGCCACTCCAATGCGTGACATGCAGATGACTTTCGAGTCAGCAACGGACGCCGGCGTTACAGATGCTTACGAATTGCGGGTTTGATTCCAGGCAATTCAGTCCTATCTTTCCAACACGCAATTCACGAGGAATTGCGAACCAGACAGCAAAAAAATGGAAAGGAAAGAGACCATGAACAAGCTCATCTTCGCACTGCTCGCCGGCATCGGCGCCATCGGCGCCGCCCAGGCCCAGACCACTCCGCAAGCCTACATCGGCATCGGCGCCGCCACCGCCGACAACCAGACCAAGGACGAATACCGCGTCGGCGCCAAGGTCTACGGCGGCTACCAGCTCGACCAGAACTGGGCCGTGGAAGCCGGCTACACCGACTTCGACAGCCAGGACTTCAACCGCGGCGCCACGCGCGGCAGCGTGAAGGGGTCGGGCAGCTACATCGCCGGCAAGTACACGGTCCCGTTCAACGAGCGCTTCTCGGGCTACGGCAAGCTGGGCGTCGCGTACAGCGAGCGCAAGTACAACGACAACCTGGGCGTGCGCATCAACGACACCGACACCGGCGTCTACGGCGCCCTGGGCGTGCAGTACAAGCTGAACCAGAACCTCTCGCTGATCGGCGAATACGAACGCTACGGCAAGGACAAGGCCTACGGCGCCAAGGCGGACGTGTACACCGTCGGCCTGCAGTACGGCTTCTGACGCCAGGCTGCGCCGTTCCCGCGCCCGCGGGAACGGCGCCGGGCGAGCGCGGCGGCCTACGCCACCGCCTTCGCCGTCACCGGATACCCCGCCTCGCCGATCGCCTCCGCGATCCTGTCCAGCGCCGCCGCGCTGTCCACGCGCACCGTCTTCGTCGGCAGGTCGATGGCCACGCCGGCATCCTTGTCGACCTCCTGCACCGCCTTGGTCACCCGGGCCACGCAGTGCTTGCAGGTCATGTCTTCCACAGTCAATCGATACATCGTCGTTTCTCCTTTCGAAAGGGTTGATGGCGCCGCCTGCGGGGCGGGCGGCAGGCGCAGGGTATCCCATGCCGTGCCGGCGCCCGACGCCGGCGCCGCCACGGCCGGCGTCCAGTTGCGCAACAATAGCGCGTTGGTGACCACGCTGACGGAACTCAGGGCCATCGCCGCGCCCGCCAGCACCGGATCGAGCAGGCCCATGGCCGCCACCGGAATGCCGACCACGTTGTAGACGAAGGCCCAGGCCAGGTTCTGGCGGATCTTGCGGTAGGTGCGGTGCGAGATGTCGATGGCGTCGGCCACCAGGCCCGGCTCGGCGCGCATCAGCGTGATGCCGGCCGTGTGCATCGCCACGTCGGTGCCGCCGGCCATGGCGATGCCGACGTCGGCCGCCGCCAGCGCCGGAGCGTCGTTGATGCCGTCGCCGACCATCGCGACCCGGCCCGCCCCGCGCGCCGCCAGCGCCTGCACTTCGCGCGCCTTGTCGCCGGGCAGCACCTCGGCCACGAAGCGCGCCAGCCCGAGTTCGCGCGCCACCGCGGTGGCGCTGCCGCGGTTATCCCCCGTCAGCATCACCGCCTGCACGCCCATCGCCGCCAGGCGCGCGATGGCGGCGGCGCTGCCGGGCCTGACGCGGTCGCCGAAGGCCAGCAGGCCGAGGACTTGCGGCACGGCGCCATCGGCCGGCGCCAGCGCCAGCCAGGACACGGTGCGGCCGTCGGCCTCGTGCCGCGCCGCCGCCGCTTGCAGCGCGGGCGCGATGGCGCCCGCGCCGGCGTCCTGCAGCATGCGCAGGTTGCCCAGCCAGACCGTGTCCGTACCGACGCGCGCCCGCACGCCACGGCCCGGCAGCGCGGCCGCGGCGTGCGCCGGCGGCGCGGCGATGGCGTTGTCCTGCGCCGCCTGCGCCACGGCGCGCGCCAGCGGATGGGCGCTGTACTGCTGCGCCGCCCAGGCCAGGGCCAGCACGCGGCGCGCATCCGCGCCCGCCGCCGTCTCCAGCGCCAGCAGCCGCGGCCGCCCCTCGGTCAGCGTGCCCGTCTTGTCGAAGGCCACGGTGCGCACGGCGTGCGCCGTCTCCACCGCTTGCGCGTCCTTGATCAGGATGCCGTGGCGGGCGGCGGCGCCGGTGCCGACCATGATGCCGGTCGGCGTCGCCAGGCCCAACGCGCACGGGCAGGCGATCACCTGCACCGCCACCGCGTTCAACAGGGCCTGCTGCCAGTCGCCGGTGGCCAGGCCCCAGCCCAGCAGCGTGACGAGCGAGACCAGCAGCACGACCGGCACGAACACCGCGCTGACGCGGTCGACCAGGCGCTGGATCGGCGCCTTGACGGCCTGCGCGTCCTCGACCATGCGGATGATCTGCGCCAGCATCGTCGCCGTGCCCACCGCCGTCGCCTCGGCCAGCAGCAGGCCCTCGCCGTTGACGGCGCCGCCGGTCACGCGCTCGCCGGCGCGCTTGGCCACGGGCAGGCTCTCGCCCGTCAGCAGCGATTCGTCGACGTGGCTGTCGCCTTCGATAACGCGGCCGTCGGCCGGGATGCGCTCGCCGGGACGCAGCACCATCAGGTCGCCCACGCGCAGCGCGTCGAGCGGCAGCGTCACGTCGCGGCCGTCGCGCCGCACCAGGGCCTCGGCGACGCGCAGCGATTCGAGCGCGCGGATCGCGTCGACGGTCCGGCGCCGCGCGCGCCCCTCCAGCCACTTGCCCAGCAGGACCAGGGTGATCACCACGGCCGAGGATTCGAAATAGAGGTGGCCGGCGCCGTGCCCCGTGCCGCCGTGCGCCAGCAGCAGGTACAGCGACAGCCCGTAGGCGGCCGAGGTGCCGAGCGCCACCAGCAGGTCCATGTTGCCGGCGCCGGCGCGCAGCGCCTTCCAGCCGGCGCGGTAGAAGCGCGCGCCCAGCCAGAACTGGACGGGCGTGGCCAGCAGCAGTTGCGCCCAGCCGGGCAGCATCCAGCCGCTGCCCAGGGGCTGCAGCAGCATCGGCGCCGCCAGCGGCAGGCTGAGCGCGGCGGCGGCCACCACCGGCCACCAGTCCGGCAGCCCCGCCGCCGGCGGCGTCCCCGGCGCCGGCGCGGCCGGGCGCGCGCCGTCGACGGGACTGGCCGCGTAGCCGGCCCGCTCGATGGCGGCGACGATGGCGCCGGGCGCGGCGTTCCCGCGCACCGTCGCCTTCTCGGTGGCGAGGTTGACGCTGGCGTCGGCGACGCCGGGCACGGCCAGCAGCGCCTTTTCCACGCGCGCCACGCAGGATGCGCAGGTCATGCCGCCGATGGCGAAGGCCTGCGCCGGATCGTTGGATGGGGTTGCCATGGGTCCTCCGGATGGTCGATGCGATCGATAGCCGACAGCATAATCCTTCCCATCGTGGGAAGGTCAAGCGCGGATCACGTACCGGCGTCCGGAAAGGGTGGACGGGATGGCAGGGGCGGCAGCGGGGCCATCGGCCGCAGCAGGTAGCGCAGGTCGGCGCGGTCGGCCGGCGCCGGGGCGCCCAGCAGCCAGCCGTCCACGCCCAGCCGGCGCCCGTGCGCGCCCAGCGCCAGGGGATGCACGTCGGCGCGGCGCAGCACCAGTTCGACCTCGTAGCCAAGAAAGGGGGCGCCGAACAGGCCCAGCAGCGTGCGCAGCGCGCGCGCCGCCGCGCCCTGCGGCAGGAAGCGTTCGAAGCCGGCGCGGTCCAGCGGGCCGATACGCACCCGCACGCGCAGGTCCGGACGCCAGCACCGCGCGCCCAGCAGCGCGGCGCGCCCCAGCGCGGCATTGGCGCCGCCCAGGCGGGTGCGCTCGCGCGCGTGCAGGCGGTCCCAGTGGCCAACGCCTTCGACGATCCGCACCGGCACGCCGAAATGGGCCGACAGTATCCGGCCCAGCACGGCGGCCGAGGCCGGACGCCGCTGCAGCGCGCCGGCGTACGAGGCCAGCGCGCGGCGGTCGACGCCGTCGAACGGCGTCGCGGGCGCCAGGCCGGCCAGCGCCAGCAGCAACGGCAGGAAGGTGTCGTCCGGGCCGGCGATGGCGTGCTCGACGCGGTATTTGTTCCAGGCGCCGTAGAACAGCGCCAGCATGCGCGTGGCGAAGATGTCGAGGAAGGCGCGCGGCGCGCCGGCCAGTTCGGGATCGGATTGCGCGCCCTGCCATGCCAGGATGCGCTCGGTGACGTCGCGCGGCAGCGCGCCCTGCGCGCCCAGCAGGCTCATGAAGGCGGGCGTGATGCGAAAGCGCGGCAGGCCGCCCTTGGCGCGCTCCAGCGCCAGCGCCTCGACCTCGCTGGCCGGGAACGCCAGCGACACGCTGTTGGCGAAGCGCAGGTGGCCGTCCAGGGCCTGGCGCGGCGGCACCCCGTGCTCGCCCAGCCACAGCTGCAGCAGGCGCACCGCCTGGAAGAATTCGAAGCGCTGGGGCTCGGCCAGCAGGCGCGCGATCAGGTCCATCCGGCGCCGGCGCCGAGCGGGTCGCCGCTGCTCGTGCGCGGCGCGCAGGCGGCGATCTCGCGCCCGGTCTGCTGCGAGACCACCTGCAGCCGGGTGAAGCAGTTCAGCTGGCCGTTCAGCGCCACGTAATGGTCCAGCACCTGCACGAAGGCCGCCAGGCCGCTGCCGGCGAACGCGTCCTCGTCGACGGTCAGGCGGATGCCGATGCCCGGCATCAGCGTCGACACGGGCGCGGTCGGCATCCAGGCGCGCACGGCGCCGTGCTCCAGGCCGGCGATGCCGGCGATCTGGCGCTGCGCCACCGGCGAGCGCGCCAGGTCGTACAGCGCCAGCATCTTGCGGAACTCGGCCAGCCCCGCCATGCTCAGGCCGGCATGGTGCAGCGACAGGTGCGCGACCAGCCGCCAGTGCGCCCCGCGCGTGCCGTCGAAGCGGCGCGCCGGCGTCGGCTTGCGCAGCAGGCGCACCGGCGCCAGGCCGGCCGCCTCGTCGGTGCGCAGGTCGCCCTGCGGCTGGCCCCAGTGCAGTTGCGCCGGCGCGTCGCGGTTGCTGCAGGTGAGGTCCGCCGACAGCGTGCCGCCGGCCGGGACGGTGGTGCGGAAGTCGGCGTCCAGCAGCACGATGCGCAGTTCGTGGCCGGGACTGACCGCGGCCACCGCATGGTCGCGCCGCGCGATCCAGTAGTGGGCGCGCTGCGCCTGCGGACCGTGCTCGTGCGCCGGCGGCTCCTGCTGGCCGGCGACGTACAGCGGCCGGAAGGCGGTCACGCCGCCGTCCTCGCGCGCCACCCGTACCGCGTCGACGCTGTGGATCTCGTAGGCGGCCGCGTGGGCGCCGTCCGCCACCAGCGGGACGTCGGCGCTGGTATGCGCCAGCTGCACCGGCGCCGCCGCCTTGGGGAACAGGTTGACCACCGGCGTGCAGCCCACCAGCAGGTTGCGCGCCCCGGCGCCCGCCAGCAGGCGGGCGCCATCGGCGTCGGCGTCGATCCCGGCCAGGCCCAGGTGCAGCGTGACGCGCCGGCAGCGCGGCGGCAGCAGCGCGCGCACGGCGTCCAGGTCGAGGTCGAGGAAATTGAATTTCTCGGGATAGCTGAAGTACTCCGTCAGCAGGCGCAGCGCCGGGTGCGAGCGGGCCGGATGCGGCAGCAGCGCATCCTCGTCGTCGAAGCCGGCCAGCCGCAGCGGCACGCGTGCCAGCGGCAGCCAGCGGCCGTCGCCGTCGGCTTCGATCCAGGCCGCGCGACAGCGCAGCAGCAGCGCGTCGACCAGCGCCGCCCGCACCGAGGCGTCGCCGTCGGCGAACAGGCGCAGGCGCGCCGGCAGGATGGCGTCGAGCGGCCGCCCGTCGGGCGCATCGAGCGCCAGCGCGATGGCGCTCGTCACCGCGCGCGGCAGGCGCACCCCGCGCGGCGGCGCCGGCAGCGGCACGAAGCGCAGCGCACACACGCGCAGCGGCGCCAGCAGCACGTCGTAGACGGTGCGGAAGCGGCACGGCTGGCCGGCGCCGGGCGCCGGCTCGGAGCCGGCGCGCAGCATCGTCCCGCGCGGCAGCAGCGCGACCCGTTCCGGGACCTCGTCCTCGCCGCGCCAGCCGATGCGCACGATCGAGTACGAGGGCAAGGGGCGCAGGTAGTGCGGGTACAGGCTGTCGAGCAGGGCCTCGGTGAACTTCGGGTAGTCGTCGTCCAGGCGCTTCTGGATGCGCGCGCTGAGCAGCGCCACCGACTGGATCAGCCGCGCCACTCCCGGGTCTTCCCAGGTCTCGCCGGCCACGTGCAGTTCGCTGGCCGGCTTGGGGTAGCGCGCGCGGAACTCGCGCGCGAACTGGCCGAACAGTCCCAGCTCTTCCTCGTAATAGCGCAGCAGCTCGTCCATCGCCCCTCCCGCGGATGCTTGCTCGAGACCATTCGCATGCTCGCACCGCGTCCATCGCATTACGTTGACGGCAATCAACACCGCTCGGAGGCCTGCCGCGCGCGCCCCTTCCCGCGCCATCGGGCTAGGATGCCATTCCGACCACCGCACAGGACCCGCCATGCCCCATCCCCTCGACGCCTTCCCGGCCGCGCGCAAGTGGCCGGCACGCCATCCCGAGCGCCTGCAGCTGTATTCGATGCCCACGCCGAACGGCGTCAAGCCCGCCATCATGCTGGAAGAGACCGGCCTGCCCTACGAGGCGCACCGGGTCGCCTTCGAGCGCGACGAGCAGCATTCGCCCGCCTTCCTGGCGCTGAACCCGAACAACAAGATCCCCGCGATCATCGACCCGGACGGCCCCGGCGGCCGCCCGCTGCCGCTGTGGGAGTCGGTGGCGATCCTGGTCTACCTGGCCGACAAGACCGGCATGCTGGCCCCGCGCGACCCGGCGCGGCGCCACGAGACGCTGCAATGGATGCTGTTCCAGGCCGGCAGCCTGGCGCCGATGGCCGGGCAGCTGGGCTTCTTCGTGAAATTCGCCGGCAAGGACTGGGAGGACAAGCGCCCGCGCGACCGCTTCGCCGCCGAGGTCCGGCGCGTGCTGGGCGTGCTGGACGGCCACCTGGCCGGGCGCGACTGGATCATGGGCGACGACTACACCATCGCCGACATCGCGACCTTTCCGTGGGTCAATGCGGTATTCACGCTGCCGGGCGCGGACGAACTGGCCGGCACGGCGGGCTTCGCCAACGTCGCGCGCGTGCTGGACGCGTTCCTGGCGCGGCCGGCCGTGGCCCGCGGCATGACGGTCCCGTCGTAGGGTGCGCGCCCCGGGCGCAGCGCCCGCGTCAGGACAAGGTCCGCAGATCCGCGATGACCTCCGCCCCGAACCCGGCCCCCAGCAGGTAGTCGACCAACTGCTCCGCGCACTGCTCCGGATCGACCAGCGTCCCGGTCTCCTTGAGGTCGACGAAACGCTGGCGCAGCGGGAAGCGCTCCGCCGGCGTCGCGCGGATCTCGGCCTGCATGCCGGTGTCGATGACGCCCGGCGCCAGGCTGCAGATACGCACGCCGCGCTCGCCGTCCAGCGCCACCGCGCGCGCATGGTGGTCGAGCGCCGCCTTGGTGGCGCAGTAGACGCTCCAGCCCGGATAGGCATTGCGCGCCGCGCCGCTGGAGATGTGCAGGATGCGCCGCTGCGCGCCCGCGCTGGCGCGCACCACGGCGGCCGACAGCGCGATCGGCGCGGCCACGTTCAGCGCCACCGCGCGCAGCACGGCCTGCGGGTCCTGGGCGTCGAGCGGGCCCACCGGGCTGACCACGCCGGCATTGTTGAGCAGCAGGACCGCGCCGCTGCCGTCCAGCCAGTCGCCGAGGGCGCCGCCGGCGATCCAGGCGGCCAGCGCGGCGCCGTCGGCCAGGTCGAGTTCGATCTCCTCGAGCAGCGCGGGCCAGGCCGCCGCCATTTGCGGGGCGCGCGTGCGCGCCAGCCCGAGTACCGGCACGCCGCGCGCCAGCAGGTTGGCCGCGAGGGCTGCGCCCAGTCCCTTGGTGTGGCCGGTCACGATCGCTTTCATGGTGTCTTCTCCGTGCGCGCCGGTCGGCGCGGCTTCCGCCATGCTAACCCAGGGATGGCCCGCCGGCCAATCGTGCGCGCCGCGCCTCCCCTATACGCGGGTATGAGGGCGCATACCGAAGTCTGATGGCGCATGCGGCGCGCCCGGCCTACGATGTTTCCATTGTCATGGAGACCATCATGCCCCTGCACCTGTTGTTGCGCCTGACCGCGCCGCGCCGCCGCTTCACCGAATGGCTGCTGCTGGCGGCCGGCCTGCTGTCGTCCGGCCTGATCCTGGCCGGCATGGTCTGGAACGAACGCCATACCGCGCTGGAAGCCGACGCGCAGCGCATGCAGGAGCAGGCCCAGGTCATCGACAAGGCGCTGCACCGCCAGCTCGAGGCCGTGCGCTGGTCGCTGGACGGCTCGCGCGCCGCGCTGGGGCCGGGAAGCAGCTGCGGCCGCACCTGCCGCCTGACCCTGCTGCAATCGCTCAAGCGCGCCATGCCCGGCGTGCGCGCCCTGCTGGCGCTGGGCCCGGACGGCCGCATCGAACTGTCCGACGACGACCTCGGCGAGCGCCGCCTGGACGACCGCCGCTTCCTGTCGCGCCTGGCCCACATGTGCAGCGGCGACACCCTGTACCTGTCCGACCCGTTCGAATCCCAGCCCGACCGCTTCGACATCAAGGTGGCGATGTCGCTCTCGCCCACCGACGGCTGCGGCCACGGCGCCATCGTCGCGATTTTGAACCCGGAATACTTCGATGCCGTGATGCGTTCGGCCCTGTACGCGACCGACATGACGATCTCGATTTCCGACGTGCGCGGGCGCCGCCTGCTGTACGTGCCGCCCAATCCGGCCGAGATGCGCGCCGAGCCGGCGCGCCTCGACCCGCTGCTGGCCGCCCACCGCGCCGCCGGCCGCCTGGTGACCGTCCAGCGCGCCTCGGACGCCGCCGGCGTCGAGCGCCTGGTGGTCCAGCGCAGCATGCAGCTGGGCGACCTGGGCATGGAACGCACCCTGATCATCGGCCTGGCGCGCAACGCGGCGCTGATCGGCACCGGCTGGCGCACCCTGGCGCTGGCCAGCCTGGCCGGCTGGGCGCTGTTCTGGCTGGTCTGCGCCGCCGCCCTGCTGCTGGCCCAGCGCCGCCGCCGCGCGCTGGAAGCGCTGGCGCGCGAGGCCGAGGCCGAGCGCCTGGAGGCGGCCGAGCGCGTCGAGCTGGCCCTCACCGGCGCCAGCCTGGGCCTGTGGGACTGGCACATCCCGTCCGGCAGGCGCACCATCGACGCGCGCGCCTGCGCCATCCTCGGCTACACCAGCGACGAGCAGGAGGCCGAGGACGGCGACGGCCTGGCGCGGGTGCACCCGGAAGACCGCGACGCGCTGCACCAGGCCTTCGAGCGCCACCTGCACGGCTCGACGCCGGACTTCGAGGCCGAATTCCGCATGCGCCACCGCAACGGCCACTGGGTCTGGGTGCAGTCGCGCGGCCGCGTGGTCGAGCGCGACGCCGCCGGCAACCCGCTGCGCATGGTCGGCACCCGCTGCGACATCAGCGCGCGCAAGCAGGCCGAGGCCGACATCGCCCACCTGGCGTTCTACGACGGCCTGACCAACCTGCCGAACCGGCGCCTGCTGATGGACCGCCTGGGCCATGCGCTGGCCAAGTGCGAGCGCAACGGCGGCTACGGCGCCGTGCTGTTCATCGACCTGGACAACTTCAAGCTGCTCAACGATACCCGCGGCCACGACGTCGGCGACCGCCTGCTGGAAATGGTCGCGTTCCGGCTGCAGCAGGTCACGCGCGACATCGACACCGTGGCGCGCCTGGGCGGCGACGAATTCGTGCTGCTGCTGGAAGACCTGGGCACCACGGCCGTCGACGCCACCGAGCACGCCGAACTGGTGGCGCGCAAGATCCTCAATGCGCTGAGCCTGGCCTACACCCTCGAGGGCCAGGACCTGCGCAGCACGCCGAGCATCGGCGCCGCCCTGTTCGGCAATGCCCACCACGTGGCGCACGACCTGCTGCGCCAGGCCGACATGGCGATGTACGAGGCCAAGTCGGCCGGCGGCGGCGCGTTCCGCTTCTTCGATCCCGGCATGCAGGCGGCGGTGGACGCCACCACCAGCCTGGAGACCGACCTGCGCTTCGCGCTGGCGCGGCGCGAGTTCGAGCTGTGGTACCAGCCGGTGGTCAACCAGATGGGCCTGATGACCGGCGCCGAGGCGCTGATCCGCTGGCGCCATCCGCGCAACGGCCTGACCGGTCCCGGCGCCTTCATCGCCCAGGCCGAGAAGTCGGGCCTGATCGTCGGCATCGGCGACTGGGTCCTGCAGGAAGCCTGCCGCCAGCTGCGCCAGTGGGCGCGCGACCCGGCCACGGCCGGCCTGACGGTGTCCGTCAACGTCAGTGCGCGCCAGTTCCGCCAGGAGGATTTCGTGGCGCGCGTGCTCGAGATCCTGGCCGTCAGCGGCGCCGACCCGCGCCGCCTGAAGATCGAGCTGACCGAGACCGTGCTGCTGACCGACATCGAGGACACCATCGTGCGCATGCAGGCCCTGAAGCAGCACGGCATCGGCTTCTCGCTGGACGACTTCGGCACCGGCTATTCCTCGCTGAGCTACCTGCAGCGCCTGCCGCTGGACCAGCTCAAGATCGACCAGTCCTTCGTGCGCGACATGCTGCGCACCCCGCACGCGGCCAGCATCGTGCAGGCCATCGTCAACCTGTCCGGCACGCTGGGCCTGCACGTCGTCGCCGAGGGCGTCGAGACCGAGGAGCAGTGGGAACGCCTGCGCGAGATCGGCTGCCTGGCCTTCCAGGGCTACCTGTTCGCGCGCCCGATGGCGCCGGCCGACATGGCCGCGCTGCACGAGGAGCGCGGGGACGCCCGCCACCACGAACCGCGCGCCATCGCGGCCTGAGGCGGCCTGCGGCGGCAGCCGGCCCGGGCGCCCCGGGCCGGCGCGCCGTCGGGTCCGTCGAGCCTGCCCCACCGGTTGGGTCGATCGGTCGGTTTCATCCGCCAGGACCACGCGTCGGGCCCTCTGGTCAGGCCCATGGGTCACGTCCATTCCCCAGGCCCGATAGCCAGGCCCATCATTTTGCTAGTTGGCTACGGCAGCCTGCCAGTGTAAGCTTCCGGGCAACCTGGAGTTCCTGACATGCCGAGACGCCAAGACCAAGCCGCCCGCACCGCCCAATCCGCCGCCCTGATCCTGCTGACCGTCGCGATCTTCGCGATCGACGCCTTCACGCGCCTCGACACGGCCATCGCCGTGATGTACATCGTCGTGCTGATGCTGGCCTCGCCGATCTGGTCCGGCCGCGCCACCCGCCTGCTGGGCGCCGGCTGCATCCTGCTGACGCTGGGCGCCTACCTGATCGCGCACGGCCTGCACATGGTCGGCTCGCCGGCCGGGCGCGCGCTGGTCAGCATCGCCGCGATCGCGATCGCCACCTGGCTGGCGGTGCAGCGCCAGGAAGCCATGGACGGGTTGCGCAAGCGCCAGGACGCCCTGCGCCGCAGCGAAGCCTTCCTGTCCGGCGCCCAGCGCCTGACCCGCACCGGCAGCTTCGGCGTCGGGGTGCCGGACGGCGCCATGGTGTGGTCGGAGGAAGCCGCGCGCATCTTCGGCTACGGTCCCGACGTCCCCGCCAGCATGGACCGCGTGATCGAGCGCACGCTGCCGGAAGACCGCGCCGCCGTGCGCGCCGCGTACGCGCGCGCGCTGGCCTGCGACGGCGCGATCGACTTCGCCCACCGCCTGATGCTGCCCGGCGGCGCCGTGCGCCACGTGCACGTGCTGGCCGAGGCCTCGACCGACCAGGACGGCGACTGCGAATACCTGGGCGCCATCACCGACATCACCGAGCGCGTCGAGGCCGAGCAGCAGCTGCACGCCTCGCAGATCCAGCTGGCGCACGCGGCGCGCGTGTCCATGCTGGGCGAACTGGCGGCCTCGGTGGCGCACGAGGTCAACCAGCCGATGACGGCCATCGTCGCCAACGCCAAGGCCGCGCGGCGCTGGCTCGGACGCGCCGAGCCCGACCTGCCCGAGGCGCTGGCGGCGCTGGACGGCATCGTCCAGGCCAGCGAGCGCGCCGGCCAGGTGATCCGCCGCATCCGCGCGCTGGCGCGCCGCGCCGATCCCGAACACCGCCCGCTCGACGTCAACGCGCTGGTGCAGGAAACCCTCGACCTGCTGCAGCGCGAGCTCGCCCGCCTGCCGCTCGACCTGCGCGTCGACCTGGCGCCCGGCCTGCCCGAGGTGGTCGGCGACCGCGTCGAGCTGCAGCAGGTGCTGATCAACCTGGTCATGAACGCGCTGCAGGCGATGGGCGCGGCCGGCGGCCCGGCGCGCCTCGACGTGCGCACCCAGCTCGACGGCGGCACCGTGCGCCTGGCGGTGCGCGACAGCGGCCCGGGCATCGCCGACTCCGACAGCCACCGCCTGTTCGAACCGTTCTTCTCGACCAAGGCGGACGGCATGGGCCTGGGCCTGTCGATCTGCCGCTCGATCATCACCAAGCACGGCGGCCAGATCGGCGCGCGCAGCACGCCGCCCGGCAGCACCTTCCACATCGAATTACCCGTCCTCCAGGAGATCCACACGTGAGCAGTACCGCAGCGCCCCCAGAACTCGTCCACGTCGTCGACGACGACGACACCGTGCGCGACAGCCTGTCGCGGCTGTTGCGCTCGGTCGGCATGCAGGTGGCCTGCTACCCCAGCGTGGCCGAATTCCTGCGCGCCCCGCGTCCCGAGGTGTGCAGCTGCCTGCTGCTCGACGTGCGCCTGCAGGGCGCCGCCAGCGGCCTGGACCTGCAGGACCAGCTCAACCGCGACGGCGTGGCCCTGCCCGTGATCTTCATGACCGGCTTCGGCGACATCCCGATGACGGTGCGCGCCATGAAGGGCGGCGCCGTCGACTTCCTCTCGAAGCCGTTCCGCGAGCAGGACCTGCTCGACGCCATCCAGGCCGCGCTGGCGCGCGACCGCGCACGGCGCGAGCGCGGCCAGGCGCATGCCGAGCTGGAAGCGCGCTACCGCACGCTGAGCCCGCGCGAGCGCCAGGTGATGGCCCTCGCGGTCAGCGGCCTGATGAACAAGCAGATCGCCGGCGAGGTCGGCACCAGCGAGATCACCGTCAAGATCCACCGCGGCAACGCGATGCGCAAGATGGAAGCGAAGACCTTCGCCGACCTGGTGCGCATGGCCGAGGCCCTGGCGCCCGAGCGCGACAGCTGACCGGCGGTCACTCGACGTCCGAAACCGAGGGAAGCACTCATACCTTCGTATGATTTTGCGGGCGGGGATGGGCGGGGTATGCTGGGGTCATGGATACCAACCGCCGTTCCCCCCTTCACGTCGCCGTCGTCGACGACGATGCCGACGTGCGCGTCGCCATGCACGCCCTGCTGCGTTCCTTCGGCTGGCGTGTCACCCTGTACGACGGCGCCCAGCAACTGCTGACGGCCGGCCTGGCCGGCATCGACTGCGTCCTGAGCGACGTGCAGATGCCCGGCATGGGCGGCCTCGAGCTGCTCGCGCGCCTGCGCGCCGGCGGCAGTACCCCGCCCTGCATCCTGATGACCGCCTTCCCCGACGAGCAGGTACGCCGGCGCGCGATGGCCGGCGGCGCCGTGTGCTTCCTCAGCAAGCCGGTCGACGACGAGCGGCTGGCCGAATGCGTGGAGACGGCGACCGGGACGGCGCTTTAACGACAATCGTCCCTGGATTGTTGATCCGGATTGAATTCTGAAATCAATCGAGCCCAGATTATCTTTTCTCGATCATCAATCATCATGACTGCATTGCCAACCACGATGGAGTCCGTCATGAACCACACCGCATCCCCCCGCATTGCCCTCGTCACCGGCGCCTCGCGCGGCATCGGCGCCGCCATCGCGCGCCGCCTGGCCGCGGACGGCTTCGCCGTCGCCGTCAACTACGCCAGCAAGCAGTCGGAAGCCGACGCCGTCGTCGCCGCCATCGAGCAGGCCGGCGGCCGCGCGCTGGCCGTGCAGGCCGACGTGGCCGACAGCGCCGCCGTCAAGCGCATGTTCGATACCATCGAAGGCACGCTGGGGCGCGTCGACGTGCTGGTCAACAATGCCGGCGTGCTGCCCTACGTGACCATCGCCGAGACCAGCGACGACACCTTCGAACGCACCTTCGCCATCAACGTGCAGGGCACGTTCAACACGATGCGCGAGGCGGCCACCCGCCTGAACGCGGGCGGACGCATCGTCAACTTCTCGACCAGCGTGCTGGGCCTGTCGCTGCCGACCTACGGCGTGTACGTCGGCACCAAGGCCGCCGTGGAAGCGATGACGCGCGTGTTCGCGAAGGAACTGCGCGGCCGCGCGATCACCTGCAACGCCGTGGCCCCGGGCCCCGTCGCGACCGAGCTGTTCTTCAACGGCAAGACCGACGCGCAGATCGAGCACCTGGCCAAGATGCCGCCGCTGGAACGCCTGGGCCAGCCGGACGACATCGCCGGCGTCGTCGCCTTCCTCGCCGGCCCGGACGGTGCCTGGGTCAACGGCCAGGTCCTGCGCGCCAACGGCGGCATCGTCTAACTGCGCCACATCAAACCGGGGTCAGAGCCGGGGTCAGAGCCCGGTTTTTGGCAAAAGCCTGTAGTCAACTTTCAAGCTGTCTCGAGTGCATCGCGCCGACCCCGCATCGGCCGGCCGCGCCTGGCGTTGCCGGTCGATGCAGGGCCGGGGCATTTTCCTAAGCAATAACCTTCCGTTCATTTCCAAAAACCGGGCTCTGACCCCGGCTCTGACCCCGGCTCTGACCCCGGTCCTCATACTCATGTATGAGGCCTTTTGCCTCGTTGGTAGTAGCAGAGCGGTAATTTCTTGCAGTAAAATTTCCCCGTGTCAAACCAACATCGACGGCAGGCGGATGTGTCCGCATGCCAGGCTCGTGCGTCTTCCCGCGCCCCGTGGCAGAATGTGCCGGAGCGGATCAGCCCAGTTAACAAAGCATGCAGATTCCACCCATCCCTCTCGACGAGGCGCGGCGCCTGACCGCGTTGCACGCCACCCGCCTGCTCGGCAGCCAGCCGGAAGACGCGTTCGATCGCATCACGCGCATGGCCACGCGCCTGCTGCGCATGCCGATGGCGACCGTGTCCCTGGTCGACAAGGACGTGCAGTGGTTCAAGTCGCGCTGCGGCATCGACGTGCCCGAGACGGGCCGCGACATCTCGTTCTGCGCCCACGCCATCCTCGACCACGAACCCCTGGTCGTGCACGACGCCCGCCTCGATCCGCGCTTCGCCGACAACCCGCTCGTCACCGGCGCGCCGCACGTGCGCTTCTACGCCGGCGTGCAGCTGTACTCGATCGACCGCCTGCCGCTCGGCACCCTGTGCGTGCTGGACCGGGTCCCGCGCACGCTGGGCGAGGAGGAGCTCGACATCCTGCGCGACCTGGCGCGCATGGTCGAGCAGCTGATCCACCACCGCCAGCTGGCCAGCGCCGCCCAGTCGCTGCACGCGCACGTCCACGCCGATCCCGCCGATCCCGCCGGCGCCGACGGCGAACTGTCGGCCGCCGCCGGCCAGGTCGAATTCCTGCTGACGCACGACGTGCTGACGGGCCTGGCCAACCGCCAGGCGCTGGTGCGCACGATCCAGCAGAACCTGGGCAACTGGGGCAAGGACGAGCTGCAGACGCTGGTCGCGACGATCAACGTCGACCGCTTCAAGCGCCTCAACGAAGTGCTGGGCCACCACGCCGGCGACAAGGCCCTGGTGGCGATCACCTGGAGCCTGCAGAAACTGCTGCGCCCCGGCGACATGCTGGCGCGCGCCGGCAACGACGAGTTCGTGCTGCTGCTGCCCGGCCTGGGCGACGACAGCGTGGCGCGCGACCGCCTGCGCCAGCTGATGCAGGCCGTGCATCGCGAGTTCCGCACGCCCGCCGGCGCGATCCCGCTCACCTGCAGCATCGGCTACGCGATCTTCCCGCAGGACGGCGCCAACGGCGACGTCCTGCTCAACCACGCGGCCATGGCCACGCGCCGCGCCAAGGAACTGGGCGGCGGCCAGATCCAGCGCTTTTCCGGCGAACTGCACCAGGCCGTCGAGCGCAAGCTGACGCTCGAGACCCAGCTGCGGCGCGCCCTCGCCGCCGACGAGCTGCACCTGGCCTACCAGCCGAAGATCGACCTGCGCAGCGGCGCCGTCGCCGGCCTCGAGGCGCTGCTGCGCTGGCGCCATCCGCAGCACGGGGCGATTTCCCCGGCCGAATTCATCCCGGTCGCCGAGGAATCGGGCCTGATCGTGCCGATCGGCGAATGGGTGCTGCGCAGCGCGATCGCCCAGCACCGCGCCTGGCGCGACGCCGGCCTGCCGGCGGTGCCGATCGCGGTGAACCTGTCGGCGCGCCAGTTCCTGCACACCGACATCGTCGCCACCGTCGGCGCCGCGATGCGCGACGCCGGCCTGGGCGCCGGCGTGCTGGAACTGGAGCTGACCGAGAGCATGTCGATCGGCGACCCGCTGCGCAGCGCCGACCTGATGCACCAGCTGCGCGCGCTCGGCATCGCGCTCTCGCTCGACGACTTTGGCACGGGCTACTCGAGCCTGAGCTACCTGAAGCGCCTGCCGGTCGACAAGCTCAAGATCGACCGCTCCTTCGTGCTCGACATGCACCAGAGCGGCGAGTCGCTGGCGATGGTCGAGGCGATCATCGCGATGGCGCACAGCCTGCACATGGAGGTGATCGCCGAGGGCGTGGAGCATGCCGGGCAGCTCGACGCCCTGCGCGCGGCCGGCTGCGACCAGATCCAGGGCTACTACTTCAGCAAGCCGCTGGCGCCGGACGCCTGCGCCGACTACCTGCGCCTGCACGCGGCGCCGGTGGCGGCGCTGGCGGTGTCCTGAACGCCGCGCCCGCGCCCCGGGACCAGGATGCGCGCACCGTCACAATCGCCACAGTGCTACCCTGAGTGCTTTGCGCGCCTTCGCCACATGCGCTTTCCGATCGCCATCCTGCTCCTGTGCGGCGCGCTCGACGCCGCCGCCCAGCCGCTCCCCGCGGCGCCCGCGCCCCATCCTCGCCACCCCGTCCTCGCCACTCCTACCGACCTGCGCGCCGCCCTCCAGGCCGCCGATGCCACGCCAGGCGGCGGCGCCCTGGCCGCCTTCACGCCCTACGGCAGGCGGCGCTT
This sequence comes from uncultured Massilia sp., assembly GCF_913773735.1. Taxonomy (GTDB): domain Bacteria; phylum Pseudomonadota; class Gammaproteobacteria; order Burkholderiales; family Burkholderiaceae_D; genus Telluria. The sequence goes on from NZ_CAJYEB010000025.1 coordinate 222,187, forward strand.
CGCGCGCTCGATCCGCTGGGGCAGCGCCGGCGTGGGCGGCTTCGGCACGGCGGCGCCGCTTCGCGAACTCGACGCCGGCCAGCTCGCCGCCGTGCTGGACCTGCTGGATGCCGGCGCCTACCTGCCGCGCCTGCGCGCGCAACTGGCCGGCGCGCCGCTGCGCCTGCCGGCGCCCGCCATCGACGTCGAGCGCGCGCTCGACAGCCTCGAGGACGTCGCCGTGGCCGCCGGCACCGCCACCTCCATCACCACCACCGGCGCACCGACGCTGCTGCGCGCCTACGACAGCCTGTTCGGCGCCCGCATGGACGCCGCGGCGCTGCGCCGCGCCGGGGACGGCGACCTGCCGCCGCTGTTCGACGCCGCCGCCCTCGCCAGCATGGGCAACCCCAACGCGCGCGCGGTCGATGACCTGTTGCGGGTGCACGATGAACTGGGCCGGCGCGGCATCGCCACCGGCCGCACCTTCGACGCCACGGCGCTGCAGGCGCTGGTCGCGGCGCGGCGCTTCGACGCCGCCAGGGCCTTCCGGGCGGCGCACCCGGCGCTGGCGCACGTGCGGGTGCCGCGCGTGCGCGACGACCTCGGCCCGGACTTCCGGGGGCGCAGCGTGCTGCGCCCGGATGCCGGCGCGGGCACGCTGGTGCGCGCGCCGGCGCCGGCCCCGGCGGGCACGCAACTGCTGGTGATGGTCGGGGCGGGCTGCCACTTCTCGCGCAATGCGCTGGCCGCCATCGGGGCCGATCCGGCCCTCCAGGCGCGCCTGCGGGCAGCCAACGCCATGCTGGTCGTCACGCCCGACGACCCCGTCCCGCTGGACCTGCTGGCCGAATGGAACGCGGCCCATCCCGCGCTGCCGCTGGCCGTGCCCTACGACGACCGGGGCTGGCCGCGCCTGCACATGGCGAGCGTGCCGCACTTCTATCTGCTGCGCGACGGGAAGATCGCCGACGAGGACAGCGGCTGGCCCGAGGGCGGCCGGGGAGACGCGCTGCTGCGCCTGCTGGACGCCTCAGTCAGATAGGCCGCGCGCTTCCGGCCACCCGCCGCCGCCGAACGCCGCCTCGCGCGACGCCGTGCGCACCATGCCGAACGGCGAAATGTCGCGCCCGACGCAGCGCGAGCTGAGCGCCAGGCTGTCGAAGCGGCCGAAACCGTCGGCGACGCGGCCGGCATCCCAGGACGCGGCCGGCGGCTGGCCGGCGGCCAGCTCGTCCTCCAGCCGCTGCACCCGCGCATGCAGGGCGGCGACGGTGCCGCGCAGGCGCGCCAGCTCCGCATCCTTCTCGCGCAGCGCCCGTTCGTGGCCGGCCAGCAGCGCGCGCAGGCGTTCGTCGGCGTCCGCGTGCAGCCGGTCGGCCAGCTGCTCGACGATGGCATGCAGCGCGCGTCCGGTTTCCTGGCGCGCGTCGCCCGCGCCGCCGGCCGCCTCGTCGCCCAGTGCCTTCAGGTGCTTGTGGATCGTGGACTTGGAGCCGGTGTCGCCGAGCGCGTGGCGCACCGCGTCGACGGACGGGTAGCGTCCCTCCGCCAGCAGCCGGTCGCGGATGGTCCTGACCTGGGATTTCGTGAGTCCGGTGCGCGCCATAGTGCGTTTCCTTCCCGTCGTCGCGCGTCGCCGCTCAGGAACTGGCCTGCTCGACCAGCCCGCTGTGCTGCGCCCGGTTCAGTTTCGGGTGCACCAGCGGAATCGTCAGCATGGTGCTGCCCACCGCCATCAGCAGCAGCGCCGTGAAGGTCTCGCTGGTGATGATGCCCTTGTCGAGCAGGATGTTGGCGAAGATGATCTCGATCAGGGCCTTGGTCTGCAGCAGCCAGCCGATGATCGACGCCTCGCCGCGCCGCCACTTCAGCAGGCGGCCGGCGAGGTGGGCGCCGGCCAGCTTGCCGCCGACCGAGGCGAACAGCAGCAGGCCGGCGACGAAGAACACCGAGGTGCCGCCCATGTCCCACTTGGTGCGCAGGCCCGTGCTGAGGAAGAACACCGGCATCAGCACCAGCAGCACGTTCTTGAACAGCGCTTCCAGCTGCTCCTGCCCGAACCAGCCGGCATCCATCACCACGCCGGCCAGGAAGGCGCCCACCATGAAGTGCAGACCGGCCCAGTCGGCGCCGAAGGCGCAGGCGATCAGCCAGATGATCGCCACGAACCAGCGGTCGCCGGCCGGCAGGCGCGGCATCAGGCGGCGGAACACGAAGGTGAGCGCGGCGAAGGCCAGCAGGAAGCCCAGCTGGCGGCCGACGCGGTCCCAGTCGAGGAGGATCAGCGCCAGCACGCCCCAGATGGCGACGTCGTCCAGGCTGGCGTAGCGCAGGATGCGCTGGCCCAAGGGCTGGCGCAGGATGTCGAGTTTTTCCATCAGCAGCACCAGCACCGGCAGCGCGGTCACGGCGCAGGCCATGCCCGTGCCCAGCGTGAACTGCCAGGTCGCCGCCTTCGGTCCCATCCAGCCCGGATAGGACGCGATCACCAGCGCCGCGGCACAGCCGAACAGCAGCGGGGTCAGCAGGGAAAGACCCGCCGTCGTCACGCTCTCGCGCCGGAACTCCCAGACTTTTTTCAGGTCGAGCTCGATGCCGGCAAGCATCACGAACAGCATCACGCCCCATTGCGCGATGCCGTTGAGGGTCTTCACCACGTCCGGGTTGAAGACGAATTTGTGGTACTCGGGAAAGGCTGCGCCCATGACGCCGGGGCCGAGCACGATGCCCATGATGATCTGGACGATGGCCAGCGGCGCGAAGTAGTCGGTCCTGAACAGGCGCCAGACGAGGTAGGGCGCGACGAAGATCAACAGCATTGCCAACAAGAAAATTTCGGTGGTGCTCATGGGTCTCCTTTTTTATCGTTATGTCTTGCGCGTCATGGATTACGTAATAACGTAATGCGCTTGATCATAACCAATGATTGCCAAATTCCAAAGAAATTTCATCGTTCCCACGCCGGCTGGCATGCCTTCCGGCCACGGTCCATTGTCGCGCCGACATCGTCAAGCCATTACGCAACGAATTTAACGTTGCGCATGCGAATCGCATTTGTACAATTGTGCTCTACCCATTACAATTGATTACAATCGTGACAAGGCAGCTTTCCAAATTTGGCAACGCGCACCCAGTCCTCGCATCCGTCCGGCCGCGCGGCTCGGCGGAACGCCCCCAACCACAGCAGGAATTGCAACAACAGAATGCGTTACTCCAGTAACCATAAGGCCGAAACGCGCAAGCGCATCATCGGCGAAGCGTCGCGCCGGTTCCGCAAGAACGGTATCGAAGGCACGGGCCTGGTGCCCCTGATGAAGGCGCTGGGCCTGACCCATGGCGGCTTCTACGCCCATTTCACCTCCAAGGACGCGCTGGTCCAGGCGTCGCTCGAAGCGGCCGTCGGCGACATGCTCGCGCGCTGGCCCGATCCCCGCAACGGCGAGGAATTGCGCGCCTTCGTGGACGACTACCTGTCGGCGCAGCATCGCGACAATCCCGGCGAAGGCTGTCCGCTGACGAGCCTGGGCGTGGAGCTGGGCCTGCGCGGCACGCCCAGCTCCACCAGCGATGCGATGGTCGCGCGCATGGCCGAGCGCCTGGCAGGCAGCGAGGTGCGCGCCGCCGCCCCGCAACAGGGCATGGTGGCGCTGGCCGCCATGGTCGGCGCGATCGCGCTGGCGCGCGCGGTGTCCGACCCCGCCACGTCGGACGGCATCCTCGACGCCGTGCGCGCGGCCATCCAGCCGCCGGCCGACGAAGGCTGACGCCGGCCCGCGCCGCGCGCGCCGGGCCCGTTCCCGCCCGGGCGCAGGCTCCTGGGCTAGCTGGCTGAACCGCCCGTCGCGCGCGCGCTTTCAGCCAGGCAGGCTGCCGGCGCCCGCTTCCCGCCCCAGCACCCGCACCAGCTCCGCCGCCGGCAAGGCCCGCGCCAGCGGCGCGCCCTGCCCTGCCCAGTAGGCCCCGAACTCGTGGATGCCGGCCTTCGTCGCGGCCGCGTGCAGCTGCTTGGCGGCGTCGTAGGCGACCGGATAGTCGGCCGGCGCCGGGCTGCCGGGCGCGTCGCCATGCGCCATCAGGCGCGTGGCGATGCCGCGTGCCGGACGGCCCGAGATCGCGGCGCTCAGGCGCGTCGTGGCGGCGCGCTCGCCGCCCAGCAGCGCGCGATGGGCGGCGCTCGCCGCCGATTCCGGGCACGCCACGAAGGCCGTCCCCAGTTGCGCCGCCGCCGCGCCCAGGTCCAGCGCCGCGCGGATGCCCTGCCCGTCCATGATGCCGCCGGCCATGACCACCGGGATGCCCGTCCGCTTCACCAGCAGGCGCGTCAAGACCGCCGCGCTCAGGCGCTCGTCCGGCGCCGCCGGGTCGAACATGCCGCGGTGGCCGCCGGCCTCGATGCCCTGGGCCACGATGGCGTCGATGCCGGCCCGCTCGATGCGGCGCGCCTCGTCCAGGTTGGTGGCCGTCGCCATCAGGTAGATGCCGGCCGCGCGCAGCGCCGCGATGCGCGCGGCGTCCGGCAGCCCGAAGTGGAAGCTGACCACGGCCGGACGCGTCTCCAGCAGCACCTTGAGACTGTCCTCGTCGTCGAGGAAGCTCGTGTAGATCTCGTCCAGCGCCGACGGCGGCTGCGCGCCGGCCTCGGCGAACAGCGGCGCCAGGTGCGCGATCCAGGCCGCCTCGCGGGCGACGTTGCGGCGCGCGCGCGCGTGGCAGAACACGTTCACGTTGAACGGCCGCGCCGTCAGCCCGCGCGTGTCGCCGATCATGCGGCGGGCCTGGTCGGCGCTGGCCGCGCCGATCGCGATCGATCCCAGCGCGCCGGCCTCGGCGACGGCCGCGGCCAGCTGCGGCGTCGAGGTGCCGGCCATCGGCGCCTGGATGAGGGGCAGCCCGATGCCGAGCCGGGCCAGGAACTGCGCGGATGCCGTCATGATTCTTCTCCCGATAATGAATTGCCGATTACATTCTTGAAATCAGAATGATAAGATCATAGCATTCCAATCCGGGAAACGTCATGGATTTCGACTCCCTCAAGATCTTCCGCACCGTCGCCGCCGAGCTGAGCATCACCCAGGCCGCCGTCCGCCTGGGGCGCGCGCCGTCCAACGTCACCACGCGCATCCAGCAGCTGGAGGCGGAGTTCGGCGAGGCGCTGTTCGTGCGCACCGGCAAGCGCATGACGCTGTCCGGCGCCGGCACGCGCCTGCTCGACTATGCGGGCCGGCTGCTGGCGCTCGAAGAAGAGGCGCGCCACGTCGTCAGCGGCGGGCGCGACGGCGGCGCGCTGCGCATCGGCAGCATGGAAAGCACGGCGGCCAGCCGCCTGCCGGCGCTGCTGGCCGGCTACCACCTGCGCCATCCGGGCACGCGCCTGGAACTCGGCACCGGGCCGAGCCGCCAGCTCGTCGAGCGCCTGCTCGCCGGCCAGATCGACTGCGCCTTCGCCGCCCTGCCGCCGGCGCTGGGCGGCGCGTCCGGCCTGGCCGAACTGGGCCTGCGCATGCGTCCGGTGTGGACCGAGGCCCTGCTGCTGCTGCTGCCCGCGAGCGAGGCGCACGCGCGCGACCCGCGCGCGCTGCGCGTGCGCTCGCTGGCCGCCTTCCCGGCCGGCTGCACCTACCGCCAGCGGGCCGAAGAGCTGCTGGGCATCGCCGCCACGCCCGGCTGGACGATCCAGGAGATGGCGTCCTACCACGCCATGGTCGCCTGCGTGGCGGCCGGCGCCTGCGTCACCGTGCTGCCCGCGAGCGTGCTGGCGCTGGCCAACGCGCCGGCCGGCCTGGCCACGCTGGACGCGGGGCGCATCGACACCTGCCTGCTGTGGCGCGACGGCTACGACGTGCCGGCGTTTCGCGCCCTGGTCGAGCTGGTCGACCCGGTGACCTGAGCGACGGTGGCGCCGCCGGCGCCCTGTCCTTCAGAGCGTCGCCGGTGCGCGCCGCGCCACTTCGGCGCCGCCGAAGATCAGCTGCTGCACCATCGGCTGGCCGACGAAGCGCTGCGGGAAGATCGGCGCCGGCCGGCTGGCCGCGTCCAGGCGCGCCACGTGGTCGTCGCCCAGCACCACGTCCAGCGCGCCCAGGTTGTCGAGCGCCTGCGCCAGCGTGCGCGCGCCGATCACCGGCGCCGTCACGGCGGGGTTCAGCAGCGTCCAGGCGAGCGCCACCTGCGCCGCCGTCGCCCCGGTCTCGCCGGCCACCGCCGACGCTTCGCGCGCGATGGCCAGCGAGGTGTCGTTCAGCAGCCCGGACGAGGCGATCACGCCCTTGCGGGTGGCCGAAACGCCCCGTTCTCCCTGCGTGTCGAGGTCGGCGCTGCCGTACTTGCCGCTCAGGATGCCGCCGCCCAGCGGCGACCACGGCATCACGCCCAGGCCCAGCGCGCGCGCCATCGGCAGCAGCTCGTGCTCGACGCTGCGCTCGACCAGGCTGTACTCGATCTGCAGCGCCACCAGGCGCGACCAGCCGCGCAGCTCGGCGATCGTCTGCAGCTGCGCCACGCGCCAGGCCGGCGTATTGCAGATGCCGAGGTACAGGACCTTGCCGGCGCGGACCAGGTCGTCCAGCGCGCGCAGCACCTCGTCCGGCGGCGTGGTCTCGTCCCAGGCGTGCAGGTGCAGGAGTTCGATGCGGTCGGTGCCCAGCTGGCGCAGGCTCTGCTCGACCGAGCGCACCAGGTTCATGCGGTGGTTGCCGCCCGCGTTCGGATCGCCGGGCTGGCGCGCCATCGTGAACTTGGTCGACAGGACGATGCGCTCGCGCCGTCCCTGCATCAGCTTGCCGACGATGCGCTCGGCGCTGCCGTTGGTGTAGTTGACGGCCGTGTCGACGAAGTTGCCGCCGCGCTCCACGTAGGCGTCGAAGATGCGGCGCGCCTCGGCCTCGTCGGCGCCCCAGCCCCAGTCCTGGCCGAAGGTCATCGTGCCCAGCGCCAGCGGCGAGACGCGCAGGCCGGAACGGCCCAGCAGGCGGTAGTGGTCCAGTGCGATGGTGGTGCTCATGTCGTGCTCCTCGTGTGGTGTGGATGATGGGGCACAGTGTGCGGCCGCCGGCCGGGTGCGCGGTAGCGCGAATGTCCCGCATGATTGCACGATCGTCCGGGCGCCCGCACGGCGGCGCGCGGTCCTGCTATCCTTGCGCTCATGGAACCGCTTGCACGACTCGCCGACATCATCGCGCGCCACGCCCCCGGCGACGGCGCCCACGATACCATCCTGCCGGGCGTGAGCCTGCTGCGCGCATCGGCGCCGACGATGCCGATGCCGGTGGTGTACGAACCCACGCTGTGCCTGGTCGCCCAGGGCCGCAAGCAGGCCGTCCTCGGCACCACGGCCTATGTCTACGATGCGGCCAACTACCTGGTCGCCTCGGTCGACCTGCCGGTGATGGGATCGGTGGTGCAGGCCAGCGCCGAGGCGCCCTACCTGTGCCTGCGCCTGAACCTCGACATGGCCGCGCTGGGCGACCTGGCGCTGCGCCATCCGGCCGCCGGCCCCGAGCCGGCCGCCGACGGTCCCGGCCTGGCGCTGAACCGCACCACGCCCGAGCTGCTCGACGCCGCCGTGCGCCTGGCCGCGCTGCTGGATGCGCCGGCCGACGCCGGGGCGCTGGCGCCGCTGGTGGTGCGCGAGATCCTGTACCGCCTGCTCACCGGTCCGGGCAACCACGTGGTGCGCCAGATGGCGCAGGCCAACAGCCGCCTGAACGCGATCGCCCGCGCCATCGTCTGGCTGCGCGCCCACTACGCCGACGCCTGCCGCATCGACGACATGGCCGACGTCGCGGGCATGAGCCGCTCGACCTTCCACGCCCATTTCAAGGCGGTGACGTCGATGAGTCCGCTGGAATTCCGCACGCAGCTGCGCATGCAGGAAGCGCGCCGGCTGATGGTGGCGGCGGGGATGGATGCGGCCAGCGCGGGCTACCGCGTCGGCTACGAGAGTCCGTCGCAGTTCAGCCGCGACTATGCCCGGCTGTTCGGGGCGCCGCCGGCGAAGGATGCGAGCCGGTTGCGGGCGGGGGGGATGGCGCTGGCGGCGCATTAGGCGCCACCGCCGCGAGACCGTCGTCCCGGCGCGGGAAGCGGTCGCCCAAGCCGCATGGCGGCGTTGCGGCGTTGCGGCGTTGCGCACCGCTCGCGGCAGGCGCGCCGGCCGGGACGCGGTCCGCACGGGTCCCGGCGGCCCGGCCGGCGCCGCGGCCACGCGCCGGGCGGGCCGCCTACCGGTCGATCATCGCCAGCGCGTTCGCGTTGTAGCGCGCGCCCGCCACGCCGATGGCGTCCAGCGCGCCGTCCAGCCGGCGCATGTCGTCGGCCGTCAGCGCCAGCGCTGCCGCGCCCAGGTTCTGCTCCAGGTAGCTGCGGCGCTTGGTGCCGGGGATGGGGACGATGTCGTCGCCCTTGTGCAGCAGCCAGGCCAGCGCCACCTGCCCCGGCGCGGCGCCGTGGGCCTGGGCGATCTCCTTGACCAGGCCGGCGATCGCCATGTTGCGGTCGAAGTTCTCGCCCTGCAGGCGCGGGTCGCCCTTGGCGCGGTAGTCGTCGGGGGCGTAGTCCTCGGCGCGCCTGGCGCTGCCGGTCAGGAAGCCGCGGCCCAGGGGGCTGAACGGCACCAGGCCGATGCCCAGCTCGCGCAGCACCGGCAGCACGCCGGCCTCCAGGTTGCGCTCCCAGATCGAGTATTCGCTCTGCAGCGCCGCCACCGGGTGCACGGCGTGGGCGCGCCGGATCGTGTCGGCGCCGGCCTCGGACAGGCCGAAGTGCAGCACCTTGCCCTCGCGGACCAGGTCGGCGACCGTGCCCGCCACGTCCTCGATCGGCACGGCCGGATCGACGCGGTGCTGGTACAGCAGGTCGATGCGGTCGGTGCGCAGGCGTTGCAGCGACGCCTCGACCACCTCGCGGATGTGGCGCGGGCGGCTGTCGGCGCCCTGGAACAGGCCCTTGCCGTTGATGACGAAGCCGAACTTGGTCGCCAGCTGCACGCGGTCGCGCCGCCCCGCGAGCGCGCGGCCCAGCAGTTCCTCATTGGTGAACGGGCCGTAGACCTCGGCCGTGTCGAGGAAGGTGCAGCCCAGGTCGATGGCGCGGTGGATCGTCGCGATCGATTCGGCGTCGTCCGGCGTGCCGTAGGCATGGCTCATGCCCATGCAGCCCAGGCCGATGGCCGAGACTTCCAGTCCGGTGCTTCCCAGCTTGCGTGTCGCCAGCATGTCGTTTCTCCTTGGTGGATGCGCCCGATGGCGCGATGGGGACACTGTATGCCTTGCCCGCCGCAAAGAAAACACCAATAATCGGTGGATCATTTTCCAGGAATGGAAAACCCGTGGATTGGAACGACCTCAAGTATTTCCTCGAAGTGGCGCGCGGCGGCAGCCTGACGCGGGCCGCCCAGGCGCTGCGCGTGAGCCAGTCGACCGTCGGCCGCCGCATCGCCGAGCTGGAAAGCCGGCTCGGCGCGCGCCTGTTCGCGCGCCACCAGACCGGCTACTTCCTCACCGACGAGGGCCGCGGCATGCTGGCGCGCGCCGAGGCGGTCGAGGAAAACATGCTGGCGTTCGAGCGCGGCGCCTCCGGCCTGAACCCGGGCGTGTCCGGCACCGTGCGCCTGGCCACCTCGGACAACCTGGCGAGCGACCTGGTGATCCCCGCCCTGCCCGCCTTCATGGCGCGCCATCCGCGCCTGCGCCTGGACATCCTCACCACCACGGCCACGGTGGCGCTGGGCGGACGCGAGGCCGACCTGGCGCTGCGCGTCGTGCAGCCGACCCACGGCAACCTGCGCGTGCGCCGGCTGGGGGAACTGAGCTACGGCGTGTACGGCCGGCGCGACTACCTCGACCGGCACCCGGCGGCCGGCGCCGACCCGCTGGCCGGCCGCGCCATCATCGGCTGGGACGAGTCCCACGCCCACCTGCCCGCCGCGCAGTGGCTGGCCGCCAGGGTGGCGCCGGCGCAGGTCGTGCTGGCCACCTCCAGCCTGCGCACGCAGATCGCCGCCGTGCAGGCCGGCCTGGGCCTGGCCGTCCTGCCCGACTTCCTGGCGGTCGGCGACGGCATGGTGCGGGTACTCGGCGCGGACCAGGTATTCAGCAACGGCGTCTGGCTGGCCATGCATGCGGACCTCGGCGCTTCCGCGCGGGTGCGCGCGGTGGCGGACTTCCTCGCCGACGTCGTCACCCGCGCCGATCCGGCGCTGTCGGGACGCTGGCCGGGCGCCTGACGCCCGTCGACGGCGCCGGCGCCCGCTCGCCGGCCGCGGCCCGCTGCGCAGGCCTGCCGCGAACCCGGCCCCGCGTCACGCCTGCGATGCCAGCAGCGCCAGCGCGCGGCGGTCGTCTGCGCGGATCGATTCGCCGGTCATCACGCGGCGGATCACGCTGCCGGCCACGCGCTGCCCCTTCAGGTACTCGATGGCGCAGGTGCTGCCGGAGCGCGCCCGGATCAGGATGGCGCGGTGGACGATGCCGGCCGTGTCCGTGCCGGGCGGCATGGCGCCGGCGGCGAGGCCGGCACGGCGATCCATTTCCATGATTCCCATGGCAAACTCCTTTCCAGATCCAGCGATGTGTACGGGCGGCTGCGCCGGCCAATATACGCGCGGCGGACCGAAAAGTGAAACGGCACGCATCGCGTGCGCCGCCTTCACGCGGGGATGCGGACGTTGCGCCCGGCCAGCACGCCGGCGCCGGCCATCGCCAGCGCCAGCGCGACGCAGGCGCCCAGCGGCGCGTCCCAGCCGCCCAGCGCATCGTGCAACGCGCCGATCGCCATCGGCCCCGCCGCCGCCAGCAGGTAGCCGGCGCACTGGGCCATGCCGGACAACGCGGCCGCCTGCTGCGCATTGCCGGTACGCAAGCCGACGAAGGCCAGGCCCAGGATGAAGCTGGCGCCACTGCCGAGGCCGAACATGGCGACCCACGCGCCGGCCCACTGCGGCGCCAGTTGCAGGCCGGCCAGCGCCACGGCGGCCAGCAGCGCCGCGCCGGCGGCCGGCAGGCGCTGGTCGCGCAGGCGCCGCAGCAGCGGGCCGAGCAGCAGGCCCGGCACGGCGCTGGCCAGTTGCAGGATGCCGTGCAGCGAACCGGCCCGGGTGGCGGCCACGCCGGCGTCGGCCAGGATGGTCGGCAGCCAGCCGATGGCGATGTAGTAGACGGTCGAATTCAGGCCGAGGAACAGCGTGACCTGCCAGGCCAGCGCCGAGCGCCACACCGCAGGGCCCTGCCGCCGCGCCGGCGCGCCCGCCGCCATGCCCGCCTGCGCGCGGGGCAGCGCCAGCCAGGCCAGCAGCGCCACGGCCGGCAGGACCGCGAACGCGGCCAGCGCCGCCCGCCAGCCCCAGGCCTGCGCCAGCGGCGCAACCGCGGCCGAGCCCAGCGCCGCGACGAGGCCGGCCGCCAGCGCATAGGCGCCGGTGAGCGCCGCGACGTCGTCGGGGAAGTCGCGCTTGACCAGGCTGGGCAGCAGCACGTTGCCCACCGCGATGCCGGCGCCGGCCAGGCCGGTGCCGAGGTACAGCCAGCCGGCGGGGCCGGCCGAGCGCAGCAGCACGCCGGCCGCGATGGCGGCGAGCGCGCCCGCCAGGGCCCGCTCCAGGCCGAACGCGCGCACCAGGCGCGCGCCGAACGGCGACACGATGGCGAACACCAGCAGCGGCAGCGTCGTCAGCGCGCCGGCCCCGACGGTGCCCAGGCCGAGGTCGGCGCGCACCGTCGCCAGCAGCGGCGGCAGCGCGGTGAACGGCGCGCGCAGGTTGGCGGCGATCAGGAGGATGCCGGCCAGCAGGCAGGCGTGGCGGGCGGAACGTGACTGGATCAGGGTGCGCATCGGACGGGTGGGCAGCGGCAACCCGGTCATTCTACGCAGCACCATTCATGGTCTAATAGAGCAGGAAAGACAATCGATCGCTCAAACATGACAAGCCCTGCCCCCGCCTGGCGCGCGCCCGGCGAATTCGATCCGGACGACGACGACCTGCCGGCCACCGCCCTGGCGCTGGCATACGGCCAGGCCGATCCGGAGCGCCCGGTGCATCGCCACCGCAAGGGCCAGCTGGTGCTGGCGGTGCATGGGGCCATGACCTGCGAGGTGCCGGCCGCGACGTGGATGGCGCCGCCGCAGCACGCGGTCTGGATCCCGGGCGGCATGGCACACAGCAACCGCGCCACCGCCAATGCCCGCGTGGTGTTCCTGTTCATCGAACCGGGGGCCGCCCCGATGCCGGCGGACTGCTGCACGCTGGCGCTCAGTCCGCTGGTGCGCGAGCTGATCCAGCACCTGGCGCGCCAGGACCAGGCGTATCCGCGCACGGGACCGACGGCGCGGCTGGTGGCGGTGCTGCTGGAACAGCTGGCGGCGGCGCCGGTCGCGCAACTGTCGCTGCCGGTGTCGGCGCACCCGAAGCTGCGCCGGATCGCGCTGGCCCTCGAAGCGGACCCGGCCAACCGCGCCACCCTGGCCGCCTGGGCCGCCGAGCTGGCGCTGGGCGAACGCACGCTGGCGCGCCTGGTGCGGCGCGAGACGGGACTGACGTTCGGCCGCTGGCGCCAGCAGTGGCACCTGATCGTGGCGCTGCGCGAACTGGCCGGCGGCGCCACGGTGCAGCAGGTCGCCGGCATCCTGGGCTACGACTCGGTGACGGCCTTCATCACCATGTTCAGGAAGGCGCTGGGCAAGCCGCCGGCGGCGTATTTCGCGGGGTTGCGCTAGCGCCGCAACGGCGTTCGCGCACGTGCCCCGCTGCGCCGGCACGTCGCCCCGGCGCAAGGCCGGGGCGTGATTCCTGCATTCACTGCGGCTAGGCATGCAAATCGGACCCCCGCCTGCGCCCGGGCGACGGTCTTGCCGCCAGCGGCCGCGAGCGTCCTGCTCAGCGGTTCTGGTAGCCGCCGTAGACGCCCACCGGGCTCCACGCCGGCACCACCGCCGGCAGCTGCGGCGCCAGCGCCTCGTACTGGCCGGCCCCGTACACCACCTTGCCGTTCACCACAGTCAGCACGCTTTCCAGGCGCTTGATGCCTTCCGCGTCCATCGTGAAGTAATCCTTCGGCAGCACCACGAAGTCGGCGTACTGGCCGCGCGCCAGCGTGCCCTTGACCTTTTCCTCGCCGCTCATCCAGGCCGAGCCGGTCGTGATCAGCTTGAGCGCCTGGTAGCGGCCCAGGCGGTCCTGGTCCTGCCAGATCTGCATGCCGCCGGCGGTCTTGCCGGTGACGGCCCAGTACACCGACGGCCACGGGTTGTAGCTCGACACGCGCGTGCCGTCCGTGCCCAGCCCGACCGGGATGCCCATGGCGAGCATCTTGCGGATCGGCGGCATCTGGCGCGCCTGCTCGCCGTAGCGCTTCCAGTAGGACTCGCCCTGGAAGTGCATGCGGTCCTGCACGGCGACGCCGCCGCCCAGCTTCTTGATGCGCGCCAGCTGCGCGTCGCTGATGGTCTCGGCATGGTCGATGATGAAGCGCAGGCCGTTCAGTGGCGTCTTCGCGTTCACCTTCTCGATCACGGCCAGGTCGCGGTCGATGCTCTCGCCGTAGGTGGCGTGCAGGCGGAACGGCCAGCGGTTCTTGACCAGCAGCGCGATCACCGGTTCCAGGTCCTCTTCCATCGAGGCCGGCAGGTCCGGGCGCGGCTCCAGGAAGTTCTCGAAGTCGGCCGCACTGGCCACCAGGTTCTCGCCGCCGCCCTCGGCCGAGAAGCCGTTCGGGTAGAACATATGGTCGTTCTGCTTCGGGTGGGTGAGCGTGAGCCAGCGCTGGAAGTCTTCCAGCTCCTTGCCGGCGCGCTGGGCGAACAGGTAGTACGAAGTGCGCACGGTCAGCTTGCCACTTTTCGCCAGCTCCAGCGAGACGCCGTAGTCGTCCGGGTAGTTCTGGAAGCCGCCGCCGGCGTCGATCGCGCTGGTCACGCCCAGGCGGTTCAACTCGCGGTAGAAGTGCAGCGTCGAATTCACCTGGCCGGCGCGATCGAGCTTGTTGGTCTTCGCGAGCGTCGAGTACAGGATCAGCGCGTTCGGCTTGGCGATGAGCTTGCCGGTCGGCTTGCCGTCGGCGCCGATCTCCACCTCGCCGTCCTTGTACTTGGTGTCCTTCGTGTAGCCGAGCGTCTCGACGCCCTTCTTGTTGAGGAAGCCCAGGCCGTACAGGTAGAGGATGAAGACCGGCTTGTCCGGCACGGCGGCATTGATTTCCTCCAGCGTGGGCAGGCGCTTCTCCTCGAACTGGTATTCGTTCCAGCCGCCCACGACCTTGACCCATTCGCCGTCCGGCGTGCGCGCGGCCTGCTCCTTGAGCATCTCGAGCGCGCGCTTGAGCGACGTGACGCCGTCCCAGCGCAGCTCCATGTTGTAGTTCAGGCCTTCGCGGATCACGTGCAGGTGCGAGTCGTTCAGGCCCGGGATCACGGTGCGCCCGCCGGCGTCGATGAGCTGCGTGTCCGGGCGCTTGAGCTTGAGCACCTGGGCGTTGCTGCCGGTGGCCAGCACCTTGCCGTCCTTGACGGCGACGGCCTGCACGAATTCGCCCTCCTTCGTCATGGTGGCGATCTTGCCGTTGGTCAGGATCAGGTCGGCCTGGGCGGCGGCGCCGGCGGCGGCGAACAGGCCCGACAGCGCGAGGGCGATGGCGGCGGTGGTCTGGACGGGTTTCATGGTGCTCTCTCTTTCTCTCTCTTCTGGATGGACGTGGACGGCCGCGCCGCGTGCGGCATGCGGCGGATCGTTTGCGGACCGTTTGTGGATCGTTTGTGGATCCTCGGCTCGCCGGGTGGACGGGTTTCCCGTCCACCCGACGGTTCAGGGATAGCGGACCGGCCTGCCGGGAAGGTCCGGCAAGGGGATGAACTCGGTCTCCCCCGGCACCTGCGGGAAGCGCTGGGCGCGCCAGTCTTCCTTGGCCTGCTCGATGCGGTCGGCCGAGCTGGACACGAAGTTCCAGGTCAGGTAGCGCGGACCGTCCATCGGCTCGCCGCCCAGCAGCATCACGCGCGCGCCGGCATCCTGCAGCGCCCCGAGGGTGACGCTGGCGCCGGGCTTGAGGACCACCAGCTGGTTCGGGCCGAACCGGCCGTCGCGGCCCAGGTCGAGCGTGCCGTCGACGATGTACAGCGCCTGTTCCGGATATTCCGCGGGCATGGTCAAGCGCGCCCCCGGCGCCAGCTGCAGGTCGACGTAGAACATCGGCGACTCCACCGGCACCGGCGAGCGCTTGCCGAAGTACTCGCCGGCGATCAGGCGGGCAGTGGCGCCGTCGCCCTCGATGACCGGCAGCGCGTCGGCGCCGGTGTGGGAAAAGCCCGGGTCCTTCTCTTCCTTGGATTGCGGCAGCGCCACCCAGCACTGCAGCCCGGACAGCATGGAGCCGGCCGCGCGCACCTGCGGGCCGGTGCGCTCGGAGTGGACGATGCCCTTGCCGGCCGTCATCCAGTTGACCTCGCCCGGCTTGATGTCCTGGAAGGTGCCCAGGCTGTCGCGGTGCGAGATCTCGCCGGACAGCAGGTAGGTCACGGTCGACAGGCCGATGTGCGGATGGGGGCGCACGTCGATGCCCTGGCCGGGCTGGAACACGTGCGGTCCCATCTGGTCGAGGAAGACGAAGGGCCCGACCATGCGGCGTTCCTTGTGCGGCAGCGCGCGGCGCACCTCGAAGCCGTCGCCGAGGTCGTGGGTACGCGGGACGACGATCGTCTGCACCATCGCCGCTTCGTCGTGGGGATCGAGGATGCTCATGTCAGTGCGCCTCCGTGGTGATGGCGATCTGCCCGGACAGGGTCTTGTGGACCGGGCACTTGTTGGCGATGTCGGTCAGGCGCGCCTTTTCCTCGTCGGCCAGCTGGCCGACGTATTCGATGTGCCGGTGCAGCGCGTAGGCGGCGCCTTCCTGGCCGTGCGTGATCGAGACCTTGACCTCGTCCAGCGCATAGCCCTTGCGCTGCGCGTACAGCGTCACGGTCAGCGTGGTGCAGGCGGCCAGCGCGGCGGCCAGGATGTCGTGCGGCTCCGGGCCGCTGTCCTCGCCGCCGAAGGCGCGGCTCACGTCGGTCAAGATGCGGTGCTGGCCGATCTCGATCACCTGTTGCAGCGGTCCCGTGCCGCGATGCGTTTTCACTTCCATGGCTTACCCCCGTCGTTCGATGCGTTCATTGTTCGTTCGTTGCCAGGTCCGCCCCGTGAAAGGACGGGTGCGGACCGATTGTACGCGCACCGCCGGCGGCGGTGCTGGCGCCGGCGCCGCGCCGGTCAGGCCGCGCGGCTGCGCAGCAGGGTGGCGCGCACCCCGCGCTCGGCGTGGCGTTGCTGTTCGATGCCGAACAGGACCAGCATGCCGCCCAGGATCGCCACGTTCTTCAGGAAGTGGTTCAGCTGGTTCTGGAACTCGGCCGCGTCGGCATGCCAGAAGCCGTGGAAGATCAGCGTGACCGGGACCAGGAACAGGGCCAGCGCCGCCGTCGCGTAGCGCGCCCCGATGCCGGTGACGAGGGCCGCGCCCCCGCCCACTTCGAGCAGGATGGTCAGTACCAGCAGCAGGCCCGCCGCCGGGATGCCCATGCTGTTCATCCAGCCGGCCACGTAGCCGAAGGCCAGCAGTTTGTTGATGCCGGAGACCAGGAACAGCAGGCCCGCCAGGGCGCGTCCGATCGGATAGAGTTTAGTGGTGTCCATGTCGTTTCTCCTTGAATGAAATTGCCAATCCAGCAAATGAAATGCAATGCATCAGGCGGGCAGGTCGAACAGCAGCACCTCGGCGTCCCGCG
This sequence comes from uncultured Massilia sp., assembly GCF_913773735.1. GTDB lineage: Bacteria > Pseudomonadota > Gammaproteobacteria > Burkholderiales > Burkholderiaceae_D > Telluria. Next base: position 238,918 of record NZ_CAJYEB010000025.1, read on the forward strand.
CCTCGCCCAGCGCGACCACGGCTTCCTCGCTGACCTGCACCGCGTCGCCCGCCTGCAGCGCGCAGCCGTTCACCGTCACGCCGCCGCGCGCCACCTGCACATAGGCCTGGCGGCCGGCCCGCAGCGGATGGCTCACGGTGTCGGCGCCGTCCAGGATCGCTGCGTAGATGGCGGCGTCCTGGCGGATCGTCACGGAGCCGTCGCGGCCGTCCTTCGAGGCGACCAGGCGCAGGCGGCCGCGCTTGGATTCGGCGTCGAAATGCTTTTCCTCGTAGCCCGGGGCGCCGCCGGCTTCGTCCGGGATCACCCAGATCTGCAGGAAGTGCACCGGCTCGCTCTGCGAATGGTTGTACTCGCTGTGGGTGACGCCGCTGCCGGCGCTCATGCGCTGCACGTCGCCCGGGCGCAGCACCGAGCCGTTGCCCATGCTGTCCTTGTGCTCCAGCGCGCCGTCCAGCACGTAGGAAATGATTTCCATGTCCTTGTGGCTGTGCGGGTCGAAGCCGCGGCCCGGGGCCACGCGGTCTTCGTTGATCACCCGCAGCGGGCCCACGCCCATGTGCGCCGGGTCGTAGTAGTGACCGAACGAGAAGGTGTGCTGCGAGCGCAGCCAGCCGAAACTGGCGACACCGCGGTCCTGGCTTTTACGTACGTTCAGCATGATGGTCTCTCCTGTGGATTGGCGTTCGAACCGTTCGAACGCCTTGCGCATCGCAGTTTCCGGTGTCTTGCCGTCGTGTCCTGCAGAGCGCGTTTCGATGGAGTCCATTATGGACGGCCGGCCGCCACAAGAAAAACGAGTTATTTTTCGTTCTACCATCGATTTTTTCGACGATCGCCGTTTTCACCCGTGCCGGTGCGGGGTTACACTGTCCCGCACAAGACAAGTACAGGAGACGAGGCATGCAGCAGGCGAGTTACGTGCACGGCGCGAGCGCCGTCCCATTGATCGGCGACACCATCGGCAGCCACCTCGACCGCATCGTCGCGCGCTTCGGCGAGCGCGACGCGCTGGTGGTGCCGCGCCAGCAGGTGCGCTGGAGCTACCGCGAACTGCGCGAGCGCGCCGACCGCCTGGCCGCCGGGCTGCTGGCGCTGGGCCTGCAGCCCGGCGACCGGGTCGGCATCTGGGCGCAGAACTGCGCCGAATGGGTGCTGGTGCAGTTCGCCACCGCGCGCGCCGGCCTGGTCATGGTCAACATCAATCCGGCCTACCGCGCCACCGAACTCGACTACGCGCTGGGCAAGGTCGGCTGCAGCGCCCTGGTGCTCACGCCCGGCTTCAAGAGCAGCGACTACCTCGCGATCCTGGCCGAGGTGGTGCCCGAACTCGCGCAGGCGGCGCCGGGCGCGCTGGCCGCGGCGCGCCTGCCGCTGCTGCGCCACGTGATCCGGCTCGGACCGGAGCGGACCCCGGGCATGCTGAACTTCGACGAGGTGGCGCAGCGCGCCGACGCCGCCGACCTGGCGCGGCTGGCCCGGGTGGCGGCCACGGTACAGTTCGACGACCCGGTCAACATCCAGTTCACGTCGGGCACCACCGGCGCGCCCAAGGGCGCCACGCTGACCCACCACAACGTCCTGAACAACGGCTTCTTCATCGGCGAGGCGATGCGCCTGACGGCGCAGGACCGGCTGTGCATCCCGGTGCCGCTGTACCACTGCTTCGGCATGGTGCTGGGCAACCTGGCCTGCGTGACGCACGGCGCGGCGATGGTCCAGCCCGGCGAGGGCTTCGACGCCGGCGCCGTGCTGGCCACCGTGCAGGACGAACGCTGTACCGGGCTGCACGGGGTGCCGACGATGTTCATCGCGATCCTCGACCATCCGCGCTTCGCCGACCACGACCTGTCCTCGCTGCGCACCGGCATCATGGCCGGTTCGCCCTGCCCGGCCGAGATCATGCAGCGCGTGATGCGCCAGATGCACATGGAGCAGATCACCATCGCCTACGGCATGACGGAGACCTCGCCGGTCAGCTTCCAGACCGCCGTCGACGACCCGCTCGACTGCCGCGTCGGCACGGTCGGGCGCGTGCTGCCGCACCTGGAGGTCAAGATCGTCGATGGCGACGGCCGCATCGTCCCGCGCGGCCAGCCCGGCGAGCTGCTCACGCGCGGCTATTCGGTCATGCGGGGCTACTGGGGCGACGAGGACCGGACGCGCGAAGCCATCGACGCGGCCGGCTGGATGCACACGGGCGACCTGGCCACCATCGACGCCGACGGCTACTGCCGCATCGTCGGGCGCGCCAAGGACATGGTGATCCGCGGCGGCGAGAACATCTATCCGCGCGAGGTCGAGGAGTTCCTGTACACGCATCCCAAGGTGCTGGACGTGCAGTGCGTCGGCGTGCCCGACCCGAAGTACGGCGAGGAGCTGTGCGCCTGCGTGATCCTGCGTCCGGGCATGCAGGCCGATGCCGAGGAGATCCGCGACTTCTGCCGCGGCCGCATCGCGCACTACAAGGTGCCGCGCTACGTGCGCTTCGTCGACGCCTTCCCGATGACCGTCACCGGCAAGATCCAGAAGTTCGTGCTGCGCGCGCGCATGGCGGGCGACCTCGGGCTGGCCGCAGGCTGACCGGCACCCTGATCGCCCCCCGCTCTCGACGCAACGGCGGCGGCGTTTTTTGATAGGATGCGCCTGCCGCGCGGATCGGCCGCGCCGCCCCTGGAGAACACCCCCGCATGCTCAGAATCAGCCTGGACGCCCTGCTCACCGTCGACACCATCGCCCGCCGCGGCACCTTCGCCGCCGCGGCCAAGGAGCTGTACCGCGTGCCGTCGACCATTTCCTACACCGTCGCGAAGCTGGAAGACGACCTCGGCGTGCAGCTGTTCGAGCGCTTCGGGCCGCGCGTCGTCCTGACGGCGGCGGGCGAGGAATTGCTGAAGGAAGGCCGCTACCTGCTCAAGGCCGCCGGCGACCTGGAAAGCCGCGTGCGCCGCGTCGCCTCCGGCTGGGAGACCGAGTTCACGCTGGGCATGGATTCGGCGCTGGCCCCGCTCGGCCTGCAGGACGACATCCGTGCCTTCTACGAGGTGGCGGACCAGACCCGCCTGCGCATCGTGCGCGAATCGCTGTCGGGCACCTGGGAAAGCCTGCTCGACCGCCGCGTCGACCTGCTGGTGGGCGCGGCCGGCGAAGGCCCGTCGGGCGGCGGCTACACGGCCGAGCCGCTGGGCACGATGTCCTTCGTGTTCGTGGTGGCGCCCGCGCATCCGCTGGCCGGGGTCCCGTACCGGCTCGGCAAGGCCGACCTGGCGGCCCACCGCGCCGTCTCCGTCGCCGACTCGGTGCGCCTGCTGCAGGCGCGCACCGTGGGCCTGCTGTTCGGCCAGGACACGCTGACGGTGCCGGACATGCAGACCAAGTACGAATTCCAGCTGGCCGGCCTGGGCTTCGGCTTCCTGCCCGAAGCCTGGGCGCGCGCCGACATCGCGGCCGGGCGCCTGGTCGTCAAGGCGGTGGAAGAGCCCAAGCCGGACGAGACGCTGTACCTGGCCTGGCGCACCGGCGAGGAAGGCGCCGCGCTGAAGTGGTGGCGCGAGCGCCTGCGCACGCATCCGCCGTTGGCGCGCATGCTGGCGCTCAACTGCGCGATCGAGCGGGCAACGGGTGTGAACTGACGGCAATCCCTACGGCCAGCCTGCCCTGCCGACCTATACGTTCGTATGCCTAGACCGCGCTCGCGGGCCCCGCGCAGAATGCACGGGTCCGGATGCGGCAGCCTTCGCGTAGTCCGATCCGGGATCCTGCCGCCCGCCGGCGGTGTCTTCACCTGAAAGGACGAGCCATGACCATCACCCGCACCTCCAACACCATCACGACCCGCGACGGCACCACGATCCACTTCACGGACTGGGGCCACGGCCCGGTCGTGACCTTCAGCCACGGCTGGCCGCTGAACGGCGACGCCTGGGAAGACCAGATGATGTTCCTGGCCAACCACGGCTACCGCGTGATCGCCCACGACCGCCGCGGCCACGGCCGCTCCAGCAAGACCTGGCACGGCAACCACATGAACGACTACGCCGACGACCTGGCCCAGCTGATCGAGGCGCTCGACCTGAACGACATCACGATGGTCGGCCACTCCACCGGCGGCGGCGAAGTCGCGCGCTACATCGGCCGCCACGGCACCGACCGCGTCAAGGCCGCCGTGCTGATCGGCGCGGTGACGCCGCAGATGGTGGTGTCGGACGCCAACCCGAAGGGCGTGCCGATGGAGGTGTTCGACGGCATCCGCGCCGGCGTCCAGGCCAATCGCGCCCAGCTGTTCCAGGATTTCGCCGCGCCGTTCTACGGCTTCAACCGCGACGGCGCCAAGGATTCGCAGGGCGTGCGCGACACGTTCTGGCTGCAGGGCATGCAGTGCAGCATCCGCGCCGCCTACGAGTGCGTGAAGCAGTTCTCGGAAACCGACTTCACCGAAGACCTCAAGAAGATGACCGTGCCCACGCTGGTGATCCACGGCGACGACGACCAGGTCGTCCCCATCGACACCACCGCGCGCCGCGGCGTCGAGCTGCTGCCGCAGGGCCGCCTGCTGGTCTACGAAGGCGCCCCGCACGGCCTGCCCACGACCCACAAGGACCGCCTGAACCAGGACCTGCTGGCCTTCCTGCGCGGCTGAAGAAGCAGGGGTCAGCGCAGGGGTCAGAGCCCGGTGTTGCCTTTCAAAGGGCTCTGACCCCGGTGTTCCGCCCGCGGCTCAGGGGCCAGCGCAGGGGTCAGCGCAGGGGTCAGAGCCCGGTGTTGCTTTTCAAAGGGCTCTGACCCCGGTGTTCCGTCCGCGGCTCAGGGGTCAGAGCCCGGTGTTCCACCCGCGGCGCAGAGGTCAGCGCCCGGCGTTGCCTTTCAAAGGACTCTGCCCCGGGCGTTCCGCCCGCGCCTCCCCAAAAAACCCCTCGCCGGCGCGACCGCCCTCCAACGCCCGGCCCGCCCCGTCCGCCACCTGCCGCCTCACGCCGGCATCGCCTCTTCCTGCGCCGTCTCCGCCTCCTGCGCATCGTGCGCGCTGAACAATCCCGTCACGGCGAACCCCGCCTGCGGAAACGGGTGCGGCTGCAGCACCACGCACACGGCACCCATCAGCAGGGCGAACACCACGGAGGTCAGGTAGTACTTCATGATTTCGCTCCCCGGGGCCGGCGGCCCCTCCAGTCGGGTTAACGTGCGCAGCGCGGTGTGCGCTGACATCGTGACACCATCTTATGCCCACCCGTGCGCGCCGCCCACTATCCCTTCGTATGAGGCGGCGCGGCGCGGTCCAGTCCCATGATGCGCGCGCCGATCTGCATGCCCCAGCGCGTCATCGTGGTGCCGGCGCGCAACTGCAGCACTTCCCAGTCGCGCAGGCGCTGCTCGACCGGGACGTCCGACCGCGCCAGCGCCTGGGCCAGCGCCAGCGCGTTGGCCGCGGCCTTGGCCGTGCTGCCGGCCGTGTGCGGGCGCGGCACGAAGGCGGCATCGCCGACCAGCACCACGCGTCCGAACACCATGCGCGGCACGGCCAGGTCCTGGATCAGCTGCACGAACGGTTCCTCGGTCAGCCCCACCAGCCGGGCGAACACGGGCGCCAGCAGCGCGTCGGCATCGGCGCGCAGCGCGGCCGCGCGGGCGTCGGGCAACTGGCCCGGCGGCAGCGAGAACGGCCGGCTGCGTCCGTCGCGGCCGCGCAGCAGCGCGGGCAGGTGCTGTTCCGCCACCTTGCGGTACCACACCCAGTTCCAGCGCCGCCGTCCCGGCGCGGTCGCGCCGTCCTCGCCCGGCACCAGGTATTCGAGCAGCTGGTGGTCCTCGCCCTGCTGGAAGGCGAACACGCCGTCGAGCAGCGCGCGGTCCGCGCCGTCCAGGCGCGTCTCGGGCACCAGGCCGCGCCAGGCGACGTAGCCGGCGTACGCGGGCGCCACCTGCGGCAGCAGCTGGGACCGCACGGTGGAGCGCGCGCCGTCGGCGCCCACCAGCAGGTCGCCGGTCTCGACGCGCCCGCCGGCGAAGTGCGCGCGCACCTGGCCGCCGGCCTGCTCGAAGCGTTCCAGCACCTGGCCCGGGTGCAGGCAGGCATCGGGCAGCATCGCGCGCATGGCGCCGTACAGCATGTTCCACGAGGTCTGCGTCTGCGGCTGCCAGCCGCGCTGCACCACCTCGCCGCCGGCGTCCAGGAAGACGCGGTCGCCCGACGCCACGCCCAGCGTGCCGGGATGGTGCAGGCCGGCGAAGTGGAAGGCGTGCAGCACGTCCGGCTGCAGCACGATGCCGCCGCCGCGGCTGTCGAGCGCATGCGGCGAGCGTTCGAACACGTCGACGCGCCAGCCGATGGCGCGCAGGGTGATGGCGGCCAGCAGGCCGCCGAGGGAGCCGCCGACGATCAGGGCGCGCGGCGCGGAAGTCTCGTTCATGGTGTCCTCGTCGTCATCGATGGGAGGCGCGGCACGACGTGCGCGCCGAGTTCCTCGAGCTGGGCGGCGACGGGTCGCGCGCCCTGCAGGTTGAGCAGCATGTGCGCCACGCCCAGGCCGGCCATGCGCTCCAGGTAGGCCAGCAGCGCATGGCGTCCGGCGCGCAGGCCCAGTTCGAGCGGGACGGCCGGGGCATGCGGGTCGTCCAGCAGTTCCAGCTGCAGCGACTGGACGAACGGCTTGTCCAGGCCGCCGGCGCGCTCGCGCAGCGCCTGGTGCCACAGCGCGATGCGTCCCTGCTGGCGCGCTTCCTCGCGGTGGTAGGTGGCCCAGCCGTCGGCGTGCGCCGCGATCCATTGCAGCGACTGGCGCATGCTGCCCACGGCCAGCAGCGGGATGCGCGCCTGCGGCGGCGCGGTCGGCGCGAAGCCGCCGGTGACCGCCTGCAGGGCCGGATCGCCCCCGGGCGCCAGCGCGGCGCGCAGCACGGCCCAGCGCTCGCGCAGCAGCGCGTCGCGGCCCTCCCCCACGCCGAAGGCGGCGAATTCCTGCGGGCGGTCGCCGGAGCCGAGGCCGAGGATCAGCCGTCCGCCGCTCATGCGGTCGAGCGACCACGCCGCCTTGGCCAGGTGCAGCGGATGGCGCAGCGGCAGCACGGCGGCCGCGGTGCCGATCGCCGCCTGCGGCGCCGCCAGCGCCAGCGCGGCCAGCCAGACGAACGGATCGTCCAGCACGGCGGCGTCGCCGCTGCTGCCCTGCGGGATGATCAGGGGAACGTCGCGGGTCCACAGCGCGGCGACGCCGAGGGCGCCGGCGCGCGCGGCCAGCGCCAGCTCCGCGGCCACGTCGGCCGGCTGGCCGGGCGCGCGCACCAGCGGCGTCATCAGGCCGAGCGTGAGGTGGCCCGCCGCCAGCACGAGGGCGTGGGCGCGATTGAATCCGGCGGCGGTGGTGGTCGTGGCTTGCATCGGTTTCTCCTGGCAGCGTCCCCAGCTTAGTCGCCGGCCGATCCGGAGGGAAGCGGAAGGGACGCAAGGGAGTATTGCGCGAAACGCAAAAATCGGCAGGCCGTTCCTCCACTACAGTATGCCGGCGGTTTCCGGCGGCGAGCCGCGCATGCGACTATCCCTTCGTATAACTGGCGTCGGGCATGACGCTTGTCCACAATCGCCCCATCGACAAGAGGAGAACTGCGATGAGACTACGCACCCTCGGCCTGGCCGGCGGCCTCGCCGCCGCCGGCGTCGCCGTCGTGCTGGGCGGCCTGTACGCGTGGACCCGGCCGGCCCCGTTCCCCGCCGCGGACGCCCCGCCCGCGCCGCCGGCCCCGGCCATCCTGGCCGCCGGCGCGCGCGTCGTGGCGCTCGGCGACTGCATGGTCTGCCATACCAACGGCGCCGGTCCGGCGTATGCCGGCGGCCTGCCGCTGCGCACGCCCTTCGGCACCATCTACAGCACCAACATCACGCCCGACCCCGAGACCGGCATCGGGCGCTGGACGCTGGCCGCGTTCCGGCGCGCGCTGCGCGAAGGCGTGGCGCGCGACGGCCACCTGCTGTATCCGGCCTTCCCCTACATCCACTACACGCGCATGTCGGACCGCGACATCGAACTGGCCTACCAGTACCTGATGACGCGCGCCCCGGTGAAGGTGCGCCAGCCGGACAACGAGCTCGTGTTCCCGCTCAACTTCCGCCCGCTGCTGGCCGCCTGGAACGTGCTGTACCTGCGCCCCGGCGACGCCACGATTCCCGCGCAGCAGGCCACGCCCCTCGCGCGCGGCCGCTACCTGGTCGACACGCTGGGCCATTGCGCCTCCTGCCACAGCGGCCTGACGCTGGCCGGCGGCGAGCGCAGCCCGGCCTTCCACGGCGGCTCCATCGACGGCTGGGACGCGCCCGACCTCACCCGCCTGGCGGCCGGCCCCGTGCCGTGGCGCGAACGGGAACTGGTGGACTACCTGCGCGGCGGCCTGTCGCTCGCCCACGGCGCCGCCAAGGGTCCGATGCGTCCCGTGACCGAGCGCCTGGCCGAGGTGCCGCGCGCCGACGTCGAGGCGATGGCCGCCTACCTGATGTCGATCCAGGAACCCGCGCCGGCGGCGGCCGCCGCAACGCCGGTCCGGCCGCCGTCCGCCGCCGGCGCGCGCCTGTTCGCCGCCGCCTGCGCCGGCTGCCACACCGACGCCGCGCCGATGATGCGCCTGGCCGCGCGCCCCGCGCTGGCGCGCAGCAGCGCCCTGCAGTCCGCGAGCCCGGCCAACTTCATCCAGGCCGTCCAGCAGGGCATCCCCTGGAACCAGCCCGCGTCGCACGTCTACATGCCGCCGTTTCGCGACGTGCTGACCGACGCCCAGGTCGCCGAGCTGGCCGACTACGTCCGTACCGGCCTGGCCGGCAAACCCGCCTGGCGCGACGTCGCCGCCGCCAGCGCCAAAGCGCGCAAGGAGTCCGAACAATGAGCACCAACGTCACCGTCAACGGCCGCCGCCAGGCGCTGCAATCCGATCCCGCCACCCCGCTGCTGTACGTGCTGCGCGACGAACTGAAGCTCAACGGCGCCAAGTTCGGCTGCGGCATGGGCCAGTGCGGCGCCTGCACCGTCATCGTCGACGGCAAGCCGGTGTTTTCCTGCCTGACGCCGCTGGCGGCACTCGAGGGCCGCGCCGTGCGCACCGTCGAGGGCCTGGGCACCGTCGACAAGCCTGGCCGCCTGCAGGCCGCCTTCCTGAAGCACCAGGCGGCGCAGTGCGGCTACTGCATCGCCGGCATGATCGCCCGCGCGCAGGCGCTGCTGGAGCGGCACAAGCACCCCACCGAGGACCAGATCCGCACCTGGATGGAGCCGAACCTGTGCCGTTGCGGCACCCACCACCGCATCCTCGCGGCGATCCGCGAAGTGGCGCAGGAGGGACTGGCATGACGACCATCGACAAGGACATCGACCCGGCGCGCCGCGCCTTCGTCCGGCGCGGCGCCCTGGTGCTGGGCTTTTCGCTGCTGCCCGGGGCCGCGCTGGCCGAGTTCAACGCCATGGGCCTGCCGCCGCTGGCCGACGCGCGCCTGCCCGGCAGCCTGAAGAACACCCCGATGCTGGACGCCTGGATCCGCGTGGCGCCGAACGGCAAGGTGACGGTCTGCAGCGGCAAGGTGGAACTGGGCACCGGCGTGCGCACGGCGCTGATCCAGGTGGCGCTCGAACAGCTGGAACTGGAACCCGGCGCGATCCGCTTCATCGCCGGCGATACGGCGCTGACCCCGAACGAAGGTTTCACCGCCGGCAGCCACTCGATCGCCGACAGCGGCACGGCGCTGCTGCACGCCTCCAGCCAGGTCGCGGCCCTGCTGCGCGGCGGCGCCGCCGCCCAGTGGCGGCTGGACGCTAGCCAGGTGCTGCTGCGCGCCGGCCGCGCCGTGGCGCCGGACGGGCGCAGCATGCACTACGGCGAGGCGGTGCGCGGCATCGACCTGCACCGCATGGCCGCGCGCACGTCGCCGCTGCGCGACCCGGCGCGCTACCGCCTGATCGGCAAGCCGCTGCCGCGCGTGGACATCCCGGCCAAGCTGGCCGGCGGCGCCGCCTACGTGCAGGACCTGCGCCTGCCCGGCATGCTGCATGCGCGCGTGGTGCGCCCGCCGCGCCCCGGGGCGCGCCTGGTCGCTGCCGGCCTGGAAGGGGCGCTGGCCGCGGCGCGCGCCTTGCCCGGCGTGCGCCAGGTGGTCCGCGACGGCAACTACCTGGCCGTGCTGGCCGACGGCGAATGGCAGGCGGTGACGGCGATGAACGCCCTGAACGGCGCCGTGCGCTGGGAAGGCGGGGCGGCGCTGCCCGAGCCCGGCGCCATCCACGCCACCCTGCAGGCGCTGCCGGCGCAGGACATCGAGATCCTGCGCACCGGCCACGTCCCGCCGCCCGGCGCCGTGGCGGGCCGCGCGGTCAGCGCGCGCTATACCAAGCAGTACGTGCTGCACGGCTCGATCGGCCCCTCGTGCGCGGTGGGGCAGCTGGTCGACGGCGTGCTGACGGTCTGGACGCACACGCAGGGCGTGTTCCCGCTGCGCGCCGCGCTCGCCGAGCTGGTGGGCATGCCGCTCGACAAGGTGCGTTGCATCCACACCGAGGGGTCCGGCTGCTACGGCCAGAACGGCGCCGACGACGTGGCCGCCGACGCCGCCCTGCTGGCGCGCGCCGCGCCCGGCCGCCCGGTGCGCGTGCAGCTGATGCGCGAACAGGAAAACATGTGGGAGCCGTATGCCCCGGCCATGGTCACGCAGGTGCGCGCCGGCCTCGACGCCGACGGCCGCATCGGCTGGTGGGACTATACGCTGTGGAGCGGCTCGCACAACGAACGGCCCGGCAACGCCGGCAAGCTGGTGCCGGCCTGGCTGCTGGCGCGGCCGATCGCGCCGTCGCCCTCGCTGCCGATGCCCCAGCCCGAGGGCGGCGGCGACCGCAACGCGCTGCCGCTGTACGAGATCCCGAACGCGCGCGTGGTCAATCACTTCCTGCCGGTGACGCCGCTGCGCACCTCGGCCATGCGTTCGCTGGGCGCCCACCTCAACATCACCACCATCGAGGGCACGATCGAGCAGCTGGCGCGCCTGGCCGGCACGGACGCCGTCCAGTTCCGCCTGGCGCACCTGCGCGGCCAGCCGCGCGCGCGCGCCGTGATCGAGCGCGCCGCCGCGATGTTCGGCTGGCGCGCCGGCGTGGCGACCCGGCCGGCCGCGCGCCGCGGGGTCGGGTTCGGCTTCGGCCAGTACAAGAACATCATGGCCTACGTGGCCATCGCGGTGGAGATCGAGATCGACCCGGACCGCAACGCCGTGCGCATCCTGCGCGTGGCCTGCGCCGCCGACTGCGGCCAGGTGGTGAACCCGGACGGCGCCCGCAACCAGCTCGAAGGCGCGATCATCCAGTCGGCCAGCTGGACGCTGCACGAGCAGCTGCGCTACGGGCCGCAGGGCATCGCCAGCATCGACTGGAGCAGCTACCCGATCCTGCGCTTTTCCGGCGTGCCGGAACGGATCGAGGTCGCACTGCTGGACCAGCCGGGCGCGCCGTTCCTGGGCGTGGCGGAGGCGGCGCAGGGACCGATGGCGGCCGCCGTCGCCAATGCGCTGGCCGCCGCCACCGGCGAGCGCCGCCACGACCTGCCGCTGCTGGCGCGGCCGCTGGCGGCCTGAGTCCAGGGGAAGACGATGTCCCGGGACGCCGCATTACCCGATTTGCATGAAAAAAGGGCGCATCCCCGCTCTGCGATCCTTCTTTCGTATGAGGGGATATTCCTACACCGACGCGATACTGGTTCGACCCTGGCCCAAGCCACGCCGGCGGCCCTTACACAGCATGCGCCGATGAACTCACTCGCCTTTCCGACCCTTGCCGGACCCCGCTCCGGCCTCCTGGCCGGCCTCGCGTCCGGCCCCACCCCGCCGGACGCCGGCGAGCAGGAGCAAGCCTGCCGCCGCGCCTGGCAACTGCTGCGCCGCGCCGGCGCGGCGCTGCCGGCCGCGCCGCGCCGCACCGACCCGGCGCTGGTCCGCCAGCTGCAGGATGCGTTCGATGCCGCCAGCGTTCCCGGCACGCTGATCGAGGCCGAGTTGCGCCGCGCGCTGGCCAAGGGGCCGAGCGACGCCACCCTGCTCGCGCTGGTGCTGCTGGCGGCGGTGGCGCTGGACCGCCTGCGCGGCGCGCGCAGCGCCCTCGACCTGGCGCATGCCTGCGCGGCGCTGGCGCGCCATCCCGCAGCGGCCGCGGTGACCGGGCCGGTGCTGCGCGTGCACGCGGCGCTGGTGCTGGCGCGCACCGGTCCGCTGCGCGACGCCGCCCTGCTGCAGGCCGAAGCCTGCCGCATCGAAGCGGCAGGGCCGTCCAGCATGGCGCGCAACGCCGTGCTGTGGACCGGCATGCGCATGCTGTGCGGCGCGCCGCTGCAGGAACTGCTGCAGTACACGGAGGCGGTGCGCGACGCGGTCGGCGCTGCGGCGGGCGCTGCGGCGGCCGATGCTGCGCGCCAGGCCGGCCGCCGCGCCGGCCTGGCCGACGTCGCCGCCTGCCAGCTCGACGCCCGCAACAACCTGTTCCGCATGCTGGCCGGCGACGCCGACCTGGCGGCGCCGCGCGCCGCGATCGCCATGCCCGACGCGCCGCAGTTCGGCTGCTGGCTGACCCGCCTGCAGGCCGCCTGCCTGCGCGGCAACGTCGCCGTGGCGCGCGGCGCGCTGGAAGCGGCGGCCGGCCTGGTGACGCCGCTGGTGCCGCCCTGCGAGCTGCTGCCCTACCACCTGTTCGCGGCGCTGGCGCTGGCCCAGCCGGGCGGCATGCCGGCGGCGCTGCGCGGCCAGCTGCGCGCGCACCGCCGCGCGCTGCAGGACTGGGCCCGGCGCGCGCCCGCCCATGCCGGTCCGCTGGCGGCGCTGGCACTGGCGGCCGAACAGGATGCCGGCGGTGGCGCGAGCGCGCTCGCCGCCTACGAGCAGGCCGCCGTGCTGGCCCGCGGCGCGCACCAGCCCTGGGTCGCCGCCCTGGCCTGGGAACGCGCGGCCGCCCTGTGCGCGCGCCTGGCGCTGCGCGCCGCCCTGCCGTCCTACCGCCAGCTGGCGCTGGACGCGTGGCGCGACTGGGGCGCGCACGGCCGCGTGCGCGCACTGATGGAATCCTGGGAAGCGCTGCCGCAGGCGCCGGCCCCCTTGGCCGCGCCGCCGGCGGACGGCGAGGAGGCGCGCGCCGCGCGCGCCGACACGGTCGGCGAACTCGGCATCGCCATCGCGCACGAGGTCAACCAGCCGCTGGCCGCGATCCTGCTGCACGCGGCCGCCGCGCGCCGCTGGCTGCGGCGCGCGCACCCCGACCACGCGCGCGCCCTGGCCGCGCTGGAACAGATCACCGCCGGCGCGCGCCAGGCCGGCGACATCGTGCGCAGCGTGCGCGGCCTGGCCCGGCGCCAGTGCGAGGACGTCAGCACCTTCGCCATCGATCCGGCGCTGGCCGAGGTGGCGCAACTGCTGCGCGCGCTGATGCAGCGCCAGGGCATCCGCTTCGAGACGCGCCTGCAACTGCCGGGCCGCGAACTGCACGCGAACCGCGCCCAGTTGCAGCAGATCATGATGAACCTGCTGCTCAACGCGATCGAGGCGCTGGGCGGCGTCGCCGACGCGCCGCGCCGCATCGTGCTGGAGTCGGCGCCCCTCGGCCCGGCCCAGGTCGAGCTGCGCGTCGCCGACAACGGCCCGGGCATCGCGCCGCCCGAGCGCGCGCGGATCTTCGACGCCATGTATTCGACCAAGCCGCACGGCACCGGCGTCGGGCTGTCGATCAGCCGCACGATCGCCGAGGCCCATGGCGGCCGCATCGAATTCGCGCCGGCCGAGCCGCGCGGCGCCATCTTCCGCGTCGTGCTGCCCGTACGCAGCGCGCCCGCCACCACCAGCATCGCCATGCCGACGGACAGCCACCATGCTTGAGACGATCTCCCTTGCCGCGCACACCGCCACGGCGACGCCGGCCGAACCGGTCGAGCGCGTGCGCCGCTACATCGAGGACCACCTCACCGAGCGCCTGACGCTGGCCGACCTGGCGCGCCACGCCGGCCTGAGCCGCCATTATTTCTCGCGCCTGTTCCGCGCCGTCACGGGCGACCCGCCGATGCGCTACCTGATGGGGCGCCGCATCGAGCATGCCCGGCGCATGCTGGCGGGGCGCCGCCACAGCGTGTGCGAGATCGCGATGCTGCTGCATTTCGCCGACCAGAGCCATTTCTGCCGCAGCTTCCGGCGCCGTACGGGGCTGTCGCCGCTACAGTACAGCCGCGCGCATTGAACCGCGCGCGGCTGCGCTTGTCTTTCATTCCAACGTCACAGGAGTCCTTCATGACCAACACCGCCATCGCCGACCTGATCCTCACCAACGGGCGCTTCCACACACTGGACCGCAGCCGGCCCGAAGCCGACACGGTGGCGATCGCCGATGGCCGCTTCCTGGCCGTCGGCGACGCGCAGGACGTGATGCGCCACCGTGGCCCCGCCACGCGCGTGATCGACCTCGACGGCCACACCGCCATCCCGGGCCTGAACGACTCGCACCTGCACCTGATCCGCGGCGGCCTGAACTACAACCTGGAGCTGCGCTGGGAAGGCGTGCCGTCGCTGGCCGACGCGCTGCGCATGCTGCGCGAGCAGGCCCAGCGCACCCCGCACCCGCAGTGGGTGCGCGTGGTCGGCGGCTGGAACGAATTCCAGTTCGCCGAAAAGCGCATGCCGACCCTGGACGAACTGAACGCCGCCGCGCCCGACACGCCGGTGTTCGTGCTGCACCTGTACGACCGCGCCCTGCTCAACCGCGCCGCCCTGCGCGCGGTCGGCTACGACAAGACCACCCCGAACCCGCCGGGCGGCGAGATCGTGCGCGACGGCGACGGCAATCCCACCGGCATGCTGATCGCGCGCCCCAACGCCATGATCCTGTACGCCACGCTGGCCAAGGGTCCCAAGCTGCCGCTCGAGCAGCAGGTCAATTCGACGCGCCACTTCATGCGCGAGCTGAACCGCCTGGGCCTGACCAGCGCCATCGACGCCGGCGGCGGCTTCCAGAATTATCCCGAGGACTACCAGGTCGTCGAGCAGCTGGCCGCCGACGACCAGCTGACCGTGCGCATCGCCTACAACCTGTTCACCCAGAACAAGGGCCAGGAACTGCAGGACTTCCAGAAGTGGACCGACACCGTCGCGGTCGGCCAGGGCGACGACTGGTACCGCCACAACGGCGCCGGCGAGATGCTGGTGTTCTCGGCCGCCGACTTCGAGGACTTCCTGGAGCCGCGTCCGGACTTGCCGCAGGGCATGGAGGACGAGCTGGAGCAGGTGGTGCGCCACCTGGTCTCGAAGCGCTGGCCGTTCCGCCTGCACGCCACCTACGACGAATCGATCTCGCGCATGCTCGACGTGTTCGAGAAGGTCGACCGCGAGATCCCGTTCGCCGGCCTGCGCTGGATGTTCGACCACGCCGAGACCATCAGCGAACGCAACATCGAGCGCGTGCGCGCGCTCGGCGGCGGCATCGCGATCCAGCACCGCATGGCCTTCCAGGGAGAATACTTCGTCGACCGCTACGGCGCCGAGGCCGCCAAGACCACGCCGCCGATCAAGCGCATGCTGGAAGCCGGCATCCCCGTCGGCGCCGGCACCGACGCCACCCGCGTGGCCAGCTACAACCCGTGGACGGCGCTGTACTGGCTGGTGTCGGGCCGCACCGTGGGCGGCCTGCGCCTGTACGAGCACGGCGCGCGCCTGGACCGCGACACGGCGCTCGAGCTGTGGACCGCCGGCAGCGCCTGGTTCTCCAGCGAACAGGGCAAGAAGGGCCGCATCGCGGAGGGCATGCTGGCCGACCTGGCCGTGCTGTCGGCCGACTATTTCCGCGTGCCCGAGGACGACATCAAGGCGATCGAATCGGTGCTGACCATCGTCGGCGGCAAGCTCGTCTATGCCCAGGGCGCCTTCGGCGACTACGCGCCGCCGGCGATTCCCGTGCTGCCCGAGTGGTCGCCGGTGGCGAAGGTGCCGGGCCACTACCGCCCGGCCCCGGCCCAGGCGTCCGCGCTGCTGCCGCACCAGTGCAAGGGCGCCTGCGGCGTGCACGCGCACGCCCACGACAAGGCGCGCCGCTCCAGCATGCCGGTCTCGGATTTCTCGGCGTTCTGGGGCGCGCTGGGCTGCTCCTGCTTCGCATTCTGAGGAGGCGCTTCCAGATGGTCAAACCCACTGACCTGACGCTCGGCGTCTGCCTCGGCCTGATCGCCGGCTACGTCGACACGGCCGGCTTCGTGGCCCTGTTCGGGCTGTTCACGGCCCACGTCACCGGAAACTTCGTGCTGATCGGCACCGAGCTGGCGCGTCCCTCCGGCGGCCACGTGCTGCTGCTGAAGTTCCTGGCGGTGCCGGCCTTCGCGGCCGGCGTGATCGGCGCCCGCCTGCTCGACTTCCGCTGCGCGCGCCTGCACCACAACCCGGCACGCCCGCTGCTGCGCCTGCAGCTGCTGCTGCTGGTCGGCTTCACCGTCGCCGGCATCGTCGCCACGCCGTTCAAGGATGCGCGCGAACCGCTGGTGCTGCTGTGCGGCATCCTGGGCGCGGCCGGCATGGGCGTGCACAACGCGGCCGGCAAGCTGCAGTTCGGCCGCCTGGCGCCGACGACGGTGATGACCGGCAACGTCACGGAATTGCTGATCGACATGACCGACATGGCCAGCGGCCGCGCCACCCAGGCGGTGCGCGAGCGCTTCGTCAAGTTCTTCTGGCCCGTGCTGGCCTTCGCCCTCGGCTGCATCGCCGGCGGCACGGCCTATGTGTGGTTCGGCTTCTGGTGCATGCTGCCGGCGCTGGTGCTGCTGGCCTTCCTCAGCCTGCTCGACTGGCCGATGCCGGCGGCGGCGCCCGCCGCGGCCAAGCCGGCCTGACGCCGGCCAGCAGCAACAAGGGCCGCGGCCGCGGCCGCGGCCGTGGCCTTCCCTCCGGGAACCGGGCGCATGCGCCGGCTTTCCCTTTGCCCGTCCTGCCGCGGCCACGGCGCGGCGGGCGTTTTTTCACGCGAACGCGCGGCCGCGCAGCGAATACTGGTGCGACAGGTACAGGTAGACGAGGTACAGCAGGCAGCGCCCGGCGGCGTAGCCGAGTATGCCCTGGTGAAACGACAGCGGCGCGCTGAACGCGACGAGCGTCACCAGGAACAGCGCCAGCTGCCATGCCAGTTCCATCTTCTGCTTGCCGACGACGAAGAACACGTAGCTGAGCGGACTGGCGACGAAGTTCAGGAAGCACAACGGCGCCAGGATGCGCGCCAGCTCCCCGGCCGGCCGCCAGCCCGGGCCGAACAGCCAGGCGAACAGCGGCGGCGCGAACAGCAGCAGGACCAGCGTCGGCAGCACGGCCAGCAGCAGCAGCGCCCGGAACGCGGTGCGATAGGCGCCACGGCAATTGCCGACCGACTGGAACTCGCGCACGGCCTGGCGCTTGAACACGTCCAGCACGGACGCGGCCACCAGCGACACCGGGGCCGCCAGCACGCGCTGGGCCAGCGCGAACAGGCCGGCCGCCGCCACGCCGTGGTGGATGCCGATCATGAACAAAGGCAATTGCCCGGTCACGGCATTGAGCAGGCTGGACGGCAAGGAAAAGCGCCAGAACGCCTGGTGCCGGGCCAGGCAGGCGCGCTGTTCCCGGTCCAGCGCGAGCCGCAGGCGGGCGGCGGGCGGCGACAGCAGCCGCCGTCCCGCCCACAGGCCGGCGCCCAGCCCGATCAACTGCCCCGCCAGCAGGGCGCCGCCGTCCAGGCCCGCGTACAGCAGCGCGAGCTGGCTGGCGGCGATCGCGCCGGCCTGCAGGATCTTGGCCCTGGCCGCCTTGCCGAAGCGCTCCTGCGCGGCCGCATACGCCAGCATCGTCTGCATGCAGGCCGTCAGCCAGGTGCCGGCGCCGATGGTCAGCAGTGCGAAGCAGGACATGGCGCGTGGCGGCGGCAGGTCCAGCAGCCACGCCACGCCCGCGAGCAGCGTCAGCGCCAGCGCGACGGCGGTGGCGCTGTACACGACGATCCCGAAGCAGAGCCGCTGCCGCCGCCGGTCGTGCTCGACGACCATGGCGGTGTCGATGCGCAGCGTGGCGGCGATCGAGGTCACGGCGACGACGCCGAGCCAGACGCTGAAGCCGCCCAGCTCGGCCGGCGTGCACAGGCGTGTGAGCAGGGGCGCCGCGAGCATCGGCAACAGTTGCGCACCGGCCGCACCGAGCAGGACGGTAACGACACTGTTCCAGAACGCGGACCGCGACACGTGCATGGGCTACCCTCTGGATCCGGCGGATCCGCAGCACGGCCGCACGACGGGGAATCCGTCGCGACGGCCTGCGGCCCATGGTAGGCCGGCGCCCGTGGCGGCCCTTCATCCACGTCGAACGGCCCATGTAAAAACGTGTAAAGACACGGCGCCGGGCCTACAACGCGATCACGAGTCCGGGCCGGAAGGCCTCCTGCTCGCCCTTGCTGGCATAGCCGAGTGGATTGGCGACCACGCGGCAGGCGCGCTTGCGGCCGTCGACCTCGGTGTCCGCCACGTAGTCGTTAGCGCAGTGCAAGTGTCCATGCATCCAGACGTCGGCCAGCGCCAGCATGTCGTCGAGCGCATTGCAAAAGCCCGCCGTGCCCGGCGTCAGGCCGTAGCGCGGATCGGCGCTGCGCAGGCTGGGCGCGAAATGGGTCACCGCGACGGTACTGCCGTCGAACGGCGCGGCCAGCGCGGCGCGCAGCCAGGCCTGGCAATCCAGCGCCATGGCGCGCTGCTGCTCGGCCAGCACCGGATGGCCGTCGCGCAGCGTGGTGTTCTTGCTGAGGTAATAGTTGGCCGCCCGGAACGCTTTTTCGCGCATCCGCAGGCGCTTGTCGGGATCCGGCTCGCGGCCGGCCAGCGCGTCGAAGTCCGCCCACAACGTGGTGCCGACGAAGCGCACGGCGCCGATGACGATCGTCTCGCGATCCAGCCATTCGATGCCCAGCTGCGCGCAGGTGGCGCGCAGGCGCGCGTAGGCCGCGTCGTGGTCGAGCGCGTCGAATTCGTGGTTGCCCGGGACGTACAGCACGCGCGCGCGCGGCGCGTCCGCGCGCCGCGGCGAGAAGCGGCCCAGGCCGAAGTCGTCGCTGCGCAGGCGCGAGTTCGACTGGTAGGAGCCGATGTCGCCGGCGAGCACCACGACGTCGGTGTCCGGGGCGATGTGGGGAACGAAATCGGGATAGCGTTCGAGGTGCAGGTCGGAGAAAAGCTGGATGCGCATGGCAGCCAGTATAGCGTCCCGTCCGGCGTCCCGGGCGCGGCGCGCACGTTTGCGCGGGATCGCAGCGGCGCCACGGGCGGCGAACCCGGCGCGGACGGCCCTGTCTGACCCCGACAGCCACCCATTTCAACGAACGGAGCGTCGCATGCACAACGACAGGTTCACCGACTACGTCACCACCGGCGACGGCGTGCGCATCTTCTACAAGGACTGGGGCAGCGGCACCCCCATCGTGTTCTCGCACGGCTGGCCGCTGAGCGCGGACGACTGGGACAACCAGATGCTGTTCTTCCTCGGCCAGGGCTTTCGCGTGATCGCCCACGACCGGCGCGGGCACGGCCGCTCCAGCCAGGTATCCGGCGGGCACGACATGGACCACTATGCCGACGACCTGGCCGCCGTGGTGCGGCACCTGGACCTGCGCGGCGCCATCCACGTCGGCCACTCGACCGGCGGCGGCGAGGTGGTGCGCTACCTGGCCAGCCACGGCGAGGAGCGCGCCGCCAGGGCCGTGCTGATCGCTGCCGTGCCCCCGCTGATGCTGCGCACCGACGCCAATCCGGAAGGCCTGCCTATCGACGTGTTCGACGGCCTGCGCGCCCAGCTGGCCGCCAACCGCGCCCAGTTCTACCGCGACATCGCGGCCGGCCCCTTCTACGGCTACAACCGTCCCGGCGCCGAGCCCCGCGAAGGCGTCATCGCCAACTGGTGGCGCCAGGGCATGCAGGGCGCGGCCAAGGCCCACTACGACGGCATCGCCGCCTTCTCGGAAACCGACTTCACGGCGGACCTGCGCAAGCTGGCGCTGCCGGTGCTGGTGCAGCACGGCGACGATGACCAGGTCGTGCCCTACCGAGCCTCGGCGCCGCTCACCGCGCGCCTGCTGCAGCGCGGTACGCTCAAGACCTATGCGGGATTTCCGCACGGCATGCCGACGACGCATGCGCAGCGTATCAATGCGGACATCCTGGCGTTCATCCGGGGCTGATCGGAAACGCGCAACCGGCCGCCCTTGCCGCAAACCCGTCGCCCCGGCGCCGGCCGGGGCCGAATTTGCGCGCAGCACGGCAACGCTCGCAACATGGGACCCCGGCCTGCGCCGGGGCGACGGGCGCGGTGCCACGCCACCCAACGTCAGCGCCGGCGGGTGCTCTCGATGCCGAGCTTCTCGGCCATGCGCACCAGCTCGGCCAGCGTGCGCGTGCCCATCTTCTGCATCAGGTTGCGCTTGTGGACCTTGGCCATGATCTCGCTGATGCCCATCTCGTCGGCGATCTGCTTGTTGAGCAGGCCGCCGATGGCCAGCGCGAACACTTCGCGCTCGCGCGGCGTCAGTTGCGCGTGGCGCTGGGACAGCGCGTCGGACTCGCGCCGCAGCGCGATGCGGGACGCGTCGGCGGTCAGCGCCTCGCCGACCGCGCCCAGCAGCGCCTCGGGATCGACCGGCTTGGTGAGGAATTCGTTGGCGCCCGCCTTCATCGCCGCCACCGACAGCGGGATCGTGCCATGGCCGGTAAGAAAGATGACCGGCAGCGCGAGGTGGCGCTGGGCCATGTGCTGCAGCACGCTCATGCCGTCCAGCTGCGGCATCTGCATGTCGAGGATCAGGCAGGCCGGCACGGTGGGCGCCGGCGCGGCCAGCAGTGCGTTCGCGTCGGCGAACGCGTGCACCGCATAGCCCGCGGATTCGAGCAGGTCGGCCAGGCTGCGGCGGATGGCGGGGTCGTCGTCCAGTACCATCACCACCTGCTCGTCCATCGTCGCCTCCCTGTCGATTGCAGCCGCAAGCATAGCGGAAATCGGCGGGATGTGTCGGGAAAGCAATCGGGTACGGAACGTCACCGGGGAGCCCCCCGCTGCGGGATCGAATCGATCAGCGCCAGCAGGCATTCCGGGTCGACGGGCTTGCGCATCAGCGCGAGCGCGCCGGCGCCCCGGGCGCGGCCGTCGAGCGACGGATCGGCGTCGCCGGTGATGAAGATCAGTTGCAATTGGGGCGCGCTGCGCCGCAGCGACGTGCCCAGGGCGAAGCCGTCGGCATCGTCGAGGTGGATGTCGAGCACGGCGCAGTGCGCGCCGGCCGGGTCGGCGCCGGCCAGCAGCGCGGCGCCGCTGGCATAGCCTTCGGCCTCGTAGCCGGCGGCGCGCAGCAGCCACAGCACGCCGGTACGGACCGCCTCGTCGTCGTCGACGACGAGGACCGGGGACGCGGCTTCAGGCGGCGGGGTCATGCGGCGCCTGGCGGGGCGCTTCCACCCCGCTGATCCTGGACACGCACTCGCTGCGGAACCACGAGATCGTGACCGGCTCGCCGGAGATCAGGCGTTTGGCGATGGGCACGGCCTGCTCGCCGACCAGCATGCCGAACAGGCCGATCAGGGCGATCGCCGGCGGGGCCGGGGAACGCACCTGCAGCAATGCATAGATGCAGCCGACCAGCAGGCCGACCGCCAGTGAAACCAGGTAGAACTTCATGATCCTTCCTGTCCTTGAAGATGCCGGGCCGGACGGCGTTGCCGGCCGGGAGCCCGCGTGGCGGAGGGGTTCGCGCCAGCGCCGCCGACGACCGGCGAGCGTGCGACGCTACCGGTGCTTCGGCAGCCTGGGCCGAACCTTCTCCTGCCGCGCGGACTCCCGGGGGCGCGCCGGCCTGGCGTGGGGAATCCCGGCCGCCGGTGGCGGCCGGGGACGTCCTGTTGCGCGAACCGCGGCCGGGGATGGCGGGCCGCGGAACCCGTCCGTCCGCTCAGCGGATCGGCGCCGCCACCGGCGCCAGCACCTCGTGGCCCGGCTGGGCGCGCTGCGGCGTCTTGTGCACCATCGTGTAGGCGTAGTCCACGCCCATGCCGTAGGCGCCCGAATGCTCCTTGGCGATCTTCGTGACGGCATCGTAGGTGTCGCGGTTCTTCCAGTCGCGCTGCCATTCCAGCAGCACCTGCTGCCAGGTCACCGGCACCACGCCGGCCTGGATCATGCGCTGCATCGCGTAGTCGTGGGCTTCCTTGGTGGTGCCGCCCGAAGCGTCGGCGACCATGTAGATCTCGTAGTCGCCTTCCAGCATCGCGCACAGCGCGAAGGTGGTGTTGCAGACCTCGGTCCAGAGGCCGGCGACGACGACCTTCTTGCGGCCGTTGGCGGCCAGCGCGTCGCGCACCTTCTGGTCGTCCCAGGAGTTCATCGAGGTGCGCTCGAGGATCGGCTTGCCCGGGAACACGTCCAGCAGTTCCGGGTAGGTGTAGCCCGAGAAGCTTTCGCTCTCGACGGTGGTGATGGTGGTCGGGATATTGAACACGACGGCGGACTTGGCCAGCGCGACGACGTTGTTCTTCAGGACCTGGCGGTCGATCGACTGCACGCCGAAGGCCATCTGCGGCTGGTGGTCGATGATGATCAGCTGGCTGTTCTGCGGCGTCAGCACTTCGAGTTTTGGATTGCTCATTTGAATGTCCTCGACAGGGATAGGGAGGCGGTGGCGCGGCACCGGAAACCCGGCGCCCGATGCGCACCGGCCAGGGCATGGTAGTTCGACCGCCAGGGCGTCACCAGTATCCGTTCGTATAGCTGATCGCGCGCCGCGCATGCATGGCGCGCATACTTCCCTTAAAATATTTACATGCATTTCATGAACCTCCCCTGCCCGTCCCGCGCCGTCCTGGCCGCCGGGATCGCCCTTCTCTGCCTGTCCGCCGGCCCCGCCCATGCCCTCGATCCGCGCGTCCCGCTCGACCACCTGCACCACGACGCCTGGACCAGCAAGGACGGCATGCCCGGCGACGTCTGGGACATGGCGCAGGGCGCGGACGGCACGATGTGGTTCGCCACGACCTCCGGCCTGTACCGCTTCGACGGCGTGCGCTTCGAGCACGTGCGCGCGCTCGGCGGCGCGGCGCTGGGCTCGAACGTGCTGTCGGCGCTGCGCACCTTCCCGGACGGCACGCTGTGGATCGGCCACCGCTACGGCGGCCTCGACGTGTGGGACGGCGGCACGCTGCGCCACTACGGCGCGGACGCGGGGCTGCCGCCCGGCGCGCTGCGCGCCATCGAGCGCGACCGCGCCGGCCGGACCTGGGCGCTGGCGAGCCAGGGATTGCTGTACCTGGACGGCGGGCGCTGGCGCATGGCCGGCCCGCAACAGGGCCTGCCGGGGCTGGCGGCCGACCTGTGGCGCGCGCCCGACGGCACGCTACTGGTGTCGGACGAGACGGCCGTGTACCGGCTCGATCACGCCGCCCTGCGCTTCGCCCCGACCGGTATCGCGGCGGCCGCCGACGGCCTGCTGGCCGCTCCCGACGGCGCGATCTGGAGCGACGCGCGCCAGGGCCTGCGGCGCATCCCGGCCGCGCTCGCGCCCTTCGCGGGCGGGACGGCCGCCGCCAGCCTGCCCACGGCGCGGGCGCACCTGTTCGACCGCGACGGCAACCTGTGGGCCGCCGGCAGCACGCTGACGCGCACGGCGCCGGCGGCGCTGGCCGGCCGTGCCGGGGTCGCGTTCGCGGATGGCGAACGGCTGGCGCGGCCGGAGCGACTGAGCAGCGCCACCGTCAAGACGCTGCTGGAAGACCGCGAAGGCAATCTCTGGCTCGGCACGCGGCGCGGCGTCGACCGCCTGCGCCACGATCGCCTGCTGCCGGCCGGCCTGCCGCCGGAAAGCGGCTACATCGGCCTGGCGCTGGATGCGGCCGGCACGCCGTGGATCGCCGCCAAGCTGGCCGACCGCTGGGGGCTGTGGCGGGCCGGCGCCGACGGCCTGCACGCGCAGCCGCAGCCGGACGGCGAGATCGTCACGCTCGCCAGCGGCGCCGACGGCGCCCTGCTGCTCGGCGGGCACCGCCACATCGAACGGCGCAGCGGCGCGCGGACGGTACGCATCCCCTTCCCCGACGCGGTCAGGCAGCACGGCAGCCCGTACGACGGCGCGCGCCTGCTGCTCGACGACGGCCCCGCGCTGTGGGCGTCGTTCGCGCGCGACACGCTGTACCGCCATGCCGACGGCGCCTGGCGCCGCGCCGACGCGTTCGGCCTGCCGCGGCGCGCCCCCAACGCCATCGCGCGCGACGCCCGTGGCACGGTCTGGGTCGGCTACGACAACGAGGTGTTCGCGCTGGACGGCGCGCGCCCGCGCCGCTACGGCAAGGCCGAGGGGCTGGACACGGGCGTGACCGGCACCCTGTACGACGCCGGCGGCGTGCTGGCGATCGGCGGCGACCGCGGCCTGGCGCTGTTGTCGGGCGGGCGGGCGCGCCCGGTGGAGGGGCCGCAACCCGGCATGCTGGCCGGCGTGACCGGCATCGTCATGACGCCCGACGGCGACCTCTGGCTCAACGGCAGCAAGGGCCTGGCGCACGTGCGCGCGGCCGACTGGCGCGCGCTGCTGGCCGACCCGGGCCGCACCACCGTCGAGGCCGAGCTGTTCGATGCGCGCGACGGCTATCCCGGCATCGCCCACTTCCGCGTCGGCCAGCCCTCGCTGGTGCTGGCCCGCGACGGCCGCCTGCTGGTGGCCGCCACCGACGGCGCGGCCTGGATCGACCCGCGGCGCCTGTACCGCAACCGCGTGGCGCCGCCGGTGCGGCTGCGCGCGCTGGCGGCGGACGGCCGCGCGCTGGCGCTGCGCGACGGCATGGTGCTGCCGGCCGGCACCCGCAACCTGCAGATCGACTACATGGCCGCCAGCTTCACGATGCCCGAACGGGTGCGCCTGCGCTACCGCCTGGAAGGCGTCGACGCCGGCTGGCAGGACGCCGGCACGCGGCGCAGCGCCTACTACAACCGGCTCGGGCCGGGCGACTACCGCTTCCGCGTGCAGGCCGTCAACGAGGACGGCGTGTGGAACGAGGCCGGCGCCACGCTCGCGTTCGCGATCGCGCCGACCTTCGTGCAGGGCATGGCGTTCAAGGTGCTGTGCGTGGCGGCGGCGCTGCTGGCGGCCTGGCTGCTGCACCGGCTGCGCCTGCGCCGCGCCACGCGCCAGCTGCGCCGCCTGCTGCGCGAGCGCGCCAACGAGCGCGAACGCATCGCGCGCACGCTGCACGACACCCTGATGCAATCGGTGCAGGCCCTGCTGATGCTGTTCGAGGCGGCGCGCGACCGCCTGCCACTGGACAGCGCGTCGCGCCCCCCGCTCGACCGCGCGCTGGAGCAGGCCCGCTTCACGCTCGGCGAAGGCCGCGACGAACTGCACGCGCTGCGCGGCGCGGGCCGCCCGGCGGACGACCTGGCCGCCGCGCTGGCCCCGCTCGGCCGCATGCTGGGCGAGCAGTACGGCGTGCGCTTCGACGTCGCCGTGCACGGCCGGCGCCGCCCGCTGCGCGCCGAGGTGGCGAAGGAAGCCTGCTTCATCGCCCGCGAGGCGCTGCAGAACGCGTTCCGCCACGCCCGCGCCGCCGCGGTGGCGCTCGAACTGGACTACGGCGCGGATGCCTTCCTGCTGCGCGTGCGCGACGACGGCCGCGGCATCGGCGACGCTGCCGCGCGGCCCGGCCACTGGGGCGTGCCGGGCATGCGCGAACGGGCCGCGGCGATCGGCGCGCGCATCGCCATCGCGCCGGCTCCCGCACCGGGCCACGGCACGCTGGTCGAACTGCGCCTGGACGCGCGCGCCGCCTACGCCACGGCGCCGCGGCGGCGCTGGGCGCGGCTGGCGGGGTGGCTGCGGCCGGGCGGCGCGGCCGGACGCTGATCGACGCCCGCTCGCGTTGCGGCCGCGCGCGCTGCGCCGGCACCGCCGCCGGCAGGCACGGCGTGCCGGCGCCGCGTCATGCGGGCGCTGCCTGCCGCCGCAACGCCGGCTCGGCCTCGAACACCTCCTCCAGCCACTGCGCGAACGCGCGCAGCTTGGGCACCAGCATGCGCCCCTGCGGGTACACCAGCGACACCGGCATCGGCGTGCTGGGGTAGTCGGCCAGCACCTCGACCAGCGCGCCACTGGCCAGGTGCGGTCGTACCTGGTAGGCCGCGGCCTGGATCAGGCCGATGCCCTGCACGCCGCAGCAGACGTAGGCGTCGGCATCGTTGACGGCGACCGGGCCGTCGACGTCGATGCGTTCCAGCTTGCCGTCGACCAGGAAGTCCCAGGCGAACGGCCGGCCCGTGCGGCCGGAGAACTGGACCACCGCGGGCATGCCGCGCACGTCGTCCGGCGTGCGCGGCATGCCGTGGCGGGCGAGCAGCGCCGGCGCCGCGCAGGTGACGAAGCGCATGCTGCCCAGCGCACGCGCGACCAGCGCCGAATCCTGCAGCGCGCCCACGCGCAGCGCGCAGTCGATGCCGTCGCGGGTCAGGTCGGCCAGGCGGTCGCCGAGGCTGACGACCAGTTCCACCTCGGGAAAGGCGGCGCGGAACGCATGCAGGCGCGGCAGCACCACGTTGCGGCCGACGGCGCCCGGCAGGTCGACCCGCAGCCGGCCGCGCGGCACCGCCGCCGGACCGCCGCGCAGGTCCGCCTCGGCGGCGTCGATGGCGGCCAGGATCTCGACGCATTTCGCATAATAGTCGGCGCCGTCGGTCGTCAGCGACAGGCTGCGCGTGGTGCGCTGGAGCAGCCGCCGGCCGAGGTAGGCTTCCAGCTTCTGGAGGGTGGCCGTGAGCGCGGCGCGCGGCAGGTCCAGGCTTTCGGCCGCGCGGGTGAAACTGTTCGCCTCGACGATGCGCACGAACGTCTGCATTGCCTTGATCCGGTCCATGGGCGCCTCATTGTTCATATAAAGTGAAAAGTATAAGCGGTCCCGGCCCGGATGATCTTTGCGCCGCGCCTGCCTAGAATGGCTGCATCGATCATCCACTCATGGAGCAATCATGAACAAGCCGAATGCACTGCCCGACATCTCGCGCGGCATGGTGCTGCTGCTGGCCATCGCCTGCGGCGCCATCGTCGCCAACATCTACTATGCCCAGACCCTGGTCGGGCCGATCGCGGCCGCCACCGGCCTGTCGAACGAAGCCGCCGGCCTGATCGTCACGCTGACCCAGGTCGGCTACGCCGCCGGCCTGCTGTTCGTCGTGCCGCTGGGCGACCTGCTGGAAAACCGCCGCCTGGTGCTGACCGCGCTGGGCTTCACCGCCGTCGCCCTCGGCGCCGCCGCCGTCAGCAGCAGCGCCGTGGTGTTCCTGGCCGCCTCGCTCGCGATCGGGCTCGGCTCGGTCGCCGCCCAGGTGCTGGTGCCGTTCGCCGCCCACCTGGCGCGCGAGGAGACCCGCGGCCAGACCGTCGGCAAGGTCGTCAGCGGCCTGCTGCTGGGCGTGATGCTGGCCCGTCCGGCCGCCAGCCTGATCGCCGACCACCTCGGCTGGCACGCCGTGTTCGGCATCGCCGCCGCGCTGATCGTGCTGCTGGCCGTCGTGCTGCGCCTGCGCCTGCCGCAGCGCGTGCCGGCCCATGCGCTGTCCTACCCGGTGCTGATCGGGTCGCTGTGGAAGCTGTTCGCCACGACGCCGGTGCTGCGCCGCCGCGGCGCCTACCACGCCGCCCTGTTCGGCGCGTTCAGCCTGTTCTGGACGGTCGCGCCGCTGGCCCTGGCCAGCCAGTTCCACCTGTCGCAGACCGGCATCGCCGTGTTCGCCCTGGTCGGCATGGCCGGCGCCGTGGCCTCCCCGCTCGCCGGGCGCCTGGCCGACGGCGGCCACACCCTGGTCGCCACCGCCGCCGCGCTGGCGCTGGGCATCGCCGGCTTCGCGCTGCCGCTGCTGGCGCCTGCCAGCGGCATGCTGGGCCTGGGCGTGCTGGTGGCCGCGTCGATCGTCCTCGACATGGCCGTCGCCGGCAACCTGGTGCTGGGCCAGCGCGCCATCTTCAGCCTCGGCGCCGAAGTGCGCAGCCGCCTGAACGGCCTGTACTTCGCGATGTTCTTCGCCGGCGGCGCGGCCGGGTCGGCGCTGGGCGCCTGGATTTACGCCAGGCACGGCTGGCACGGCGCCCTGCTCGCCGGCCTGGCGATGCCGCTGGCCGCGCTGGTGTACTGGAGCGGCGAATGGATCGGGCAGGCGCGCAAGCACGAGATGCCCGCAAGATAAGTGCATGATGGACGGCATTCCATTACAATGCCGTATGCACAACACCCCTCCCGACCTGTCCCGGCGCCGCAAGGCGCCGTCGGCGTTTGCCCTGCCCGTTTCCGCCTCCGTAACGGGGGTGCCCGCGCCATGATGAGCCTCGACGACCTGAAGGACCTCGCCCGCCGCCACGCCGGCACCGGGCCGGACTGCGCGGTCCCCGGGCTGCGCGTGCACAGCCGCACGGCGCCCTCGGAACCCGTGTGCGGCATCGAGGAGCCGGCCTTCGCCGTGATCCTGCAGGGCCGCAAGCGCACCACGGTGGCCGGCCGCACCTTCGAATACGGCCCGGGCGACTGCCTGATCGTGTCGCTGTCGATGCCCTCGGTGGGCCAGGTGATCGGCGCCAGCGAGGACGAACCCTACCTCGGGATCGGCCTGACGCTGCGCCCGGCCGACATCGCCGGCCTGCTGCTGGAAGCCGACAGCGAGGCCTGCCTGCAGGCCGACGCCGGCCCGTCGGCGGTGCACGCCGCCTCGCCGCAGCTGCTCGACGCGCTCGGACGGCTGGTGACGCTGCTCGACCGGCCCGAGGACGTGCGCATCCTGCGCCCGCTGCTGGAGCGCGAGATCCTGTGGCGCCTGCTGAACGGCCCGCACGGCCCGATGCTGCGCGAGGTGGGCAGCGTCGACAGCCGCGCCTCGCGCATCGGCCGCGCCATCCGCTGGCTGCAGCAGCACTATGCCGAAACCGTCTCGACCCAGCAGCTGGAGACGGTCAGCGGCATGAGCGCCTCGACGCTGTTCCGCCACTTCAAGGAATTCACGTCGATGAGCCCCCTGCAGTACCAGAAGCAGATCCGCCTGCACGAGGCGCGCGCCCGCCTGGCCGCCAGCAGCCGCGACGTGGCGGCGGTGGCCTACCAGGTCGGCTACGAGAGCCCGTCGCAGTTCACGCGCGAGTACACGCGCATGTTCGGGCGCCCGCCGCGCGACGACCTGAAGCGGATGCGCGAGCAGGTCGCCTGAGCGGCGCGCCGCCCGTGGCCCGGCGCCGGATGACAGCGTTGTCATCCGCGCGTCACGCTCCCGACAGCGCCGGTTTCCTACACTGTCCTTCATCGCAACCCACCATGAAGGAGCACACCATGAAAGCCGCCACCACCCTCGCCGCCGTCGCCATCCTGTCCCTGTCCTGCGCCGCCGCCGGCGCCGCCCCGCTGCGCGCCGATGCCGCCGGCTGGGGCATGCCGGCCGCCGACGCCGCCGCCGGCCGCACCGTCGTGCTGCGCGACGGCGCGCGCTACCTGAACGTCAGCGACGGCGAGACCGTGCGCGTCGTGCACGACGGGCGCAGCTTCACCTGGACGTTCAGCGCCCCTGGACGCGACGGCGTCGTCGCCCTCGACCGCGTCGCCCCGCAGGGCTTCGACACGATGCCGGTGCGGGTCTACGTGGCGCCGAACCCGCTGTACACGAACGGCTGAGCACGGGGCGCGGCGCGCCGCCGCGTAACATTCCGGCAAGGTTGCCTGCGTTCTGTCACAATCCTGTCATCTTCGGACTCTACACTTGCTTGCCACTAGTGAAATCTTTCCGAAAAATGGATGTGAAGTCGAAAACGGACGAGGTTTCCGCCTCGCTTCCGCAGGTACCGCCTGCGCCCTTCCTCAACCGCGAACTGTCGCTGCTCGAATTCAACCGCCGGGTCCTCGAAAACGCCGAGGACCCCAGGCTGCCGCTGCTCGAACGCCTGCGCTTCCTCACCATCGTCAGCAGCAACCTGGACGAGTTCTTCGAGGTGCGCGTGGCCAGCCTGCTGGCCCAGCACCAGGAACAGGGCGACGACGCCACCATCGACCTGATCGACGCCAGCGAGGAATGCCGCCAGATCATCGGCCGCCAGTACGCGCTGCTGAACAACGAGATCCTGCCGCAGCTGTCCGCCAACGGCATCCACCTGCTGCGCCGCTCCGACCGCAACGCGGCCCAGAAGGCCTGGGTCAAGCAGTACTTCGACAAGGAAGTGCGGCCGCTGCTCACGCCGGTCGGCCTGGACCCGGCGCACCCGTTCCCGCGCGTGATCAACAAGAGCCTGAACTTCATCGTCGAGCTGGCCGGCAAGGACGCGTTCGGGCGCGGCACCGGCATCGCCATCATGAAGGCGCCGCGCGTGCTGCCGCGCCTGATCCGCCTGCCGGACAACCTGTCGGACAAGCCGGGCGCCTCGTACTGCCTGCTATCGTCCGTCATCCAGGCCCACATGGCCGACCTGTTCACCGGGCGCGAGGTGGTGTCCTATTCGCAGTTCCGCGTCACCCGCAACAGCGACCTGTGGGTCGACGAGGAAGAGGTCAAGAACCTGCGCCAGGCGCTGCAGAGCGAACTGCACAGCCGCAACTACGGCTTCGCGGTGCGCCTGGAAGTGGCGCGCGGCTGCCCGAAGCACCTGGCCGACTTCCTGCTGGACCAGTTCGCGATCGACCGCTCGCGCCTGTTCAGCGTGGACGGCCCCGTCAACATGGGCCGCCTGCTCGAGATCGCCAACAGCAATGCGCGCCCGGAACTGAAGTTCCCGCCGTTCTCGCCCGGCTTCCCGCCCAAGCTGGCGACCTACCAGGACATCTTCGCCGTGCTGGGCAGGCAGGACGTGCTGCTGCACCACCCGTTCCAGTCGTTCCAGCCGGTGATCGACTTCGTCCGCAGCGCCGCGGCCGACCCGAACGTGGTCGCGATCAAGCAGACGATCTACCGCGCCGGCTCGAACTCCGAGCTGATGGAGGCGCTGATCGGCGCCGCCCTGCGCGGCAAGGAAGTCACCGTCATCGTCGAGCTGATGGCGCGCTTCGACGAGGAGGCCAACATCAACTGGGCCGAGCGCCTCGAGGAAGCCGGCGCGCAGGTCGTGTACGGCGTGGTCGGCCTCAAGACGCACGCCAAGATGGCGCTGGTGCTGCGCCGCGAGCCCCTGGGCCTGCGCCGCTACGCCCACCTCGGCACCGGCAACTACAACACGACGACGGCCAGGTTCTATACCGACTTCGGCCTGCTCACCTCGGACGAGCAAATCACGGCCGACGTCAACGAGGTGTTCATCCACCTCACCAGCCTGACCCGCCCGACCCAGCTCGATGCCATCTGGCTGGCGCCGTTCATGCTGCAGAAGGAGATCGTCAAGGCGATCCGCCAGGAAGCGGCGATCGCGCGCGACGGCAAGCCGGCGCGCATCATCGCCAAGATGAATTCCCTGACCGACGAGTCGGTGATCCGCGCGCTGTACGACGCGTCCAACGACGGCGTGCGCATCGACCTGATCGTGCGCGGCGCCTGCTCGCTCAAGCCCGGCGTGCCCGGGCTGTCGGAAAACATCCGCGTGCGTTCGATCGTCGGCCGCTTCCTCGAGCACACCCGGATCTACTACTTCCGCAACAACCTCCAGCACGATGTCTGGCTGAGCAGCGCCGACTGGATGAACCGCAACCTGTTCCGGCGCGTCGAGATCGCTTTCCCGATCCGCTCGGCCGGCCTCAAGAAGCGCGTCATCCGCGAGGGGCTGCAGGTCTACCTGAAGGACAACGTCAACGCCTGGGAACTGGGCAGCGACGGCCGCTACCGCCGGCGCCGCGCGCGCGGCAGCCAGAAGCCGTTCACCGCCCAGCAGGCGCTGATGGACCTGCTGGGCGCCGCGGCGGACACGCTCGTCAACAACAAGGAACTCGAC
This sequence comes from uncultured Massilia sp., assembly GCF_913773735.1. Classification (GTDB taxonomy): domain Bacteria; phylum Pseudomonadota; class Gammaproteobacteria; order Burkholderiales; family Burkholderiaceae_D; genus Telluria. The sequence continues at coordinate 270,855 of NZ_CAJYEB010000025.1, forward strand.
CATGGAACTGATCCTGTGGCGGCACGCCGAGGCTGAGCCGCACGTGGCCACGCGCGAGGGCGACCAGCGCCGCGCCCTGACATCGAAGGGCGCGCGGCACGCGTCGCGCGTGGGCGCCTGGCTCGACCGCCAGCTGCCCGCGCAATGCCGCGTGCTGGCCAGCCCCGCCCTGCGCTGCGTGCAGACCGCCGAGGCGCTGGGCCGCAAGTTCTCGACGCTGGAAGCGCTGAACACCGACGCGACGCCGCAGCAGATCCTGGAAGCCTGCGGCTGGCCGGACCAGCGCCTGCCGGTGGTGGTGGTCGGCCACCAGCCGCTGCTGGGCCAGGTGGCGGCGCTGGTGTTCTCCGGCGAACCGCACGAGTGGAAGATCCGCAAGGCCAGCGTGCTGTGGATCGCCCGCAAGAACGAGGAAGACCCGGCGCCCTTCATCCGCCTGGCCGTCGGGCCGGACATGGTGGGCAAGCTGCGCTGAAGGCCACGGGGCCGCAGGCCCCTCGTCCCTATGCGCGCGTACGTTCTGTCGGTTAGTTGCAGAGATGGGTCAAGCGCTCCGGATCGCCGTGCGGCCCCCGATCCGTAATACAATCCCAACGCGGTTGAAATCGATTTCCTGAAACGCGGGCGGCGCTCCCGGGCGCGCCATGCCATGACGAACACGAGGAGTTGGGGACAATGGATTGGAATCGACGCAACATCATGCTGAGCGGCGGCGCCCTGGCGGCGGGCGCCATCGGCCTGCCCGCCGGCGCGGCCGGGGCCCTGCCCGCCGCCGCGGCCGGGCGCAAGCTCGGCTACGCGGTCGTGGGCCTGGGCGGCTACGGACTCGGGATCATCGTCCCGCAATTCGCCAACTGCAGGAACAGCAAGCTGGTGGCGCTGGTCAGCGGCGACGCCGCCAAGGCGCGCAAGGTGGCGGCCGACTACGGCGTCCCCGAACGCAATCTCTACGACTACCGCAACTTCGACAGCATCCGCGACAATCCCGAGATCGACATCGTCTATATCTGCCTGCCGGTGTCGATGCATGCCGAGTACACGATCCGCGCGGCCAGGGCGGGCAAGCACGTGCTGTGCGAAAAGCCGATGGCGCTGTCCTCCGCCGAATGCGCGTCGATGATCGCCGCCTGCCGCCAGGCCGGCCGCAAATTGATGATCGGCTACCGCTGCCACTTCGAGCCGACCAACCTGGAAGCGGTGCGGCGCGCGCGCGCCGGCGAGATCGGCAAGCTGCGCTACTTCCGCTCCGAGCACGGCTTCACGTTCAACAATCCGAACGCCTGGCGCCTCAAGAAGGCGATGTCGGGCGGCGGTTCGCTGATGGACATCGGCATCTACGCCCTGAACGCGGCGCGCACCATGACCGGCGAGGAGCCGGTCGCCGTCTACGCCCAGGAAACCACCGACCGCAGCGATCCGCGCTTTCGCGAGGTCGAGGACCTGATCGGCTTCCAGCTCGAATTCCCGTCGGGCGTGGTGGGTTCCTGCATGTCGATGTACAGCGCCAACCAGAACCACATCCTGCTGGTGGGCGACAAGGGACGCATCGAGATGGAGCCCGCCACCGCCTACCGCGGCAACCGCCTGTGGGTCGGCAGCGGCCGCGGCGAGGAAGTGGTGCCCGCCCCCGGCCCCGGCGCGACCCAGTGGGCGGGCCAGCTCGACCACCTGGCCCAGTGCATCCTGCAGGACAAGGAACCGATCGTCGCCGGCGAGGAAGGCCTGCGCGACATGCGCATCATCGAGGCGATCTACCGGTCGGCGCGCGAGCAGAAGCGGATCGCGCTGCAGGCCTGAGCCGGGCCGGCCGACCCGGCGCCGTCACGCCAGCGCCGCCGCCGCCCGCCGCGGGCGGCGGCGGGATCACCCGCCGCGGCGCCGGATGGCCGCTCCGGCGCCGCTCAGTAGGGATGCCCGCCGATCCCCAGCCTGACCTGCCACAGCGCGCGCGCGCCGGTGATGTACAGCGTGCGCCCGTCCGCGCCGCCGAACGCCGCGTTGGTGACGTTGGCGTCGACGCGGATCGTGGCCAGCTCCTTGCCCGCCGGCGAGAACACGCGCACGCGACGCGCGCCGTGTTCCGTCACGTACAGATTGCCCTGGCAGTCGACCGCGAAGCCGTCCGGCCCATCCAGGCCGGTAACGAGGTCGCGCCCGGGCAGCCTGGCCGCGCCGCCCTGCACCGGATAGGCGCGCAGCACGCCGTCCAGCGCGCCCACGTACAGCGTGGCGCCGTCCGGCGACAACGCGATGCCGTTCGGGTTCCTGCGGCTGCCGTCGACCAGCGTGACGACGCCGTCGGTGCCGACCCGGTACACGCCGGTGACCGGCTGGCGGCCCGGCGCGGCGCTGCGCTGGTAATCCGGGTCGGTGAAGTAGATCGTGCCGTCGCCCGCGATGGCGATGTCGTTGGGCGAATTGAACGGCTGCCCGGCGTAGCGCGACGCCACCGGCGTGCGCGCGCCGCTGCCCGGCGCCTGGCGCAGCAGCGCCTTGTCCTTGTGGCTTGCCACGACCAGCCGGCCTTGCGCATCGACCGCCAGGCCGTTGCTGCCGCTGTCCTCGACGGCCGTGGTGACGCTGCCGTCCGGCGCCAGCCTGCGGATGCGCGAGGGGAAGGCCGGACCGTCGCCGAAGTCGGAGAAGTACAGGGCGTCGCCCACCCACACCGGTCCTTCGTACAGCGAGGGACCGTCGTGCGTCGGCGTCGCCGCGGGAATGCGCTGGGCGCGCAGCTCGCCCGAGGGCGGCGCGCCCGTGCAGGCCGGCGGTGTCGACGCGGCGAGCGCCGCCGGCGCCAGCGCGCACCCGAGCAGCAGCGACAGCGCCGCGCCGAGATTCCCCATGGAAATACTTCCGTTGCGAAACAGCCTCAAATTTCGTTCACTCATCATTTTTTTATCGTCAATTTCGCCAGATTTCGGCGCGGATGTTATATTTACGTACACGCAAACTTACCCAGGCAAAACAATGAATTCCGCGCAAACACTCTGCGTCGCCATCCTCGCCGTCGCCGCCGCCCAGGCCGATGCCAGCGTCATCACCCTGCAGACGGCGTACAGCACTGCCGGCGTCCAGGGTAGCGGAAATGCCTACCGCAGCGCCGTCGACACCGCCCTGCTGCACCAGGGCAGCGGCTACGGCACCGCCACGCTGGCCAGCTACGACAACGTCTCGAACAGCAAGCTGTTCGGCGGCGTCGACAGCAACATCGCCTGGAAGGCCACCATCGACTTCGCCGTGGCGGCCGACCAGGCAGCCACCACGTGGTCGTTCCGCGCCGGCGTCGACTTCGGCTACGGCGGCGCGCTGTTCCTGGACGGCGTCGCCGTCGATACCAAGTCCTGGGACATGTACTGGAGCAATAACTACAATAACAGCTCGCAGTATTTCCTGTACTCGACCAAGCTGGGCGCCGGCAACCACACGCTGGCCATCTACGGCCTGGAAAAGTGCTGCGACGGCGTGCAGCAGGCGCAGTTCAAGATCGGCGACGGCAACTACACGACGTTCGCCAGCACCGACGGCCTGAACCCGAAGGTCGCCGCCGTGCCGGAACCGGCCACCATCGCGTCGTTCGCGCTGGGCCTGGGCCTGATCGCCGGCCTGCGCCGCCGCGGCAAGCGCGGCTGAGCCGGCGGCCGGCCACTCCCGTCGCGCGGATCGCCGCCAGGGTTCGTGCGGCCGAACGGCAATGGTGGCAGCAAGGCCGTCGCCACGGCGCAGCGCGGGCCGACGCCGGCATGCGGCGCATGCACGCACGATGCCATCTCGCCGGTATTGCCCAGTATCGTCCAGCCGGACAGGCTCCTAGGCCGTCGCGTGCTGCCTGCTGCGCAGCGCCTCGGGCTCGGCCAGCGGCGCCGCGTCTTCCCTGCCGCCCTGCACCGCGCCGGCGCCGATCAAGCCCGCCACCGTCTCGGCCAGCAGCGGCATCGACACCGGCTTGGCGAAGAAACGCACGTCGGCCAGCATCGGCCCGGCGTCGACGGGGTTGGCGGAGATCAGGATCGCCGGCAGGTCCGGGGCCAGGTCGCGCAAGCGCGCCAGCAATTCGCCGCCGTCCATGTAGGGCATGCGGAAATCGGTGATGATGAGGTCGGCCGGATCGGCCTGGTGCAATCCCAGGGCCTCGGCGCCGTCGCGCGCCGTGGTGACGCGGTAGCCGAGCATGCTCAGGTAGCGTTCGAATACGTAACGGACGGCTTCTTCGTCGTCGACCAGGAGGATATGCCGCATGATGGAGTCGCGTCCCGGCGCTGCGCGCGCCGGGCTCGGGTGCGTTGAAGTGTGTTGAACCAATCCCGCGAATTTAACACATTTGCTCGCCAGGGAATATCGAAACTTGCTAAAAAACGAATTATAAAATGCAAGCCGGACGTCCTGGCGCACGCCTGCCCGCCCGGGCGGGTCAACCCTGGGTCACCTGGAACGCCACCCCGACCTCGCCCCAGGCGGCCGCTTCCTTCTCGAACCAGGCCGCCACCGTGGGATGCTGGCCCAGCCAGCCGCGCGGGGTCTCGACGTCGATGCGGCCCTTCATGCGCAGGCGCAGCAGGTCGACGTCGGCGTCGACGCGCGCGTGCATGAACACGGCCGCCAGGCGCAGCGCTAGCACGGCCTTGGCCAGGTCGGGCACGGCCAGCACGTCGCGCACCTTGCGCAGGTTGCCCTTCTGGCCCAGCACGATCATGCTCATCAGGCGCTGCTCGCGCGCCGTGAAGCCCGGCAGGTCGCCGTGCTCGACGATGTAGGCGGCGTGCTTGTGCGCGCCCGTGTGCGACACCGCCAGCCCGACCTCGTGCAGCATGGCCGCGCGCAGCAGGTGGTGGGTCACCGCCTCGTCCTGCGGCGCCAGGCGGTCGAACAGCTTGCGCGCGATGTTCGCCGTGCGCCCGGCACGGGCCGCGTCGACGCCGAAGCGGCGCATGCAGTCCTGGATCGCGAGGTCGCGCCGGTCCTGGCGGTTGGCGCGCAGCTCCAGGTCGGACAGCACGCCCAGGCGCAGCCCGGCATTGATCGCGTGCATGGTCTTGACGCGCAGTTCCTGCATCACGCCGATCAGGATCGACAGGCCGCCGACCATGACGATCACGCGCTCGCGCTTGACGCCCGGCAGGTCGAAGGCGTCGACGTGGCCCACGTCGATCAGCCGGTCGCGCAGCGCCAGCAGGCTGGCGTACGACATGGTGCCGTCGCCGATGCCGTTGCGGGCGATCACCTCGTTGATGGCGCGGATCGTGCCGGACGAGCCGTAGGCCGCTTCCCAGCCGTGGGCCCGGTAGCGCGCCGCCATGTCCTCGAAATGGGCGCGCGCCGCGTTGACCGAGGTCTGGAAGGCGTCCGCGCTGATATGGCCGCCCTGGAAATAGGTGGCGCTCTGCGGATGGGTGCCGGTGCTGAACGATTCGACCATGCGGATCTCGTCGCCATGGCCGGCGATGAGTTCCGTCGAGCCGCCGCCGATGTCGATGACCAGGCGCTGCTCGTGGCGCCCGGACATCGCGCGCGCCACGCCCATGTAGATCAGGCGCCCTTCTTCCTCGCCGGAGATGATCTCGATCGGGTAGCCGATGGCGTCCTCCAGGCGCGGCAGCACCCGTTCGGCGTTGCGCGCCACGCGTAGCGTATTGGTGGCGACCACGCGCACGGCGTCGAGCCGGTACTGGCGCAGGACCGCGGCGAAGTCGCCCAGCGTGCGCACCGCCGTCGCCTGCGCCTCCTCGCTCAGCAGATTGTCCGGCCCCAGCCCGGCGGCCAGGCGGATCGGGTCGCGCGCCGTGCGCACGATGTGGATCTGGCCGGCGATCGGTTCGCCGATGTGGAGACGGAAGCTGTTGGAACCGAGGTCGACTGCTGCGTACATGGTGATGGGCGAGGTGGTCCTGTCTTGATCGTAGCCGGAAGTATAGCCCGCCAGCGCGCCGTTGCCACGCGCCGCCGCCTTCCCGGCGCCTGCGTCGCGCGGCGCGTCAGCGCAGCGCCTCGGTCAGCACGCGCCCCTCGGCGGCGGCCGGCGCGCGCACCCGCAGGATGTGCGCCAGCGTCGGGGCGATGTCGACCACTTCGGCGTACTGGCCGAGCGCGCCCGGGCGGATCCAGCGCTTGCCCATGATGAGCAGCGGCACCGAGGTGTCGTAGTTGTACGGGGTGCCGTGGGTGGTGCCCTCGGCGCCGCCGCTGAAGAAGGAATACGCCGCCGGCACCACCAGCAGGTCGCCCGACAGTTCGCGGTTCCAGGCGCGCTGCATCAGCGTGGCCATGCGCGAATTCGCCGCGACGCCGCGTTCCATCTGGGTGCGGGTGAACACCTCGGCGATGCCGGGCTGCGCCAGCAGGATGCGCGCGGCGGCGTCCTCGACGTCGGCGCGCGCCAGGCCGCGCTTGTCGATGGCGGCGTAGTCGAGGTAGATCTCGGGCAGGTAGGACGTCTTCACCAGCCCGGGCGCGCCGAAGCGCTCGGCGAGCGCCTTGCCGAGTCCCGCCGTGACGGCCTTCGGGTCGATGCGCGCGGCGTCGATGCGGCGCTGGCGCGAGAATTCGGGCGTGTTCGAGAAGCCGTGGTCGGCGGTCAGCACGACCAGCACGTTGTCCATGCCGATGCGGCGGTCGAGGAAGTCGAAGAAGGCCGCGATCTTGCGGTCGACCTGCTGCAGGTGGTCGTGCGACATCCGGCTTTCCGGGCCGTAGGCGTGGTTCACGTAGTCGTGGCCCGACAGGCTGATGCCGAGGACGTCGGTGGCGCCGCTCGGATTGCTGCCCAATTGCTCGCCCTCGACGGCGGCGCGGGCGAACTCCAGGGTCAGCTCGTCGACGGCGGGACTCGTCTTGAGACGGTTGTAGTAGTCGGCCGCCGGCGCGCCGCTCTCGCTGTAGAACATGAACGGGAAGCGGTTCGGCCCCTTCAGGCTCGGCGCCGGGAACGGCGCGTCGTCCGCGTAGGCGCTGTCGGGCAGCAGCGGCGTCCACGCCTTGCCGTAGTAGCGGTCCTGCGGCTTGCCGGCGCGGAAGCGCTCGACCCAGGCCGGATGCTGCTGCATGTAGTAGGTGCTGCTGGCGAAGTCGCCGGTCTTGTCCATGAACATGTAGGCGGTGCCCGTCTTCCCGGCCAGCAGGATCGCGCCGCGGTCCTTGCCCGAGACCGTGACGACCTTGCTGCGGTTGCCGGTGGCGTAGCGCAGCTGGTCGCCGAGCGTGTCCACGCGCAGCAGCGCGGGCGACGTGCCGTCGTGCGGATCGGTCGCCGGCTCGCCGATGTAGGTGTAGCGGGTGTCCTCGGTGCAGTAGACCTGCCGGCCGTCGGCGTCGAGCCAGTTGTTGCCGATGATGCCATGGCGGTAGGGATAGGCGCCGGTCAGCACGGCCGTGTGGCCGATCGCGGTGACGGTGATGCCGTGGGCCTGGTGCGCGTTGGTGAAGCTGGCGCCCTGCTCCAGCAGGCGCCGCAGCCCGCCCTGCCCGAACTGGTCGCGGTAGCGCTGCACCTGCTCGGACGGCAGGCCGTCGATCACCATCACCACCAGCAGCCTGGGCCTGGCGACGGCTTCCTTGGTGGCCGCCGTCCCGTCCGCGCGCGCCGCCGGGGCCGCCGCCCCCGCGCCCGCATGCAGGGGCGCCAGCAGGGCCGCGCAGGCGAGCAGCGTCAGGGAAGTCTTGAGGGCGGGGCGGAAGATGGCGGGCATGGCGTCGGTGGTCTCGCGAAGCGGGTGCGGTGGATCGGGACGCCCGGGCCGCAGCCCGGTCGCCAAACCGGGCATTGTACCGCCGGCATGTGTCGGCAGGATGACATTCCGGCACGGCGGCGCAACATTTCGTGACTTTTGGCCGGCCTCATGCAGCTAGAATCGGAACATGTCCATGACCCTGACCCAACCCGCCGGCAGCGCTGCAGCCTCGGCCCATTCCCGCCGCTGGGCGTGGGGCATCAGCCTGCTCGCGCACGGCGCCGCCCTCGCCTGGCTGCTGCACGCCATGCCGCCGCAGCGCGCGCGCGTCGACGATGCGCGGCCGGAAGTGCGTTTCGTGTTGGTCCGGCCCCTGCTGGCGCCGCCCGTCCCTGCGCCACTGCCCGCGCCGGTGGCCGCGCCCGTACCTGCGCCGCCGGCAGCCGCGGCGGCGCCGGCCCGCCCCGCGCCCGCGCCACGGGCCAGGCCCCGAACCGCACCGCCGATCGCACCACACCCCGCGGCGGCGCCGGCGCCGCCCATCGCCATGCCCGAGGGGACGCCGGAGCCGGCGTTCACGGTCGCCGCGCCGCCGGCGGGCAGCGGCGGCGGCTTCGACATGGCCGCCGCGCGCGGTGCGGCGCGCGCCGCCGTGTCCGGCCCGGACGGCATCGGCGCCGGCCGCACCCAGGTGCTGCGCGAAACCCGCACCGAGAAACTGGGGCGCGCCATCGACGGCGCACGCAACGGCGATTGCCAGACCCAGTATGCCGGCATGGGCATCCTGGCGCTGATCCCGCTGGCCAAGGACACGTTGACGGGGAGCGGGTGCAAGTGGAAATGAGGGGATGGCCGGCGTGACGGCACCCGGCACTTGCCCGTGCCACTGCCTAAGCCCCCGCTATGCACGCTCGCTCGGTATCGACGCCGGATCCTGCTTGCGCGAGTGCACCGCCTCCGCTGCATGACCCGGGCCGGGAGGACCGATACGGATCTCGATCGCGCCCACGCGTGTCGCACTTGTGATCCTTCCCCGGCTTTTATCGATCAGATTCCGGTTCCCGTTCCATCGCCTCTGCAGATTGACCCTGGTGAGCAGGCACCACCTCAGCACGGACAGCCAATACGCATCGAATTTGTTGACTGTCTCGTTGCCGCCGCGTTCGACATACGTCAGTTCCGGAAATCGATCGCGCAGCGCTTCGATCTTTCGACGCCGCATCTCGGTGGTGCCATATAAATGGCTCTCCAGCGTCACGACTCCCGTCAGTCCATGCCGCAAGGCCGCCGAAAGGATGATGGATTCGCCCTCATCGATCATGTTCTTGCGGGTGAATGCGTAATGCAGGGGATTCATGCTGACCGCCGGACCCATATGGATGCTCCAGCGTCCCTCGCCATCCGGGCGCAGCATCATGTTCGTGCACTTGTACGGCGCGAAACGCACATAGAACCAGAGAAACACGAGTCCAAGCGCACCTTTTGCAGTCAGTCCAATCCATGGCCTGTTGAAGAATGTGCGGTACATGAAGTTGGAAAAGGTAGCGGAAACGCAAACGGCGAGCCCGATGGCGGCACATGCGACTAGAGTCAGCGTGAGTGGAAACAGGAACTGGCGCAGCGTTCCCGCATTGCGCAATCCGCCGAAATAGAAACGCCCGTAAAGCCGGTCGAATGTATTTGAAATATCCATTGGGCTAGGTGATAGAGAAAACCCATATTATTCAGAGCAATGTCCTGCGCTACAAATCAATAGGCGACTTCCCGCTGCGCCTCGGACGCTGACACGTCCGGCGGGCAGGCAGGCTGGAGGCGGCAACGCCATGCCTGCGCGGACAACCGTACCGTCCGTTCGTGCCGGGGCCGGGTCCGACGTCCGCCCTGCATCGACCATGCGAGTCACGCCGTGAACGCCGCCGCCAGCCCCAGCGCCCGGAACCGCTCCACCACGAACTCCACGAACACGCGCGTCTTGGCCGGCAGCAGCCGCCGGCTGGAGTAATACACGAACAGCCCGCCCGCTTGCGCATGCCACTCGGGCAGGATGCGCACCAGTTCCCCGCTGCGCAGCAGCGGCCCGGCATGCGGGGCCGGCAGCAGGGCGATGCCCAGGCCGCACGCGGCCGCGCGCGCCATCGCTTCCGGATCGTCGAGCACGGCCACCGGATGCAGTTCGGCCGCCGCCGTGCGGCCGTCGTCGGTGCGCAGCGTCCAGCTCTGCAGGCGTCCGCTGCGGATCGCGCGCCGGCCGATGCCGTCGTGCGCCGCCAGGTCGTCCGGGTGCGCGGGCGTGCCGCGTCGCGCCAGGTAGGAAGGCGCCGCGGCCACGAGGATGCGTACCTGCGCCAGCTCGCGCGCCACCAGGCCCTGGGTCAGCTCGACGCCGCCGCCGATCGCCACGTCGTAGCCTTCGGCGATCAGGTCGACCTGGCGGTTCTCGAAATGCAGGTCGGGCACGACGTCCGGATACAGCGCGTGGAAGGCTTCCAGCATCGGCACGAAATGCATGCGCCCGACCGCAGGCGCCAGCGCCACCCGCAAGGGGCCGGACGGCCGCCCGGCGCCTTCGCGCAGCACCCCCATCGCATCCTGGATGCGGTGCCACGGCTCGCCCACGGCGCGCAGGAACTGCTCGCCCTCGTCCGTCAGGCGCAACTGGCGCGTGCTGCGCTGGAACAGGCGCACGCCCAGGCTGGCTTCGAGCTTGCCGACGTTCTTGCTGACGCCCGCCGGCGTCATCCCAAGGCGCCGCGCGGCGGCGGAGAAGCCGCCCTCTTCCGCGCTGTAGATGAAGGCATCGAGGTGGGCGAATGCGTCCTGGCTCATCGTGGACCTTTTACCATTCGTTGAAAGTGATGTGCATTTTGACTGGCTAGTTTCAACTGCTGGTTGGGATGATACTGCATGCACACCAACCCACCACATGGAGTCCATCATGGCATCGGCCACATCACTGCAGGGCAAAACCGCTTTCGTCACCGGCGCGGCGCGCGGCATCGGCGCCGCCATCGTCCGGCGCCTGGCCGCGGACGGCGCCGCCGTCGCATTCACCTACCAGAGTTCGTCCGGTCCGGCCGACGCGCTCGTCGCCGACATCGCCGCCGCCGGCGGCCGCGCGCTCGCGCTGCGGGCCGACGCCGCCGACCCGGCCGCGATCGCCGCCGCCGTGGACGCGACGGCCGCGCGCTTCGGCCGCATCGACATCGTCGTCAACAATGCCGGCATCTTCCTGCCGGGGACGCTGGAGACGTTCGGCATCGACGACTTCGACAAGCTGGTGGCCGTGAACGTGCGCGCCGTGTTCGCCACCGCCAAGGCGGCGCTGCCGCACCTGCCCGACGGCGGCCGCATCATCAACATCGGCAGCACCAACGCCCTGCGCATGCCGTTCGCGGGCGGCGCCTTGTACGCGATGAGCAAGTCGGCCCTGACCGGGCTGGCGAAGGGCCTGGCGCGCGACCTCGGGCCGCGCGGGATCACCGTCAACAACGTGCTGCCGGGTCCGGTGGAAACCGACATGAACCCGTCCGACACCGACTTCGGCCGCTCGCTGCACGACCTGATGGCCCTGCCGCGCCACGGCCGCCCGGACGAGATCGCGGCGCTGGTCGCCTGGCTCGCCGGCCCGGAATCCGCCTTCGTCACCGGCGCCGACCTGCTGGCCGACGGCGGCTTCGCCGCATGATAAAACGCAAACCGGGGTCAGAGCCGGGCTCTGACCCCGGTTTGTGCGAAGTCAACCGATTCGGCGGACCGACTCGCGGACCACGAGGTTCAATTGTGGTACGTCAACGTCGAGCGGTTCGTTGTTGATCATCTTGACGATCGTCCGGCCCAGGCTGCGGCCGACGTCGAACAGCGGCTGGCGCACCGTCGTCAGCGGCGGGGTCGTGTACATCGAGCTGTGCAGGTCGTCGAAGCCGATCACCGAGATGTCTTCCGGCACGCGGATGCCGCGCCGGTACAGGGCCAGGCGGGCGCCGTAGGCCGTCAGGTCGTTGGCGCAGAACATGGCCGAGAAGCGCTGGCCCGATTCGAGCAGGCGCTCGACCGCCAGCAGGCCCCCGGATTCCTGGAAGTCGCCGTCCACGATCAGTTGCTGGTTTTCCTTGATGCGGTGCTTGGCCAGCGTGTCGCGGTAGCCTTCGAGGCGCGCCAGCGCATCCTGGTGGTCGGACGGGCCGGCGATGAAGGCGATGTGGCGGTGGCCCTGCAGGATCAGGTGCTCGACCGCCTCGCAGGCGCCCCAGTAGTTGTCCAGGCAAAAGCCGTAGGCGCGCGGCCCGTCGAGCGCGCGGCCGAAGGCGACGATGGGCACGCGCTGCGACAGTCCCAGGATCTGCGCGTCGCGCAGCTTGCCGCTCAGGATCACCAGGCCATCCACCCGGCGCGCGATCAGCAGCTCGATGCGCTCCGCTTCCTCTTCCGCATGCCAGTGGCCGGACACGATCAGCGGCGCATAGCCGGTGCCCTGCAGCGCCTCGTCGACGCCGGCCAGCGCGTCGGAAAAGTAACCCGACACCAGCGACTGGGTCAGCACGCCGATGGTGCGCGAGCTGCCCGTCTTGAGGTTCTGCGCCAGCACGTTGGGCTTGTAGTTCAGGCGCTCGATCACGCTCTCGATGGCCTGGCGCTTTTCGTCGGACACGCGGGCGGTGCCGTTCAGGAAGCGCGACACGGTGGCCGCCGACACGCCGGCCACGCGGGCGACTTCGTGGACGGTCACCATCGCGGTGCTGCTGGGGTCTTTTTTCATTGGCTGGGATTGGAGTCGGCGCGGCGCCGACGGCTTGACGTTACCACAAGTATATCAGTACGAAACCGGTTTCAGAAAACCCGGCCGGTTTTCCGGCCGCCGCCGCTGCCCGCTCCCTCCCGCCCCCGGTCGCCCTAAATTGTGTTTGACAGCCAATTCCTCGCGACGGTAATATGAAATCGATTTCAAACGAAGCCCCATAACAACGACGAACAGGAGACGCATTCCCGCCCGCCGGCCCGCCCCGCGGCGCCTGCCCGTCCCTGCGTCCACCGCACAATCACCACGCCACCGCACGCTCGCACCATGACCGAAACCATCCACTTCCCTTCCAACTTCACGTGGGGCGTCGCGACCAGCGCCTTCCAGATCGAGGGCGCGGCCGCCGCCGACGGCAAGGGGCCGTCGATCTGGGATACCTTCTCGCACACGCCCGGCAAGATCATCGACCACAGCAACGGCGACGTCGCCTGCGACCACTACCACCGCTACCGCGAGGACGTCGCCCTGATGGCCGGCCTGGGCGTGGACGCCTACCGCTTCTCGATGGCCTGGTCGCGCGTGCAGCCGGCCGGCAAGGGGGCCTGGAACGAGCAGGGCTTCGACTTCTACGCGCGCCTGCTGGACGCGCTGCAGGAACGCGGCATCGCCCCGCACCTGACGCTGTACCACTGGGACCTGCCGAAGGGCCTGCAGGACGACGGCGGCTGGATGGCGCGCGCCACCGCGCACCGCTTCGCCGACTACGCACACGAGGTGGCGCGCCGCTTCGGCGACCGCCTGGCCACCATCGCCACCCACAACGAGCCGTGGTGCACGGCCAACCTCGGCTACGGCAACGCCCAGTTCGCGCCGGGCGTGGCCGACAAGAAGCAGGCGATCCAGGTCTCGCACCACCTGCTGCTGTCGCACGGCCTGGCGATGCAGGCGATGCGCGCCACCGGCACGCGGGCCGGACTGGGGATCGTGCTGAACCAGTGGACCGCCGATCCGGCCACCGACAGCGAGGCCGACAAGCGCCTGGCCGCGCTGGAGTGGGCGAACTCGATCGCATGGTTCATGGACCCGATCTTCAAGAAGCGCTACCCGGAACTGTCGCTGCAGGCGCACGGCAGCGTCGCGCCGGACGTCCACGCGGGGGACTTCGACATCATCGCCCAGCCGCTCGACTTCCTGGGCGTGAACTACTACCGCCGCGAGGTGATGAGCGCCGAGGTCCCGCCGCGCAAGCCCGAAGGCGGCAACGGCTTCACCGACATGGGCTGGGAAATCTACCCGCAGGGCCTGACCGAGCTGCTGGTCCAGCTGAAGGCCGACTACCCCGACCTGCCGCCGGTCTACATCACCGAGAACGGCATGGCGGCCGTCGATGCGCTGGAGGGCGGCCAGGTCGACGACCAGGTGCGCATCGACTACGTGCGCACCCACCTGGAAGCGCTGAAGGCCGCCATGGACCGCGGCATCGACGTGCGCGGCTACTTCCTGTGGAGCCTGATGGACAACTTCGAATGGAACTCCGGCTACGCCAAGCGCTTCGGCATCGTCTGGGTCGACTACGCGACGCTCGAACGCGTTCCGAAGGCCAGCGCGCTATGGTACCGTGACTTCATCGCGCGCCAGCGCCGGGACCGCCGGGCCGCGTGACAAGAACAGCATCCACGAGAAGAGATACAGGAAACACGCGAGGAGACATGAGGGACACCATGGACGACGTGCTATTCGGCGGCGCGCGGCTGCTGGCCGACATCGGCGGCACCAACGCCCGCTTCGCGCTGCAGCGCGGCCCCGGGCGCATCGAGGAAGTGGCGACACTGGCCTGCGCCGACCATCCCACGCTGTGCGACGCGGTGCGCGCCTACCTCGCGCCGCGTCCCGGCGCGGCGCGCGAGCTGCGCCACGCCATGATCGCCATCGCCAACCCGGTCGACGGCGACGTCGTGCGCATGACCAACCACCACTGGCAGTTCTCGATCGAGCAGGCGCGCCGCGAGCTGCGCCTGGCGACGCTGCTGGTGGTGAACGATTTCGCCGCGCTGTCGATGTCGGTGCCCGGCCTGGACCCGTCCGACCTGGTGCAGGTGGGCGGCGCGGCGCCGGTCGCGCAGGCGCCCATCGGCCTGGTCGGCGCCGGCACCGGCCTGGGCGTGGGCGGCCTGCTGCCCGTGCGCGGACGCTGGACCGTGCTCGCCAGCGAAGGCGGCCACGCGGCCTTCTCGCCCGCGGACGCGCGCGAGCAGGCCATCCTCGCCTACTGCTGGACCAGGTGGCCGCACGTCTCGAGCGAGCGCCTGGTGTCCGGTCCCGGGCTGGCGCTGATCCACGAGGCGCTGCGGCACCGGGACGGTAGCGCCGGCGGCGCCGCGCCGCTGGCGCCGGCCCAGGTGGTCGAGCGGGGCCTGGCCGGCACCGATCCGCTGTGCGCCGAGGCGCTGGACGTCTTCTGCGGCATGCTCGGCACCGTGGCCGCCAACGTCGCCGTCACGCTGTGCGCGCGCGGCGGCATCTATATCGGCGGTGGCGTCGTGCCGCGCCTGGGCGAGCGGTTCGCGCGCTCGCCGTTTCGCGCCCGCTTCGAGAACAAGGGGCGGTTCTCGGACCTGATGGCGCGCATCCCCTGCTTCGTGATCCATGCGCCCTACCCCGCGCTGGCCGGCGCCGCCGCCCTCCTCGAGCAGCACCTGACCGATTCCTCCCCGCTACCGCACCATGTCCACTAAGTCCCTGCGCCACCCGCTGCTGTGGGTCCCGACCGGCTATTTCACGATGGCCCTCGGCTACACGATGCTGACCAGCGTCACCGCGATCATGTTCAAGAACCTGGGCATGGACAACGGCCGCGCGGCCGCGTACTCGAGCATGCTGATCCTGGCCTACACGATCAAGCCGCTGTTCGCGCCCGTCGTCGAGATGTACCGCACCAAGAAATTCTTCGTGCTGTGCACCCAGGTGCTGGTGGGCCTGGGCTTCGCCGCCGCCGCGCTGGCGATGGGCCTGCCGGACTGGATGGCGATCCTGCTGCCGCTGTTCTGGGCCATGTCCTTCATCGGCGCCACCCAGGACATCGCCAGCGACGGCGTCTACGTCACCTCGCTCGACACGCGCGCCCAGTCGCTGTACTGCGGGGTCCAGAGCCTGTCCTGGAACATCGGCCCGATCGTCGCCTCCGGCTTCCTCGTCTACCTGAGCGGCCGCCTGCACACCGACGTGTTCCACCACGACCCCAAGGTGTTCGGGCCGGCGTGGATGGACGCCTGGCGCGTGATCTTCTTCATCGTCGCCGCCATCATCGTGCTGATGGCGCTGTGGCACGTGCGCATGATGCCGGACGGCGCGCGCGCGGCGAACACGCCGACCAGCCTGCGCGGCGCGCTCGACATCCTGTGGGATTCCTTCGTCACCTTCTTCCAGAAGCGCGACGTGTGGAAGATGGTCGCCTTCGCCTTCCTGTTCCGGGTCAGCATCGGCCTGCTGGAAAAGATCGGCCCCTTCTTCATGGTCGATGCCGCCGCCAAGGGCGGGCTCGGGCTGTCCAACGAGCAGCTGGGCATCGTCTACGGCACCTACGGCCTGGCCGCGGTGCTGCTCGGCTCCCTGCTGGGCGGCATGTACGTGGCCAGGCGCGGCCTGAAGCGGGTGCTGTTCGTGCTGTGCTGCGCCGTCAACATCCCGAACGCGACCTTCCTGGCGATGGCCATCCTGCTGCCGTCCAGCACCCTCGCCATCACGGCCGGCGTCGTCATCGAGAAGTTCTTCTTCGGCTTCGGCTCGGTCGGCTTCATGATCTACCTGATGCAGCAGCTCGCGCCTGGCAAGTACACGACCACCCACTATGCCTTCGGCACCGGCCTGATGGGACTGTGCAACATGGTGACGGGCGTCGCCAGCGGCCACCTGCAGGAAATGATGGGCTACGTCGGCTACTTCGTGTTCGTGATGGTCGCGACGATCCCCTCGTTCCTGGCGACCTGGTTCGCGCCGTTCCACCACGACGACGGCATGGGCAGCCATGCCGGCGACGGTGGCGCGCCCGCCGGCGCCGACGCCGCCCAACGGGTGGCCTGACGCGTTCAGCGCCGGCCGGCGCCGGCGCGCGGCCGCAGCAAGGGATACGGATTGATCGCCCCGCCCGCCACATAGATCCCGTAATGCAGGTGCGGCGGCGTCGTGCGGGCGTTGCCGGTGTTGCCGACGTAGCCGACCACGCTGCCCGGCGCCACCCGCATCCCCGCATGCACGTCGCCATGGCGGTCCAGGTGCGCATAGTAGTGGCGCTGGCCGCCCGGTCCCAGCACCCAGACCACCTGGCCGCCCAGGCGGTTGGTGCCGACCCGCAGCACCACCCCCTCGGTACTGGACAGGACCGGCGTGCCGCGCCGCGCGAAGATGTCGATGCCCTCGTGCCGGCGCCCTCCGCTGCGCGCCCCGCCCCAGGTATCGGCCAGTTGCGCCGGTTGCACGCCCGCCACCGGCACCGGCAGCACGGCCGGCGCCGGCATTCCGCCCAGGCGCACCATGTAGGCGACGCTCTCCAGCCACGGGCGCAGCAGGGCCTCGGCCGCGATCAGGGCCAGGGCGATCAGGAGGCTGCGCAGGAAGATCCGCATGGTATCGGGCCGGCAAAGCGGGCGGTGGGCGGCATGGCCGCGATACCGACCAGATGGGGACGGCTCGCCCATTTCAAGTGCCCCGCCCCCGTCGCAGAAAAAATCAAAAAAAATTCTCGAGAACCCTTCGAAAAATCCTGCGGGCTTCGTTATGGGTAGCAGGTAGTCCGGCGCTGCCGGCAAAACCTGCAAGTAATGACAGGCTTACCGTGCGCGGCAAATGCCTTAGCATGCGGCCCATCGGTTCCAGGCGACGCCGGCCGGCGGCGTACCACACAACAGAAAACAGGGAAAAACATGACCATCTACATCAGCTCGAAAAACCTCGTCGTCGGCGAAAAGGACGGTTACGTCGAATTCGTCGTCACCCTCAGCGCGGCGGCGCAGCAACAGGTGAGCGTGTACTACAACACCTATTCGCTCACGGCCGACAGCGGCGCCGACTTCGAGAGCGCGGGCGGCCAGCTGGTGTTCGCGCCCGGGGTCACGTCCCTGTCCGTGCGCGTCCCGATCAAGGACGACGCCCTCGTCGAAGGCCTGGAAAACGTCGCGCTGGTGCTGAACAGTCCCACCAACGCCGTCATCAAGCATTTCGCGGCCGTCGCCACCATCGTCGACAACGACACGCTGGCGGACGCCGCCCACCATGCCGCCCTGTCGGTACGCGACGTCGTGGTCGACGCCGGCGCCGGCACCGCGACCTTCGCCGTGGTGCTGGACAAGGCCGTCGGCAGTGGATTCAGCGTTGCCTACAACACCGTGGCCGGCAGCGCCGCCGCCGGCAGCGACTTCGTCCCGGCCAGCGGCTCGCTGTCCTTCGGCGCCGGCGAGACCGTCAAGACGGTCACCGTGGCGCTGCCGCAGGACGCGACGGCCGAGCCGCAGGAGATGTTCAAC
This sequence comes from uncultured Massilia sp., assembly GCF_913773735.1. Classification (GTDB taxonomy): domain Bacteria; phylum Pseudomonadota; class Gammaproteobacteria; order Burkholderiales; family Burkholderiaceae_D; genus Telluria. The sequence goes on from NZ_CAJYEB010000025.1 coordinate 288,776, forward strand.
CTGGTGCTGGGCGCCGTCTCCGGCGCCGGCGCGAACGTCGTCGACGTCGCCGACGGCATCGGCCAGGCCACCATCGGCGCGCATGGCCAGACCCCGCGCGCCCAGCCGGCCATCAGCG
>NZ_CAJYEB010000026.1 GCF_913773735.1 uncultured Massilia sp.
GCCGCGACGCATGACGATGCCGCGCGCCAGGACGATCCGGCCACGCAACCGGCCCCCGATGCCGCAGCGGCGCAGCCGGGCGGCGCACCGGTGGGCGCCGCGTCCGGCGCGACGCCGTCACCGGCCACGAACGACGCGGACGATCCCGGCGCCGCATCCGCGGACGGCGCGTTTGCGCGCCGCGCGCAAGAGGAACCGGGCGACGGCACGCCGGCAGGCGCGGACGGCGTGGCGTCGGCGCCCGCGGCCGGGGCGCAACCGGTGGCGGATGGCCCGTCCTCCGGCGCCACGATGGACGGCGAGGCTGCGCGGCTGGACGCGTCCCCGCAGCCTGCGCCCGGTGCCGTGGCGGTGGACGCGGCGTCCGCCGATCCGGCCGGGTCCGGCGATGCGCCGTCACCGGCCGCGGACGACGCGGACGATGCCGGTGCTGCGCCCGCGGACGAGGGGGCGGGACGAGCGGCGCCCGAGGCGCGGGACGACCGCACCCCGGCAAACGCGGACGGCGTCGCGGCGGCGCCTGCGGCCGCGGAGGGGATGCAGCCGGCTGCGGACGGCCCGTCCCCGGCTGCCACGACGGACGGCGACGACGTGGGACGGGGCGGCCCGGCCCCGGAGCCCGCGCCCGCTGCCGTGGCGGCGCAGCCGGACGGCGCGCCGGTGGACGTCGCGCCCGGCGCCCCACCGTTACGGGCCACGGAGGGCGCAGGCGATGCCGGCGCGGCTTCCGCGGACGAGGCGGGGGCGCAACGGCCTCATCGGGAGCCGGACGACGGCGCGCCGGCGGACACGGACGGCGTCGCGTCCGCCCCCGCGGCCGTGGAGAGCGCGCAGCAGGGTGCGGACGGCGCATCCTCCGCTGCCATCCGCGACGACGACGACGTGGGGGCGGGCGATGCGCGCCAGGGGGCCGCGTCCGACGCCGTACCGGCGGCAGCCGGCAATCACGCGGACGACGCCGCCGGCGCCGCGCCTCCCGCTGGAACGGCATACGCTGCCGACGGCGCTCCGGACGTTGTGACGCACGCGACGTTGGGCACGCGGGCGGGCGCTCGGGCGGACGCCGCTGCGCCGTCGCCTGCGGACACCGTAGGCGATGCGGGCCGCGGCACGACGACGCAGGACGCCGCGACCGGGCCCGCGCGCCAGCCAAACCCCGCGAGCGCCGCGTCGGACGCGCCGGCCGGCGCCGGGCAGGACGATCCCGTTACCGCCGCCTGCGCCGGCGGCGCAGCGCCAGCATCGGCCCGACCGACGGACACGGCCGTGCCGGCGGCGCCGGGCGCAGACAGGGGCGCCGGCGGCGGCGATGCGGCCGGCGTGGCTGGCGAGCCGGACATGGCGCCACGGGACGCCGGCAGCGCCGGCGATGCCGACGGGATCGCCGCGTCGGCAGCGACCGCGCGGCAGGCTGGCGCCGTCCATGCGCAGCCGGCCGGCGGCGCGTCAGCCGACATCGCCGGCGCCGTGCAACCCGGCCCGGCGGGTGGCATGGCCACCGACGCCTCCGCGCCATCGACGGACCCCGAGGCCACGGCCCGCCCCGGTGTGGCGGCGGCGCCCGCCGACACGCACCCGGCGCCCGCCAGGACGGCCCGCTGGGGCACCTTGCTCGCGAAGATCAAGCGGATGTTCCCGTTCGGCTAGTCGCCAGGTGGGCGTTCTCCTACATTTACTTACCGAAAATCAGCATCTTGTATAGGGGGCTGTGGCAAAAAAAATACCGAAATAAAATATTTTTTTCGTAATGCAAAAATACTTGTTGAGGTCTGTTATTCCACACTATGCTTCGGTGATTGTAGGAAATGATGTTCTGAATACTCAGGAGCAGGTCGGTCGAACGGGGTGCGGGATGTAAGACCTGGTCGTCGGGACCTGCGATCGTCGGCAGCTTGTCACTCAGCGAGGGGTTGTAATGTCAGATAGTTTGCAAAAGTGGGTCGGACGGAACCGTCCGCCGCGCGTCCAGATCACCTATGACGTCGAAATCGGCGACGCCATCGAGAAAAAAGAGCTGCCACTGGTCGTCGGCCTGCTGGCCGACCTGTCCGGCCAGCCCCTGGTGCCGCCGCCGAAGCTGAAGGCGCGCCGCCTGATCGACATCGACCGCGACAACTTCAACGAAGTCATGGCCAACATCGCGCCGCGCCTCGACCTGACGGTCCCGGACACGCTCAAGGGCGAGGGCAACCTGAAGGTCGAGCTGAACTTCACCGAGTTCGGGCACTTCCACCCGGAAGCCATCGTCGCGCAGGTGCCGCGCCTGGCCAAGCTGCTGGAAGCGCGCCAGCAACTGCGCGACCTGCTGGGCAAGCTGGACGGCAATGACGAACTCGACGCGCTGCTCGAGAACATCATCCAGAACACGAACGAGCTCAAGCAACTGAAGGAGCAGGGACCTGCGGCCGCCGCCGCCGCCGCGGCCGTCATCGCCGCCGCCGCCGCGCCGGAAGACGCTGCCGCCGCGCCGGACGCCGAGCCGGACGCATCGCCGACCTGATCCCCTACTTCTACCGAGAGTTCACATCATGGCTACCACCCAATCCGCGCACGCCGGTGCGACCGCGTCGGCGACCGCCGGCGACCTCGACCTGCTGGACCGCATCGTCCAGGAAGGCAAGATGGCCGTCGAGCCGTCCCAGGGCGCCTACGCGAAGAAACTGCTGGGCCAGTTCGCGACCCAGGTGCTCGACGAAGGCATGAAGACGGCGCCGAACAAGGGCGTCGTCGCCACCATCAACGAGCGCGTCGCCGAGATCGACAAGATCCTGACGGAGCAGCTCAACGCGATCATGCACGACCCGGAATTCCAGAAGCTGGAAGCGTCCTGGCGCAGCCTGCACGACATGGTCTACGGCACCGAGACCGGCACCAACCTCAAGCTGCGCCTGCTGAACGTGTCGAAGAAGGAACTGCTGAAGGACCTGGAAGGCGCCGTCGACCACGACATGAGCGTGCTGTTCAAGAAGGTCTACGAAGAGGAATACGGCACCTTCGGCGGCCATCCGTACTCGCTGCTGATCGGCGACTACTACTTCGGTCGCCATCCCCAGGACATGGCCCTGCTGCAGCGCCTGTCGAAGGTCGCCGCCGCCGCGCACGCGCCGTTCGTCACCGCCGCCGCGCCGTCGCTGTTCGACATGGCCGAATTCACCGAGCTGGGCGTGCCGCGCGACATGTCGAAGATCTTCGAGAGCGCCGAGATGGCCACCTGGCGCGGCTTCCGCGAGTCGGAAGACTCGCGCTACGTGGCGATGGTGCTGCCGCGCTACGTCGCGCGCCTGCCGTACGGCGCCAAGACCGTGCCGGTCGAGAGCTTCTCGTTCGAGGAAGACGTCGACGGCCGCGACCACGGCAAGTACCTGTGGGCCAACTCCGCCTACCAGCTCGGCCTGCGCATCACCGATGCGTTCGCCAAGCACAGCTGGACCACCGCGATCCGCGGCGTGGAAGGCGGGGGCAAGATCTCGGGCATGACCGCCCACACCTTCAAGACCGACGAAGGCGACGTGGCGCTGAAGTGCCCGACCGAGGTGGCGATCACCGACCGCCGCGAAAAGGAGCTGAACGACCTGGGCTTCATCGCGGCCGTCAACGCGAAGGGTTCGGACTTCGCCGCGTTCTTCGGCGGCCAGACCGTGAACAAGCCGAAGGTCTACAACCTGGACGCGGCCAACGCTAACGCGGCGCTGTCCTCGCGCCTGCCGTACGTGCTCGCGGCGTCGCGCTTCGCCCACTACATCAAGGTCATTATGCGCGACAAGGTGGGCAGTTTCCAGACCCGCCAGTCGGTGCAGGACTACCTGAACAGCTGGCTGAGCGGCTACGTGCTGCTGAGCCCGAACGCCACGCAGGGCGAGAAGGCGCGCTTCCCGCTGGCCGAAGGCCGCGTGGACGTGACCGAGGTGGCCGGCAAGCCGGGCGTGTACTCGGCGACCGTGTTCCTGCGTCCGCACTTCCAGATGGAAGAGCTGACGGCGTCGATCCGCCTCGTGGCCGAACTGCCGGCCGCCGCCGGCTGAGCGCTTTCGATTCACCCCGTGCCGGCCCGCCGCGCAGCGCGGCGGCCGGCCGCCACCAATTTCTGGAGTAAACCATGTCTGACGTACTCATCCTGGACCTCGGCACGACCATCGTCGGCAACTGCCAGGTCACCGGCTATGTGGGCAAGATCATCGTGCTGTCGTACTCGCACAGCGCCTCGATCCCGATGCAAATGGACTCGGCCAATACCGAGCGCACCGCCGGCCGTCCGGTCTTCTCGGAGCTGAGCTTCTCGAAGATGTCGGACCTGTCGACCACCGAGCTGTACAAGGCCTGCACCCAGGGTACCAAGATCGGCACCGCGACCCTGCACGTGGGACGCGTCGAAAACGGCAAGTACATGAGCTTCTTCAAGTACGAGATGACCAACGCCATGATCTCGAGCATCTCGACGTCCGGCGGCGGCGGCATCCCGTCCGATTCGTTCACGATCTCGTTCACCAAGATCAAGTGCGACTACACCCAGCAGCAGTCGGATTCGACCGCGAAGGGCACGGGCACCTGGAACTGGAACCTGGAGACGATGAAGTCGGATTGATGCCGCGCGGCGGGCCGCGCGCGGCCCGCCTTCAGGTTTCACCGGTATCCCTGTTCATCCATGGCGAAAACCCTCACCGCATCGCTGGTTCCGTTCTTCGACCGCCTCGCCGGCGGCGATCCCGCCTCGTTCGACGGCAGGCTGCTGGACGGCGCCGGGTTGCAGCAATCGCTGGAGCGCGACCTGCAGCGGCTGTTCAACGTGCGCAATGCGATGACGGTGCAGGAATTCCTGACGGGCGATCCCACGGTGCTCGACTACGGCCTGCCCGACACGCTCACGCTGTCGGCGCAGTCCGACCAGGACCTGCTGGCCTGGAGCCGCGTGATCGAGCGCGGCATCGCCCTGTACGAACCGCGCCTGGCGCACGTGCGCGTGACCGTGCGGCCGGATCCGGCGCGGCCGACGGCCGCGCGCGCGGCCATCGTCGCCGCCGTGCGGCTCGGCGAGCAGCTGTGCCGCGTCGATTTCGAGGTCGCGCTGGACGCGCGCGTGGCCATGATGAAGGTCGCGGCGTGAGCGACGACCTGCTCGACTACTACCGGCGCGAGCTGGCCTACCTGCGCACGCAATCGGCCGACTTCGCCGCGCGCTACCCGAAGGTGGCGCAGCGCCTCGTGCTCAGCGGCGGCGAGTCGGCCGACCCGCACACCGAGCGCCTGATCGAATCGGTGGCGTTCCTGACCGCGCGCGTGCACCGCGACCTCGACCGCGATTTCCCCACCATCGCCGGCGCGTTGCTGGACAATCTCTGCCCCAGCCTGACCCAGCCGGTGCCCGCGATGACGGTCGTGCAGATGACGCTCGACGCGTCCAAGGGCAAGGTCATGGCCGGCATGCCGGTGGCGCGGGGCACCATGCTCTCGACCACGGCCGCGGGCGGCGAGAACTGCCGCTTCCAGGTCGCCGCCGGCACGACGCTGTGGCCGCTGCGGGTGGCGGCGGCAAAGCTGGAGGACGCCCGCACGCTGCGGCTGGACTTCGCCTGCGAAGGCGGCGTCGACGTCGGCGAGCTGGAACTGGAGACGCTGCGCCTGCACCTGGGCGGCGACCTGATGACGACGATGCCGCTGCACGAGCTGCTGGTCAGCGGCCTGGAACGCATCGACCTGCTGGGCGGCGACGGCCGCGTGCACCGGCTCGGGCCGGGCAGCCTGGCGGAAGTCGGGTTCGCCGAGGACGAAGCCATCCTCGCGCAGCCGACCCACGCGCATCCGGCGTACGCGCTGCTGCAGGAATACTTCGCGTTCCCGCGCAAGTTCCAGTTCTTCGACCTCAAGGGCCTGCGCGGCCGCCTGGGCACCGGCCCGCGCTTCGCGGTGCGCTTCGTGTTCGACCGCAGCGCCCCGGTGCTGTCGCAGGTCGGCCGCGACACCTTCCTGCTCGGCTGCACGCCGGCGGTGAACCTGTTCCGCCTGACTGGCGAGCCGATCCGCATGGACCGGCGCCAGTACGAATACCTGCTGGTGCCCGACTACCAGCGTGACGCCACGACCGAGGTGCATTCGGTGGTCGCGGTGACGGCCTCGGACCCGCGCGCCGACCGGGCGCTGGCGATCCCCAGCGTGTTCGCCGAATCGACGCCGGAAGAGGCGGACGGGGCCGGCGTGTTCTGGTCGCTGCGCCGCGAGACGAGCCTGCGCAAGGGCATCGGCGGCACCGACGCCTACCTGAGCTTCGTGGACCGCGCGAACGTGCACGCCGTGCCCGACCAGCCGGTGGTGTACGCACACCTGCTGTGCACCAACCGCAACCTGGCCGAGCAGGTCGGTCCCGGCACGCGCTTCTACGGCGAGGGCATCCCGACCTCGACCGGCATCCATGCCCTGTACCAGCCCAGCCGGCAACGGCCGCCGGCGCTGGAGGCGCGCGCGTTGTGGTCGCTGGTCGCGCTGCTGCGCCTGAACCACCGCTCGCTGGTGGACGGCACGACGGGGGTGCAGACGCTGCAGCAGATGCTGCTGCTGTTCGCCGGCGACAGCGCGCGCGACCAGGCCCAGGTGCGCGGCATCAAGCGCATGGCCGCCACCCCGGCGACGGCGCGCGTCGGCCGCGACGTCTGGCGCGGCCATTGCCGCGGCACCGACATCGAACTCGAGTTCGACGCCGACGCCTTCATCGGCACCTCGCCGCTGGTGCTGGCGGGCGTGCTGTCGCGCTTCTTCGCGCTGTACACGTCGGTCAATTCCTTCGTGCGGCTGCGCGTGGTGCGCAACGGCGAACTGTGGATGCAATGGCCGGCCATGAGCGGACGACAATGCCTGACCTGATCGCGCAACTGCGGGACGCGCCGCACGACTTCGACCTGTTCCAGGCGATCAGCCTGCTCGAGCGCAGCGCGCCGGAGCGCGCGCCGGTCGGTGCCGGACTCGGCCTGGACGAAAGCGTGCGCCTGGCCGCGCAGGTGAGCCAGGGCTTCGCCGCCAGCGACATCGCCGCGCTCGACGAGAGCGGCCGGCCCGGGCCGGCGCTGACGCTGCGCTCGCCCGTGCTGTCGCTGGCCGGCGCCCACGGGCCGCTGCCGGCGCCATTCACCGAAGCGCTGCTGGAACGGCGCCGGCTGCGCGACGCGAGCGGCCTGGACTTCCTCGACATCTTCAATGCGCGTTTGCTGGGTTTCCTGTACCGCAGCCGGCGCAAGCACCATGTGGCGCTGGCCGCCGACGCCATCGATGCCGCGCCGCTGGTGCGCATGCTCGACGCGCTGGCGAGCCTCGGCCGCGCCGAAGGCGTGCGCGGACCGCACGGCGAACAGGCGTGGCTGCGCCACGCCGCGGTGCAGGGCGCGGCGCCGCGCTCGATGACCTCGCTGCTGGCCGTGGTGCGCGACCGCACCGGCGTGCGTTTCGGCGGCAAGCAGTTCGTCGGCGGCTGGCATCCGCTGGCGCCGTGCGACCGCGCCCGGCTGGCGAGTCCTGGCCGGCCGGCCGGCCCGGCGTCGCGCCTGGGCGTCGGCACCACGCTGGGCGCGCGCGCCTGGGACCAGGGCGGCGGCATCGCGCTCGATGCGCCGCCGCTGGCGCCCGCGCGCTATGCCGCGTTGCTCCCCGGCGGCAAGGACCACGCGCTGCTCGGCTGGCTGGCGGGCCGCCACCTGCAGCAGGACGCCGGCGTCCAGTTGCGGCTGGAACTCGCGTCGCGGCCGGCCACGCGCCTCGGCGACGCGACGCCGCTGGCCCCGCGCCTCGGCCTGAGCACCTGGCTGTGCAGTCCGGGCGCCGGCCCGCGCGCGGCCGCCTACCAGCCGGCCCGCCTGACCCTGCCGGTCGACGCCGGCGCGAGGACCTGACGCATGGACATCGATATCCGTACGCTGCTGGCGAAGCTGAACCCGGAGTGCAAGCGCGCCATGGGCCAGGCGGCCGAACTGTGCGTCAAGCAGACCCAGTTCAACGTCGAGCTGGAACACCTGCTGCTGGTGCTGCTCGACGGTCGCGCCCCGGACCTGGTGCTGCTGCTGGAACGCTTCGACATCCATACCGCCGCCGTGCTGGCGCAGCTGCAGGCGAGCCTGGACGGCTTCAAGCGCGGCAACACCCGCACGCCGGCGTTGTCGTCGCACTTCGTGCCCCTGTTCCAGGAAGCCTGGATGCTCGGCGCGCACCTGCTGGGCACCCAGCAGGTGCGCTCCGGCACCATCCTGCTGGCGCTGCTCGAAGTCGACGCGCTGCGCGGCGTGCTGCTGGAGACCGCGCCGGCGCTGCTCCAGATCCCGCGCGAGGCGCTGAGGCGGGAGCTGCCCGGCCTGCTGGCGGCGGCGTCCGAGGAGGCCGGGGCCGGGATGCCGGCCGCGCCGGGCATCGCGCCGGCGCCGGCGCAGGGGGCCGGCCGCACGCCCGCGCTCGACCAGTACACGGTGGACCTGACGGAACAGGCGCGCGCCGGCCGCATCGACCCGATCCGCGGCCGCGATCCGGAAATCCGCCAGATCGTCGACATCCTGCTGCGCCGCCGCCAGAACAACCCGATCCTCACCGGCGAGGCGGGGGTCGGCAAGACCGCCGTCGTCGAGGGCTTCGCCCAGCGCATCGCGCAGGGCCTGGTGCCGCCGGCGCTGGCGAACGCCGTGGTGCGCTCGCTCGACCTGGCGCTGCTGCAGGCCGGCGCCGGCGTCAAGGGCGAGTTCGAGAACCGCCTGAAATCGGTGATCGCCGAAGTGCGCGCGTCCGTCACGCCGGTCATCCTGTTCATCGACGAGGCACACCAGCTGATCGGCGCCGGCGGCGCCGAAGGGCAGGGCGACGCGGCCAACATCCTCAAGCCGGCGCTGGCGCGCGGCGAGCTGCGCACGATCGCCGCGACGACCTGGGCCGAGTACAAGAAATACGTCGAGCGCGATCCGGCGCTGGCGCGCCGCTTCCAGGTGGTGAAGGTGGAGGAGCCGGCGCCCGACGCGGCGATCGGCATGTTGCGCGGCATGGTGGCGACGCTGGAGCGCCATCACCAGGTCGAGATCATGGACGACGCCGTGGTCGACGCCGTGCGCCTGTCGCACCGCTACATTTCCGGTCGCCAGCTGCCCGACAAGGCGATCAGCGTGCTCGACACGGCGTGCGCCCGCGTCGCCATCGGCCAGGCCGGGGTGCCGCCGCAGCTCGAGGCCGTCGAGCACGACATCGTGCTGGACGAGGAAGCGCTGCGCATCGCGCGCCAGAAGCGCGCGCGCGGCGAGGACCACGGCGAGGCCATCGCCCGCCTGGAACGCCAGCTGGCGGCGCTGCGCCAGCGCCAGGCGAAGCTGCGCGACAAGCTCGCCGACGAGCGCCGCGCGGTCGACGAGATCGTGGCGCTGCGCCGCGAGATCGCCGCCGCCGCCGCGCGCGAGGGCGACGGCACGCCCGCCGACCCCGACGAGTACCGGACGCGCGGCGACCAGCTGCAGCGCCTGCAGAAGGGGCTGGAGACGATCCAGGACGACGACCCGCTGGTGCCGGTCTGCGTCGATTCGAACATCGTGGCGGACGTGATCTCGGGCTGGACCGGCATCCCGGTCGGCAAGATGATGGCCGACGAGATCCATACCGTGCTGCAGCTCAAGGAACACCTGGCCGACCGCGTGGTGGGCCAGGACCAGGCGCTGGACGCGATCGCGCGCCGCGTGCGTACCTTCCGCGCGGAACTGGACGACCCCGACAAGCCGGTGGGCGTGTTCATGCTGGTCGGGCCGAGCGGCGTCGGCAAGACCGAAACCGCCATCGCGCTGGCCGACACGCTGTACGGCGGCGAGAAGAACCTCGTCGTCATCAACATGTCCGAGTTCCAGGAGGCGCATTCGATCTCCAGCCTGAAGGGCGCCCCGCCCGGCTACGTCGGCTACGGCAAGGGCGGCGTGCTGACGGAAGCCGTGCGGCGCCGGCCGTACTGCGTCGTGCTGCTCGACGAAATGGAAAAGGCGCATCCGGACGTGCTGGAGCTGTTCTTCCAGGTGTTCGACAAGGGCACGATGGAAGACGGCGAGGGCGTGTCGATCGATTTCCGGAACACCCTGATCCTGCTGACCTCGAACGCGGCGCAGGACGTCATCACCCAGGCCTGCGCGCAGGGCCGCCGGCCGGACGCCGGGCAACTGGTCGAGGCGCTGCGCCCGGCGCTGCTGCGCCAGTTCAGTCCCGCGTTCCTGGGCCGGCTGGTGCTGGTGCCGTACTACCCGTTGGGCGATGCGCAGATCCGCGGCATCGCCGACCTCAAGCTGGCCCGGCTGGCGCAGCGCTTCGCCGCGAACCATCACGCGCGCTTCACCTGGGACGACCGCGTCACCGACGTGGTGACCGCGCGCTGCACCGAGGTCGACAGCGGCGCCCGCAACATCGACGCCATCCTGACGCAGACGGTGCTGCCGGTCCTGTCGTCGCTGGTGCTGGAACGCATGGCGATGCAGATGCCGTTCTGCGCCGTGCACATGGCGGTCGGGCCGGACGACGCGTTCCGCTTCACGTTCCGCGACGATCCGCTGGGGCGCGGCCAGGCATGAGGACCGGCTTCGAACAGGCGGCCGGCGCCTTCCTGACCCTGAGCTCGCCGTTCGGCGCGAACGACCTGCTGCTCGACGCGGTCGAGGGCAGCGAGGGCATTTCCGAACTGTTCCGGTTCAACCTGCACATGCGTTCCGGCAGCACGGCGCTCGCGGCGGCGACCGCCGTCGGCCAGTCGATGACGGTGACCATGGCGATCCCGGACGGTCCGACGCGCTACATCACGGGCATGGTCTCGCGCTTCGTCCAGAGCGGCTTCGAGCGCGACTTCGCGAGCTACGAGGCGGAACTGGTGCCGATGCTGTGGCTGCTGACCCTGTCGCGCGACCGCAAGATCTGGCAGAACAAGACCGTCACCGAAATCCTGGCCGCCGTGCTGGGCGCGTTCTCGATCCCGTTCGAGGACAAGACCAGCGGCACCTACGCGGCGATCGAATACTGCGTGCAGTACGACGAGACGGCGTTCGACTTCGTGTGCCGGCTGATGGAGCAACACGGCATCTGCTACTTCTTCACCTTCACCAGCAGTGCGCACACGATGGTGCTGGCCGACGCCAACACGGCGTTCGCCGACTGCGCGGGCGCGGCCGCCGTGCGCTTCTTCCCGCGCACCGGCATGCACAACGCCATCGACACCGTGTCGCGCTTCGCCCACGAAAACACCATCGCGCTGAAGACGGCCACCGTCAACGACTACGATTTCCAGCAGCCGACGACCGACCTGACCGGCACCCATGCGGGCAGCGCGGGCGAGGGCGAGCTGGTGGAGTTCGGTACCGGCCACCTGGCGGTGGCGGCCGCGAACGCGATCGCCAAGCTGCGCGTGGAGGCCAGCCAGGTGGGCGCGGCGGTACTGCGCGGCGACAGCTTCTGCTATCCGTTCAGCGCGGGCACGCAGTTCACGCTGTCGGACCATTTCGTCGCCGGCCTGAACGCCGCCTACGTGCTGCGCCGCGTGCACCACACGGCGCGCGACGCGCTGTACACGAATTCCTTCGAGGCGTTTCCCGCGACCGCGCCGTTCCGGCCGCCGCTGCAGGCGCCGCGCCCGCGCGCGAGCGGCTGCGAGACGGCGCTGGTGGTCGGGCCGAGCGGCGAGGAAATCTGGACCGACAGCCACGGGCGCATCAAGGTGCAGTTCCCGTGGGACCGCGACGGCGCCAAGGACGACAAGAGCTCCCCCTTCATCCGCGTCGCGCAGTCGGTGGCGGGCAAGGGCTTCGGCGCGCTGTTCCTGCCGCGCGTCGGCCAGGAAGTGGTGATCAGCTACCTGAACGGCGATCCCGACCGGCCGCTGGTGACCGGCTGCGTGTACAACGGCGACAACACGACCCCGGTGACGCTGCCGGCGAACCAGACCCAGACCGTGATGCGCACCTGGTCGTCCAAGGGCGGCGCCGCGGGCAACGAACTGCGCTTCGAGGACAAGAAGGACGCCGAGCAGCTGTACCTGCACGCGCAGAAGGACATGCTGGTCGAGATCGAGAACGCGCTCACCACGACGATCGCCAAGGGCGCGGAGACGCACACGCTGACCGAGGGCGACCGCACGGTGGATGTCCAGAAGGGCAAGGAGACGCACAACGTGAAGGGCACGCGCACGCTCGACGTGACGGGCGACGAGAGCCACACGAACGGCGCCAAGTTCACCCACAAGGTCACGGGCGACTATGCGCTGACGATCGACGGCAAGCTGACGATCACGGTCACCGGCGGCATCACGCTCAAGTCCAGCGCCGCCGTGGCGCTGGAAAGCGGCACCAGCTTCGACGTCAAGGCGGGCACCGCGCTGACGGCCAAGTCGGGCACGGACCTGAAGAACGAGGCGGGCACCAATCTCACCAACAAGGCGGGGCTGAACCTCGTCAACCAGGGCGGCGTCCAGCTCGACAACAAGGCGCCCATGATCAACAGCAAGGCCGACGCGATGCACACCGTCGAGGCGGGCGCCATCCTCACGCTCAAGGGCGCGATGGCGAAGGTGAACTGATGGATGCCGACGCACCGCGCCTGATCGAGCAGCACGACGACGCCGGCGTGCTGGTGCAGCGCTGCCACATGCGCGGCGCGGTGCTGCACGGCCTGCTGGAGAAGTTCGGCGCCGACGGCCGCATGGTGTTCCAGGCCACCTTCGAGGACGGGCTGATGCACGGCATCGCGACCGCGTGGGACGACGCGGGACGGCTGCTGCAGAAGGCGCCGTTCCGGCGCGGCCGGCCCCACGGGGTCGTGCAGGTCTATGCCAACGGGCGCTGCATCTCGCAGCAGACGATGGCCGACGGCGTGGCCGAGGGGCCCACGCAGACCTACGACGAGGCCGGCCACCTGACGGCCCGGATGACGCTGGCGCAGGGACGCATCCACGGCCCGGCCGAGTTCTTCCACGAAGGCCGCCGCGTGCGCACGTCGCACTACCGCGCGGACCTGCTCGACGGCGAGTCGCGCGACTTCGACGCCGAGGGCACGGTGGTGCAGTCGTGCGTCTACCAGGCCAACCTCCTGCACGGGCCGCTGCGCAGGTTCTGGCCCGACGGGACGCTGATGGAAGAAACCATGTACCGCCAGGGCAAGCCGGTGGGCGCGCCGGCGCGCTACGACGCCAGGGGGCGGCGCCTGGGGAACGACGAGGCCGAGCCGGCGCTGCTGGACCGGCTGCAGAAACTGGTGCGGGGGAGCTGATGGGACAACAGGTATGCATGGGCGCGATGTTGCAATGCACGTTCGGCGCGGCGCCGGGGACGCTGATGGTGTTGCCGCTGAACCGCACGCTGACCGGCGTGCCCGACGCGAACATCATGGACAACAAGCCGCTGGTGAACGTGCTGCCGTTCGGCACTTGCATGTCGCTCGCGAATCCGATGGTCGCCGCCGCGACCGCGGCGGCGCTGGGCGTGCTGACGCCGATGCCGTGCATTCCGGTGACGGTGGCGCCGTGGGTCCCCGGCTCGCCGACCGTCCTGGTCGGCAACATGCCGGCCTTGAACAACGCCTCGAAACTGATGTGCAACTGGGGCGGCGTCATCGGCGTCAACGTGCCCGGCCAGTTCACCGTCGCCATCCCCTGAACGAGAACCAAGCGGAACCAGACCGACGATGAGTACCGAATACCGTTTTTCCCTGACCCCGCGCCTGATCGCCCTGGCGCTGTTCGGCGGCGTCGCCCTGATGGTGCTGCTGTTCGCGCTGGGCTACCAGGTCGGCCGCCAGATGGCCGCGCCGGCGCCTGCCGCCGATGCCGCGGCGGCGGCGGCGGGCGCGCGCCTGCTCGAGCGCGCGGGCAAGGATGCCGCGGCGGCCGCCGCGCCGCTGAAGAAGGCGCTGCCATGAAGGCGCTGCGGATCCTCGCCGCGTGGTGCGCGCTGTGCCTGTGCGCCGGCGCCGGCGCGGACGACGCCGTGCCCAACCCGGATGCCCGCGCGCGCCTGGTCAAGGTGGCCGACGGCCGCCTGCTCGCGCCGGACATCGCGCGCATCGTCAACCGCGGCGAGGTCGTCGTCGCCATGGTCGCCGACGACAATCCGCCGTTCTTCTCGGTGAAGGACGGCGTGCTGGTGGGCACCGACGTCGACATGGCGCAGCGCGTCGCCCGCGAGCTCGGCGTGCGGGTGCGCTTCGACCGCAGCCCGGCCTCGTTCGACGCCGTGGCCGAGGCGGTGGCCGCCGGCCGCGCCGACCTCGGCATCAGCCGCCTCGCGCGCACGCTGCGCCGCGGCCAGTACGTCCATTTCTCGAACACCTACATGCGCCTCGGCCATGCGCTCCTGATCAACCGCGTGCGCTTCGCGGCGCTGGCCGGCGACCGGCCGCTGCAGGAGGTGATCCGCAACTTCGACGGCAAGCTGGGCGTGATCGCGAACTCCTCGTGGGAAGAGTTCGGCCGGCGCAACTTCCCGAAGGCGCAGCTGGTGCGTTTCAAGAGCTGGCCCGAGGTGGTCGCCGCGGCCCGCAGCGGCGCCGTGGTGGCCGCCTACCGCGACGAGCTGGAAGTCCAGCAGATCGTGCGCAACGACCCGGGCCTCGCCCTGAGCCTGCGCACCGTGACCTTCGAGGACCTGGAGTCGCCGCTGGCGATGATGGTCGGCATCGGCGACCCGACGCTGCTGTCGTTCGTCAACGAGGTCATCGCCCAGTGGGTCGACAAGCCGACCGTGAACAGCGTCCTGAAAGCGATCAAATGAGCCTGCCCGCGGAACTGCCGAAGACCGTGCGGCGCTACACGCGCTGGGCGCTCAACCCGTGGACGGTGCTGGCCTGCGTGCTCGCCGGCGGCATCTTCGGCTGGGCCGTGCCGGCGGTGGCGCGGCAGCTCGGCCTGGTCGGCGCCGTCTATGTCGACCTCCTGAAGATGATCGTGCTGCCGTTCATGATTTCGGCGGTCATCTTCAGCCTGCAGAGCCTGTACCGCGAAGGCGGCGCCAGCCGCATCTTCAAGCGCATGGCGCTCGTCTTCGTCGTGTTCTCGATCGCGGCCGCGGTGCTGTCGACGAGCACGTCGCTGCTGTTCAACCCCGGCAGCGGCCTGTCGGCGGACACGCGCGCCGCGCTGGGCAAGCTGGTCAACGCCGACGGCGACCGCAGCAACACGCGCATGGCAATGCACGAGCCGCCGGCCGCGCCGCACGTGCGCACCATCGGCCAGGTGCTGGAATCCCTGATCCCGCAGAACATCTTCGCGGCGCTGGCCAACGGCGAGACGCTGAAGGCGCTGGTGTTCGCGCTGCTGTTCGGCTTCGCCGCCGGGCAGGTGCCGACGCGGCTGTCCGGCGGCCTGCACGAGGCGCTCGGCACCGTCTACCACGCGTGCCAGACGCTGACGCGCTGGGTCAACCTGCCGCTGCCCGTGGTGCTGTTCTGCATGGCGGCGGCCCAGATCGCGCACAGCGGCCTGGAGCCGCTGCGCGTGATGGCGGGCTTCGTCGCGACCTTCCTGTTCCTGTCCGGCCTGCTTCTGACCGTCGGCGTGCTGGTGATCGCGCGGCGCGCCGGCGTGGCCTATCCGGCCGTGCTGGGCGCGTTGCGCGAACCCTTCGCGCTGGGTGTGGCGACCAGCAACAGCGCGACCTGCATGCCGGCCATGATCGACGGCCTGGCGCGGCGGCTGAAGTTCGCGCGCTCGCGCGTGGAGCTGCTGGTGCCGCTGACGATCTCGCTGCTGCGCGTCGGCTCGGTGGCGTACTTCGTGTGCGGCACGCTGTTCATCGCCGCGCTGTACGGCAGGGCGCTGGGCGCCGGCGACGTGCTGCTGCTGGCGCTGGTGTCGATCCTGTCGGGCTTCGCCTCCGCCGGCATGACCGGCATCGTCACCGTCTCCCTGGTCGGCACGACCGCGGCCTACCTGGCGCTGCCGTTCGAAGCCGTGTTCGTGCTGCTGGCCGCGGTGGACCCGTTGTGCGCGATGGCGCGCACGGCGGTCACCGTCGTCACCGGCTGCGCCGCCGTCGCCACGATCTGCGACGAACCGGTCAAACTCTAGGACCGCCATGCTGCGACGCGCCACTTCCGCCACGATCCCGGTCAAGGACATCCTGCAGCACCCCGCGGTGCTGCTCGGGATGGTGTTGCTGGGCAGCTGGACGGGCGCCGTGCTGCCGCAGGGCGAGGGCGTGTTCGCCGCCTGCGCCGCGCTGTACCTGCTGCTGATCCAGATGGCCGCGCTGCCGTTCGTGATCCTCGCGGTCTATTTCGGCCTGCAGCGCGTGCCCGCCGTGCCCGGCGCGGCGCGCCGGCTCGCGGCCATCTTCGCGCTGTCGCTGCTGGGCATGCTGCTGTGCGCGCTGGTCGGCGCCGCTGCCGGCGCCATCGGCGGCGCCGGCAGCCACATGGACGCGGCGCAGGCCGCCGCGTTCGGCCGCCTGACGCTGCGCGGCGAGGGCGGCGTGACCATGGCGCGCTACGGCGCCGACGCGCCCGCCGCGCTGCCGTGGGAAGTGGGCACGCTGGTGCCGGACAACCTGTTCGCCGTGCTGGCCCACGGGTCGCTGCCGTCGATCCTGGTGGGGGTGCTGTGCTTCGCGGCGGCGGTGGCGGCCCAGGCGCCGGGTTCGACGCGCTCGCTGGGCGCGATCCTCGAGGCGGCCTACCGCGCGCTCGAGTCGCTGGTGCACCACATCAACCACTACCTGCCGGTCACCGCCTTCATGCTGGCCGCCACCGCGACGGCCGCCGCCGGCATCGATGCGATCCTGCTGCTGGCGGGCTTCCTGGCGACGTTCCTGGCCGGCGCGCTGGCCGTCGGTGCGCTGGCCGTCGGCCTGATCGCCTGGCGCCTGAAGACGTCGCCGCTGAAGGTGGCGACGGCGCTGCGCGAGCCGATCGCGGTGTGCCTGTTCTCGCCGCTGGCCGTGGCCGCCGTGCCGGGCCTGATCGCCGGCATGAGCGAACGGCTGGGCTACAGCCGCGGCCTGGTGGAACTGTGCGGGCCGATCGCCCCGGTATTCCTGCGCGCCGGCGAGGCCATGTTCTTCGCGGTGCTGGCGCTGTTCGTCGCCAACCTGTACGGGGCCGTGCCGGACGTCGGCACGGTGCTGTGGATCTGCTGCCTGTCGTTCGCGGCCGCGCTGTTGTCGGTCGGCGTGGCCGGCGCGCGCTCGGTGACGCTCGGCGGCTTCGTGCTGGCGCCGCTCGGACTGCCGCTGGAGGCGGTGCTGCCCGTCTTCATGCTGGTCGAAGTGTTGTGCGAAGGCGCACGCAACCTGCTTTCGCTGTTGATCCCGGCCGCCCTGATTGCACTGGTATCGGAGGGACTGTATATTAATCGGGCGCAAGATTTGGTCAGTACACGCCCAGACACCATCCGTTTCGTCTTCAGCCGCCGGCAGCTCGTGGCGGTGTCCTTCCTGGTATGCATCGCGCTGGCGAGCATTTTTTCGGCCGGCGTGGGGTTCGGCCTGCATGGAGCATTGTGAGAAACGTGGTCATCGACGACAACAACATGGGACCGATCCCCACCTGCGATCCGACGCGCCGCGCGCTGCTGGCGCTGGGCGCCGCCGCCGTCCTGGCCGGCTGCAAGACCGTGTCCGGCGCCGTCGACGGCGCCCGGTCGATGGTGGGCCTCGGCCCGAAGCCCGCCACCCCGGACTGGAAGTCGCTGGTGTTGCGCGCCGACGAGGACGCCAACGCCAATAGCGCGGTCGCGCTCGACATCGTGTTCGTGCGCGACGTGGCGGCGCTCGACGCGCTGGCGGCGATGCCGGCCGCCAAGTGGTTCGCCAGCCGCGCCGACCTCAAGCGCAGTTTCCCCGATGCCCTCACCGTGCTCTCGTTCGAGCTGGTGCCGGGGCAGACCGTGCGCGTGCCCGGCACCGCGTGGCAGGACGCCTCCGGCTGGGGCGTGCTGGCCTTCGCCGGCTACGCCAGCCCGGGCGAGCACCGCGCGCGCCTGCTGCTCGAGACGCCCGGCTACCTGATCCAGCTGCGTGCGCAGGGGTTCGACGCGACCGACCTGAAACCTGGCGCCGCCAGATAAACGACCAAGCAATGACGACCACGTTACTTCCCGACCGCATCCAGTGGCACGAAGGCCAGCTGTTGACGCCGCAGCACTTCCAGCAGGAGGGCGCGCGCCTCGAAGCGCTGCTGGCCTGGCAATCCCTGGCCGCCAACCCCTACGGCTGGGGCGTGCGCGCCCTGGTCCTCGACGAGTCCCTGCTCAGCGCCGGCCTGGTGCGTGTGCTGCGCCTGGAGGCGGTGCTGCCGGACGGCATGGCCGTCGCCTACGACGCCGCGACGGCCCAGGGCCACGCGCTCGACCTGGCCCTCGACGACTGGACGCACGACATGGCGCAGCGCGACGTCGACGTCTGGCTCGTGCTCGGCATCACCCGGTCGATGAACCTGCCCGGCCAGCCGGCGATGTTCCGCGGCGTCGAGAGCGCGCCGGTGGCCGACGAGGTCTCGCAGGCGCTGCCGGCCGACGTGCCGCGCATGGCCGTCAACCTCGGCCTGATGGCGGGCAAGCGCCCTCCGGCCGCGTACCACGCGCTGCGCCTGCTGACGGTCAACAAGGCCAACGAGATCGTGCGGCGCGGCGCCTACCTGCCCGCCATGCTGGCCGTGCCGGCCGACGCGCCGCCGCTGCAGCGCGCGCGCCAGCTGGCGGCGCAGATGCGCAGCAAGGCGCTGTTCCTGGCGCGCCAGACCGCGCACCCGTCGTCGCGCACCGAGGACCGGCTGGCGATGCTGGAACAGAAAGGGCGCCTGGCCGCCCTGACGCTGAACCTGCCGTGGCTGGAAGCCGTGCTGCGTTGCCCCGTGGTGCAGCCGCTGCCGCTGTACCTGGCCCTGTGCGCGCAGCTCGGGCCGCTGGCGACGCTGCGCCCCGGCGCCGTGCCGCCGCTCGCGCCGGCCTACGAGCACGACGACTGCGCGCCGCAGTTCGACGCCGTGCTGGGCGCGCTGGTCTCCCTCGTGGGCGAGGTCAGCCAGGAGTGGAAGACGGTCACGTTCGCGTTCGACGGCCGTGCCTTCGCCCTGCCGCTGGAAGCGGAATGGCTGGGCCGGCGCCTGGTGCTCGGCCTGCGCGGCCAGCCCGAGCGCGAGGCGGCCGAGTGGATGGCCGGCGCCGTGATCGGTTCGCAGACGATCTGGACGTCCTTGACCGACCGCCGCGTGCTGGGCGCGCCGCGCCAGCGCATCGACGAGGCGCCGGAACTCGGCGTGCGCGCCAGCGCCGGCTACACGCTGTTTGCCGTCGACGCGTCGGATGCGTTCATCGTCGCCGGCCAGGCCCTCCTGGTCAGCAACGCCAACGACAGCCTGCAGGCCCGGCGCCCGCAGGAAATCGTCCTGTTCGTGCGGGGGTGATGGGATGAGCCAGCAAGGCAACGAGGTACGCGTGCGCGCCGCGCAGGGGACGGCGGCCGAGGCGGTGGACCTGGCGTCGAGCCAGTTCCGCGATTTCTACGATGTGCTGGCGCGCGCCGCGCAGGCGGTGCGCCGCCTGGGCGAGGACGAGGCCAGGAGCGCCGCCGACGCGCTCAGCCGCGAGCTGTGCCAGCTGATCGAGCTGCAGTCGCTCGAGGCCCGGCGCAGCGGCGGCAAGGGCGGCGCCGATGCCGACGCCCAGGGCCGCTTCCTCAAGGCGGCGCTCGCCGACGAAGTGCTGCTCAACACCGACTGGGCCGGCCGGGCCTACTGGGGCCACGTGCTGGTCGAGGCGACGCTGTTCAAGTCCAGCCATGCCGGCGACCGCGTGTTCCAGGACCTGGACCAGCTGCTGCGCGAACGCGAGCCGGCGCGCCGCAACGTGGCGCGGCTGTACCTGTACCTGCTGTCGCTGGGATTCCAGGGGCGCTACCGCGGCCAGCCGCAGGACCGCATCGCCGAGTACCGGCGCGAGCTGTTCCAGTTCGTGTACCAGCGTCCGGCCGACCTGCAGGGCCGCGACCGCACGCTGTCGGGCCAGGCCTACGACAGCACGCTGACGCACCTGGCCGCCGGACGGCTGCCGCGCCTGAACCGCTTCGGGCTGCTGGTGCTGCTGGGCATGCTGGTGCTGCTCGGCGTTTCCGAACTGCTCTGGCTATGGGTGTCGTGGCCTTTGCGCAGCGCATTGACGGGGAGTGCCTGATGAACTTCCTTTCCGACAACACCGCGATCGTCACGCTGCTGGCGCTGACGCTGCTGGTCCTGCTGCTGCTGGGCGTCGTCGTATGGGCGGCGATGAAGGGGGCGGGCCAGGCCGACAAGCCGGCCGCGCCGAAGGAGCGGCGCATCAGCACCGATTCGCTGCGCCAGTCGTTCCGGGTCGCGGTCGAGCTGATCGAGACCAACCTGGCCGCGCGCGCCGAACGCTACAACCTGAACTGGACGCTGGTGCTGAACGAGGGCACCCAGGGCCGCGAACTGCCGCTGATCCAGTCCGGCCTGCCCAGCGCGCTGAGCGCGGACAGCACGCTGACCGCCAGCGGCCAGGGCATCAGCTGGAACTTCTTCGACCAGGGCGTGGCGATCCAGCTGCAGACCAGCTACCTCGGCTCGCCCGATCCCGCCGACGCCGGCAGCAACAGCACCTGGGATTCGTTCCTGGGCCTGTGCCGCAGCTACCGGCCCGACCGGCCGTTCGACGGCATCGTGCTGGCGCTGCCGGCCGCGCTGTTCCTGGATGGCGACGGGCAGGAGCAGCTCGACGTCGTGGCGCGCGCCAAGGCGATCCACCGCCGCCTGTGGCTGGCGCAGAACCGCCTGGCGCTGCGCTTCCCGATCTACATCGCCATCGCCGACTGCGAGACCATCCCGGGCTTCGCGCGCTTCGCGGCCGCGCTGCCCGAGCCGCTGCGCCGCTCGATGCTCGGCTGGTCGTCGCCGTACGAACTGTCGGCGCCGTTCCAGGCGCAGTGGATCGACAGCGCGATGAACGAGATCGTGCGCAGCCTGTCCGACGCGGGCGCCGAGCTGTGCGCGCTGGAGCCGGCCGGGGCGGACAGCAGCGACTACTTCCTGCTGCCCGCGCAGGTCGAGCGCCTGCGCGCCGGCCTCAAGCTGTTCGCCGATGAACTGATGCGTCCCAGCGCCTACCACGAGCCGTTCCTGCTGCGCGGGATCTACCTGACCGGCGACTGCAGCGACGCCGCCGTGCTGGCCGGCGCGGCCGGCCAGCACGCGCCGGCGCGCTTGCTCGGCGGCGACGGCCTCGCGCTGGACGCGCCGCCCGCCGGCGCCTTGCCGCCGGATGCGCTGGCGACGCTGCCGGACGGCGCGCTGGCGCCGGCGCCCGAGGATGGCGCGATCCTGGCGCCGGGCCAGGCCGGCCACAGCAGCGCGGTGCCGGCCTTCCTGCGCGACGTCTTCGAGCGCAAGATCTTCCCCGAGACCGGCCTGGTGCGCTCGGCGTCGTCGCAGCGCCTGCGCCGTCCGGCCGTCAACCGCGCGCTGCGCTGGGGCGCCGTCGCGGTGCCGGCCGTCTGGATCGTCGGCATGGGCGTCGGCGCCGTGCGGCTGGACGCGCTGTCGGACCGGATGGTCGACCATCTCGACCGTCTGAACCGCGACACCGGCGCCAGCCAGGCGTCGCTCGGCCGCGGCGCGGACCCCGCGCAGGCGCGCCAGCGCGCCATCGATGCGCTGGGCGCCATCGAACGCATGGATGCGGCGCGGCTGGGATCGTTCTTCATGCCGGGATCGTGGTCCTGGTTCGACGGCCTGCACGACCGCCTGCAGCGGCGCATGGAAAAGGGCTTCGCCGACAACGCGTTCGATCCGCTGCGCCGCGCCGCCTACGCCCGCGTCAGCCAGCTGACCGGCGTGCCGGTCGACCCGGTCACGGGCAGCCTGATCGTCGGCGCGCAATGCACGCTGCCGCCGAACTGGGCGCAGGCCACGACCGGGGGCGCGGCCGCGCTGAACGTCGAGGACTTGCCGGAATTCGGCGCCACGCTGCAGTACCTGGCGCAGCTCGAGCAGACGGAACAACTGCTGGCCGCCATGCTGCGCCTGAAGTCGCCGCGCTCGGGTCCCGCGTCCGGCGACGACCTGGCGCTGGTCGTGCACATGCTGCTGGGCGTGGACTTGAACGGCAACCCTGCGCGCACCGCGGCGCTGTTCCGCCAGGTGGCGCAGACCGTGCCGTCCCTGACCGCGGAGCCGCTGCAGGACGCGGCCGCCTGCTCGTACCGCCTCGCCGTGCGCGCGACCACGCACCGCCTGTTCGCCGAGAACGGCTTGCTGGCGTCCGAACGCCAGGTCGGCGAGAGCGTGCGCGCGCTGCTCGATGCGGGACCGCGCCCGGCCGACCCGGCCGCCGCGCTGCAGGCCTGGCAGCAGCTGCGCGCCGGACTGCGCGCGCAGGAGCGCTACATGGCGGGCGGGAAGGGCGCCTGGATGCGCGCCACGACGCCGGCATTCGGTCCCGCCTGGGAGAACATGCTGCAGCGTACCGAGCAACTGGCCCTGCTGGGCAAGGCGCCCGCGGACGAGGCGCGCAAGCAGGCCGCCGCCGGCTTCCTGGACTTCCAGGCGGCGTGGGAAGGCGCGCTGGCGTCGGACCGCCTGATCGAGGGCATGGAGTCCGGCATCACTTGGTCGGATACCAGCCATGCCTGGGTGTTCTCGGACGACCGCAAGGCGCTGCTGGACGGCCTGATGGGCCTGTTCGGCCAGCCCTACATGAAGTTCAACGCGCAGGTGCGTTATCCCGAGGTGCCGCCCGGCGCCACGGTTTCGTGGGACCCGGCGCGGCTGGACCAGGCGCTGGCGCTGGGCGACGCCCGCAAGCGCTTCCAGGCCGAGCTGTTGCCGAAGTTCCCGGCGCCGCTGCAGTCGAGCGCCGCCGCCACGGCCGACGCCGGCCTGGTGGAGACGGCGCGCGACCTGCTCGCGCAGGCGTACTTCGTCACGGCGCGCGAGATCCAGGCGCCGCAGACGGAGGCCGGGCGCGGCCGCGCGCTGCGCGTGCGCGGCTGGCTCGAGGACATCGGCGCCGGCGGCGCGGCCGAGGAACTCAACGGCGTGCTGGTCAGGGACGCGCTGGCGCGCCTGCAGGTACTGGACGAGACGCTGGCGCGCGCCCAGGTGTTCGTGCCGCGCGACCGCGCCTTCCGCAGCTGGATGGGCGAGAAGGCGCCGCTGCTGGATGCGTTCGGGGCGGCCGACGCGGCCAGCCTGGGCGGCTACGTCGCGCAGCAGCAGTCCTTCCTCGAATCGATCGGCAAGGACGCCGAAGCGCTGCTGGTGCAGATCGGCGGCGCGCAGGCCGGCAACCCGCTGGTCGCGCGCTGGCAGGCCACCGTGGCCGACCTGCAGCGCTATCGCCTCAAGAGCCCCACCAGCAGCCTGGTGGCGCTGGAAGGCTTCGTGCTGGGCGGCGCCGCCGACATCGACGGCGGCAACTGCCTCGACAAGCTGTCCGCGCGCGCCGCCCAGCGCCGCGGCACCGACCTGTTCGCCGAGCGCATGCAGATGCTGCAGGCCGGCCTGTACACGCGCTGCCGCGAGCTGAGCCAGGCCGGCTTCGACGACGCCTGGAACCGCTTCGCCACCGCGTTCAATCGCGACCTGTCGAACCGCAGTCCGTTCCGCACCGCGTCGTTCGACCCGTCGGCGAAGGGCGAGCGGGCGCCGGCCGCCGACGTCGAGGAGGTCGGCAACGTGCTCAAGCTGTTCGCGCGCGTGCCGGCGACGGCGCAGGCGAGCGGGCGCGATGCGGCCCGTCCGTCCGCGCCGGTCAACCTGCGCAAGGTCGACGAGCAGATGCAGGCCGTGCACGACCTGCTCGGTCCGCTGTATCCGGCCGAGGACGGGCAGGCGGCGGGCCTGGACGTGGCGGTCGATTTCCGCGCCAACCAGGGCGCCGAGGTGGACGGCAACAAGATCATCGAATGGACGCTGAACGTCGGCGGCCAGTCGCTGCGCCAGCGCGACGCGGCGCGCCCGCTGCGCTGGGAGCCCGGCATGCCGGTCGGCCTGACGCTGCGCCTGGCGCAGGACGGTCCGGTCGTGCCGAAGGCCGATCCGGCGCAGCCGGGCATGGCGGTCGACGGGCGCACGGTCAGCTACCGCTTCGACGATCCGTGGGCGCTGCTCAGCTTCGTCGCGGCCCACCGCGACGGCGATTCCGGCGGCCGCGCCCAGCTGCTGCGCTTCGAGTTCCCGACCAACCAGGTGGCGGAGGGCGGCCGCGTGCAACTGCGCGACGCCCGCGCCAAAGTCTTCGTTCGCCTGACGCTGAGCGCGCCGGGCAAGCGCACCCCGCTGGCCTGGCCCAGCGCATTCCCCGTCAAGGTACCGACATGGTAAATCCCCATCACAAGAACAAGACCGGACCGGTGCGCGTCGCCGTGTTCGGCAGCTTCCACCGCGGCTTCCACGTGCTCAGCGAACTGCTCAAGGGGCCGCTGGCGGCGCGGGTGCAGGTCGTCGGCGTGGCCACCGACGACATCGCGGCGAGCTACGTCAGCCGCGAGCGGCGCGTGTGGTCCTACCCGCACCTGCCCGAAGAAGAGACGATGGTCGAGCGCCTGGCGGCGGCGTACGGACTCGACGCGTACAAGGGCAAGGTGAAGACGCCCGAGTTCTACCGCCTGTACGAAGAAGACTGGCGCCCGGACGTGTGCATCTCCGCGACCTTCGGGCAGCGCTACGACGCGCGCCTGTTCGGCTACCCGCGCCTCGGCTTCTACAACCTGCATCCCTGCATCGACGACGGCTGGCCGTCCGCCTTTGCCGGGCCGAATCCGTTCCAGGCGCTGCTCGACGACGGCGCCGACCACGCGGTCATCGCGATGCACGCCGTCGACGACGGCTTCGACACCGGCACGCTGCTGGCGCTGTCCGAAGCGGTGTACTTCCCGCCCGGCTGCAGCGTGGTCGACCTGCACCGCATCTCGTCGCCGGTCGCGGCCAAGTTCGCGGCCCGCGAGCTGGAAAAGCTGATCGATGCCGCGGCGTGCGCCGACGCGGTGGCCGACGCGGTGGCCGGCGCCGCCGTGCCGGACGTGGCGGTCGCATGACCGGTTTCCACTTTTCTCCCCCGATCGCGCTGCTGAGCGACCAGCAGCTCGACGAACTCGATGGCCTCGTCAAGCCGCTGCGCGAGGACGCGCCTTCCGGCCCGCCGATCCGCTTCGATCCGATCTTCACCGAGATCCGGCTGGCGCGCGAGGAAGACGATCCGAACCTGCCGATGGGCGTGTGGGAGCGGCCGCTCAAGAAGGCCGACTGGCCACTGATCGAGGCGCGCTGCAAGGCGACGCTGGCGCGCCACGCGAAGGACCTGCAGATCGCCGCCTGGCTGGCGGAAGCCTGGACCCGCCAGTCCGGCCTGGAGGGCCTGTTCCGCGGCCTGGTGCTGGTCGAGCGCCTGCTGGCACGCTTCTGGGAGACGCTGCATCCGCAGCTCGACGACGACGGCGACGCCGAGCTGCGCGTGGCGCCGCTGGAATGGATGAACGTGTCGCTGTCGGCGACGCTGCGCGTGCACGTCCCGGTGCTGGGGCGCGGCGCGGGTCCCGCCGGCCGTTTCACGCTGGCCGACTGGGAGCGCATGACCACCAACGAGCTGTCGCCGGCCAGGCAGGAGGAGGCGCGCAAGGCGGCGGGAGAGACGGGCGAGGTCCTGCAGACGCGCGCGGACATCATTGCCTTCGTGCTGGCGGAACCGCGCGCCGGCGTGGAACGCACCACCCAGCTCGTGCGCGGCTGCCTGGCCGCCGTCCTGTCGATCGCCAGTTTCACCGACGCCCGCCTGGGCATGGAAGCCCCCACTATGTCGAAACTCCGGGATACCCTGCGTGCGATGGAGCGCGTGCTGTTGCAGATGACGCCGCCGGACCGGGCCGACGCGGCCGACGCGCCGGCACCGCCGGTCGCCGAGGGCGTGGCGCCGGCCGTGGCCGCGCCGCAGGTCGTGGCGAGCGGCTGGAGCAGCCGCGAGGAAGCCTATGCGACCCTGGAGGCGATCGCCGACTACCTGAGCCGGATCGAGCCGCACAGCCCGACGCCGTACCTGTTGCGCCGCGCCGTCAACTGGGGGCGCATGCCGCTGCCGGAACTAATGGCGGAGATCGTCCGCGAAGAGGGCGACCTGAACCGGTTGGGACACCTGCTCGGCCTGAACGGCTGACGCACCTCCGGCGCCGTGGTAGCGGAGCGACATGCGAGGCTTGCGCAACGGTGTGATGTTTTGCTATAGTGCGCGTCCTGCTTCTGCAGCGCAGTAAAAGTTCAGCGAAATCAAGTAGTTGGACGAGAAGTGTTGATGACTTCGATTGCGATGCAGAAAAAGAGGGGTTGACGAAGCAAACGAAACACTGCATAATCTCACTTCTCTGCTGCTGACGAACACAACGATTCGCGAAACGCAGCAAGGCAACACAAGATTCGAGCTCTTTAACAAATAACAGTCGATAAGTGTGGGCGTTTGATGAAAGTGCCAGCAGCCGCTTCGGTGGTTGCTGAATGCTTAAATTATCAAATGTTCACAAAAAATACGAACTTCTTCGAAAGAAGAAATCGTCAGTATTTTGAGTGAGCGATCTGTCGAGAAATCGACAAAAACAGAGATTAAACTGAAGAGTTTGAT
>NZ_CAJYEB010000027.1 GCF_913773735.1 uncultured Massilia sp.
TGTTCCCGACCATCTTCAGCATGGCGCTGCACCGCCTCGGCCCCCTGACCGGCCAGGGTTCGGGCGTGCTGTGCATGGCCATCGTCGGCGGCGCGCTGGTGCCGTTCCTGCAGGGCGCGCTGGCCGATACGCTGGGCCTGCAGCCCTCGTTCCTGGTGCCGGCGGCCTGCTATGGCTTCATCCTGTATTTCGGCCTGAAGTACGCGAACCTGTATCGCGGCGACGCCGCCTGAGCATCGCCTTTCCCGTTCCTGTTGGCCCTTTGCCCGGCGTGCGCGCAAGCGCCGCCGGGTTTTTTCCTGCCGATTTTTAGTGTAAGATGCCGCATCCCATCGGGGAGTAGCCTGCTTCCGTCCCCCACGGAAGTTCCCGCATCAACATACTCGTCGGCCAGCGGCCGGCGTGGTGCGGGCGCCGTTTCGGTTGGCAAGACCGCTGGTATGCCTGCGCGCTTGTCGGGCCGCGCCGGCATGCCTTCGTCTGCGCCCGGCCAATAACGATAAAGAGTCCCCATGAATTTCCTCGCCACGGCCGCCCTGGCCTTCGCCATGTCCACCGATGCGTTCGCCGTCGCCATCGGCAAGGGCGCCGCGCTGCAGCGGCCCCACCTCAAGGAAGCCCTGCGCACGGGCCTGATCTTCGGCACGATCGAGGGCATCACGCCGCTCATCGGCTGGGCCCTGGGCCAGGCCGCCGCGCCCTACCTCGAGGCCTGGGACCACTGGATCGCCTTCGCGCTGCTGGGGTTCCTCGGGCTGCGCATGCTGCGCGAGGGCTGGATGGGCGAGGACGTGGAGGACGAGGACAAGCCCCAGCGCCACGGCTTCTGGCTGCTGGCGCTGACGGGATTCGCCACCAGCATCGACGCGATGGCGGTCGGCGTCGGCCTGGCCTTCATGGATGCCGACATCCTCGGCACGGCCGGCGCGATCGGTTTCTGCACCTTCATGATGGTGACGATCGGCGTGATGCTGGGACGCGCGCTGGGCCGGGTGGTCGGCAAGCGCGCCGAGCTGGCGGGCGGGGTGGTGCTGATCGCGATCGGATCGACGATCCTGTACCAGCACCTGGCGGCGGGCTGACGGCCCGCCCGCGGCTGCTAGCCCTTCGCCGCGCAGTACTGCCGCACGTACTGCCCGTGCGGCGGCAGCTTGGCCACCGTGCGCGCGATCGACTGGCGGAACGACTCCAGGAAGTCGCGCAACTCGTCGTCGCCCATCAGGTCGGCCGTGCGGTGGTGCTGCTCGGGGTGGATGCCCTGGCCCATCATCACCTGGACCCAGGAATTCTCGACGAAGAGTTCGTTGGCGAAGCGGAAGACCTGGCCGGTCTCGCGGAACAGCGCGATGCGGTGGCGCAGCGCTTCCGGCACCTCCATCGCGGCCGCGTCGGCCCAGTACGGCGTGTCGCGGCGGTCGGTGACCTTGTAGTGGGCGATGATGAAGTCGCGGATCTGGCGCACGTCGGCCTCGGTCTGGCGGTTGAACTCGTCGACGTGGGCCTGCCTGACGCCGTCCGTCGGGAAGGTCTGCAGCAGGCGCACCAGGCTGCGCTGGATCAGGTGGATGCTGGTCGACTCGATCGGCTCCAGGAAGCCGCTGGCCAGGCCCAGGCCGATGCAGTTGCCGACCCAGACCTGCTTGCGCTGGCCCGGCGTGAAGCGGATCACGCGCGGTTCGGTCAGTACCTTGCCCTCGATATTGGCCAATAGCGCGGCGCGCGCCGTGTCGTCGTCGACGTAGCGGCTGGAGAACACCATGCCGTTGCCGACGCGGTTCTGCAGCGGGATGCGCCACTGCCAGCCCCAGTCGTGGGCGATCGAGCGCGTGTACGGCACGGCCGGGCCCACCGACTCGGTCTGCACGGCGATCGCGCTGTCGTTGAACAGCCATTGCGACCAGTCCTCGTATTCCACGCCCAGCGCCTGGCCCAGCAGCAGCGAGCGAAAGCCCGTGCAGTCGATGAACAGGTCGGCCTCGAGGCGCGAGCCGGAATCCAGCTGCAGCGCCGCGATGCGGCCGCCGCCCGCGTCCAGCTCGACCTTGTCGATCCTGGCCTCGATGCGCTCGACACCGAAATGCTCCGAGAAGCGCCGCAGGTAGCGCGCGTAGCGGGTCGCGTCCAGGTGGTAGGCGTAGTTCAGGCCGTCGTTCGACAGGTGGCCGAAGCGGTGCTCGCGCGCCGCTACCAGTTCCAGGCAGTAGTCGCCGTAGTCGCCGGCCAGGCCGCGCTCGACGCCCTTGTGCCAGAAATGCTGGAAGCCGGCGGTCCAGTGGTCGGTGCCGGTCATGCCGAACGAGTGGATGTAGTCCTTGCCGCGCTCGCGCCAGCTCTCGAAGCTGATGCCCAGCTTGAAGGTGGCGTTGGTGGCGGCCATGAACTCCTGCTCGCCGATGTCGAGCAGGCGGTGGAAGTGCACCAGGCTCGGGATCGTCGCCTCGCCGACGCCGACGGTGCCGATCTCGTCGGATTCCACCAGCTTGATGTCGAGGACCTTGCCCAGCGTGCGCGACAGCGCCGCGGCGGCCATCCAGCCGGCGGTGCCGCCGCCGGCGATCACGATGCGCCGTACCGGCGCCTGGCCGGGCTGCGCGGCCTGTTGGTCCTTGTTCGTCTCCATGTCTTGTCCTTATCGGTTGATGCGTTTCAGGAGCTGGCCGCGCAGGATGCGCGCGCCGTCCTCGTCCAGCGGCGCCAGCGCGTAGCGCGACTGCGGCGGGATATGCGCGAGGCTGCCCTCGTCCGGCTCGAAGATGTAGTGGCGGAAGATGCCGTGCCAGGCGGCGCGCTGCTCGGGCGGCAGTTCGCGCAGCGTCAGCAGCGCCAGCATCAGGGCGTTGGTCGGCGTGTCCATCCAGTCCGGCGCCTGGCGCCACCAGTAGTTCACCAGCACGTTGAAGCTGTCCAGCGCTTCCACATGGTGCCACCACATCGACGGGATGAACAGCGCGTCGCCCGGCCCCATCTCGGCGACCTCGGCGTGCGCGAGCGCCTCGCGAAAGCGCGGGAAGCGCTGCCAGTCCGGCGCGTGGAAGTCGACCATGCTGATCGGCTGGCCGGCCGGGGTGAAGTCGATCGGGCCGACGTACAGGTTGGCCAGCTGGTCGGGCGGGAACAGCGTGAAGCGCCGGCGCCCGGCCGCCACCACGGCCACGTTGTCGGGCGCGTCGTAGTGCGCCGCGATGCGGGTGCGGTTGCCGATCCAGATGCTGGCCAGCGCGTCGCGCCCGCCCAGGTCGATGTCGTTGGCGGCGCGCAGGCCGGGCAGGGCGGTGTCGATGGTGGTCGAGCCGACGTAGATCGCGCCGGGGCGTTCCTGGTCCGACTGGACCGCCAGCTCGTCGAGCACCGCGTCCAGGCGCGCCTTCACCGAGCGGTAGTTGAAGCCGTCGACCTGCTCGTTGTAGAAGAAGCGTCCGCCGATGTCGGGGTGGCCCAGCATCGCCAGCACGGTGGCGTCGCGGTAGAAGCCGCGCAGGTAGGCGCTGGCGGCGGCGCCGGACGTGCGCGCCGCCTGCACCAGCGGCCAGCGGTCGGCCAGGCCGCGCACGACGTAGGGCCGGGTCGCGCGCAGCAGCTCGTCCGGCAGGACGCCGTCGACCACCGCGACTTCGCGCACGCGCTTATCGACGGGCAGCATGGTTGCGCCGCTCGATCAGGCCGCGGAACTGCGACAGCGAAGCCATCTGCATGTAGATCGGCTGCAGGTAGCCGTGGCGCTGCAGGCGTTCCAGCTTCTCGCCCGGCAGTTCGCGCAGGCGCTCCTCGTTGATCGTGTGGAAGCCGACCAGGCGGTGCTGCGAGCCGTCGTCCAGCTCGACGTCCAGCACGAACGATTCCAGCAGGTCGAGTTCGCGCAGCGCGGCGACGAAGCCGCGCGTGGCCTCGATGCCCTCGTGGATGGCGCGCAGTACCGAGGTGATGCGCTCCAGGTATTCGCTGGTGCCGCCATAGGTCAGGAACACCGGCTCCCCCTCGATCCCGCCCTGGCGGATGCGCGGGCTGTCCATGTCGACGTGGACCTGCAGTTCGTCGCCGCCGCGGCCGATCAGGAACGGCTGGCGCTCGATCGACAGCGGGATCGCGTGCGCGTCCCAGCCGTCGGGGCCGAGGAACAGGTTCTCGCCGGCCTCGAAGCCGAACAGCGCGCAGGGCGTGTAGTCGCCGTCGTCGGTGCGCGAGAACACGATCGGGTAGGTGCCCTGCAGCTCGCGGAATTCGGCCGGGAAGGTCAGGGCCGACATGACGGCGTCGCCGTACTGCGCGCCGCGCGCGGTGACGATGCGCAGGTGCTTGTGCTCGACGTTGTTGAGGATTGCGTGGTTGGCCATGGTGTCTCTATCGTTGTCGTTGTGTGATGATGGAAGGTCGCCTCAGCCGCGCGGCAGCCCGTGCCGCCGGATGTGTTCCAGCAGTTCGCGGTTCGACGGCAGCAGCTGGCGCATGCGCGCGCCCAGCCGGGCGGACTCGCGGAAGTGGCGCTCGGCCTCGCCCGGCAGGTCCGACGCGCGCGCCGGGGCTTCGAGCCGGAAGCCCATGCCGTACAGGATGTACTGGTAGCTGGCCGAGGGGAACACTTCCTCGATGCGGTGGAAGTCGCGGTGCGACGGCGCGCGCGTGCGCCACAGCGCCAGCAGCTCGCGCAGGCGCGCCGGGACGGTGTCCGGCCGGCGGTTGTCGTCCCAGTAGGCGCCGCTGCGCCGCGACAGCACGTAGTGCAGCTTGAGGAAGTCGATCACGCGCTCCCAGCGGTAGGCGAAGGCGTCGTTGAAGCGGCGCGCGACGACGTCCATCGCGGCGCGCGTCGCCGGCATGTCGTCGGCCAGCCAGGCGGCCGACAGCTCGATCATCGCCAGCGCCGACGCCTCCAGCGGCTCGATGAAGCCGGCCGACAGGCCGATCGCCACGCAGTTGCGCTCCCAGAAGCGCGCGCGGTAGCCCGGCTCGAAGGCCAGGCGGCGCGCCGGCGGCGGGTCGGCCAGGCCGCCGGTGCGCGCCACGTAGGCGCGCAGCGCCGCCTCGGCCTGCTCGTCCGACACGTGGGCGCTGGAATACACGTGGCCGATGCCGCGCCGGGTGGGCAGGCCGATGTCCCAGATCCAGCCGGCCTCCTGGGCGGTGGAGGTGGTCTGCGACGCGATGGGGCTGTCCGGCTGCGCGTACGGCACCTGCAGGGCCAGCGCGCGGTCGTTGAACAGCACGTGCCGTTGCGGCAGCAGCGGCACGCCCAGGTGGCGGCCCAGCAGCAGCGAGGCCATGCCGGTGCAGTCGACGAACAGGTCGCCCTCGACCAGCCCGTGCTCGCGCGTGCGCAGGGCGGCGATGTCGCCGGCATGCGCGCCGTCGCGCCGCGTGACCACCTCGTCGACGTGGGCCAGCAGGTGGCGCACGCCGAGCCGGTCGACGCAGTGGCGCTGCAGGAACAGGCCGAACTTGCCGGCATCCAGGTGGTAGCCGTAGTTGGCCACCGCCGCGAACTCCGGCGTCTGCGGCTGCTTCGGCGCGCGGCCGTCGAGGCACAGTTGCGACTGGTAGTTGACCAGGTCGGCGAAGGCGATGCCGCCGGACCGGTGGCTGCGCTCCCAGGCGGCGGCCAGGTTGGCGTCGCCGTGGCCCTGGGGCAGGGAAAAGGGGTGGAAATAGCGGTCGCCGGCGCTGCCGTCGACCCAGTGGTCGAAGCGCGAGCCCTGCTTGAACGCCGCGTCGCACTCGCGCAGGAAGTCGGATTCCGACACGCCGATGCGGCGCAGGGTATCGCGCATCGACGGCCAGGTGCCCTCGCCGACGCCGATCGGCGCCACGCCGGGCGACTCGACCAGGGTGATGCGCAGGCGGTGCTCGGCCGCCAGCACGCCGGCGACCAGCCAGCCGGCGGACCCGCCGCCGACCACGACGATGTGTCCGATGGTATTACTCATTGCCTTCCTCTTGATTCTGGACGAGTCTACTCCAAAAAGCTGTTCTCGGAACAACTTTTTGCTCGATGAAATCGATCCCGCCAGCAAAATGTTGCGCCGGCCCCCAACGCAGTCGCCCCGGCGCCGGCCGGGGCCCGATACGGCACGCGTCGTGGGGATGCGTGCGGATCGGACCCCGGCCTGCGCCGGGGCGACGTGAGGAGTTGCGGTGACCCGTTTAGAACTTGTAGCGCGCGCCGATCATATAGCGCGGGCCGGACTGGGTCACGTACAGCGCCTGTTCCTTGCGGCGGCCATGCACGCGGCTGGTCTCGTCGGTCAGGTTGATCGCTTCGAACTGCAGCGACAGCTTGTCGGTGACGTTGTAGCCGACGCTCAGGTCGAGCTGGCCGTACGCCTCCACGTACTGCGGGTTCGGACCGGCGCTGTCGAAGGTCGACGCGAGGAACTCGTCACGCCAGTTGTAGGCGGCGCGCACGCTCCACTTGTCGTTCTCGTAGATGCCGACCAGGTTGGCGGAATCCGACAGGCCGACCAGCGCGAACTGTTCGCCCACCGACGCGTTGTCGTACTTCAGGCCCGAGTGCACCAGCGTGTAGTTGGCCGACACGCCGAAGCCGGAATTGCCGAACATGTGCTGGAGGTTGAATTCCAGGCCCTTCAGGTCCGCCTTCTTCTGGTTCGAGAACGAGGTGATGCGGAAGTTCGCGATCGGATCGCCCGGCTGGCCGGTGATGGTGCCGGTGGCGTTGCCGACGCCGTCGTCCGGGCCACGCACCACGCCCGGCGCGGTCGGGTGGTTGCGGAAGATGTAGTTGCGGATGCAGGTGGTGTCCGCATTGCCGCAGCCGTTTGCCAGGGCTTCCTTCCACAGCGCGCCGCCGACCGGGGTGTGCAGGTTGAACGGGGTCTCGATGACCTGCGACTGGCCGGCGTAGTTCTCCAGGTCCTTCTTGAAGGCGTTGACCGAGAAGAAGCTCTGCTTGGCGTAGTACCATTCCCAGGACAGGTCGAAGTTCTTCGACTTGACGGGCTTGAGCGCCGGGTTGCCCTGCGAACCGGTGCCGCCTTCGACGCGCGCCAGGTTGTCCAGGATCTGGCCGCCGGCGATCTGGTCGTAGCGCGGACGGCCGATGGTCTCGCCGTAGCTCGCGCGCACCTTCATGTCGGAGCGGATGTCCATGTCCCAGTCGATGCTCGGCAGGAGGTTGTGGTACTTGCCGCCCAGCGTGGTGAAGGCGGGCGCGCCCTTGTTCACCGTGAACTCGTTCTGCGAACCCCAGCTGATCGACGTGGCGATCGGCACCAGCGCGGTCGAGACCACGTCGGTCTTCTCGTAGCGCACGCCGATCGCGGTGTGCATCGGCAGCGCGGTATCCCAGTCGGTGTTGAACTGCAGGTACAGGTGCTTCGACTTTTCCTGCGTGCGCTGGTCGGTGTCGAAGGTGGTCTTGGCGCGGTACAGGTCCGGCAGGCCCGAGGCGGTGGCGGCCGCCTGGCGCACCTCGTCGAAGTTGAACGTGTAGAAGTTGTTGAACAGGTTCGGGTTGCCGCTGCCGCTGATCTGGTCGAAGTACTGGCGCACGGTCTCCGGGTGCCACAGGCTGCTCGGGTAGTCCGAGGCCTTGGTCGCGCCGCCCCAGGTGTCGCGCTGGTTGTTCGACAGCGCCGAGCGGTTGTCGACCTTGACCGCGCCCAGGCCGAAGTTCAGGCTCGACGACTCGAGCATGCGCAGGCGGCCCTTGACCTGGGCCTGCTCGACTTCGCCGCGCATGTAGCCGTTCTGGAAGTTCGAGCCGGTCACCTGCTGCGGCGACCTGACATAGTCGGCGCCCTTGATCGACAGGACCGGGAAGTCCTGCGAGAAGTCGGCCGAGGTGTCGCCGCGGCTGAAGCTGGCCGTGCCCAGCGTATTGAAGGAACCCAGCGGGCTGTCGGCCATCGATTCGGCGGTCGAGTGGTGCGCGTCGAATTCCAGCTTCAGGTCGGCCGTGGCGCGCCACTGGCTGTTGAAGCCGATCGACTTGTTCTGGGTCTTGGTGGCGAAATTGCCGGCGCCCATGGCGATGTCGGCGTTGCCGTCCAGGAGTTCGGTATAGATCAGCGGCGCGGCGACCGGGCCGTTGGTCCAGGTCGAGGTCGACGGGCCGAAGTTGAACCAGGCCGAGACGTCGTTGCGACGGGTCTGCAGCTTGTTCTCGGAATAGGTGTAGTCCAGGGTGTTGACGAATTCCTTGGTCGGCGCCCACTGCAGGGTCAGCTGGCCGTTGGTGCGCTGGCGCTTGACGCCGGTGAAGCTGTAGTTCAGGTTCTGCGGCACCTGGTAGACGTCGTTGGCGCCCGGGCGGTTGACGGCGCCGGTCTGGGGGATGGTGCCCCAGTCGGTCGAGTCGCCGCGGTACGGGCCCTTCCAGCCGCTCGACACCGAGGCCTGGTTGTAGCCCAGGTTGCGTTCCTGGTAGCTGGCGCTGATGCCGATGCCGAACTTGCCGTCCTTCGACGTGGTGCTGTAGATGCCAGAGAATTCCGGGGTGGTCGAGCTGCTGGCCTTGTCGTCGCCCGGCAGGTTGTTGTTCGACGTGTCGTGCACGGCCTTGATGCCGATGCTCGAATAGGTGCCCAGCTTGTCCAGCGGACGGCCGGTGACCACGTTGACGGTGGCGCCGATGCCGCCGGTCGGGGTCTCGGCGCGGCTGGTCTTGTAGACCTGCAGCTGCGAGATCGCTTCCGACGCCAGGTTCGAGAAGTCGAAGGCGCGGCCGTTCAGGTCGCCCAGGTTCGACGTCGGCATCTGGCGGCCGTTCAGCAGCACCATGTTGAAGTCGGGACCGACGCCGCGCACGGTGATCTTCTGGCCTTCGCCGTTCTGGCGGTCGATCGAGACGCCGGAGATGCGCTGCAGCGATTCGGCCAGGTTGGTGTCCGGGAACTTGCCGATGTCCTCGGCGACGATGCCGTCGACGATGCCGTCCGAATTGCGCTTGAGGTTCAGCGACGACGCCAGCGACTGGCGGATGCCGCTGACGACCACTTGCTGCACGCCGGCCGGCGCGTCGGCGGCGGGACTCGTCGTGCTCGACTGGTCCTGCGCGTGCGCGGGCAACATAAACGCCGCGCAGGCGCTGGCGACGGCCAGGCTGATGAGTTTGGGGTTCGACTTGGGTTGATGCATTGGGGTCTCCTGTGTTTTTCTCGTCTCGAGTCTCTCGTCCACCGCGCCGGGGCCGGTACTGCCGGCGGCCACGAACTCCTGTCCGGAACCGGCGTGCGGGGCACGCGCACCGGCGGGGCGGCGCGCGTGCCGTCCCGCCGGTGTCTCCACTTGCGAGGCCGGCCTCACCGTCCGCCGTCCTGTCGCCGCTTCGCGCTGCGCGCTTGGCGTGGAAACGTTTCCATAAGAATCGTTTGAATCTTATGTTCACGAAAATCAATTGTCAACTGAATACTGTGGCTTTCGCGCCGCATGTTCCGTATTGGTGCGAAAAGCGCGGGGTGGATGCAACACCATGTGGCACCGCCGGGCGGCGCAAGACGCCGTGTTCCCTATGATGCGGCGCAGCAGCACGCGCTGTCGGCCAAGGCGACGGCCAGGTTGGCGGCGCCCGCACGCCCCGTTGTCGTGCGTTTGACATGGTAAAAATCCGGGTGCTATATTTTGGAAATAACATGGGAACGTTTCCAATCACGCTCCCGACAACCACCGAGACAACCGACGCGGGAGGCGAAGCGCCATGGTCCATCGTGTATTCCTGGCCGCCGCCCTGTGGTGGGCGGCCGCCGGCGTGGCCCAGGCCGCGCCGGCCGGCGGCGGCGCGCCGTTCCGCTGGCCGGACGGCGTGCGCGCCGCCGTCAGCCTGTCCTACGACGACGCGCTGGATTCCCAGCTCGACCACGCGATCCCCGCGCTCGACCGCGCGGGACTGAAGGGCAGCTTCTATTTGCAGCTGTCGAATCCCGCGGTCAAGGCGCGCATGGCCGCGTGGCGCGCCGCCGCCGCGCGCGGCCACGAACTGGGCAACCATTCGCTGTTCCACCAGTGCTCGGGCAAGGCGCCGGGCCACGGCTGGGTGCAGCCGGAGCGCGACCTCGACACCACCGGCGCCGGGCAGATGCGCGACCAGGTGGTGCTGGCCAATACCATGCTGGCCGCCATCGACGGCCACGACGAACGCGCGCGCACGTACACGGTGCCGTGCGGCGACCGCCTGGCCGCCGGCGTCGACTACCTGCCGCTGGTGGCCGGCGAGTTCGTCGGCATCAAGGTCGGCGGCGGCGACGGCGTGGTGCCGTCGATGGCGGTGCTCGATCCGCTGGCCGTGCCCGTGCTGGCGCCGGAAGGCCTGAGCGGGAAGGCGCTGATCGCCATCGTCGAGCGCGCCGGCCGCGCGGGCACCATGGTCAACTTCACCTTCCACGGCGTCGGCGGCGACTACATCGTCACGTCGGACGCCGCGCACCGCGAGCTTGTCGACTGGCTGGCCGCGCACCGCCGCGAATACTGGACCGCCACCTTCCGCGACCTGATGGGCTATGTGCGCCGGCAGCAGGCGGGAGCGGCGCCATCTTCCCCACCCACCGAAAGCACGCCATGAAGATCATCGATGCGGTCGCGGCCCTGGCCGTCGCCGTCGCCGTCGCCTGCGCCATCCCTGTCCCCGTCCGCGCCGCCGACGTCCCGCAACCGCCCGGCTGGGCGCTGGACTGGCACGACGAGTTCGACGGCCCCTTGCTCGACCGCGCCAAGTGGGTCCCCGAGACCGGCGGGCACGGCTGGGGCAACCACGAGCGCCAGTACTATACCGACCGTCCCGCCAACGTCCGCGTGGACGGCGGCATGCTGGTGATCGAGGCGCGCCGCGAGGACTACCGCGGCAGCCGCTATACCTCGGCGCGGATCAAGACGGCCGGCCTGGTCGAGCGCACCCATGGCCGCTACGAGGCGCGCATCAGGATCCCGCGCGGGCAGGGCATCTGGCCGGCGTTCTGGCTGCTCGGCACCGATCCCGGCAAGGTCGGCTGGCCGCGCCTGGGCGAGATCGACATCATGGAGAACATCGGCAAGGAGCCGGACACCGTGCACGGCACCGTGCACGGTCCCGGCTACTCGGGCGCCGGGGCGTTCGGCCGGCCCCAGAAGCTGGAGGCGGGCGCCTACGCCGACGACTTCCACGTCTACGCCGTCGAATGGGAGCCGGGCGAGATCCGCTGGTACCGCGACGGCATCCTGTACCACACGGCGCGCCCCGACACCGTGCCGGGCGACTGGGTGTTCGAGCACCCGTTCTTCGTGATCCTGAACCTGGCCGTCGGCGGCGACTGGCCGGGCGACCCGGACGCCACCACCGTCCTGCCGCAGCGCATGCTGGTCGACTACGTGCGGGTGTACCGGCGCGCGCCCTGACGCGCCGATCCTTCCTTGCGCCGCGGGCTTCGCAGCGCCGCTCGTCCGTGGCATGATGCCGGCTCGTGGCGTCCCGTGGTGGTGGCGCCGGTCGATTCCAGGGAGGCGGGCATGAGGATGGTGCGATTGGCGGTGGCGGGTCTGGTGGCGGCGCAACTGGCGGCGTGCACGCCGCCGCTGCGGCCGGCGCGTGCGCTGAACGACGCCGAGATCCAGCGCGTGATGCGGCGCGAGCAGGTGCAGGGCCTGGCCATCGCCACGGTGGACAACGGCAAGGTGGTCCAGGTGCGCGCCTTCGGCACCCGCAATGCCGCCCTCGGCCTGCCGCTGACGCCCGATACCGTCATGTACGGCGCGTCGCTGACCAAGGCGGCCTTCAGCTACATGCTGCTGACGATGGCCGACGAGGGCCTGCTCGACATCGACGCCCCGCTGGACCGGCTGCTGCCGCAACTGCCGGGCTACCGCGACAAGCCGTTCGACTTTTCCGACCTGGCCGACGACCCGCGCTGGCGCCGCATCACCCCGCGCATGCTGATGATGCACGGCGGGGGCTTCGCCAACTTCCGCTGGCTGGAGCCGGACGGCCGCCTGCGCATCCATTTCGAGCCCGGCAGCCGTTACGCCTACTCGGGCGAGGGCTTCTACATCCTGCAGGCCATCGTCGAGCGCGGGCTCGGGCGCGACATCGGGGTCGAGATGCAGCGCCGCGTGTTCGACCGCTTCGGCATGACGCACACCAGCATGACCTGGCGTCCCGATTTCGCCGACAACGCCGCCGAGGGCTATGCGTTCGACGGTTCGGTGCAGCCGCACGACCGGCGCCTGCGCCCGCGCGCCGCCGGCTCGATGGACACGACCATCGCCGACCAGGCGCGCATGTGGGCGGGCATCGTGCGCGGCGACGGACTGCGCCCGGACACGCGCGCCGCCTTCGCCACGGCGGCGCTGCCGATCGAGTCGGCGCACCAGTTCCCCACGCTGGACGGGGGCGAGGCGGCATGGCCGCAGAAGCTGGGGGCCGGCCTGGGCGTGGTGGTGTTCGAGGACCGCAGCGGCCCCGCCTTCTTCAAGAGCGGCCACGACGACTGGACCGGCAACATGGCGATCTGCCTGGAAGCGGGCCAGCGCTGCGTGGTCATGCTGTCGAACGACGTGCGCGCCGAGAAGCTGTTCCCGGAACTGGCGCGGCTGGCGCTGGGCGAAACCGACATGCCGTGGGGCTGGAACTACGACTGGTACCAGGAACGCTGAGCGCCGGAGATGGCTTGGCGCAAATGGGTGTTGCTCCAGCGCACATCGTGACAAACCGTGTATTTTGCGCGCCCGGCCTTCTGTTACGCTGGGTCTTCTGCGACTTTCCGAGGACGAGGTTCCCGATGATGATGGCACAACCCACCACGCTGCGCGACGCGATCGCCAACCTGTCCGCCATGCCGGACGACGCCACGCTGTTCGTCGAGCGCATCGGCGGCGCCTTCCTGCCGTCCTCGCCGGCGAGCGCCGTCGTGCTGAGCGACGAGGAGCTGGAACTGCCGCTGGCGGCCATCGCGGCGGCGCGTGCCGGCGGCAAGGACTACTTCCTCGAGTCCTTCGTCATCGCGGAACTGCTGGAAGCCTGCGTGCAGCGCGCGCACGGCGACGGCCCGGCGCTCGACGAGTTCGTGGCGCGCGTCATCGACTACGCCGAGCACGATGCCTGACACGGCGGCGCGCCTGCGCCGCTCCCTGCTGGCGGGCGCCGCGGGCGCCTGCCTGAGCGGCTGCTATGCCGTGAACGACGCCCGGTTTTCCGCCCACGTGCAAGCGCTGGTGGCGGCGGGCATGCCGTTCGCGGCGGCCGTCCGGCGCCTGGAGGACGACGGCTTCGCCTGCGACCCGCGCGGCGGCACCAATGTGCACAGCTGCGCGCGCACGCGGCGCAGCCTGCTGTCGTACGCCTGCGTCGAGCGCGTCGACCTGGTGCCGGCGCATGGCCATGCCTCGGTCGAGCGGGTCGAGGTGGCGCGCATCGTCTGCGCCGGCCCCTGACGACGGCAGGACGGCGGGACGGTCAGCGCGCGGTCTTGAGCATCGACGGGTAGCCGACGTCCTCGGTCGCCTTTTTCAGGTCGGCCACGGTGGCGCGCGCGTCGTCGTACACGATCACGGCTTCGCGCTTCTCGTAGCTCACCTTGACCTTCGACACGCCGGGCACCTTGTTCAGGGCGGCCTTGATCGTGATCGGGCAGGTGGCGCAATCCATGGTCGGCACGTTCAGCGCCACGGTCTGGGACTTGGCGGCGGCCAGCGGCGCGGCGACGCAGGCCAGCGCGGCGGCGGCGATGCCCAGGATGCGGGTGGTAGTCATGGTGGATTCCTCGGGTCAGTAGAACAGCGGGGCGATCAGCGGAAAGCCGAGCAGCAGGGCGGCGAAGAGGGCGCAGGCGACCCACACGCGGCGCATCAGCGGGCGCGTGGTGGCGCAGCTGCCGTCGGCCGCGTTGCAGGCGCGCGCCGGCCGGAACACCAGCCAGCCGGACCAGGCCAGCGCGCCCAGCGCCAGCGCCAGCGCATACGGCGTGACCGGCGCC
Organism: uncultured Massilia sp.; assembly: GCF_913773735.1. GTDB lineage: Bacteria > Pseudomonadota > Gammaproteobacteria > Burkholderiales > Burkholderiaceae_D > Telluria. Next base: position 13,893 of record NZ_CAJYEB010000027.1, read on the forward strand.
AGCGCCTGCAGGCCGGCCATCCAGGCCCCGGTGATCCCGACCAGCACCAGCACCAGCGGCAGCACGCAGCAGGTCGAGGCCAGCAGCGTGGCGGCGACGGCGAGCGCCATCAGCCGGCCGAGCTTGCGCTCGGCACGCGGATCGACGGAGGCGGTCGGGACGGTCATGGACGCCTCAGAGCGCGCGCGAGGTGATGACGTACTTGAACGCGTCCGGATTCAGCGCGTCGTACGGCTCGCCGTTGCTCTCGGCCTGCGGATACATCAGGAAACCGACCTGCTTGATCGCGCGCGAATCCTGCAGGCGCACGTCGTGGGCGAAGTTGTAGCCCATCCAGTTGCCTTCCCAGCCGCCGAACAGCGCCTTGCGCACCGGCAGCACGATCGGGTGGTCGGCATCCTTGATCCATTCGCTGGTTTCCTGGCGCATCACCTTGGCCACGTCGGCCGGGTCCATCGCGACCCAGCCGTGGCGCTTCAGGTACACCTCGGCGCGGCAGTGCTGGGCGCCCTGCAGGGCGGCCGGCTTGCCGCCCAGTTCCTTGTACGGGAAGGCGCTGGGCGCCACGCGGATGCCGTAGACGTCGCGCGCCGGCAGGCCGACGGCGCGGCACAGGCCCACGAACAGGCCGTTCAGGTCGGCGCACTTGCCGCTCAGGTTGGCCGTTTCCAGCATCGTCTTGATGTCGCCGATGCCGCAGCCCTTCACCTTCGGCTCGCGGAACGTGTTCAGCACGATCCAGTCGTAGATGCGCTGGGCCTTGTCCTCGTCGGTGCGGGCGCCGGCGACGATCTGGTTGGCGGTCTTGAGCACGATGCCGTCGAGCGGCATCAGGTCGGTCGGGCGCAGCCACAGGGCCAGGTCTTCCTTCGTCAGGTCGGCCGGGGCGGCGCGCTTCCAGTCCTCGGCGCGGTCGCGGGTCTGGATGCGCGACACGACTTCCAGCGCCGGCACGACGCCGGCGTCGAACTGCGCCACCAGGTACTTGGCGCCGTAACGCGCGTCGGTCGCCACCTTCATCGACTTCGCATTGCCCGACCAGTTGTTCGACAGCGTGCGCTGCCATTCGGTGTCGATCGACGGCAGCGGCACCCACACGGTGGAGGCGCCCGTGGGGTTCTGCAGGTTCACCTTGGTGACCACCTCGTAGCCCTTCCAGTCGCCCGGGTGCGGCGCGAACGGGCGCGCCTGGTCCTGGGCCAGCACGGTGCGCGGCAGCGCGCCGGCGAGCAGGGCGCCGCCGGCGGCCTTGAGCAGGGAGCGGCGCAGGATGGTCGTTTTGGTGTCTTGCATGTCAGGTAATCCCTTTGTTATCAGTGTTGGATGGAGGTTTCATGGTCCGCCTTGCCCGCCTCGCTCGGCTCGGCCAGCAGCGCGTCGATGGCCCGGCCCAGCCGGACATCGTCCGGCGGGATCTCGCCCACGGTGCGCCAGCGCGCGCGGCCCTGGCGGTCGACCAGGATCGTCGTCGGCATCACGCCCGGGCTCCACTGCTTGAAGGCGGACCCGTCGCGGTCGCGCAGCACCGGATACGGGATGGGCTGCGCGCCGGTGAAGGCGCGGATGGCCGGCAGGCCTTCCTTGTAGTTGACGCCGACGACGGCCAGGCCCTCCCTGCGGGCCAGCGCGCCCAGCACGGGCAGTTCGGCCACGCAGGGGCCGCACCAGCTGGCCCAGAAGTTCACGACGACGACCTTGCCGCGCAGCTGCGCCAGCGTCCAGGGCTTGCCGTCCAGGTCCGCCAGCGCCAGCGCGGGCGTGGCCTGGGCGGCGGGCCAGGGGCGCAGCACCACGTCCTTCGCCGCGGCCGGCACGGCGGCGCCCACGGCGCCGGCCAGCAGCAGGGCGGCCAGGCGCCGCGAGGGCTTGTTCGGATGCATCGTCGAGTCGCTCGGTATCGAAACCATGAAGGACGTCATGATACCAGAGCGCCCGCCGCCGCGCCGGGGAAGGCACGGGGATCCGCGCCCGCCGGGCGCGCCGTTGTTCCGTATCCACGGGGCGCCGCGCCGGGCGGGCCGCGCGGGGATGCCGGCAGGTGTGACCGACGCGCGTTTGTCGCATTGAACATACGCTTACAAATTGCTACGGCGCAGGGCTTGCCAGCGGCGCGGGCCACCCATAGAGTATGTCGCACATAGCAGGCGCCCATGCGGCGCCGAGGAGCAGCCAACGTGGAATATCCCCGCCCGCAACTGCGCCGCGCCGCCTGGCGCAGCCTGGACGGCCCCTGGCAGGCCATGCTCGACGACGATGCCCGCCACGTCGAGCCGTCCGACGTGCCGTTCGACCGCACCATCATCGTCCCGTATCCGCCAGAGGCGCGCGCCAGCGGCATCCATGACAATGCGTTCCGGCGCCGCGTCTGGTACCGGCGCGTCGTCCAGCTCGATCCCTCCATGACGCCCGGCCAGGACGAGCGCCTGGTGCTGCACTTCGGCGCCGTCAACTACCGCGCCCGGATCTGGATCAACGGCCGCTTCGCCGCCGAGCACAGCGGCGGCCACAGCCCGTTCGAGGTCGACGCCACCCGCTTCCTCGAGGGCTCCTGCCTGGAAGTGGCCGTCCAGGCCGACGACGACCCGCAGGACATGCACAAGGCGCGCGGCAAGATGGACTGGGAACCGGAGCCGCACAAGATCTGGTATCCGCGCACCAGCGGCATCTGGCGCACCGTCTGGATCGAGAAGCTGCCGCGCTCGCACGTGACCCGGCTGCGCTGGACCGCCGACGTCGCCGCCTGGCAGGTGCGGCTCGACGCCGACGTCGCCCACGTGCCCGACGGGGGCATGGCCAACGTCACGCTGCGCCTCGGCGGACGCCTGCTCGTCAACGACCGCTGCCTGCTGACCGGGCCGCGGCTGTCGCGCATCTTCCAGCTGCCCGACCCGGGCATCGACGACGCCCGCGCGCTGTGGATGTGGAGTCCGGAGAGTCCGCAGCTGATCGACGCCGAGATCGAGATCCGCGGCGCCGACGGCACCCCGATCGACAGCGTGCAGAGCTATACGGCGCTGCGCACCGTCGGCGTGCAGGGCGACCGCTTCACGCTCAACAGCCGGCCGTATTTCCTGCGCATGGTGCTCGACCAGGGCTACTGGCCGGACAGCCTGATGGTGGCGTCGAGCGACCAGCTGCGCCAGGACGTCCTGCTGATCAAGCGGCTCGGCTTCAACGGCGTGCGCAAGCACCAGAAGTCGGAAGACCCGCGCTGGCTCTACTGGTGCGACGTGCTGGGCCTGTGCGTCTGGGGCGAGATGCCCTCGGCCTACGGCTTTTCCAGCCAGACCGTGCACGGCGTGCTTGAGGAATGGAAGGAGCTGGTCGAGCGCGACGTCTCGCACCCCTGCATCGTGGCCTGGGTGCCGACCAACGAGTCGTGGGGCGTGCCGGAACTGATGAACGATCCGCGCCAGGTCGACTTCGTGCGCGCGCTGTACCACATGACGCGCGCGCTGGACGGCAGCCGGCCGGTGGTCGGCAACGACGGCTGGGAGATGCCCTGCGGCGACTTCGTCTCGGTGCACGACTATGCGCAGGACCCGAACGTGCTGCTGGAGCGCTACGGCAGCCGCGCCGCCGTCGCCTACACGCTGGAACACGTGCAGCCGGACCGGCGCCGGCTGGTCATCGACGGCTTCTCGGGGCTGGGCAGGCCGCTGTTCCTGTCCGAGTTCGGCGGCATCGCGATGATCCGGGGCGGCGAGGAACCCGGCTGGGGCTACTCGACGGTGCGCACCGGCGCGGCGCTGCTGGAGCGCTACCAGGAGCTGATGGCCGCGATCCACCGCTGCCACCCGCTGTCCGGGTTCTGCTACACCCAGCTGACCGACACCTTCCTCGAGAAGAACGGCCTGCTGACCGAGGCCCGGGTGCCCAAGGCGCCGATCGACGCGCTGGCGAAGGCCACGCGCGGCCCCGACGCCCAGCGCCACGACTGGCACCTCGACCCCCTCGGCCACGCCCAGCGCTGGCTGGAGCGGCGCGGCCCCGATTTCCCGGCCGAGTGGACGCGCGTGGGCGACACGGCGGAAGTGATCAGCTACCCCGGCGAGCGCCAGCCGGCGCCGGGCGACGAAGGGGGGCCGGCGGATCCGTCGCCGACCCCGCCGGCCGCGCCGCCGGCGGGGCCGCCCGGCGTCGAGCGGCGCGGCCGCGGCGCGCTGGGGGGACGGCCGCGGCGCAAGGTGGCGTAGCGCGGCGCGCGGCCAGCCGGCCGCCCCCGTAGCCTCGGCGGCACGGCCGGCGCGGGCGCGCGATCACACCTTGCGCACGCTGCACACGGTGTCGAACCACGACTGCATGCCGACCAGCGGGCCCGGATTGACGGGCAGGATCGCGTTGACGTTGACGCCGTTGCCGCGTCCGCCGTTGCGTTCGTCCCACCACACGCCATTGCGCAGGTCGTCCAGCCGGGGCGCCGCGCCCAGGCCGGCGCGCATGCCGTCCTGGCGAACGCCGGCCAATGCCTTGTCGCGCTCGCCGTTGCGCCCCAGCGCGGCGCGCCCGCCATGCTTCCAGCCCAGCGAGTTCGACACGGCCAGCACCTTCGGGTGGATGCCGTCGGTGACGAACACGCGGATGCGCGCGCGTCCCACGACGGCGTCCGCGCTGCCGTCCGCCGCCTTGAACGCGCGGTCGCCCGCGTCGCCCGAACGGGGTCGGTAGGTGGTCAGCTCGACCAGGTCGCCGGACTTGACGCCGATGCGCGCGGCCGCGCTGGGGTGGATCCACATCGGGTTGTCGTGCACGATCTCGGCGAGGTATTTCTGCGTCGCCGTGCGGCCCTGGGTGTGGACGTTCCACTTGAACGAGGTCAGCACGAAGCGGTCGTCGGCCAGCCGGTCGAGGCCAGGCACCGGGCGGTAGGCGGGCAGGCCGTCGTCGCGCATGCCGGCGGCGGCCGCCACCTGCGCCACTTCGGGGGCGTGGATCTCGAAGCGCCGCGACGGCGTGGCGAAGCCGCGCAGCGCCTCGCCGCGCACCACCAGGCCGATGGCCTTTTCCTTGGCGCCCGGCTTGTCGGCCTTCAGCACGCGGCCGCTGGCGGCATCGATGCGGGCGCCTTCCAGCTGGGCGGCGCCGAGCTTGCGCCGGAACACCTCGTAGGCCTTGGGCTGGCTGGTGTCGACGTGCACGCCGTAGTGGCGCAGGTAGGCGAAGCCGTCGGCGAAGCGGCGCCCGTCCGGCCCCGTGGTCGGCAGCTTCGAGCACTGCACGCGCACGTAGTCCTCGTGGCTGCCGAAGGCGAAGTAGCGGGCCTGCTCCGGTCCCAGGCGGCGGCCGACGTTGAACAGCACGTCGGGGAAGGACACGGCCTCGCCCGGCGGCGGCACCATCGGCTGGCGCAGCATCACGTAGTGCTGCAGCTCGAGGTTGTTGCGGATGTCCATGCCCCAGCGCTCCAGGTAGGTGGCGTCGGGAAGGATCAGGTCCGCGTAGTGGGCCATTTCCGAATACACGATGTCCGAGCAGGCGTGGAACGGCAGCAGCGTCTCGTCGCGCAGCACCTCGACGGCCGTGGTGCGGCCTTCCGGCCAGGTCATCGGGGCGGCGATGGTGTAGCTGAGGTAGACGTCGAGGCGCGCGCGGCCCTGCTTCAGGTAGTCGAACACCACCTGGCCGACCTTCATCTTCTGCCAGCGGTTGGCCAGCGGCCATTCCGGCGGGTCTTCCAGGTCGGTGCGGATCGTCACTTTCGGCGGCTCCGGCTGCGGCACCGGGTAGCGCGACGGCGACAGCTTCTCGTCCAGCCCGTAGCAATAGCCGCCCGGGCGGCCGACGCTGCCGACCAGGGCGTTGAGCATCACCACCGCGCGTTCGGCGTTGAAGCCGTTGTAGTGGGCGCCGGTGCCGCGGTTGCTGAAGGCCGCGGCGGCCGGGCGCGCGGACGCGAACTCGATGGCGATGCGCTCGATGTCCGCCGCCGCCATGCCCGACACGCCCTCGGCCCAGGCCGGCGTGTAGCCGGCCAGCCACGCGCGCAGCTGCGCCTCGCCGGGCTGGACGAAGTCGGCGACGAAGGCGCGGTCGTGCAGGTTCTCGCGCAGGATCACGTGCGCCATCGCCAGCGCGATGGCGCCCTCGGTGCCGGGCATCGGGCGGAACCATTCGTCGCTGCGCCCGGCCGTGTTCGACATGCGCACGTCGAAGGTGACCAGCTTGGCGCCGTGGTCGAAGCGGGCCTTGACGACGCGCTTGGCCAGGTGCAGCCCGCCCTGGTGCGCCTCGAAGAAGTTGGCGCCGAAGTTCAGGAAGTAGCGGCAGCGCTCGGCGTCGATCGATTCCCAGTCGGTCTCGCCCAGGCTCACGTAGTTGGCGGCGCGCTTGTTCGAGGAGCACAGGGCGCGGTGGTTCAGCAGCACCGGCGAGCCGACCGCGTTCAGGAAGCGCGTGACCTCCGACTCGTAGCGCGAGCGGCCCTGGTGGATGCCCACGCGCTCGGGGTGGCCGTCGTCGATGCACCGGCGGATGCGCGCGGCGATGTCGGCATAGGCCTCGTCCCAGGTGATGCGCTTCCACAGGCCTTCCCCGCGCTTGCCGACGCGCTTGAGCGGATACAGCAGGCGTTCCGGGTAGGTGTTGATCGTGGGGCCGCTCTGGCCCTTGGCGCAGGTCATGAAGTTGCCGAGGTTGGGATCGAGCGGATTGCCGCGGATCTTGACGACCTTGCCGTCCTGGACGAAGCCCTCGATGCCGCACACGGTCGAGCAGTTCAGGCAGACGCTCTTGACCATCGTGGCGCGGCGGTAGTCGGGACGCACCTTGCGCGCCTTGCCGTCGGCGTCGACGGCGTAGTTGAGCGGGTCGGGCACCTCGGCCGCGGCGTCGCCCGGGGCCAGCAGGATCGTCTCGCCGACGGCGAGCGTGGCCAGGGCGCCCAGGCCGGACTTGATGAAGCGGCGGCGTTCCATCATGCGCCTCCCTTGGCCTTGCCGACCACGGTGCCGTAGTCGGCGCGCAGTTCGGACCAGGTGTCGATCTCGTAGGTGAACGGGTCGTGGTTGCGGCCCTTCGGGAGCTTGCGCTCGACCGCGCGCGGCACCACCGTGCCGATGCCGCGGTACTGCACGGCCGGACGCGTGCCTTCCTCGGGCTTGAGCACCGCGAGTTCCTTGCCGTGCCGGGCCTGGAAGCGGCGGATCGGGCTGCCCGGATCGTCCAGGTCGCCGAACGCGAACACGTCGGCCGGGCAGGCTTCCACGCAGGCCGGCTGCATGCCCGCTTCCAGGCGATGGCTGCACAGGTCGCACTTGTCGGCCACCTGGGCGACCGGATCGATGTGGATCGCGCCGTAGGGGCAGGCGGCGATGCAGTCGCGCGAACGGTCGCAGCTGTCGACGTCGATGCGCACCACGCCGTCGGCGTCGCGCCGGATCGACTCGGTCGGGCAGGCCTTCAGGCAGGGCGCATCCTCGCACTGCATGCACAGCGTGGGGAGGAAGGCGCGCCGCGGCGCGGTCCTGCCGGCGGCGTCCGGGCCGTGGAAGTCGTGGTAGTAGACCTTGGTGCGGAACATGCCGAGGTAGACGGTGTTCTCGACCTTGCAGGCGACCGAGCAGGCGTGGCAGCCGATGCAGCGCTCGGTGTCGATGGCCAGGCCCCAGCGGGGACCTGTGGCGGGCGTGGTGGGTTGACTCATGGGCGGGGCGGTTGGGGGAAAAGTCGCCAAGGATGCCCGAGCGGGGCGGCGAACGCAAGTCCGTGGTCCGGCCGGTGCGCCGCCGCCGTCCGCGCGGCGTCGCGCCGCCGCCCCCGGCCGCGCGTCAATCCCAGTAGTGCGTCCGTTCCTCCTCGGCCGTGCGGCGGTCGCGCGCGATCATCGCTTCGAGCTCCTCGCGCGCCTGCTTGGTCAGCGACACGAAGGTCTCGCGGTCCTTGTAGTACGGGTAGACGGCCTCCAGGCTCTGCTTGTTGTGGCGGCGGAAGCGGTTGGCCGCCTGGCGCGTGCGGTACGCGCTCTGGCCCAGGCCGTCGGAGAGGACGGTGCGGCCCAGCTTCAGCGCGGCCTCGTAGGTCTCGCGCTCGATCATCGTCACGCCGCGGTCCATCAGCTGGTAGTAGTGGGTGACGTTGCGGGCGCGCGCGAAGATCGGCAGGCCGGGGTGGTCGCGGCGCACCGCGTCGACCAGCGCCAGGCTGTCCTCGATGTCGTCGATCGCCACAACCACGGCGCGCGCCTTGGCGGCGCCGGCGGCGCGCAGCAGGTCGGGGCGGGTGGCGTCGCCGTAGAACACCTTGAAGCCGAAGTGGCGCAGCACCTCGATCTGGTCGGGGTCGTGGTCGAGCACCGTCAGGCGCACGTGGTTGGCGTGCAGGAAGCGGCCGACGATCTGGCCGAAGCGGCCGAAGCCGGCGATGATCACGTGGTCCTCGTTCGGCTCGATGGCGTCGGCTTTCTTCTTGCCGCCCTTGCGTTCGCGCTGGCGCCAGGCCTGGGTGCGGTCGTACAGCATCAGCGCCAGCGGCGTGACGACCATCGACAGCGCCACCACCACGACCAGGATCGAGGCGACGTCCGGCGAGAACACGCGCGCGGTGGCGGCCGCGCCGAACACGACGAAGGCGAATTCGCCGCCCTGCGACAGCAGCAGCGCGAACTGCAGGTGCTGGCCGCGGGCGATGCCGAACCCCCGGCTCAGCGCGTAGAGCAGGGCGATCTTGATGACCTGGAACGCGAGCACCAGGCCGAGGATCAGGCCCGGCTGGGCCAGGAACACGGCGAAGTCGACCGACATGCCGACGGCGATGAAGAACAGGCCGAGCAGCAGGCCCTTGAACGGTTCCAGGTCGGTTTCCAGCGCATGGCGGTATTCCGAGTCGGCCAGCAGCACGCCGGCCATGAAGGCGCCCAGCGCCATCGACACGCCGACCCACTGCATCAGCAGCGAGATGGCGATGACCATCAGCAGCGCGAACGCGGTGAAGATCTCGCGCGCGTCGGTCTTGGCGATGAAGCGCAGCAGGGGGCGCAGCAGGAAACGGCCGGCCACGATCAGGCCGGCCAGCACCACTACTACCTTGAGCACGGCCTGCCAGGCATTGCCGCCGCCGCCCGCTTCCTCCGGAATGCCGAGCAGCGGCACGATCGCGATCATCGGGATCGCCGCGATGTCCTGGAACAGCAGGATCGAGAAGCTGGCCTGGCCGGCCGGCGTGGCCATCAGGTTGCGCTCCTCCATCGAAGCCAGCGCGATGGCGGTGGACGACAGTGACAGGCCCAGGCCGGCGATCAGGCCCACCTTCCAGTCGACGCCCAGCGCCAGCGCGGCGCCGAACAGGCCAGCGGCCACGCCCAGCACCTGCGCGCCGCCCCAGCCGAAGATGGGACGGCGCAGCGCCCACAGGCGACTCGGCTCCAGCTCGAGGCCGATCAGGAACAGCAGCAGCACCACGCCGAATTCGGCGAAGTGCAGCGCATCCTCGACCTCGCTGATCAGCCGGAAACCGTAGGGGCCGATCAGGATGCCGGCCAGCAGGTAGCCCAGCACGGCGCCCAGGCCGAAGCGCTTGGCGAAGGGCACGACCAGGACGGCCGCGCCCAGGTAGATCATGGCGTTGAAGAGCAGGTTGTGTTCCATCCTCATGCCTCCCCGAGGTAGGGCGTGGCGGCGGCCAGCGCCATGCCGGCATACCCCGCCAGGCGCCGGCGGAATTCCGCCGCGTGGGCGTCGATGGCGGCGGCATCGGCGCGCGCGGCGCCGTGCATGACCAGCGGCTCGATCCAGTCCATGCCGCACAGGGCCGCGGTCTGCTCGAATGGCGCCAGGAAGTCGGCGAACGGGCGGCCGTGCAGGCCGCCGGGGCGGTAGGCCTCGGGACCGCTGCCGGTCGTCGTCACCAGCCAGTAGCCCTTGCCGCGCAGCGCGCACTCGCCCTTGCCGTAGGCCCAGCCCGGCTGCAGCACGACCTCCATCCATTCCTTCAGCATCGACGGCATGCCGTACCAGCGGAACGGATGCAGGAACACGACCAGGTGCGCGGCGGCCAGCAGCGCGTGCTCGGTTTCGCCGTCGATGTCGAAGTCGGGATAGAGTTCGTACAGGTCCTGCACGCGCACGCCGGGCACGGCGCGCGCTTCCTCCACGAGGCGGCGGTTGACTGGCGAGCGCTGCGGCGCTGGGTGCGCATAGATCACCAGGATGGAAGGTTCGCTCATTCGATTCTCTCGCATGTTTCTAACGCCCTGCCGGCTTGTCCGGCAGGCAACTTGCACTTATAGCATAGATCGCCGCACGGCGACGGCGGCGAGTTTCTTCGGACCAATGCCACGCCCGACATGTCCTACATGGTCGCCGGGCGCATGCCGATTGCCGCCGTCCGCCATCCCGCTATGATGATTCCATGGAATCACGACAGGAGGATACGATGGCAGACGACAACAAGCAGCAGGGCCGCACCTATGAACAAGTGACGAAGGATGGCGCCAGCTCCGCGGGCACGCTGGGCGCGGGCGGCACCGGCGACGTCGGCCGCATGTCGGGCGAGCGCGCCGCTAATCGCGATGGCCGCGACGGCGGCGGCATCGACACCCCGTCCGACCCGGGCGGCAACCGCCAGTCCGGCCGCACCGACGACCTGCTGTCCGACGGCTCGCAGCGCGACCGCGGCGACGGCTATGTCGGCGGCGAGGCCGGCGAACTGCAGACCGGCATGGGTGGCATCGGCAGCCTGAGCACCGGCAATGCCGGCAGCCGGCAGTCGGCGGACGACGGCGCGCGCAAGCGCGACTGAGGCGGCGGCCGGCCGCAGCGTGTGCGGCCGCGCCGGCGCGACTGGACGATCCTCCAGGGATCGGGGGCGCATCCCGCGGCACCACGGCGGGCGATGCGCGGAGCGGGCGGACGGGCCGGGGACGGCGCGTCCGCCCGCTCTTGCGTGGGGCCGTGGTGCGTCCTTGGCGGGCCGGGTAGCGGGCGGGCAGGGGTTGAGTGGCGGGCCGGTAGCCGGCCGGCGATAGGCCGGCCTTCGGGCCGGACGGCATGGCCTGTCAGGGCCACGCCGCCCCGGCACAGGCTCCGCGGACGACATCGTGCAGATCGGCCGCACCGCCAGCCGTCGCGTCCCGGCCTACGCCGGTACGAAGGCGATACTGCAGGCGCGACGATGGCGCCGTTCCCGCGGTCTTCAAATGTGCAGCGCGTGCCCCAGCGCGCGCAGCGCCGCTTCCTGCACCGCCTCGCCCAGCGTCGGGTGGGCGTGGATGGTGCCGGCCACGTCCTCGAGCTGGGCGCCCATCTCGATCGACTGCACGAACGCCGTCGACAGTTCCGACACGCCCCGTCCCACGGCCTGCCAGCCGACGATGACGTGGTCCGCCTTGCGCGCCACCACGCGCACGAAGCCGTCGGTGCCCTCGATGGTCATGGCGCGGCCGTTGGCGGCGAAGGGGAAGCTGGCGCTGACGACGTCCAGCCCCAGGCGCGCGGCATCCTGCGGCGCGTGGCCGACCACGACGACCTCGGGATCGGTGAAGCAGACGGCCGGAATCGCCGCCGGGACGAAGCGCCGGCGCTTGCCCGCCACGATCTCGGCCACCATCTCGCCCTGGGCCATCGCACGGTGCGCCAGCATCGGCTCGCCCGCCACGTCGCCGATGGCCCAGACGTTGCGCATCGACGTGCGGCACTGGTTGTCGATCCGGACCGCCTTGCCGTGCATGTCGAGCAGCAGGCTTTCCAGGCCATAGCCCTGCGTGTGCGGGCGGCGGCCGACCGCCACCAGCACGCGGTCGGCCGCGATGCCGGTTTCCTCGCCGCCGCCATTGCGCATGCGCACGCCGCCGCCCTCGAGCGGGCCGAGCACGCTGGACTCGAGGTGCACGGCGATGCCCAGGCGCTTCAGGCTCGCCGCGACCGGGCGCGCCAGTTCCTCGTCGTAGGCCGGCAGCACGCGTCCGGCCGCCTCGACCACGGTGACGCGTGCGCCCAGCTTGCGGTAGGCGGTGCCCAGTTCCAGGCCGATGTAGCCGGCGCCGACCACCACCAGGTGCTGCGGGATGGCGGCGGGCGCCAGCGCCTCGGTACTGGAGACGACGGCGCCGCCGAACGGCAGGAACGGCAGTTCGACCGGACGCGAGCCCGTGGCCAGCAGCAGGTGCTCGCAGCCGATGCGCATCGGTTCGCCGCCGTCGGCCGGCGCCACCTCGACCGTCTTGCCGTCGAGGATGCGCGCCATGCCGCGGACGACGCGCACGCCGTTCTTGCGCAGCAGCGCGCCGACGCCGCCGGTGAGCTTGTGCACGATGCCATCCTTCCAGGCCACCGTGCGGGCGATGTCGATCGAGGGCGCGCCGGCGCGGATGCCCAGCACGGAGTCGCCGGCGTGCGAGCAGGCAACGTGGAATGCCTCGGCCGCGTGGATCAGCGCCTTGGACGGGATGCAGCCGATGTTCAGGCAGGTGCCGCCCAGCTGGCCCGCTTCGACCAGCACGGTCGGCACGCCCAGCTGGCCGGCGCGGATGGCGGCCACGTAGCCGCCGGGCCCGCCGCCGAGGATGAGGAGGGTCGTGGAGTCGTTGGTTGCCATCGCTTACTCCACGAACAGGATCGCCGGGCTTTCCAGGTAGCCCCGGATCGCCTGGATGAACTCGGCCGCCACCATGCCGTCGATGACGCGGTGGTCGAACGAGGACGACAGGTTCATCAGCTTGCGCGCCACCATGCCGCCATTGCGCACCACGGGCCGTTCGACGATGCGGTTGACCCCGACGATGGCCACCTCCGGATGGTTGATCACCGGCGTGCTGACGATGCCGCCCAGCGCGCCCAGGCTGGTGATCGTGATGGTCGAGCCGGACAGCTCGTCGCGCGCGCACTTGCCGGTGCGCGCCGCCTCGGCCAGGCGCGCGATCTCGGCGGCGCTGGCCCACGGGTCGCGCGCCTCGGCGTGGCGCACCACGGGCACCATCAGGCCGGCGTCGGTCTGGGTGGCGATGCCGATGTGGACCGGCTGGTAGCGGGTGACGACGTTCGCCGCGTCGTCGTAGCGCGCGTTCACCTCGGGGAAGCGGCGCACGGCCAGCACGACGGCGCGCATCAGCAGCGGCAGCAGGGTGATGCGGCCGCGCTCCTCGCCGTAGCGCGCGTTCAGCTGGGCGCGCAGGGCCTCGATCTCGGTCACGTCGACCTCCTCGACGTAGGTGAAGTGCGGGATCTGGCGCTTGGCCAGCTGCATCTTCTCGGCGATCTTGCGGCGCAGGCCGATCAGCGGCGCGGCCTCTTCGCCCTCGCGTTCGGCGTAGCGGCCATCCCCATGCCCATGCCCGTGCCCGCGCGGCGCGGCGCCGCGCCCGGCGAGATGGGCATCGAGGTCGGCGTGCGTGACGCGCCCGGCCGGGCCGCTGCCGGCCACGTACTGCAGTTCGATGCCCAGGTCCCAGGCACGCTTGCGCACGGCGGGGGCGGCCAGGGGCCTGTCCCCGGCGGCGCGGCCGGTGGGTTGCGTGGGTTGCCCGGTCCGGGCCGCGGGGCGCGCCTGTGGCGTCTGCGGCGCCTGCGGCGCCGGCGCCGCATGGGCGACGCTGGCGGCGGCCTGCGCGACGCGCGCCGGTTCCGGGACGAAGCCGTGGGCGACGTCCGGCGCTTCGTCGGCGGCCGCGGCGGCCTGCCCGTCCGCGGGCGCGTCCGCTGCGGTGGCCACCGCAGGGGCCTGCTGGCTTGCCCTGGCGCCGGCGGCGACGTTGCCCGCGCCCTCGACCTCGAGCCGGATCAGTTCCGCGCCCACGGCCAGCGACTCGCCGATGCCGCCGCCCAGGCCGAGCACGGTGCCGTGCACCGGCGACGGGATCTCGACGGTGGCCTTGTCGGTCATGACGTCGGCCAGCACCTGGTCTTCCTTGACGCTGTCGCCCGGCTGCACGCGCCAGGCGACCACTTCCACTTCCGCGATACCCTCGCCCAGGTCGGGCATCTTGATGACGTAGTGCCCCATCTTCAACCCTCCATCGCGCGCTTGAATGCCGCCCCGACCCGGTCCGGGCCGGGGAAATACGCCCATTCCTGGGCGTGCGGATACGGCGTGTCCCAGCCGGCCACGCGCTCGATCGGCGCTTCCAGCTCGTAGAAACAGTGCTCCTGCACCAGGGCCGCCAGCTCGGCGCCGAAGCCGCTGGTGCGCGTCGCCTCGTGCACGATCACGCAGCGCCCGGTCTTCTTCACCGATGCGACCACGGTGTCGAGGTCCAGCGGCCACAGCGTGCGCAGGTCGACGATCTCGGCGTCGACGCCGGTCTCGCGCGCCGCCGCCTCCGCCACCCAGACCATGGTGCCGTAGGCGAGCACCGTCAGGTCGCTGCCGGGGCGGAACACCGCCGCCTTGTCCAGCGGGACCGTGTAGTGCCCCTCCGGCACCTCGCCCAGCGGGTGCTTGGACCAGGACACGACCGGGCGGTCGTGGTGGCCGTCGAACGGGCCGTTGTACAGGCGCTTGGGTTCCAGGAAGATCACCGGGTCGTCGTTCTCGATCGCGGCGATCAGGAGGCCCTTGGCGTCGTAGGGATTCGACGGCATCACCGTGCGCAGGCCGCACACGTGGGTGAAGAAGGCTTCCGGGCTCTGGCTGTGGGTCTGGCCGCCGTAGATGCCGCCGCCGCAGGGCATGCGGATGGTCAGCGGCGCGGTGAAGTCGCCGGCCGAGCGGTAGCGCAGGCGCGCCGCCTCGGACACGATCTGGTCGGTGGCCGGATAGAAATAGTCGGCGAACTGGATCTCGACCACCGGCCGCAGGCCGTAGGCGGCCATGCCGACGGCGGTGCCGACGATGCCGCCTTCCGAGATCGGCGCGTCGAACACGCGCTGCTTGCCGTAGCGAGCCTGCAGGCCGTCGGTGACGCGGAACACGCCGCCGAAATAGCCGACGTCCTGGCCGTACACCACCACGTCGTCGTCGCGCCCCAGCATCACGTCCATGGCCGAGCGCAGCGCCTGGATCATGGTCATCGGCGCCGTCTTCCTGTCGTCCGCGGCGCGCGCGGCGTCCGCGGCCGTGGTCTTGTCGATATCGCGCATCACCTCATACTCCCAGTTGTTGGCGCTGCCGGCGCAGGTGTTCGGGCATGTCCTTGTAGACGTCCTCGAACATCGATGCGGCGCTCGGCACGCGGCCGTCGATCAGCGTGCCGTGGCGTTCCGCTTCCTTCTGCGCGGCCAGCACTTCGGCTTCCAGTTCGGCCTGCACGGCCTCGTGCTCGGCGTCGGACCACCAGCCCAGCAGCGTCAGGTGGCGCCGCAGCCGCGCGATCGGGTCGCCCAGCGGGAACTGGTTCCATTCGTCGGCCGGGCGGTAGCGCGACGGGTCGTCGGACGTCGAGTGCGGCCCGGCGCGGTAGGTCACCCACTCGATCAGCGTGGGACCCAGGTTGGCGCGGGCGCGCTCGGCGGCCCAGCAGGAGGCGGCGTACACGGCCAGGAAGTCGTTGCCGTCCACGCGCAGCGAGGCGATGCCGGCGCCCACGCCGCGCGCCGCGAAGCTGACGCTCTCGCCGCCGGCGATGGCCTGGAAGGTCGAGATGGCCCACTGGTTGTTGACGACGTTCAGGATGACCGGCGCGCGGTACACGTGGGCGAACGTGAGGCCCGTGTGGAAATCGCTCTCGGCGGTGGCGCCGTCGCCGATCCAGCCGGACGCGATCTTCGTGTCGCCCTTGATGGCCGAGGCCATCGCCCAGCCCACGGCCTGCGGGATCTGGGTCGCGAGGTTGCCGGAAATCGTGAAGAACCCGTCCTTCTTGACCGAGTACATGACGGGCAGCTGGCGCCCCTTGAGCGGGTCGCGCTCGTTCGACAGCAGCTGGCAGACCATGTCCACCATCGGGTAGTCGCGCGCCATCAGCAGGCTCTGCTGGCGGTAGGTGGGAAAGCACATGTCGCCGTCCTTCAGGGCCAGCGCGTGCGCGGTGCCGATGGCTTCCTCGCCCAGGCAGGTCATGTAGAACGACAGCTTCTTCTGGCGCTGGGCGATCACCATGCGCGCGTCGAAGATGCGCGTCTTCATCATGGTGCGCAGGCCGAAGCGCAGTTGCTCGCGCCCGAGGCGCGGGTCCCACGGCCCGACGGCGCTGCCGTCGTCGGCGAGCACGCGGATCAGGCCGGTGGCATGCGCCGCCGTGTCCTGGTAGCGCACGTCGATGGGCGGACGCGGGACGGCGCCCGCGGGGCTGATGTCCAAATACGAAAAGTCGGTCTGGCAACCCGGGCGGCCGGTAGGCTCCGGGACGTGCAGCGACAGAGGTTGACTCTGGCTCATAGGTACGCTTCCCCTTGGTAAGGTATGTGCGGCAGAAAACATATTAATTCCGGAAAGTGCCCGCACGGGAGTTCCCGGTAACTATTTTTCTGCTGCTAAGCAGCATGCGCATGCGGGATCGCCGCCGGCGCGCGAGCAGGCATCGGGTCCTGACGGTAGCATGCGGCGCAGCGTGCGTGGACGGTTTGCGCCAATCGAATCCGGCGGCCGTCCGCTGGCGGCCGGGGCAGCCGGGGGCGCGGCGGGGCTGGCGGGGATCGTGGCCAAGCACATCGCCCGGCCGGTGCGCGAATCGTATTCGCAGAATGGTAAAACCGGATTACAATTTCCGCTTTACAAGAACATGGGCATATTGACAAGATGTTGACACAGGGTGCAGCTCCCGCCGTGACCTTTGGCGCCGCCGGCGAACTCGGTGAACTGGCGGACCGCCACGATTGGGGCGCGACCGCCGTCGGTCCGGTCGACCGCTGGGCCCCGGCGATGCGCGCGGCGGTCGACCTGGTGCTGCGCTCGCCGGTGCCGATGGTGACCATGTGGGGCATGGACGGCATCATGATCTACAACGCCGGGTATGCCCGCATCGCCGGCGCGCGCCACCCGCGCAGCTTCGGCGGCCGGGTGCGCGAGGAATGGCCCGAGGTCGCCGAATTCAACGACAGCGTGCTGCGCGCGGTGCTGGCCGGCGGGACGCGCGTGTTCCAGGACCAGGAATTCACGCTGCAGCGCAACGGCGACCCGGAGCAGGCGTGGTTCGACCTCGATTACTCGCCCATCGTCGGCGCCGACGGCGTCCCGCTGGGCGTGCTGGCCGTGGTCGTCGAGACGACCGGCAAGGTGCGCGCCGAGCGCCGCGCCAGCGGCGAGCATGCGCGCCTGCAGGCGATGTTCGAACAGGCGCCGGGCTTCATGGCGCTGCTGACCGGGCCGGACCACGTGTTCGGCTCCGCCAATGCGGCCTATGTGCAGCTGGTGGGCGGGCGCGACGTGGTCGGCAGGCCGCTGCGCGAGGCCTTGCCCGAGGCCGTGCCGCAGGGCTTCGTCGAGGTGCTCGACCGGGTCTACCGCAGCGGCGCCGCGCACATGGCCACGGCGCATCCGACCTGGCTGGCCGGCGCCGACGCCGTGCGCCGCCTGCATTACCTGGACTATGTGTACCAGCCGCTGCGCGGCGAGGACGGCGCCGTGTTCGGCGTGTTCGTGCAGGGCAGCGACGTCACCGAGCGCGTGGTGGCCGAAGCGGGGCTGCGCGAGAGCGAGGCCAAGTTCCGTACCTTCGCGCAGGCGATGCCGCACCAGGTGTGGACCGCCTGCGCCGACGGCAAGCTGGACTGGTTCAACGACCACGTCTACGTGTACAGCGGCCTGGGGCTGGCCGAACTGGCCGGCATCGGCTGGACTGCCATCGTGCATCCGGACGACCGGGCCGGCGCCGAGACCGGCTGGGCCATCGCGATCGCCTCGGGCGCGCCCTACCAGGTGGAGTTCCGCCTGCGCGGGCAGGACGGCCGCTATCGCTGGCACCTGGCGCGCGCGGTCGCGCTGCGCGGCGAGGACGGCGAGGTGGTGCGCTGGATCGGCACCAATACCGACATCGAGGACCAGAAGGTGACGGCCGAGCGCCTGGGCACGCTGAATGCCGACCTCGAGGCCCAGGTCGCCCGGCGCACGCGCGAGCGCGACCGCATGTGGCGCCTGTCGCGCGACATCATGCTGGTGGCGCGGTTCGACGGCACGGTCGATGCGGTCAGCCCGGCGTTCGGCTCGCTGCTGGGCTGGTCCGAGCACGACATCGTCGGCAAGAACTTCCTGAACCTGGTGCATCCGGACGACCAGGCGGCGACGGCCATGCAGATGGCGTCGCTGAGCGAAGGCCACTACGTCTACAAGTTCGAGAACCGCTACCGCCGCAAGGACGGCAGCTGGTGCCTGCTGTCGTGGACGGCGTCGCCCGACGCCGGCGGCATCCACGCGATCGGGCGCGACATCACGGTGGACCGCGAACAGGCCGAGCAGATCCGCCGCACCGAGCTGGCGCTGCAGCAGTCGCAGAAGATGGAGACCATCGGCAAGCTGACGGGCGGCGTGGCGCACGACTTCAACAACCTGCTGCAGATCATTTCGGGCAACCTGCAGCTGCTCGAGATGAGTTCCGGCAGCGACGACGTGCCGCGCTGGATCGGCAATGCGCGCCTGGCGGTCGAGAAGGGCGCCAAGCTGGCCAGCTACCT
Organism: uncultured Massilia sp.; assembly: GCF_913773735.1. GTDB lineage: Bacteria > Pseudomonadota > Gammaproteobacteria > Burkholderiales > Burkholderiaceae_D > Telluria. The sequence goes on from NZ_CAJYEB010000027.1 coordinate 32,369, forward strand.
GCTGGCGTTCGGCCGGCGCCAGCCGCTGGAGCCGCGCGTGGTCAAGGTCGGGCGCGTCGTGACGGGCATGGAAGACATGCTGCGCCGCGCGCTGGGCGAGGAGATCGAGGTCGAGCTGGTGATTTCCGGTGGCCTGTGGAACACGGCGATCGACGTGGCGCAGGTCGAGAACGCCGTGCTGAACCTGGCGATCAATGCGCGCGACGCGATGGACGGCGCCGGCAAGCTGACCATCGAGGCCCACAACGCCGTGCTGGACGACCTGTATTGCCGCAGCCATGCCGACGTGGCGCCGGGCCAGTACGTGATGCTGGCCGTGACCGACACCGGCACGGGGATGGCGCCGGAGGTGCTGCGCCAGGCCTTCGAGCCGTTCTTCTCGACCAAGGAAGAAGGCAAGGGCACCGGCCTGGGCCTGTCGATGGTGTACGGCTTCGTCAAGCAGTCCGGCGGCCACGTCAAGATCTACAGCGAGCCGGGCCAGGGCACCACGGTCAAGATCTACCTGCCGCGCACCACGGCGGCCGAGGACGCGCTGGCGCCGGTGGAGCCGCAGCAGAGCGCGGTCGGCGGCAGCGAGACCATCCTGGTGGCCGAGGACGACGAGGCGGTGCGCACGACGGTGGTGGAGATGCTGACGGAACTCGGCTACCGCGTGCTCAAGGCGGCCGACGCCGCCAGCGCGCTGGCCGTGGTGGAATCGGGCGTGCCGATCGACGTGCTGTTTACCGACGTGGTCATGCCCGGCACGCTGCGCAGCCCGGAACTGGCGCGCATGGCGCGCGAGCGCCTGCCCAACCTGGCCGTGCTGTTCACCTCGGGCTACACGGAGAATTCGATCGTGCACGGCGGCCGCCTCGATCCGGGCGTGGAGCTGCTGGGCAAGCCCTACACCCGCGAGAGCCTGGCGCGGCGCATCCGCCAGGTGCTGGCGAACCAGCGCAACCGCGCCCACGCGCCGGCGCCCGCCGCGGCCATCCCGGCGCCGGGCGACGGCCGCCTGCGCATCGTGCTGGTGGAGGACGAGGACGAGATCCGCGACAGCACCGCGGCGCTGCTGCGCCACCTGGGCCACGAGGTGCTGGAGGCCGTGGACGCCGAGCAGGCCGTCAAGCTGATCGCCGAGACGCCCGACGTGCTGATCGCCGACGTCCAGCTGCCCGGCATGTCCGGCGACCTGCTGGCCGCCCAGGCCCGGACCATGGCGCCAGGGATCCGCATCGTGTTCGCAACCGGCAAGGGCGAGGTCAACAACTGGCCGGATGCCGTGGTCTTGCGCAAGCCCTACAACCTGCAGTCGCTGGTCGAGGTGCTGGGATCGGCCCCCGCCTGAGCGATCCACCCGTCGCGTTCGAGGCGCGTGGATGAAGAGGGGATGGCGCGCCGCGGCGCTGGCCTGCGTGCTGGCGACGGCCGGCCGTATCGCCACGCCGGCGGCGGCGGGTTCGTCATGCCGACGAGGATGCCCATACTTCCTCATGCGCCCCGCATTGTCTCCCTAACACATCTTGAACAGCGCCGTAGTTGCCGTCCAGAAATGAGGGATGCGTGAATTCTCGGAATCGTTATCGTTCTGAATAGTGAAATTGTTCATTGTCACAAAATGAATGACAAGATTCTGTGAGAAAATAGTGCTATGGCATCAACGAAATCCCCACCCCGGACCTACCGGGGCGTGCCCCACGACGAGCGGCGCGCACAACGACGCGGCCAGCTCATCGCTGCCGGCATTACCGTCTATGGCGAGCGCGGTTACCGTCACGCCACCGTGAAAGCGGTGTGCGAGGCGGCGGGCCTCACCGAACGTTATTTCTACGAGTCGTTCGCGAACAGCGAGGAACTGCTGATCGCGTGCTTCCGCACGGTGACCGAGAACGTCATGGTCGAGATCCGCACGGCCGCGAGCGCGGCCGGCGCCGGCCGGCCGGACCGGGTGCGCGCGGTCCTGCGCACCTATCTCGCGGCGCTGCAGCGCGAGCCGCGCTCGGCGCGCGTGTTCCTGGTCGAGATCCGCGGCGTCAGCCGCGCCGTCGACAAGGCGCTCGACCTCGCGCTGCGCGCGATCGGCAGCGATCTGGCGCGCTTCGTCGCGCCGCCCGACGCGTCCGACGATCCCCTGCTGCAGGCAGGCGTCGTCGGCGGCGTCATCCACATCGCATTGCGCTGGATCGAGGACGGCTACCAGCCGGACATCGAGTCCGTCATCGCCAGCGCGCTGCCCCTGATGCTGGTGCGGGCCTGAGGCCGGACCCGCGTCAGGGCCAGTCGAACTCGACCCACGTCGGCGCGTGGTCGCTGGGCTTGTCGCGGCCACGCACGTCGCGGTCGACGCCGGCGGCCGTCAGGCGCGGCGCCAGCGCGGGGCTGAGCAGCAGGTGGTCGATGCGCAGGCCGGCGTCGCGCCCGTAGGCGTTGCGGAAGTAGTCCCAGAACGTGTAGATCGTCCGGTCCGGATGCATGGCGCGCAGCGCGTCGGTCCAGCCCTGTTCGAGCAGGCGCTCCCAGGCCGCCCGGGTCTCCGGGCGGAACAGCGCGTCGTCGACCCAGCGCTCGGGCTTGTAGACGTCGGCGCCGGTCGGGATCACGTTGAAGTCGCCGGCGATGACGACCGGCGTGCCGGCGTCGATGAAGTCCTGGGCGCGCAGGCGCAGGCGTTCCATCCAGCGCAGCTTGTAGTCGAACTTGGGACCGGGCGCCGGATTGCCGTTCGGTAGGTACAGGCCGGCGACCAGCACGCCGTTCACCATCGCTTCGATATAGCGGCTCTGTTCGTCGGTCTGGTCGCCCGGCAGGCCGCGCTGCGTTTCCTGCGGCTCGACGCCGCGCGCCAGCAGCGCGACGCCGTTCCAGCTTTTCTGCCCGTGCCAGATGGGGCAATAGCCGGCCGCGCGGATCTCCGCTTCCGGAAACTTGTCCTGCGGCGCCTTCAGTTCCTGCAGGCAGGCGACGTCCGGCTGCGTCTCGTCCAGCCACTGGAGCAGGGCGCCCAGGCGGGCATTGATACTGTTGACGTTGAACGTGGCGATTCTCATGGGGCGCGGGAGTGGCGGAGGGGTTGGCGATGCGGCGATGATACCCGATCAGGCGCGGCCCGCGCGCGTGGCCAGCCAGCACAGGATGGAGCCGCCGCACACCAGGAACGCGCCCTGCCAGAACGCCGGCGACAGGGGCGCGCGCAGCATGTACGACGCCAGCGCGGCGGACAGCACGGGAATGAAATAGGAGGCGCCGGCCAGCACCGTGACGTGGCCGCGCAGCAGGCCGACGTTCCAGGCCGCGTAGCCGAATCCCATGGCCGCGGCGGCGAGCGCCAGGTCGGCCAGGCCGCGCGGGTCGGCGTCCAGCGGCGCGCCGCCGAACGCCAGGTACTTGGCCCACAGGGCCAGCGCCGTCAGCATGAAGAACAGCGTGATGGCATTCTTGCCGCCGGCCAGCCGCGCCGTGACGGTGCAGTAGGCCGCCCAGACCAGCGTGCCGGCGAAGGACAGGCCGTAACTGAACGGATTGTCGCCCACGTTGGCCAGCAGCGCGGCGGCGTCGAATCCCCGCTCGCCGCCCAGGACCCGGCATACGCCCGCGATGGCCAGGCCCACGCCCGGTACCATCAGCCAGTTCGCCCGCTGGCCGTTGAACAGGATGGCGCTGGCCATCGTGAAGGCCGGCCACAGGTAGTTCACCATGCCGACCTCGATCGCCTGCCGGCCGCCGTGCGCCTGGCCGATCGACAGTGCCAGGCACAGCTCGTACGCCACGAACAGCGGGCCGCCCACGGCGAGGTAGCGGCGCGGCACGTCGCGGATCCTGGTCGGGCCGACCGTGGCGAGCAGCAGCAAGGAGGCCGCGGTATACGCCAGTGCGGCGCCGCCGGTGGCGCCGTAGCGCTCGCCGACGCGGCGCAGCAGGCCGACCAGGGAACTCCAGAAGACGATGGCCAGCAAGCCGACGAGCGTCGCGCGCGAGCGGGCGCTGATGGAAGGAAGGTGCATGGCGAGGCGGCAGGCAAGGATGGCGGTCGCCGATGTAGTAAAACTACAGCGGATTTCCGACGTTTTCGTCCATTGTACCCGTAGTTGGTAAATTAACTACCTAAAATGGCGAAAATCTGGCATGCTCCCGGGCAAACCCGAGAACAACCTGACGAGACACCATGAAGACCACCGCCCTTGCCGGCCTGGCGCTCTGCCTGGCCGCCGCGCCCGCCGCATCCGCCCTCGCGCAGAACGCGCAGCGCCATTACCTCGGACTCCAGCGCCTGGATGCCGGTGGCGTCGAGATCGCCACCAGCGACGGCCGCTACGTCATCAAGCCCTACGCCCGGAACATCGTCGAGACGACCTTCGTGCCGCGCGGCGAGCAGGCCGCGGCCGGCTCGTACGCGGTGGTGCTGGCGCCGCAGGCCACGCCGTTCGACGTCCGCGACGACGGGGCGCAGGTGGTGCTGGCGACCCCCGGCATCGCCGTCACCATCGACAAGTCGCCGTTTCGCATCGCCTATGCCTACAAGGGCCGGCCGCTGGTCGCGGAGAAGGAAGGCTACGGCCACGCCGGCGAGCTGGAATCGATCGAATTCGCGCTGGCTGGCGACGAACTGCTGTACGGCGCCGGCGCACGCGCCGTGGGCGCCGACCACATGGACCGGCGCGGCCAGCGCTACCGCCTGTACAACAAGGCGTCGTACGGCTTCGGCGCGCGCGCCGAGCAGATGGGCTACGGCATCCCGATGGCGCTGTCCTCGCGCCGCTACGCGCTGCACTTCGACAATCCGCAGGCCGGCTGGCTGGACTTCGACAGCCGCAAGGACGGCACGCTGCGCTACGAGGTGATGGGCGGCCCCAAGACCTACCAGGTGGTGGCCGGCGACGACTGGGCCGAGGTCGTGGACGGGACCACCCGCCTGACCGGGCGCCAGCCACTGCCTCCGCGCTGGGCCTTCGGCAATTTCGCCAGCCGCTTCGGCTACCATTCCGAGGCCGAGACCCGCGCCGTGGTCGACAAGTTCATCGCCGACGGCATTCCGCTGGACGCCGTGGTGCTCGACCTGTACTGGTTCGGCAAGACGGTCAAGGGCACGATGGGCAACCTGGCCTGGGACCGCGACACCTTCCCGCACGCCGAGGCCATGATGGCCGACTTCGCGAAGAAGGGCGTCAAGACGGTCGTGATCACCGAACCCTTCATCCTCACCACCTCGCAGCGCTGGCAGGAAGCGGCGCAGCAGGGCGTGCTGGCGACCGGCAAGGACGGCAAGCCGTTCACCTACGACTTCTACTTCGGCAACACGGGCCTGGTCGACGTGTTCCAGCCGCGCGCGCGCGACTGGTTCTGGAACATCTACAAGGGCCTGAAGGCCGGCGGCGTGGCCGGCTGGTGGGGCGACCTGGGCGAGCCGGAGATGCATCCCGCCGAGGCGCAGCACGCGGCCGGCAGCGCCGACGCGGTGCACAACGTCTACGGCCACGAGTGGGCGCGCTTGATCGCCGACGGCTACGCGCGCGACTTCCCGGCCGAGCGGCCGTTCATCCTGATGCGCTCGGGATACGCAGGGTCGCAGCGCTTCGGCATGATCCCCTGGAGCGGCGACGTCAGCCGCGGCTGGGGCGGCCTGCAGTCGCAGATGGAGATCGCGCTGCAGATGGGGATGCAGGGCCAGGCCTACATGCACTCCGACCTGGGCGGCTTCGCCGGCCCGGTGCTGGACGACGAGCTGTACGTGCGCTGGCTGCAGTACGGCGTGTTCCAGCCGATCTTCCGCCCGCATGCCCAGGAATCGGTGCCGTCCGAGCCGGTGTTCCGCGCGCCGGCCGCGAAGGCGCTGGCACGCGCCGCGATCCGCCTGCGCTACGCGATGCTGCCGTATAACTACACCATCGCCTTCGAGAACAGCCGCAGCGGCATGCCGCTGATGCGCCCGGTGATGTTCGAGGAACCGGACAGCGACATGGTCCCGACCGGGACGCTCTCCAGCACCTACCTGTGGGGGCCGGACTTCCTGGTGGCGCCGGTGACGGAGCCGGGCGCCACGCGCAAGGACGTGTATTTCCCGAAGCCGGGCAGCACCTGGTTCGATTTCTACACCGACGCGCCGCACCGCGGCGGCATCGTCGAGACCGTGACCCCGGTACGTGCACACATCCCGACCTATGTGCGCGCCGGCGCCTTCGTCCCGCTGGCGGCCCCCGTGCAGACGACCCGCGACTACACGACGCGCGCGCTCGAACTGCACTACTGGCACGACGCCGGCGTCCGCTCGGCGCAGGGGCAGCTGTACGACGACGACGGCGCGACGCCGCACGCCTACGAGGCCGGCAAGTACGAGCTGGTGCGCTTCGGCGGCACGTTCGACGGCGCGCGCCTGGCGCTTTCCCTGGCGCCCGAGACCGGCGCGGCGGCCACGCCGACGGCCCGCGACTTCGTGCTGAAGGTGCACAACGTCGCGGCGAGGCCGCGTGCCGTCGCGGCCGGCGGCAAGGCGCTGCGCTACCGCTGGGATGCGAAACGTAAATTGCTTGAAGTAAAGCTGCCGACGTTGCGCGCGGCGCCGCTGGAGGTGGCGATCACGCTCTGACGGCGTTCGGGTTGCTGCGCCGCGTCAGGCGCGCTCCGGCATCCCGGCGGATTCGTTACACTGCCGTTCGGGAAAGCAGACGCGCCACGCTGGCGCAGGCACCATGAAGACCCAACTGCTGCAGGACATCGACGAGAGCGGCGCCCGCGATGCGCCGCGCCAGGGGCGGGCCGCCGGCATTGCCGCCGCGCCGGCCGCCGCCGCGCCCGACGCCGCGGCCGTGGCGCCCGGGGCGCCCCTGCCGGCGGACGGCGGCGCGCTGATCGAGCGCGCCACGCGCGCGCCGCAGGCGGCCGCCGCGCCGGCGCGGGCGCGCGCCGACGACGCGCCGCGTCCGCGCGTCTGGCGGCGCCCCGCGCCGCCGACCGTGACCGCAACCTAAGCGGCGCCGCCGCCGTCCGCGACCGACGCCGCAAGCGATGGCGCGACCGGCGCAGCCGCGCCGCGCGCGCCAGCGCCTCCCCATGCCGGTGCGCCGCGCGCCGCGCCGCCGGCGCCGCGCGACCCGGCGGCCACCTCCGCGCCCACGTCCGCAACCACCCCCGCAACCACCCCCGCGCCCCCGGCCGAGGACATCCCCGCCTGGCTGGCCGAGCGCCTGCAGGAAGACGCCGAGCGCGATGCGCGGCTCGAATGGCGCAGCCTGTGGCAGCGGCGCGCCGTGACCTGGAGCCTGGGCGCGACGCTGCTGGCGGCCGTCGCCGCCGGCGGCCTCTGGCTGTACGAGGAAAGCCGGGTGGACGGCGCGCTGGTCGTGGTGGCGAACACGACGCCGGAACCGCCGGCCGCCGTGGCCGTGCGGGAGCCGGCGCCGCCCGCCCGGGCCATCGCGCCGGTTGCGCCGGTCGCGCCGCTGGCGGCGGCCCCGCCGGCGGTGGCCGATGCCGATCCCGGCGCCGCCGCGCCCGCCGCCCCGGGCGCGGACGTCACGCCGGTGCAGGAACCCGTCGACACAGCGTCGCCGCCGGCCGCCGCAGCGGCCGTGCCGGCGGCGGCGATGGCGGCCGCTGCTGATCGCCCGGCCGGCAGGACGGCGAAGGCCACGCAGGCCGAGCGGAAGGTCGCGGGGCGCGCCGCCCGCCGCCCGCCGCCGCAGCGTACCCGGGCGGTGGCCGCGCCGACCGCCGCGTCGGCGGGATCGGCCCGCCAGCGTCGCGAGGAGACGCTGATGCAGTGCCGCGCCCACGGCTACGACCAGCGCCAGTGCGACCGGCGCGGCTGCGCGATGACGCGCTACGGCTTCGCCTGCCGCGGCCAGGCGCCTGGCTGAGCCTGGCGCCGCGTTCCCGCGTTCCCGCGTCCCTCCGGATCGCCGGCCGCCCGGAACGACGCCCTGGCGGCCAGCGGTATGGTCGTCGCCGGACGGCCCCTGGGAGGCGGCGCGGCAGCAGGCGGCCCGGCCCGACCGCCAGGACGCCACGATCGCCCGGCGCGACGGGCCGCGCCAACGGACCGGCCACGGGCTTGTCCGTGGCCCGGCCGCTCCCCGGTTGTCGACAGTGGCGGCCTGTACCCGTCTGCCGCGCAGGTTCCTAGTCGGTATGCGCGATGCGCAGGCCGCCCTTGCCGTCGGGGAGCCAGACCTCGGCCAGGTCCGAGCTGACCTCGAACATGCCCAGCCCGTGCGCGGCGGCCAGGCGCGCGACGGTGTCGTGCGCCGCGTCGATGCCGTCCCAGTCGTGGAAGGTCATGTAGATCAGCGCGCCGCCGATGGTATAGTCGGTGCCGGACGCGGCTTCCTCGCCGTCGTCCGGTGCCGGCGGATAGGTCGCGGCGAGCTGCGCATGGAACGCGCGCAGGGCCGGCGTGGCGCCGGCGGCGGCCGGGTCGTCGTAGTCGTGCGCCTCGGGCCACGCCGTCTGCGCGTCGTACCAGGCGAGGAAGGCGGAGCGCTTGGCGGGCGCCAGCGCGGGGTCGAATACCATCAGGTCGTAGCTCATCGGGGCGTCAAGGTCGTTCCAGGAAGGTCAAGGCAGCATTATGCGAGAAAAGGGCAGTGCCGGACAGGGATCGCGATGGCGGTAGCGCTGGTGCCGGACGAGGTCGAGTTCACCGCCATCCGCGCCCAGGGGCCGGGCGGGCAGAACGTCAACAAGGTGTCGAACGCCGTGCAGGCACGCTTCGACATCGGCGCCAGCTCGCTTCCCGGGCCGGTCAAGGAGCGCCTGCGGGCGCTGGCGGACGGCAGGATCACGCGCGACGGCGTGGTCGTGCTCAAGGCCCAGGGCTCGCGCAGCCTCGAGCGCAATCGCGAGGAGGCGCTGCGGCGCCTGCAGGAACTGGTCGACCGGGCCAGCGTGGTCGACACCGTGCGCCGGCCCACGCGGCCGACGCGTGCCGCGCAGCGGCGCCGTCTCGACGCCAAGGCGCGCAGCAGCCAGGTCAAGGCGCTGCGCGGCAGGGTGCGCGACTAGGAATCCGTCCCGGCCGGCCCGCGCGACGCGCCAGGCGTGTGCCGTCGCCCCGGCGCGGGCCGGGTCCGCCGTGCGCCTACTGCGCCGCGCCCAGGCGCCGCACCATCGCGACGATCGCGCGCGCCTGCGGCGCGTCGCGCGTGTGCAGCGTGGCGGCGTCGGCGTAGCCCCAGAAGTCCCAGCAGCCGCGCGGATTGGCCGGCACGTCGCTGGCATGGACCTGCGGATACAGCACGACAATGCCGTTGGCGTCGGCGAATTCGTTGTAGCCGGTGCCCTGCACGAAGCGCTGGCCGATCGCGCTCTGGCCCTGGCGGCAACCGTGCAGCGCCACGTGCACCGCGCAGCCGCCCTGCGCGCAGCGCGCCGGCACGTAGACCCAGGCGCTGGCGTCCATCGCCGTGCGCGCGCCGGCGACGAACGCGGCCTGGTCGAAGCGCAGTAGTCGTCCCGTGGGGCGGGCCGCGGGGGCGTTCGTCATGTCCGGGTAGATGTGGCGCAGCATCTCGTGCGACTGCATGAAGCCGCATTGGTTGATGTAGGGGAGCGCCGCGGCGTTGCACGGGAAATCGTCGGCCGAGTTCGTCACGATCGCGTGGCCGGCCTCGGGATGCTGCACGAAGCGCAGCTGTTCCGGCGCGACGCCGGCGCGCCGGTAGTAGCCGTCGGCGGCCGCCACCGCCGCGGGCTTGACGATGCGGTCGTTCTGGCCGGCGAACAGGTAGACGCGCTGGCGCTCCAGGTTGCGCACCGGGTCGATCCTGCCGGCGGCGGCGTCGCGCACGGCGCTCGCATAGGCGGCCGCCGGGTCCGGCGCCAGCGCCGCCGACAGCGGCGCCATGCAGTCCTGCGCCGCGGCGAGCGGCGACACGTTCGCGGGGCGGCTGCCGACGCAGTGGTAGGGGCCGGCCTCGAGGATGCCCGCGCCCATGAACGTCGCCGAATAGGCGGTCGCCAGGTCGGCGGCCAGGAAGCCGCCCGCGTCGAGGCCCGACACCGAGACCCGGGACAGGTCGGCGCGCAGCGCGGGCAGGGGTTCGGCGTCGAGGGCGGCGGCGCCGGCGGTCCCGTGCAGCAGGGCGCAGGCGAACAGGGAAATCAGCAGAGGTCTCATGGTCGTTCCAGTCGGTCGGTATCGGCGCGGGCCGCGCAGACTGCCTGGCATGCCCGCAGCGGGCATTATGCCTCAGCGCGCGCCGCCCGGCAGCGTCGACGTTGCCGGTTGCGCCGCCCGCGCCGGGACGCCCAGCAGGGCGCCGACCCGCGCCGGATCGACGCCGAACACGCGCACGTCCAGGCCGCGCGTCCGGCCACACGGGACGACCACCGCGGCGCCGCCGCGCAGTCCCAGCACGGTGCTGCCGCGGGTACGGCAGGCCCGTGCCGACGCGGCGACGGCGGCATGTCCGGCGAACAGGGGCAGGCCTTCCGCCGTTTCGGGCACCATGCCGTCGCGCAGCACGCCGCAGCGCAGGCCCGGCCCCAGGCGCGGCGCCGCCGGGTCGGGAAAGACGCCCGCGCGGCCGTGGCAGTCGGTGCGCACCAGCAGTTCGAGGTGGCGCACGGCCATCGTCGCGCTCAGCGCCGGCCCCCAGGCCGGCGCCGCCCCCAGCAGCGCGCCGGGGCGGCGCGCCTCGTCCTCCAGCAGCGTGCGCAGCGGCGTGGCGCCGCGCAGGCGTGCCGCCAGCGTCGGCGTGCAGGCGCCGTCCGCGCCGCATTCGAGCGCGCGCGCGGCCGCGTCGATGCCGGCGGCCGGCGCCCGGTACAGCGCCTGCAGCCGTTCGAGCGCCGGCGCGCGCGCGGCGCGGTCCAGCGCCAGCGCGTGCAGGGCCAGCCCGCACTGGCGCGAGAGCGCACCGTGGCCGCGGCCGTCGATCGCGCGCCAGGGCCGCGCGCCGGCCGCGGCCGCGCAACCGTTGACGGCCGCCTCCAGTTCGTCGCGCGCGGCGGCCGCATCGATCCAGCCCAGGCGCAGCGCCAGCGCCAGGCGCAGGAACTCGGCGCCGCCCTCGCGCAGCGCGCCGGCGTCTTCCCCGGACGGCGCGGGCCAGCCGCGCGGCTGCGCCAGGTGCGCGACCTCGTGGGCCAGCAGCGCCCGCGCCCGTGCCGGCAGGGCATGCGGTTCGTGCACCGGCACCAGCAGGCGCAGCACGGTGCCGTTGGCGACGTCGGCGCGCAGCGCGGGGCTGTCGTCGGGCAGCGCCAGCGCATAGGCCGGCGCCGGCGCCAGCGCCGGCAACAGCGCGCGCAGGCCGCCCAGCGCGGCGGCGAACGTGTCGGCCAGCAGCGCCCGGGTGGCGGCCGGCACGCGGTCGTCGGCGTGGAAGGGCGGCGCATCGGCGCGGTAGGGCGTGGCCAGCAGCAGCGCCGCCAGGCCCGCGCGGCCGGGGTGTGCTTCGGCCAGCGCGTGGGCGTGCACATTGGCGCCGGCGTCGTCGGCGCGCCGCGCGAGCGCGTCCGGCGCCGTGGCGCCGTCGACCATGACCGTGCCGCCGGGCGCCTCGAAGCGCCAGTCGACCTTGCCGCAGCCCTGCACGGCGTAGGCCGACGTATGGGCATACAGGCCGTCGCCGACCGGCTGCGCCCACGGCTCGACCTGGCCGTAGACGCGCGTATCGCGGGCACGGGCGGTGGCGGGCACGCGCAGGCGCAGCGTGGTGCAGGCGGCGCGCGCCGGGCGGATGCTCTGGAAGTCGATCGTGGTGCAGTCGTCCAGCGGCGTCCAGTCGCTGCGCACGTGGACGGCCGCCTGGGCGCGCAGCCCGTCGTTGACGAAGGCCAGCGCCTTGCAGGCCGGCGGCAGCCGGTAGCTGACGTCGATGGCGTCGACGCCGTGCATGACGAGCGTGGCCTGGACCGGTGCGGCGGCGTCCGGCGTGCCGGCGGGCGTGGCGGACGTGGTGGCCGGGAGCCATGCGAGCAGTGCCGCCGACAGCAGGGCGGCGCGGCGCGCCATCGGGCGCGGGATGAGGGTACGGAGTGCCTGCGTGGATGCCATCATGGGCGACAGGGTAGCAAAAACGGCTCAGCCGGGCTGTCCGCTTCCTTCTGGAAAGACACAGCCTAAGAGCGCCTAACAAAACCCTGTGGTTGCTCAGTAGGCAACAGCCGAGTACACTGGGCAGTGCCGACCGTCCGCTATCTGCCAAAAGCAGACGTACAATCTATGATTTTCCTCGGAGTGAACTCGCAACATGAACGAAGATCCATTCCCCTACTAAGAGATGAAGCAGAATGGCGCTTCTGCCGAAGAGGTATAT
>NZ_CAJYEB010000028.1 GCF_913773735.1 uncultured Massilia sp.
GCTGGCAGTCTCACCCATTGTCGAGGTAACTCATGGGGAGGCAGCAATGCAGGCTCTGGCGTTCGACGACGTGATTGCCGTACTCGAAGCGTTACCGCTGTGCACGCAGGATCTCGTGCGCCTGCGCAGTTTGCTCGCCTCCATCGCGGATCCGGGCGAATGCATCGCCGTCATCGAACAGGCCGCCGGCCAGCCACCTTGTCCGCGTTGCCACGCCACGCGCGTTCACCGCTGCGGCAGCGCCAGCGGCTTGCAGCGCTATCGCTGCTGCCGCTGCGGGCGCAGCTACAACGCGCTCACCGGCACGCCGCTGGCGCGCCTGCGCCTCAAGGAAAAATGGCTGGCGTACCTGCAGTGCGTGCTGGAATCGCGTACCGTGCGCGACGCCGCAGCCGTGACGGGCGTGCACCGCCAGGACGGGCATCACGCACGAGGCGGTCAACTTGCGGGCGGCAATCCGCACGCGCGGCGCGGTCCACCTGCAGAACGTGAACGGCTGGCACAGCCGTTTCAAGGCGTGGCTGCTGCGCTTTCGTGGCGTGGCCAGCCGCTACCTGATCGACTGCTCGGGCTGGCAGCGGGTGCTGGACGACAAACGGTTGACGACACCGGCACTGCTGCTGCGGGCAGCGGTCCAGTTCGGCAAGCGGCTGGACAGGAAACGCAATGAACGCGAACAGCGCCAAAAAAAAACCGCCAGGCTCACGCACTGGCGGTTGGCGTTCGGCCTTTCAGCCCGAGCGGCTTACTGCGCCGCGTCGACCGGATCGGCAGCCTTCATCGACAGCTTCAGGCGGCCGCGCTCGTCGGTCTCGATGACCTTCACGCGCACCTGCTGGCCTTCCTTCAGGTAGTCGGCCACGGCGTTGACGCGCTCGTTGGCGATCTGCGAGATGTGCAGCAGGCCGTCCTTGCCCGGCATCACTTGCACGATGGCGCCGAAGTCCAGCAGCTTCAGGACGGTGCCGTCGTAGGTCTTGCCCACTTCGACCGAGGCGGTCAGTTCCTCGATGCGGCGCTTGGCTTCCTGGCCGGCGGCGGCGTCGACCGAGGCGATGGTCACGATGCCTTCGTCGGTGATGTCGATCTGCGTGCCGGTCTCTTCGGTCAGCGCGCGGATCACGGCACCGCCCTTGCCGATCACGTCGCGGATCTTTTCCGGGTTGATGCGGATGGTGATCAGGCGCGGCGCGAAGTCCGACAGCTCGGTCTTCACGGTCGGCATGGCCTTCTGCATCTCGGCCAGGATGTGCTGGCGGCCATCCTTGGCCTGGGCCAGCGCCACCTGCATGATTTCCTTGGTGATGCCCTGGATCTTGATGTCCATCTGCAGCGCGGTGATGCCGTTGGCGGTACCCGCGACCTTGAAGTCCATGTCGCCCAGGTGGTCTTCGTCGCCCAGGATGTCGGTCAGGACGGCGAACTTGCCGCCTTCCTTGATCAGGCCCATGGCGATGCCGGCGACGTGCGCCTTCATCGGCACGCCGGCGTCCATCAGTGCCAGGCAGCCGCCGCAGACGGAGGCCATCGACGAGGAACCGTTCGACTCGGTGATTTCCGAGACCAGGCGCACCGAGTAGCTGAACTCGTCCGCTGCCGGCAGGGCCGCGACCAGCGCGCGCTTGGCCAGGCGGCCGTGGCCGATTTCACGGCGCTTCGGGGTGCCCACGCGGCCGGTTTCGCCCGTGGCGAACGGCGGCATGTTGTAGTGCATCATGAAGTCGTCGGTGTACTCGCCCATCAGCGCGTCGATCTTCTGGCTGTCGCGGCCGGTGCCCAGCGTGGCGATGACCAGCGCCTGGGTTTCGCCGCGGGTGAACAGCGCGGAACCGTGGGTGCGCGGCAGCACGCTGGTGCGGATCGAGATCGGACGCACGGTGCGGGTGTCGCGGCCGTCGATGCGCGGCTCGCCGTCCAGGATCTGCGAGCGCACGACCTTGGCTTCCATGTCGAACAGGATGTTGCCGACTTCGGCGGCATCGGCCTGCACGCCCTGCGCGGCCAGGTCGGCCAGGACTTCGGTCGACAGCGACTTCAGCTTCTGCTGGCGCGCCGACTTTTCGCGGGTCTGGTAGGCGTCGCGGATCTTCGCGTCGGCCAGTTGCGCGACCTGCGCGATCAGGGTCTCGTTCTTCGGCGCCGGGGCCCATTCGACTTCCGGCTTGCCGCCTTCCTCGACCAGCGCGTGGATCGCGTCGATCACGGCCTTCATCTGCTCGTGGCCGTAGACGACCGCGCCCAGCATGATTTCCTCGGACAGCTGCTGCGCTTCGGATTCGACCATCAGCACGGCGTGCTCGGTGCCGGCGACGACCAGGTCCATCTGCGAGGTCTTGAGCTGGGTGGTGGTCGGGTTCAGGATGTACTGGCCGTTGGCGTAGCCGACGCGGGCGGCGCCGATCGGGCCGTTGAACGGGATGCCGGCGATGCACAGGGCGGCCGAGGCGCCGATCATCGACGGGATGTCCGGATCGATTTCAGGGTTGACCGACAGCACGTGGATGATGACCTGGACTTCGTTCAGGTAGCCTTCCGGGAACAGCGGGCGGATCGGACGGTCGATCAGGCGCGAGGTCAGCGTTTCCTTTTCCGACGGACGGCCTTCGCGCTTGAAGAAGCCGCCCGGGATCTTGCCGGCGGCATAGGCTTTCTCGATGTAGTCGACGGTCAGCGGGAAGAAGTCCTGGCCCGGCTTGGCATCCTTCCTGGCCACGACGGTCGCGAGCACGACGGTGTCTTCGACCGAAACCACGACGGCGCCGCTGGCCTGGCGAGCGATCTCGCCGGTCTCCAGGGTGACCGTGTGCTGGCCGTACTGGAAGGTTTTCGTAACTTTGTTAAACATGGGGTATCCCTTTCTATTTACCGACAGATTTTCAGGGGCTGTCGTTCACCTCACCACTGTTCGTTCGACGCCGCGTTGGTGCGACGTCTTTTCCAGTCAGTCTGGTCAGTTGGGGTCACGGCACAACCGTGAAACCGTGCTCCGACCCTCTGGTCAGTTGGGGTCAGAGCACAACCGTGAAAACCGTGCTTCGACCCTCTGGTCAGTTGGGGTCAGAGCACAACCGTGAAAACCGTGCTCTGACCCCAAATATGCCGACTGCCGGAAATGAAAAATGCCCGCGCCAGTCTAGCTGACGCAGGCATTTTTTCGATCAAGCTTGCGGCTCGATGCGCAACGATTACTTACGCAGGCCCAGCTTGGCGATCAGGTCGCGGTAACGGTTCAGGTCCTTGCGCTTCAGGTAGGCCAGCAGGCTCTTGCGACGGTTGACCATCATGATCAGGCCGCGGCGCGAGTGGTGGTCCTTCTTGTGCTCTTTGAAGTGGCCGTTCAGTTCGTTGATGCGTGCGGTCAGCAGTGCAACCTGGACTTCCGGCGAGCCGGTGTCTTTGTCGCCACGTGCGTTGTCCGCAATGATAGCGGCCTTGTTGATGTTTTCTACGGTCATGATGTTACCTTTCACATGCGGTGCAAGAGTCGGAACCCAGCGCACCGTGAGTTATCAAAAAACCTGGCCCGCAGGCCAAGACCGGCAAGTATAGGACAAAATGCCCGGGCGAGCCAGCATTTCCGTCGCTTCCGTTACAATCGACGGACATGGCGATGCCATCCTGGCATGCCGCAAGGATCGATATTGATGAGCAAACTGATCAAGAATACCACCACCATCGCGGCCGGCCTGGCCTTTGCCGCCGTCCTGTCCGCCTGCGCGACCTTCTCGAAGGCGCCCGCCCCCGGCACGCCGCTGGCCGAGGTCACGGCGAAGCTGGGCAAGCCGACCGCCGTCTACCCCGATGCGGGCGGCGGCCAAGTGCTCGAATACCGCGGCCAGCCGATGGGCCAGTTCCAGCACATGGCGCGCATCGGCGCCGACGGCCGCCTGGTCTCCTATACGCAGGTGCTGACCAACGAGAACTTCGCCAGGATCGGCGCCCGCACTGGCACTGGCGGCCTCGCGCGCTGGACCCGCGACGACGTCCTGCGCGAGTTCGGCCGCCCGGCCGAGATGACGCGCGCGCGCCCGACCGGCGCCCACCCGGACGATGCCGAGGTCTGGTCCTACCGCTACAAGGACGACGGCGTGTGGAACTCGCTGATGAACGTGTACTTCAGCGCCAACGGCGTCGTGCTGCACACCGCCAAGAGCGCCGACCCGGTCCTCGACGAGCGCTTCAAGGGCATGTGAACGGCGCCGCACGGCGTCTTACCAGGAGGATGGGCAGATGAGGCAACTGATCGACACCACGATGCGCGCCGCCGGCCTGGCGCTGGCGCTGTCCCTGTCCGCCTGCGCCGCGTTCCGCCAGCCGCCGCCACCGGGCAGTCCGCTGGCGGCGGTCACGCAGGCGCTGGGCCAGCCGGCCGCCGTCTATCCGGACGCCGACGGCGGCCAGGTGCTCGAATACCGCGGCCAGCCGATGGGCCAGTTCCAGCACATGGCGCGCATGAGTCCGGACGGCCGCCTGCTGTCCTACGAGCAGGTGCTGACCAGCGAAAACTTTGCCAGGGTAAAGATCGACCATTGGACCAAGGACGACATCCTGCGCCACTTCGGCCGCCCGGCCGAGACCTCGCGCGTCGGCTACAAGGACTACGAGGTCTGGTCCTACCGTTACAAGGAAGCGGGCGTGTGGAATTCGCTGATGCACGTGCACTTCGACGCGCAGGGCGTGGTGCGCCAGATGCTCAACGGGCCGGATCCGATGTATGACGACCGGTTCCGGCACCGCTGACGCGCTGCGGGCGGCCGCCTACCCCCCGTTCGCCGCGCGTGGCCGCGGCGCCGGCATCGCGCTGGCCCTGCTCGTGCACGCGGCCCTGCTGTTCGGCTGGCAGGCGGCGCAGCGCCCGCCCCGCCAGGATGCCGACGGCGCGGCCCGCGCGTTGCAGTGGATCGTGCTGCCGCCCCCGGCGCCGGCACCGAGGACGCGCGACGCTGCGCCCGCGCGGGTGCCGGCGGCCTCGGCACCGACGCGCCGGCCGGCGGCGCAGCCCGCGGTCCCGGCGACGCCCGCCGCCGGGACCGTTGCCGCGCCGGCGGCATCGCCGGACGGCGCCGTGGCGCCGGCCCTGCCGCCTGCCCCGGCGATGCCGGCGCAAGGGGTTCCCGCCGCGCCGCCCTCCCCTTCCGGCACCCTGCAACGCGCCCTGCGCGACGCCGGCGCCGTCGACCGCGCCCTGCGCAAGGAAAACCATCCGTACATCGTGGCGCCGCTGGACAGCCCGCAGCTGCGCATGCGCCGCGGCATGCAGGCGGCCGCCGACCTGGCGCCGGGCAAGTGGTACGAGGCGCCGAAGGTGGAAGAACTGGTGAACAACACGGGGGACGGGGCGCGCCGCACCCGTATCGTCACGGGCAACGGCACCTATTGCGTGACGGAACGAGCGACCAATACCAGCATCGACATGATCGAGAAGCACGGCAAGCTGCGCCTCACGAATTGCCCCGCGCACGAGACGCCGGCCGCTGCGCAGGCATGGCGCACGGCCCGCGACTGACGCGCGCGCTCAGCGCCGCTCGCCCGGCCCGCCGAACTCTTCCTCGGTCTGCACGATGCTGACCGGCTTGCCCTTGGCCAGGCGCCACAGGAACACGCAGTAGCCCGACAGGCCGTACAGCACGAACAGCGGCCACAGCACCTTGGGCGGGTCGATCGCCAGCAGGGCCAGCGCCAGCGCGATCAGGAACACGACGATGAACGGCACCGACTTGCGGAAGTTCACGTCCTTGAAGCTGTAGAACGGCACGTTGGTGACCATCGTGATGCCGGCGAACAGGGCGATGCACCAGGAGATCCAGTCGACCTTGCGCGCGCTGACGTTGATGTCCGGATCGGTCATCATCATCACGAAGCCGACCACCAGCGCCGCCGCGGCCGGGCTCGGCAAGCCCTGGAAGTAGCGCTTGTCGACCACCTCGATATTCGTGTTGAACCTGGCCAGGCGCAGCGCGGCGCCGGCGCAGTAGACGAAGGCGGCGATCCAGCCCAGCTTGCCCAGGCCGCGCAGCGACCATTCATAGATGACCAGCGCCGGCGCCGCGCCGAACGACACCATGTCGGACAGGCTGTCGTACTGGGCGCCGAACTCGGACTGGGTATTGGTCAGGCGCGCCACGCGGCCGTCCAGGCTGTCGAGCACCATGGCGATGAACACGGCCCAGCAGGCATGGTCGAAGCGCTGGTTCATCGCCATCACGATGGCGTAGAAGCCGCCGAACAGGGCGGCCGTGGTGAACGCGTTGGGCAGCAGGTAGATGCCGCGGCGCGGCCGGTTCGAGACGACGTCGGACTTGCGCGTGCGCGCGAAGCGGGCGAATCGGGGCGCCTTGACGGCGCCGGGCTTGCGGCGGCGGGGAAGAGTCGGCATGGTTGTTCTTTTTTGCATTGAAGTAACAATGCGCCAGGGGCGCGGACCACGCCATTATAGTGTCCGCGCCCCGGTGTTAGCGAACCGTCACGCTTAGCGGAACTTCACTTTTCCCACCAGGCGCATCTGCAGCGTGGTCTCGCCCGGCTCGAAGCTCGGCTCCGGCATGGCGGCGGCGTCGGCGCTGCGCGCGCTCATCATCGCCATGCGCGGCGCCGGCGCGGCTTCTCCCACGTAGTTGCCGCTGCCCTCGAAGTCGACGGTGTCGATCACGGCGTCGTTGACGCTGCGGCCCATGGCCTTGGCGATCGAGGCGATGCGCTCGTTCAGGTTGCGGTAGGTGGCGCCGATGCGCTCGTCGTCCAGGCGCTTCGCCAGTTCCGGGCTCAAGTGGTAATCGATGCCGTTCAGGTTCAGCACCTTCTGGGCGCTGGCGACGGTCTTCGGCAGCGCCTCCAGGCTGCGCGTCTTCACTTCCAGCGTCTGGCCGACGCGCCAGCCGATCGGCACGCGCCGCGCGGCCTGGTTCGCCAGCGGACGCGCGCCGTCCGGCACTTCCGGATAGACCGGATAGGTGTAGTAGCCGACGGTCTTCAGCTGCGCCTTCGGATCGGCGCCGCGCACGATGTCGGTGCCCTGCTTCATCTTCTGGTTGACGCGGGCGGTGGCGGCGGTGCGGTCCTTGTCCTGTTCCTCGACGGCGAAGGTGACGGTGGCTTCGTCGTTGGCATGGCGGACTTCGCCGAAGGCGGGCACGACCACCAGCGTGCCGCTGGTCAGCGACACCTGCTGGACGGGCGCACCGGGCATCCGGTCGGTCTGGGCCTGCGCATGCAGCGCGACGCCGAGGGCGGACAGCAGGATCAGTTTCTTGAAGGGCATCGTGGTTCTCCTGTTCTTATGGGCGGCGGGCGCCGCGGCAGGAGAAAGATAACCGGTTTGCGGTAAAGACGTGCTTTCTGTAATGGAAAGTTGCAAAGCGTTGCAATTGGCAGCAATTCGGCGCCACCAATGCGTCGCCCCGGCGCAGGCCGGAGCCCAGGTTCCTTAACGAAGTCGATCGCCTTGCTTGAATGCGGCTTCATCGACGTCGGACAAGACATTGGACCCCGGCCTTGCGCCGGGGCGACGGGTGGGCAGGCTGGTCGAACCGGTCAGTTCTTCGACTGGTCCACCAGCTTGTTCTTGGCGATCCACGGCATCATCGCGCGCAGCTTGGCGCCGACTTCCTCGATCTGGTGTTCGCTGGTGAGGCGACGGCGCGAGATCAGCGTGGGGGCGCCGGCCTTGTTCTCGAGGATGAAGCTCTTCGCGTACTCGCCCGTCTGGATGTCCTTCAGGCACTGGCGCATCGCGTTCTTGGTGTCTTCGGTGACGACGCGCGGGCCGGTGACGTATTCGCCGTATTCCGCGTTGTTCGAGATCGAGTAGTTCATGTTGGCGATGCCGCCCTCGTAGATCAGGTCGACGATCAGCTTGAGTTCGTGCAGGCACTCGAAATAGGCCATTTCCGGCGCGTAGCCGGCTTCCACCAGCGTCTCGAAGCCGGCCTTGATCAGCTCGACGGTACCGCCGCACAGCACGGCCTGCTCGCCGAACAGGTCGGTTTCGGTTTCTTCACGGAAGTTGGTCTCGATGATGCCGGCCTTGCCGCCGCCATTGGCCATCGCGTACGACAGGGCGATGTCGCGCGCCGAACCCGACTTGTCCTGGTAGACGGCGATCAGGTGCGGCACGCCGCCGCCCTGGCGGTAGGTGCCGCGCACGGTGTGGCCCGGGGCCTTGGGGGCGATCATGATGACGTCGAGGTCGGCGCGCGGCACGACCTGGCCGTAGTGCACGTTGAAGCCGTGGGCGAAGGCCAGCACGGCGCCCTGCTTGATGTTCGGCTCGACGTTTTCCTTGTAGACCTGGGCGATGTTCTCGTCCGGCAGCAGGATCATGACGACGTCGGCGGCCTTGACCGCCTCGTCGACCTCGGCGACCTGGATGCCGGCCTGCTCGACCTTGTTCCAGGACGCGCCGCCGCGGCGCAGGCCGACGGTGACGTTGCAGCCCGATTCGGTCAGGTTCTGCGCGTGGGCGTGGCCCTGCGAGCCGTAGCCGATGATGGCGACGTTCTTGTTCTTGATGAGGGAGAGGTCGCAGTCTTTATCGTAGAAAACTTTCATGTTCGATCCTGTATGAATTTTGTGGTTGTGTACGTGTTTCGGGTAGGGTGGACGGCTTGCCGTCCACGCGTTCGGGCGCCAGGTGCCGATTGCACGGCCTATTGCACGGCCTATTGCACGGCCGATCGACGCTGGTTGGACGCGTGGACGGCGGAGCCGTCCACCCTACGTGTTCTCGTGGTCAGACTTTAAGGATGCGCTCGCCGCGCCCGATGCCGGAGCCGCCCGTGCGCACCGTCTCGAGGATGGAGGCGCGGTCGATCGCGTCGATGAAGGCATCCAGCTTGGACTTCGCGCCGGTCAGCTCGATCGTGTAGGTCTTTTCGGTCACGTCGATGATGCGGCCGCGGAAGATGTCGGCGGTGCGCTTCATTTCCTCGCGCTCCTTGCCGACCGCCCGCACCTTGATCAGCATGAGCTCGCGCTCGATGTGCTGGCCCTCGGTCAGGTCGACCACCTTCACGACCTCGATCAGGCGGTTCAGGTGCTTGGTGATCTGCTCGATGATGTCGTCCGAGCCGCTCGTGACGATGGTCATGCGCGACAGCGTCGCATCCTCGGTCGGGGCCACCGTCAGGGTCTCGATGTTGTAGCCGCGCGCCGAGAACAGGCCGACCACGCGCGACAGCGCGCCGGCTTCGTTTTCCAGCAGGACGGAGATGATGTGTCGCATTACAGGTCCTCCGAGCCGAGCAGCATTTCCGACAGTCCCTTACCGGTCTTGACCATCGGCCAGACGTTCTCGCTGCGGTCCGTGATGAAGTTCATGAACACGAGGCGGTCCTTCATGGCGAAGGCGTCGCGCAGCGCGCCCTCGACGTCGCCCGGCTTCTCGATGCGCATGCCGACGTGGCCATAGGCCTCGGCCAGCTTCTCGAAGTCCGGCAGCGAATCCATGTACGACTCGGAATAGCGCGAGTTGTAGTCGAGTTCCTGCCACTGGCGGACCATGCCGAGGAAGCGGTTATTCAGCAGGATGATCTTGGGGGTCAGGTGGTACTGCTTGCAGGTGGCGAGTTCCTGGATGTTCATCTGGATCGAGCCTTCGCCGGTGACGCAGGCCACCGTCGCGCCCGGGTTGGCCATCTGCACGCCCATCGCGTACGGCAGGCCGACGCCCATCGTGCCCAGGCCGCCGGAATTGATCCAGCGGCGCGGCTGGTTGAACGGGTAGTACTGCGCGGCCCACATCTGGTGCTGGCCGACGTCGGACGTGACGAAGGCGTCGCCGCCGGTCACCTGCCACAGCGTCTCGACCACCGACTGCGGCTTGATGACCTCGTCGGACTTCGGGTACTTCAGGCATTCGCGGCCGCGCCATTCCTGGATCTGCTGCCACCAGCCCTGCACGGCCGGGTTCGGCCTGGCCTCGGCGGCGTCCAGCTGCGCCAGCAGCTCGACCAGCACGTCCTTGACGTTGCCGACGATCGGGATGTCGACCTTGACGCGCTTGGAGATCGACGAGGGGTCGATGTCGATGTGGATGATCTTGCGCGGATTGCTGGCGAAGTGCTTCGGGTTGCCGATCACGCGGTCGTCGAAGCGGGCGCCGATAGCGATCAGGACGTCGCAGTGCTGCATCGCCATGTTCGCCTCGTAGGTGCCGTGCATGCCGGGCATGCCGACGAAATGGCCGCTCGACGCGCGGTAGGCGCCCAGGCCCATCAGCGTGTTGGTGATCGGGAAGCCGAGCTTGTCGACCAGGCGGTTCAGTTCGTTCGAGGCGTTCGCCAGGATGACGCCGCCGCCCGTGTAGATCATCGGGCGCTCGGCCGCCAGCAGCAGCTGCACCGCCTTGCGGATCTGGCCGGCGTGGCCCTTGTCGACCGGGCGGTAGGAGCGCATCTCGATCTCTTTCGGATACGCGTACAGCGCCTTCTGCATGCTGACGTCCTTCGGGATGTCGACCAGCACGGGGCCGGGACGGCCGGTGCGGGCGATGTAGAAGGCTTTCTTGATGGTCTCGGCCAGGTCGCGCACGTCCTTGACGAGGAAGTTGTGCTTGACCACCGGACGGGTGATGCCGACCGTGTCGCATTCCTGGAACGCGTCCTGGCCGATCGCGTGCGTCGGCACCTGGCCGGTGATCACGACCATCGGGACCGAATCCATGTACGCGGTGGAGAGGCCGGTGACGGCATTGGTGACGCCCGGACCGGACGTGACGAGGGCCACGCCGACCTGGTTCGAGCTGCGCGAGTACGCATCGGCCGCGTGCACGGCTGCCTGCTCGTGGCGCACCAGGATGTGCTGGAACTTGTCCTGCTTGAAGATGGCGTCGTAGATGTAGAGGACGGCACCGCCGGGATAGCCGAAGACGTGTTTCACGCCCTCTTCCGCCAGGCAACGCACTACTATCTCAGCGCCCGTGATGGGGACTGTTGCGTCGTGACTCATGATACGTTTCCTTTCAAGACCCATAGGGAGATTGATCGGATGCTCGTTCCTGACGAGATACGTGTCACGCCACAGTGCTCAGGCTTCCCTTCTTCCTGCGGTCGCGGCGATCTTTCATGACACCGTAGGGTCATTACGAAACGGCGCTGGGCGCAAACTCGTTCGGCATGAGTGACTGCAGCGGAATGCGTGTCTCTCGCGCTTGTGGCACGGGTTGGAGCAAACTGCCTGCATTGTGAAAGCGCGCCATGCCTGGTTCGACCTTGTGTGCCGATCCGGGATGACCGTGGGCTTCGGGGTGGCAAAGCGTGAGATACCTTACTGCGTTGCACCATTCTGGTCAAGATAAAAAGATCGCTTTCGCATTTGGTGCAACGCCTTAACGCAGCAATAAAATTGCCGTGCACCGTTTCAGGGCACGCCGTTGCGGCAGAATTCGCCAAAACCGGGCCGTTCCGCCAAACGGGCCAGCCAGGCGTCGATCTCGGGATACGCGTCGCGCGCCATCGGCGTCATCAGCCAGCGGTTGGCCGACAGGCCCAGCACGATGTCGGCCAGCGTGACGGTCGCGCCGGTCACGAAGGCGCCCGTGTGCGCCAGCTGGCGCGCCAGGATGCCCATGTGGCGGTTCCACAGCGCCACGCTCTGCGCGACCAGGGCCGCGTCGGCGTGCGCGGCGCTGGCGCGCACGAGCGCCATGAACGCGTAGCGCCAGGCGTTGTTCAGCTCGGTTGCCTGCCAGTCCATCCACTGCTCGACGCGGGCGCGCGCGGCCGGCGCCGCCGGCAGCAGGCTGTCGGGCGCGCCGGTGTCGTGGCGCGCGGCCAGGTAACGGCAGATCGCGTTCGACTCCCACAGGACCAGGTCCGCGTCCTCGTCGACCAGGACCGGCACCATCGCGTTCGGATTGAGCGCCAGGAAGGCCGGCTCCTGCGTCGGGCGAAATCCGCTGCCCCAGTCTTCCCGCTCGAACGCGAGTCCGAGTTCGCGGCAGGTCCACAGCACCTTGCGGACGTTGATCGAGGTGGCCTTGCCGAGGATGCGCAACATGGACGACTCCGGAACGGGACGGGCTTCCATTGTAGGATCGGAACGCGCGCGCCGCGACGCGATTTTTCGCCACAATGAATGTCTGCAATAATCCGGAAACGTTCGCCTCGTATAATGGCCGGCCGCCGCTTTCACTGCGGCCTTTTCCGATTTTTGCTAGCATTCGAAGGTTTTCCGAAAAGCCACAGGCAACGCACCGGTGGCCCCCACATCACGCATGGCCACTGACAAAGAACTCAACGACTTCCTCGAGAGTGTCGAGCGACGCGCCTTCAAGCAGGCGGCGTACGCGGTCCGCAAGGACGAGGCAGCCCTCGACATCGTTCAGGACGCCATGATCAAGCTGGCCGAGAAATACGGCGACAAGCCGCCGGCCGAGCTGCCCGCGCTGTTCCAGCGCATCTTGCAGACGACCATCCTCGACTACTTCCGGCGCGAGAAGGTACGCAATACCTGGATCAGCCTGTTCGGCGGGCTGGGCCGCAAGGAAGACGACGATGACGACTTTGATATACTCAATTCCTACGAGGCCGAGGAAGGGACCGCCGCGGCCGAATCCAGCGCGGACCAGGTCGAGCGCGCGCAGACCTTGCGCCTGATCGAAGACGAGATACAAAAGCTGCCGACGCGTCAACGCGAAGCCTTCCTCATGCGTTACTGGCAGGATATGGATGTGGCCGAAACGGCCGAAGCAATGGGATGCTCCGAGGGCAGCGTGAAGACGCACTGCTCGCGCGCCACGCACGCCCTGGCGGCAGCCCTCGGGGCCAAGGGAATTAAATTATGAACACCGACGACATCGACCTGGCGTACAAGATCCGCCATGCCCTGAACGAGAACCTCGACAATCTGCCGACCTCGACCACGGACCGCCTGGCCGCCGCCCGCGCCGCCGCGCTCGCGCGCAAGAAGGCGGACGCGCCGCGCGGCGCCCACCGACAGGGCCGGCAGGGCATCGATTTCCGTTCGCTGTTCGCCATGCCCATGCTGGGCCGCATCGCGGTCGTCGCGCCGCTGGTGGCGATGGTGGCCGGCCTGGCCGGCGTCTACCAGGCCGAGCGCGAGCAGCACGTGGGCGAGCTGGCCGAGCTGGATGCCGCCATGCTGTCCGACGACCTGCCGCTGACGGCCTACACCGATTCCGGCTTCAACGCCTATCTCGTGCAGCAACAGCAACGTCCGCAGCGAGCCCAGTAAAGGATGACGGCAAGCACGCGTAAAACCGCCGCGGGCGCCGCTGCCGTGATCGTCCTGATCGGCGCCGCCGCCTTCGCGATCGGGCGCTATGGCGGTTTCGCCCCGGCCCTGCCGGGCAGCGCCGCAAGCCCGTCGGCCAGCGCGAACGGCGCTGCCGGCGCGCACGGGCGCAACGGCGCCGACAAGCCGGGCGACAAGCTGGCGTGGCGCGCCCTCACCCCGTCCCAGCAGGCCGCGCTGCAGCCGCTGCAGGCCGAGTGGGCGCGCATGGACGGCACGCGCCGCGCGAAATGGCTGGAACTGGCCAGGCGCTTCGCTGCGATGACGCCGGAAGAACAGCAGCGCGTGCACGAGCGCATGCGCGTCTGGATCAAGCTCACGCCCGAGCAGCGCGAACTGGCGCGCGAGACCTACATGCGCGCCCGCAGGATCGCCCCCGAGCAGAAAAGCGCCACCTGGAAGAGCTACCAGGAATTGCCGGAAGAGCAGAAGCGCAAGCTGGCCGGCCGCAAGCCGCCCGCCGATGCCGACAAGCCCGCCGCCGCGCCTAGGGCGCCGGTGTCCTGCCCGGCCGGCATGGTCCACAACCCCGCGTCGGCCACGCCGCCCTGCGTGGCCGCGCCGGCGCCCGTGCCGCCGTCCCCGCCGCCGGCCCAGCCGGTGACGCCGCCCGCCCCGCCACCGCCGCAGCCGCCGCAGCCGGAAAAGCCGGTGCCGGCCAACTGGGGCATCACGCCCAACAACGCCTGACCAACGACAACGCCATGACCGCCACCTCCGCCAGCACCCCGACCGTGAAGCGCCGCCTGATCGCGATGGTCTACGAGACCTTCCTGCTGCTGGCGGTGGAGATGCTGGCGGTGGCGCTGTGGCTGGTCGTCACCGGCAACCGCCACGACCCGGCGTTCCAGCACGGCCTGAAGGCCTGGCTGTTCCTCGTCACCGGCGCCTATTTCGTGTATTCCTGGACCAACAGCGGCCACACGCTGGCGATGAAGACCTGGCGCCTGTGCGTGGTCACCGACGCCGGCGCGCGCGTGCCGCTGCGCACCGCCGTGCTGCGCTACCTGGCGGCCTGGGGCTGGTTCGCGCCGGCGCTGCTCGTGTGCGCCGCCTTCGGCCTGCACGGCCGGGGCGAGATGGCGGCCGTCCTCGGCGCCGGCATCGTCGCCTGGAGCATGACCGCGCTGTTCGACCGGGAGCGCCGCTTCCTGCACGACCGCCTGGCGGGCACGCGCGTGATCATGCTGCCGAAGGGCAAACCCGCAGCGAGCGCGCCGGACGCCACGCCGGATGCCATGGGGGCGCCCGAGGCGTCCTGAGCGCGCCCGCGCCGCCGGACACCATACGTCGGACGCTCACCCGCGCCGCAGCGCGGCCAGCGTGAAATCCACCGTCGCCTCCAGCTGCGCCGCGCCGGCGCCCGCCTTGGCGCTGATGCGCATGCCGCGGATGGCCGTGTGGATGAAATGCGCCGCCGCGGCCGGATCGACACCCGGCGCCAGTTCGCCGGCGGCGCCCGCCCGCCGCAGCGCCTCCTCGAAGATGGCCTCGGTCACGCGCTGCGACTGCGCGATCAGGGCGCCGACGGCGGGATCGGCCTGGCCGAATTCGGCCACCGTGTTCACGCTCAGGCAACCGCGCGCGCACTGGGCCGCGTCGGCGCCCGCCACGTGGCGCAGGAACGCCTCCAGCGCGCCCAGCGGCGACGGGCCGCCGGCCAGCCTGCGCCGCAGGTCGGCGCCGCCGTTCGCCGTGTAGCGCTCCAGCGCCGCCAGATACAGCTGCTTCTTGTCGCCGAACGTGTCGTACATGCTCTGGCGGCCGATGCCCATCGCGCGCAGCAGGTCGTCGGTCGACGTCGCCTCGTAGCCCTGCTCCCAGAACACCTGCATCGCCGCCTCGAGCGCGGCGGCGGGGTCGAATACCTTGGTACGTGCCATGGCGGGAATTATTCTTGACTAAACGATCCAGATTGAAAGTATAATCGATCCGCCCGTTCATGGGCAATCCGCGTCCGCCCCGTCCGGACGTCTTTTTTTCTCAATTTTGGACTAATCAGTCAAGAAAGGTTGGTCATGACCCTCCCGAACGACAAGATCGCCCTCGTCACCGGCGGCTCGCGCGGCATCGGCGCGGCCATCGTCCGCCGCCTGGCCGCGGACGGCGCCACCGTCGCCTTCACCTATGCCAGCGCGGCGGACCGCGCGCGCCTGCTCGCGGATGAACTGGAAGCCGCCGGCGCGCGCGTGCTGGCGCTGCGCGCCGACAGCGGCGACCCGGACGCGGTGCGCGGCGCCGTGGCCGCGACCGTCGAGGCGTTCGGCCGCATCGACATCCTCGTCAACAGCGCCGGCATCCTCGTCCACAAGCCGCTCGCGGACACCACGCTGGAAGACTTCGAGCGCATCACGGCGGTGAACGTGCGCGCGCTGTTCGTCGCGACCCAGGCGGTGCTGCCGCACATGGGGGACGGCGGGCGCATCGTCAACATCGGCAGCATGGCGGCCGACCGCGCCGGCGGGCCCGGCGCCGCCCTGTACGCGATGAGCAAGGCCGCCGTCGCCGGCCTGACGCGCGGCCTGGCGCGCGACCTCGGCCCGCGCGGCATCACCGTCAACGACGTCCAGCCGGGACCGACGGAAACGGACATCGTCGCGGACGAGGGCGTGCGCGCCTACCTGCGCACCCAGATCCCGGTCGGCCGCATGGGCCGCGACAGCGAGATCGCCGGCCTGGTCGCCTACCTGGTGCGGCCGGAGGCGGCGTTCGTCAACGGCGCGATGCTGACCATCGACGGCGGCTTCGTGGCCTGAGCGGCGTCAGTCGCCGGCCGCGTCGCGCGCCGCGCGGATGCGCGCGCCGAACGGCCGCGCTTCCAGCGCGCGGATCGCCTCGGCGAGGGCCTGCGACAGCGCGTACGGCAGTTCCGCGTCGAGTCCGTCGGCGGCCGCCTTCGTCGCCGCCCAGCAGGCCTGGATGCGCGGCAGCATCTCCCTGCCCTGCGCGCTCAGGCGCACCATCTTCTGGCGCGCGTCGCGCGCGCCGGGCGTCACCACCAGCAGGCCCTCCTTGACCATCAGCGACACGGTCTGCGTGGCGGCCGGCTGGGTGATGCCGGCGCGCGCCGCGATCTCGCCGATCGTCAGCGGCTCCTGCGCGACCAGCGTGCGCATCACCGGCGTGTAGCGCGGACGGTAGTCCAGGCCCGCCTCGGCATACGCCGCGTCGACCGCGCCGTCGAGCAGTTCGACCAGGTGGCGCAACTGGGTGCCCAGGCCGGCCTTCATGCCACCCCGGCCGCGAGCATGCCGCGCCGGCGCGCCGCAGCAAACAGGCCCAGCGCGAACAGGGTCAGCACCGCCAGCGTGACCACCGAGGCCTCGATGCCGTAAGCGCCGCCCGACAGCCAATCGGGACCCGCCGTGCTTCCCGCCAGGATGCCCTTGCCCGGATGGCCGGACGTCGTTACCGAGAAGATCGCGTCCGACATGAAGTTCCAGGCGAAGTGCATGCCGACCGCCAGCCACAGGCGCCGGGTGGCGAGGTAGGCAGCCGCGAACAGCAGGCCGGCGACGACGGTGACGCCGATGGCGGCGGCCGTCGCATTGGCGTTGGGGAGATGGGCAAGGCCAAACAGGATGGCCGAGAAGGCGACCGACGGCCAGGTGCCGAGTGCGCGCTCGAGATTGCGCTGCAGGACGCCGCGGAACAGGGTTTCCTCGAACAGGGCGACGAGGACCAGCTCCGTCGACGGTACCAGCAGCGCGCTCCAGCCATTGCTGCCGCTGACCCGGTAGGCGCCAGCCGCCGCCAGGATGCCGATCGCCAGCAGGAACATGGCGGCACCCAGCGCCAGGCCAGTACCCAGTTCGCGTCCCGCGCCGGCGCGCCCGAACTCCGTCATGGCGCGTCCTTCGACGCTGCGGACGTAGCAGCGGTAGCCGAGCACGCACAGCGCCGCCGCCAGCAGTTGCGGCCACAGCCCGCGCATCGATTTGTCGACCAGCTGGTGGGCCGCGAACATGGTCAGCCCGACCGGCAAGACGATGAGCGCCGTGCCGGCAAGGATGCGCAGCAACGCGAAGCGGCGCCAGCCGGCCGCGAGCGGGGTTACGGACGATGGTGCAGGCGAAGATACGGGCGAAACGGCGATGGTGCGCATGGCGGCTCCCTGGTTGGCGCCCGGCAAGCGGGCAGGTGGAGCAACAATATCATCGCTTATATAAGCGGTAAAGTATTAATTCGAAATCATGCATGCCGCATGAATCGCCACCGGGACATCAGAACTTCTCGTGTTCGCCCGCGTAGCGCCAGCGCCCCACCGGCAGGCCGGCCAGCGCCACCTTGCCCACGCGCAGGCGACGCAGCCCGACGACCGCGAGGCCCGCCGCCGCGCACATCGCCTCGACCTGGCCCGGGCGGATGGCCTTGCCGGCGATGCGCAGGCGCGCCTCGCTCTGGCGGCTGACCTTGGGCGGCGCGGCCCTGCCCGCCGGCGCGTTCAGGCGCTCCAGCGCCTCGTTGGAGACGTGCCCGCCCACCTCGACCACGTACTCGTGCTCGATGCGCGCGCCGTCCTCGACCAGCTTGCGCAGCACGCGCCAGTCCTGGCTGAACACGAGCAGGCCGCTGGCCGCCGTTTCCAGCGGCATGGCCGGCACCAGCTTCGCCAGGTGGCGCTTGAGGAAGCGCTGCGTGCCTTCCTGCGCCGCGGGCGCCAGCAGGGCCAGCGCGCCGGCCGCGTCGACGCCGGCCGGCTTGTGCAGCAGGATCGTCACCGGCAGCGGCTCGACCGCCTGCGCGCCCGCCTGCAGCGTCACCGCCTGGCCCGGCGCCACGCGCGTGGCCGGGTCCTCGACCGCGACGCCGTCGACCTCGACCCAGCCGCCCGCGATATAGCGCTCGGCCTCGGCGCGCGAACACGGCACGACGTCGGCCACGCGCTTGGCCAGGCGCACGCCCTCCCCGTCCGCCGGGCGCATAGTGTCATCCGTCATCACGCGCGCCAATCCTTGAAGAAATCCTTGAATGCCGCGATCACCTTCTGCACGTCGGCGCTGCCGACGTCCAGGTGCGTGACCAGGCGCGTGTGCGGTCCGATCGAGGCGCGGATGCCCTGCCGCGCCAGGTGCTCGCGCAGGGGCGCGCAGGCGGCGCCGGGGATCTCGACGTAGAAGATGTTGGTCTGCGGCGCCGTCACCCGCAGGCCGTCGATGCCAGCCAGCCCCGCCGCCAGGTCGGCCGCGTTGCGGTGGTCGTCCGCCAGGCGTTCGACGTTGTGTTCCAGCGCATGGTGCGCCGCGGCCGCGATCACGCCGGCCTGGCGCATGCCGCCGCCCAGCATCTTGCGCCAGCGCTTGCCCTGCTCGATGAAGGCCTTCGGGCCCAGCAGCACCGAGCCGACCGGCGCGCCCAGGCCCTTGGACAGGCACACCGACACCGTATCGAAACCGGCGACGGCCTCGCGCAGGCTGGTGCCGTCCTTGACGGCGGCATTGCACACGCGCGCGCCGTCCAGGTGGGTGGCCAGGCCGCGCTCGTGCGCCAGCGCCGTCGCGGCCTGGAGGTAGTCGCGCGGCAGCACGCGCCCGCCGATCGTGTTTTCCAGCGCCAGCAGGCGGGTGCGCGCGAAGTGCATGTCGTCCGGCTTGATGTAGGCGGCGATGTCGGCCAGCGCGATGCTGCCGTCGGGCTGGTTGGCGATCGGCTGCGGCTGGATGCTGCCCAGCACCGCGGCGCCGCCGCCCTCGTACTTGTAGGTATGCGCTTCCTGGCCCACCAGGTATTCGTCGCCGCGGCCGCAATGGGCGAGCAGCGCGATCAGGTTGGTCTGCGTGCCGGACGGCGCGAACAGGCCGGCCTCGTAGCCGAACAGTTCGGCCGCGAAGTCCTGCAGGCGGTTGACGGTGGGGTCGTCGGCGTACACGTCGTCGCCGACCGGCGCCGCGGCCATCGCCGCGCGCATGGCGGCGCACGGCTGGGTGACGGTGTCGCTGCGCAGGTCGATCCAGTGCTGGTGGGGGTCGCTCATGGTCTCTCGGGTCTCGTCAATCGGGGGTGGCGGGGGTGGCGGTGGCGCCGGTGTCGAAGCGCGCCGCCATCTCTTCCAGCCCGACCTCGGCCAGCACCTGGTGCAGGCGCTCGGCCGGGCGGCGGCGCGGCAGGTTCTTGTAGGTGGCCACGATCAGCTCGTTCTTCATCGAGTGTTCCCAGCCCACCAGTTCCGTCACGGTCACCTGGTAGCCGTGCGCTTCCAGGCGCAGGCAGCGCAGCACGTTGGTGATCTGGCTGCCGAATTCGCGCGTATGGATCGGATGACGCCAGATCTCGGTGAGCGCGCTGCGGCCCAGGTCGCGGCCCTTGTTCTTGCGCAGCACCGACGCCACCTCGGCCTGGCAGCACGGCACCAGCACGATGTGCTTCGCCTGCTTCTGCAGCGCGAAGTCGATGGCGTCGTCGGTCGCGGTATTGCAGGCATGCAGGGCGGTGACCACGTCGACGGTCGGCGGCAGCGCGTCCGACGCGGTCGACTCGGCCACCGACAGGTTCAGGAAGGACATGCCCGGGAAGCCCAGGCGCGCGGCCAGCTCGCCGGACTTCTGCACGAGTTCCTCGCGGGTCTCGATGCCGTAGATGCGCGAGCCGTCGTCCCGGCCCTTGAAGAACAGGTCGTACAGGATGAAACCGAGGTAGGACTTGCCGGCGCCGTGGTCGACGACCGTGGCGCCGGGGTGGTCCTGCAGGACGTCCTGGAGCAGCGGCGCGATGAACTGGACCAGGTGGTAGACCTGCTTGAGCTTGCGCCGGCTGTCCTGGTTCAGCTTGCCGTCGCGCGTCAGGATGTGCAGTTCCTTGAGCAGCTCGATCGACTGGCCCGGCTTGATCTCGGGCGCCTGCTCGTAGATGGTGGGCGCCGGTTTCTTGGCTTGCGGTTTCATCGTGCCTCTTCGATCCAGGCGGCCTGGATGGCTTCCAGCACGCGCTCGCCGCCGCGCGCGCGGTCGTCGTCGAAACCGTCGAGTTCGACGACCCAGTTGTGCAGGTCGACGAAACGCACGACGGCCGGATCGACGTCCGGGTACTTGTCGAACAGCGCCTCGGCGATGGCGGCGACGTCGGTCCACTTCATGGCAATCACCTCGTCAATGGTTCTCGGCCGCGTGGTTGATCGTGTACTTCGGGATCTCGACGACCAGGTCTTCCTCGGCGATGATCGCCTGGCAGGACAGGCGCGAGTTCGGCTCCAGGCCCCAGGCCTTGTCGAGCATGTCCTCTTCCTTTTCCTCCTGCTCGCCCAGGGACTCGAAGCCCTCGCGCACGATCACGTGGCAGGTGGTGCAGGCGCACACGCGGTCGCAGGCGTGCTCGATCTCGATGTCGTTCTCGAGCAGCGTGTCGCAGATCGACTTGCCGGTCTGGCCCTCGAGGACGGCGCCTTCGGGGCAGTACACGGGATGGGGGAGGATGACGATTTGTGGCACTTCTTTACCTCTTCGATTGGCGCAGGGCGGGCACGGGTGCCCACCCTACGTTAATGGTGATTCATGTCGGTGACGCAGGGTGGGCACGTCCGCACCATGCCAGCGTTCAGACCTGGTCCAATGCCTTGCCCGCCAGGACCTTGCGCACGCTCTTGTCCATGCGCCGCGCGGCGAATTCCTCGGTGCCGTCGGCCAGCGCGTGCACCGCGTCGTGCAGCGCGTTCTGGCGTTGCTCGGATGGCAAGGCGTCGTCCTGCGAGCGCGCCAGCGCGGCGCGCACGGCCTCTTCCAGCACGGCGATCGCCGCGCGCTCCTGGGCGTCCAGCAGGTCGGCGTCGAGTTCCAGCGCCGATTGCGTGGCCAGCAGGATGCGCTCGGCTTCCACCTGTTCCTCGCGCAGCGCGCGCGCGCTCATGTCGACCTGGGCCGACGCGAACGACTCCTGCAGCATGCGCGCCACCTCGTCGTCGCCCAGGCCGTAGGACGGCTTGACGGTGATCGAGGCTTCCACGCCCGAGCGCATCTCGCGCGCCGCCACCGACAGCAGGCCGTCGGCGTCGACCTGGTACGTGACGCGGATGCGCGCCGCGCCGGCCGCCATCGGCGGGATGCCGCGCAGCTCGAACCGCGCCAGCGAGCGGCAGTCGGACACCAGCTCGCGCTCGCCCTGCACCACGTGCACGGCCAGGGCGGTCTGGCCGTCCTTGAACGTCGTGAATTCCTGGGCGCGCGCGCACGGGATGGTCGAATTGCGGGGGATGATCTTCTCGACCAGGCCGCCCATCGTCTCGATGCCCAGCGACAGCGGGATCACGTCGAGCAGCAGCCAGTCGTCGCCCGGCGCGCGGTTGCCGGCCAACAGGTTGGCCTGGATCGCGGCGCCCAGCGCGACGACCTTGTCCGGGTCGATGTTGGCGTGCGGGATGGTCTTGAAGAAGTCGCCCACGGCGCGGCGGATGTGCGGCATGCGCGTGGCGCCGCCGACCAGCACGACGCCGTCGACGTCCTCCACCGACACGTCGGCGTCGCGCATCGCCTTGCGCACCGCGTTGATGGTCTTGGCCACCAGCGGCTGGGTGATCTCGGCGAAGGTTGCGGCGGTGATCGTGACCTGCACCAGCTCGCCCGATTTCAGGATCGCCTCGACGGTCGTCTCGGCGTTCGTCGACAGCAGTTCCTTGGCCTGGCGCGCCTTGACCATCAGCGTGGCGGTATCGACCTCGGACAGCGGCGCCAGTTGCGCCTGCTGGGTGATGTGGCAGAACAGGCGCTGGTCGAAGTCGTCGCCGCCCAGGGCCGAGTCGCCGCCGGTCGACAGCACCTCGAACACGCCCTTGGACAGCTTGAGGATCGAGATGTCGAAGGTGCCGCCGCCCAGGTCGTAGACGGCGAACACGCCTTCCTTGCCGTTGTCCAGGCCGTAGGCGATGGCGGCGGCGGTCGGCTCGGACAGCAGGCGCAGCACGTTCAGGCCGGCCAGCTGGGCCGCATCCTTGGTGGCCTGGCGCTGGGCGTCGTCGAAGTAGGCGGGCACGGTGATCA
This sequence comes from uncultured Massilia sp., assembly GCF_913773735.1. GTDB lineage: Bacteria > Pseudomonadota > Gammaproteobacteria > Burkholderiales > Burkholderiaceae_D > Telluria. The sequence continues at coordinate 22,218 of NZ_CAJYEB010000028.1, forward strand.
CGGCGCCGACCAGCTCGTCGCCCAGCGCATCCTCGGCGCGCTGGCGCAGCGTGGCCAGGATCTGGGCGGAGGTCTCGACCGGGCTCTTGACGCCGGCGACGGTGCGCACCTGCACCATGCCGGGACCGTCGACGAAGTCGTACGGCATGTTCTCGGCATGCGCGATGTCCTTCAGGCCGCGGCCCATGAAGCGCTTGACGGAGACGATGGTGTTCTTCGGATCGACGGTGCGGGCGGCCTGGGCCTTGTGGCCGATGTTCACGTTGCCGTCGGCGAAATAGCGCACGATCGACGGCAGCAGCGCGCGGCCGTCCTCGTCGCTGAGCACTTCGGGAATGCTGTTGCGGACGGTCGCGACGAGCGAATTGGTGGTGCCCAGGTCGATGCCCACGGCCAGGCGGTGCTGGTGCGGGGCGGTCGACATGCCGGGTTCGGAGATCTGCAGTAGTGCCATGGTCGTGTTACCTAATGTTGTTCTTCTTTGCGCCGGTTGTCCGGCAATCCAGGTGCTAGTTGCCCGGCAATCCAGACGCCGGTTGAGCGGCAATCCAGGCGCTGGTTGGACGCGTGGACGGGGGACCCGTCCACCCTACGCCTGCGTCGACATGTCCGCTCGCATGGTGCGCACCCGTGCGCACCATGCGTCGACGCTTCCTTGGCTTCAGCTGTCCAGCGCCTCGAACGCGTGATGCAGCTCGTCGCCGAATTTATCGAGGAACATCAGCGCCCGCACGCCCTGCGCCGCCGTCGCGTAGTCGCCCGCGTCGAGCTGCTGGCCGACCTGGGCCAGCCGGCGCTTTTTCTCGCCGCGCACCTGGGCGTCGAGTTCGTCCAGCGCGCCCGCATCCTTCGCCGCGCGCGCATCGGCCAGCGCCTCGCGCCATTCCATCTGCTGCATCAGGAAGTCGACCGGCATCGCCGTGTTCGATTCGGTCTGCAGGTCGACGCCGTTCAGTTCGCACAGGTACTGGGCGCGCCGCTGCGGCTGGCGCAGGACCTGGTAGGCCTCGTTGGCGCGCGTGGCCCACTGCATGGCGACGCGCTTCTCGGCGTCGCTGGCATTGACGAAGCGGTCGGGATGGACGCGGCCCTGGACGTCGCGGTAGGCGGCATCGAGGGCATCCTGGTCGACGTCGAAACGGGCGGGAAGCTGGAACAGCTCGAAGTGGTTCTGCATCGCTGACGTTGCCGGCTTCAGATGCGGAAGCTTTCGCCGCAGCCGCAATTGTCCTTGACGTTCGGGTTGTTGAAGCGGAAGCCTTCGTTCAGGCCTTCGCGGGCGAAGTCGAGTTCGGTGCCGTCGATGTAGGGCAGGCTCTTCGGATCGACGAAGACCTTCACGCCGTGCGATTCGAAGATGTTGTCGTCGCCGCCCGGCTCGTCGACGTATTCGAGCTTGTAGGCCATGCCGGAGCAACCCGTGGTGCGCACGCCGAAACGCAGGCCCACGCCCTTGCCCCGACGTTCGAGGTAACGGTTGATGTGCTTCGCGGCTTTTTCGGTGAGGGTGATGGCCATCGTTGTTTCTCCAGCATGATTACAGGTGCAATGGTGGACTCGGGGAGCCCACCCTACGGTAGATGAGCTGCCGTGCCCGCAGGGTGGGCACCCCGTGCCCACCATGATGCATTCACGCGGCCTTGGCTTCCGCCGCGTGCTTGGTCTTGTAGTCGGCGACGGCCGCCTTGATCGCGTCCTCGGCCAGGATCGAGCAGTGGATCTTCACCGGCGGCAGCGCCAGCTCTTCGGCGATCTGGGTGTTCTTGATGGCCAGCGCCTCGTCCAGGGACTTGCCCTTGACCCATTCGGTGATCAGCGAGCTCGACGCGATCGCCGAGCCGCAGCCGTAGGTCTTGAACTTGGCGTCCTCGATCAGGCCCTGGTCGTTGACCTTGATCTGCAGCTTCATCACGTCGCCGCAGGCCGGGGCGCCGACCATGCCGGTGCCGACGTCGTCGGCGTTCTTGTCGAACGAGCCGACGTTGCGCGGGTTTTCGTAGTGGTCGAGGACTTTATCGGAATATGCCATGGTAGTACTCCTTGATTGCGTATGCGTGGTTTAGTGGGCAGCCCACTGGATCGAGTTCAGGTCGATGCCGTCCTTGTGCATTTCCCACAGCGGCGACAGCTCGCGCAGCTTGCCCACTTTCGACTTGAGCAGCTCGACGGCGAAGTCGATGTCTTCCTCGGTCGTGAAGCGGCCGATGGTGAAGCGGATCGAGCTGTGCGCCAGCTCGTCGCTGCGGCCCAGGGCGCGCAGCACGTACGACGGTTCCAGGCTGGCCGAGGTGCAGGCCGAACCCGAGGAGACGGCGAGGTCCTTGACCGCCATGATCAGGGACTCGCCCTCGACGAAGTTGAACGACACGTTCAGGTTGTGCGGGACGCGGTGGTCCATGTCGCCGTTGATGTAGACCTCTTCGATCTCCAGCAGGCCCTTGGCCAGGCGGTCGCGCAGCGCCTTGACCTTGGCCAGCTCGCTGTCCATCTCTTCGCGGGCGATGCGGAAGGCTTCGCCCATGCCCACGATCTGGTGGGTCGGCAGCGTGCCCGAACGCAGGCCGCGCTCGTGGCCGCCGCCGTGCATCTGCGCTTCCAGGCGCACGCGCGGTTTGCGGCGCACGTACAGGGCGCCGATGCCCTTCGGACCGTAGGTCTTGTGCGCGGTGAAGGTCATCAGGTCGACCTTCAGGTCGTTGAGGTCGATGTGCACCTTGCCGGTGGCCTGGGCGGCGTCGCAGTGGAAGATCACGCCCTTCTTGCGGCACAGTTCGCCGATTTCCTTGATCGGCTGGATCACGCCGATCTCGTTGTTCACGAACATCACCGAGACCAGGATGGTATCGGGGCGGATCGCCGCTTCCAGCTGATCCAGCGAGACCAGGCCGTTGTCCTGCGGCTCGAGGTAGGTGGCGTCGAAGCCCTGGCGCTCCAGTTCGCGCACGGTGTCCAGCACGGCCTTGTGCTCGGTCTTGACGGTGACGATGTGCTTGCCCTTGGTCTTGTAGAAGTGCGCCGCGCCCTTCAGGGCCAGGTTGTTCGACTCGGTGGCGCCGGAGGTCCAGATGATCTCGCGCGGGTCCGCGCCCACCAGGGCGGCGACCTGGGCACGCGCCTCCTCGACGGCCGCCTCGGCGCTCCAGCCGTAGGCGTGGCTGCGCGAGGCCGGATTGCCGAACTGCTCGCGCAGGTACGGAATCATCTTGTCCGCGACACGCGGATCGATCGGCGTGGTGGCCGAGTAATCCATGTAGATCGGGAAATGCGGCGCAGTCGCGAAGCGCTGCTCGATGTTTTTGTCCAGGGGCGCGTTCATAGTATTCACTCCATCCGATAGGCTGCTTGGTGCTTGGTGTTATCCGGCGGCGGCGTGGCGGTGCATCACCACGACGTTCTGGTCTTTCTGCTTCTGCTGGTCGACCAGGTCCTGCAGGGTGACCGAATCGAGGAAATCGACCATCTTCGCGTTCAGCGTCGACCACAGCTCGTGGGTCATGCAGCGCTGGCCGCTGGCGGCATCGTGGCCGCGGCAGTTTTCCTTGCCACCGCACTGGGTGGCGTCGATCGGTTCGTCGACGGCGATGATGATGTCGGCGACGGTCACCTTGTCGGCACTACGTGCCAGGCTGTAGCCGCCGCCCGGGCCGCGCACGGACTCGACGATCTCGTGCCTGCGCAGCTTGCCGAACAACTGCTCCAGATAGGACAGCGAAATGGCCTGGCGCTGGCTGATGCCCGACAGCGTGACCGGACCATTGCCCTCGCGCAGGGCAAGATCGATCATCGCGGTAACAGCAAAACGGCCTTTGGTGGTCAGACGCATTACAACCCCGGTGGAATTCCAAACAGTGGTAAAATCTTTCTTTTGTTCAATCGATCCCTGCCAGGCCAACCTCTGCGCCCTCTGCGGCGTCCAGAAAAACCTGATTAGTTGATCGATTTAGTCAAGTATAGCGCATCCGCCGGGGTTTGTCTCGGACCCCGCCAAAACCGCCAAACCCGCCACCGGGTGAGCACCCCTCCAGCCCTCCCAGCAGCCCAACTCGACAAACCGGGGTCAGAGCCGGGGGCAG
>NZ_CAJYEB010000029.1 GCF_913773735.1 uncultured Massilia sp.
TGCTTGAAGACGTCGCCGCAGCGGTCCACGCCCGGGCCCTTGCCGTACCACATGGCGAACACGCCGTCGTACTTCGCGCCCTCGAACAGGTTGGTCTGCTGGGTGCCCCAGACCGCCGTGGCGGCCAGGTCCTCGTTCATGCCGGGATGGAAGTGGACGTGATGTTCCTGCAGGTGCTCCTTCGCCTTCCAGGCGGTCTGGTCGACCTGGGTGACGGGCGAGCCGCGGTAGCCGGTGATGTAGCCGGCCGTGTTCAGGCCGGCCTTCAGGTCGCGCTCGCGCTGCAGCATCGGCAGGCGGATCAGCGCCTGGGTGCCGGTCATGAAGGCGCGGCCGCGTTCGAGCGTCCATTTGTCGTCGAGGGTGATCTCGTGCGCGGGCGAAGGCTGCGCCGGCTCCAGCTGGGTACGGTCCAGGGGGGCGTTCATGCTTGTCTCCAGATTGTTGTCGTTCTTGCGCGCGTTGGCTCGGTGCTCTCGGGTTGGACGCGTGGACGGGTTTCCCGTCCACGCGTCCAACCGGTTTACGCCGGCCCGCGTCGGTTTTCAGCCAGTATAGACCTCCCCCACCGACATTAAATTTCAATCGATTCCCCACGCCAGACGATTTGCGCAATAAAATTGCGGTATACGCGATTGCCGAGGAGTTTTCATGTCAAAGATCGAGCTGGATAAAACGGATCGCAAGATCCTGGCCATCCTGCAGGAAGACGGCCGCCTGTCCAACCAGGACGTGGCCGAGAAGGTCAGCCTGTCGCCGTCGCCGTGCCTGCGGCGCATCAAGCGCCTGGAGGAAGCCGGCGTGATCAAGCAATACGTCGCCCTGCTCGATCCGGACAAGCTGGGACTGGGCCTGCTGGCCTACGTCAACGTGCGCCTGGAAAAGCACAGCGAAGGCGCGCCGAACGCGCGCATCCCGGCGACCTCGCCGCGCTTCGCCTTCGCCGAGGCCGTGGCGGCCTGGCCGGAAGTGGTGGACTGCTATGCGATGACGGGAGAAATGGACTTCCTGCTGCGCGTGCACGTGGAAGACATGGAACACTTCTCGCGCTTCATGATGGCCACGCTGCTGCGCCACCCGGCGGTGCTGGACGTGAAGTCCAGCTTCGCCCTGCAGCGCATCAAGGAGACGACGGCGCTGCCGATCGTCTGAGCGCCGCCACGCCGCCACGCCGCCCCGGCCCGCGCGACGGGCCGGGGCGGCGTGGCGCCGGCGCGCGTCAGCGCTTCTGCGCCTTCCCTCGCACGTCCAGCACCGCGGCCGGCACGTCGACGGTCACGCTGCTGGCGCCCGTGCCGGCGGCGTCCTGGGCCAGCACCAGCTTGTACTTGCCCCTGGCGATGCGCCAGGTGCGCGAGGCTTCGTCGAACATGCCCAGCACGCGCGGCTCCACCGTCACCTCGACGTCCTTCGACTCGCCCGGCTGCAGCGCGACCTTGTCCCAGCCGGCCAGGCGCTTCGGCGCTTCCCACTTCGCGCCCGCGGGCGCCACGTAGACCTGCGGCACGTCCTTGCCGGCCACGCTGCCGGTATTCGTCACCTTGAAGCGCACGTGCAGGCGGCCGTCCTTCACCTGGCCGGCCAGGCCCGAATACGCGAACGTCGTGTAGGACAGGCCGTGGCCGAACGGGAACAGCGGCTTGTGCCCCTTCAGGTCGAACCACTTGTAGCCGACCGCCGCGCCCTCGTGGTAGTCGACGGCGAACTGCAGTTCCGGGTTCTTCGGGTCGCCGTCCAGCTTCGGCCGCGGCAGCTGCTGCTCGGAGGCCGGGAACGTGGCCGGCAGGTGGCCCGACGGATTCACCTTCCCGAACAGGACGTTGGCGATCGCCTCGCCGCCGCTGGTGCCGGGATACCAGGCTTCCAGCACGGCCGGCACCTTCGCCAGCCACGGCATGGCAACCGGGCCGCCGTTCTGCAGCACGACCACGGTGCGCTTGTTGGCGCCGGCCACGGCGTCGACCAGCGCATCCTGGCCGTCGGGCAGCGCCAGCGAGGCGGCGTCGTTGGCTTCGCCCACCCACTGGTTGGCGAACACCAGCGCCACGTCGGCCTGGGCCGCCACGCGCGCGGCGCGCGCCGGGTCGCTGCCGTCGTCGAACACCACCCTGGCGTCCGGCGCCTGGGCCTGGATCGCGCGCAGCGGCGACGACGGGTAATAGACCACCGGCCCCGGCCAGGTGTCCGGCTTGAGGCCCTTGACGGCCATGCCGCCGCGCGGATAGACCTGCGAGGAGCCGCCGCCGGACAGCACGCCGGCGTCGGCATGGCCGCCGATGACGGCGATGGTGCGCAGGCCCGCTGCCAGCGGCAGCGCGCGGCCCTCGTTCTTCAGCAGCACCATGCCCGCTTCCGCGGTGGCGCGGCTGACGGCGCCGTTCCTGTCGAAGTCGATCGCCACGCCTTCCTTCAGCGGATCGTCGACCAGGCCCTTGGCGAACATCGTGCGCACGATGCGGTGGACCATGTCGTCCAGGCGCGACTGCGGCACGGCGCCGGTCTTGACCGCCTCCATCAGCGCGCCGGCGAAGTACGGCGACTTGTCGAACTCGCTGCCGGACTGCTGGTCCAGGCCGTTGTTGGCGGCGGCCACCGTGCTGTGGACCGCGCCCCAGTCGGACATCACGAAGCCCTTGAAGCCCCAGTCGCGCTTGAGGACGTCGTTCAGCAGGTAGGCGTTCTCGCAGGAATACGGGCCGTTGACGCGGTTGTAGGCGCACATGACGGAACCGGCGCCGGACTGTTCGAACGCGAGTTCCATCGCCAGCAGGTCGGACATGCGCAGGGCCGCCTTGTCGATGCGCGCATCGAGTTCGTTGCGGCCGGTCTCCTGGTCGTTGAGGGCGAAGTGCTTCAGCGTCGAGATCACGTGGTTCGATTCGATGCCCTTGATCGCCTGGCCGACCATCACGCCCGCCAGCAGCGGATCCTCGCCCGCGTATTCGAAATTGCGGCCGTTGCGCGGATCGCGCATCAGGTTCACGCCGCCCGCCAGCATCACGTTGAAGCCGGAAGCGCGCGCTTCCGCACCGATCATCGCGCCGCCCGCATAGGCCACCTTCGGGTCCCAGCTCGACGCCGTCATCAGGCCCGACGGCAGCGCGGTGCGCTCGCGCACGTTCGGTCCGGACTGCGAGGCCACGCCCACGCCGGCATCGGTCTCGAACAGCGCGGGCAGGCCCAGGCGCGGCGTGCCCGGGATGTAGCCGGCCGATTGCGGCAGCGCCTCGGCGATCTTCTTCTTGCCGGCGAAATCGTGGCCGAAATAGGCGAACACCCAGCGCAGCTTTTCCTTCTGCGTCATCGCCTGCAGCGCCAGCGTCGCCCGCTCGTCCGCGCCCAGCGAGCGGTCCAGCCAGGGTTTCTGCGCCGGCTCGGGCGGCTCGGCGGCGGCGGCAACGGCCGTCGCCGCCGGGAAGATGGCCGCGAGCGCAGCGACGATGGTCAGGTGGCGAAAACGCATGAAAGTCCCCTCTTTGTTCGAGTTGTGGTGTGTTCGGATGGCGCCGCGCCGGCGGCGCCGCGGTTCAGGCCCGGTCCGCGCGGTACAGGTTCGCGTACTTCAGGCCGAAATACAGGATGAAGCCATAGCAGGCCGCCGGCACCAGGAACGAGGGCTGCAGGCCGAACGTGTCGGCCAGCGCGCCCTGCAGGAACGGCACCAGCGCGCCGCCGACGATGGCCATGCACAGCACGCCCGAACCCTGGCCGGTCAGGGGGCCGAGGCGGTGCAGCGCCATGCTGAAGATGGTCGGGAACA
>NZ_CAJYEB010000030.1 GCF_913773735.1 uncultured Massilia sp.
CCGGCACGGGCCGGCTCGGCCACGCACTGGGCAAGGGTCGGCAGCACCGCCTGGCATCCGGCGCGGGTCGGCTCGGCCACGCATTGGGCAATGGTCGGCAACACGGCCTGGCAGCCGGCACGGGTCGGCTCGGCCACGAACTGGGCAAGGGTCGGCAGCACCGCCTGGCAACCGGTTCGGGTCGGTTCGGCCACGCACTGGGCAAGGGTCGGCAGCACCGCCTGGCAACCGGCGCGGGTCGGCTCGGCTATGCACTGGGCGATGGTCGGCAGCACGGCCTGGCAACCGGCGCGGGTCGGTTCGGCCACGCACTGGGCGGTGGTCGGCAGCACGGCCTGGCAACCGGCACGGGTCGGCTCGGACACGCACTGGGCAAGGGTCGGCAGCACCGCCTGGCAACCGGTTCGGGTCGGTTCGGCCACGCACTGGGCGAGGGTCGGCAGCACCGCCTGGCAACCGGTACGGGTCGGCTCGGCCACGCATTGGGCGATGGTCGGCAGCACGGCCTGGCAGCCGGCGCGGGTCGGCTCGGCCACGCATTGGGCGATGGTCGGCAGCACCGCCTGGCAACCGGTTCGGGTCGGCTCGGCCACGCATTGGGCAATGGTCGGCAACACCGCCTGGCAACCGGTGCGAGTCGGCTCGGCGACGCACTGGGCAATGGTCGGCAGCACGGCCTGGCAACCGGCGCGGGTCGGCTCGGCCACGCACTGGGCAATGGTCGGCAGCACCGCCTGGCAACCGGTGCGGGTCGGCTCGGCCACGCACTGGGCAAGGGTCGGCAGCACGGCCTGGCAACCGGTACGGGTCGGCTCGGCCACGCACTGGGCGATGGTCGGCAGCACGACCTGGCAGCCGGCACGGGTCGGCTCGGCCACGCACTGGGCGATGGTCGGCAGCACGGCGCTGCAGAAGGATTGGCTCGGATCGGCCACGCAGGCCTGCACCGCCTGCGCCAGCACCTGCGCGCAGCCGGCGCCGTCCGGATTGGCGATGCAGGATGCCAGCGCCGATGCCGGCAGGTGCAGCTTGTCCGGGCTGGACACGCTGATGCTGTTCGCGGCGATCTGCGTCGCGCCGGCCACCAGGTCCACGTTGCCGCTCTGCGACTTGACCAGCGCGCCGGCGGCGATCGTCAACGTGCCGCCGTTGCCCGCTTCGAGGCGCACGTTGCCGCTGTCGGTCGTCACGCGGCCTTCGATGGTCAAGGGGCTGTGGGCGGCCAGGCTGATGTCGCCGCTCCCCGTGCGCACGTCGCCGCCCGCCACGCCTGCGCCGGTGTCGGCCACGTAGGCCGGCACCGTCAAGCCGCCGACGCTGTCGACCGTGATCGCACCGCCGTTGTCCGCGCCCTCCTGCACGGCGCTGGCAAGGACCAGCGCGCCCTGGTTGGCGATGTTGATCGGACGCGTGCCGCTGCCCGCGTTCCAGGCCGACAGCGTGGACGCCGCGGTATGCAAGGGGCTGGTGGTCGCGCCGATGCCGGCGCTCGAGCGCAGCGTCACGGTCGACGCGCGCACCGTACCGCCGCCGCCGATGCCGGCAGCGGACAGGCTGGCCGCCAGGCCCCTGACGTCGGCGTTCAGCGCCAGGCTGCCGGTCGTATCCAGGCGCACGGTGCCGTTGGCCGCCGTGACGCCGTCGATGCCGTCGACGTTCCCGACGGTCAGGCCGGTGCGGGCCGCGACCTGGAAGCCGCCGGCGCTGCTGCCGGCCAGCGTGCCGATGCCGTGCTGGCCGTCGAGCGCGACGTCGCCGCCGCGCACCGCCAGGGCGCCCGCGACCAGGGCGCCGCCGGCGCCGTCCGCGATGGTGGACGTCGATTGCAGCACCAGCGTGGCCGGCACGGCCAGCAGCGCATCGACCTGCAGCGCGCCGGCGCCGGCGTCGAGCACGATGCGCTCGGGGGCGCCGCGGATGCCGGACAGGTCGGCCGCGCCGGCGATCGTCAGGCCGCCGCTGGCGCCTTCCAGCCCGCCGATCGTCAGCGTGCCCGCGCGGATGCGCTCGAGCGCCGCGGTGCCGATCGCGAAGCCCGGCTGTTCGTCGGCGCCGCCCACCGCGATGGCGGTGGCGGTGCTCGCCGGCCGCAGCGTGACACCGCCGTCCAGGACGGTGACGGTGTCGCCGATGCGGATGCGGTCGCCCTGCAGCAGCACCGAGGCCGAGGCGCGCAGCGGCGCGCCCACGTCGATCAGGTTCTCGGCGCCGTACAGGTTGGCGACGAAGCGGCTGCCCGGCGCGCTGCCCAGGTCGACCGGCGCGTCGATCAGGATCGCGCCGGCATTGTCCAGCACCAGGTGCGAGGACAGGTTCAGCGCCGCGTCGATCCGCAACGGCGCCAGGTGGCGGCTGTTGCCGAGGTTGATCTCGTAGGCACCGGCGCTCAGGCGGCCCAGGCTGGCGGCGTCGAGCCACAGGCTGCCGGCGTTGCCGCTGCCGCTGCCGCTGCCGACCACGATCGGCCGGGAGGCGTCGGACGAGGTCAGCGTCAGCACCGGCGCCTGGACGCCGGCCGTGCCGACCGCGCCGTCCAGGGTCATGCGGTCGGCGCCGATGTCGATGTAGTTGTCGGACCGGAGGGCGCCGTTCGCGCCCAGCGTGAACGCATGTCCGGCGCGGAAATCGAGGTCGCCGTCGCGGCTGGTCACGGCCGCGTCGACATGGATGTCGTTGCCGGCCTGGGCGCGCACGCTGCCCTTGGCGTCGAGCGCGCTGCTGATGGTGAGGTCGTGGCGCGCCTGCAGCACTACGTCGGCGCCGCTCGCCACGAGGGTCGCAGGAGCGATCCGCGTCACGCCGCCGGACGCGCCCGCGCCGGGCGTGGCGACGTCGCCGGCGGCCGCGGTGCCGCCCGCCGTCACCTCGATGTCGTGGGGATCGAGCAGCCAGGTGCCGGCCTTGCCGGCGGCGCCGCCGCGCGCGTCCACGCGCAGGCCGGCGGCGTCGAGGTCGTGGCCCGAGGTCTCGACCATGCCGCCGGCGCCGGCGCCGTTGCCGCGCGCGGAAATGCTGCCGCGCGCCGTGGTGGCGCCGTCCGACCACAGCACGACCTTGCCGCCGTTGCCGCTGCCGCCCTGCCCGCCCAGGCCGTCGGCGCGGATCGACGCGTCCGCCGCCAGCACGGTCTGCTGCGCGCGCACGGTGGCGCCGCCGCCCTGCCAGTCGCCGCCGGCCAGCACGGTGCCGCCGGCCGCGCCGCTGGCGTCCACGCGCGCATCGCCGTCCAGGCGCACCTGCGCGCCCAGCAGGTGGATGGCGCCGCCGTCGGCGCCGCCGCTGCCGGCCGCGCTGGTGACGCTGCCCGCTTCCAGCACGGTGCTGCCGCTGGCCTTGAGCACGATCCTGCCGCCGGCGCCACGCACCGCGCTGTCGGCGCTGACCAGCCCGCGCTGGTTGACCAGCGCACCGTAGATGCCGATGCGTCCGCCCTGGGCGATCACCTGGCCCAGGTTGACGGCCCGGTCGGCCGGCGCCGACAGCACCACGTGCAGGTCCGGGTCGCCCGCGTCGACCAGTTGCACGCGGTGGCCGGCGGCCAGCACCACGTCGCCGTTCGGCGCGCTGACGATGCCGCGGTTCTCGACGTCGGGCGCGACCAGGTAGACGCGGCCGCCGGACGGCGTGGCGATCGTGCCGTCGTTGCGCACCGCGCCGGCGCTGGCGGCGCCCTGGAACACCTTCCTGCCCGCCAGGAAATCGGCGTTCGCGATGTCCAGCGTCGAGGCGACCAGGCCGTTCACGTCGACGCGCGCGCCCTGGCCGAACAGGATGCCGTTCGGATTGATCAGGAATACCTTGCCGTTCGACTGGAGGGCGCCCAGGATGCGGCTCGGGTCCTGGCCCAGCACGCGGTTGAGCACCGCGCTGTCGCTGTTCTGCTGGATGAAGCGGGTGATCTCGCCCGCGCCGACGTCGAAGCGCTGCCAGTTGATGATGGTGCCGGGCGTGTTCGTGATCGAAAACACATTGCCCTGCTGGGAAAAGCTGGCCTGGCCGGCCACCACCTGGGGCAGCGTCGGCGCCGCCTGGGCGCCCAGGTGGCTGGCCGCCAGCAGCAGCGCGCCGAGCTTGCGCGCCAGCGTGCGCACGGATGCGCGCGGGGAAGTCGTGGTCATGGACGGGTCCTCAATAAGCCAGGGTCAGGCGCAGGTGCAGCTTGTTCCTGCTGCTGGCGTTCACCTGGCCCACGTGCACGGCGTGGCCGTAGTCGAGCTGGAGGTTGGCGTTGCCGCCCGCCGCGACGCGCAGGCCCAGGCCGACGCTGGCGATGCCCGCGCTGCGCAGTTCGCCCGGCAGCGCGTGGTGGCGCTCGCCCCAGGCCGTGTCGTAGAAGCCCAGCAGGCGGCACTGCCAGCCGGCGCGCCGGCACAGCTCGGGCGTGTACAGCTCGAGGTTGGCGACCGCGCCGGTATCGGTGGCCAGGTCGCGCTCGCCGAAGCCGCGCACCGTGAAGCTGCCGCCGGCGCCGAACTGCTCGCCCGGCACCAGGGCGTCGCCGGTGAGCTGGCCGTTGACCAGCGCGCGCGCCTGCCAGTCGCCGCCCAGCGCGCGCGACAGCACGCCGGAAAAGCGCAGCATGGCGTAGCCGGCCCGGGCGCCGCTGCGTACCGCGGCGAAGTCGGCCGCCGCGCCGCGCGGGCCGCCCGGCACGTTGCGCAGCAACGCCAGCGAGAACGCCGCGTCGCCGCCATCCAGCCCGTACGTGCCGGCATAGGCGACGCTCAGGGGCCGCACGGTGACGTCGTTGCCGAAGTCCTGGCCGCCGAACACGACGCTGTTCTTGTAGGCCTTGACGTCGATGCCGTAGACCACGCGCGCGTCGAGCCGGCCGCGGCGCGCCAGCAACTGGTTGTAGCGGGCGCCGGCCACGCCGCCCTTGCCGCTCACGGCCAGGTTGACCAGGCCCGCGGCCACCGAGCCGGAATCGACGTTCGAATAGCTGGCGAACAGGTCGAGCGAGTCGCCCCGCCCGTACAAGGGCACGTGGTAGCCGGCCGCCCACACGCCGACCCGGTCCGGATGCTCGCTGGTGGTGGTGTACTGCAGCGAGCCGACGTGGTCGCGCCCCCACAGGTTGGCGTGTTGCAGCAGCACGCCGGCATGGGTCTCGCCGGTCGCCTCGGTGCCGCTGTTGTCGACGTTGAGCATGACCTTCCACGGGCGCTCGTCCTCGACCTCGACGCGGGCGTCGATGTCGTCGCCGGTGTCCGCGCCGGCGAGATCGAGCCGGACGTGGCGCGCCGGGTTCTCGTTGGCCAGGCGCAGGTTGGACGAGACGTCCTTCAGGTTCGGCGTCGCGCCCGGGCGCAGGGCCGGCAGCGCGGCGCGCACGTTCGCTTCGGACACGTGCCGGTTGCCGCCGACGAGCACCTGGCGGATGCGCGGCTGGATCACGTTCAGGCGCACCACGCCGCCCTCGAGTTCCTGCTCGGGCAACTGGACCGTGACCACGTTGTAGCCGCGCGCATGGTATAGCGCCTCGAGCGCTTCGAGCGCGCGCTGCACGTCGCCGAAGTCGCGCGCCCTGCCCGCGTGCGGCGCCAGCGCGGCCTGCACGTCGGCGTCCGGCAGCAGCGTATTGCCGGCCACGTCGAAACGGGCGATGTCGAAGCGGACCGGGTCGTCGGCGGCCATGGCGCCGGCGCCGCCCTCCTGCGCGAGGGCCGCGCCGACGGCTGCGGCCAGCACCGATCCCGCGAGCAGGCGTGCGATCCGGTGTGTCATGTGTTTGCTGTGCATGTCGTCGTTGTTGTGCGGCCGCGCGGGGCGGCGCCGGCCCGGCGTGCGTCGAGGCGCGCGGGCGATCATCCCTGTGACCGGCAGTGTAAACACCTTTGACTTGCCAAGGAGTAAAAAAGTTGAAAATTCACAATTTTTCGCGCGCGACGCCTCCGGCGGCGGGCCAGGCGTTGCGGGCGCGAGACGCCGGCCGGCGCCGCCGGACTTACTTGGTGTCGAACGTGGTCACGCCATCCCAGCCGGCGCCGGGCGGCTCGGCGCGCCAGCGGGCGATGCGCGCGAGGTAGAGGCGGTACAGCGCGACGCCGGGACGGGCCTGCGCCAGCGCCGCGATGCGCGCCGCGGCCGCGTCCCAGTCCTGGGCGCGCACCAGCGCCAGCGCGGCATCCCAGTCGCGCAATTCGTCCAGCACGGCCTGGCCGACCGCGTCCAGCCTGCCGAGCGGCTCGTAGATCGCGACCGGCGCGTTCTTGCCCTTCACGCGCACCCGGTCCAGCTCGCGCCAGGCGAATCCCGGCGCCTGCGCGCGCGTCGCCGCGCCCACCGCGATGCCGACGCCGTAGACCTTGGTGATGCCTTCCAGGCGCGCGCCCAGGTTCACGGCGTCGCCCATCACGGTGTAGGCGCGGCGGATGGCCGACCCCATGTCGCCCACGTGCATCGGTCCGGAATTGACGCCGATGCCGATCGCCAGCGCCGGCCAGCCGCGCGCGCGGAACTGCGCGTCCAGGCGCGCCGCGCTGGCCTGCATCAGCAGCGCGGTGGCCACGGCGCGCGAGGCGTGGTCGGGAAACGCCACCGGCGCGCCCCAGAACGCCATCACGGCGTCGCCGATGTACTTGTCGAGCGTGCCCTGGTGGCTGGCGCGGATGTCCTCGGACATCGCGGTGAGATACAGGTTGATGTATTCGCGCAGTTCCTTCGGCCCGAGGCCCTCGGAGATGGTGGTGAAGCCGCGCACGTCGACGAACATCACCGACAGTTCGCGGCTCTCGCCCTCCATGCTGTAGGCCTGCGGATCCTCGGCCATTTGCGCCACCAGTTCCGGCGCCACGTATTCGCCGAACCGCGCCACCAGCGCCCTGCCCTTGCGGAACTCGAACAGCCAGCCCCAGGCCAGGTTCAGCACGAACAGCAGCGCCACCAGCAGCAGGCAGGCGACCATGTCGAGGGCGATGTCCTGCACCCGGTACATGTACAGGTTGAAGCCTGCCACCAGCGCGAAGGCGCCGGCCGCGGCCAGCACCGCCGCCAGCGGGCCGAGCGCCGGCAGCAGCAGCGCCAGCACGGCGCCCACCAGCAGCACCTGCACCATCTCCAGCGCCAGCGCATAGTCGGGCCGGCTCTTGAAGCGGCCGTCGAGGATCGACTTGATCACGTTGGCGTGCACCTCGACGCCGGGATAGGTGGCCGAGACCGGCGTGGCGCGCAGGTCCATCAGTCCCGGCGCGGTGGTCCCGACCAGCACGATGGTCCCTTCCAGCACGCCGGCCGCCACGCGCCCGGCCAGCACGTCGGCCGCCGACAGGTAGCGGAACGCCCCGCCCTGCGGGCCGCCGCTGCCGCGGAACTGCACCTGCGCCAGCAGGCCGTAGCCGGCCGGGATGCGCCGTTCGCCGTCCGGGCCGAACAGGCTGATCGCCTCGGCGCCGCCGGATGCCAGCGCCGCGTCGGACGCCGCGCCGGCGCCGCCGTACGGCAGGATGCGCTCGGTCTTCAGGTAGACGGCGGCGGTGGCCAGCGCCAGCGTCGGGTAGTAGCCGTCGCCGATGCGCTGCAGCAGCGAACTCGATCGCACCAGGCCGTCGGCGTCGGCTTCCACGGTGAAGCTGCCGGCCGTGCGCGCGGCCCCCTGCAGGCGCGCCAGATTGGCTTCGTAGCCGTCGGCGCCGTAGGCGACCAGTTCGCGCCCGCCCAGGTCGGCCACGGTGAAGGCCGGCGCCGGCAGCGCCCCCTTGGCGATGCCGGACGCCAGGTTATAGCCCAGCACCACCGGCCGGCCGGACAGCGCGCGCGCGAACAGGCCGTCGTAGTCGAGCGCCGGCTGCAGCGCCCGCAGGCGCCGCTGCAGGTCCGGCACGTCGCGCAGCTCGCCGCGCGCCAGGCCGTCCAGCACGGCGTAGCCGGAACTGGTGTCGGGCTCGGGAAAGGAGATGTCGAAGCCGATCGCCGCGGCGCGGTACTGCCCGGCGAGCCGGTCCACCAGCCGCGCCAGCTTGTCGCGGCTCCATGGAAAGCGGCCGACCTCGGCCAGGCTTTTCGTGTCGATGTCGACGATGACGATGCGCGGATCGCGCACGGGCGTGTCCAGGCGCATGCGCATGTCGCCGACGACGGTGTCCTGGCGCGCGATGGCGTCGCTGCTCCACACGCCCATCGTGTACAGCAGCGCCGCCAGCACCAGCGCCAGGCCCAGCGTCCAGCGCGCCCAGTATCGTGCGAAGCGTCGCGCCAGCTGCCGGCGCAGCGCGGCGCACGCCCGTACGAAGCGGCCGGCCATGGGGCTCAGGGCACGTAGCCGGGAATGGCCGACTCGTCGACGGCGTCGAGCTGCCAGGGCGCCAGGTTGGCGCGCGCGAACCCGAGGTAGACCTTGCGCCGCACGAAGATGTCGAACAGGTCGGGGTCGATGTGGCCGTTGAGGGCGAACCTGCCGAGGATGTCGAGCGACTCGGACAGCGTCTTGCCCTTCTTGTAGGGGCGGTCGCAGGCCGTCAGCGCCTCGAAGATGTCGGCGATCGCCATCACCCGCGCCGGCACCGACATCTGGTCGCGCGTCAGGCCGCGCGGATAGCCCTTGCCGTCCATGCGCTCGTGGTGGCCGCCGGCGTATTCCGGCACCTTGCGCAGGTGCTTCGGCCAGGGCAGCGATTCGAGCATGCGGATCGTCACCACGATGTGGTTGTTGATGATCCTGCGCTCCTCGTCGGTCAGGGTGCCGAAGCGCACGGTCAGGTTCAGCACCTCGTCGGCGTCGAGGAAGTCGCGTTCGATGCCGTCCGGCCCGGTCCAGCGGCGCGCGGCGATGCGGCGCACGCGCTCCTGGTCGTCCGGGCTCATGCCCTCGCCGCCGACGTTGGCGCGGCGCAGGAAATCGCGGTCGGCGCGCAGGCGCGCCTGCTCGGACGCCAGGCGGTCGTCGATCGCCGCGCGGTCCGCGCCCGCCACGCATCGGTCCCGCAGCGCGGCGATCTCGGCGTCGCGCAGCAGCACCTCGAAGCGGGTGTCGACCAGGTGCACGCGGTCGAAGATGGTTTCCAGCTTGGTCGCCTTGTCCACCACGTGCACCGGCGTCGTGATCTTGCCGCAGTCGTGCAGCAGGCCCGCCAGGCGCAGTTCCTTGCGGTCGCCGTCGTCCATGCGGAAGTCCGCCAGCGGGCCGCTGTCGGTCGCGTGCGCCGCCTCGGCCAGCAGCATCGTCAGCTCCGGCACGAACTGGCAATGGCGCCCCGTGTACGGCGACTTCTCGTCGATGCCGATGTTGATCAGGTTGACGATGGCTTCGAGCAGGCCCTCGAGCTGGCCGATCAGCTGCTGCTTGGTCAGCGCCACCGCGGCCTGCGCCGCCAGCGCCTCGATGAAGCGCTGGTCGGTGTGCGAGAACGGTTGCACGGCGCCGTCCGGCGCGCGCGCATTGATCAGCTGGAGCACGCCGACCAGTTCGCCCTCGTGGTCGAGCATCGGCACGGTCAGGAACGACTGCGAGCGGTAGCCGAACTGGCTGTCGAACGCGCGCATGCCGGAAAAATTGAAGCCGTCGGCCCGGTACACGTCCTCGATGTTCACCGATTCGCGGCGGTTGGCCGCATAGGCCACCACCGAGGACAGGTCCGGCTGGCCGCCGGCATCGAACAGCGGCAGCGGCGCCAGCGCGATCGGGCTGCCGCCCACCCCGCCCTGGCGCAGGCCCAGCGTGTCGTTCAGCGAGATGTGGAAGCACATGCTGCGCCCGTCCGCGCTGGGACGGTACAGGGTGCCGCCGTCGGCATGGGTCATGTCCTTGGCGACGCGCAGGATGCGGTCCAGCAGGACGTCGGCGGCATGGCCGGTGCCCAGCGCGACGCTGAGTTCCGTGAGCAGGTCGAGCCGCTCGGCGATATTCGATGGGACAGGTTCGTGCATGGCGTCGTGCGGAAGTCGACCGGCATGCAGGAAGACCATATTCATTGCCGGATTGAAATTTTCGACAGTGTAGCGCCCTTGTGCCTGGCTGTACATGACCTGATGTGAATCTACAAATGCTTAAAGTTAATTACATAATTCCTTTATCATCCGGTAGGTACGACAACGGCAAGGAGCATCATGAAATTCCGATTCTGGGGCGTGCGCGGCTCGATCCCGTCCCCCGGACCGCATACCGTCCGCCATGGCGGCAACACCACCTGCATCGAGGTGCGCAGCGACGCCGGCCTCCTGCTGGTGCTGGATGCCGGCACCGGCATCTTCCCGCTGGGCCAGGAGCTGATGCGCCGCCGCGCCGCCGATGGCCGCCCGGTGGACGCCAACATCTTCATCACCCACAGCCACTGGGACCACATCCACGGCCTGCCGCTGTTCACGCCCCTGTTCGCGCAGGACAGCCGGGTGTGCCTGCACGGCGCGCGCGACGAGGCCACCGGCCAGGGCATCGAGCACGTGCTGAAAAGCCAGCTGCGGCACAGCTACTTCCCGGTGGCCGAGGACGCGCTGGGCGCCACGCTTTCCTACCGCACGCTGGCGGCCGGCGAGGCGTATGCGCTGGGCGACGTGCTGGTATCGAACGTGCTGATGAACCATCCGGTGACCAACTTCGGCTACCGCGTCGCTTGCGGCGGCCAGTCGCTGTTCTTCACCGGCGATCACGAGCCGTTCGTCAATCCCTGCCCGCCCGGCGCCGTCGGCCGGGAGGCGGCGCAGCGCGAGATCGAGCGGCGCGAACGCGCGATCGAGGCGGCGATGGCAGGCGTGGACGCGCTGGTCGTCGATTGCTCGTACACGGTGGAAGAATATCCGTCCAGGCAGGGCTGGGGCCACGGGACCTACGACGCGGCGATCGCGCTGGCGCTGCGCGTGGGCGCGCGCGCCCTGTATTGCACGCACCACGAACCGACCCGCTCGGACGACGACCTCGAGGCCGTGTTCGCCGAGGTGCTGGCGCGCTGGGCCGGGCGCCTCGACACGCCGGCCGGGCCCTTGCGCGTGGCGCTCGCATGGGAAGGCCTCGAGGTCGACCTCGACGCACCGGCGGCGACGGCGCCATGAATTTCAGGTTTGTGACATTTGGTGAGGAAGTCCCGTGCCGTTTTGACATATCGTATGAGATCAGGCATCCACCATTGTCCACATCGGGAGAGTCAACGATGAAATACCCAGTCCTTGCGCTGTGCGGCGCCGTCCTGCTGTCCGGCTGCGCAAGCTTCGATACCCCCGGCCCGTCCGGCAACATGGCGCTGGCCAGCAATGGCGCCGTCGGCTATACCGGCTCGCGCATCGCGCGCCCGAACGGCCCGACGTCGAACGTGAGCATCGTCGACAAGAAGTCCTTCGAGCAGGAGATGCTGGCCAATCCGGCGCCCTTGCCGCTGCCGTTCCAGTGACCCGGCGCTGGCGCCGGCGGACGTGAAAAAAGGCGGGACATCCCGCCTTTTTTACGTCCGCCGGGCCTGGCCCGCGCTTACAGGATCTTGGTGCCGATCCACCAGGCGATCGCCGACATGAAGGCGGCCGCCGGGATGGTGAAGATCCAGGCCCAGACGATGTTGCCGGCCACGCCCCAGCGCACCGCCGACGCCTTCTGCGAGGCGCCCACGCCGACGATGGCGCCGGTGATGGTGTGGGTGGTGGACACCGGGATGCCCCAGTGGCTGGCCATCAGCAGCGTGATGGCGCCGCCGGTCTCGGCGCAGAAGCCGCCGACGGGCTTGAGCTTGGTGATCTTCTGGCCCATGGTCTTGACGATGCGCCAGCCGCCGAACAGCGTGCCGAAGCTGATCGCCGCGTAGCAGGAGATGATGACCCACAGCGGCGGGTGCGCATCGGCGGCGTTGGTGTAGCCGCCGGCGATCAGCAGCATCCAGATGATGCCCATGGTCTTCTGCGCGTCGTTGCCGCCGTGGCCCAGCGAGTAGCTGGCGGCCGACACCAGCTGCAGGCGGCGGAACCAGGTATCGACCTTGCGCGGCGTGGAGCGCACGAAGATCCACGAGACGATCAGCATGATGATCGAGCCGAGCAC
This sequence comes from uncultured Massilia sp., assembly GCF_913773735.1. GTDB lineage: Bacteria > Pseudomonadota > Gammaproteobacteria > Burkholderiales > Burkholderiaceae_D > Telluria. The sequence goes on from NZ_CAJYEB010000030.1 coordinate 11,957, forward strand.
GAAGCCCAGCAGCGGCGCCACCACGATGAACGCGACGATCTTCCACAGGCCCGCGGCCACCAGCGAACCGGTGCCGGCCTTGGCCACGGCCGCGCCCACCAGGCCGCCGACCAGCGCGTGCGAGGAGGAGGACGGGATGCCGTAGTACCACGTGATGACGTTCCAGACGATGGCCCCGACCAGGGCCCCGAAGATCACGTAGTGGTCGACCACGTCGGGATGGATCGTGTCCTTGCCGATGGTGCCGGCGACCTTCATGCTGACCACGAAGATCGCGAGGAAGTTGAAGAAGGCCGCCATGGCGACGGCCGTCTGCGGCTTGAGCACCCCGGTCGAGACGACGGTCGCGATCGCGTTCGCCGAATCGTGGAAGCCGTTCATGAAGTCGAAGACCAGCGCTAGAAAGACGAGCAGGCCCAGCACATAAATGCTGATGTGAATGGTGTTCATCGTTGTTGTTATTGTTGTTGGCTTACGCGTTCTCGACGATGATGCCTTCGATGATGTTGGCGACGTCCTCGCAGCGGTCGGTGACGGTTTCCAGGATCTCGTAGATCGCCTTCATCTTGATCAGGTTGCGCACGTCCGGCTCGTCGCGGAACAGCTTGGACATGGCGGCGCGCATCACGTGGTCGGCGTCCGATTCCAGGCGGTCGATCTCTTCGCAGATGGCGACCATCTTCTGGGCGTTGTCCATGTTGTGCAGCATGCCGACGGCCTGCTGGACCTTCTCGCAGCAGGCCAGGCACAGCTCGGCCAGGCGCTTGGCTTCCGGCGTAACGGCCTGCAGATCGTACAGCGAGATGGTCTGGGCGGCGTCCTCCATCATGTCGAGGATGTCGTCCATGCGGGTGATCAGCTTGTGGATGTCGTCGCGGTCGAGCGGGGTGATGAAGGTCTTGTGCAGCAGGTCGACGGTGGCGTACGTGATCTTGTCCGCCTGTTTTTCGATGCTTTCCACGGCGTGCGTGCGGTTTTCCAGGTCGTCGAAATTGGTCATCAGGCCGACCATCTCGTGCGCACCCTTCACGCACAGGGCGGCGTGCTGGTTGAACAGGTCAAAAAACTTGCCCTCCGTGGGCATGAGGCGTCCAAACATTGTAGTTCTCCGTTGGTGTATCTCTTGGGACTTCTTGGGAAGGCCGCAGGGTCGGTGCCCCGCGGTCGTTTGCGGCTTAATCGCCTTGGTAAATACCGAGGCTGCCGCTGTAGTTGCCGAACTTGGTGTACATGCCCATCCAGGTCAGGCGAATGGCGCCGATGGGGCCGTTACGCTGCTTGCCGATGATGATTTCGGCAGTACCTTTGTCGGGCGAGTCCGGGTTGTAAACTTCGTCACGATACAGGAAGATGATCACGTCCGCATCCTGCTCGATCGCGCCCGATTCGCGCAGGTCGGACATGACCGGGCGCTTGTTGGGGCGCTGTTCCAGCGAGCGGTTCAGCTGCGACAGCGCGATCACCGGGCAGCCCAGCTCCTTGGCCAGGCCCTTCAGGCTCCGGGAAATCTCGGAAATCTCGGAAGCGCGGTTGTCGCCCGGCTTGGAACCCTGCATCAGCTGCAGGTAGTCGACGATGATCAGGCCGAGCTTGCCGCACTGGCGCGCCAGGCGGCGCGCGCGCGCGCGCATCTCGATCGGGTTCAGCGCCGGCGTCTCGTCGATGAAGATCTGGGCATCGTTCATCTTCTGGATCGCGTGCGTCAGGCGCGGCCAGTCCTCGTCGGTCAGCTTGCCGGTACGCAGGCGGTGCTGGTCGAGCTGGCCAATCGAGCCCAGCATACGCATCGCCAGCTGCACGCCGCCCATCTCCATCGAGAAGATCGCGACCGGCAGGCCGGCGTCGACGGCGACGTTCTCGCCGATGTTGACGGAGAACGCGGTCTTGCCCATCGAGGGACGGCCGGCGACGATCACGAGGTCGCCCGCCTGCAGGCCCGAGGTCATCTTGTCGAGGTCGATGAAGCCGGTCGGCACGCCGGTGATCTCGCCCTGGTTCTCGCGGCTGTAGAGTTCGTCGATGCGCTCGACCACCTGGGTCAGCAGCGGCTGCACCGGCAGCCAGCCCTGGGCGCCGCGCGCGCCCTGCTCGGCGATCGCGAAGATGCGCGACTCGGCCTCGTCGAGGATCTGCTTGACTTCCGCGCCCTGCGGATTGAAGGCCTTGCCGGAGACTTCGTCGGCGACGGTGATCAGCTGGCGCAGCACGCCGCGATCGCGCACGATCTCGGCATAGCGGCGGATGTTCGCGGCCGATGGCGTGTTCTGCGCCATCGCGTTGAGGTACTGCAGGCCGCCCACCTCCTCGGCCTTGCCGAGCTGGACGAGCGCTTCGTACACCGTGATCACGTCGGCGGGCTTGCCGGCATTGATCAGGCGGACCATCTGTTCGAAGATGATCCGGTGGTCGTAGCGGTAGAAATCTTCCGCATGCATGAAGTCGGCAATACGATCCCATGCCGCATTGTCGCGCAGCAGGCCGCCGATGACGGACTGTTCTGCTTCGATGGAATGCGGGGGAATGCGGAGCGACTCGATCTGCGGGTCTGCTGGGGAGTTCATGGCCGGCATTATACCTGTTCCCCATCGGCCGCTGAAATCATTGGTGAGTTTTTTAAAAGCAAAAAGCCGGGAGAACCCGGCTTTTTGTTCATTCTAGCAACAGAATGATTTAGGCAGCTTCGCCCACGACCGCGATGGTCACGTCGACGACGACGTCGGTGTGCAGCGCGACGGCAACCGGGTGCTCGCCGGTGGTCTTCAGCGGGCCGGTCGGCATGCGCACTTGCGCCTTCTCGACGGCGAAACCTTGCTTGCTCAGGGCTTCGGCGATGTCGAAGTTGGTCACGGAACCGAACAGGCGGCCGTCCACGCCGGCTTTCTGGGCGATGGTGACGGTCATGCCACCCAGCTTCTCGCCCTGGCCTTGTGCGGCTGCCAGCTTCTCGGCAGCTGCCTTTTCCAGTTCGGCGCGCTTGACTTCGAATTCCGCGACGGCGGCTTGGGTAGCGCGGCGGGCCATTTTTTGCGGGATCAGGAAGTTACGTGCGTAACCGTCCTTGACCTTGACGACGTCGCCCAGGTTGCCGACGTTGACGACTTTTTCCAGAAGGATGACTTGCATTTTATTCTCCAGTTATCTGACTATGCTTGTTGCCGTAAATCGACGATCAGGCGTTGTGCAGGTCGGTGTACGGCAGCAGGGCCAGGTAACGGGCACGCTTGATCGCGGTGTCCACTTGGCGCTGGTAGTGCGCCTTGGTGCCGGTCAGGCGGGCCGGCATGATCTTGCCGTTTTCCTGGACGAAATCCTTCAGGGTGTCGACGTCCTTGTAGTCCACCTGTTCCACGCCAGCGGCGGTGAAGCGGCAGAATTTCTTGCGCTTGAACAGCGGGTTCTGCTGTTTGCGCTTCAGTTTTTCTTTGGCTTTGTTCTTGTCGAATTTTTTACCGAATGCCATTTCGAGGCTCCTGTATCTAAATGCGTGCCCGCGGTCTACGCGGCGGCACTGAAATCAATGATGTGAAACACCAGGGTCTTGCTGTGACGGCTTTTCCTGGCCAAGAATCCCGTGAAGCGGTACATCGCGCCCAGTTCGGCGTTGGCGAATCGACCCGAAATCTCCCCCGCGGCGAGCGCGGGAATCTCGAATTCGACCTGCCTGGCAATCCGCGCTTCCGTCTGGGTCGAACCGTGTTGCAACAGTCCGCCGACGATGGGAATGCCTGCCGGGGTGTAGCGCAGGATGTCGCGTTCCAGGATGCTTGCGACCAGCGACAGCTCGTTCACTTGCCCTTGCGTGCTCCCGCGCGACTTAGGCTGCGGCGGCCGGAGCGGCGGCCTGCTCGGCGCGGTGGCTCTTGGCTGCGTCTTCGCGCTGGACCGACTTCATCATCGGCGACGGCGCGGTCTCGGCCTTCTTCATCTTCACGGTCAGGTGACGCAGCACGGCATCATTGAATTTGAATGCGGTTTCCAGCTCGACCAGGGTCTCGTTGTCGCACTCGATGTTCATGCAGATGTAGTGTGCCTTCGGCAGCTTCTGGATCTGGTAAGCCATTTGACGGCGGCCCCAGTCTTCGACGCGGTGGATGTTGCCGCCGCGCGAGGTGACCGTGGTCTTGTAGCGTTCGATCATCGCCGGGACTTGTTCGCTCTGGTCCGGGTGGACGATAAACACGATTTCATAATGACGCATGAAAACTCCTTTAGGACGTTTAAACAAATGCCCACCTCGGCGTCAAGACGAGTGTGGGAAGGGAAAGCCAAACATTATAACCTCAAAAAGGTCAAGAGCTCAATCGCTTTGTCGCGCCGCCCGGCCGGCGCCGGCGCCCTCACCTTCCAGTGGCGCAACGCGAAAAAAAAGCGGGATTCCCCTTGCGCGCGGCGCAATACTGTACAAAAATACAGTCTGATCCCATAGCGGCAATCCGCCATGGCCGACCAATGGTTGCTGACTTATCGCTGAGTCATCGCTGACTCGTCGCCGAATCGGCGCCCGATTGTCGTCGAATCGTCGTCGAATCGTCGTCGAAGCGGCACCGAACCGTGGTCGTCATGCGCGCGAACCGCCTTTTTTGCACCAACCAGACATTGACCCATGCTTAAGCTCACCGCACGGCAAGAACAGATCCTCAACCTGATCAAGGAAGCGATCGACAATACCGGCTTCCCGCCGACCCGCGCCGAGATCGCCCAGGAGCTTGGCTTCCGCTCGGCCAACGCCGCCGAGGAGCACCTGCAGGCCCTGGCCCGCAAGGGTGCGATCGAAATCTCCCCGGGCACGTCGCGCGGCATCCGCCTCGTCGGCACCAGCGCCGCGGCGCCGGAACCGGCGCCCGTCGTCCCCGCCGCGCTGCTGATGTCGCTGCCGCTGGTCGGCCGCGTCGCCGCGGGTTCGCCCATCCTGGCCCAGGAACACGTGGAGGCGAATTACTCGGTCGACCCGGCCATGTTTTCCGCCAAGCCGGACTTCCTGCTGAAGGTCAAGGGCTGGTCGATGCGCGACGCCGGCATCTGCGACGGCGACTTCCTGGCCGTCAAGAAGGTCGACAGCGCCAAGAACGGCCAGATCGTGGTCGCGCGCATCGGCGACGAAGTCACCGTCAAGCGCTACCGCAAGACTGGCGGCATGATCGAACTGCTGCCGGAAAATCCGGACTTTTCCGTCATCACCGTCGATCCGCAGAACGACGAGTTCGCGCTCGAGGGGCTGGCGGTGGGGTTGATGCGGTCGTGGCACTGAGTGACACTGAGTGGCACTGAGCTACACTGAGCGGCCATGACGGGGCGGCACGGGACTGCACTGGGCAGCCCCATGCCTCTTATTTCGAATTCGAGTAATTACTGCGGCGCGCGTCGATCTCCCGCTGGCGTTCTTCCGACGGCGTGCCGTTGACGATCTCGTTGTGTTCCTTGATGTAGGCCTCGGTCGCATTGCGCCATGCCGTGAAATCGGCCACGACCAGCTTGCCACCGATCTGCGTATCCTCCGCGAGGCGCTCGCCGACTTCCTTCAGGTGCGCCGTGGCCGTGTCCATCTCGTCCTTGGTCAGCAGTTTCTGGACATCGTCCGGAATACGCTTGGTGAGCGGCATCGCCGCGTTCAGGTAGTTGACCCAGCGATTATGGCACTCCTGCCACGCCGTCATCCGGGCACTGTAGCGATCGATGTCCTCGTTGACCTTGGACACCGCGGGAAAACGCGGCGCCGGGCACCGGTAGGCGTCCGTGCGCAGGTCGCTTCCGTCGTAGCCGCTGATCCAGTACGCCAGGTCGGCGCGACGCGTCTCGCGTTGCTGGATCAGGTCGAGCGAAGCGATCGCCACCTTGTTGCCCTTGGCCGCCGCCTTGCGGAACCATTCGCTGGCCTTCGGCATGTCGACCGCGCCCGCCTCGCCATAGAAATACATTTCGCCCAGGTGCTGCTGGGCCATCACGTTGCCGGCATTGGCCAGTTTGGTGTATTTCTGCAGGGCTTCGGAATAAGCCTTCCTGGCGAACAATGCGTCGGCGTCGGCCAGTTCATCGGCGCGGGCATGCCCGGTGATACCGATGCTCAAACAAAAAAAACAGGCGATTAACGATTTCATCGATAAAAAAATAATGGCAGGCAATGATCCGATCATAACCGGACTTGCCTGCCACGCTCAACCGCCGACAGATCGCAGCCTCGACGCCCCGTACGACGGCAAGTCCGGAGAACAGAATTATTGCGCCGGCGGCGGCGTCACATTGCGGACGGTATAGCCGACCTGGCGACGCATGGTCTGCATCCGCTCGATCTCGTCGCGACCGCCGTCATTGCGGATGGATTCGGTCTTGACGTAGGCTTCGGTTGCACCGTGCCAGGCAGCCTCTTCGCTGGCAAAGCGTTTGGCCTCCTCCTGGGCTTCGCTGATCAGCTTGCTGTACACCGCGTCCAGGTGCTTCTGTGCCTGCTTTCCTTCTGCGGGTGTCATCATGTCGACGACGTCGGCCGGGATACGCTTGCCCGGCGGCAGCGCATCGTTCACGCTGTCGACGAAACGGTTATAGCAGGCATGCCAGTCCGCGATCATCTTGCCGGTCTGCTGGATCTGCGCCCGGGTCTGGGACACCGCAGGCAATTGCGGGCGCTTGCAGGCACCGGCGCGCAAATCCTCGCCCTGGTATGCCGTGGTCCAGTAGGTGATTTCCTGGCCTCGGGTCTCGCGGCGCTTCAAGCTCGCCAGGCTGGCCGCGGCATCGGCATTGCCGGCAGCGGCGGAACGTTCGAACCAGCGCTTCGCCAGCGCAAGGTCAGCGGTCGTACCGTCGCCGAACCAGTACAGCTCGCCCAGGCGCATCTGCGCTTCCGGATTGCCCGCTTCGGCAAGCTTCCGGTACAGAGGCAGTGCCTTGTCGTAGGCCTGTTCGGCGAGCAGGCGATTGGCTTGCGCGAGGTCATCCGCGGCCGCGGCGACGCCGGCAGCCGCCAGCAGGGCGATGCACAGCAGGCGTTTCATGTTTTCCCTTTCAAATAGATGTTCTAGAAAATCGTAAAACAGCATTACCAAGGAATCAACATCTTCCAACACAAATTACGCATATGCAGCTTATCGAGCACTTGTCCGATGGCGTCGGTATTGCGGTCACCGAAAGGGACGACGACACACGTCCACGCGACATTCCCTTGCAGCGCAGATACCAGGCAATGTCTGCATGATCAGACGATCCTAGAACATTCAAACGAGGGTGGCAACAAACGCTTTGTATCGATTGTTTCCTCCATGCCAACCGCATTGCCAGCATGGCCGATGCCTTGCTCAGCCCGCCAGCGCCCCTCCGAAGTCGGCCAGCAGGTCCTCCGTATCCTCAATGCCCACCGAGACGCGGATCAGCGACTCGGCAATGCCCATGCTGGCGCGGCGTTGCGCCCCCATCTCGAAGAAGATCGTGTGCGCGACCGGGATCACGAGGGTGCGCGTGTCGCCCAGGTTACTGGCGGGAATCGCCACGCGCAGGCGGTTCAGGTAGTCGAAGCAGTCGATGCCATCCTTCAGCTCGAACGAGAACAGCGAGCCATAGCTGCGGAACAAGTCGGTGGCCAGCGCATGCTGCGGGTGCGACGGCAGGCCCGGGTAGTGGACGGCGGCCACGCGCGCATCCGCCTCGAGCATGCGCGCCAGCGCCAGCGCATTGGCGCAGGTGCGCTCCATGCGCAGGGCCAGCGTCTCGGCGCCGACGGCGATGTGGTGCGCGGCCTCGGGGGCGAGCGAGGCGCCGAAGTCGCGCAGCGCCTTGGCGCGCAGCTGGGCCATGCCCTGGGCCTTCGGCGGCTGCTTGCGGAAGTTGTCGGCGATGTTCGGATAGGCGCTCCAGTCGAACAGGCCGGTATCGGTCAGCGCGCCGCCCAGCGCCATGCCGTGGCCGCCGATCGACTTGGTCAGGGAATTGACCACCAGGCCGGCGCCGACCGCCTTCGGACGGAACAGCCAGGGCGTGGTCATCGTGTTGTCGACCACGTAGAGGATGCCGCGCGCGCGGCACAGTTCGCCGATGCGGGCCAGGTCGGCGATCTGGGTGCGCGGGTTGGCGATGGTCTCGACGAACACGATGCGCGTGTCCGGCCGCAGCGCAGCTTGCACGTTGGCGACGTCGGTGGCATCGACGAAGGACACGTCGATGCCCTGCCCCGCCACCGTGTTCCACAGGCTGTTGGTATTCCCGAACAGGAAGGACGAGGACACCACGTGGTCGCCGGCGCGCAGCAGCGCCTGGGCCAGCGCGCCGATCGCCGCCATGCCGGTGGCGAAGCACAGCGTGGCGACGCCGTCTTCCATCTTGCTGATCTTGTCTTCCAGCGCCGACACGGTCGGGTTGCCCTGGCGGCCGTAGCGGAAGCCCGGTTCCTTGCCCTGGAACACCGAGGCGAGCTGGCGCGCATCGGTATAGCCGAACGCGACCGAGGTGTGGATCGGCTTGTGCAGCGAGTTCTGCTCGATCGGCTTGCTGCGGTCGTTGTGCAGGATGGCGGTGGTGAAGCCGCGTGGGGTGGTGTCGCTCATGGTCTCGTACGAATGAAAACGGGCGCCAGCGGCGCCCGGGAAACAGAAAAGACCGGCGCCGCCGCAGGCGCGCCGGACCGGGATCTTACTCGGCGGCGACCGCCGGATTCAGGTTCAGCTGGGTGCGCACGACGTCGTCGGACGACTTGCCCGAGGACTGGTGACGGTGGTTTTCCAGCTTGTCCAGGTAGGCCGGGGTGATGTCGCCGGTGATGTAGACGCCGTCGAAGCACGAGGCCTCGACGCTGGTCAGCTCCGGATTGACGTCGGTGATCGACTTCTTGAGCGCGTCCAGGTCCTGGTACACCAGGCGGTCCGCGGTGATCTCGCGGCAGACTTCCTCGACGGTGCGGCCGTGGGCGATCAGCTCGTCGCGGGTCGGCATGTCGATGCCGTACACGTTCGGGTACAGCACCGGCGGCGCGGCCGAGGCGAAGAACACCTTGGTGGCGCCGGATTCGCGCGCCATCTGCACGATCTCGCGGCTGGTGGTGCCGCGCACGATCGAGTCGTCGACCAGCAGCACGTTCTTGCCCTTGAACTCGGACGGGATCGCGTTGAGCTTCTGGCGTACCGATTTCTTGCGCATCGCCTGGCCCGGCATGATGAAGGTGCGACCGACGTAGCGGTTCTTGATGAAGCCTTCGCGGTACTCGACGCCGAGCTTCAGCGCCAGCTGGATCGCGGCGGGACGCGACGAGTCCGGGATCGGCATCACGACGTCGATTTCCTCGACCGGGATCTCCTTGCGAATCTTGTCGGCCAGGTATTCGCCCATCTTCAGGCGGGTGGCGTACACGGAAGCGCCGTCGATGACGGAGTCCGGACGGGCCAGGTACACGTATTCGAAGGCGCAGGGGTTCAGCGACGGATTCTCCGCGCACTGGCGGGTGTGCAGCTTGCTGTCGCTGTCGACCCAGATCGCCTCGCCCGGCGCGATGTCGCGCACGAAGCGGAAGCCCAGGCCTTCCAGCGCGACGGATTCGCTGGCGACCAGGTATTCCGGACCGTTCGGGGTCTCGTTGATGCCCAGGCACAGCGGGCGGATGCCGAACGGGTCGCGGAAGGCCAGCAGGCCGTGGCCGGCGATCTGGGCGATCACGGCATAGGCGCCACGCACACGGCGGTGCACGTTGGCGACGGCCTTGAAGACGGCCTCGGCATCGAGCGTGTAGCCGTTGGCGGCGGTCTGCATCTCGTGGGCCAGCACGTTCAGCAGCACCTCGGAATCGGAGCCGGTGTTGACGTGGCGGCGGTCGATGCGGAACAGTTCGTCCTTCAGCTGCTCCTGGTTGGTCAGGTTGCCATTGTGCGCCAGCGTGATGCCGAACGGGGCGTTCACGTAGAACGGCTGCGCTTCCTCTTCGCTGGACGAGCCGGCGGTCGGATAGCGGCAGTGGCCGATGCCGGAATTGCCCATCAGCGAACGCATGTTACGGGTACGGAACACGTCGCGCACGAGGCCGTTGGCCTTGTACATCGAGAACATGCTGCTGTGATTGGTTGCAATGCCCGCCGCATCCTGGCCGCGATGTTGCAACAGCAACAAAGCGTCATACAACAGCTGGTTGACGGGGGCTTGCGAAACGACGCCGACGATGCCACACATGGTGTGCTCCTAAACTAGACAGAGGAATTGCTACAGCTAAACACTAAAACTGGACATGCTGCGCGAAGGCAGCGGGCAAGAAAGGCTTGACGGTACGCGCCCCGGTCTCCGCCATCGGCGACAGCAGCGCGTCTTTCCAGAAATCCTGCTGGGGGATGGACGTCATCCCGCACAATATGACGCCGGCCAGCACGATCACAATGCCCCGGCCCAGTCCGAACAGGCCGCCCAGGCCGCGGTCCGCGAGCGAGAGGCCGGATGCCTCGATCAGGGCGCCGATCGCGAGGGCCAGCAGGCCCATCAGCACACGCACGCCGAGGAACAGTGCAATGAAGGCAACGATCAGGCGCAGGGCCTCGCCGGGAACCACGGATGGTAGCATGGGCGCCAGTTTCGCGCCGAAGGCATTGGCCACGACGAAGGCCGCGACCCAGCCGACCAGCGACAGGATTTCCTTCACCAGGCCGCGCATCGTGCTGATCACGACCGAGGACGCCAGGATGAACAGGACGATGTAGTCGAAGATCGTCACGGCGCGTTCCGCTCTGCTCCTGTTGCGCTGGCCGGGCATCAGACCGGCGTCATGGCGCCGGACAGGCCCAGGCGGCCCAGCTTGGCGCGCACTTTTTCCGCCTCGTCGCGGCTCAGCGGGCCGATGCGGACGCGGATCAGCTCGCCAGACGCGGTGGAGGTCTTCTGGGTGTACGAACTGATGCCGGCGTCGCGCAGTTTCGCCTGCACCTCGGCCGCCTTTTCCTGGCTCGACATGGCCGCGACCTGCAGCACGAACTTCTGGCCGGCACCGGCCTTGTCGTCCTTGGCGGCCGGCTTGTCGGCGCCCTTGCCTTCCAGGATCGCCAGCGCACGCGCGCCGTCGGCCGGCTTGGCGGGCTTGTCCTCGGCGCGGGCTTCGGCCTTGCGATGGTCGTCGGCCTTCTGCCTGTCTTCCGCCTTCTGCTTCGCCAGGCGCTCGGCCCGGTCGTGCTCGGCCCTGTCGCGCTCGATCCTGTCGCGCTCGGCCTTGGCGGCGCGGTCGCGCTCGGCCAGGCGTTCCTTCTCCAGGCGTTCGCGCTCCAGGCGCTGCGCGCGGTCGGCGCGTTCCTGCTCGATGCGCTCGCGCTCGGCCAGGCGGGCGTCGGCCTTCGGCTCCGGCGCCGCGGCCGGCTCGCGCGGGGCGGCGGCGGGCGCGATGGGGGTGACGGGGGTGACGGGCGCGGGCGAGGTGGCCCGCGCAGCGGCCGGTTTCGCATCCGGCGCGGCGACGACTTCCTCGCCCGAATCGACGCTGTCCTCGGCGGCCACGGCCTTGTCGGCGTCGGGCACCGGCAGCGGGGCCGCCTTGTCCTTCGAGGGGATCTGGATCGCGATGTCGCCGGCCACCGGCTTGGGTTCGGAATCGAGCAGCATCGGCAGGCCGACGGCGGCGGCCAGCGCCAGCGCGATGGCGCCGACGAGGCGGCGGCGAGCGCGCTTCTTTTCGGGCAGCATGGGATCGTTGCCGGCGCGGCGCGTGGCGCCGCCGCCCGCACTGGCCGGACGCTTGGCGCGGGCGCGTTCGCCGTAGGCGGCGTCATCGTCCTTGCTGTAGAAGCGGCCGCTGTCCTGGGCGGTACGGTCTTGCTTGTTTTTTTTGAAGAACGAGAACAAGCCCATGCGTTTCAATCAGTGAAGGGAGTGTTTACGGGCCGCCATGACGCCGGCCACGGTGTAGAACGAACCAAAGACCACTATTCTATCATCCTGTCCGGCCCGGCTAGTTGCATCCGCGAACGCCGCGGCCGGGTCGGCGAACCCCTGCACCGAGAATTCGTCCGGCGCGGCGCCGGCCGGGCGCTTCGCCGCGATCTTCGCGGCCAGTGCGGCGACGTCGGCCGAACGCGGCGACGGCAGCGCCGCCAGGCACCAGTGGTCGACGTGGGGCGCCAGCTGGTCGACGACGGCGTCGATGTCCTTGTCCTGCATGATGCCGAACACCGCATAGGTAAAGCGGTGGAAACCCATATTGCCCAGGTTCTGGGCCAGCGTGGCGGCCGCGTGCGGGTTGTGCGCCACGTCCAGCACCGTGGTCGGGCGGCCCGGCAGCACCTGGAAGCGGCCCGGCAGCTCGACCAGGGCCAGGCCGGTGCGCACTTCCTGCGCGCCCACCGGCAGCACGATGCGCAGCGCTTCCAGCGCGGCCAGCGCGGCCGCCGCATTGAGCAGCTGGTTGGCGCCGCGCAGCGCCGGGTAGGCCAGCGAATTGCGGCGCTGGCCGCGGCCGCCGTAGGCCCACTGCTGCTTGTCGCCCTGGTAATTGAAGTCGCGGCCGATCAGCCACAGGTCGGCGCCGATCGCGGCGGCGTGGTCGATCAGCGATTGCGGCGGCTGCGGATCGCTGCAGATCGCCGGCTTGCCCGGACGGAAAATGCCGGCCTTCTCGAAACCGATTTCCTCGCGCGTGTCGCCCAGGTAATCCTTGTGGTCGATGTCGATGCTGGTCACGATCGAGACGTCGGCGTCGATCACGTTGACGGCATCGAGGCGCCCGCCCAGGCCCACCTCGAGGATCGCCACGTCGATGCTCGACGTCGACAGCAGGCGCATGATGGCCAGCGTGGTGAATTCGAAATAGGTCAGGTCGATCTCGCCGCGCTGCGCCTCGACGTCGTTGAAGGCGCCGACCAGCGCCTCGTCCGACGCCATCTCGCCGTTGATGCGGGCGCGCTCGTTGAAGTCGAGGAAATGCGGCTTGATGTACAGGCCGGTGCGGTAGCCGCCGTGCAGCAGGATCGATTCCAGCATGGCGCAGGTCGAGCCCTTGCCGTTGGTGCCGGCGACCATGATCACGGGGCAGGAAAACGCCAGGCCCATGCGCTCCTTGACGGTGCGCACGCGGTCCAGGCCCATGTCGATATGGGTTTCGGCATGGCGCGACTCGAGCAGCGCCAGCCAGTCGGGCAAGGTGGTGGGGAGAGTTTGCATGGGATATCCGGATGAAGCCTGGAGGCACGGGCCTGGAAACGCGAACGGCCGGCGGCCCGCTGGGGACCGCCGGCCGCGCCGGTGGGACGGATCAGGCGATGACGTCGGCGGGCTGGCTCTGCAGCAGAGCCAGCAGGCGCGCGATTTCCTCGCGCATCTTGCGGCGGTCGACGATCATGTCGATGGCGCCCTTCTGGACCAGGAACTCGGCGCGCTGGAAGCCTTCCGGCAGCTTTTCGCGCACGGTGTTCTCGATCACGCGCGGGCCGGCGAAGCCGATCAGGGCCTTCGGCTCGGCCATCACGACGTCGCCCATGAAGGCGAACGAGGCCGACACGCCGCCCATGGTCGGGTCGGTCAGCACGCTAATGAACGGCAGCTTTTTCTCGGCCAGCTTGGTCAGCATGGCGGTGGTCTTGGCCATCTGCATCAGCGACAGCAGGCCTTCCTGCATGCGCGCGCCGCCGGTGGCGGTGATGCAGATGAACGGCACCTTCTGTTCCAGGGCGACCTGGGCGCCGCGGGCGAAGCGCTCGCCGACGACGGAACCCATCGAACCGCCCATGAACTCGAATTCGAAGCAGGCCACGACGACCGGCAAGCTCATGATGGAGCCGCCCTGCACGATCAGCGCGTCGGTTTCGCCGGTGGCGTCCATCGCGGCCTTGAGGCGGTCGGGATACTTCTTGCTGTCCTTGAACTTGAGGGTGTCGACCGGCAGCGCGTCCTGGCCGATCTCGTAGCGGCCGCCTTCGTCGAGCAGCGCGTCGAGGCGGTCACGCGCGCGGATGCGCATGTGGTGGCTGCACTTCGGGCAGACGTGCAGGTTCGCATCCAGGTCGGCGCGGTACAGGACCGACTCGCACGACGGGCACTTGACCCACAGGCCCTCGGGCATGGTCTGTTTTTTGGCGGCATCGGAGCGCTGGATCCGTGGGGGCAGCAGTTTTTCCAACCAACTCATGTGTTCTCCTTTGCGGCAAATCGGAATTTGGCGGTAGTGTAGCCGGTCGGAATGCTCTTGTCGAATGCTTGCTCTAATTTACGACTGCACCGACTTGCTTGTTCAATAACGCTGGAAACCGCATGCCCGGCCGTCATTCGACCGCGGCCACCTCGACGAGTTCGAAGTGCAGCGCCACGAATTCGGTGGCGTCGTCGAGCCGCTTGTCCGGCATGCAGGCGACGTGGCAGTCCTGGAACGCGCGGGCGCTGTCGAAGCCTTCGGCGCGCCAGACGTCCTCGGGGATCGCGCCGAACAGGATGCGCCGGACCCGGGTCGCGCGGATCGTGCAGCGCCGGCGCCCGCGCGGATCGAGGACGTCGACCAGCTCGCCGGCGGCATAGCCGCCCTCGCCCAGCGCGCCGTAGCCCCGATAGTAATCCTCGACGAGATCGGCGGTCGCCGTCTTGCGCCCGGCGATGACGTCGCGCACGAGGCTGTCGTCGTCGGGGTCGGCGCTCCAGAAGGTCAGGCGCTTGCGCACGGCCACGTTCACTCGCCCTTGGCCGTGGCCGTGGTGAACTCGATGCCGCCGATGCGCGCGGCGATGCCGTTGTAGAGCCAGGCGCCGAGGAATGTGAACACGAAGCCGATCGCCGTGTACAGGACCGGCACCAGCAGCAGCATGACGACCGACACCGGCTGGCCCTGCAGCGCCAGCGGGATCATCGACACCAGGGCCAGCGGGATCGAGATGACCAGGTAGAGGGCGGCCATCACCTTGGCCGTCTGCAGCTTGGAGATACTGACCAATCGGGTTTTCATGGCTATCTTAAGAAATTGAACTAACGTCAATGTAACCCAAGTGTCTTGCCGCGCAAACAAAAAACCGGGCGCCTGGCCCGGTCCTTCGGCAGCGGCAAGCGCCGGCCGCGGCTCAGCGCCCGTCCAGCGCCGCCCGGATCCCGGCGACGAAGTCGCGCACCGCCTGCGGCCCCTGCTCCTTCGGCGTGTTTTCCAGTTCCTGGATGATGCGGCTGCCGATCACGACGGCATCGGCCACCTCGGCCACCGATTTCGCGGTCTGCGCGTCGCGGATGCCGAAGCCGACGCCGATCGGCAGGGCCACGTGCTCGCGGATCGCGGCGACGCGGCGCGCCACGTCGGCCGTGTCGATGCCGCCGGCCCCCGTCACGCCCTTGAGCGAGACGTAGTAGGAAAAGCCGCTGCCGTGGCGCGCCACCTGCTGGATGCGCGCCGTGGTCGAGGTCGGCGCCAGCAGGAAGATCAGGTCGAGGCCGTTCTCCTTCATCTCGGCCGCGAATTCCTCGCACTCTTCCGGCGGGTAGTCGACGACGATGGCGCCGTCGGCCCCTGCCTCTTTCGCCTGGCGGATGAATTCCGACGGGCCCATGCGCTCGATCGGGTTGGCATAGCCCATCAGGACGACGGGCGTGTGCTGGTTCTTTTCGCGGAACTGGCGCACGTAGCCGAGGACGTCCTTCATGCCGATGCCGAAGGCCAGCGCGCGTTCGCAGGCGCGCTGGATGACGGGGCCTTCGGCCATCGGGTCGGAGAACGGGACGCCGAGTTCGAGGACGTCGGCGCCGCCCTCGACGAGGGCGTGCAGCAGCGCAACGGTCAATTCCGGGCCGGGGTCGCCGGCGGTGATGAAGGTGACGAGGCCGGTCTTGCCCTGTTCCTTCAGGGCGTCGAAAGTCTGTGCAATGCGGGACATGCTGTTTTCCTTTGTTCGGGTAGTGGGAGACGGCGCGCGGATCAACCGAAGTCGAGTCCGGCCCGTTGCGCCACGGTGTGCATGTCCTTGTCGCCGCGGCCCGACAAATTGACCAGGATGATCTGGTCCTGCGGCAGCGTCGGCGCCAGCTTGGCCGCGTAGGCGATCGCGTGCGAGGATTCCAGCGCCGGGATGATGCCCTCGATGCGGCAGCAGTCGTGGAAGGCGGCCAGCGCCTCGTCGTCCGTGATCGACACGTACTCGGCGCGCTTGCTGTCCTTCAGCCACGCATGCTCGGGCCCGACGCCCGGATAGTCCAGGCCCGCCGAGACGGAATGCGTCTCGATGATCTGGCCGTTGTCGTCCTGCAGCAGGTAGGTGCGGTTGCCGTGCAGGACGCCGGGGAAGCCGGCCGTGAGCGACGCTGCGTGCTTGCCGGAATCCAGGCCCTCGCCCGCCGCCTCGACGCCCACGAGCTTGACGCCCGGCTCGTCGATGTACGGGTAGAAGATGCCCATCGCGTTGGAACCGCCGCCGATGCAGGCGACCACGTAGTCCGGCTGGCGGCCCGTCATGGCCGGCATCTGCACGAGGCATTCCTCGCCGATGACGGACTGGAAGTCGCGCACCATCATCGGGTACGGGTGCGGGCCGGCCACGGTGCCGATGATGTAGAACGTGTTCTCGATGTTGGTGACCCAGTCGCGCATCGCCTCGTTGAGCGCGTCCTTCAGCGTCTTCGAGCCGGATTCGACCGGCACGACGGTGGCGCCCAGCAGCTTCATGCGGTAGACGTTCTGGGCCTGGCGCTTGACGTCCTCGGCGCCCATGTAGACCACGCATTCGAGGCCGAAGCGCGCGCAGATCGTGGCCGTGGCCACGCCGTGCTGGCCGGCGCCGGTCTCGGCGATGATGCGCGGCTTGCCCATGCGGCGCGCCAGCAGGGCCTGGCCGATGACGTTGTTGATCTTGTGGGCGCCGGTGTGGTTCAGGTCTTCGCGCTTGAAATAGATCTGCGCGCCCAGGTTGCCGGAGGCGCCCTGCTGCGACCAGCGCTTGGCATGGTAGACCGGCGACGGGCGGCCGACGAAGTGCGCCAGCTCGTAGCGGAATTCCTCGAGGAAGGCCGGGTCCTGGCTGAAGCGCGCATAGGCTTCGTTCAGCTCGGCCAGCGCATGGCTGAGGGTTTCGGCGACGAAGCTGCCGCCGTAGGGACCGAAGTGGCCGGACGCGTCCGGCAATTGGTAGTCGGGAGTCTTGAACAGCGCCTCAGCGCCGGTGTTCGGATTGGCTTTCATGGTGTGCTCGGCTTTCGATGGTGGCATCCTGTGCCCGCACCGCGTCGACGAACGCGGCGATCAAACGGGCATCCTTGATCCCCTTGGCCGCCTCGACACCGCTACTGATGTCGACCGCGAAGGGGCGTACCTGCGCCACCGCGCCAGTCACGTTGTGTACGCTCAAGCCACCACTCAAAACGACCCGAGGCGCGAGCTCTTTTGGGATAAGAGACCAATCGAAGACCTTTCCTGCGCCGCCGTAGGCGTCGACCCAGGTGTCGAGCAGGAGGCTCGAGAACCAGGCGCTGGCGGCGCGGTATTGCGATTCCGATTCTAGCAGTTCGCTCGGGTCCGTGTCAGGTTTGACGCGATACGCCCGCATGAACGGCCGCTGGACCGCGGCGGCGATGGCGGCGCATTCGGCCGGCGTCTCGTCGCCGTGGAACTGCAGCAGGGCCACGGGGCCGGCCTCGACCACGGCGCGCACCTCGTCCACGGTCGCGTTGACGAACAGCGCGACGGCGCCGACGAAGGGCGGCAGGTGCGCGGCCAGCGCGGCGAAGCGCTGCGGCGTCACGTGGCGCGGGCTCTTCGGGTAGAACACGAAGCCCAGGGCATCGGCGCCGGCGTGCACGGCGTCGCGCAGGTCCTGTTCGCGGGTGATGCCGCAGATCTTGATTCGGGTACGTGTCATGGTTCCTGTCCTCGCATGCGGATGGTGTCGCAGGGCCGCCGGGTTTGCCTTTGCGGCTGAATACCGGGGTCAGAGCCCCTGAAAATCAACACCGGGCTCTGACCCCTACAACCAGGGCAGCGGCGCAGAAGCCTCCTGCGGCAGCCCCCACTTCGGATCGTAGTCGATCGCCGCCAGGTACAGCCCGTCCGGCATGAAGGTGGGCGCCGCCGCGTCGCGCGAACGCGCCGCCAGCACCTCGGCCATCCATTCCGGCGCGTTGCGTCCCGTGCCCACGTAGATCAGCGAGCCGACGATGTTCCTCACCATGTGGTGCAGGAAGGCCGAGGCGCGCACCGTGAACACGACCAGGTCGCCCATGCGCTCGATCTTCACCTCGTGCATCTGCTTGACGGGCGAATTGGCCTGGCAGCCGGACGCGCGGAAGCTCGTGAAATCGTGCGTGCCGATCAGGTGGGCGGCGGCGGCGCGCATGCGCTCCACGTCGAGCGGACGGAACACCCAGCCGGCGCGCCCGGCCAGCAGCGCGGACGGATTGGCGTGGTTGTACAGCACGTAGTGGTAGGTGCGCGAGCGCGCCGAGAAGCGCGCATGGAACTGCTCGCGTTCCGGCGCCGGCGCGAGCGCGTGCGCCCAGCGCACCACGATCGAGTCCGGCAGGAAGGCATTGGTGCCGCGCACCCAGGACTGCGGCGCGCGGTCGAGGTCCGTGTCGAAGTGGATCACCTGCTCGATCGCGTGCACGCCGGCGTCGGTGCGGCCGGCGCAGGTCGTGTGCAGGGGCGTGCGCGCGAACTGCTCGAGGGCGATCTCGATCCGGTCCTGGACCGTGTCGCGCGATGGTTGTTTCTGGTACCCGTTCCAGGCGGTGCCCACGTACTGGACACCCATTGCGATGCGGGTCGACTGCTGTGTCAAATCCTCTGCCTCATGCCAGCGCCGCGCGCAATGCGTTGGCGCGGCTTACCTGTTCGTCGCTGCCGCCGCGGATGACTTCCTCGAGCAGCTCGCGCGCGCCTTCCTTGTCGCCGATCTCCTGGTACGCGATCGCCAGGTCGAGCTTGGTTTCCATTTCCATGTGGGCGGCCGACAACGCGCCGCCGCCATTGCCGTCGTCGCCACCCGACAGGCTGTGCACTTCCGGCAGCGGCAGCGTGCCGTCGCCCGGCAGGTCGAGGTCCATGGCCGCCAGGTCGAACTGCGGCTCGACGCGGTCGCTTTCGGCGAACTGCGCGCCGGAGGCGGCCGGGGTCGCGGTCTGCAGCTCGTCCGGCAGCGCCTCGAGCGGCCGGGTCGGCAGGTGCGACAGGTCGAACAGCGGATCGTCCGCGGCCGGCGACGGGTTCGATGCCAGCGCCGGTGCCGGCTCGAAGGCGAAGTCGAGCGGCTCGTCCAGGCGCGGGACCGCCGGCGCCTCGGCCGGCGCCGGCGCCGGCTGCTTGTCCGCGAGGCCGAAGTCCATCGTGTCGAGGTCGAACAACGGATCGTCCAGTTCGTTCGCCGCACGGGCCTGCTCCGGCGCCGCGGCGCGCTCGGCCGGCAGTTCGGGCAGTTCCGGCAGGTCGAATTCCTTCGCCAGGTCGGCCATGTCGATGTCGCTCGCCGCGGCCTGCGCCGGCGACAGCAGCGGCGCCGGGGTCGGCGCCGGCGTCGGCGCCTGGTCGAACGCCAGGTCGAACAGCGGGTCTTCCTCGATGTCCGCGACGGTCGCCGGCGCGGCCGGCGGCTGGTCCGCGGCAGCCTGGGCCGGATTGGCCGGCTTGGCGGGGGCATCGAAATCCATGTCGAACGTGAAGTCGAGCGGATCCTCGGCCGGGCTGCGCGGCGCCGGCTCGACGACCTGCGGCGCCGGCGCGGCCGGCGTGAACGCATCCATGTCGAAGTCGAGGTCGTTGGCGTCCTTCTTGTCGAGCGACGGCGCGGCCGGGGTGGCCGTCTCGGCCGTCACCGGCTCGAACGACAGGCCGCCCAGGTCGAAGTCGAGCACATGGTCGTCGTCGACGCGGGCCGGCGCGTTCGTCACCGGTTCCGGCGCCGGCTGGGCGGTGCCCATGGCGTCGGCGAAATGCTGGTCGAAGCTCATCGGCGCACGGGCGTCTTCCTGCGCCGGGGCATGGAACGCGTCGTCGAATTCCTTCGCCAGCGGCACCGGCTGGCCCGGCTCCGCGCCGAGCGGCGCAGCGGCGGCTGCAGCGCCGCCCGCATACAGCGGATTGAACGGATCGAGCGCCAGGCCCATCGCGGCGGCCTGCGCCCATTCGTCGCCATGGCCGCGCGTGAGGCCGTGCAGCTCGCCGGCCTGGGCCTCGAAGGCGCGCGCATCCTTGCGCGCGGCATAGATCTCGAGCAGCTTCAGGCGCACCGGCAGGCGTTCCGGGTGCGTGCGCAGCGCTTCCTTCAGGATTTCCTCGGCCTGGGCATCGCGGCCGTAGGCGATGTACACGTCGGCCTCGGCCACCGGGTCCACTTCGTTGGTGTCGAGCTGGCTGGCGGACGGCGCGAAGCTGGAATTGAACACGCTGTTGTTGGTGTCCACGCTCTGGCCGCCGGTCTCGGCGAACAGCGAATGCGCCGGCTCGCTCGGCACGCCCAGGATCGACGGTTCGGCGACGGCCTTCGGTTCCTTCTTCTTGCGGCGCTGGGCCACCAGCAGGCCGGCCAGCAGCAGCGCGGCCGCGCCGCCGCCGACCAGCGGCAGGTTCTCCATCAGGAAGTCGAAGATGCCCGGCTCCGGCGCCGCGGGCGCCGGCTTGGCCGGCTTGATCGGGGGCAGCTTCTTCGGTACGGGCTTGTCCTCGGCCAGCACGGCGTCGGCCTTGGGTGCGGCGGCATTCTTCTCGGCCTCGGCGCCGGCGCGGTTCTGGACCGTGGCCAGCTTCTCGAGGTCGCCGACGTTGCGCTCCAGTTCCTTGACGCGCGACTGCGCGTCGGCCAGTTCCTTTTCCTTGGCGATGCCGTCCTCGGCGCTCATCGTCGCGCCCTTGCCCGGGGTCGGGGCCGGCGCCTGCGGCTGGGCCTTGGACAGGCGCAGCTGGTCCTGCGCCTCGTTGGCGGCGGTCGGGCGTTCCTCGACGCGCGCGGTGATCCTGCCGCCGGCGCTCTGGCCCGCCGGCGGCGCCTTGACCGGTTCCGCCGCGCCGACCTGGCCGGCCAGCTTGTTGCGGTAGGCATTGAAGTCGGCGGCCTGCGCGACCACGACGCCGCGCGCCTCGCCCGGCGACGTCGCGCGCACGCTGTCGGCATCGGGCACGGACAGGATGCGGCCCGACTTCAGGCGGTTCATGTTGTTGCCGATGAAGGCTTCCGGATTGGCGCGGTACAACGCGACCAGCATCATGTCGAGCGAGACGTTGGCCGGCTTGACGCGCGCGGCGATCTCGCCCAGCGTGTCGCCGCGCTGGACGCGGTATTCGGAGGCCGCGGCGCGCGTCTCCTGCGCCTCCTGCCCCGCCGGCTCGGCCGGAGGACGCACCTCGCTGCGGCGCGGCGCAGGCGCCGGCGCGCTCTGCGCGGGGGCGGCGGCCGGCTGCTCGGCGCGCGGGCGCGCCGGCGCGTCGTTCGCGGCCACCTGCGCGGCCTGGGTCGAACGCAGTTCGGCCGGGTCGAGCAGGAAGGTGTATTCGCGCACCAGGCGCCCGTTGTTCCACGTCAGTTCCAGCAACAGGTCGACGAAGGGCTCGTTCAGCGGCTGGGTCGAGCTGACACGGATGAACTGGCGCCCGCCGCGTTGCTCGACGGCGAAGCGCAGCGACAGCAGCGCCGGATTGAATTCGATGTTCGCGTTCCGGAACGCCTCGGGCGACGCCAGCTTCGCCGCCAGGCCGGAGGCCTCCTCGGGCGAGACCGACGTCAGTTCGATCTCGGCGCGCAGCGGCTGGCCCAGGGCGGACAGCACGGTGAGCTTGCCGAGGCCGGCAGCATGGGCCGCCGACGCCAGCACCAGCGCACTGGCGACCGCCGCGGTGAGCTTTTTCAACGCGGACGATTTCAACGGGAGGCGGTCAGTAGCATGCATAGGGTCGGAACGCAATGGGGTTGAGGCAGGCAGGATACCGCCCGCAGGTCTCGGCAACATATCATCATGCACTGTGGCATGCAAGTTCTACAGGGAGAAACACTTGCGCAAGCGCCGATCCGTAGACGGTCTGTTCATGAATTCGATGTTTTTTGGGTGGATCGGTGTCGCTGGGCCACTGCGGCGGCGCCGTCATGCTCGCGGAGAAAGCACAAAGGCGGCACGGCGGCCGCCTTTGCGCCATGTCGGCGAACCCCGACGAATCAGCTTTCCAGCACGATGCGCAGCATGCGGCGCAGCGGCTCGGCGGCGCCCCACAGCAGCTGGTCGCCGACGGTGAAGGCCGAGATGTATTCCGGGCCCATCGACATCTTGCGCACGCGGCCGACCGGGATGCCCAGGGTGCCGGTGACGGCGGCCGGGGTCAGGTCGCGCATCGACGCCTCGCGGGTGTTCGGCACGAACTTCACCCACTGGTTGTCGCCGGCGATGATGTCGTTGATCTCGTCGAGCGGCACGTCCTTCTTGAGCTTGATGGTCAGCGCCTGCGAATGGCAGCGCATCGCGCCGATGCGCACGCACAGGCCGTCGACCGGGATCACCGACGCGGTGCCGTGGCGGCCCAGGATCTTGTTGGTCTCGGCGCCTCCCTTCCACTCTTCCTTCGACTGGCCGTTGCCCAGGTCCTTGTCGATCCAGGGGATCAGGTTGCCGGCCAGCGGCACGCCGAACTGCTTCGTCTCGTCGGCGGACATGCCGTGCTGGGTGGCCAGCACGCCGCGGTCGATGTCGAGGATGGCCGACGCCGGATTGTCCAGCAGCGGCCTGACGGCGGCGTTGATGGTGCCGAACTGGGTCAGCAGCTCGCGCATGTGCTGGGCGCCGCCGCCCGATGCGGCCTGGTAGGTCATCGAGGTCATCCAGTCGACCAGGTCGTGCTTGAACAGGCCGCCCAGGCCCATCAGCATGCACGACACGGTGCAGTTGCCGCCGACGTAGTTCTTGATGCCCTTGGCCAGCGCATCCTTGATGACGTCCAGGTTGACCGGGTCGAGCACGATGACGGCGTCGTCGTTCATGCGCAGCGTCGATGCCGCGTCGATCCAGTAGCCGTTCCAGCCGGCGGCGCGCAGTTGCGGGTAGACCTCGGTCGTGTAGTCGCCGCCCTGGCACGAGATGATGATCTCGCACTTCGAGAGCTCGGCGATGTCGCTGGCGCTTTTCAGCGTGGTCTCGTTCTTTGCCATCGCCGGCGCGGCGCCGCCCGGATTCGAGGTGGTGAAGAACACCGGCTCGATGTGGGCGAAATCGCCCTCGTCCTGCATGCGCTGCATCAGGACCGAACCGACCATGCCGCGCCAACCAACCAGACCTACGAGTTTCATCATCTTCCCTTGGATATGTAAGTGTTATGTCATGCGTGGTGCGCCCGGGGAGCGCACCCTACGTCGTTGTCTGCCGTAGGGTGGGCACCCCGTGCCCACCGCACCATGCGAATAAACGCCGGCTTATGCCAACGCGTTGACGACCGCGTCGCCCATCGCCTCGGTGCCGACGCGCGTCGTGCCTTCTTCGAAGATGTCCGGCGTGCGCAGGCCCTGCTTGAGCACCGCCTTGACGGCGTTCTCGATGCGGTCCGCCTGCTCGCTCTTGCCCAGCGAGAAGCGCAGCATCATCGCGCTTGACAAGATCGTCGCCAGCGGATTGGCGATGCCCTTGCCGGCGATGTCCGGCGCCGAGCCGTGCGACGGTTCGTACAGGCCTTTGTTGTTCGCATCCAGCGAAGCCGACGGCAGCATGCCGATCGAGCCGGTCAGCATCGCCGCCGCGTCCGACAGGATGTCGCCGAACATATTGCCGGTCACGATCACGTCGAACTTCTTCGGCGCGCGCACCAGCTGCATCGCCGCGTTGTCGACGTACATGTGTTCGAGCTCGACGTCCGGGTACTCCTTGTGCACGTCGGTCACGACGTCGCGCCAGAACTGGAAGGTCTCCAGCACGTTGGCCTTGTCGACGCTGGTCACGCGCTTGTCGCGCTTGCGTGCGGCCTGGAACGCGACGTGGGCGATGCGGCGGATCTCGCCTTCGGCATAGCGCATCGTATCGAAACCTTCGCGCTGGCCCGCGAACGGGCCGTCCGGGCATTCGCGCACGCCGCGCGGCTTGCCGAAATAAATGTCGCCCGTCAGTTCGCGGATGATCAGGATGTCCAGGCCCGACACGACTTCCGGCTTGAGCGTCGAGGCGCCGGCCAGTTCCGGATACAGGATCGCCGGACGCAGGTTGGCGAACAGCCCCAGTTCCTTGCGCAGGCCCAGGATGGCCTGCTCGGGACGCAGCGCGCGCTCCAGCGTGTCGTACCGGTAGTCGCCGACGGCGCCGAACAGCACGGCATCCGCGCGCTTGGCCAGCGCCAGCGTGGCGGGCGGCAGCGGGTGGCCGTGGGCGGCGTAGCCGGCGCCGCCGACGTCCGCGCTCTCCAGCTCGAATTGTTCGCCCAGGGCGTTCAGCACCTTGACCGCCTGCGCCGTGATTTCCGGGCCGATGCCGTCGCCCGGCAGGATTGCAATCTTCATGGTCTGGTTCTTCTCAGATGGTGTTGGCGAGCCAGGGCTGGCTGCGCAGGTGGCGCTCCTCGAAGGCGCGGATCTCGTCGGCGTGGCGCAGGGTCAGGCCGATGTCGTCCAGGCCGTTGAGCAGGCAGTACTTGCGGAAGTCGTCGATCTCGAATGCGAACGTGAGGTGGCCGTCCGGCGTGCCGACGGTCTGGCGCTCCAGGTCCACCACCAGCTTGTAGCCGGGGAAGGCCTTGACCTCATTGAACAGCTGCTCGACCTGGCTCTCGCCCAGGCGGATCGGCAGCAGGCCGCCCTTGAAGCAGTTGTTGAAGAAGATGTCGGCGAAGCTCGGCGCGACGATCGCGCGAAAGCCGTACTGCTGCAGGGCCCACGGCGCGTGCTCGCGCGAGGAGCCGCAACCGAAGTTCTTGCGCGTCAGCAGGATCGACGCACCCTGGTACTGCGGCTGGTTCAGCACGAAGTCCGGGTTGAGCGGACGGCGGCCGTTGTCCATGCCCGGCTCGCCGTGGTCGAGGTAGCGCCACTCGTCGAACAGGTTGGGGCCGAAGCCGGTGCGGCGGATCGACTTGAGGAACTGCTTCGGGATGATGGCGTCGGTATCGACGTTGGCGCGGTCGAGGGGGACCACCAGGCCTTCGTGTACGGTGAATTTGTCCATGGTCGAAACGCTCCGCTTATTTGCCGCCGGCGCCGGTGATGACCTGGCCGACCTTCTGCACGTCGCGGCCCATGCCGGAGATGGTGTTGCAGCCCGTGGCCACGAAGGCGATGAGGGCGAGGGTGATGACTTTCTTCATGCTGTCCCTGATGGTTCTGATTCAAAACCGGCCTGCTGCGCCGGCAACTGCGGGGCCGGAGCCCTGCGATCAACGCGATACGTCGACGAAGTGGCCGGCGATGCCGGCCGCGGCGGCCATCGCCGGGGACACCAGGTGCGTGCGTCCGCCCTGGCCCTGGCGGCCCTCGAAGTTGCGGTTCGAGGTCGAGGCGCAGCGCTCGCCCGGTTCCAGGCGGTCGGCGTTCATCGCCAGGCACATCGAGCAGCCCGGCTCGCGCCATTCGAAGCCGGCGGCCTTGAAGATCCTGTCCAGGCCTTCGCGCTCGGCCTGTTCCTTGACCAGGCCGGAGCCCGGCACCACCATCGCCAGCTTGACGTTGGAGGCGCGCTGGCGGCCGCGCACGACGGCGGCGGCGGCGCGCAGGTCCTCGATGCGCGAGTTGGTGCAGGAACCGATGAACACCTTGTCGATGCGGATGTCCTGCATCGCGGTGTTCGGCTTGAGGTCCATGTAGACCAGTGCCTTTTCCATCGCGTCGCGCTTGACCGGGTCCTTCTCGAGGTCGGGATCGGGCACGCGGCCGTCGATGGTCGTGACCTGCTCGGGCGAGGTGCCCCAGGTGACCTGCGGGCGGATCTCCGCGGCGTTCAGCTGCACCACCAGGTCGAACTTCGCGCCCTGGTCGGAGTGCAGCGTGCGCCAGTAGGCCACGGCCTGGTCCCAGTGCGGGCCGGCGGGCGCGAACGGGCGGCCCTTGACGTAGTCGATGGTGGTGTCGTCGACGGCGACCATGCCGGCGCGCGCGCCCGCCTCGATCGCCATGTTGCAGACCGTCATGCGGCCTTCCATCGACAGCGAGCGGATCGCCTGGCCGGCGAACTCGATCGCGTAGCCGGTGCCGCCGGCGGTGCCGATCTTGCCGATCACGGCCAGCACGATGTCCTTGGCGGTGACGCCGGCCGGCAGCACGCCGTCGACCTGCACCAGCATCGCCTTGGACTTCTTGGCCAGCAGCGTCTGGGTGGCCAGCACGTGCTCCACTTCGGAGGTGCCGATGCCGTGCGCCAGGCAGCCGAAGGCGCCGTGGGTCGAGGTGTGCGAGTCGCCGCACACGACCGTCATGCCGGGCAGCGTGGCGCCCTGCTCCGGGCCGATCACGTGCACGATGCCCTGGCGCTTGTCGTTCATGTTGAAGTAGGTGAGGCCGAACGCCCTGGTGTTGGCGTCCAGCGTCTCCACCTGCAGGCGCGAGGTCGGGTCGGCGATGCCGTGCGAGCGGTCGGTCGTCGGGACGTTGTGGTCTGCTACGGCAAGGTTGGCGGACGTGCGCCATAGCGGGCGGCCCGCCACGCGCAGGCCCTCGAAGGCCTGCGGGCTGGTCACTTCATGGACCAGGTGACGGTCGATATACAGCACGGTGGTGCCATCTGCATCGGCACGCACGACATGCGAATCCCAGAGTTTGTCGTAGAGCGTTTTTAACATAGTTGAGGCGCAAGTCCATTGGAACGGCCGCTTGGCGCGGGTGGGGTCTTTGATTATGCCATATTTGTGCAACGCGGCAGAAGGCGGCCGCCGGCACGATTATTCCAATCCATCGCGCAACAGGCAAATATTATTTGCATGCGAAACCAGCGTTTCAAATAAAAAAAGCCTGCGCAGGATGTGCGCAGGCTTTTCGTGGCTTTGTTGCCGGAAGGCGGCGGCCGTTGCCTGCCGCCTTATGGTGCACTCATGCGGCGAGGCGCACCGCGGAACGGCAGCCGTCCATCAGGAACGACAGGCCGACCACCAGCACCAGCGACCCCTCGGCCGAACGGGCCGTGCCGGTGATGCCTTCGACGTGCAGCGCCGTCATCGGCTTGATCACCAGGTCGGCGGTGCCGTCCACGGCTTCCACCGCGATGATGTAGGGCTGCGGCGCGTTGATGACGATGCCGACGCGCTCCGAGCATTCCTCGTAGCCGAGCGACAGCGCCAGCGAGCGCACCGGCAGCGGACGGCCCTGGTCCTTCAGCACCGGGGCGCCGCCGACCTGCATGAACTCTTCCGGCAGCTCGACCACGCGCTCGACGACGGCCATCGGCAGCGCCAGCTGGGCGCCCGAGGTCGACACCAGCATGGTCGGCACGATCGACAGCTCGATCGGCAGGCGGATCGCGAACTTGGTGCCCTTGCCCAGGCTCGAGTCGATGCGGATCGCGCCGCGGTTCTTCTCGACGGCGGTCTTGACCACGTCCATGCCCACGCCGCGGCCCGAGACCGACGACGCCACTTCCTTGGTCGAGAAACCGGGCAGGAACACCAGCTGGTAGGCTTCGTCGTCGCTGGTGGCCTGGTGCTCGCCGATCAGGCCCTTCTCGATCGCCTTCTTGCGCAGCTTGGCCGGATCCATGCCGCGGCCGTCGTCCTGCAGCACGATCATGACGCTGTTGGCCTCCTGCCAGGCCTTGAGCAGGATGAAGGCCTTGGCCGGCTTGCCGCTGGCGACGCGGTCCTGCGGCGACTCGACGCCGTGGTCCAGCGCATTGCGCAGCATGTGCACCAGCGGGTCGTACAGGCTGTCCACGACGACGCGGTCGACTTCGGTCTCGGCGCCTTCGATGGTCAGCTCGACGTCCTTGCCCAGGTCCTTGGCCAGCTCGCGCACCAGGCGCGGGAACTTCTGGAACAGGCGGCCCACCGGCTGCATGCGGGTCGCCAGCGTGGCGCGCTGCAGTTCGGCCGAGTAGCGCGAGGCCCGTTCCAGCGTCTCGGTCAGCGTCGCCATCAGCGTGGCGGCCTGGCCCTCGAACTTGAACTGCGACAGGCGCTCGAGCAGCACGGCGGCCTGGTTGGCGGCCTGCACGGATTCGCCCGCGACTTCCAGCAGCGCATCCAGCTTGACCGCGTCGATGCGGATGCTCTCGTCCTTGGCCGGGGCGTTCTGCACCGGCTTGTTGTCGGTGCGGCGCTCGACGCCGTCCCAGCCCGGCCGGGCCGGGACGTGCTCGGCGGCCGGGGCGGCCACGGGCGCGGCGGCCACCACAGGGGCGGCCACCACCGGCGCGGCGACCGCCTCCACCGGCGCGGCCGGCGCGGCCACGGCGGCCGGGACATGGGTGCCCGGCGGCACGACCGCCAGGTACATGCCTTCCCAGTCGATGCCGTCGGCCGATGCGGCGGCAGCCACGGCGACCGGCGCCGGGGCGGCGGGTGCGGCCGCGACCGGGGCGGCGGCCACCGGCGCGGGCGCCGGCGCCGGCGCCGGCGCGGCCGGGGCGGCATCCTTGCCGGCGATCGCATCCTTCAGCATGCTTTCCAGCTCGGCCGGCATCGGCGCCAGCTGGTCCGGCGTGGCGCCGTTGTTCAGGTCGTTGAGCTGGTCGGCCACGAAGCCCGAGGCCTGCAGCGAGGCCTCGATCGCCGCCGGCGTGACCGGGGCCGCGCCGGTGCGCAGCGCATCGAACAGGTTCTCGGTCAGGTGGCAGGCGGCGACCAGCGCCGGCAGCCCCATGAAGCCCGCGCCACCCTTGATGGTGTGGAACGAGCGGAACACCGCATTCAGCGTTTCCTTGTTATCCGGATCGCGTTCGAGGCGCAGCAGATGTTCTTCGACATTCGCAGCCAGATCCATCGCCTCGACGACGAAATCCTTGAGCATTTCATCCATTAGAATCCCAGATCGGCAAGAAGGTCATCGACACTGTCCTGGTCGAGCGCCACGGTCGGCACCGACGGACCCTGCATCAGCGGCTCCGGCGCTTCCTGCGCGGCCTGCTTCTGCGCCAGCTTTTCCTTCACCTCGGCCGGCGCGCTGTCGCGCAGCAGCTGGGCCAGTTCGTTCTCGACGGTCTTGGTGATGTTGACGACCTTCTTGATCAGCTGGCCGGTGATGTCCTGGAAATCCTGCGCCATCATGATCTCGAGCAGGCGCGCCTTTTCCGCCTCGGTCGCTTCCGACACCCGCTGGGCGAACTGCTTGGAGTCGCCGGCCAGCGACTTGAACTGCTCGATCGAGAGCTTGCCCGAGAACAGGTCGGACCAGCGGTTTTCCATCTCCTTGGCCTGCTTGGACAGCAGGTCCTGGGCCGGCATGCCGTCGTCCAGGGTGTTCAGCACCTTGTTGGCGGCCTGTTCGGTCAGCGTCGCGACATATTCCAGGCGGTCCTGGGCGTCCACGATCTGGGACGAGGCCTCGGTCAGCGCCTTGTCGTAGCCCAGTTCGCGCAGCGAGTCGTGCAGCAGGCGCACGATGCCGCCGAGGCGCTCGTACATGCCCTTCGGCTCCTCGTCCGCCGTGTCGGCGGCGGCAGCCACGGCGGCAGCGGGCGCGGCAGCGGCGACCACGGCCGGCGCCGAAGCGGAGGCGACCTGGTCGAACAGCGCCTCCAGGTCGTCCGGGTCGGCACTGTCGCCACCGGCGGCGGGCTCGGGCGCCGGCGCGGGGGCCGGGGCGGGAGCGGGCGCGGAAGCTCGCTGCGCTGCCACTTCCTCGAATAATGCGTCGAAATCGTCAGCGGCGTCGGTCATAGTCCCTACTTCTCCATAATGTAAATGTCGCGATGATCTTGCGAACCGCGAAAAGCCGCCGGGCGCCTTCCTGGGGCGCACCGCGCGGCGTCTTCGGCGCTCTTTGTGCGGTACAGCTGCCGTCAATACGCTGACGGTACGGGTTTTCGAAGAGTGTAGCAGTGTGGTTGCCGTAGGTAAATCTTCTGGAAGAGCGCCGTTGTCGAATACGCAGTAAACTTAACCCCGCAACAATTATTTACAGCGCTTTCTGAATATTTTCACAAATCGAGTGTTGTATTTTTTTATCGCGGCCCGTTTTCATGGCAACCGGATGACATGGAATGGGAGCGAACACATCGATGAGAAAGATCAAGGACCCGCATTCCGCACCCACGGCGAACGCGGACTACAATGTCATGCAAGGGAGGGCAACGCCATGTACCGGAAGATTCTGATCACCACGGACGGCTCCACGGTGTCCCAGCACACCGCCTGCGCCGGCGTCGCGTTCGCGCAGCAGATGGGCGCCGAGGTATTGGCGCTGTTCGTCGCGCCCGAGTACCAGTATCCCGTCTACGTCGAGATCATCCCGCCGTCCTACCCGAGCGAGGAGGAGTACATCGCGCAGATGCGCCGCACCGGCCAGCAGTACATGGACGCGATCATGCGCGCCGCCCAGCAGGCCGGGCTGCAACATGCGTGCATGACGGCGTTTTCCGACGCGGCCGCGCTGAAGATCGTCGATGTCGCCGAGGAACAGCAGTGCGACCTGATCTTCATGGGCTCGCACGGGCGCAGCGGCTGGGGCCAGCTGCTGCTCGGCAGCGTGACCAACAAGGTCCTGTCGCAGACGACCCGGCCGGTCCTCGTGCACCGCCTGGTCCGGGAGCCCGGCGCCTGATCCGTGCCGCGGCGTCGGGACGTCCCATTCTGGTGCAAAAAAACGACGGCGAATCTATTGCCTTTGTGATAGCTTTCAATTTTGCGGTTTTCGAATCCATGCCGGGGACATCCTTATGATTCGCATTGTCATCGCCGACGATCACACGATCATGCGCGAGGGCCTCAAGCGCATCCTCGACGGCGCGCTCGACATCGAGATCGTCGGCGAGGCCACCAACGGCTTCGAAGTGCTGTCGCTGGTGCGCCAGGGCGGCTTCGACCTGCTGCTGCTCGACCTGTCGATGCCGGGCCGCAGCGGGGTCGACCTGATCCGCCAGGTCCGCAGCGAGGCCCCGAAGCTGGCCATCTTGATCCTGACGATGCACGAGGAAGAGCAATACGCCGTGCGCGCCATCCGCGCCGGCGCCCAGGGCTACCTCACCAAGGAAAGCGCCGGCACCCAGCTCGTCGGCGCCATCCGCAAGGTCGCCTCCGGCCGCCCCTACATCAGCACCGAGGTCGCTGAGCAGCTGGCCCTGAACATCATGGCCCCCAACGAGCAGTTGCTGCACAAGCAGCTCTCGGACCGCGAGTTCGAGGTGTTCTCGCTGCTGGTGGGCGGCAAGTCGATCACCGAGATCGCCAACAACCTGCACCTGTCGGTCAAGACCGTCAGTACCCACAAGACCCGCATCATGCAGAAGATGGGCATGACCTCGCTGTCGGAAATGGTCCAGTACGCCGTCGCGCACCGCCTGCTGGCGCCGCTGAAGGCCTGAGCCGGCCGCTCCCCTCCCCGCCCTCCCACACGCTGCCGTGGTGCGGTGCAATAGGAAAACTCCTACATGCTGACGCCCACTCCTACCTGCACATTCAGCCGTTACTGATATGAATGCCAGACTCGTGTTGGCATACTGATTTCAGCGTTTCGACTTGCCTGCGGTCTATATCCGTATCCGGCTGACCAGCCCCGCCCATGCCGGCCGGGTCGGCGGAAAGCCGCAGGACCTGATTCCCCAAACCCTGGAGATGAGTATGCAGTCCCAGCCAACGTCAGAACAACGCAACGCCTCCCCGTCGACCCTGCACTCGTCACAGATGGAAGCCGGACGCCAGCGCCAGGGTCGCCTGTGGTCCAACCTGAAAGAGGTCTGCGACCTGCTCCACATCCCGGCCGCCGTGTCGATGAATACCGAAGAACTGCTGTTCCAGCACGTGCAGTTCAAGACGGGCCAGCGCGTCCACACCATCGGCCAGGCGTTCGACACCCTGTACATCGTCAACTCGGGCTTTCTCAAGACCGTGCTGATCGACGAATTCGGCAACGAGCAGGTGCTGAGCTTCCCCATGAAGGGCGACATGCTCGGCGTGGACGGCATCCACACCCGCCATTACGCCTCGGAAGCGGTGGCGCTGTCCGATTGCGACCTGATCCTGATGCCGTTCAAGAAGCTGACCGCCCTGGGGCGCGTGCATGCCGAACTCGAGAACCTGATGTACGGCGTGATGAGCCGCGAACTCGTGCGCGAGCAGGCCATGATCGGCATGCTGGGCGCCCTGTCCGCCGAGGCGCGCGTGGCCCGGTTCCTGATCTCGCTGGCCGAGCGTTTCGCCGCGATGGGCTATTCGAGCAAGCTGTTCAACCTGCGCATGACGCGGCACGAAATCGGCAGCTACCTGGGCCTGACGCTGGAAACGGTCAGCCGCACGCTGTCCGCCTTCAACGAGATCGGCCTGATCACGGTCGACCAGCGCACCATCGGCATCAAGGATCCGGAAGCGCTCAAGACGCTGCGCCGGCTGCCGCCGTCGCGCTCGCGCGCCAAGCAGAACGCCAAGCACAAGGCCGACGCGGATTCCGGCGACGGCCAGGTGCTGGCCACGGCCTGAACGCCGCGGCGCATCGAGTCCGGGTCGGGAGGACCCGACGACTCGACATCCCCCGCGTCATTCCCGCCACACGTCAGTCGCATCGTCCCCGCTTCGGCTTGCCGCCGTCAGCCTCGGCCTCATGGGCACCCGCGGTCGCGGCTGCCACACCGTCCGGTTCGCCGGTCCCCCGTCGTCAATCGCGCGTCAGCACGCCATCGTTGACCTTCACGCGCTCGCCCGCGCGGAAGCCCGGGTCGTTGGTATAGGGAATGGTCTGGGTGGCGCCGTTCTCGTAGCGCACGACGACGTCGAACCGTTCGCCGCCACGCGCATTGCGCTCGATGGTGCGTCCGGCCAGCGCGCCGCCGACGGCGCCCACGGCGGTCGCCGCCGTCCGGCCGCTGCCGCTGCCGACCTGGTTGCCCAGCAGGCCGCCGACGACGGCGCCGCCCACGGTGCCCAGCGCGCCATTGCTGTCGGTGCGCACGACGTTGACGGCTTCCACCGTCGCGCAGTTGGTGCAGTAGCGCGCCACCTGCTGGCGCTCGTCACGCGGCGGCGGCGGCGGCGGCAGCGGCCGATCGCGCGGCGGACCGCCGGCCAGCAGCGGCCGGCCCAGCGTCGCCGTCGTGTAGCGGCCGTTGGCGCGGATGGTGGCCGTCACCGGCGCATCCGGGGCGATGCGGTCGTCGCGGCGGATCGTGTACAGGCCGCTGTATTCACCCGGGCGCACCTCGGGCAGCGTGAGGATGTTGCGCGTGCCGGCGATCTGCACGTCGACCTTGGCGCCCGGCGTGCCGAACACGGTGAAGGTCAGCTCGTTGCCCGGACCCAGGTTGTCGTTGCCGCGCACGTCGAAACTGCGCACGTGCGGCACGCCCGCCACGTCGCCGCGGTCGTCGCGCGGACCGGGGCCGCGGACGATCGGCTCGCCCAGCACGCGCGTGGTCGTCAGCCGGTTCACGTTCAGGTTCGCGGTCACGCGGCTGTCCGGGCGGATGCGGTCGTGCACGCCGATGGTGTAGGTGCCCTGGTAGGTGCCGGGGCGGGTCTCGGTCAGGTGCAGGTTGCGCGTGGCGCCGTCGATGCGCAGCGTGGCCGCGCCGCCGGGGCTGCCGTACAGGTCGAAGTTCAGTTCCGTTCCCGGATCGAGACGGCGCACTTCCTCGACGTTGAATCCTTCGATGCGCGGAGCGAGCACGGACGCGCGCGGATGGTTCTGGGCTTGGGCGGGAGCGGGAGCGGTCACCGACAGCAGGGGCAGCGCGGCGACCACGGCCGCGGCCAGGGTGTGGCGGGTTGTTGCCATGGCGTCCTCCGGGTACGAGTTGTCAATATGGCCAGCTTACGCCGCCACCCCGGCCGCCTCGGTGCGTTACCCAACGCTGTGCACCGCTTCCCCGGAGGTCACGTAGATGCGCTCCCCCGGCGCCGCGCGCACCGTGTGCCCGCCGGTGAACGCCCCGAACGACGGCAGGATCATGCGCCGCGCGCCGACCACGAAGCACGGCAGGCGCAGGCTGTCGAAGCGCGTGGCCAGCACGTAGGCCGGGTGCACGTGGCCGGCCAGCACATAGCCGGGCGGCGCGGGCGTGCCGGGTTCCGGCTCGGGATGGTGGCAGAACGCGAACGGCCCCAGCACGTACGGCTCGTCCACCAGGTCGATGGCGAGCGCCGCGGCCGGGTCGCCCGCATGCCTGTCGTGGTTGCCGCGCACGAGCGTCAGCGCCAGGCCGGGACGCCGCTGCCGCCAGGCCAGCATGGCGGCCTGGGTCGCGGCCGCGTGCGCCGCGCGCGCATGCAGGAAATCGCCCAGGAACAGCACGTGGCGCGCGCCGCTGGCGTCGACCAGCGCGTCGAGCGCGTCGAGGTTGGCGCTGGTGGTGCCGCGCGGTACCGGAATGCCCCAGGAGCGGAACGCCGCCGCCTTGCCGAAGTGGATGTCGGCGACGACCAGCATGCGCTCGCGCGGCCAGTACGCGGCCTTCTGCGGCAACAGCAGCAGGCGCTCGCCGGCGGGCGCGACCGCGACGGCGCCGGCCAGGGCCGGTTCCGCGCTCATGCGGCGGCCGCCTTCTCGAGTTCGCGCACCATGCGCGCCACCCGGTCGGCCAGCTTCTCGGTGCTGACCTTTTCGCGAAAGCGCGCCACCATCAGCGGAAAGCCGAACGGCGTGGCCCGCTTCACCTCGCCGAAGGCGATGCGCCGTCCGTGCAGGTCGACCAGCGTGTCGCGCAGGCGCGTCAGTTCCAGTTCCTGCTCCAGCACCTCGCGCTCGGCCTGGGTCAGCAGCAGGTTGCCGCTGTCGTGCTTGCGGAACACCTCGAAGAACAGCGAGGACGAGGCCTGCACCTGGCGCGTCGACTTGTGCTGGCCGGGATAGCCCTGGAACACCAGCCCGGCGATGCGCGCCACTTCGCGGAAGCGCTGCTGCGACAACTGGGTCGCGTTCAGGCTGTCGAGCACGTCCTCCAGCAGGCGTGCCGTGTCGAACAGGGCGACGTCGGCGCCGGTCGCGCCGGCGAAGGCCGCGGCCCAGTCGACCGGCTCCGGCGCCAGCAGCTCGAAGCCGTAGTCGTTCACGGCCACCGAAAAGGTGCTGGGCAGGATGCGTCCCACGCGGTAGGCCAGCAGCGAGGCCAGGCCGGTGTGCACCGAGCGGCCGGCGAACGGGTAGGCGAACAGGTGGTAGCCTTCGCGGCTCTTCATGCTTTCCACCACCAGCACGTCGCTGCCCGGCAGCGCCGACCAGCGTTCCTGCACCTCGAACAACGGCCGCAGCGCCTGCATCTCCGGCCCCTCGAAGCGGCCCTGGCTGGCCAGGCGCAGTTCCTCGCGCGCGGCGTGCGCCAGCTCGGCGCTGAGCGGGACCTTGCTGCCGCTCCAGCGGCTCACGGCCCCGCGTCCCGATTCCGAGCGCTTCACGAACGCGGTCATCTCGTGCACGCGCACCAGTTCCAGGATGCGGCCGGAGAACAGGAAGCGGTCGCCCGGCTTCATGCGCCCGATGAAGGATTCCTCGACGGTGCCGATGCGCCCGCCGCTCACGTACTGCACCTTCATCTGCGCATCGGACACGATGGTGCCGATGCTCATGCGGTGGCGCCGGCCGATGGTCGCATCCGGCACGCGGTGCACGCCCGCCTCGTCCGGCAGCACGCGCCGGTATTCGGGATAGATGGTCAGGCTCTGGCCGCCGCGCGCGACGAAGTCCAGCGCCCACTGCCACTCCTGCGGCGTCAGGTTGCGGTAGGACCAGCTGGTGCGCACTTCCTCGTACAGCGCCTCGGACACGAAGCCGCCGCCCAGCGCGATCGTCACCAGGTGCTGCACCAGCACGTCGAAGGGTTTGTCGGGCGCGCGCCGCGCCTCGATGCGGTGCGCGGCGACGGCGCGCTTGACGGCCGCCGCCTCCAGCAGTTCCAGGCTGTGCGTGGGCACCAGCGTCACGCGCGACACGCGCCCCGGCGCATGGCCGCTGCGCCCGGCGCGCTGCAGGATGCGCGCGATGCCCTTGGCGCTGCCGATCTGCAGCACGCGCTCGACCGGCAGGAAATCGACGCCCAGGTCCAGGCTGGCGGTGCAGACCACGGCCTTGAGCTCGCCGCGTTTCAGGCCGGCCTCGACCCACTCGCGCACCTCGCGGTCGAGCGAGCCGTGGTGCAGCGCCACCACGCCGGCCCAGTCCGGGCGCGCCTCGATCAGGTGCTGGTACCACAGCTCCGCCTGCGGGCGCGTGTTGGTGAACACCAGCGTCGAGCCGTGCTGGTCGATCTCGTCGATCACCGGCTGCAGCATGGCCAGGCCCAGGTGGCCGGCCCAGGGAAAGCGCGAGGGATTGGGCGGCACCAGCGTGTCGACCAGGATCTGCTTCGTCAAGCCGCCCTCGACCACCACGCCCTGCGCCTCGCGGCCGCAGCCCAGCAGCACGTCGCGCGCCTCGTCCAGGTTGCCCATCGTGGCCGACACGCCCCACACGACCAGTTCCGGATTCCAGCGCCGCAGCCGCGCCAGCGCCAGCTGGACCTGCACGCCGCGCTTGCTGCCCATCAGCTCGTGCCACTCGTCGACGACGATCATGTCCAGGTGCTTGAACTGTTCGCGCGCG
Source organism: uncultured Massilia sp. (assembly GCF_913773735.1). Classification (GTDB taxonomy): domain Bacteria; phylum Pseudomonadota; class Gammaproteobacteria; order Burkholderiales; family Burkholderiaceae_D; genus Telluria. Next base: position 48,445 of record NZ_CAJYEB010000030.1, read on the forward strand.
CCGGCGTGCGACAGCAGCAGCGACAGGCTTTCCGGCGTCGTCACCAGCGCGCCGGGCAGCTTGCGGGACTGGCGCGCGCGCTCGGCCGCCCCGGTGTCGCCGGTGCGCGCGCCGATGCTCCAGTCGTGGAAGGCGTCCGGATCGGCCGCCGCCAGTTCCGCGGCCGACACTTCCAGGGAACGCTGGGTATCGGCGGCCAGCGCGCGCATCGGCGTGAGCCACAGCACGCGCAGGCCGCCGTGGCGGCGGCGCGTGCGGCTGGCGCCGCGCAGCAGCGCCGCGAACCACACGGCGTAGGTCTTGCCGGCGCCGGTGTTCGCGTGCAGCAGCCCGGACTGTCCGGCCAGCGCCGCCTTCCAGACGGCGCGCTGGAACGGGAACACCTTCCAGCCGCGCGCCGCGAACCAGGCGTCGACGGCGCTTTCCGCCTGCGACTTGCTCATGCCGCCACCCCGCTCCCGTCGGCGCCCGCGGCTTCCAGCAGGCCCTTCAGGGTATCGAGCGTGTCGGCCTCCTCCACCGTCTTGTCGTCGCGCCGGCGCAGGATGCGCGGGAAGCGCACGGCGATGCCGGCCTTGTGGCGCGTGGACAGGGCGATGCCCTCGAAGCCGATCTCGAACACCATGGTCGGCCTGACCGAGCGCACCGGCCCGAACTTCTCGATCGTGGTCTTGCGGATCGCATTGTCGACCTTGGCGATCTCGGCGTCGGTCAGGCCGGAATAGGCTTTGGCGAAGGGCACCAGGCGGCGCTCGTCGCCCTCGCCGTCCCAGACGGCGAAGGTGTAGTCGGTGTACAGCGAGGCGCGCCGGCCGCTGCCGGCCTGGGCATAGATCAGCACCGCGTCCACCGCGTACGGGTCGACCTTCCACTTCCACCAGGTGCCGACGTCCTTGGTGCGGCCCACGCCGTACTGCGCGTCGCGCGCCTTGATCATCATGCCCTCGACGCCGCGCGCGCGCGATTCGGCGCGCAGCGCGCCCAGGTCGTCCCAGCTGTCGGCCGTGACCAGGGGCGAGATGCGCAGCCGCGGCTGGGCGGCGCCGGTGACCAGCGTTTCCAGCAGTGCGCGGCGCTCGTGCTGCGGCAGGCCGCGGATGTCGACGCCGTCCAGCTCCAGCAGGTCGTAGGCCAGCAGCACGGCCGGCAGCTCGGCCAGCAATTTCGCGGACAGCGTCTTGCGGCCGATGCGCTTCTGCAGGTCGGCGAACGGCGCCGGCGCGTCGCCGTCCAGCCACACCAGCACTTCGCCGTCGACCACGGTCCCTTCGGGCAGCGGCAGCGCGGCGAGTTCCGGGAAGCGTTCGGTGATCAGGTCCTCGCCGCGCGACCACAGGAAGTTCTGGCCGCCGCGCCGCACCAGCTGGGCGCGGATGCCGTCGTACTTCCACTCGACCTGCCAGTCGCCCATGTCGCCCAGCGCGCCCGGCTCGCCCTGCAGCTGGTGCGCCAGGAAGAAGGGATAGGGCTGGCCGCCGCGCAGCTTGTGCTCGTCGTCGGACTGGGCCGCGATCAGTTGCAGGAAGCCGGCGGCGGTCGGCTTGACGCGGCCGTCGGTCCAGCCCATCAGGCGCTGGGCGATCAGCTTGGCGTCGACGGCGGCGATGTTCGCCAGCGCGCGCGTGACCAGCAGCTTCGAGACGCCGACGCGAAAGCCGCCGCCGATCAGCTTGACGAACAGGAAGCGCTCGCGCCAGGTCAGCTCGTCCCAGTAGTCGAACAGCGCCGCGCGGATCGTGCCCGGATCGGCGCCGCGCAACGGGCCGATGCGCTCTTCCATCCAGGTGGCCAGGCCGACGTCGCCGTGGCGCTTCGGCGCCGGCAGGATGTGGGCGATGGTCTCGGCCATGTCGCCCACGGCCGCATAGGATTCGTCGAACAGCCACTCGTCCAGGCCGGCGTATTCGATGGCGAACTGGCGCAGCAGCTTGCTCGGCACGGCCTGGCGCGGCTTGCCGCCGGCCAGGAAGTACACGGCCCAGGCGGCGTTCTCGGGCGCCGCCTGGCTGAAGTAGTTCTGCAGCGCGTCGAGCTTGCGGTTGGTGGCGGTGGTTTCGTCGAGGTCGGCGTACAGGCGGGCGAATTCACGCATCGGGCGCCTCCCCTGCCTCCTGCCCCTCCTGCACGGGGGCGGCGACCGCCTCGTCGTCCTCCTCGCCGTATTCGGTGTCGAAGGCCTTGGCGTCCAGCCCGATCTGGCACAGCCAGCGCACCATCACGGGAATCGCGCCGTGGGTCACGACCACCTGCTGGGCGCCGGTGGCGTGAATCGCTTCCAGCAGGCCCGGCCAGTCGGCATGATCCGACAGCACGAAGCCGCGGTCGACGCCGCGCCGGCGGCGCGCGCCGCGCAGCAGCATCCAGCCGCTGGCGAAGGCGTCGCTGTAGTCGCCGAAGCGGCGCGTCCAGGTCGAGCCGGCGGCCGAGGGCGGCGCCAGCACCAGCGCCGTCCTGAGGTCGGCCTTGTCGGTCTCGCTGACCAGTTGCGTGGGCGGCAGCGGCACGCCGCCCTCGCGGTACACGCGGTTCAGGGGTTCGACGGCGCCGTGGCAGACGATCGGGCCGATCGACGGATCCAGGCCGGAGAGCAGGCGCTGGGCCTTGCCGAAGGCATAGGCGTACAGCACGCTGGTGCGGCCTTCGTCGGCATTGCGGCGCCACCAGCGGTTGATCTCGTCGAACACTTCCTGCTGCGGATCCCAGCGGTAGATCGGCAGGCCGAACGTGGATTCGGTGATGAAGCTGTGGCAGCGCACCGGCTCGAACGGCGCGCAGGTGGCGTCCGGCTCGACCTTGTAGTCGCCCGACGCGACCCAGACCTCGCCCTCGTGTTCCATGCGCACCTGGGCCGAGCCGAGCACGTGCCCGGCCGGGTGCAGCGAGATCGCCACGCCGTTGTGCACGACGCGCTCCCCGTAGTCGACGCCGTCGATGTGGATGTCGGCGCCCAGGCGCGACTTCAGGATGCCGACGCTCTGGCGCGCGGCCAGGTAGTGGCGGTGGCCCCAGCGCGCGTGGTCGCCGTGCGCATGGGTGATGACGGCGCGGTCGACCGGGCGCCAGGGATCGATGTAGAACCCGCCGGGGACGCAGTACAGCCCCTCCTTGCGCACCACCACCATGTCGCTCATGCGCTGCCTTTCTTGCGGCCGCCCTTGCCTTTCGCGGGCTTGACGAAGCCGGCCAGGAACGAACGGCGTTCGCCGTCCGGGAAGTCGATCGTGACCTGCTCGCCGGCCACGGCCGCCACCACGCCCTGGCCGTATTTCGCCACCTTCACGCACGCGCCGGGGGCGAACGCGGGTTGCGCGGCCGCCGATTCGGGCACGCGGTCGAACTCGTCGTCGCGGATCTCGACGTCGTCGAGGAGCACGGCGCTCGGCGGATTCAGGCAGTTGTCGCAGCGGCAGCACTTCTCGAAGCCTTCGACCTCGTCGCCGAAATGGTCGAGCAGCAGCTTCCAGCGGCAGAAGCCGCTGACGGCGTAGGCCACCATCTGTTCCAGCGCCTCGCGGTCGCGTTCCTGCTTGCGGCGGTAGACCTCGGCCATCGCCGTGAACAGGCTGTCCTTCGGCGCGACCTGCGTCGTCAGCCAGGCCAGCTTGCGGTTCTGGCGCAACAGCCGCGCATCCTTCATCAGCTTGAGGCAGACCTTCAGGTGCGGGCCGGCCAGGTCGTCCATGGCGTCCTCGACCCTGGCCGGGGTCGCCTCGCCTTCCTCGCACAGCGCGCGCACGGCGGTATAGACGGCGCGGATCTCGTCCGCCGCCGGGTAGTGCTTGACGAGGAAGAACTGCTGCACGCGCTTGTCGTCCTGCAGGAACAGCAGCGTGCAGTCGGCATCCTTGCCGTCGCGCCCGGCGCGGCCGGATTCCTGGTAGTAGGCCTCGAGGTTGGCCGGGATCTGCAGGTGGATCACGAAGCGCGTGTCGGGCTTGTCGATGCCCATGCCGAACGCATTGGTCGCCACCATCACGCGCCGCGCGCCCGCCATGAACAGGTCCTGGTTCGTCTTGCGCTCGGCGGCCGGCAGCTTGCCGTGGTAGAGCGTGACCGATTCGCCGGCCTCCTCCAGCAGCGCGTGCAGTTCCTCGGCCGCCTTGACGGTGGCCGCGTAGACGATGCCGGTGCCAGCGGTGTCGCGCACGAGGCGCCGGGCTTCCTCCAGCTTTTGCGCGGCGTTCGTCACCTGCAGCACGCGGTAGCGCAGGTTGGGGCGGTAGACGCCCGTATTGACGACGTGCATGCGCGACCGGTTCAGCTGGCGGCCGATGTCTTCCACCACCTCCTCGGTGGCCGTCGCCGTCAGCGCCAGCACGGGCGGGCGGCCGATGGCGTCGATGACGCCCGCCATCTCGAGGTAGGCCGGGCGGAAGTCATGGCCCCATTGCGAGATGCAGTGCGCCTCGTCGACGGCCACCAGCACGACCCTGACGTCCTTGAGCACGGCCACGAAGTCGGGCTGCGTCAGGCGCTCGGGCGTGCAGAACACGATCTCGCAGCGCTGGTCCGCGATGGCGGACAGCGCCGCGCGTTCCTCGTCGCCGGACAGGCTGCTGTTGACCTGCACGGCGCGGATGCCCATGGCCTCGAGCTTGCCGAGTTGGTCCTTCATGAGGGAAATCAGCGGCGAGACGACGATGGTCATGCCGCCCAGCAGGCGGGCGGGAATCTGGTAGCACAGCGACTTGCCGCTGCCGGTGGGCATGATGGCCAGCGTGTCCTTGCCGTCGAGGACGCTGTCGATCACGCGTTGCTGGCCATCGCGCAGGCGTTCGATGCCGAAGACGCCGTGCAGCAGGCGACGGATGGCGTTGCGGCGTACCGCAAGCACGCCTTTATGGAGGAGTTTGGGGTCGTGGGTCGTCATGGTGATCCCACTCTAAGCGCGAGCACAGCAGCACGCCATAGGACGCAACCTACACGCGCCGTAGGAAGCCAACCATCGGGCCGCGCCAAGGATCAGACAGGAGGACGAGGCTTACTCCTACAAGGTCACGGAATTCCAGCCGATAGTTTCCCGACAGCACACAAAATAAGATGACACCATCATCGCTGCAAACACAACATACCCATCACGAAAGCGCCCGGAGGCCACCATGACCCGCATCACACCGAAAGCCTGGACTGCACTGCATGTGGCCGTGACCGGCCTCGCCACGTGGCTCATCTGCAATACCGAAGCCCTGGGCGGCGTTCCCCCGCTGTTCTTCCATTGACCGGGCGGGGGCAGTGTAGCACTTTGCCGGGCAGTGCCGTTCCGGCAGCCGGCCAAGCGTGCGCCGTGCCCGTTGCGCCATGGATGGAAAGACATGATTGTTACAAATTGGCAGTTGAAAAACTATCAACAGGAGCGCATACCAACAGCAGGAGGACTCGACCATGAAGTACGCCCTGCTCAATGATGAAGATGCGGCTTCGCGCCGCCACAGCGCCACCTTGCTCAAGTCGCTCGGCTATACGGTGGCCGAGACCGGGACGGCCGCTGCCGCCCTGAACGCGACCCGGGCGCTGCGCTTCGACGTGATCCTGACCGCGCAGACCCATGGCGACGGCGACCGCCGCGCCCTGCCTGGGGAATTGATGCGCCTCGCGCCCCGCACGCCGACCATCCTGCTGGTGCCGCACGACGGTCCGCTGCCGCCGCAATACCGCAGCTTCAGCGGCACCGTCACCAAGCCGGTCACGGTACGTGCGCTGCGCCATGCGCTCGAATTCGGCCTGGACGGCAGCGGCGCGCTGCCGGTCCCGCCGCCGCCCCGGCACGAGCGCCGCCACAACGGCCAGCGCCGCAGCAGGCCGCGCTGAGCGAAAACCGCTGTACCAGGCGCCGCCCGACGCAAAAACTATCATCCCGGCGCGGAAACACGTCGCCACGGCACAGGAAACACGTCGCCCCGGCGCAGGCCGGGGCCCAATTCCCAAGCGCTACGACAGCGCGAAAAAATCGGACCCCGGCCTGCGCCGGGGCGACGGTGCTACCTTCCCTCCTGCTTTCCTGCCCTTACGCCGACTCGACCGCCACCGGCATGCGGATCAGGTAGTCGAAGGCCGACAGCGCCGCCTTCGCGCCCTCGCCCGCCGCGATCACGATCTGCTTGAACGGCGTCGTGGTCGCGTCGCCCGCGGCGAACACGCCCGGGATGTTGGTGCGGCCGTGGGCGTCGACGATGATCTCGCCGAAGCGCGACAGTTCCACCGTGCCCTTCAGGAACTCGGTGTTCGGCACCAGGCCGATCTGGACGAACACGCCGGCCAGGGGCACGTGGTGGTCGGCGCCCGTCAGGCGGTCCTTGAACCCGATGCCATTCACTTTCTTGCCGTCGCCGGTGATCTCGGTGGTCTGCGCGTTCGTGTGGACGGTCACGTTCGGCAGGCTTTCCAGCTTGTTGACCAGCACGGCGTCGGCCTTCAGCTGGCTGGCGAATTCCAGCAGCGTCACGTGCTCGACGATACCGGCCAGGTCGATCGCCGCTTCCACGCCCGAGTTGCCGCCGCCGATCACCGCCACGCGCTTGCCCTTGTACAGCGGGCCGTCGCAGTGCGGGCAGTAGTTGACGCCGGCGTTCTTGTATTCCTGCTCGCCCGGCACGTTGACGTTCCTCCAGCGCGCGCCGGTCGACAGGATCACGGTGCTCGACTTCAGCGAGCCGCCGTTGGCGAAGCGCACCTCGACCAGTTCGCCGGGGGCGGACGGCGCGATGATCTGCGCGGCTTCCTGCTGGGTCATCACGTCGACGCCGTAGTGGCGCACCTGGGCTTCCAGCGCGGCCGAGAATTTCGGGCCGTCGGTTTCCAGCACCGAGATGTAGTTCTCGATCGACATGGTGTCGTTCACCTGGCCTCCCATGCGGCCGGTGGCGACGCCGGTGCGGATGCCCTTGCGGGCCGCGTACACGGCGGCGGCCGAGCCGGCCGGGCCGCCGCCGACGATCAGCACGTCGTACGGGTCCTTGGCATTGAGCTTGGCGGCGTCGCGGGCGCCGGCGCCGGTGTCGAGCTTGGCGACGATCTCCTCGATCATCATGCGGCCCGAACCGAACAGTTCGCCGTTCAGGAACACCATCGGCACGGCCATCACCTGGCGCGCTTCCACTTCCTTCTGGTAGGCGCCGCCTTCGATCACGGTCGTCCTGACCTTCGGGTTCAGGATGGCCATCAGCGACAGCGCCTGCACCACGTCCGGGCAGTTATGGCAGGTCAGCGACATGTACATCTCGAAATCGTACTCGCCGTCGAGCGCGCGGATGGCGTCGATGACTTCCGGATCGACCTTGGGCGGGTGGCCGCCGGTCCACAGCAGGGCCAGCACCAGCGAGGTGAATTCGTGGCCCAGCGGCAGGCCGGCGAAGCGCAGGTGCATGTCGGTGCCGGCGCGCTGCAGCGAGAACGAGGGCTTGCGGGCGTCGTTGCCGTCGTAGCGCACGCTGATCTTGTCGGCGCGCAGGCCCTGGATGGTATCGAGCAGTTCGCGGGTCTGGCGCGAGGTCTCGCCGTCGTCCAGCGACGCGACGATCTCGAACGGTTGCTGCACGCGTTGCAGGTAGGCGCCCAGCTGGGTCTTCATATCTTGGTCGAGCATGTTCGTTTCCTTTAGGCGTAAGTGGTCCATACGGGCGAGGTGGGGCCTCGACGCATCAATCAAAGTAGACAATCTGGGGTGAATCTCAACAAAATCGACTAGTTTGATCGCCTGCCAGGCCAATGGCGGGATCGTGCGACGTCGGGCGCAGGGCGGGGACACCGGCGGCCCGCCCCGCGGAGGCGGACGGCCGATGCCTGGTACTACGATGCTGCCGCTGCGGGCCGACCGGTTCGGCCCGCAGGTGGTCGATCCTTAGATCTTGCCGACCAGGTCCAGCGACGGCTTCAGGGTTTCGGCGCCTTCGTTCCACTTGGCCGGGCAGACTTCGCCCGGGTGCGACGCGACGTACTGGGCAGCCTTGACCTTGCGCATCAGTTCCGATGCGTCGCGGCCGATGCCGTTGTCGTGCACTTCCATGACCTTGATCTGGCCTTCCGGATTGATCACGAAGGTGCCGCGCAGCGCCATGCCTTCTTCTTCGATCATGACTTCGAAGTTGCGGGCCAGGATGCCGGTCGGGTCGCCGATCAGCGGGTAGTTGACCTTCTTGATCGCTTCCGAGGTGTCATGCCATGCCTTGTGCGCGAAATGGCTGTCGGTCGACACGCCGTACACGTTCACGCCCATCTTCGCGAACTCCGGCTGGAAAGCAGCCAGGTCTTCCAGTTCGGTCGGGCAGACGAAGGTGAAGTCGGCCGGGTAGAACATCAGGACCGACCAGGTGCCCTTGAAGTCGGCTTCGGTCAGGTCGACGAACTTGCCGTCGTGGTAGGCGGTTGCTTTGAACGGTTTGATCGTGCTGTTGATGAGGGACATGGATTAGGTTCCTTTTTAGGGGGTGAAAAAACGTTAGGTGTGTACTATACCGCGCACACGACCAAATGGGAAATTAATTGATCGGATTTCATCAATTGATTTTACCTATCAGCTCATCCGGGTGCCACGATGCCGCGGGCGACGGCTCAGGCCGACGCCACCGTCGCCGCTTCCATGCACGGCAGGGTCAGGCTGAACGTCGCGCCCTGTCCCGCCACGCTGCTCACCGTCAGTTGCCCGCCGTGCGAGGTGGCCAGCTGGCGCGAGATGTACAGGCCCAGGCCCAGTCCCTTCGGTTCGCCGCTGCGGGCGCCGCGCTCGTACGGCTCGAAGATGCGCTCGATGAAGTCGGGCGCGATGCCCTTGCCATGGTCGCGCACGTCGATGCGCACGGCATGGCCGCGCGTCCCGCAGTCTTCCAGGTGCACGCTGACCTCGACCTCGCCGCCGCCGCCGTAGCGCAGCGCATTGGTCAGCAGGTTGACGACCACCTGCTCGATGCGGAACTCGTCCCAGAAGCCTTCCACCGCGTCGTGCGGCCGCAGCGCGACGGTGCAGCCGGCCGCGGCGGCCTGCAGCGACAGGTCGTTGACGACCCGCTCCAGCAGCGCCATCAGCTCCACCCTGGCGGGCCGGATCGACAGCGTGCCGCTCTTCATGCGCGAGACGTCGAGCATGTCGTCGATCAGGCGGATCATCGACTTGATCTGGCGCTCGTCGCGCTTGATCATGTTGCCGGTCTGCTCGGCATTGAAGGCCGGCAGGTTGCCGCGCTTGAGCTGCAGGCTGCGCATCTGGACTTCGAGGAACAGCGTGTTGAGCGGCGTGCGCAGCTCGTGCGCCACCAGCGACATGAATTCGTCGCGCATGCGCAGCGAGCGCTGCAGCTCGGCCTGCGTCGCGTTCAGTTCCTGCAGCAGGATCTCCTGCTCGCGCCGGCTCTGTTCCAGCGCCTCCATCTGGCGCCGCATCTCGCGCCGCTGCTGGTCGAGCGTGACGAACACGTTGACCTTGCTGCGCACGGCGTCCGGATCGAGCGGCTTGTACAGGAAATCGACGGCGCCCGTCTCGTAGCCCTTGAACGCATAGTTCAGTTCGCGTCCGGCGGCGGACACGAACACGATCGGGATATTGCGCGTGCGCGAGGTGGCGCGCATCAGCTCGGCCAGTTCGAAACCGTCCATGCCGGGCATCTGCACGTCCAGGATCGCCAGCGCGAATTCGTGTTCGAGCATCAGCGACAGCGCCTCCTCGCCCGACAGCGCCTGGTAGACCTGGCGCTGCTCGTCGCGGATCAGGGCATCGAGGGCGCGCAGGTTTTCCGGCAGGTCGTCGACGATCAGGAGTTTGCTGGGATCGGGTGCGCTCATGATTTATCGTTCTCCAACATGGGCAACAGCGCGTGGATGCGTTCCAACGGCAGGATCAGGTCCGGGCTGCAGCGACGGATGGCTTCCAGCGGCATCGTCGGCACCTGGGCATCGGACGGCGCCTGGACGACGGTCAGGCCGCCGCAGGCGTGGATATGGGCCATGCCCGCCGCGCCGTCGTGGTTGGCGCCGGTCAGCAGGATGCCGGCCAGGCCGGGGCCGTAGGCATCGGCGGCCGATTCCATCAGCACGTCGATGGCCGGGCGGGCGAAATGCACGGGCGGCTCGCAGCTCAGCGAGAACGTCCGGTCGCACTCCACCGACAGGTGGTAGCCGGAGCCGGCGAAGTACACGGTGCCGGGCACGATGCCTTCCTTGTCGGCGGCCTCGCGCACCGGCACGGGCAGGCGCTCGGCGAACAGCTCGGCCAGCCGGCTTTCGCGGTCGCCCGGCAGGTGCAGGATGCAGAACACCGGCAGCGTGTAGTCGCGCGGCAGCGCCGGCAGCAGCTGGATCATGGCGTCGACGCCGCCGGCCGAGCCGCCGATCACGACGGCCTCGAAGCGGCGGCCCCGCAGGGTCGCGCGCAGGTCGTCGTGCAGGCCGCCCGGCAGGGCGGCGGCCGGCGCGGCGGGCAGCGGGGTCGGGGCTGCGGCGCGCATCAGGGACCTACCTTGCGGAAAATGCGTTCGCGCCGCGCCAGCGACTCGAAGCGCTCGGCATAGCTCGAGAAATCGATGCTTTCCTTGCTGCCGAGGCCGAGGAAGCCGCGGTGGCACAGCGATTCGTGGAACAGCCCGAGCACCCGGTTCTGCAGGCGCCGGTTGAAGTAGATCATGACATTGCGGCAGCTGATCAGGTGGGTTTCGGCAAACACGCTGTCCGTCGCCAGGCTGTGGTCGGCGAACGTGACGTTCTCGACCAGGAAGCGCTCGAACAGCGCGCCGCCGTACGCCGCCGTATAGTAATCCGAGAACGCGCGCAGCCCGCCCGATTTCTGGTAGTTCTCGGTGTACAGGCGCATGCGGTCGAGCGGCATCACGCCGCGCCGCGCCGCGTCCAGCGAGGCCGGATTGATGTCGGTCGCGTAGATCAGGCTGCGTTCCAGCAGGCCCTCCTCGTGCAGCAGGATCGCCAGCGAATACACTTCCTCGCCGGTACTGCAGCCGGCCACCCAGACCTTCAGCGACGGGTAGGTCTTCAGGAAGGGCACGACCTGCTGGCGCAGCGCCAGGTAGTACTCCGGATCGCGGAACATCTCGGTGACCGGGATGGTCAGGTACTGCAGCAGCTGCGCGAACGCGGCCGGGTCGTGCATCACGCGCGCCTGCAGGCTGGAAATGGTTTCGCAGTCCATCGCCTTCATCGCCGCCAGCACGCGGCGCTTCTGCGAGGCGCCGGTGTAGTCGCGGAAGTCGTAGTTGTACTTCAGGTACACCGCTTCGACCAGCATCCGCAATTCGATGTCGGTGTCGCTCGGTTGGTGCTTCAAATTCTCTCCAGGGTCGGCATCCATACGCGCATCAGCGAGTACAGCCGGGTCAGGTCGATCGGCTTGGCCAGGTAGTCATTGGCACCGGCGGCCAGGCATTGTTCCTGGTCGTCCTTCATGGCCTTGGCCGTGATCGCGATGATCGGCAGGCGCGCGAAGCGCTTGTCCTGGCGGATCCGGCGCGTCGCCTCCAGCCCGTCCATGCCCGGCATCATCACGTCCATCAGCACCAGGTCGATGGCGTCGTTCTCGTCGAGGCGGGCGATGGCCTCGAATCCGTTGCGGCCCACCACCACCTGGGCGCCGCGCTGTTCCAGCGCGCTGGTCAGGGCGAACACGTTGCGCACGTCGTCGTCCACCAGCAGGATCGTGCGGCCCTCGAACACGCGGTCGCGCCCGCGCACGGTCTTGAGCATGCTCTGGCGCTCGGACGACAGCTTGGACTCGACCTTGTGCAGGAACAGCGTCACCTCGTCCAGCAGGCGCTCCGGCGAGCGCGCGCCCTTGATGATGATCGAGCGCGAGTATTTCAGCAACTCCGCTTCCTCGTCGCGCGTCAGGTTGCGGCCGGTGTACACGATCACCGGCGGGAACGAGCACAGCTCTTCCATCGACATGCGCTGCAGCAATTCGTTGCCCTGCATGTCGGGCAGCTTCAGGTCGATGATCATGCAGTCGAAGATCTGGGTGCGCAGCAGGTGCAGCGCTTCCTCGCCGGTGCCGACGGCGGCGATCTCGACGTCGGTGTCGGACACCAGCTGCACCACGCTGTCGCGCTGGCGCTCGTCGTCCTCGACCAGCAGCACGCGCTTGACGGTCTGCGAGGACTTGTCCTTGAGCTTGCGGAACACGTCTTCCAGCTGCTCGCGCGAGGTCGGCTTGAGCGCATAGCCGATCGCGCCCAGGTGCAGCGCCTCGCCGCCGTTCTCCTGGCTCGACACCACGTGCACCGGGATGTGGCGGGTGGCCGGGTTGTCCTTGAGCTGCTGCAGCACCGACAGGCCCGAGCCGTCGGGCAGGCGGATGTCGAGCAGGATGGCGTCCGGCCCTTCGGCGGCGGCCAGTTCCAGGCCCTCCTGCGCCCGGTGCGCGACCAGGCAGCGGAATTCCATGTCGTGCGCCAGGCCGTACAGGATCCGGGCGAATTCCGGGTCGTCCTCGACCACCAGCACGGTGCGCCGGCCACTGGCGGCCTGGGCGCGGTCGTCGGCGAACGCCGGGATGCCATCTTCCTGCGCCTGCGGCTCGGGCGCCTGGACCGGCGCGCTCTGGCGCACCGGCGGCGCCGCATGCACGCGCTGGGGCGCCGGCGGGGTGGCGGCGACGGCGCCGTTGCGCGGCAGGCTCAGCGTGAAGGTGCTGCCCTCGCCCGGCGTGCTGGCCACGGTGAGCGTGCCGCCCAGCAGCCCGGTCAGGTCGCGCGAGATCGACAGGCCCAGGCCGGTGCCGCCGAAGCGGCGGTTGATGGTGCCGTCGGCCTGGTGGAAGGCGTCGAAGATCTTTTCCTGCTGGTCCGCGGCGATGCCGATGCCGGAATCCTGCACGCTGAACTGGATCCAGCCTTCGCCGCTGGCGCCGACCGTCAGGGCGACGCGCCCCTTGTCGGTGAACTTCACGGCGTTCGACAGCAGGTTCTTGAGGATCTGCTCGAGGCGCTGGCGGTCGGTATGGATCGCGGCCGGCACGTCCGGCTCCACCGTGAGCACGAAATCGAGGTCCTTCTGCTGCGCCAGCGGTTCGAACACGCGCGCCAGGCCCTCGATCGTGCGGCGCAGCGGGATGTCCTCGGGCACCAGCTCCAGCTTGCCGGCCTCGACCTTGGAAATGTCGAGGATGTCGTTGATCAGGTTCAGCAGGTCGTTGCCGGCCGAATAGATGGTCTGGGCGAAGCGCACCTGTTCCTCGTCCAGGTTGCCGCCGGCATTGTCGGCCAGCAGCTTGGCCAGGATCAGCGAGCTGTTCAGCGGCGTCCTGAGTTCGTGCGACATGTTCGCCAGGAACTCGGACTTGTAGCGGCTGGCGCGCTCCAGTTCCAGCGCGCGCTCGCGCAGCTGTTCCTGCGCCTGCACCAGCGCGGTGTTCTTGTTGTCCAGGTGGGTGGCCTGCTCGGCCAGCTGCTCGTTGGTCTGCTCCAGCTCGGCCTGCTGGTTTTCCAGCGCGCTCTGCGATTCTTCCAGCACGCGCGACTGCTCTTCCAACTCCTCGTTGGCGGTGCGCAACTCTTCCTGCTGGACCTGCAGTTCCTCGTTCAGCGACTGCTGTTCTTCCAGCGCCGCCTGCAGGCGCTGGCGGTACAGCACGGACGCCACGCCGGCGCCGACGCCCTGGGCGATCGTCTGCATGAATTCGATGTCGCGCTCGCGCACGCCGTGCAGGAAGCCGATCTCGATCACGCCCTTGATCTTGCCGAAATTGGAGATCGGCGCGATCAGCAGTTCGCGCGGCGACGCCTCGCCCAGCGCCGACACCACCTTGACATACCCGTCGGGCAGTTCGCGCAGGGTCAGCACGCGGTTCTGGTTGGCGGCCTGGGCCGCCAGCGAATCGGCCGGCTGGATGACCTGGGCATGCGCGGCGTCGGGCGCGAAGCCATACGTGCCGATGCGGCGCAGCACGCCGTCGTCGTCGCGCACGTACATGGCGCCGACGGCGCCGTTCAGGTGGCCCACCACGTAGTCGAGCACGGCCTGGGCCAGCGGCGCCAGGTCGTTGATGCCCATGGTGCGCGCGGCCAGTTCGGTCTGGCCGGCGCGCAGCCAGTCCTGGTGGCGCAGCAGCGCATTGTGCTGGGCCTCGTGCTCCAGCGTCTCGTTGTAGGTGGACGACAGGTGCATCAGCTCGCGCCGGCCGAACAGGGCCAGCAAGCCGGCCACGATCAGGCTGAACACGAGGAAGGCGCCGACCGACCAGCCGATCACTTCGCGCGAGGACTGGTTGCGCTCCTGCAGCAGGCGCTGTTCCTCGGCGATGAAGTTGGCGAACTGGCGGCGCACGTCGTCGGTCAGCTGCTTGCCGCGGCCGCTCTTGATCAGGTCGATGAACTCGTCGTTCCTGCTGCGCCGCGCGATCACGTCGTCGGCGAACAGTTGCCACTGCGCCTGGGCGGCGCGGATGCGGTTGACCCGGTCGACCTGGATCGGGTTGTCGTTCACCAGCGTGGTCAGGTTGCCCAGCTCGGCGTCGACGCGCGGCTTGGCCAGGCTGTACGGCGCCAGGAAGTCCTGGTCGCCGGACAGCAGGTAGCCGCGCATGCCGGTTTCCATGTCGGCCGACAGCCTGCTGATCTCGTTGGCGCGGCCGATCACGTGTTCGGAGTGTTCGACCCAGCTCAGGACACTGATCAGGTAACTGATGATGCCGACGAAGACCAGCGCGCTGAGCACGCCCATGCCGAGGGGCATGGCGACGTTGCGCGACAGGATGCGGCGAAATTGGGCGCTATCAATACTCGGGCCGGTCATGCTTATTTGAAACACTCATTGGAAAAAATGTCCAAAGTGTAACGCAAAGGGCAAAACGGGAGCGCCCCGTTGAACGGGTTTTTTATTGAGTATTTACAATGTTCGCCGACGATATCACGCTTTCCCGACGATTTGGCCCAGATAGGGGGCCGTTCGGCTCCTTTTTGCCCGGGCGACGTCCACCGGCGGCCCCGCCGCCACGACCCGTCCGCCCTCCTCGCCCGCGCCGGGACCCACGTCGATCACCCAGTCGCAGGCCGCCACCATGCGCATCGTGTGCTCGACCATGATGACGGTGTTGCCGGCATCGACCAGGCGCTGCAGCTGGGCCAGCAGGCGGTCGGCGTCGAGCGGGTGCAGGCCGGTGGTCGGCTCGTCCAGCACGTACAGCGCGCCGCCGCGGGTGGCGCGCTGCAGCTCGGTGGCCAGCTTGATGCGCTGGGCCTCGCCGCCGGACAGCTCGGTGGCGCTCTGGCCCAGCCGCAGGTAGCCCAGGCCGACCTCGCGCAGCACCTGCAGCGGCCGCGCCACGCCCTCCTCGGCGGCGAAGAAGGCGTGCGCCTCGTCCACCGTCATGGCCAGCACCTCGGCGATGTTGCGGTCCGCGTAGTTCACCGCCAGCGTGTCGGCGTTGTAGCGCGCGCCGCCGCAGGTCGGGCACGGCGCGTAGACGCTGGGCAGGAACAGCAGCTCGACCATCACGAACCCCTCGCCGGCGCAGTGCGCGCAGCGGCCCTTGGCCACGTTGAACGAGAAGCGCCCGGCGTCGTAGCGCTTCTTGCGCGCGGCCGGGGTGGCGGCGAACAGCTTGCGCACCTGGTCGAACAGGCCGGTGTAGGTGGCCAGGTTGGAGCGCGGCGTGCGGCCGATCGGCTTCTGGTCCACCCGCACCAGGCGGCGCACGCCCTCCAGGCCGGACAGGTGGCCCAGCGTCTCGACCTCGGGTTCGCGCTCCAGTTCCGTCCCCGCTTCCAGCGCCGCTTCCGGCTCGGCGTCCGGCTCGGCCTGGCCCAGCCCGCGCACCACGAGGTCGACCAGCACCTGGCTGACCAGCGTCGACTTGCCCGAGCCGGACACGCCCGTCACGCCGGTCAGCACGCCGAGCGGGAAGGCGACGTCGAGGTCGTGCAGGTTGTTGCGGCTCACGCCTTCGAGGCGCAGCCAGCCGGCCGGCGCGCGCGGCGTGCGCGCCGGCGGCGCGGCGCCGTCGGCCGTGTCGGGGAACAGGTAGCGCCGCGTGTGCGAGCCGGCGACCTGGCGCAGGCCCGCGGGCGGGCCGCTGTACAGGATGCGCCCGCCCCCTTCCCCGGCCTGCGGGCCGACGTCGACGATCCAGTCGGCATGGCGGATCACGTCCAGCGCGTGCTCGACGACGAACAGCGAGTTGCCCGCCGCCTTCAGGCGCGCGAGGGCGTCCAGCAGCGCCTCGGCATCGGCCGGGTGCAGGCCGGCCGACGGCTCGTCCAGCACGTAGACGACGCCGAACAGGTTCGAGCGCACCTGGGTCGCCAGGCGCAGGCGCTGCAACTCGCCCGGCGACAGCGTCGGCGTGCTGCGCTCCAGCGTCAGGTAGCCCAGGCCCAGCGCGAGCAGCACGTCCAGGCGGGCGCACAGGTCGGCGGCGATGCGGCGGGTGACGATCGCCTGTTCCGGCGGCTTGCCGGCGCAGCGCCCGCCGGCGGCGTAGGGGCGCATCAGATCGGCCAGCCGCGCCAGCGACATGCGCGACAGTTCCGTGATGTCCAGTCCGGCGAAGGTGACCGACAGCGCTTCCTGGCGCAGGCGCTTGCCGCGGCACAGCGGGCAGTCGGCGCCGACCATGTAGCGCGCCACGCGCTTCTTCATCGCGGCGCTCTCGGTGTTCGCAAAGGTCTGCAGCACGTAGCGGCGCGCGCCGGTGAAGGTGCCCTGGTAGCTGGGCGGGTCCTTGCGCCTGAGCGCCTTCTTCGTCTCCGCCGGGCTCAAGCCGGCGTACACGGGCACCGTCGGCGCCTCGTCGGTGAACAGGATCCAGTCGCGGTCCTTTTTCGGCAGGTCGCGCCAGGGCGTGTCGACGTCGTAGCCCAGCGTGACGAGGATGTCGCGCAGGTTCTGGCCGTGCCAGGCCGGCGGCCACGCCGCCACCGCGCGTTCGCGGATGGTGAGGCTGTCGTCCGGCACCATCGACGCCTCGGTCACGTCGTACACGCGCCCCAGGCCGGAGCAGCGCGGGCAGGCGCCTTCGGCCGTGTTGGGCGAGAACGACTCGGCATACAGCAGTTCCTGGCCGGGCGGATAGTCGCCGGCGCGCGAATACAGCATGCGCAGGGAATTCGACAGCGTGCTGACGCTGCCCACCGACGAGCGCGCCGTCGGGGTGCCGCGTTGCTGCTGCAGGGCCACGGCCGGCGGCAGGCCGTCGATGTCGTCGACTTCCGGCACCGGCATCTGGTGGAACAGCCGGCGCGCGTAGGGCGACACCGATTCCAGGTAGCGCCGCTGGGCTTCCGCGTACAGCGTGCCGAAGGCCAGCGAGGACTTGCCCGAGCCGGACACGCCGGTGAACACGACGAGCGCGTCGCGCGGGATGTCGAGGTCGACGTTCTTCAGGTTGTGCTCGCGCGCGCCGCGCACGCGCACGAAGCCGGCGCGCGCGGCGCCCGGCGTCGTGGTGCCCGCCGGCCTCATGTCCTGCGGCGTGTCCTGCGACGTGTCCTGCGGGGCAATGCCCTGCGGCGTGGTGTCCCGAGGCATCTGCTGTTTCCTGCGCATGTGTTCCCTCCCGCTTGCGGTCCGAGGCGCCATTGGAGCACGTCCGGCCGCGCACCGTCGGTGCGCGCGGCCACGCTGGGCGCCGCCCCGCCGCATGCCGGCGCGCGCCGGCGGCGGTTCAGGGAATCAGGCTGCGCGCGCGCAATTCGGCGAACAGGTCGAAGAAGGAATCCTCGGTCGATTGCCAGGCCGCGAAGCCGAGCCGGCGGCTGTTGGCCATGTCGGTCATCACCTCGATCGGACGGCCCAGGTCGAGGTCGGTATGCCAGGGCGAGGCCAGGCGGTCCAGGTCGGCTTCCTGCAGCCGGTAGCGCTGGGCCATGTCGAGCCACAGCGCGCGGTCGTTGGCCATCAGTTGTTCCAGCGGCTGGACCTCGCCCGAAAAACCGGCCGCCGGCACGCCGAACCAGGCCGCCAGGCGCCGCCACAGCCAGCTCCAGCGGAAATAGTCGCCGTTGGTGATGTTGAAGGCTTCGTTCTTCGCGGCATCGGTGTCGGCCGCCCAGCGCAACTGCCTGGCGAGCATGCGCGCATCGGTGACGTCGGACAGGCCGTCCCACTGCGCCTGCGAACCGGGGAACTGGAACGGGCGCCCCGTTTCCTTGCAGATCGACGCGTACACGGCCAGCGTCGTGCCCAGGTTCATCGCATTGCCCACCGCCAGGCCGACGACCGTGTGCGGCCGGTGGATGCTCCAGGTGAAGCGGTCGCGCGCCGCGGCGGCGTAGACCTCGTCTTCCTGTGCATAGTAGAAATTGTCGAGCGGCAGGCGCGGTTGCGCTTCGCGCAGCGGCGTGTCGGGCAGCGTGCCGCTGCTGGCATAGGCCTCGAACGGGCCGAGATAGTGCTTCAGGCCGGTGACCAGGGCCACGTGGCGCAGCGCCGTGCGCGGCGCCAGGGCGTCGAGCAGGTTGCGCACCATGGCGGCGTTGACGCGGATGTTGTCCGCCTCGCTGTCCTGGCGCATCCAGGTGGTGATGAAGACGTGGGTCGGGCTCGCTTCGCGGTTGCCGGCGCCGAAGGCCGCGTCGAAGGCCCGCGCCAGGCCGGCCGGGTCCATCAGGTCCGCCGGCACCGGGATCAGGCCCGGCAGGTCGGTGGGTGGACGGCGGGCCAGGCCGTAGACGGTCCAGCCATGGGCCAGCAGTTCGCGGGCCGCGTAGCGCCCGCCGATCCCGCTGGCACCGACCACGAGTGCGCTTCGTTGCATGTTCATCCTTTCGTCGACATCGTTGTTCGTGCGGGATTGTCGCCGATATCGCGTCCGGGCGTCGCGCCGGCCAGCGTTTCCAGGCGCGCGGCCAGCGCCGCGGCCGCGTCCCGGCCGTCGAAGCGGGCGGCGACGGCGCGGCAGCGCTGCGCCACGGCCGGGTCGTCCAGCAGGCGCGCCAGGGCGCGCGCCAGCCGCGCGGCATCCACGCGCGCCGCCGGCAGGCCGGCGCCGGCGCCCAGCGCCGCCACGCGCATGGCGTTGTCGAACTGGTCGTGGGCCAGCGGCACCACCAGCTGCGGCGTGCCGGCGCGCAGCGCCTCGGCCGTCGTACCGATGCCGCCGTGGTGGGCCAGCAGCGCCAGGTGCGGCAGCAGGCGCCGCAGCGGCACGTAGTCCTGCTGCAGGATGCCCGGGGGCAGCGTGGCCGGCAACTGGTCGCGGTGCGGGGTCAGGAGGATGGCGCGCCGGCCCACCTGCCGCGCCGCGTCCAGCGCGGCGCGGAAGTAGGCGGCAGCCTGGGTATTGCCGGTGCCGTGGGTAAAGGCCAGCGGCGCCGGCCCGGCGCGCAGGAAGGCCTGCAGTTCGGCGGACAGCGGCGCGTCCGGGGCGGGGTCGTACAGCGGGAAGTCGCCGCGCTGCAGCGGTTGCGGCCAGTCCGGCTGGGTCGGCGCGAACCACGCGGGGAACAGGGTCAGCGACAGGTCGGGGACGGCGAACACGGCGTCGGCCAGCGTGCGCGCCGGCGCCAGGCCGTGCGCGGCGCGGGCGGCGTTGACGTCGGCCAGCGCCACCGGGTCGACGAAGGTGCGCATCGCCCAGCGCCACAAGGCGCGCCGCGCCGCCAGCGGCACCCAGGAGGGCACGCGCCAGGGGCCGACCAGCAACGGGTCGTGCACGGTCGGCAGGTTCTGCGGCGCCAGCCAGGCGGTGGCGACCTTCAGGCCGGGGCGGTCGGCCCGGCACAGCGCCGCCTCGGGCAGGGCCAGCGGGTGGACCAGCAGCACGCACGCCTCGTGCGCCGGCAGCGCCCGCACGAAGGGAACGATGCGCGCCATCGCCGGCCGCGTCGCGCGCCAGACCACGCCGAAGCCGCGCGTCGGATGCCAGAGGTCGGGGTCGTGCAGCACCGCGGCGTCGGCCGGCAGGCCGGTGAACGCCAGGCCGGTGGGCGCCACGTACGGCGCGTGCTGTTCCGGCGCCAGGAAGCTGACGCGATGGCCGCGCGCGCGCAACGCCAGCGCCAGGGCGAGGAAGGGAAACAGGTCGCCGGCCGAGCCGATGGTGGCGACGACGAAGTGGACAGGTGGCGAAACGTGCTGCGGCGCGATGGCGTTCTCCCGGCGTGGTGGGCTGACCGTTTGCGCTACTCTACGCGAAAAGCGGCGCGCTTGACGCGGCGCGGCCTCCCCTGCCAGAATGGCGTCGACCCACCGAGGAGATTCCACCCATGCGCCTGTAATGCCCGCCGTCCCGCGACGGCAACGAACCCATCCCGCCAGCGGCACCGCTGCGGCCCGGCTTCCCGGCATACAGGAATTCCACATGGAGGAATCACCCATGGCGCTTGCTTCGCATCCCTGCTTCGCGACCCTGCACGGGGTCGACATCCACCTGCCCGACGGGCGCATCCTCTTCCACGACATGCACGAGGCGTTCGGCGCCGAAACCGTCGGGCTGATCGGCCCGAACGGCAGCGGCAAGACCACGCTGGCCCGCGTCGTCGCGGGCGACTTGGCCGCGACGGGCGGCCGCGTCGCGCGCCCGGGGCGGCTGCGCTACCTGGCGCAGCAGGCCGGGCCGCTGCACGCCGCCAGCCTGGCCGAGGTCGCCGGCGTGGCGGCCCCGCTGGACGCGCTGCGCCGCCTGGCCGCGGGGCAAGCGCGCGACGGCGACATCGACCTGGTCGGCGAGCGCTGGGACCTCGCGGCGCGCTGGCAAGCGATGCTGGACGCGGCGGGGCTGGACGCGGCGCTGGCGCCCGCGGCGCTGTCCGGCGGCCAGCGCACGCTGCTGGGCCTGGTGGGCGCCTTCTGCAGCGACGCCGACCTGCTGGTGCTGGACGAGCCCGGCAATCACCTGGACCGCGGCCACCGCGCCTTCCTGCTCGAACGGATGCGCGCCTGGCGCCAGGCCGGGCGCGGCCTGCTGCTGGTCAGCCACGATCGCGCGCTGCTGGAACACGTCGAGCGCACGCTGGAAGTGCGCGCCGGCGGCCTGCGCCGCCACGGCGGCGGCTGGACGGCGGTGCAGGCGGCGCGCGCGGCCGAACTGGCCGGCGCCAGCGCGCGCCTGGAGCGCGCGCGCGTGGAACGGCGCCAGGGCGAGGACGCGATGCGCACCCAGGCCGAACGCGCGGCGCGCCGCCAGGCCCGCGGCGAACGCGCGGCGCAGGCCGGCGGCCAGCCGCGCATCGTGCTCAACGCCCAGCCCCAGCGCGCCCAGCGCACCGACGGCGCCCGCGCCGAACGCCACGCGCGCCGGCGCCAGGACTTGCAGGACGAGGCCAGCGCCGCCTTCGCCGCGCTCGACGCCATGCTCCAGGCACCCGCCTTCCCGCGCCTGGACGCCGCCATTCCCGATGGGCGGGCGGCGCTGGCGCTGGACGGGCTGGTGGCGCCGTGGGGGCCGCGCACGCCGCTGACCTGGAGCGCGCACGGCGCGGCGCGCATCGCCATCCGCGGACCGAACGGCTGCGGCAAGTCGACCCTGCTGCGCATCCTCGCCGGCCAACTGGCGCCGCTCGCGGGCCAGGCGCGCACCGTGCCGGCCGTGCTGCTGGACCAGCACCTGGACCTGCTGGTCCCGCACCTCGACCTGCTGGACCAGCTGGCGCGCGCGGCGCCCGGCACCGACGAAGGCCGGCTGCGCCAGATGCTCGCGCTGGCCGGCCTGGGACCGGAGCGCGTGCTGCGCCCGGCGGCCACGCTCAGCGGCGGCGAGCGCATGCGCGGCGCCCTGCTGCTGGCCGTGCTGCGCCGGCCGGCGCCGCGCCTGCTGCTGCTGGACGAGCCGACCAACCACCTGGACCTGCCCGCCGTCGAGGCGCTGGAAGCGATGCTGGCCTCCTGGCCCGGCGCGCTGGCCGTCGTGTCGCACGACGAGCGCTTCCTGGACGGCATCGGCCCGACCCACCGGCTCGACTGGGACGCGGCCGGCTGGGCGGCCGGCGCCGCTAGTCGGCCTTGAAGCCCTGCCCCAGCGACATCGGCTTGTTCAGCAGGATCGTCTGCGGATTGCGGCAGATGACGACCAGCACGACGATGGTGGCGAGATAGGGCAGCATCGACAGGAATTCCGACGGCACGTCGAGCCCCAGGCCCTGGCCATGGAACTGCAGCACGGTGACGCCGCCGAACAGGTAGGCGCCCAGCAGCAGGCCGCGCGGCTTCCAGGTCGCAAACACGACCTGGGCCAGCGCGATCCAGCCGCGTCCCGCCGTCATGCCCTCCACCCACATCGGCGTGAGCGCCAGCGACAGGTAGGCGCCGCCCAGGCCGGCCAGCGCGCCGCCGAACAGCACCGTCGCATAGCGCAGCTTCACCACCGGCATGCCGATCGCGTGGGCGGCGTGCGGGGCCTCGCCGACCGCGCGCACCAGCAGGCCGATGCGGCGCTTGGCGAGCAGCCAGCCGACCAGCGCCACCAGCAGCAGCGAGGCGTACACCATCGGGTCGAAGCGAAACAGCAGCGGGCCGACGAACGGCAGGTCCGACAGCAGCGGGAAATGCAGGTGCGCCAGCGGCGCCACGGTCTGGCCGACCAGGTCGCGCCCCACGAAGGCCGACAGGCCCAGGCCGAACAGCGTCAGCGCCAGGCCGGTGGCGACCTGGTTGGTCTGCAGGGTCAGCACCAGGAAGGCGAACACCAGGGCCAGCGCCATGCCGGCCGCCAGCGCGGCCAGGAAGCCCAGGCCGATCGAGCCGCCGTGCAGCGCCGCCGAGAAGCCGGCCACCGCGCCCACCACCATGATGCCCTCGAGCCCGAGGTTGATCACGCCGGAGCGTTCGGCCACCAGCTCGCCGGTCGACGCCAGCACCAGCGGGGTGGCGGCGCCGGCGGTGCTGGCCAGGAATGCGATCAGGTAGTCAGGATTCATGCCGGGCGGTCTCCATGGACAGGGGCGCCGGCGGCGCGGTGCGCGCGCGCGGCTTGATGCGGTAGTGGATGAACAGGTCGGCCGCCAGCAGGTAGAACAGCAGCAGGCCCTGGAACAGGCCGGTGATCGCCGACGGCAGCTGCAGCTCGATCTGCGCCGTCTCGCCGCCGATGTAGAGCAGCGACATCAGGAGCGCCGCCAGCACCACGCCGACGGGATGCAGGCGACCGACGTAGGCGACGATGATGGCCGCGAAGCCGTAGCCGGGCGACACCGAGGATTGCAGCTGCCCGAGCGGCCCGGCCACCTCGCCGACGCCGGCCAGGCCGGCCAGCGCGCCGCTGGCCATGAAGGCCAGCCAGACGTTCTTCGGCTCGGAAAAGCCGGCGTACAGCGCCGCCGCCGGCGCCATGCCGCTGACCTGCATGCGGTAGCCGGCGAAGGTGTGGCGGCAGAAGAACCAGGCCGCGGCCGCCACCAGCAGCGCCAGCGGGAACGCCGCGTTCACGCGCAGCCCCTCGACCAGCAACGGCAGCGTGGCCGACTCGCCGAACATCTTCGATTGCGGGAAGTTGAAGCCGGCCGGGTCGCGCAGCGGCCCGTGCACCAGGTAGCCGAGGAACAGGTAGGCCACGTACACCAGCATCAGGCTGACCAGGATCTCGCTGGTGTTGAAGCGCGTGCGCAGCAGCGCCGGCACGGCGGCCCAGGCCATGCCGCCGAGCGCGCCGGCGGCCAGCATCAGCGGCAGCACCCACCAGGCGTCGACGCCGTCGAAGTACAGGGCCACGCAGCCGGCCGCGACGGCGCCCATGGTCAGCTGGCCGTCGGCGCCGATGTTGTGGACGTTGGCGCGAAAGCCCAGCGCCAGGCCGATGCCGCACAGGATCAGCGGCGTCGCCTTGAGCAGCAGTTCGCCGATGCCGTAGCTGCTCGACAGCGGCTGGACGAAGTAGACGCGGAACGCGTGCAGCGGTTCGTGGCCGAGGAACAGGAACAGCAGCGAGCCGGTGGCGAGCATGGCGGCGGCCGCGATCAGCGGCGAGGCCAGCATCATGGCGCGCGAGGGTTCGGGGCGGGCTTCAAGCCGGGACATGGGCGACTCCTTGGGCGGGCGTGGCGGCGGTGGCGGGGGCGCCGGCGAAATCGCCGCCCATCCACCTGCCGATCTGGTCGACGCCGGTGGCGGCCACCGGCACCACGGGCGACAGGCGCCCTTTGGCCAGCACCGCGATCCGGTCGCACATCATGAACAGTTCGTCGAGTTCCTCGGACACCACCAGCACGGCCACGCCGGCGTCGCGCAGGTCGATGATGCGCTGGCGGATCAGCATGGCGGCGCCGATGTCGACGCCCCAGGTGGGCTGGGCCAGCACCATCACCCTGGGCGCCAGGCCGATCTCGCGCCCGACGATGAATTTCTGCAGGTTGCCGCCGGACAGGCTGGACGCGGGCGAATCCGCGCCGCCGCACTTGACCTTGAAGCCGGCGATCACCTTGTCGGCGAACGCGCGCACCGCGCTGCGCCGCACCAGGCCGCGCCGCACCATGCCGGCGTCCGGCGCCAGCCAGCCGGTCAGCAAGGCATTGTCGGCCAGCGCCAGCGCCGGCACCGCGCCGCGCCCGAGGCGCTCCTCGGGCACGAAGCCCAGCCCCAGGCGGCGCCGCGCGGCGGCGTCCAGGTGGCCGGCGTCGTGGCCGAGGAGGCGCACGGCGCCCGGCCGCGGCGCCGCCGCTTCGCCCGAGATGGCCTTGAGCAGTTCCTGCTGGCCGTTGCCGGAGATGCCGGCCAGGCCGACGATCTCGCCGGCGCGCAGTTCCAGGCCGATGTCGTGCAGGCTCGTCCCGAACGGGTCGGCGCTGGCCAGGTCGAGGCGGTCCAGCGCCAGGCGCACCTCGCCGGGCGCGCGCGGCGCCAGCGAACAGGTGGGCAGGTCGCCGCCGATCATCAGCTCGGCCAGCGACTGCGCGGTTTCCTCGCGCGGATTGGCGGTGCCGGCCACGCGGCCGGCGCGCAGCACGGTCGCCTTGTCGCACAGGGCCTGGATCTCGTCGAGCTTGTGGCTGATGTACAGGATGCTGACGCCTTCGGCGGCCAGCTGGCGCAGCGAGACGAACAGCGTCTGCACGGCGTCGGGCGTGAGCACCGAGGTCGGCTCGTCCATGATCAGGAGGCGCGGCGACTGCAGCAGGCAGCGCACGATCTCGACGCGCTGGCGCTCGCCCACCGACATGCTGTGCACGCGCCGCTCCGGGTCGAGCGGCAGGCCGTACTGCGCCGACACGGCGCGGATGCGCGGCGCCAGCTGCGCCGGCGAGATCCTGTCGTCCAGCGCCAGCGCGATGTTCTCGGCCACCGTCAGCGTCTCGAACAGGGCGAAATGCTGGAACACCATGCCGATGCCCAGCCGGCGCGCGTGCGACGGCGACGGGATCTCGACCTGCCGGCCCTCCCAGACGATCTCGCCGGCGTCGGGACGGGTGACGCCGTAGATCATTTTCATCAGCGTGCTCTTGCCGGCGCCGTTCTCGCCCAGCACGGCGTGGATCTCGCCCGGCATGACGGTGAGGTCGACGTCGGCGTTGGCCACCACCGACGGATAGATCTTGGAAATGCCGAGCAATTGCAGGCGCGGCGCGACGCGGTCTCGGACCGCCTGCGGCGGCGGTCCCTGGGGGTCTGTCATCGGATGCTCCATCGTCGGTTGCGTGGAAACGGTGTCGTTTCCTTGACAGCACTGCAAGTACCATGCCACGCGGCCGCCCTCCTGCCGCGCCGCCACGGACGCACGCGGATGCACGACTTGTATACAAACTGCACCATCGCGATGCGACAATTTCACCAGCATCGCGCACACACGGGTGCGCGGGCGTGGCGTGCCCGCCGGTTCGCCCGCGCACGATTCCTGCTTTATCCGGGAAAAGAACCGGCGGCGACCCCGCCCACGCACAATGGAGAAAGCATGAGCAAGCACACGACTGCGCCGAGCCCACGAGGCCTGCGCAAGCCGGCTGGCGCCACCGCACCGGCGGGCGCGCGCGCGACCACGACGACGAGGACGCGCAAGGACACGAACGCGCCGGCGGGCGCGCAGACAAGCACGAGCGCGAACAACGGTGCGCAGACGGAAGCGCAGGTCCAGGCGAACGCGGACCCTGCACTGGCCCCGGCGCCCGCCGGCGCGCGCGGCGCCGCCGTCGACCTGCGCATCCACCGCGCCGTGGTGAACGCCGTGATGAGCCACCGCCTGCCGCCCGGCACGCGCCTGGCGGAAGCCGATTTCTGCGAGCTGTACCAGGTCAGCCGCACCACGGTGCGCAAGGCGCTGCAGCGGCTCGCGCACGACCACATCATCGAACTGCGCCCGAACCGCGGCGCCGTCGTCGCCTCGCCCACGCCCAAGGAAGCGCGCGACATCTTCGCCGCGCGCCGCGCGCTGGAGCGCGAGATCGTGCCGCTGGTGGTGCGCAACGCCACCCCGGCGTCGCTGCGCGCGATCCGCGCCGCGCTCGACGCCGAGGAAGCGGCGCGCCGCGCCGGCGACCGCGCCGCCTGGATCCGCCGCGGCGGCGAATTCCACCTGCTGCTGGCCGAGCTGGCGGGCAACGCCGTGCTGCAGCGCTTCCTGGGCGAACTGGTGTCGCGCTGCTCGCTGATCATCGCGCTGTACGAGAAGCCGGGCGCGCCGATGTGCGGCAGCGACCACCACGGCGACCTGCTGGCGCTGATCGAGCGGGGCGAGGCCGACCGGGCCGTGCACCTGATCGAGCACCACCTGCTGGAGATCGAGGCGCGCCTGCACCTGGGCGAGCCGGAGCGCAAGGTCCGGCTGGCGGACGCGCTCGCCGGTTGCTGACGGCACGGGCGCATCGGATTGGATACAAATTGGGGCAGGGATCGCACCATCATCTCGCCCGGACCGTCGTCGTCGCGCGCCGCCGCGGTGCACGCTGCGCGCGCGCCGCGTGCCGTCTTCCGGCCGGGTGCCCGGTCCGCCAGAGTGAAACGGGCGCATCCGCGATCCGCCGGCGGGCACTGGCCCGGTATTTGCTAAGAAGACATTCAAAGATTGCATGCAATCGGATCGACGATTGGATGCAATCCCGCAGCCGCGCTTTGTTCCTGTTCCTATTCCTATTCCTATTCCAACCTGAAAGAAGGACCGCATGAAGCCCCACCGCCCCGCCCCCGCCACACCCACACGCCTGGCCACGCCTCTCGCCGTCCTCGCGATCGCCCTGCTCGCCGCCGGCGGTGCCCGCGCCGCCGACTGGAGCGACACCGCGCTCAGCTACCGCTACGGCACCAAGTTCGCCGAACCGTTCATCGACGACGACATCGCCAAGCACGTCGTCAACTTCAGCCACGTCAGCGGCTACAAGTACGGCAAGAACTTCCTCAGCGTGGACTTCCTGCTGTCCGACGAACACGATCCGTCCGCGGTCGGCGCCGACAGCGGCGCGCACGAAGCCTATGCGGTGTACCGCCATACCTTCGACCTGGGCAAGATCATGGACAGGAACCTGGCCTTCGGCCCGGTGCGCAGCGTGGGCTTCACCGCCGGTTTCGACGTCAACAGCAAGACCGACGCCGGCTACAACTCGAAGAAGCGCATGCTGGTCGTCGGCCCGACGCTGAGCTTCGACGTCCCGGGCTTCCTCGACGTCGGCCTGTACGCGCTACGCGAGAGCAATGCGCCCTTCAACGGCTTCACCCAGACCTCCACGCGCCGCTACACCTACGACAACCACGCGATGCTGTCGGCGGCCTGGGCGATCCCGTTCAGCGCCGGCATCCCGCTGTCCTTCGAGGGCTACGCCAACTATATCGGCACCAAGGGCAGGAACGAGTTCGGCGGGCCGACCGCGGTCGAGATCAACGTCGACATGCAGGTCATGTACGACATGAGCGCGGCGGTCGGCGCGCCCAAGAACACCTTCAAGGTCGGCGTCGAATACCAGTACTGGAAGAACAAGTTCGGCAACCCGTCCGACACCGTGCCCGGCGCCACCGCGAGGACGCCGATGGTCCGCGCCGAATACCACTTCTGATCCCTCCACGCCAACCTGAAAGAGGAATACCCATGAATCGTCGCAAGCTGTTCTCCCTGGCCGCCCTGGCCGCCTCGTTCGCCCTGGCCGGCATGCCGGTCCGCGCCGCCGACCCGCTGAAGGTCGCCTTCGTCTACGTCGGCCCGGTCGGCGACGCCGGCTGGACCTATGCCCACGAGCAGGGCCGCCTGGAGATGGAAAAGAACCTGGCGGGCCAGGTCAAGTCGGTCTACGTCGAGAACGTCCCCGAGGGCGCCGACGCCGAGCGCGTGATCCGCAAGCTCGCCGCCGACGGCAACAAGCTGATCTTCACCACCTCGTTCGGCTTCATGAACGGCACCGAGAAGGTGGCAAGGGCCTTCCCCAACACCGTGTTCCTGCACGCGACCGGCTTCAAGACGGCGAAGAACATGGGCGTGTACGAGACCCGCCAGTACGAGGGCTCCTACCTGCAGGGCATCATCGCCGGCAAGATGAGCAAGACCAACACGATCGGCTTCGTCGGCTCCTTCCCGGTGCCGGAAGTGATCCGCAACATCGACGCCTTCACGCTCGGCGCGCAGAGCGTGAATCCGAAGATCAAGACCAAGGTCATCTGGGTCAACAGCTGGTACGACCCGGCGCGCGAACGCCAGGCCGCCGAGACGCTGATCGCCCAGGGCGCCGACGTGCTGAGCCAGAACACGGATTCGCCCGCCACGCTGCAGGTGGCCGAGCAGAAGGGGAAATACGCCTTCGGCTGGGATTCCGACATGGCGCGCTTCGCCGCCAAGGCCCACCTGACCGCCAGCACCAACCACTGGGGCGGCTTCTACACCGACACCGCCAAGGCGGTCATGGCCGGCACCTGGAAGACCGGCGAGACGCGCGGCGGCCTGAAGGAAGGCATGGTGCAGATGTCGCCGCTGAACAAGGCGATCCCGACCGACGTGGCGAAGCTCTTCGAGGAAAAGAAGGCGGCGCTGGTCGCCGGCAAGCTCAAGCCCTTCCAGGGGCCGATCAAGGACCAGTCGGGCACGGTGCGCGTGGCCGCCGGCGCCGACATGCCGGAGAAGGAACTGCATGCGCTGAACTACTACGTGCAGGGCGTCGAGGGCACGATTCCGAAGTAAGCACGTCGCCCCGGCGCAGGCCGGGGCCCGATTTCCAGGCACACGACAAGGACCGCCATGCCCGCACCGACACCCCGCGACCACGACTTCCTGACCCGCGTCTTCGCCCTCGCCCAGCGCTCGCGCGACGAGGGCCACCATCCTTTCGCCGCCATCGTGGTCGGCGCCGACGGCGCCATCATCGCCGAAGCCATGAACGCCTCCAGCGCCGACCGCACGGCCCACGCCGAGATGAACGCGCTGCGCCAGGCGTCCAGCCGGCACGGCCCGGCGGAACTCGCCGGCGCGACGCTGTACACGAATGCCGAACCGTGCGCGATGTGCGCCGGCGGCACCTACTGGAGCGGCGTCGGTCGCGTGGTGTACGGGATGTCGGAAACCAGCCTGCTGGCGCTGACCGGCAGCGACCCGGAAAACCCGACCCTGTCCCTGCCCTGCCGCCAGGTGTTCGCGGCCGGGCAGCGGCCGACCGAGGTGATCGGGCCGCTGCGCGAGGACGAGGCCAGGGTGGCGCATGCGGGGTTCTGGCGGCAGTCGTGATGCCGGGTGGCGCACGGTGGGCACGGGGTGCCCACCCCACGCAGGGGTCGGCGCCCCGTGTCGATGTCCAAGGGCTCCGACCCCGGTGTTGAACGGCGCCGCAGGGTGGGCGCGCACCGCGCCCCGCCAGGTTACAGGAACCGGTCGAGGATCTTGCGGCTGCCCTTGTCGATCCCGAACATGTCGCGGATCAGGAAGTGGATGCCGTGGCTGTCCGCGATCAGCAGCGAATAGGCGCCCAGCCGGCGGATGTCTTCCTCGCCCTTGAGGACGAACTCGGTGTCGCCGCGGTCCGTCCTGACGGTCCAGGTGCACGGCGTGGCGAAACTGGAGACGCCCTTGATCGACAGGATCTCGGGCATGAATTCGCGGCCGTCGAGTTCCTCGGTCACCAGCGCGCGCACGTCGGCCGGCAGCGCCGCGAGGTCGTCGATCCAGGCCACTTCCTTGCCGCCTTCGCGCACCAGCGAGATGCCGCGCGTGGGCGCCTGGACCGGGAAGGAGCGCACCGGCGCCACGCCGACGAATTCCTCGCCCTCGGCATTGGTCAGCACCAGCTTGCCGAACGGGTCGCGGCGCAGTCGAAAAGTCACATCGTTCATCGTTCAGTCTTCCTTGCCGTCCGGGTCCTGGTCCACATTGCGCGCCTGCGCCTCGTACAGGCGGTGGTAGGCGCCCTGTTTTTGCATCAGCGCGTCGTGGCTGCCTTCCTCGACCACCACGCCGCGGTCCAGCACCACCAGGCGGTCGGCCCGGTGCAGCGTGGACAGCCGGTGCGCGATCGCGATCGTCGTGCGGCCCTGCACCAGGTTGTCGAGCGCCTTCTGGATCTCCTTCTCGGTCTCGGAGTCGACCGAGGACGTGGCTTCGTCGAGGATCAGGATCGGCGGGTCGATCAGCAGCGCGCGCGCGATCGAGATGCGCTGGCGCTCGCCGCCCGACAGGCCCTGGCCGCGCTCGCCGACCATCGAATCGTAGCCCTGCGGCAGGCGCAGGATGAATTCGTGGGCGTGCGCGGCGCGGGCGGCGGCGATGATGTCCTCGCGCGTCGCATCCGGCTTGCCATAGGCGATGTTCTCGGCGATGGTGCCGAAGAACAGGAACGGTTCCTGCAGCACCAGGCCGATGTGGCGGCGGTAGTCGGCCACGGCGAACGCGCGGATGTCGCGGCCGTCCAGCAGGATGGCGCCCTCGGCCACGTCGTAGAAGCGGCAGATCAGGTTGACCAGCGTGCTCTTGCCCGAGCCGGAATGGCCGACCAGGCCGACCATCTCGCCGGCCTTGATGTCGAGCGAGATGCCGCGGTTGACGGCGCGGTTGCCGTAGCGGAAACCGACTTCGCGCAGCGTGATGTTGCCGGCGACCTTGTCGACCTTGACCGGGTTGACCGGGTCCGGCACGCTCGACACGTGGTCGAGGATGTCGAAGATGCGCTTGGCGGCCGAGGCCGACTTCTGCGTCACCGACACGATGCGGCTCATGGAATCCAAACGCACGTAGAAGCGGCCGCTGTAGGCGATGAACGAGGCCAAGGTGCCGACCGTGATCTCGCCCTTGCTGATCTGCCAGATGCCGAAGCACCAGATCACCAGCAGGCCCAGTTCGGTCAGGAACGAGACCGTGGGCGAGAACAGCGACCACACCTTGTTCAGCTTGTCGTTGACGGCCAGGTTGTGCTTGTTCGCCTCGCGAAACCTTGCGGCTTCGCGCTTTTCCTGGGCGAAGGCCTTGACCACGCGGATGCCCGGGATCGTGTCGGCCAGCACGTTGGTGACCTCGCCCCAGACGCGGTCGATCTTTTCGAAGCCGGTGCGCAGCTTGTCGCGCACGATGTGGATCAGCCAGGCGATGATCGGCAGCGGCACCAGGGTCACGAGGGCCAGCTTGGCGTTGATGCTGAACAGGATGATGCCCGTCATGATGATCATCAGCACGTCGGACAGGAAGTCCAGCAGGTGCAGCGACAGGAACACGCAGATGCGGTCCGAGCCGCTGCCGATGCGGCTCATCAGGTCACCGGTACGCTTGCCGCCGAAGAATTCCAGCGACAGGCGCAACAGGTGCTCGTAGGTTTCCGAGCGCATGTCGGCGCCCATGCGCTCGGACACGAGCGCCAGGATGTAGGTGCGGCCCCAGCCCAGCACCCAGGCCAGCACCGCCGAGCCGAGCAGTCCGCCCATGTACAGGAAGACGAGCGAGGTATCGATCTGCTTGCCGTTCTGATAAGGAATCAGGACATTGTCCATCAGCGGCAT
Source organism: uncultured Massilia sp. (assembly GCF_913773735.1). Taxonomy (GTDB): domain Bacteria; phylum Pseudomonadota; class Gammaproteobacteria; order Burkholderiales; family Burkholderiaceae_D; genus Telluria. Next base: position 80,188 of record NZ_CAJYEB010000030.1, read on the forward strand.
CGTCAGGTAAGGCGGAATCAGGTGCGCGGCCGTGCTCGCCAGCAGCAGCAGGAAGCCGAGCAGCAGCTGGCCCTGGTAGGGCCGGGCGAAGCGCCACAGCCGGAACAGCGTCCAGGTCGACGGCGGCGTGTGCAGCACCTTGGTGCAGATCGGGCAATCCTCCTGGTCCGGATCGAGCGGCGCTTTGCAGCTGGGGCAGGTATGCTGTTCGGGAGGCTGCACGGCGACGCCGGTGAGGTGGCTTTCCAGCTGGTCGCGGAACTGGTCGACGACGCGGATCGCCTGCAGGTTCTGGCCCAGGGTGAAGCGCCAGGCCCCGAGCAGGCCCTGCCCGTCCACCAGTTCGAGGTGGCCGACGCCGGCGTGGTCGTGATGCCGCAGGGAAAGGCCGGCGCGGTAGGGCCAGTCGCGCCAGGCCGTCTCGCCCGGGGCGCGGGCCAGCAGGCGACGGTCGGTGACGACCAGCAAGCCCTTCGTGAAACGTAATTTCGAATCGAGGTCAACCTCGACGCTGGTTAGAACGTTTTCCCCTGGCGCAAGCTTTTTCTCGACGTCCGCCTGCCAGTGCTCAGGCAGGAAACTGGCGGCTACCGCCAGCGGCGCAGAGGGAACGAGTTGTTGATTTGTCATGGTGATGCCGCCGTGAAGGCGAAGGTTCCATCCTGTAGGTATGTGGAATCGGAATGCGGAGGCAGAGCTTGTACGTTGGAACGCTGTGTCATGCGCCTCGGTTGACAGGGCGCCCCGCCGAACGGCGCCGCGATCGTCGCGGCGCGTCATGCGGCAGGGGCGGAACTGGCAGGAACCGGCAGGCGCACCGGCCTTCGTTTCGACAAGTATACAACATGTGCATTGCGGAAAATACTTACAGATCGAGAGAGATCGAACGATTTATCATGCGATGCGCACAATTAGGCAATGCTGTGTGGCGAGAGAGCGGTCGCCACGTGGCCGGACATTTATGACGAACAAGAAAGACATCGACATCCTTCGTGTAACCCACCTGCGTGGACCGAACATCTGGACGTACCGCCCCGTCATCGAAGCATGGCTCGACATCGGCGAACTCGAGGAATGTCCTTCGAACACCCTCCCCGGCCTGTACGAGCGCCTGACCGGCTGGCTGCCCGGCCTGGTCGAGCACCGTTGCGGCGTCGGCGAGCGCGGCGGCTTCCTGGAGCGCCTGCGCGACGGCACCTGGTCCGGCCACATCCTCGAACACATCGTGCTGGAGCTGCAGAACCTGGCCGGCATGAAGACCGGCTTCGGCAAGACGCGCTCCACGGCCGACTGCGGCATTTATAAAATGGCGTTCCGCACCCGCGACGGCATCGTCGGCCGCGCCGCGCTGAACGCCGGCCATGCGCTGCTGATGGCCGCCATCAACGATACCCCGTTCGACCTAGACGCCGCCGTGTTCACGCTGACCGAACTGGTCGACCGCTACTGCCTGGGGCCGTCCACCGCGAACATCGTCGACGCCGCCACCGACCGCCGCATCCCCTCGATCCGCCTGACCGACGGCAACCTGGTCCAGCTGGGCCACGGCGCCGCCCAGCGCCGCATCTGGACCGCCGAGACCGACCGCACCAGCGCCATCGCCGAAAGCATCGCCAGCGACAAGGACCTCACCAAGACGCTGCTCGCGTCCTGCGGCGTGCCGGTGCCGGAAGGCAGCGTCGTGCGCAGCGCCGAGGCGGCCTGGGAAGAAGCCCAGGACATCGGCCTGCCGGTCGCGATCAAGCCGGTCGACGCCAACCACGGCCGCGGGGTGTCGCTGAACCTGCTCACCGAGGCCGACGTGCACGCCGCCTACGCCATCGCGTCGGAAGAAGGCGAATCGCGCGCCGTGCTGGTCGAGCGTTTCATTTCCGGCAACGAGCACCGCCTGCTGGTCGTCGGCCAGAAGGTGGTGGCGGCCGCGCGCGGCGAATCGGTATGGGTGACCGGCGACGGCAGCTCGACCATCGTCGCGCTGTGCGACCGCCAGATCAACGTCGACCCGCGCCGCGGCGAGGCCGAGGAATTCCCGCTCTCGCCCGTGCTGCCGGCCGAAAGCGACGAGATCAAGCTGCAACTCAAGCGCCAGGGCCTGGCGCCGGACTCGGTGCCGCCGGCCGGCCAGAAGGTGCTGATCCAGGTGAACGGCAACGTCGCCGACGACGTGACCGACCTGGTGCACCCGGAGGTGGCCTACATGGCGGCGCTGGCCGCGCGCGTGGTCGGCCTGGACATCGCCGGCATCGACCTGGTCGCCGAGGACATCGGGCGTCCGCTGCACGAGCAACGCGGCGCCATCATCGAAGTCAACGCCAGCCCGGGCCTGCTGGCCCACATCAAGCCCGCCTCGGGCGAGCCGCGCAACGTCGGCCGCGACATCGTCGAACACCTGTTCGCCGAAGGCGAAAGCGGCCGCATCCCGCTGATCGGCATCACCGGCTCCGTGGACGCCGCGCTGGCCGCGCGCCTGGTCGGCACCGTGCTGAACCACGCGGGCAAGCACGTCGGCGTGGCCAACCGCGAGGGCCTGTTCCTCGACGGCCGCCAGGTCGACGCGCGCGACGCCACCCGCTTCGACGCCGGCCAGCGCCTGCTGATCAACCGCACCGTGCAGGCCGCCGTGTTCGAATCGAACCCGCGCACCATCCTCACCGAGGGCCTGCCCTACGACCGCTGCCAGGTCGGCATCGTCACCGAGATGGGCGACGCGGCCAGCGTGCACGACCTCTACGTGCGCGACGACGAGGCGCTGTACAACGTCGTGCGCAGCCAGGTGGACGTGGTGCTGTCCGACGGCGCCTCCGTCCTGAACGCGGACGACGAGCGCACCGTGGAACTGGCCGAGCTGTCCGACGGCGCCGTGCTCTTGTATGCGCTGCACGAAGCCAACGCGGCGCTGCAGGCGCACCGGGCCGAAGGCGGCCGCGTGGCCTTCGTGCGCGATGGGCACGTCGTGCTGGCCGAGGGCGCGCACGAGACCGGCCTGCTGGGCCTGGACAAGCTGAAGCCGGCCGTGGCCGCGCAGCCGGGCGCCGTGCTGGCCGCGGCGTGCGCGAGCTGGGCGCTGGACGTGTCGCCCGACCTGATCTGCGCCGGCCTGCGGACGTTCGACCCGGCGGCGAAGCAGAAGTCTACACACTGAACATGATGCGAACGCGCCGTCCGCCACGCGGCCCGGCGCGAGACCAGTAAAGGATCATAGGTTTATGGAAGTAACACGCGTACGGGCCCTGCGCGGCCCCAACCTCTGGAGCCACCACACCTCGGTGGAGGCGATCGTGTCGTGCCCGCCGGAAGAAGAGTCGATCCGCGCCCTGGCCGGTTTCGAGACGCGCCTGCGCGCCCTGTTCCCGCAGATCTGGCCGCTGCAGCCGACCGGCCACGACGACACCATCCCGCTGGCCCAGGTGCTGGAAGTGGCCGCGCTGGCCCTGCAGGCGCAGGCCGGCTGCCCCGTCACCTTCAGCCGTTCCACCGCCACCGTCGAACGCGGCATCTACCAGGTCGTCGTCGAATACTCCGAGGAAGACGTGGGCCGCCTGGCCCTGCAGCTCGCCGAGCAGCTGTGCGTCGCCGCGCGCGACGACCAGCCCTTCGACCTCGACGGCGCGCTGGCCCAACTGCGCGAACTGGACGAGGACGTGCGCCTCGGCCCCTCCACCGGCGCGATCGTGCAGGCCGCCGTCGCGCGCGGCATCCCGTTCCGCCGCCTGACCGAAGGCAGCATGGTGCAGTTCGGCTGGGGCAGCCGCCAGCGCCGCATCCAGGCCGCCGAGATCGACGCCACCGGCGCCATCGCGGAAAGCATCGCCCAGGACAAGGAACTGACCAAGAAGCTGCTCGACGCCGCCGGCGTGCCGGTGCCGCTGGGCCGCTCGGTCGTCGATCCGGACGACGCCTGGGCCGCCGCGCTGGAAGTCGGCCTGCCGGTCGTGATCAAGCCGAAGGACGGCAACCAGGGCAAGGGCGTGACCGTCAACGTCACCACCCGCGAGCAGCTCGACGCCGGCTTCGCCGCCGCCTCCGAGTTCCGCGCGGAGATCATGGTCGAGAAATACCTGCCCGGCCACGACTACCGCCTGCTCGTGATCGGCAACAAGCTGGTCGCCGCCGCGCGCCGCGATCCGCCGCACGTGGTCGGCGACGGCACGCACAGCGTGCGCGAACTGGTCGAGGAAGTGAACAAGGACCCGCGCCGCGGCAGCGGCCACGGCACCGCGCTGACCAAGATCCGCTTCGACGACATCGCGCTCGCCAGCCTGGCCAAGCAGGGCCTGGACGCCGAATCCGTCCCCGAGAAGGGCCGCCGCGTCACCCTGCGCAACAACGCCAACCTGTCGACCGGCGGCGCGGCCACCGACGTCACCGACGACGTCCACCCGGACGTGGCGGCGCGCGCCATCGCGGCCGCGCACATGGTCGGACTGGACATCTGCGGCGTCGACCTGGTGTGCGACAGCGTGCTGAAACCCATCGAGGAACAGGGCGGCGGCATCGTCGAGGTGAACGCCGCGCCGGGCCTGCGCATGCACATCTCGCCGTCGTTCGGCAAGGGCCGCGCGGTCGGCGAAGCGATCATGGACACCCTGTACGGCCCCGGCGACGACGGCCGCATTCCGGTGGTGGCGGTCACCGGCACCAACGGCAAGACCACCACCGTGCGCCTGATCGCGCACCTGCTGGCCAGTGCCGGCCTGCGCACCGGCATGACCAACACCGACGGCGTGTACATCCAGGGCCGCCGCATCGACAGCGGCGACTGCAGCGGCCCGCGCAGCGCGCGCAACGTGCTGATGCACCCGGATGTCGACGCCGCCGTGTTCGAGACGGCGCGCGGCGGCATGCTGCGCGAAGGCCTGGCGTTCGACCGCTGCCAGGTGGCGGTGGTGACCAACATCGGCGCCGGCGACCACCTGGGCCTGAACTACATCACCACGCTGGAAGACCTGGCGGTGCTGAAACGCGTGATCGTGCAGAACGTCGCGCCCGGCGGCATGGCCGTGCTGAACGCGGCCGACCCGATCGTGGCCGGCATGGCCGAGAACACCCGCGGCGACGTCACCTACTTCGCCCAGGACGGCTCGCTGCCGCTGATGCAGAAGCACCGTGCGTCGGGCCGGCGCATCGTCCACGTCGACAACGGCCACCTGGTCGCCGTGCAGGACAAGACCGAGGAACGGATCCCGCTGGCCGAGGTGCCCATCACCCGCGGCGGCGTGGTCGGCTTCCAGGTGGAGAACACGATGGCGGCCGTGGCCGCCGCCTGGGCCGCCGGCATCTCCTGGGATGCGATCCGCCTGGGCCTGAAGACCTTCGTCGGCGAGAGCGACAATGCGCCGGGCCGCTTCAACGTGTTCGACTATCGCGGCGCCACCGTGATCGCCGACTACGGCCACAACCCGGACGCGATCCAGGCCCTGGTCAACGCCGTCGAATCGATGCCGGCCAAGCGCCGCTCGGTGGTGATTTCCGGCGCCGGCGACCGCCGCGACGAGGACATCCGTGACCAGACCCGCATCCTCGGCAAGGCTTTCGACGACGTGCTGCTGTACGAGGACCAGTGCCAGCGCGGCCGCTCCGAAGGCGAAGTCGTGGCGCTGCTGCGCCAGGGCCTGGCGGACGCGACCCGCACCAGCCACGTCGCCGAGATCAAGGGCGAGTTCGTCGCCATCGACACGGCGCTGGGTCGCCTGCAGCCGGGCGACCTGTCGCTGATCCTGATCGACCAGGTCGACGAGGCGCTGGCCCACATCGCCAAGCGCGTGGCCGAAGGCTGATCCGGCTCCTCGCTCCGGCCGCGACGGGCGCCTGCGGGCGCCCGTTGTCATTGGGCGACGCACGCCATGCCGGCGCCTGCACCGCTGTTCGATTCCGCGCAGAATATGGCTGGGATTCCGGCGGAAAATGGGCCGATGCGCGCCCGGCGTGGCGCGCGCTACGTTAGCCAGCGAACGTGCCCGGACCGGCATCTGGCATACCATGGGCAATCGCGCTCGTGCGCCGGCAAGCGGCAGGGCAGCGAAGCCATCAGACAAGGCGGTGCGAACATGACCATTGACAAGGACAAGCAGCCCACTTCCGACCAGCAGGCGCCGGCGCCGGAGATGCCGTTCCGCCGCCTGCTCTATCGCTTCCTGTTCTTCGACTGGCTGTTCCGCGACGTCAGCGCCGCCCGCGACCGCATCGAGCGCCACGCCGCCCACCAGCACAACCGCAAGATGAGCCGCTACCTGCCCGTCTACCTGCGGCGCTGGTCCTTCCTGACCGCCTTCGACTTCATGCTGGGCGTGCTGTTCGAAAAGGTGCTGCAGGCCGGCCTGCTGTCGGCCTGGTTCTTCACCTGGTCCTGTGTGACCCTCACGGGCATGGTCGTGATCACGGTGGCATGGGTGATCCTGAACCATGCGCGGCTGTCATGAAGCCGGCATGATCGCTACCCGATGCGGGCAATAGTGTGGTTTTTACGCGCAAGGATGATCGCGTTATAGAAAGAAACAATTTATTCCCGGCATAATTTCCTGCTACCATATATGGTAATAATTGCAGGAAATTCACCATGAAACCGACTTCCAAGCTTGCCGCCACCCTGCTCGCCTGTGCAACATTGTTCGCCGGTGCCAGCGCCAATGCAGCGGTCATGACCTTCGACAGCCTGTCGGGCCAGTATGGCGGCACCCACGGTCTGGGACCGAACATGGTCCGTACCGATACTTCCCTGTCCTATACCGAGAACGGTTTCGTGCTGACGCTGTACGGGCCGAAAGCCCTGGCGGCCACCGAGTTGCACATCGGCGACGCGGGCGAAAGCGAAACCTATAACTGGCACGACGGCAAGGAAAACGGCGACGGCGCCTATGTCGTGCTGACGGCCGCCGACGGCGGCCTGTTCAACCTGTTCGACCTGAACTACAGCACCAATGGCATCCTGACGCTGACCGCGGCCGGCTGGGGCTCGGTCGACCTGACCGGAGAAGGCGCGCTGCCGAAGGACATCCTGGGCGTGGCCTCGGTCGTATTTACCAGCAGCCACGCCTATAACCTGCTGGACGACATCTACGCGACCTATACCTCGCGCGACCCGCAGAATCCTCCGGGCACACCAGTGCCGGAACCGGCGTCGCTGGCGCTGGTCGGGCTGGGCATGGCGGGCGTGGCGGCCGCGCGGCGCCGGAAGGCGCGACGCTGAGCGCCGGGATACTCCTGATGAGCCCGCTTCATGCGGGCTTTTTCTTTGGCGCCGAAGCCGCCATGCCGGATGTCCAGGTTGCCAGGCCCGGCAACCCGGCTGTCCCGTGACCGGTCGAACGCGGTAAAATGGCGTCCCTGGCAAGACCCTCTGTCCTTGCCTTCTCGACTCGACCACATGAACGTTCCACGCGAAATCAATGCCGACGCGGCCAAGCGCCTCGCGACCGAAAAGCACACGCCCATGATGCATCGGGGTGTTCGTCTATAAGCGAGGACGATAAGTAGCGAAAGCGACGCCTGGAGCTACGCCGGTCGGGTCCGGCACTTGGCGGTTGCAAGCACGGATGTCGCTTTCGCTAAACGTCTACCAGATTCGCGACAAAGTGCCGTCACGTCAGTGGCGCCGTCCCTACCAGAAGCCAAAGCCGGTCCGGCAACGTCGTTTCCTTCGTCAGTTTCGGTTCGTCGAGCAACTTTGCCTTGTAGCCCAGCAGTTCATCGCCCTGGATATCGAAGCGCTTGAGTCATTGATCAGCGGCCCAGCCAATGACACGCGGCTCCCCACCCTTGAATGCATAGTGCACGCCGATCTTCGGTGAACGTATGTCCCTGAACAGCATGTTGGGTAGGACCAGACTGACCAACTTGGGCTGGTAACCAGAGCTGCCTCCGGCTTCGGTCCAATCTGAACACTAATCTGTTCCGTAGTATACAGCGCGACCCAATTCCTCGGCAGCTCCGAGCGGACCGTCGACAGTCCGCCGACTTGCTCTACCATCGCGTTATTAACATTACCTGTTAGCTTCAGTTTTACATGGCGCAAGCATCGATTCTGACGATTTTCATTTAGCTCTCATCATTGTGACATTGAACGAGAGGAATCTATGCAACCCATCATAGTGCAGGGCGACAAGACCTCGCATGGCGGCTTGATGCTAGCCGGGTCTCGCTGGGCGTCAACCTCGGGAGCATGTGCTTTCAGTCCCCTCCAGCGGCGCCCCCCCGTAAAGCTACGCCCCTCACCTGAGCTAGTGACGCGTCTCTCTTGGAAGACTAGTTTGACACATGAGGATCGCATCGCAAAAATCACTCCAAAAAGGGCTGCATTCTGCGACGCAAAACTTGTAAATCATTTTTTTTAGTGTATAATTTCCAGACTAATTGGTGCCCAACGGCATCCTCTATTTGGTGTCCCAAAGACACCCTCTACTAAGGGCGCCTCGGCGCCCTTTTCTCTTTCTGGCAGCGGTATGCTGTGAGGCGGCGTCCGCGCCTTCGTCTTGAAGATGGAGCACGCATGAGCAGAGTGGCAGTATTCATTGACGCGGGGTACTTTTGGGTCCAAGCCACCCATGTTGTTTTCGGTGCTCGCGGCGCGCGCACAAGCCTGACGATCGACTATACCGCTTTGCATAAGAAAGTGCTGGATGAAGTCGCCGCGCAGTTTCCGGGCAAGGATCTTCTTCGGGTGTATTGGTATGACGGTCCGGACTCCAATGGCTCGAAGGGCCCAGACCATCTCGCCATCGATCTACTCGACGACTTCAAGCTTCGTCTTGGCACGCGCAATGTGACGGGTCAGCAAAAAGCCGTCGATGGGATGCTCATTTCGGACCTGCTGACCTTCGCTCAGTCGCGCGCGATCGAGAACGCCATCTTGATCACTGGCGACGCCGATTTGACTCCGGGCGTTGTGTCGGCGCAGGCGCTTGGGTTGCGAGTGCACTTGGTTACTATCGGCCCGCCTGCGAGCACATCGCCGTATCTCGCCGCAGAGGCGGACAAAAAAATCGTATGGGATCCGAGTGTCGTGGTTTCGTTCGCAAAGCCCGCGGCGCCTCTGCCCGCGCACGCCTCGACGTCAACGAGCCCCCCGACTTCACCAGCGCACAGTGCTGCGCCTAGCGCTCAGGCTGCAGGGGCCGAAACGTCCTTGCCTCAGACTCCAGCACCATTAACGGCGACGTTGGCGGCTGCGGCTGCGGCTGCGCCACAATTAGCCCCCGTAGCGAACCAACCGCCCGCATTATCAGCGCGCGCTGCCAACCCGGAAGCACCTGCCCAGCAGCCGCCCGCAGCCGCGGCCCCGGCATCGAATGCGAGCATTGGAACATCGGTCTCCATGGCGCAGGGAAATCTTACGCAAGGAACGCCGGCCGCGGTCCAGCCAGACTCTCCCGCCGCTACCCTGCCAAAACCAGTCCTCCCTACGCTTGCCGCAGCCGATTTCGCAGCCATTGCGAGCCAAGCGCGCACCAAGATTGCGGCAGGCCAAAATGCCGGTCTGCTCGCAACAGCTTCCAGTGGAGCTCAACCTTTGCCCAATATTGTCGACAGGGCTGTGTTGCGCACTGGCGCAGCTTACGCAGGAAGGATGCTGAGCGAGCCTGAGAAGCGTCAGCTTCGCATTGCATTCAAGGCACTTTTGTGAGCGCGTTGAATGCTGAAAGAAACAAACGCAACCTTATTCCCGTTGGCCCAATGTTGCGTCAATAGTTAACACGATAATTAATCAGTTAAGAAAAAAAAGGTGCCCGTGAGTGATGGCGGGAACCGCCAGTTAGGCAGAAGCGCGGAGCTTCGATAAGATCGATATTTCATATGAATTACGAAAATCAGAAAACGAATCAACGTCGAGAAACGAATAATCTCAAAATGGACGAGCCGCTTGAAGTAATTTTGCCTAAAGTTGTTAGACTCTATGCGGAGAATGGCAGCATGGGTAAAAAGCTATTTTCAATTGAGACCGAAGGAATTCTTCAAGCTGAAATTGAGGCGCTCGGCGCGTATTCGATACAACTTCTACAAAGCCCTGCCAAGATGTTCAGCGGAGCTATTGACCCTATTCAAAATGAAGAGTTCCGTCAACGCGCGTTGAAACTTTATGATTTGATTTTGCAATCGCTGCCAGCAGCATTGCGTTGAACATCCTACCTTCCGTCGACAATCTTATTTCCCGAACATAGTCGAAGCTGATCGGCCATAACAACTTTACTTCGCCTCTCCCAGCATCGAATACATAGCACAGCCCTACGCTGACACCGTGCGCCGCCGGCCATTCTACTAACTATTCAGCTCAAGTGAGTTGTGGACGCTATGATTTTGACGATATGCTTCTCTCCCGAGACAGCACTTCAAAGCATGGGCAGCGCACGGCTTTTCATGAAACCGACTTGCTAAGTGTCGTTAACCAGCCCCCCACATGTAACTAGTGACCGACGATGCACTACGCCATCCTCAGTTCGAAAAATGCAATTATTGGGCCGAAGCAATTATTAATAAAATAATACTATAAAGTGCAAATAAAATATTTATAAATTGACAATAAATCCCTTTTTAGCCTGCAAAGAAATGCAACTAGACAATGCTTCGTCTTGATAAAATGCACCTTCGGCCGTGTCAATCATGGCCAGCTACCAAGATATGAAATACATAGAATTATTTGCAGGATGCGGCGGCCTATCACTCGGGCTCCGGGCAGCTGGCGGGGAAATGCTTCTTGCCAACGAGTTGTCGCCTATGGCCGCCGAGACGTTTGCCTACAACCTGCTGGGGGAAGATCTTCGTAGGGAAGCTTCCAAGCCACCATCGGAGCGCACTCTCCTGAAAACGAAGTGGCTGAGCAGCAAGCATGGATCGAGCGACCTGACCTCGCGCTTGAACGAAAACCCCCAGCAATACCCTGCATTGGGAGAAAAGTTCGGAGATCTGCAGGGCGATCAGAAGGATAGCGACCGAAAGGACCTTAAGGGTTCGCTGGTCGTCGGCAGCGTGGTCCAGCTGAATGCATGGCTAAAGGATCCCCGCAACTTTGGCGCGCTGGAGGCATTGCGGCGTGGTTTCGGGACGGGGAACGTCGACCTCGTCTCTGGCGGGCCTCCATGCCAGAGCTTCAGCATGGCTGGTATGCGTGAATATGCTAATGCGCGTAACGTGTTGCCGTGGGAATTCGCCAGATTCGTCGAGCTCGTCCAGCCGAAGTTTGCGCTGCTCGAGAACGTAACCGGCATCCTCAGGCCTTTCCAAGTGGATGGGAACGAGGTCTTTGCCCACGTCGAGGTAGCGAAGGCGTTCGTACAAATTGGCACGGGAACGTGCGACGGTCCTGGCATGGCCGTGAAAGGCTACGTACCGCTGTGCCTGCACGTCAACGCAAAATATGCCGGCGTGGCACAGAATCGGACTAGATTCATCATGCTCTCTTTCCGACAGGACATCTTCGACCGCCTGAAACTGCGGTTGAGGGGAGAGGATCGCAAACTCTTGCTATCCGCGGAAGAATTCTTCAAGAAGGTACGGGCCGGGGACCCTGTAGGCAGGGCGGACCTGCTTGTCCACGATGCGACTAAGGGTCCTGCCAGCTTCAAAGGGACGCTCCTCGAGCGCTTAGTGCATTTCGCCCCGACCACGGCCAGGGCCGCAATCGACGACCTCCTGCCGGGCGGGCCTGCGCCGTCGGAATACGTCCGGCGCCTAGACAAAGCGCTAGGCCGCTCAGTACGACCGGTTCCCGGCACGCAGGCCGGACCGCAGCCGCTGGCGAACCATGTTCAGCGCACCCACCGTATTGAGGTCAAGCGCCGCTTCCGGATATATCAGGTGCTGAGCAAGGTTTCTCCCGATACTGCACTGGCCGCCTCAAAGATACTCAAGGGCAAGAAAACTGTCCTGCCCAACGATGCGTGGGAAGAGCTACGTCATGAGACCTTCTATATCAACGAAGGGCTGCCATTCGGAAAATTTCCGAATCAGGGTGCGCTCGAACAATTCCTTATCGGACATAAGACAGGGAAGCACTCCCAAAAAGCGTTGATAGACGACGAACCGGCACCAGCTGCACTGTCCATACCTGATGACATGTGTCATTTCCATGGCGAATTGAATGGCCTGCGTACGCTGACGGTCAGGGAAATGGCGCGCATTCAGTCCTTCCCGGACAATTTCGTGTTTCGCTCAAAGGCCACAACCGGCGGCCCGGAGAGGAAATACCAGGTCCCGCAGTACACTCAAGTCGGCAACGCCGTCCCGCCACTGCTTGGCAAGGCGCTAGGGCAACTCGTGCAGTACCTCCTCGCCACGTGTGAGGAAGAATTGTCCCCTGCCTCGGACGCTTTGTTAAAGGATGCGGCCTAGACAGCCTGATAGAGCATGTGACGGCGCCTATGGAGGCTGGACGCCGTGCAGCATGTCTTTCCAATGTGACTCGGGCGCAACTGCCATTTCTTATTGTTAAATTCTCGACTACAATAATTATGAACACGCCAAGCGAGCAAGCTTGGATGTAGAGCCGCAGTCCATGCCGTCCGCCTGATCCCGTCGTTGGAAGTCCATGCCTGCACTGCCCCGCCACGGAGGCGCGACCAGCACGACCCCGAGATGAGCAAGCATAAATTCATAGACCTCTTCGCTGGTTGCGGCGGCCTCTCGCTGGGCCTGTCGCTGGCAGGGCTCGAGGGGCAATTCGCGATCGAGCGCGACGAGATGGCATTCAAGACCTTCGAGCACAACTTCCTGAGTGAACGGGACGTGCCGATCACGAAGTTCGCTTGGCCTCCGTGGCTGGACCGGCGGGCATGGCTGATCGACGAACTGCTTGGCAAGCACCTTGCCGACCTCTCGGGACTCAGGAATCAGATCGACGTGCTGGCAGGCGGTCCGCCCTGCCAAGGCTTCAGCTTTGCAGGCAAGCGCCAGGCATCGGATCCGCGCAACCAGCTCTTCGAGAAATACGTTCAGGTCGTCGATGCGATCAGGCCCGGTGCCTTGGTACTGGAAAACGTACCTGGGATGGGCGTGGCCCATTCGACCCAGGACGGATCGGGCAAGGGACGGAGCAAGGCTCGCGAGTCCTACTACGACAAGCTCCGGCAGAAACTCGACGCGGCCGGGTACGAAGTCCATGCAAAGGTCCTGGATGCATCGCGCTTCGGAGTACCCCAGAGGCGGTCGCGCCTGATCGTGCTAGGCCTGGACAAGCACCTCGCCGCGCGCCTGCCCGGCGGGATCGAGCGAGTCTTCGAGCTACTCGAGGAACAACGCGTCGCCCAGCTACGCAACCTAGGCCTTGGCGAAGCCATCACGGCGCCGGAAGCGATATCAGACCTCGAGGCCGACCGTGCCGAGAAGAGGCCCTGCGTCGACCCCGACTCCCGGGGGGGCTTCGACGAAGTCTTGTATCGCGAGCCACGAACTCCCTACCAACGGCTGATGCACGACGACTGCAACGCTGGCTCCATGGACAGCATGCGCCTTGCAAGGCACTCGCCTGCGGTACGGTCTCGCTTCGCTGCGATCCAGGACGGATGCAAGCTTGGCGTCCTAATGGACAAGGCGAGCCGGGACAAGCACGGGCTAAGGAAGCATCGCATACACCCGATGTCGCCCGACCAGCCGGCACCAACCATCACCACCCTTCCGGACGACGTGCTCCACTACGCCGAGCCACGAATACTTACTGTCAGGGAAAGTGCACGGCTCCAGAGCTTTCCTGACTGGTTCCGCTTCCGGGGGAACTTCACGACCGGGGGCGATAGGCGCACGAAGGAATGCCCCCGGTACACGCAGGTCGGGAATGCGGTCCCGCCGTACCTGGGTCGCGCGATCGGGCTGGCAATCGTCGCCTCCCTCGACGAAGCAACGAGGTTCACCGGGCCATTGCGACCGCTGGACACGCCCAAGCCGGGGCAGATGGAATTTGCATTGGAATGAGAGGAGCTGGACCATGGAGCATGGGCAGGCAGGGAACCCGAGGTTCCCGAAGGGATTGATAGAATGGGCCGGGCATCATTCCGGCGGCGTCAAGCGGCTCTTCGACGACCTTAGCGGGCGACCCGGACGCGAGTTGCTCCGGACCAGGCTCATAGCAAGGCTCGAGGCCTGGGCAAAGGACATCGCGGCTGGCGGGCCCTGCGCCCCGCGCATGCTCCTCCTCGTCGGAGGCCCCGGGAACGGCAAGACCGAGGCGATCGAGCACACGATCAGGCACCTCGACGACGCGCTCGGGGCGGGCGGCAACCTCGTGGCCAGGCTCGCCAGCGAGTTCCACCCGCCTGCCGGCCAGCCAGTGCCAAGGATGGTCCGTGCCAGCCTCGATGGCCTCGTCCCGGGCCGGCACGGGCTGGAACTGGGCATCGTCCAGGATGCGTCCGTGACCGCCAACCAAGGTGGCAGGACCGCGCCCGAGCTGCTCCTCGAGGAACTATCCAGCCTTCTCGATGCAGGCGACTCGTCGCTCTACCTATGCTGCGTCAACCGCGGAGTGCTCGACGACGCCCTGATCCTTGCGCTCGACCGCAGGCTGGACAGGGAACAATCCCTCCTCGAGGACATCACCCGCTCGGTCAGCCTTTCCAGCGATGCGCCATCATGCTGGCCACTCAAGGGACATGATGCCGTCGCGATCTGGCCGATGGATGCCGAATCCTTGCTCGTGGCGCCCGGCGACGGCGTGCCCTCGCCCGCGTCGGTGCTCCTCGAGCATGCTACCAACGGGCGGGACTGGCCGGCCGCGGGGAGCTGCGCGGCAGGGCAATACTGCCCCTTCTGCCATGGCCAGGCGCTGCTCGAGAAGCAGGATGAGCGCGACGCCCTGCTACAGGTACTTCGCTGGTACGAGCTCGGGAGTGGCAAGCGATGGAGCTTCAGGGACCTGTTCTCCCTCATGTCCTACCTACTGGCAGGCCACTACCAAGGGCAGCCAGGCCAGGATGCCGACCCCTGTGGATGGGCTGCCCGGTTGCTCCATCTGGACGAGTCGCGAAAACGACTGGCGCGTCCGTCGCGAGGCGAACTAGTCGCCATGTTCCAGCTTGCCACGTCGAGCTACCAGCATGCCCTCTTCCATGCGTGGGACCACAGCGCGGCGGCGTCCCTCGCCCAGGACCTGAAGGAACTCTCGCTTGGCGACCACGATCAGGCTGTCCACTCGACGTTGCGAGGACTTCAGTATTTTCTGCAAGACCGCAAGAAGCCTTACTTGCCCGCGACCATTGCGCCGGTGCTTTCGAGCCTTGCCGCCTCCCTGGACCCGGCGCTTGCCGACCCCGATGGCGAGGTCGCCTTTACTGGCCTCCGGCCGGTCGTCCTGGCGGACATCGACGCGAGGTTCAGTCGTTCCCTTGCAGACGGGATCGACTTCATGCGGAAACGTCAGGTGCTTTCCCCGAGCGAGCTCGAGCTTCTTTCGAGGCTCGGCGAGGCAGACAAGCTGCTTTCCACGCCCGCGGTCCGGCGCAAGAGGCCCGGGGCGGCAGGCCGTGTCCAGCGGACCGTGCGCGACTTCGCATGCCGCCTGGTGCGCCGGAGCATCTGTACCCGCAGCGCGGTCGTCGCGGACGCGTCGAGCCTGCGCTCGTTCCAGCTCGTGGTAGAGGACGGCCAAGGCAAGAGAATCCATGAAGTCGCCAAGCAGGTAAAAAACCTCTTGAACGAAGGGCACGGCTTCGAGATTTCCTTGACGACTACGTTCGGGCAACCGATGCCGCCAGGCTCGCGCCAGGCAATCCTTGTCGTACCGCCGCAATCAGTGGTCCCGCTTCCCCCGGCGACCGGGGGCCGTCCCCCGCCACCGATCCGCTTCCTCCGTGTCGGGCAAGGCAGGTCCGCCCAGCCGATCGCGCTGACCTACGACCTGTTCAAGGCGGTCGAGGAACTGGAGCGCGGCCTTTCCCCGGCGTCGTTGCCACAGTCCGTGGTCGCGCTGCTCGACACGACCCGCGCCAAGCTGGCCGGTCCCATCGTGCGAGACCCCGAGGTCCTCGAGAACGCGACGATCATGATCGGCGCGGACGGGACCAGCGTTAGCAAGTCATGGGATCGCTTCGTCGTTACCGGGAAGGACCAACAAGCATGAGCCTCGACGAGTTCAAGAAGGCACCTTGGCAGAAATCACATGAGGTCTACCGTAAGTCCTCTCTCGCGGTAAGCCCGGCGCCGGAATATGCAAGCTCCGAGGTCATCCTGGCATCGCTTTGCCGGACGATCGGCTTCGATGGCGTCAACGAGCGAGGCATCCCGCAGGCAGGGCGCGACCTAGACAAGAAAATCCAGCGCTTGAGGGAAAAGCGCAAGCCGGCCGGCGATGGCGCCAGCGCCAGCGCAGATACCTGGAACACGGTTCTCCATGGGATCCTCGAGAGTCCCAAGCTCAAGAACCAGTCCTCCAAGCGGTTCCTGCAGGTCACGCCGCTAGTGCCCGGCACCGCCCTCTTCTCCGGATCCGCCCGCCTTACCGCGAACTCCTGGCCGGCAGGCAGTCTGGTGCGGAGGATGGTGTCGCTTGGCTCACTCGGTCGCGAGGAAGCCGAATCGCTGTGGAAGGATCTTTTCTCGGCACTGTCCGTGGAAGACAATGACGACATCTTTGCACAGTGGCTCGAGGCGGAAAACCACGCCTGGCTGCCTGGCCAGGAGTGGAACCTGGTTGCCATCCCCCCGGAAGAAGCAAGCCTGGACGGGGACGACCTTGCCCAAGTGGGATTCTTGCCAGCCAGGCAGTTTGCGAAGGACCTGCGGGCAGTCATGGAGGCCAAGGATTCAATGACGCGGCGCCAGTGGACCAGCCTGCTAGAGGCCATGCTCAGGCTTGCCTCGGTCGCCCACGTCACCTGGCTGTGCGAAGTGCAGGCGCGTACCTGGCAATGCTTGTCGGATGCGCTATCGCGTGGAGGCCCGGTGGGCGCCGATCAGGTACGCGAGTCGATCTTCCCGTCGCGCCCCCAATACATGACCTACGGCGGGAAGGCCTTGCCTGGGCTGAAGGATTATATCTCCGGCTACCTTGGCGCGCGCCTGGGCATCAACACGGTCCTCTGGGCGCTGGAAGAAGCGGGGAGCCCCTACACAGGCGACATCTCGTCCAGCCATGGCATCTCGGCGCTGTGCCAGCACGTCCGGGACCACCACGCCGTCCTGTCGGACCGCGGGACGGTGCAAGCCTTCCTGGACCTGCGCGAACGAGAATCCCGCGCCATGGGCTGCAAGAAGGGCATCGGCGCGAACATGTTCGAGTTCGCGCGACATGTGCTGGGCCAGCGCGATACCGCGGAACCCCTGCTCCGTGGATACGACCAAGGCTACGTCCTCAAGAAGAAAGGGAACAGTGCTTCCGCGCCCTGGGTAGTATCCCTGGGTCCCGTGGCGGTGCTCGCGCTGGTGCACTGCTCGCTGGCGGGAATGTCGGGGCCTCGCTCGATCCACCGGCTGGGCCAGCACCTCGGCGCCTACGGCATCGCGATCGACCGGCACGAGATTGCCGCGAACGACCTCGGGCACCAGTTGCGCATGCTCGGCCTGGTCCTCGACAGTCCCGATGCCGAGAGCGGCATGTTGTTGCTCCCTCCGTTTACCCTGAACAAGCCCGGCAAGACCCCGACAAATGAATAGACTCGTCCAAGCACTCGCAAGCATCGTCCGCAACAAGGTAGTCGCGGCCACCCAGGGGCGCGGCACCGGGCGGCTGGAATCCCGCTTCATCTTCAACGGCCCGCCGCTGGAAATCCTCGACGCGGTCTTCGAAGAACTAGCCAGGGATGGCGGCATCCAGATCAGCCAGGCGGGACAGGCGCCTGCGTCCATTCCCGTCCTCCTGCAACTC
The DNA here is from genome assembly GCF_913773735.1 of uncultured Massilia sp. GTDB lineage: Bacteria > Pseudomonadota > Gammaproteobacteria > Burkholderiales > Burkholderiaceae_D > Telluria. Next base: position 97,970 of record NZ_CAJYEB010000030.1, read on the forward strand.
CCGCAGGAGGCGATCGCTGGCCCCAACCCCGGCATCGGCCGTTCGGGGCGATGCGACGAGAGCCACCTCCTCGACATTCGCAACGATCCCGGTAGCCCGAGCTTCGTCGCGCTGGTGCCCCCCGGACAGTACAACAACCGGTCGGTCACCTCGACCACTGAGGAATTCGGGATCGCCCCGGCCGGCAACAGGGTCCATGCGAGCTTCGATGAATGGTGGAAGGATGGCTTTGTCCAGGACCTGCTACTAGAGGGACTGCGGGTCGCCGGGCTTGAACGGGACTCCGAGGATGCAAGGTCCATGGTCGGCCATGCCGCCGAGGCGCTCGACGACATGGACCAGCACAAGGGAAGCCGCAAGGCCGCGTGGCGGCTGCTCGCGCGCATCTTCGCGATCGCGGACGCCAAGGGGGACTTGTCGCCCGGCCAGGCTCTGGCGCTGGCCTGCGGCGTCCCGCCGATGGCGGATGGAAGCGTCTCGGCCAGGGAGCAACTCGACGTCCTCTCGAAGGTCGCCGACGAAATGGCCGACGGGTTCAGGACCGGCGTCGACCGGATCGCCGCCGGGGCCGACGATCCGACGCGACAAGCACTTGCCGGCTTCCTGGCGCATGTCCAGGCCAAGTGCAACATCCCCACGGCGTTCGATCGCGCGACTCCTGCGTTCTACCTGCCATCCGGCGGCGACACCCTGGAGACTCCGCCCTTCTGGTGGCTGCATCTGGCCACGGACCAATGGGCCGAGCTCCTGTCCGAAGGGCCAGGCGACGACGGCACCATGGGCGAACTGTCGATCGCGTGCACGAACGCCATCATCCCCGTGGCAAGGGGGATGCCAGCCATCGTGCGCGACAATGTCGAGCTCGCGATATCTGCCACCGCCCGCGGTGACGACCGGCCCGTGGAGGCGACATTGGCCGGTGGCTCGCGCGGGAAGGACGGGTTCCCCGTCGAGGTAGGCGGGAAGGAGCCGGTGGTAGACGTGCCACCCCATGCCGGCCAAAGGTCGCCCATCGCGTACAAGGTCCAATCCGATTCGCACAAGCCGGCGTCGACCAAGGTCATCTCGCTCCTCACTTGGATACCGGGAATCATCGTGACCGCGAGGATGGCGACCAAGCTCGCGCCTCCTAAGAAGCCCGCGCGGGCCAGCGGCGGCGCCCAGTGGGTGTCCACGCTGTCGCTACCCGGCTCGGGACGCTACGAACTCCTCCTGCTAGTCGGACCCGGCACGAGCATTGTCGAGGCCAACTGCATGCCCGACGACGCCACGGAAACACTCGACAGCGAACGGAAGTCACTCGACGTCCGCGAGTTGCGCGAAGGCGAGTACCAAGTCGAGGTCGAGGTAGAGGGCAAGTACCAGCTCGACGTCTCATACGTGCGCGGAGGGAGCAAGGCTGCCGAGACCTGCACGGTATTCATCGCATGCGAGGAAGCACGGGAAGAAGGCTGCCGGAGCGAGTTCGAGCGGCTCATCAGGCGCAACCGCCAGCACCTTGACCGGCTCGATAGCAAGTCGGTCATCCGGCTCGACCGCAACGCTCGCCTGTCCAGCCTGCAGTCGTGGCTGCTCGACGACAAGGCCGTTGCCAGATCCTTCGTCCCGGTCGTGCTTTCCGACGACTATGGCTCCGTCTGGGCGCCCCCGGACTGGGACTCTCCCGGCGGCCCGGTCATGTCCAAGGCTCGCTTCCTCCACGACCCCAGGCCCGAGCCAGCCCGGTTCTCCCCGCCACCACGCTTCATCGAGGCACGGGAGGAGATCGCGGCGCGCATTAGGGCCAGCACGGGCGACGACCAGCTCGGGTTGGTGGAGTCGTCGCCTCTCGGGAAGTGGCTCGCCAGGGACGTGGACGGCTTCCGCGAGCTCGTCGAGGCATACCTCGACAGCTATTCGAGCTGGCTCGCGTCGGATCGCGACGTGGCCAGCTGGGTGGACACGATCGCGGTGTGCCGGCGCGAGCCAGGCGGGCGGACCCTCGCACGGGTCCCGGAGGCCATCATCCTATCGCCGCTACACCCGCTCCGGTTGGCGTGGCATTGCCTTGCGCAGCAAGTACTGCATGACGGCGTGGAGGGCGACGAGGACATGCCCTGCCCTGCAGCAAGCATATTGGATCCTGATTGCGTCCCGGACATCTTGGAGCTGCCGCTCCAGTCCCCCGGCGGGCCTAGTGGCGTGGACCGCCACGACTTCATCTCCGTGGAATGCGACTCCGACTACTGGTCGGTATTATGGAACGGCACCCAGCTAGGGACGCTCCCAGCGCGCTCGCAGCAAGCGCCCTTCGACGGCGTATTCGGCCTCAAGGTCGGCGGGATCGCGAGTGGCTTCAGCCCGGCACAAGTCGGCCGTGCACTGGAAGACGTGGCCGACCTCCTTGCCGCGAAGCCCAAGATCAGCCTCGTGGTCTCGAGCGCAGGCGGTACCACCGATGCGTGCAACGAAGGACTCGCCACCTGGTGCGCGCGTCGGTTCGGCAGCGACGAAAGGACGGCTCCCCGGCAAGGCGTCGGGCCAAGGCTCATGGAGGTGTACGACACCCGTGCGGCGAACCTGCGGCCCGATCAGGCCACGATCGCGAACCTTTCCGAGGACACGCACAACCTAGTGCGCTGGTTCGACAAGCAACCGCCTGGAACCAAGCCCGACCTCGGCATCATCGCCCAACTCGACTCGACCCAGCCAGAGACGGCCGAGGTGGGCACGCGTTCGCCGCTTGGGCTGGGCGGCCTGGTCCGCCACCGGGTCAGGCGCCAGCTCAACAGCTTCTTCCTTAGCGAGTCGCGGCAGGCACGCCCGAGGCCGCCGTCCGGCAACACCTTCGCCGACAAAGTCGCTAGTTGCATCCTCGCCCTCGAGAACGGCAGCAACGGCCGGACCGGCCTCCAGTTCGCACCCGACGTGCATGCAGTCTCGAGCATGCTCGACGAGCACCGCGCTGGATTCGTCGCGGTATCGTCCTCGGCGATCGACCCTGCCTGCTTCCTGGGAGGATGGATCCCGGGCACCTACCTGTGGGACTACGACCTGCCGTCCTACTCCCAGCGGGCCGGGGATACAAGCGGGTACTACCTGTTGTCCCAAGTCAGGGAAGCCGACCGCGATGCGTTGTCGCGCGTCCTCAAGCCATTGCTGGGAACCACGGCGCTGGCGACGACCGCCCTCGACGGGGTATTGCTCGAAGTCGCGCGGCGTGGCATCCCGACAGTCCGCGGACTATCGGGCGACGACACGGGGGCCACGGGAGACCTTGGGCTCTTCATCGCCGCCCGGCTGCTGCAAGACCAGTTCCGCCCATCGGGCAATCTGGACAGCCTGTTGCCGGTGCTCTCTGGCACCGAAGGCGACGCCTCAATCGCCCTCGTCATCCCGGTCGACCCGTTCCGCGGCTACCTTGCAGACATCGCCCGGTCGCTCGGGAATGGCAAGAAGGACTTGTCGTTGTCACGCCCCGACTTGCTAGTCGTTGGCATCCAGGCCGGGGAAGGCGGGACAAGGCTCCACCTGACGCCCATCGAGGTCAAGTTCCGCCAAGGCAGCACGTTTACCTCGGCCGATGCCAAGGACGCGCTCGGGCAAGCCAAGGCGCTCTCCACCCTGTTCCACTCGATGCAGGAACGTGCCACCAAGTCCGTGGCCTGGCAACTGGCCTTCCAGCACCTCTTACTCTCCATGGTTGGCTTCGGCCTGCGAGTGTACAGCCTGCACCCGCTGGTCGCCCAGCAGCAGAAGGTCTGGGCCAGCTACCACGAGCGCATCGCCTCGGCGATCCTGGAGGCCGCCCCCTCGGCCATTGGCATCGACGACAAGGGACGCCTCGTCGTCGTCGACGCGACCCCGGAAAGCCTCCCGCGCGACCACGACGGGGATGGCTTCTGCGAGACCATCGTGGTATCCACGTCGGATGCCGGCAAGGTCGTGGCGGGCGATGCACAAGCGTTCTACGACGCGGTCCGCGCCAAGGTCGGCGACTGGGACTTGCTTCCCGTCGCAAGGGAGACCGGCGGCACGGCCGGTCCCGAGACCGCACCCCACGACGGCGAGCAGGTGCTTCCCGCGGCCGAGCCAACCCTATTTGGCCTGGACGCCAGTAGCGAGGCAGGAACCGGGGCCGGTGCTTGCGTGCCGCAGCGCGACGACGACCAGGCGGACGCGGTCCCGCACCCTGCAGCCAAGCTTTGCACGGGCATCCAACTCTCCGTCGGCCGCACCGTCGACGGCTTCGAGCCGAGGCGCCTTGCCTTGAATATCTCCGATACCAGGCTTAACAACCTGAACATCGGCGTCGTCGGAGACCTTGGCACGGGCAAGACGCAGTTCCTGAAGTCACTCATCTTCCAAGTCTCCAGAGCCCGAGAGGAGAACAGGGGAATCAAACCACGCTTCCTCATCTTCGACTACAAGCGCGACTATAGCAACCCGGAATTCGTTGCAGCCACCGGCGCGAAGGTAGTAAAACCGCAGCACTTGCCATTGAACCTCTTCGACACGACGCCGATTTCCGAGTCGTTCACGCCTTGGCTGGACAGGTTCCGCTTCTTCACGGATGTCCTCGACAAGGTGTATTCCGGCATCGGGCCGGTCCAGCGCGACAAGCTGAAGGGGGCTGTCCGCAATGCCTACGAATCCTGCAATGCGCGGGAGGCACAGCCGACCATATACGATATTCATGCCGAATATCGTGAACTACTCGGTGGAAAATCCGACTCCCCGATGGCGATCATCGACGACCTCGTGGACATGGAGATCTTCGAGCGCGATTCCGGCAAGACGAAGACGTTCGACGAGTTCATGGATGGCATCGTGGTCGTGTCGCTGGATACGTTAGGACAAGACGACCGCAGCAAGAACATGCTTGTCGCTATAATGCTAAACATGTTCTACGAGAACATGCTCCGGACACCCAAGCGCCCTTTCGAGGGAAGCGACCCGCAGCTGCGCGTCATTGACTCGTACTTGCTTGTAGACGAGGCAGATAACATCATGCGCTACGAGTTCGACGTGCTTCGGAAGCTGCTTCTCCAAGGACGGGAGTTCGGTGCAGGGATAATCCTGGCGTCGCAGTACCTGAGACACTTCAAGGCCAACGCAACCGACTATAAGGAACCATTGATGACATGGTTCATCCACAAGGTACCCAACGTGGCACCAGGGGAACTCGGCACCTTGGGGTTCACTTCCGACCTCGGGGACTTGTCGGAGCGGGTCAAGACCTTGCCGAATCATCACTGCCTCTACAAGTCGTTCAACGTGGCGGGGGAAGTGATCAGGGGAAATCCATTCTACGAGGTCATCAAGGAGGAATAGGCATGGCGCAAGGGTTAGGTGAAAGGCCGCGAGATGGTTGATTTCCTTACTCCTGCCCAGCGGTCGGAGCGGATGTCCCGCATCCGCGGCAAGGACAGCCAGCCAGAGCTTGCCTTGCGACGCGTCCTCCACCGCCAGGGCCTGCGCTACAGGTTGCACGCCAAGGAACTGCCGGGGAAGCCCGACCTTGTCTTCCCGCGCTACAAGGCAGTCGTCTTCGTCCATGGCTGTTTCTGGCACCGGCACGGAGGATGCAACATCGCCACAACCCCGAAGAGCAACACACCCTTCTGGGTCGAGAAGTTCGAGAAGAACGTGGCACGTGATTCGCGTGTTGCGGCTACGCTCAGGGAACTCGGATGGCGCGTATTTGTCGTATGGGAATGCGAGCTTTCACCGAGCAAACTACAGAGTACTGGAGAGCAGCTCGTGTCAGCAATCCGCAGCGGTACCCAACCGGCGGCCAACGAAGTATGTCAATAAATAGCTGTAATGACCAGCTGGACAATAGATCAGCAAGCCTACCGCTCCAATGTCGGTCAGTGTAATAGAGATGTTTCGAGTGGTAAGCGATTACATGCCCCACCACTTGTGCCCAACCCTCAGTTTTTTAACAAGGCAAAGATCTCCTCGAACGCCTCTTGTTTTTTCAGCAGTGCAAGTCGCAGTTCGCGCATTTCTTCGCTAGTAAATTCCTCTCCCTTCTTGTTTAGAAGCTTCCTTGAAAAGCCGTCTATCTCGACGCGTACGTGCGCAAGATCGTTTCTTTTTGGCATAATTTTTTCAGCATACTCCAGCAATTCCTTATCGTGCTTATCATGGCCACCTATGAGCCGCAAAGCCTTGCGCAATAGATGCAATCGATCCGCGCTTGTATAAACGAGATGCTTATCAAATAGCTCAGAAATGTGGCTAATCTTCTGGAGCTCACCTATATGCGCCTCGAATTTTTCCTTGATGTTGTCGACTTTCTCGAGAATCTTTTCCAATATTTCTTTTTGTCTTTCATCGTCACCTTTCTCGAATATATGAAGCAGGCTATCGTTCACGTAATGATCAATGTCACTCGTAGCCCCCATCACCAAGCCTCGTGAATGGTCGATGTCCAGTACTTTTTTTACAAGGGTTTGAAAAACCCCCTCTGCAGTGTCAGGTAAATCGTCGCGACTGGATAAATATATTCCGCTAACATCTGCTGCCCTAAGGTACTCGCGAAGATTGTTCGCTTGGGCTGAATAGAATATTACATCTTTGAACGGTAGGTTACGGCGCACTTCCTTCAGGCCTTCATCACCATTAGGACCATTATCAAGGTTATAGTCCATCAAAATCAGGTCAATATGATCGGAGAACACATTGTCCGTTATATATTTTTTCGCCTCCTCGACCGAAATCGCAAACTGCACCTTTAGACGAAAGCCTTCTGCCCTGATTAGTCGTTCGAGCCTCTCTTTCTGCGCTTGAACACTATCCTGCAGATCCTCGACCCATAAAACGTTAAAATCCAGCCTCATTCCGAAATCCTGATCAAAAAGTGGGCGCCGCGACCGTTGGGCCCGTGAAAAACGTCAATCGAACCATTCATCTGACCCAAAACGTGCCTGACATGATACAGCCCGAGCCCCGACCCATCAGTAGTAGTAAACCCTTTTTCGAAGACTCGATCAAGCTGCTCTATCTTGCTACTAAATCCCTTACCATCGTCGATGACGTCAATGTGCAAACCGCCTTTGTTGGGATGGCTAATTTTGAAAGTTATAGTTCCAGCGCGCGCTTTCTTTGCGTTGGCAACAAGGTTATCTATTACGACTGAAATATCGATGGGTTTGAACTTTTGCACAAACAGTTGCCCGTCGCTCTCCACCTTTATTTCCATGGGACCATGGAGGAAGTCACGAGCAACACCATCGATGTACTCCCTCACATACTCACCGACATCGGCTTCGATCTTCTCAGACGCCAACCTGAAATTGGCCTTCGTGGCAAATTTGGAGACACCCATAATTCGCTTATTGATCAAGGCAATCCGTTCAAGCGCGTTAACAATATCCTCTGTCCGCACGACTTCTTTCCCAGCAATATGAACAAAAAAGTTCTCGAGTTGCTGATTGATATCAACAGAATAGATTGTCACCTGATGATGCAGGTTAAGGATTGTATCCGTATCCAGCGTAGAGATCGAAGTCAGAAATAAATTGCGCTTCTTCTCTTCTAACAGTTGTTCTTGCGCTTTTGCTGATGCATATTCAGCTACTCGAGCTCGTTCAAGGGCAACTTCTTTTGCAGCTCTTTCTTCATCAGCTTGTCGCCTTGCTGCTTCTTCCGATTTACGTAACTCGACAAATCTACGTTCCGCGCTCTCTATATTTTGGAAAAGATCGGCATCCTTTGTTTTTTCGGCGATGGCCCGTAAACTTATTAGAGAGCCTTCAAATTGAGTCGATCGCTCGTCTAGAATATTGATGAGCTGCTTGCTGTACTCGATTAACTCAATTCCAGCACTATCTACAAGCTTGGCGACTGCCGTTGCTACGCGGGCTTTGCCTGAGTCAGTCAACAGTCTGGATATATCGCCTGAATGCTTGTCCTCCTTATCAACAAATGTGACAGGGACGACATAGCGCTCAAGCCTCTTCAAGCAATGTTCATAGAAGCATCTTTTGAGTTGAACGACTGCCGGTGTCTCTACCAGACCGCCATCACGACTCGATGGCTCATGAAAATCATCATCTGTCCCTGATACGTCGATTCGTCCGATTACGTCTCGCGTTCCTAGAAATCTCGCATACCCTTGTTGCTTGCGCCGATCCATTCCGAACCAATCGTCACCTTCCTCTCCAACCGGAAAAACTCGGAAACCATTTCGGAAAAGGAATACAGCACCAAATTGAACGGAGGGGACCCCCATACGTCGAGAAAAAGTTTGCTTTGCTGATTGATTCAAGAAAAAAATCTGGCAACGAAAACCAGAATGAAGGAGCAAAGGATATTCATTCGGCTCCCGGATCCGATAGATTAGCTCACCTCGGTCGATCAGGGAACTCTCTATAAATTCACCGACAGTGTCAATACGAACACTTATAAACGTGGTTTTTTCCTGCAACGTCGAAAAAATGAAATTCCCGACCGGGCCATTTACTATGGAATTTGGAGCTGGCTCGCTGTCTTTTCGCTTTCCATTTGTTAGATACAAACGGTCCTGCTGGATCTCTGCGGGAGCATGGATCGCAATATTAAATCCGTCGACCTCTGCCCCGAACGGGTTGATGAGCTTTGCAAGCGCCGACTTTAGCCTTAAAATTGCACTTCTATTCCATTCGCGGCGCGTGTTCTCGATACTTATGACTGTACCATGCGCTCGATCAGCGACTTCCTCTGGCAATTCGAAAGCCGGCGAATGGGCTGAATAGCCAAGCTCGATATCCTCGAAATGCCTCAAGTGGTCTCTATCAAAAAGGCTCCAATCGACCACCAACGAGTGTACGTTGCTGCCACCTTCCGTACGGTGTCTCGTCTGGAGGCGGACTACCTGCCCTAGACGGTCTGAAGAGAACCTGCCGATGCCCTTGCTACCGGCATAGTGATGGCGGTCAGCTATGTCATCCCGAAAATCGTTTGACCTATTCTTCCCGCGTTTTGATGAATAAGCGACAAATAGCCACTTATTGCGAATATCGTCGTAGGTCATGCCGACGCCGTTATCAGCGATAACTATCCGTCGATCCCCGAAATAAAGATCGACCTGCTTTGCGCCAGCGTCAAACGAGTTTTTGACTAACTCGAATATTGCGACCTCATCATCTGTAATGAGGTCGCTGCCCAGCACACTCTTGAGACCACTACTTACGTCAAAGTGTAAATCAGTTGCCACGTCATTCCTTACGCTCCCATTGCGGAGATCACTCGATCGCAAAATTACCCAGATGCATTATATTCCAAACACCCATTATGGTGAGAATATTGTCTCTTTTAAGCAATTGTGTACCACGATGTTGTTCAGCGAAACGAGTGGCTTTGTTGCACAAATTGGCCCTCACCGGCCAGAGTAGCGCACGGGGTAAACTGAAGGCATGGCAGCCCGTGCAAAACCGAAGTGCCGAACGACTAACTGGAAGACTACAACGCGGCATTGAAAGCCTGTGGCTCGCTGCTGATCTGGCTAGATGACAAGGAGATGTGTTGGAACGGCAGTGCAAATGGCAAGCGAGGCCGCAGTCGGAAGTACAGCGAGACAACTATCCAGTTCTGCCCGACCTTCAAGGGCCTGTTCAATTTGCCATTGCGTCAGGCGATGGGCATGACGCAGAGTCTGCTCGCGCTGGTTGGACTGGACTGGCAAGTGCCCGACTTCAGCACAGTTAGCCGGCGCTAGAAGCATCTTTCGGTAACAATCGGGGCACAGTTGACGACAGGATTGCACCTGCCAGTCGACAGTACGCGCATCAAAATAAGGCATACTGTCAATAACGGACACGCTTGTTGGTGAAATTTATCAAACAAGAGTGTCCGAAAAAATCAGAGTACCTGAGGCTGCGGCGCTCCCCTTATCCGGACAGCCCAACCGCAACCTCTGATCTTCCCAATTATGCCCGGGACGACGGCCATTTACCTATCGCTCCTGCACCGGCGCATCCGACCGCGTGACGGTCACGTCTGTTTTCTGACGTCGAGGCTGGCGCATCTGCTCCGGATCAACCTTCGGCCCGATCACATCCTTGCCCTCGCGTATCTGCTGTGCAATCAACTCCTTCCCGATCGCCACGAACTGCTTTTCCTGTCCGGGCATGTAAGCCTCGGCAAACTTCCGGGCAGCGTCGAGCAAGGCATATGCCTGTACCAGTTCCGGATACTTCTTCACCGCCAGCGTCGGCTTGTCGTTCGCGAAGGCCGACAGCTTCTCGCCCAGGGCGATTTCCTCGCTTTTATCCACCGGTTTTTCGAGCGACACCGGACGCGTAGTGGCCTGTTCCCTAACCGCGCTTGGCTCGACAAGGTTCTTCGGTTGGTTCTGGTTCAGCTGTGCCAGGTCGAGTTCGGATGGCTTGTAGCCGGTAACCTGCAACCCGTTCCGGGCGGCCTCCATCCATGCGGCCCTGCGGAAGGATTCCGTACCCTTCACGGTGACGCTGTTCCAGCCACGTTCCTTGGCGATCTCGATGAGCGCCGCGACCACCTCCGGATGCTCTCCCCTCGTCGCGAGTTTCGCGCCCCGGTCCACGAACGCCGGCGAACGGTCGGGAAAGTAATATTCGCTGTCCACCTTCAGGAATCGCTTGCTTACCGAGTCTGGCACGGCCGTCGACGCGGCCTTCGCTTTCATGTCCGGCTCGCCAGTCGGGGAACTCGGCGGCGGTAAGACAGCCGAAGCGGAAGCGCCGGCGTCCTGCGCAGCCGTCCTCAGGTCCGGCGCCAGCTTGTCGAATTCCTTCCTATATTCCGACTCCGCCTGCCTGTTACGGTCAGCAACCGCGAGCCCCAGCCTGCGCGCGAAGGCATCCTTGATGGTGCGCAGCGTCTCGACATCGGACTGGGCCGTCGCCGCGCCGCGCTCGCCGGCGGGCGCGGTATTGCGCGCGCCAATGAGCGCCCGGGAGCGTTCCAGCAGCTTGCGTAGCAGCCCGGCATCCTCGGCGTCCTTGACCACCTGTATCTCGGCCTCGCTGACCTGCTCCTTGCTGATTTCCGGCCCCGGCTCGATCGAGTTCTCGACCAGTGCCTTGGCGCGCCTGGAGGCGGCTGGCTTCACCGTATTGGCAGTCGCCGCCACGTCGGCCCCGTCGCGCGACTCCGCTGCAGGCTCCTTAGCTCCAAGCAGCTCTGCGGTCGATGCATCCGCCGTCCGCACACTTCCACTCGCCGCCTCCATCGAACGCGTCAACCGTTCGTGCCGCAGCCGCATCCTTTCCTCGAGCGCACCCTGGTAGACCGCATGCTGCTGCATGAACGCTATACCTTCGGGCGTCGGCACCGGCGCAGGGGGCAGTGGCGGCAGGCCGTCCGGATCGACCTGCGCCGCCACTTCCGCCGGCGCTCCTTCGGCGCTGGTCGGCGTCCGTTCGTCGAGCACGTTCCTGGGTTTCGCGCCCCGTGTTGAAGAGCGCGTCTTTTTCGGCTTCGCCGGCTCATCGCCGATCTCGGCCGCCGCCTTGGCCTTGCTGGACGACCGTCGTTTCGGTTTGGCGACCTCCGCTCCTGCGTTTTCGATGCCCACCTGCGCCGGGTTGTCCGACGCCTGCGCCGCCGGAACCGTATCCGCTGCGCCATCGGCGCCGCTGTGTTTCTGCTGTTCGCTCATATCATTGCTCCTGAGAGTTTTCAACGGCCTTCATGAATGAACCAAACGCCTTCGCCAGGTCGTTATCGGTAACAGGTTCTCCTTTCGGTAGCTCCACCTTCGCGAAGTCGACCGCGTACGCGGTCAGGTCCAGCGCGCCAAGCCTGCCAAAATCCGCCGGCTCGACGGACCTTGGCGAACCTGCGGCGCCATCGGCCTCGATACTGCCCTCCGGCATCGTCACGGCCTGCGGCATCGTGATCCTGATCGGCTTGATCGGCGGTACCGGCAGGTTCGCCCGTCCCGCGAACAATCCGAGTTTCCAGAACCAGATCTTCCTGCACAGGATCGGCAGCATGCCCTCGACGGCGATAATCTCGTTGTCCTTGCCCATCTGCTTGACTTCCTGCGGGTTCATCAGCGGCCGCGCCGAGTGCGAGACCGTGCTGCCACCACCACCAGACTTGCCGGAGAACGTGAACCGCTGGCGCGAGCGTGACACCACTTCGGCCGTATAGGTGCCAAGCATGCGCGAGATCTCCTCGGCGTACTTCTGCTCGCGCGGCGCATAGATGACCGACGCACCGCAGCAGCTCATGATCGTCTCGGCGCCGTCGGCGCCATATACCTGGCGCAGCTGTGATACCGCCTGCACGATGATGAACGGCCTCAGCCCGTACCCGCCCATCAGCCCGATGGAATTGAGCACGATGGGCATGCGTCCCATGGCCGTGAACTCGTCCTTGATCACGGCGACCTCGTACTTCAGGCCCGGATCGTCCTCCGGCATCCTGTCCATGTTGCAGCCATAGAGCTGCGTGAAGAACAGGTTGAGAAGCTGCCCAAGCATGCCCAGGTCGTCGGGATTCACGCCGAAGTAGATCGATATCCGCTTGCGACGCAGGTCGTGCAGGTCGAAGGAGTCGCCACTGGTCGCCGCGTCGACCAGCGGGTTCGCCCAGAGCTGCAGCTTGGCGGTGAATGTCTTGCGGATCGACGATTGCGTTTGCGGGCTCAGGTTGATGAAGTCGTAGAGCATGCGCTTGCAGGTCGGCGACAGCGGTTCTCGGCTCCTGTCGCGGCGCCGTATCACGGCGCGCCAATGGTCGCCGATGCCTTCGGCCTCGCCATACATGATCTGCCGCAGCATCTCGCCCATCGTGCGCGGCAGCGCCGGCGTCTCCATCACGTACAGCGCCAGGCCGAGGAAGAGGTCGCGGCACGACGCCGGCCAAAACGGATCGCCGCTTGCCGGGTCGGGCGACAGCATGTTCGCGATCTTCTGCAGCGCATTGATGCGCAGGGCCGGATCGTCCGGTACGTAGAAGCGCGAAATCGGATTCCACTGCGCCGTGCGGCCGGTCGGCGAGAGCGGATCGAACAGGAAGACCTGCGAGAACAGCGAGCGCCACCCGGCCGAGATCCGGTAGCACTCCTTGCGCGTGTCGTTGATGACGAAGCTGCCGCGCCATGTGAGCGCGTTCGGCTGGACCAGGCCGGCGCCCTTGCCGCTGCGCGGGCCGGCGGCGCAGAACGCGCCCCGTTGCTGCCCGAGCATGATCAGCCTGCCGCCCAGCCCCAGGAAGCCGCCCCAGCGGCCGAGCACGAGGCCGCCCTCGTCGAACAGGCCGGCCTCCGCCACTTCGCGGCGGGTCGCGAACCTGGCATCGCCATGCAGCGAACGCTTCGCGGGGCGAAGCAGGCAGGCGCCGATCGTGATCGCGGCGATCCATCCACCGGCGAGGCACATGACCAGCCAGCGGCGCGTGTACGGCTCGTCGCCATACTGCTGCCAGTAGGCCAGCACGGTGAACGGCGTGGCCGCGTGGGGCGGAAGCTGCGGGCTGTGCAGCTTGACCAGGAAGAGATAACTGGCCAGGTAGAAGGCGAGTACGACGCCGCCGGCAAGGATGCCGGCCACGGCCAGCAGGCGATGTCGGTCGGTATCAGCGGGAGTGATGAGCATGTCCGTCTCCTTATCCAAGCTGGCGCATCGCGAAAGCCGGGTCGAAATAGACCTCAGAGGCCACGCGCCGTCCATCCGGCAAGCGCTCCATCTGCACGACGACATCGACCAGCGCGTGCAGCGTCGCCATGATGTCGGCGAGGTCCAGTCCTCCTCCCTCCGGGCTGCCCTTGATCATCAGCGCCAGGCGCCGGAACGCCAGCTTCGCGCGCGTGGCATGTACCGTGGTGATCGTTCCCGGGTGGCCGGAATTGAGCACGTTCTGGATGAAGAAGAACGACTCGTCGCCGCGCAGTTCGGCCAGCAGTACCCGGTCCGGGCGCATCCGCAGGGCGGCTTCCAGCAGGTCGCGCGCGGACAGTTGCGAAACGCCGTTGCCGCCCTTCGGATACGACAGGTTGACCTGGTTCTCCTGTGCCATGCGCATTTCCGGGACGTCTTCCACGGTGACGATGCGCTCGTGCCGGGGAATCAGCACGGCGAGCGCGTTGCCGAGCGTCGTCTTGCCGGAGCCGGTCGCCCCGGACGAGACGATGTTCTTGCGGCCACGGACCGCGAGGCCGAAGAACGCCTCCCACTCCGCGGCGTGGAACAGGTCCAGCAGCTCGCGATCGAGCGGCGGCAACGCCGCCTCGAGTCGCTCGCGTTCGTCCTGCCCGACGAGGAGCGACTGCTCGCGACGGGTGTCCGCGAATGCGCCCTTCGCGACCAGTTCCGGCAGTGCGAACACCGTCGTGCTCGGCCTGCGGATCGTGATCGATACGGTCCCGGTCGGGACGGCCGGCGGTATGACGACCTGGATGCGCTGGCCGTCGGGAAGCTGGGCGCCCAGCAGCGGCAGCGCTTCGGTGATGTCCTGGCTGGCGCGGTTGCGCAGCAGTTTCGCCAGGTCGAGGCACCACTCGAAGGTCAGCGCGGGCAGGCGGTGCGTTTCCCACCGCCCTTCCCGCTCGGCCATCAAAACGCCGGGCCGGTTGACGACGATCTCGGTGATCCCGGTATCGTCGAGGAAGGCGGACAGCGGTTCGAGCGCGAGCGCCATCGTGGATTTCTCGTGCGTGCTGCTTGTCATGGCATGCATGGCGGGCCTCATCGGGTTGCGGTCGGACGTTCCCGCAGCGCGTACACATCCCGGAAATCCAGGTCGCGCGCGACGTGGATGACGATCCGGGAGGCCTCGGGTGCCGTCAGGGTCGGAGGGATGTCCAGGGAAGACTTGAGCACGTCGCTCATGACGCGCTGCGCCCCGCCGGTGATGTTGGGAAAGGCGATGGTCGTGTTGTTGCTGCCTCCGCCCTGCCGCAGCGCGGTCAGGTAGGGGCCGACGTCGCCGATCACGCTCAGCAGGATCGCGGCGCCGAAGCGGTCCCAGAAATGGTTGTCGACCTCCCCGGCGATGCCGGGACGGCCCAGCCAGTCGGCGCCGCCGGAGTCGACGTCGACCAGCACATGGTTCGGCGTCTCGCCGCGCGCCCAGACAATGCCAACGCGCCGCTGGCCCTGCGCGATGCCGTTGGCCTGCTCGCCGACCCACTTCGTGCCGCGCTCGAGCAGTACCACCCTGCCATCGGCGCTGCGCACGTCCTCGGCCTGGATGCAGGTGACGAGGCCCGGCAAGGTCGTGTCGAGCGCCTCGACCACGTTGCAGGGAATCCTGGTGCCCTGGGTGATCATCATGCCCGGGTCGGCCAGCATGTAGGCCCGCGAACCCGTCCCGCGCAGCTGGTGGCCGGCGCGGTCCGGCGCCGGTTGCCCGGACGGGGCGGTGCCGCCCGGCACCATCCCGTCGACGCCGCCGCCAGTGGCCTGCCTCGGCCCCTGCGAATCCGCCAGCTTGAAGGCCAGGGGAGATTCGAGCCGCTGCCGCATGCGCTCCTGTGCCGGCGTCAGCGGTCGGGGACCGCTCGCGATGCCGGTGGTGCCCACGCTTCCGGCCTGGACCGCCGGGCCAGCGGGAAGCGCGGCCTGTGCCGCCGCCGGCATCGCAGGCAATGGCGCCTCCTGGCGGGCTTCCTGGAACACTGGCGTCTTCAGGGGCGGAAGCGTGGCGGGTACGGCGGCGACGGTTTCGCTGGACGGCCCGGTCGCCGCCTGGTGCCGGTCGTATATGGCGGCGTAGTAGCGCCACAGGGCCAGGCCCGCCACTCCCACCACGCCGGCGACGATGAGCAGGTTGGTCAGCTTGCTCTGCAGGCGTAGTCCGCGCCGCATCTCGGCGGCGTCGCGCTCGCCCTCGATGACCTCGTCGATGCCAGCATCGTCCGCGCTGTCCTTGTCCTGCCTGAACCGGAAGATGTTCATTTCCGCTCCCCTTTCACGATACGTTCGACCTGCGGCGAAGAGGTGTTCGTCGCCGCCCGGGGCGCGCCCGGGTCGTAGCCTTCGTTGAACACGCAGGCCACCAGCGATCCCGACTGCAGCACGAGCTTCGGGCGCACGCCATGGATCGCGACGGTCCCGTCTGCGCCGACGGTGAAGTTCTCGATCCGCTTGACGCTGTCGTCGCTCTCGCTTGCACCGTAGATCGCAGGCAGCTGGGTGCGTGCCGCGAACCGGAGATAGGTCACGACACCATCGTCCCACGCCTCGACGGGCGCCAGTTCGCCCGCGCCCTGGACCGTGTAGTCACGGTTGCGTACCGGGGCGCCCTGGTCGAGCAGCTTCTCGACGCGCTCGCGCTCCCTTGCCCGGGCTTCCGCGGCGCGTTCCGTCGCCGGGTAGCGGAACCGCACGGTCAGGTAGCCCGTCTCGTTGGCCGGGGCCAGCCTCATGTCGAATGTGTAGGCGCGCCTGTCGGTGACGACCTGGATGTTGGTCGTCGGCGCCTTCACGGCCGGCTTGAAGAACACGCCGTTCCGCTTGCCGGTGCTTGCGGCCTGCCACGCGTCCGTGTTACCGCCGACCATGTCGATCAGCTGCTCGTCCGGCTCGAACAGGATCATCGTCGCGGTGCCGACCTTGCCGTAGATCGTCACCACGTTGTTCGGGTCGTAGTCGACGAAGCGCACGCGCGCATCGGCCTTCGACGGCACCGGTTCCTGGGCGGCGCGGGCGTCCAGCGACAGCACACCGGCCAGCGCGCATACCATCAGCCTGGTTTTCATGGCGACACCTCCCTCGCGGTGGCGACGGGCGCGGCCAGCGCGACGGGACGTCCCTGCCGCGTCTCCGCGGCCGGCGCCTCCGGCTGGCGTACCGCCGGCGACGCGGCGCCGAGGTCGGGATCCTTGATGTAGTCCGTGATCTCCATGCCGAGGTCGTTGACGCGGCGGGTGCGCTCGTCGCTGGCCACGTTCACCCAGCGGAAGGGAATCGTCGCGATCCAGCTGGTCGCCTCGCCCGAGGGCTGGTCCGCGCGCCACACGCGCGACGTGAAGCTGACGCGCACGCCGGTGGCGGTGTCGAAGCCGTTGCGCAGGATGGTGATCGCCCCGATCTGCACCCTGACCCTGCCGTCCTTCCTGTAGACGTTCATCGGCGATGCCGGGTTCGCGGTATCCCAGTACTCGGCCCACTGCGCGCGCAGGCGGGGGCTCATGAAGGCGGCGGCGTCGTAGTAGCTGTCCTCGGCGGTGTCGAACGTGTAGCCCTCGCGCGCCCGGAGGAATGCCGAGACGCTGCGCCGGATGGTCGCGTCTTCCGGCGTCAGCTGGTAGGCGGCGAGCGACATCAGCGGGCTGGCGGCGCCGGTCGACTTGTCGACGACCAGCACTTCCGGCGGAGGCGCCGGCCGCATCGACGTGTGGATCGCGCCGGCGGCGATCGCGAAGGCAGCAACCGACAGTCCGGAGGCGCCGGCCGCCACCCGCCATGCCGTCCTGCGCGAACGCTGTTCCATCTCGGTCTTGCGGTCCGATTCGGCCGCCGAATGCCGTAGCAGGGTCTGTATGTCGTCGTGCGTTTCGATCAACCGGCGCAGCTCGTTCAGGTGTGCAGCGAGCGCGTCCTGGGCTTGCGTGGTCTTCATGGAATGCTCCTATGCGGCCGTGCCGCAGCTTGGATGGGTGATGCCGGCCTGCGCCGGCACGTTGACGGGACGGCGGTCCTTGCCGTCGCAGCCGGGTGGCCTGGTGGCGCAGCCGGCCAGCGATACCGCGATGGCAACGAGCAGGGTCAGTTTGCGCATGGTGTCCTCACTTCTTCTTGGTCAGGGAGATCGAATTGCGTGCCCGGCCCCGGTAGGCGCCCTGCGTCGCGCTCCACGCCTTGCGGCCGGCGTACCGGACGGGACGCGTGGAGTAGTCGACGCCCTTGCCGACGAGCGGCATGGCGTGGCGCTGCATGACGCCCACGGCGAGCCGCCCCGCGCCGAACGAAGACAGCGACACGCCGCCCGCCAGCCCGGCCGCGATGGTCAGCACCGACGCCAGCGCCAGCAGCGACACGAGGCCCATCGCCATGAACGGGAAGATCTGGTCGACGTCGCCGGCGTTCGCGATGGCCGCGTCAGAGGCCGCGCGCGAGAACAGCTTGAGCACGAGCAGGTTGACGGCCATGACGAGGATCGGCACGAGGAAGTAGTTGCTAAGCTGGCGGATCCAGGAGTTGAAGTACCCGGCCGTGCTCTCGAACAGCAGGCCGAGGATGAACAGCGAACCCAGCGCCAGGATCGCCGTCAGCGCGACCTTGGACAGCGCCATGAGGAAGAAGCCGTAGGCCGTCACCACGATGGTCAGCGTCCATATGGCGAGCGCGATGAAGTACAGCCCCATGTCGCCGTTGAACAGCCCCGCCTTGGCCCAGAACTGCCTGCCGATGTCGAAACCCTGGCTGAACAGCGTGTCGAGGCCCCCGGTGAACCCGCCGGTATCCGGCGAACGCGCCATCGCCGCCGCCAGCTCGCCGGGGCCGTGCAGGAAGGTCTCGGTGATGATGGTGTTGTACTCGGCCAGGCCGATGCCGACACCGAAGATCAGCGAGACCTTCAGCACCCGCTCGGCCATGTCCATCAGCGGCTCCTTGATGAGCCCGCGCATGCTGGCGAAGCCCCAGAGCACGACGTACACGCCAAGGAAGGTGAACGCCGCCGGTTCGATGGCGCGTGCGACGACGGCGACCTGCTCGCCGACGTAGGCGTCGCATACCGCCTCGATGTATTGCAGGTTGGCGGTGAAGAAGTTGGTCGGCGCGGCCATGCTGCGCTCCTATGGCGTCACGCCGGGGAAGCGGCCGGTGCCGGCGGCCGCGATGCGTTCCGCGCGCAGGGCGTTCACGCAGTTGGGGTCGTCGCCCTTGCGGCCCGGATCGTTGGCGCACTCGTCGAACACCTTCCTGCGCAGCTGCGGCTGCTGCAGGAACTCGTCGACCGTGAGCACCCGGGTCTCCGCCGCGGCCTTGCCCGCGACGCCCTCCTTCGAACATCCGCCGGCGGCGCAGGCGAGCATTGCGAGGACGAGCGCGGCGACGGTGTACTGGAATTCCTTCATGGATGGCTCCTTGGATTGTCGGTGTGGTATCAGGGGAGACTGGTATCGATCCTGGGAAAGTTTCCCTGGCCGGACGCGGCGGCGCGCATCTGGTTGGTCATCAGCCGTTGTGCCTCGCCCTGTGCGGCCGCGCCGTTCGCCGCCGCCGTCAGCTGGTTCTGGTCCTTCACCAGGGCGGCATGCTCGATGGCAATCGCATTGGCGAGGTCGTAGGCGGCCTTCGGATCGTTCGTCGTCGCCAGTGCCGCCGTCAGCGTGCGCAGGCGCTGTTCGCGCGCACTGGCGTCGTTGTAGGCCGCCTGCGCCATCGCCTGGGTCGCGGCGGACAGGTTCTGCGACTGGGCCAGGAAGGACTGCAGCGCCGGAGACAGGCTCGCCGCCTGCCCGGGCGTCAGGATGGCCTGGGCCGAGCGGATCTCCTGCGCCAGCGCCGACAGCTGGGTCATCGACTGCGTCCAGTCGGGCGGGAGCACGCGCACCGCTGCCGGCAGCAGCCCGGCCATGCCGCGGCTGCCGGTCATCGATTCGATCTGCGTGCGCATCTGGCCGTACTGCAGTTCCCATGCCCTCACCTGCTTGGCCGCCTCGGCGATGGCGGCGGGGTCGATGACCGCTAGCTGGGCGTGCGCCGGGAGCGTGCCGGCCGCCAGCGCGATTGCGATAAAGAGGTTCCTCGATTTCATGACGTTCTCCTTTCGTTGATGAAGTGCGGATACCAGTCGTCGACGTCCTCGCCGTACTGCTCCATCAGGCGGTCCATCAACTGGAGGTTCGACGTGCGTGCCGACAGCACGGCAAGGTCCTCGTCCATGCCGTCGAGCGGCAGCCGCAGGACCACGGAGTGGTGTCCCTGCTTGAACAGGAACATGCCGCTGCCCTCCGGCATCTCGGTCTTGACGATCTCGAACTCCCGCCCTGAGAGGCCCAGTCCGTCCACGTAGTCCTTCTCGCGGGCGCCCGGATTCGGGAACAGGAAAAGGGTGGCGACCTGTTCGATGAGGGTCCGGCTGATCCTGTGGTTGATGGCGTCGCCGGGCGAGTTCGAATCGAGCGCGACGAAGCCGTTCATCTTCCTGAGCGTGCGCAGCATGTCGTCGCAGAAGGCGGCGAACCTGGCATCGCCCAGCGCCTTCCAGAACTCCGAGATCCACACCGACAGGCGGCGGCCGTCGATCAGGCGACTGGTCAGGTAGAACAGGTGCATGTTGATGGGCGTGCGCAACTCCGGGTCGTCGAGGAAGCGGGTGACGTCGAACGCCGTGATCCGGATCGAGCCGAGGCTGGACGCGAGCGTGTCCGCCTGGTTGTCGAAGACCCAGGCCAGCGTGCCGTCCTTCCGGCCGGGTTCGCGTGCGTGGCACCACTTGTGCAGGCGCTCGTACACGCTCTCCGCCCCTTTCGGCAGGTAGTCGAGCACGCGGCCGAGCCGCCGGTTTTCGTGGGACAGGCGCACCACCGCGTCGATCGCGTAGTCGAGTTCCTTTTCCTCGGACACGGTCAACGGACTCGTGTCGACCTCGATGCCGTCCTCCGTCAGCATCGGCCGCGACACCAGCCTGCGTACCAGGCGCCGCAGGTACGGCAGGGTCCCGGTCTCCTCCGGATCCAGGCTGAACGGATTCCAGCCCGTCGGCACGCCGGGCTCGATCCGGTAGACCCGGCCCCGCAGGCGGCGCACCGCGATCTCGGTATCGCGGTCCTTCGAGAACAGGATCGAGGTCATGCCGAACTTCTGCATCATGGTCAGCACGAACATGGCCGCCGCGGTCTTGCCGGAGCCGGTCGGGCCGAGGAACATCGAGTGGCCGACGTCCTTCTTGTTGCCGCCGTTCGGGGCCTTCGGGTCGGCGGCGTGCAGGTTCAGGTAGTGCGGCGTACCCGCCGCCGTGACCAGCATCGTGACGGCATCGCCCCAGTGGTTACCGCTGCGCCGTCCGAGCGGGAAGTTATGCAGCGGCATGAAGCCGCAGGCGTTGCGGCTGCTGACCAGCGACAGGCGCGGCCGGTAGCGGTGGTTCCCCGGAAGCTGTGCCCAGTACGCCGCCTCGCAGGCGAGGTCTTCGCGGGCCGTGACGATGCCGCCTTCCGTCAGCACCGCCCGTACCTTGTCGACGTTCTGGTTCAGCTCGCGCAGGGTCGTACCCTTGACCTGGATGCTGTAGTGATGCGCACCCATGGCCGTGCGGCGGGATGCGAGGTCGTCCGCCGCGTCGGGCAGCTCCTCCCGCTGCGACACGGCCGCATCGCCCGCGTTTTCCATCCGCGTTCCGGCCGTGCGCATGGCCTCCAGCGCGACATCCTTGCGCGAGAAGGTGAAGGACTGCGTGACCACCAGCTCGCACGGCAGGGTCAGCAGGCTTTCCAGGAACAGCGGGTGCGTCTCGGCCGGATAGCCATTAATGCCCAGCATCGCGGCGAAGCTGGTCTCTCCCGCCTTCCGAATCTCGATGGTCTCGGCGCCGAACAGCGGTCGCGCGGTGCCGACCAGGGAGCGCAGCCGGCACGGCGCCAGCGCAATGCGCTCCCACGTGCCGCCGACCAGGTAGCCGAAGAACTCGGCGGGTTCGGAAAACCACACGCCGCCGCGCTCGTACAACGCCAGCCGTTCGGCGTCGTAATGGCGCAGCGCCGCGACGAGACCGTCGACGATCGCGTCGAGCTCCTCGACGTTCTCGCGCCGCTCCGCCTCGATCGCCTCGGGCGTGCGTGCGAAGAACAGCCTGCCCAGGCCACCGCCGGTCCACCACGGGCTGGGCCGGAACACGACGGTCAGGTACAGTTCGTTCGCCATCAACCGTTCGCGGCCGATCTTCCCGGCATAGCGCTCGTTCAGGTCGTTTGCGTATCCGGGCGCATAGGCGCCGTCCGGGTACTGGTTTTCCTCGCGCCGGACGATGTGCTGCCATAGCGTGACACGCGGATCGGCAAGGCTCAGGATGATCCGGTTCAGCCGGTCGTGGCGGCTGTTCAGTTCTGCGTTGGACGCGCATTCGAACGCCGCGCCGCCCAGGCGCAGCACGCAGACATAGTCGCCGTCGCCGGTCAGCACGACGTCGGGCGTCAGGTGGAAATCGTAGGGGATGTTCCGCGACTGCGGCAGGTCGCGGCGGGCCGCGCCGGCGCGGCGCCCGCCTTTCCGTTCAGGATTCGGCATGCTTGTTCTCCCGTTTCAGGCGCGACTGGACGCGCCAGCGCTGGATGAAGGTGATGCGCCCGCCCGGTTCCAGCGGGCTGTATGACGAGGCGGCCCAGTAGCCGAGCGTCGCGACCATGCAGTTGGCCTTGGTGCGCAGCCACAGCAGGAGCAGCTCGAAGGCGCGCGGATCCTTCAGGCAGACCAGGTAGCAGATGCCGTGCAGCGGAACGCAGATGAGCATCCACAGCAGGCTCCTGGTCCAGACCAGGGCCTCGACCGAGGCGATGAGGTTGAGCATCAGTGCCGGATACGGGACACCCCACTTCATTGCCGGTCGCGTCAGGCCGACGGCAAGCGGATCGATCTTGATGCCGTCGTCATCCATGTCAGACTCCCATCAGGGTCCGGAACCACGTCACGATCTGGTCGCTGCCGAACATCATGGCGACGCCGACCAGGCCGCCGATGAACCAGCCCCAGTTCACGCGTCCCATCAGGCACAGCACGCCGACGACGAGCACCGCGATGCCCGCGAACGGCGTGAGCGTCTGGATCAGGTCCGTCTTCAGCAGGGTTCCCGAGTTGGCGAACGGCGGCGCGGCGAACGCCAGTCCGGGAATCAGGCCGCAGGCGACGACGGCGCGCGACAGGACGGGCTGCAACGTACGAGCGGTTTTCATGGCAGTTCCTTTGCAGGTGGTGGTTGAACATCGACAGGTGGCGCGTTGCGCCGGTAGACATCCCAGAACGGTGCCTGGGAGGATTGATGCCTGGCCGGCGCGGCGACGGTGTCGCCGGCCGGCGCCTTGCGGGCATTCACGCGGACGGGCATTGCCTCCTGCAGGCGTGCGAGTTCCCGCCGCAATGCCTTGACGTTCTCCTCGTGGCGGTGCGCGTCGGCAAGGGCCCGATCCCCCGGCATCTTGGCCAGCGCCGCGCGCGCCAAGCCCAGTGCCTGTTCCTCGGCGGCGAGTTCGGTCTCGAGGATGGCGCGGCGATCGATGTCGCGCGCCTGCTGTACGGCTTTGTCGACAACGGGGAACGGTTCGTTACCCGCTGCCAATGAACACACTGATATTGCGCAGAAGATCAGCGATCTTGGAAGCAAACTCATGGTTGGCTCCTTGCGGTGACATGGCCCTGACGATAGGCTAAGTCTTCGCCGTTACCCTTGATGAGTATCATTCAATCAGGTGTTTAATTAACACCTTATTTAAGTACACTTGGGCGTCATGGATCAGCGCCTTCCCTGCCACAGAAAGGTGTGTATGAGGAAAAACAAGAGGCTGACCACGGAGGAGTTCGAGGCCATCCGCCCGCAGCTGGCGCGCATGAAGGACAGGAACGTGGAAGCGATCAGGGCCATCCTCGTGGACGGCCGTCCGCAGAAGGATGTGGCGGCGGAACTGGATGTGTCGGCGGTGGCGGTGAGCTCGATGGTGCGCAGCGCCTGGGAATACCACATCACGCACGGCGCAAGGCCGGAAGGATGGGTCAGCGTCAGCGTGGTCCTGCCTCCGGAGATGGCGCAACTCGTCAGGGAGATGGAACGTAACGCACGTGAAAATCTAAAGGCGAAAAAGTGAAGACATTCATCCCGGCCAACCAGAAGGGCGGCGTCGGCAAGACCAACACCGCGTTCAACTTCACCCACTACCTTGCCGAGGAAGGCAAGCGCGTACTCGGCGTCGACGGCGACGAACAGGGCAACTACAGTCGCGTGATGAGCGAGTACGTGCAGGTGGGCGCGGGCGCGAGCCAGCTGTTCGGCGACGCGCCGGTCGTGCTGCCGGACGTGACCGGCGCGATCACGGTCCTCCCGGCGGACAAGGCGGAACTGCGCGCCGTGGAGCGTGCCGGCGCGAGCGACGCACAGCTCGTATCGAACCTGCGCATGCGCCTGGCGGAACTGGCGCCGCGCTTCGACTATCTCGTGATCGATTCGGCCGGATCGAACAGCCGCATCGCCAACGCCCTCCTCTTCGTCAGCGACTTCGCTGTCATCCCGACGAAGATCGACCAGGACAGCATCGACGTGTCGGTCGAGGTGCTCAAGCGTGTCGTCTCCATCAGGAACAGCTGGAATCCGGGGCTGGTCAACCTGGGCATCCTGCCGAACGAATACGACTCGCGCCAGCCGGCGCAGGTGAAGAGCCTGAAGGCCCTGCTCGGTAGGTATCCGCAGCATATCTTCCCGGCTTATATCGCCGACCGCTCGGCCTACCGCGAGGCGTCTGCCGCGAAGACGCCGGTCTGGCGCCTGAAAAGCGAGACGGACGGTCGCACCAAGACGTCCGCCCGCGAGGCGGCCGTCGAGATGCGCGCCGTGTTCCGCATGCTGCTTGACCGGATGGAGGCGCAATCATGAACCTCGACCTGACCGGCCTGGCGGAAGTCGCCCAGCCCGCCGCCGGCGAACCGTTGATGGTGCCGCTGGATGCCATCGATCGCGATGCCGGCCAGCCGCGCCAGCACTTCGACGAGGCCGCGCTGCAGGAACTGGCCGAGAGCATCCGCGCCGAAGGTGTGGTGCAGCCGATCTCCGTGAAGCCCGATCCGGCAGCGCCCGGACGCTACATCATCAACTACGGTGAGCGGCGGTTTCGCGCGGCGCTGATCGCCGGCCTGCGGGCGATTCCGGCGTTCGTGCACAGGACACCGGACAGCTACACGCAGGTGACGGAAAACCTCCACCGGGCCGACCTGTCGCCCATGGAGATGGCGCTGTTCATTCGCCGGCGCATGGACGCGGGCGAGACGCGCAGTGCGATCGCGGCTCGGCTGGGCTACGGGAAGAGTTATGTCACCGAGCACCTCGCGCTGCTGGAGTCGCCGGCCTGCGTCGAGAAGGCGTACGCGAACGGCGTGGCGTCGGCGCGCACGCTGTACGACCTGCGCCGGCTGCACGACGAGTTTCCGGAACAGGTGGATGCGTGGTGCGCCAGCGGGATCGAAGTGACACGTGAAGCCATTTTCGAGTTAGGGCAAAGAGTTCGTCATGACGAACAGTTGGCGGGACAGGCCGGCGCCATCGGGGATACGCTCGGGACCGTCGTGGAGTGCGACAACATAGTTCGTCATGACGAACAGTTGGCCGTTGCGGGGCATGCTGATTCGCCTGGTGCCCCGCCCTTGGCGGAGTCCGCTTCTGTCGCTCTCACGGTGCCGGAGCCTTCCTCCAACGATGCCGGAACGGCGGCAATCGATAAGGAACACGGTGCTGCGCCGGCGGATTCAACCGCGAGGCGAACTGGCGGGGAAGGTTCGCCGAACGACGATACGCGGCGCGAAAGGCATGCCGGTGCCCCGCGGGTCGGCCAGTCGGACAGGAGCCTGCGTGTCAAGGTGAAACACAGCGGACGCGAGGCGATGGTGGACGAGGAAAGCGTCGTGAGGATCCGTTACGGCGACGGGGAAGTCGCGGAGGTTCGTCTCGCGGATACCCTCGTCGTGGCGGTCGTCGCCGGCCATTGAATGTTGCAACGCGAATGCCGGGAGGCTGTCGTGCGAAGAGAGGATTCCCTGCTCGGGATGTCGGCCAGGGCTACGGTGAAGGTCTTGCGGTCGGCCGCGTTCGTGCTCCTGGTGCTGGTGTCGAGGTTGCTTCTGCCGGTGCTGCGCCTGGGGGCGGCTGGTGGGGTCCTGCTCTTTGGCTTTTGCGCACTGTTCAGGCGTGACCTGGGCACGCCCATGTGGGCGGGCGCGGCGCTTGCATTTGCCGCGGTCGCACTGGAACTGGCGCTGGGCGCGGCGATTCGCGCACTGGCGCCGTCCGATGTCGTCGTGATTACCGAGGTGTGAGCGCCATGGCGAGATTGTCCCGCAGTCCCGAAGGGACGAGGACCGGTCTGTTAATCCGCGAGGATTAACAACCCCAGACGATAGTCTATCCTGCCCACCTAAAACCGAAAGCAGCAAAGAACCGTTGAACGCAAACGCCGGCAAGAAACGGGAGCAGCCCGATTTCCAAGGCTGGCCAACCGGGAGAACTGTCATGGCAGTGATCGGAGCAGCAGTCGATAGCGAGACGAAGCAGGTATTCGATGCGATCGCACGATCGCGATCCGTGACGACATCGCGCCTCGCTGGTGCGTTGATTACGGATTTCATCAGGGCGGAGAAAGGCGGCCAGGTCGTAACCACGAAGGCGCCTGGATTGCCGGCGATGGGCCATGCGGCTGCCCATGCCGGCGCGAAGACGGAACAGGTGTATGTCCGGCTCGAACCCTACTACTACGACGAGCTGGGGCGCCTGGCGGCGCAGCGCCGGTGGTATCGCAGCGCCTATCTGGCAAATCTCCTGTACGCGCATGTCGACCGCCTCCCGGTGCTGTGCCATGACGAGGTCAACGCGGTGCGGCAGGTCGCGCGGCAGCTGGCGGATATCGGTCGCAACGTCAACCAGATCGCCAGGAAAGTCAACATCGATCCCGACCGTGCCGACCTGTCCGCGTTCGACTTCGAGCTGGTCAGGATGCTGCTCGACGTCGAGACGGCGGCGGTCAAGGACCTGGTCCATGCCAACCTGCGAACCTGGGGAGCGACCGATGTCCAGTGAACGCGAGATCGTACCCGAGCGCGGCGGACGCAAGTCGGGCCTGCGCCGGCTTGTCTACAGGCCGCAGGCCAGTCCCGGGCATGGCGGCAGCGACTGGCAAGCGACCAAGGAACGGTTGCGGCGTACCGTGGCGCGTGTTCCCGAAGTCGTCATCAAGGTCAAGGGCGGCGGCACGACCATTGCTGGCGTCATGCGATACATGAACTACATCTCGCGCAAGGGCATGCTGATCGCGGCGAACGAGAGAGGTGAACGTATCCAGGGCGGCGAGAACATCAGGACGACGCATGCCTCCTGGGATCTCGACCTGCAGCGTACCCATGACCGGAAAGGCGAGCAGATGCACCAGTCGTTCAACGTGATCTTCTCGATGCCGGCAAGGACGGATCCTGGCAAGCTGTTCGCCGCGGTCCAGTCCTTCGCCCAGGAGAATTTCGTCCGGCGCCAGTACCTCATGGTGCTGCACACGCCGGAGACCGACCCCAGCGACAGTCCGCCGCCGCATCCTCACGTCCATGTGATCGTGCGTGCCGAGGACGAGGACGGGCAACGGCTCCACATCCGCAAGACAACCCTGCGTGCCTGGCGGGAGGCATTCGCGGCGGAGCTTCGCTCACGGGGCATCGAGGCGAACGCCACTTCCAGGGCGGAACGGGGGGTATCGCTCAAGGCGCGTGGCAGCGCGGAATACCACATCCGGGAACGGGGCGAGGTATCCACCGCCGAGGCACGGCGTTTCGCCGAAGCGACGGGCGACCTTCGCAGGAACGAGACCGAACCGAAGCCATGGGAAGTAGCGATGGCCGCGCGTCGGCGGGACGTGTTGAAGGAACTGGCCAGGAACGCCGCCACCTTGCGCCAGGAGGGCGATACGGAGCTCGCCGAGAAGGTGGAACGCTTCGCCCGCGAACTGCCAGCGCTCGACACGGAGCGACGCAGGATGCAGCGTGCCCTCGTCGAACAGGTCAACGCACGTGTCAGGCGGGAACGGGCGGAGGACCTGCCTCCGCCCCTGCCGGACATGCATTAGACCCGGCGTAGCAGGCGGCAGGCCATGCGGCCGCGCCATATCGACGCATCGAACAACAAGGGGGCAATCATGGATAAAACTTCAGGTACAGGCGCCAAGAAGGTCCGCCAGGATGGAGGGAAGGAACCCGGTCCGGCATGGCAATTGGCGGGAGAGGCCCTGTGCCTCTATGCGGACCCCGGATATCGTCCGCCTGGGCCGGAGGATGTGCGCACCGTCATGCATCTGCTGGGAACGACCGCCGAGGAACTTGCCCTCCTTGTCGGCGTGAAGAATGGCCGGGCCGTCCGGCGCTGGCTCGCACCACCGTCCGCAAGATCCCATGCTCAGATCGACTACGCGACCTGGCGCCTGATGCTGCTCGAGGCAGGTCTCGTCGAGCCGCCCAAACCCTTGATGCATGCCAAAGCGATTAGGTCTAAAAGACCTATACTGAATCTGACGGGGAAGCAGTCGGCGACAAGTCCTCGGCACGTTCCCGAAGATCGACAGCCGGACACGCATTATTCGAAGGACGAGTGAACGTATCGGTTCACGCCCGCGTATGGCTCCCGGTCCCGAATGCCCGGTTTCCAGATCTTGTTTAACTCACGTTAGGGAGATTGACATGAAACTTGCAACGCGTTTCGGCCGCGGCCGCACGTCGGTCCGCTCCGAGGAGCCGCTCGCCAACGAGGAAATCGCAAGGGTCGCGCCGTCGATCTTCGCGACCGAGAAACACGACAGCCGGTCTGACCGGTACACCTACATCCCGACGATCCATGTCCTGGAGAAGCTGCGCAGCGAAGGCTTCATGCCCTTCATGGCATGCCAGGCCAGGTGCAGGGACGAGGGCAAGCGCGAACACACGAAGCACATGCTGCGCCTGCGCCATGCGGGCCAGATCGCCAGCAGCGAGGCCAACGAGATCATCCTGCTGAATTCGCACGACGGCACCAGCAGCTACCAGATGCTGGCCGGGACGTTCCGCTTCGTCTGCTGCAATGGCATGGTGTGCGGCGACATGCAGAATGACATCCGCGTTACCCACAAGGGCAATATCGTCGACAACGTGATCGAAGGAGCGTTCCGCGTGGTCGAGGACTTCGAGCGAATCGACTCGCACATCGACGATATGAAGTCGCTGCCGCTGGACGAAGGCGAACAGCTGGCGTTCGCCAGGGCGGCGCTGGCCCTGAAGTATGACCCGCATGGCGAGCCTGCGCCGGTCACCGGTCAGCAGATCCTCGCGCCCTGGCGTTCCGAGGACGTCGGAAACGACCTTTGGAAGACCTTCAACCGCGTACAGGAAAAGATGCTGAAGGGCGGCGTCCGTGGTCGTACCTCCGATGGACGGCGCGTCACGACGCGGGCAGTTACCGGCATCGACCAGGACCTGAGGCTGAATCGTGCGCTTTGGGTCTTGGCTGCGGAAATGAAGTTGTTGAAGCATTGAAGACGAAGACAATGCCGGCCTTTCACGACAAAGCTGCCTGCATGAATCCAACGGCATTCCAAAATACACGCTGTATCACTTGCACCTTTGCGAATGGAGATGGCGATGGAAAAAATCATGAGAATCGGCGACCTGGTTACCGCGCTTCAAGGCTGCAATCCTGAGGGCACCGTGTCCATTAACCTGAATGGTGCGTTGCTATATGCCGAGGAGCAACGCGGGGAGATCGAATACAGTTTCGAACCGACGATCAACTTCTTATTCTCGAAATCCGATGCATCACAAAGCGATCGCGTCCACATTTCTCTGGCCGAAAAAGACACGCAACGCATCGCGGCATCCAGGCGCAATCAAGCTCCAGCAGACATGCAGACCTTACAGGCCTCTCATTCTGCCAATCCCGCAATTGCCATGGGCACGCCGATTGCAGTTGCCATCGGCTTGGCCGCAGGTATGTACGCAGATCTTCTTGCCGTGGTCAATCGTTGCAATCGGGCCGATAACAAAAACCATGGAGCTACAACGCACGGAAAGCTGGACGTTCCAAAGCTGATTGCCATGCTGGCCGAGGACGCAGCCATGACGCACAGTCGGCCTGGATCATGGGAAGGCGCGAATCTCCTGCGCGTCCTGGACAGTCACGGATATCAATAAGCTGAGCGAATAAGTTTCACTCATTGAGCGAACACATCTTTAAGCGCCTGCAGTTTTATACCATACGAATAACACCCGAATCGAATGGATGATCCGATGAGCGCACACCCGGCAGCCAAGGCGACCACGAAATCGAACGATCGAGTGAAACAAGCGCCTCTACTCAAACCACTGTATCTCGAATTGGATGCGGTTTCGTTCATTGTCGGGCTGGCCATCGCGACCATTCAACGCCTTGTCCGCGATGGTAGTTTTCCGAAGCCGCGGCAATTGTCGAACCGCCGTGTGGCTTGGCTCTTTCGAGAAATAGAAGAATGGGCAGAGCAGCGGCCGATTTCGGACTTGCCGCCGCCTTCGAACACGTCGCGAACCAAGATCGACGAAAGGTAAGGCCGCTATCCCCGCGCCATCTGCTCGTAATGCTCAGCAAGCTTGGTCAGCCATTCGCGCCGCTCGCGATCGTATGTGTATTTGTCGTACACCCCTGCGATACCGTCCGGCATGTGTCCAATCACGGCCTCGGCGACCTCCTTGCGGCACCCTAATGCGGACAACTGGGTACGGCCTGTCCGGCGCAAGTCGTGAGGTGCCCAATGCGTCACGGGCAGTCGCGGCCTGGCCTGTTCCGGACGCGTTTGCGAATACGGCTGGTGCGTCCATACCGCCACCCCTACCACCTTCTGCTCCATATGCCCGCTCTTTCCAGGCGACGGAAACAGGTAGCCCTTCTCCACCAGGGCGATCCGGCGCCGAACGACATCGGCGGCGCGGCCAACCAGCGGTACCCGTAGGTCCATGGCTTTCTCGTGTCGCTCGTTCTTGGTTTTCGATTTGGGTACCGTCCACCAAAGCCCATCCGCCTCTTCGGTTATCTCGCTGACCTCCATCGCCACGATTTCAGCGCCCCTTGCGCAGGTCCACATATAAAGAGTAATCAGATCATTGACGTTCTTGGAGAAATTGGGAAGCCAACGAATCAAGGCTCCTTGCTCCGCCGGCGTCAGGAAACGCTTGCCCGTCCCTATCGACACTCCTTCGCGCTTGCGTCCTTTGCTACGCAGTTTGCCGCGCAGGATGACGCGCCACCAGTTCGGCACCTCCTCGCCAAGCTTGCCAGCATCATGACCGTAATCCCAGGCCGCCCCCAGTTCCAGGCGGACGCGCCCGGCCTGAACCGGTGTCTCGATGAACGCTTGCAGCAGACTGAAGGCCTGCGCACGCGTCACCTTTTCCGGATCGAGCCGGCCGAATTCACCCGGCCAATTGTCCGGGCTAACGGCACGCAGCGCGTGATTCAAGGTGCGCCGCGTTTCGTCGATGCCTTTTTGCTTCCGGTTCCTCTCGACATGCCCCTTCAAATACAGCTCGACCAGCGCCTGTACCGTCAGCTTTCTCGCCGACCGTGCGCTGGCCTCCTTCTTTTCCTCCGCCTCCTTGGCACGCTTGGCACGCCGTTCGACGGCGGGATCTCCGCCTTTCGCCCGCTGGTCTCGCAGCTTCTCCCATTCGGCTTTCGCAGCATGTACCGATACGCCGGGCCAATCGCCGATCTTCACCTGGCGCATCTTGCCATCGACGGGACTTTTGTACCTGTAGATCCAGGCACGCGCCGTCGCCGATACCTCAAAGCGTAGCCCGGGACAGTCGGGCATCGTGTAATGATCGCCTGGTTGCAGTAACTTGGCCGCTCTTGCATCGAATGCCGTCACGTTTTCTCCCGGCGTAGGCTCAGCGTAGGTTCGTAGCAGGTTAGGCGTAGCTTCTGGAGTTAGCCGGCTACCCTCGTCGTGCGCTGGCAGAACCTGCCAGCGCGCGAACAAGTGTAGTGCGCGCCTAGGGAGTTCAAGTTGACCGCCGTCGCCTCGCCGCAAGCCCGGCACCGACGTAGAATCGGCGCGCCTTTTCTCCTATACTGGCGCCCCTGGGCATCCCGCACTGCCAATCGACCTGGCGGACATGGTAAAGTGCTCGCTTGGCGACAGCTGCCCGGCCAACCGGCGCCGAGCGACATTTCACTCTTCCAGCGTAGGTTTGGCGTAGCTTCTGGCGGCGCTCGTACACTGCTTAGACACCGCGGCGTAGCTTCCGCTCCCGGTGAAGTTAGAAGCTACGCCAATCCGTGCAGTGCAGTGACGTCGCTTGATGTCGCGTGATGCCGCCCGCATAGCGACCACAGCAATAAATCCACAAAGAAATCATGAAGTTAGGCGACAACATGCCGTTAGATCAGCAAGTTACCAAATCGGGCAAGAGCCAGCACACTCCCATGATGCAGCAATATTTAAGCATCAAGGCCGACTACCCCACGATGCTGGTGTTCTACCGCATGGGCGACTTCTACGAGCTGTTCTTCGACGATGCCGAGAAGGCCTCGCGCATCCTGGGCATCACCCTGACCGCGCGCGGCAGCTCGGGCGGCAATCCGATCAAGATGGCGGGCGTGCCGTTCCACTCGCTCGATCCCTACCTCGCCAAGCTCGTCAAGCTGGGCGAATCGTGCGCGATCTGCGAGCAGATCGGCGATCCGGCGCTGTCCAAGGGCCCGGTCGAGCGCAAGGTGGTGCGCGTGGTCACGCCGGGCACGCTGACCGATGCCGACCTGCTGCCGGAAAAGGCCGAGCGGCCCCTGCTGGCCGTGTGCACGGTCATGCAGCGCAAGGTGGTCACCACGGGCCTGGCCTGGCTGTCGCTGGCCAGCGGCGCGCTGCGCCTGATGGAGTTCGCCGGCGACGCGCGCGCCGCCGCCGCCCGCCTGGTGCAGGAACTGGAACGCATCGCGCCGGCCGAGGTGCTGCGCGCGGATGCCGATGCCGACCTGGTCGAGGCCAGCCCCGTCGGCCATACCCAGCGCGTGCCGGAATGGCATTTCGACGTCGTGCACGGCCACAAGGCGCTGCTCGACCAGCTCGGCGTGGCGACGCTGTCCGGCTTCGGCGCGGACGGCCTGGGCGCCGCGTTCGGCGCGGCCGGCGCGCTGCTGCGCTATGCCCAGTCGACGCAGGGACGCGGCCTGCAGCACGTGAAAAGCCTGTCGGTGGAATCGGAGAGCGAATTCATCGGCCTGGACGCCGCCACCCGACGCAACCTCGAACTGACCGAGACCATCCGCGGCCACGAGTCGCCCACGCTGTTCTCGCTGCTGGACGGCTGCCGCACGGCGATGGGATCGCGCCTGCTGCGCCACTGGATCCACCACGCCAGGCGCGACCAGTCGGTGGCGCGCGCGCGCCACGAGGCCATCGGCGCGCTGGCCCTGCACGAGGCGAACCACGGGATACTGGGCGACATCGCCGCCACGCTGGCCCACATGCCGGACGTCGAGCGCATCACCACCCGCATCGCCCTGCTGAGCGCGCGGCCGCGCGACCTGGCCAGCCTGCGCGACGGCCTGAAGCACCTGCCGGCCCTGCGCGACCAGGTGGCGCGCTGCTTCATCCCGGGCGACTCCTGCCTGCTGCGCGACATCTGGGACGCCATCGCCGTGCCCGAAGCCTGCGCCGCGCTGCTGGCGCGCGCCATCGCCGAGGAACCGGCGGCCATGGTGCGCGACGGCGGCGTGTTCGCGCGCGGCTTCGACGCCGAGCTGGACGAGCTGCGCGCGCTGTCCGAGAACGCCGGCCAGTTCCTGGTCGACCTGGAGACGCGCGAGCGCGCCCGCACCGGCATCGCCAATCTGCGCGTCGAGTACAACAAGGTGCACGGCTTCTACATCGAGGTCACCAACGGCCAGGCCGACAAGGTGCCCGAGGACTACCGCCGGCGCCAGACGCTGAAGAACTGCGAGCGCTACATCACGCCGGAACTCAAGGCCTTCGAGGACAAGGCCCTGTCGGCGCAGGACCGCGCGCTGGCGCGCGAGAAGCTGCTGTACGACCTGCTGCTGGCCGACCTGGCGCCGCACATCGTGTGCCTGCAGCGCGTCGCCGCCGGCATCGCCCAGGTCGACGTGCTGGCGGCCCTGACCGGCCACGCGGTGCGCCACAACTGGTGCGCGCCGCAGCTGGTCGCGGACCCGTGCCTGACCATCGCCGAAGGCCGCCATCCGGTCGTCGAGAAGCAGATCGAGCGCTTCATCGCCAACGACTGCCGCCTGTCGAACGAGCGCCGCCTGCTGCTGATCACCGGTCCCAACATGGGCGGCAAGTCGACCTTCATGCGCCAGGTGGCCCTGATCACGCTGCTGGCCTACATCGGCAGCTACGTGCCGGCGGCGAGCGCGACGATCGGCCCGATCGATCGCATCTTCACCCGCATCGGCGCGTCCGACGACCTGGCCAACGGCCGCTCGACCTTCATGGTCGAGATGACGGAATCGGCCACGATCCTGAACGGCGCGACCGAGCATTCGCTGGTGCTGATGGACGAAGTGGGCCGCGGCACCTCGACCTTCGACGGCCTGGCGCTGGCCTGGGCCATCGCGCGCCACCTGATCGACGCCAGCCGCAGCTTCACGCTGTTCGCCACCCACTACTTCGAACTGACCCAGCTGCCCGAGGCGCATCCGAGCGCCGTCAACGTGCACCTGTCGGCCGTCGAGCACAAGGACAGCATCGTGTTCCTGCACGCGGTCCAGGACGGTCCCGCCTCGCAGAGCTACGGCCTGCAGGTGGCGCAGCTGGCCGGCGTGCCGCCGGCCGTGATCCGCGCCGCGCGCAAGCACCTGGCGCGCCTGGAATCGCAGGCGCTCGACGCCACGCCGCAGCTCGACCTGTTCGCCGCGCCGCCGTGCGACGATGCGGCCGATGCCGGCAATGCGCCGGGCGCCATGGATTCCACCGCGGCCACCGCGGCCACCCCGGCGCCCTCGCCCGCGCTGGCGCTGCTGGACGACATCGATCCCGATGCGCTGAGCCCGCGCGAAGCCCTCGAACGCCTGTACGAACTGAAGCGGTTGGCCGCCACCGCGACGGCCGGCTGATGCGCCGCGTCCGCGCGATCGCCGCCCTGCTGGGCGCCGTCCTGTGCTGCGCCGTCGCCACGACGGCCGGCGCCACGAAAGCCGGCGCCGGCGCGCAGGACGGAGCCGATGCCGCGCACCGTTTCGCGGTGATCGGGCACGGCCAGGCCGAGGACGGCGACAAGCGCCTGAAGCAGGCGATCGCGGACAACGACGACAAGTCGGTCGCCTTCCTCGTCGTCACCGGCATCAAGGGTAGCAACGAGCCGTGCAGCGACCGGCTGTACCAGCAGCGACGCGCGCTGGTCGACGCGGCGCGCCGTCCGGTCGTGGTGCTGCCGGCCGGCAGCGACTGGACCGCCTGCCGCAACAGCGCGGGCCGCTCGAACGCGATCGAGCGCCTGAACCGCCTGCGCGAACTGTATTACGGCGAACCTGCCGCGCTGGGCAGCGGCAAGCTGGCGCTCACGCGCCTGTCGATGAGCCCGCGCTTTCGCAGCTATGCCGAGAATGCCCACTGGTCGGTCGGCAAGGTGCTGTACGCCGCCGTCAACCTCCCGGCCAACAACAACCACTACCTCACCGAGGCGGGCCGCAACAGCGAGTACGAGGACCGGCTCGTCGCCAACCGTTTCTGGCTGAACCGCCTGTTCACGATCGCCCGGCGCGACAAGCTCGAGGCGCTGGTACTGTTTTCCGAAGGCGACCTGAAAGCGTTCTCGCAACCCACGGGCCTGCAGGCCCTGCTGCGCCGCGCGCTGCCCGAGAACGACGGCTTCGCCGAGACGCGCCACCAGGTCATGGCGCTGGCGCAGAAATTCCGCGGCAAGGTGCTGCTGGTCGACAGCGGCCGGCTGGGCAAGGGGGTGCGGCCGGCGATCGAATGGCGCGGCAACGTCGGCCACCTGTCGACCGGCGCGCAGGCCGTCGAGGTGGCGGTGGAGCCGGCCACGCGGGCACTGTTCCGGGTGGAGGGGACGAGCGGGAAGGAAGAGGACCATCCGAAGGCGGATGGCGGGAAGCGCGAACGACAGTGACGACGCGGCCCCTGCGCCGGCAGGGGCCGTATCGTTGCGCGCTGCGGACGGTATTACTGCAGCGGCTGGCTACGGAAATGGTCGCCCGGCTCGTTGTCCTCGATGTCCGGATGATCGTCGCCATGGTGGTGGCCATGGGCGCCGTGCACGTGGCCGTGGGCGATCTCTTCGTCGGTCGCGGCGCGCACGTCGATCACCGACAGTTCGAAGCGCAGCGCCATGCCGGCCAGCGGGTGGTTGCCGTCCAGCACGACCTTGTCGTCGGCCACGTCGGTGACGGTGAAGATCACCGGCTCGTCCTCGGCGCCTTCGGCCACGCCTTCGAACTGCATGCCGACTTCGATCGGCTCCGGCAGGCGCTTGCGGTCCTCCACCTTGACCAGGTTCGAATCGTAGTCGCCAAAGGCATCGTCCGGCTCGATCTGGAGGGTCGACGCATAGCCGACTTCCTTGCCGTCCAGCTCTTCTTCGATCTTCGGCAGCGTGTTCTCGTAGCCGCCATGGAGGTAGACCATCGGCTGGGCGCCGTCTTCGATCAGGTTGTTCTGGGCGTCGGACAACTTGTAGTTCACCGACACAACCGTGTTCTTGGCAATCTTCATTGCGCTTCCTTTCAAGGGTAAGGTAGTGATTATAACCCCAGCGCCGGTATTCCTTGCCGCGCGCATGGGTATAATGACCGCATGCAAAAACTACCGCTCCTCGGGAACATTACCCCCGCCCAGTTCCTCCGCGATTACTGGCACAAGAAACCCCTGCTGATCCGCCAGGCCATCCCCAATTTCAAGCCGCTGCTCAAGTTCGAGAAGCTGGCCGAGCTGGCGCGCCTGAACCACGTCGAGTCGCGCCTGATCACCCTGGTCGACGGCCACTGGGACATGCAGCACGGCCCGCTCACCGACCTGCCGCCGCGCACGCAGCGCGAGTGGACCATGCTGGTACAGGGCGTCAACCTGCACGAGCCGAAGGCCGATGCGCTGCTGCGCCAGTTCCGCTTCGCCCCGGACGCGCGCCTGGACGACCTGATGATCAGCTACGCCACCGACGGCGGCGGCGTCGGTCCGCACTACGATTCCTACGACGTGTTCCTGCTGCAGGCGCACGGCAAGCGCCGCTGGCGCATCGGCGCGCAGCAGGACCTGGCGCTGGTCGAGGGCCTGCCGCTGAAGATCCTCGCGAACTTCCAGCCGGAACAGGAATTCGTGCTGGAGCCGGGCGACATGCTCTACCTGCCGCCGCACTACGCCCACGACGGCATCGCCGAAGGCGAGTGCATGACGTATTCGATCGGCTTCCGCTCGCCGTCCTTCCAGGAACTGGGCGAAGCCTTCCTGCAGTTCATGGCCGACGCGATCGACCTGCCGGGCCGCTATGCCGATCCGCAACTGACCCCGGCCAAGAACCCGGCCGAGATCCCGCGCGACATGCTGGCGACGGTCACGGAGGAACTCAACAAGGTGCGCTGGGACGAGGAAGACGTGACGATCTTCCTGGGCGAATACCTGTCCGAGCCGAAGCACAATGTGTTCTTCACGCCGGTGGCCAAGCCGCTGACCGTGGGCCGCTTCATGGAGCAGGCCGCCAAGCGCGGACTGGCCTTGTCGGCCAAGACGCTGATGCTGTACCGCGGCAAGCACGTGTTCATCAACGGCGAGTCCTTCGCCGTCGGGCGCGCCGACAAGGCGGTGCTGGACGTGCTGGCGAACCAGCGCGGCCTGGACGGCGCCATGCTGGCGCAGGCTTCCGACGACGTGCTGGAAGCGCTGTACACCTGGTACCAGGACGGCTGGCTGGAACTGGGCTGACGGCGGGACGGGACGACATGGCCGCGCCCGCGATCCAGCGCTTCGACACCCGCGCCGCGTTCCAGGCCCACCTGGGCACGGCGTTCGGGCGGGCACGCGCCACGCTCGACCTGTTCGACCCCGACTGCACGCCATTCGCGCTCGGCGCCCCCGAGACCGATGCGCTGCTGCGCGGCTTCCTGCGCCATGGCGGCCGGCTGCGCCTGGCGATGCACACGGCGACGGCGCTGGAGCGCACGGCGCCGCGTTTCCTGCGCCTGCTGCGCGACTACGAGCATGCCATCGCCTGCCGGCTGACCCCGCGCGCATTGCGCGACCTCACCGATTCCTTCTGCATCGCCGACGACCTGCACATCGTGCGCCGCTTCCACGCCGACCATTGGCGGGGCGAGGCGGCGTTTGATGCACCGCAAGAAATAGACGTTTCTCGCGAGCGATTTTCGGCGATCTGGGGCGAGTCCCTGCCCGGCTTGCGGGCCGCCACGACGGGCCTGTGAGCCGGTTTTTTGGGCATTTTCACTGTGAAAAATGCCTCTGTGACATGTAGTCACATCTTGTAACAATATGAAGATTATCGGGCTGGGCAATAGTTACAGCTTGACACGAGTTTTCTATTGCGATTCAGTAAATTTGGCTATAATATCGGGCTAGGAAGGTTCCCGTTGTC
Organism: uncultured Massilia sp.; assembly: GCF_913773735.1. Taxonomy (GTDB): domain Bacteria; phylum Pseudomonadota; class Gammaproteobacteria; order Burkholderiales; family Burkholderiaceae_D; genus Telluria. Next base: position 136,168 of record NZ_CAJYEB010000030.1, read on the forward strand.
TGTAGGCACTTTTTCCAAAGTATTGAAGCTACGAGAATTCCTGACGAGCGATAATTACCGGTAATTATTCATCGCACCACCTTTTTGAATATTAAGGAAAAAACCATGAAAAAATCTCTGCTGATCGTTTCCCTGCTGGCCGTCGCCCTGGCTGCTTGCTCGAAGAAAGAAGAAGCCGCTCCGGTCGCTCCGGCTGCTGAAACCGCAGCTCCGGCTGCTGCTCCGGCTGCTGACGCAACCGCTCCGGTCGCTGCTCCGGCAACCGACGCAACCGCTCCGGCTGCTCCGGCCGCTGCTGACGCTGCTGCTACCGCCGCTTCGGCTGCCGCTTCGGCTGCTTCGGCTGCTGCTGACGCCGCTTCGGCTGCTGCTGCTCCGGCAACCAAGTAATTCGACTCCGGTCGAAAGGAAACCGGCCGCAAGGCCGGTTTTTTTTCGTCCCTACGGCGCGCAGCGCGCAGCGTGGACGGGTCCCCTCCACGCGTCCAGGCAGCGCATGGGCGGCCGCGTCGCGCGTCCCGCAGGTGGATCGCGCCGCGCGTGCGAACGCCCGCCCGCAGTCGACCGCCCGCCGGTTGACCGCCTCGTGCATGATGCCCGTCAACGGGCAAGCCCCCCCCAGGACCGGATCCGGCTCGCACGATTGACGCGAACAGCGCCATAAAAAAACCGGCCACGCAGGCCGGTTTTCCCTGGACGCGAAGTCCGCGTTATTTCAGCTCGTCCACCAGCAGCTTGAGGATCTTCTCGCCGGTCGCCGATGCTTCCGGCTTGCCGTCGTTGGTCTGCACGGTCACGTCGCTGGTGGTCGCGCCCGGCACGGCCGAGACCAGCACGCGGTATTTCTGCGCTTCCTTGTTCTTGTCCTCGCCGCCGAACAGCTTGCTGAAGAAACCTTCCTTCTTGACGGCGTCCGGATCGACGTAGCGCACGAAGTAGATGCCCTGCACGCGGTCGCGGTCTTCCACGGTGAAGCCCACGCGGTCCAGCGCCAGGCCGACGCGGCGCCAGGCGCGGTCGAAGCCCTCGTCGACGACGACCTTGCTGCCTTCCAGCTTGGCGTGCTGGGCTTCCATCGGCGCGTTGGCGACGAAGGCGGTGGCCTCCTTGACCTTGGTGCCGGTCAGGCGCGCCATCAGGCGGCTCAGGAATTCGGCTTCCAGTTCCGGATCGTTCGGACGCGTGGTCCAGGTCGCGATTTCCTTCTGCGGACCGGTCAGCACTTCCTCGGCGCCGCGGTGGCTGATGTAGACCTCGGTCGACCCGTCGGCACGGCGCTCCAGGCGGGTGCGGAACTTGTCGCGCTCGCCGGTCGAGTAGGCCGAGTCGAACACCCGGCCGATCGTGCGGCGGATGAAGTCCTGCGGGATCTTGGCGCGGTTCTCGGCCCAGTTGGTTTCCATGATGCCGGTCTGCGGCGATTCGGTCTCGACGGTGAAGCCCGAGTCGGCCCAGAACGCCTGCAGTTGCGGCCACAGCTGTTCCGGGGTCTGCTTGACCACCAGCCAGCGCTGGTTGCCCTGGCGCTCGATGCGGATGTTGTCGGTCGACGCCTGGCCGATCTGTTCGCCGCCCGGCGCGACGGCGCCCGGCTGCTGCACGGTGTGCTGCTGCTGGAAGCCGGACGCGGTGGCGACGCCGCGGCCATCCGGCACGGCGTAGCGGTTGTCCTTCTGGAGCTGGGTCAGGTCCGGCGGGATGTCCAGCGGCGCCGCCTTCTTGGCGGCCTTGTAATCCACCTTGTCCGATTCGAACACGGTCGTGCACGCGGCCAGGCTCAGCGCCAGTGCAGTCAGCGCCACGGTGCGTGTCGCGCTGGAAGTCATCATCTTGCGATTCGTCATAGTTAAAGCTGGTAAGGCAGATCCAAGGGTCCGGAGACCGTTCATCAAAGGACGCCGGCTTCGCGCAATGCCGCGCGAACGGTGTCATGGTATTGCGCGGACAGCGGCGCCAACGGCAGGCGCAGGCCGGCCGGCATCTTGCCCATCTCGGCCAGCGCCCATTTCACCGGCACCGGGTTCGGTTCCACGAACAGCTTGGCGTGCAGCGACAGCACGCGGTTGTTGATCTCGACCGCACGGGCGATCTCGCCCGCCATCGCCGCCACGCACAGCGCGTGCATCGCGCGCGGCGCCACGTTGGCGGTGACCGAGATATTGCCGGCGCCGCCGCAGAACATCAGCGCCATCGCGGTCGGATCGTCGCCCGAGTAGACGGCGAACGACTTGTTCGCCCCGGCGAACGAGCGGTCGACGTCGCGCAGCAGCTCGATGCCGCGGCCGAGGTTGCCGGTCGCGTCCTTGATGCCGACGATGTTGTCGATCGGCGCCAGGCGCATCACGGTCTCGTTGCTCATGTCGGCCACGGTACGGCCCGGCACGTTGTACAGGATCACCGGCAGGTCGACCGCTTCGGCGATCGCCTTGAAGTGACGGTACATGCCTTCCTGGGTCGGACGGTTGTAGTACGGCACGACCTGCAGCGTAGCGTCGGCGCCGACGTCCTTCGCATGGCGGGTCAGCGCGATCGCTTCCACGGTGGAATTCCCGCCGGTACCGGCGATGACCGGGATGCGTCCGGCAACATGCTCGACGGCCAGCTTGACCAGTTCGCAGTGTTCCTCCGGGCTGACGGTGGCCGATTCGCCGGTGGTGCCGACGATGACGATCGCGTCCGTGCCTTCCGCGACGTGCCAGTCGATCAGTTTGCGCAGGGAATCCCTGTCCAAACTGCCGTCCTCGAACATCGGAGTGACGATTGCTACTATGCTGCCCTTAATCATAATCAGTTGGTCGTGCCGTTGATAAATAAAAATCCGATTGTAATGGATAGCCCGCGGTTATGGTTCATTCGCGCCCAGATAAATGGTCGAGCTGCGCCCGCGCCGGATCGAACGCGGGACCGACGGCGCACACGCGCTGCACGCGCGCCTGGCGCGGCTCCCGCAGCACGCCATCCTCGAAGCCGACCACGCGCAGGCCGCCCCGCCCCGCCAGGCCGAGCAGTTCGCCGGGCATCAGCAGGAAGTCCGGATTCGACGGCTTGCCATAGGCTTCGTTGCCGCGCGCGAAGGTTTCGTAGACCAGCACGCCGTCCGGCGCCAGCGACGCGGCGAGCGCTCCGAACAGCGGGCGGTGCAGGTAGTTCGTGACGACGATGCCGGCCAGGCTGCGCGGCGCGAACGGCCACGGATTGCCGGGCGCCTCGACGTCGTACTCGACCGTCTCGATGCCCTCGCCCCGGGCCGCCAGCAACGCCTGCGGGTCGCGGTCGAGCGCGATGACGGTGTGGCCGAACGCCGCCAGCAGGCGCGCGTGGCGCCCGCTGCCGCAGGCCAGGTCGAGCACCTCTCCCTGCGGGATCAAGGGCGCCCAGCGGCGCACCCAGGGGGAGGCGTCGGCGAATCGGTTAGGCATGCATACGTTCCTTGCTCTGTCGGGCCAGCCGGGCGCGGCGGCTTCAGCCGCCGACCAGCATCAGCAGCGGCGTGATCAGGATCCGCAGCCCGACCCCGGCGATCGACTCGACGAAGAACAGCCAGTAGCCGACGACCTTCAGCAGGATCAGCGCCAGCAGGATCAGGAAGCCGTACGGCTCCAGGCGCGCGAACTGGTAGGCGGCCTTGTGCGGCAGCACGCTGAACAGGATGCGCCCGCCGTCCATCGACGGGATCGGCAGCAGGTTGAACGCCATCAGCCACAGGTTGGTTTTGACACCGGCGGAAGCGACGAGGTTCGGGAATTCTTCCTGGACGTCGAAGATGTGCAGCAGGACCGCCAGCACCATCCACATGAAGGCCATCAGGAAGTTAGCGCCCGGACCGGCCAGCGCGACGAAGGCCATGTCGCGCTTGGGATGCTTCATCTGGCCATAGTTCAGCGGCAGCGGCTTGGCGTAGCCGAACACGAAGCCGCTCATCAGGTACATGACGGCCGGAATGACGACGGTGCCGATGGGATCGATGTGGGCCAGCGGATTCAGGGTGGTCCGGCCGGCGGCGTGGGCGGTATTGTCTCCGAAACGCTTGGCGACGAAAGCCTGGGCGGCATCGTGCATCGTGATCGCAAAGAGGACGGGAAGTGCGTAGACCGCTAGGTTGCGTATGAGTTCATCCATTCCGCGATTCTATCAGAGCGTGCGGGCCGGACGGCCGCAAGTGGTAAGTAAAAGCAACTAAAGAGGCGGATGGCGCGGTCATCGCCGTCGCCCCGGACCCCGCCGGCCGCCCTCGCCAGACCCCGATTCCTCGCGCGCGGACGAGACGCATGCACACGTGGCTCCCGGCCCTTGCCGGGACGACGATGCTAAAGGCCGAACACGGACGGATCGCCGCGCCCCGCGCGCAGCAGTACCGGCTCGGGCCCGGTCAGGTCGACGATCGTGGTCGGGTCCAGCGTGCCGGCGCCGCCGTCGATGACGAGCTCGATCTGCTTGCCGAGGCGCTCGCGCACCTCTTCCGGATCGGACAGCACGTGCTCGTCGTCGGGCAACTGCAGCGTGGTGCCGATCAGCGGCGCGCCCAGTTCGTCGAGCAGCGCCAGCAGGATGGCGTTCTCGGGCACGCGGATGCCGATCGTCTTGCGCGACGGATGCGACACGCGGCGCGGCAGCTCGCGCGTCGCCTCCAGGATGATCGTGTAGGGTCCCGGCGTGACGGCCTTGAGCTGGCGGTATTGCTGGTTGTCGACGCGGGCGTACTGGGCGATCTCGGACAGGTCGCGCACCAGCAGCGTCAGGTGGTGTTTCTCGTCGACGCCGCGGATGCGCCGCAGGCGCTCGACGGCGTTCTTGTCGTCGAGGCGGCACACCAGGGCATAGGCGGAATCGGTCGGGGCGGCGACGATGCCGCCCGATTCGATGATCTGGGCGGCCTGGCGTACCAGGCGCTGCTGCGGGTTCTGGGGATGGATTTCGAAATATTGGGTCATCGTGCCTTCATCGTGCGCTCGTTGCGCTCATTGTGCATATCCTCTCTGGCGCAGCGCCTGCAGGGCGGCGATGCGCGCTTCCATCGGCGGGTGCGAGGCGAACAACGCGCCCCAGCCGCTGCCGCCGCCGGTAATGCCGGACGCGGCCATCGATTGCGGCAGCGCGCCCGGCGCCATGCCGCCCAGGCGCGCCAGCGCATGCTGCATCGGCACCGGCGAACCCAGCAGTTGCGCCGAACCGGCGTCGGCGCGGAATTCGCGCTGGCGCGAGAACCAGGCGACGATGATCGACGCCACCAGGCCGAACACGATCTCGCAGACGAACACGGTGATCATGTAGCCGATGCCGGGACCGCGGTCGCCCTCGCCCTTGCGCAACAGCATATTGTCGACGAAAAAGCCGACGACCCGCGCCAGGAACACGACGAAGGTGTTCACCACGCCCTGGATCAGCGTCAGCGTCACCATGTCGCCGTTGGCGACGTGGGCGACCTCGTGCCCCAGCACGGCCTCGATCTCGTCGCGCTGCATAGTCGCCAGCAGCCCCGTCGAGACGGCGACCATGGCCGAGTTCCGGAAGGCGCCGGTGGCGAAGGCGTTCGGCTCGCCGTCGTACACGGCCACTTCCGGCATGCCGATGCCGGCCCGCTCGGCCAGCGCGCGCACGGTGTTCACCAGCCACAGCTCGGTGGCATTGGCCGGCTGCTCGATCACGCGCGCGCCGGTCGACCACTTGGCCATCGGCTTGCTCAGCAACAGGGAAATGAAGGAACCCGTGAAGCCGACCACCAGCGAGAACACCAGCAAGGCGTTCACATCGATTCCGGCGCCGGTGACGGGACGCGCGACGCCGAGGACGTTCAGGACGACCGACAGGACGAGCACCACCGCGAGGTTGGTGGCAAGGAACAGGACGATGCGTTTCATGGTGGCTGACCTCCGGGCTGATCGTGGATACTGCTTGTCAGACCGCCAAGATAAGGCCAGGTTGCCGGAAATTCAAGGCAGGATCGATCCAGTCCGGAACGCGTACCCGTTCAGAACCAGTCGTGCCACACCGGCTTGAGGTCCGACGGCAGCGGCGGCAGCTTGTCGAACTCGACGCGCGCTTCGCCCGGCGCATGGAAATCGGTGCCGCGCGACGCCAGGAAGCCGTAGCGGCGCGCGACCTCCGCGTAGATGCCGTACTGCTCCGGCGTGTGGCTGCCGGTGACGACCTCGATGGCATTGCCGCCCAGCTGGCGGAAGGCGTCGAACAGCGCGCCCTGGGCGGTATCGTCGAAGCGGTAGCGGCCCGGGTGGGCGATCACGGGGATGCCGCCGGCGGCGCGGATCCAGCCCATCGCGTCGGGCAGCGTGGCCCAGCGGTGCGGGACGAAGCCGGGCCGGCCCTCGGTCAGGAACTTGCGGAACACCTCGGCCGTCGTGCCGCAGATGCCCACTTCGCACAGGTAGCGCGCGAAATGGGTGCGCGACAGCAGGTCGGGGTTGGCGACGAACTTCAGCGCACCCTCGTAGGCGTCCGGGATGCCGGCCTGCTCCAGCTGGGCGGCGATCTCGCGGCCGCGCGCATCGCGGCCGGCGCGCGTGGCGGCCAGGCCGCGCTGCAGGACCGGATCGTCCTCGTCGACCTGCAGGCCGACCAGGTGCACGGTTTCGTTGGCCCAGGTGATGGAGATCTCGACGCCGGCCACGAAGCGCATGCCCAGTTCCGTGGCCTTGGCGCGCGCTTCCTTGATGCCGCCGACTTCGTCGTGGTCCGTCAGCGCCCACGCATCGACGCCGGCCGCGCGCGCATAGGCGGCCACCGCGGCCGGCGCGAGCACGCCGTCGGAGACGTTGGAATGGCAGTGGAGGTCGACTTTCATGGCAAGCTGATCGGTTCGGATGACGGGACAGCCCATTGTACGCGCAACGCCCGGGACGTGTACGTATCGCCGGCAGGGACGCAGGGTGGACGGCAGCGCCGCCGCCCCTACGCCGCCAGGAATTCCTCGATCATGCGCGCCAGCAACGCGGGCTGGTCATGGTGCAGCATGTGCCCCGCATCCGGCATCATGCGCGGCGTGACGTCGGCGATCTGCGCCAGCCGGCGGTCGACCTCGGCGCGCGCCTGCTCCTTCGGGCCCATCCAGCGCCACATGTCCGTATGCTCGGCCTCGACCCACAGCACCGGCGCCGTGATTCGGCGCCAGCAGGCCAGCACTTCCTCGGCCTGGTAGAGCAGCGGACTCGTCATCTTGTGCGCGGGGTCGCCCAGGATTTCCCACAGGCCCTCGGCATTGCGCGCGGCCCAGTGGCCGGCCAGGAACGCCGCGCGCGCGTCCGGCAGGCGCGGGTTGGTCTTCTGCAGGCGCGCCGCCACCTCGTCCAGGCTGGCATAGCCGCGCATCGCCGGCGGCGTGCGCAACTCGTCGAGCCACTTGGCATAGCGCCCCGGCGCCTGCTCGGGCCGCGTGGCCGGCAGGCCGAAGCCTTCCAGGTTCACCAGGCGCGCGATCCGCTCCGGCCGCACGCCCGCGTACACGCTGACGATGTTGCCGCCCATGCTGTGGCCCAGCAGGTTCACCGGGATGTCCGGCGCATAGTGGTCGAGGATGCGCTCCAGGTCGGCGAAATAATCCGGGAACCAGTAGGTGTCGGCACCGGTGCGCTCGCTCAGGCCGAAGCCGCGCCAGTCGGGCGCGATCACGTGCCAGTCGCCTTCCAGCGCGTCGACGACGAACTGGAACGACGCCGACATGTCCATCCAGCCATGGGCCATGAACAGCTTCGGCGCCCCTTCCCTGCCCCAGTGGCGCACGTGCAGGCGCAGCCCGCGGATGGTCAGGAAGTCGGAACGGGATGGCGTCATGGCGGGCCTCGAATAAAAGTACGACCGTTCGCATTATACCCGCGAACCCGGCGCGAACGCAGGCAGCGCTTGAAGCCGCGCCGCATGGCCCCATATGGCGGTGATCGTAGACGAGGCCGTGGCGGACGCGAGGACGTAAAATAGCGGCAATTCAACCCTTCCACTCTTCGCGAGCACATCCATGGCGATTTACCAGCTGGGCGAACATGCGCCCGAGATCGACGCATCGGCGTATGTCGCCGACTCGGCCAACCTGATCGGCAAGGTGACGGTCGAAGCCAACGCCACCGTGTGGTTCGGGGTGACGATCCGCGGCGACAACGAGCGCATCACGATCGGCGCCAACAGCAATGTGCAGGAAGGCACGGTGATGCATACCGACATGGGCTTTCCGCTCGTGCTCGGCAAGAACGTCACCGTCGGCCACCAGGCGATGCTGCATGGCTGCACGATCGGCGACGGTGCCCTGATCGGCATCCAGGCGGTGGTGCTGAACGGCGCGAAGATCGGCAAGGGTTGCCTGGTCGGGGCCGGCGCCCTGGTCACCGAGGGCAAGGAATTTCCCGACAACTCGCTGATCATCGGCAGCCCGGCCAAGGCCGTGCGTACCCTCACGGAAGAAGACCTGCTCCGCCTGCAAGGCAACGCCGCGAACTATGTCGAACGCGGCCGCCGCTTCAAGGCGGAACTCAAGAAAATCGGATAAAGAATGACGACTGATACCAGCAAGGACATCCTGCAGAAATTCATCTTCGACAACGCCGCCGTGCGCGGCGAACTGGTCGAGATTTCCAACGCGTGGCGCGAGATCCAGTCGCGCCACGACTACCCGAAGGCCGTGCGCGCCCTGCTGGGCGAGATGGTCGCCGCGGCCGCGCTGCTGTCGGCCAACCTGAAGTTCGACGGCTCGATCGTGATGCAGATCCATGGCGACGGCCCGGTCAAGCTGCTGGTGGTCGACTGCGACGCCAACCTGCACCTGCGCGCCACCGCCAAGCTGCGCGACGGCGCCATGGTGGCCGACGACGCCTCCGTCACCGACCTGCTCAATGCCGGCGGCAAGGGCCGCTTCGTGATCACGCTCGACCCGCGCGACAAGGTACCGGGCCAGCAGCCGTACCAGGGCGTGGTGCCGCTGGTGGGCGACAATATCGCGACCATCATCGAGAACTACATGCTGCGCTCGGAACAGATGGACACCAGGCTGTGGCTGGCGGCCGACGACCAGGTGGCGCGCGGCCTGCTGCTGCAAAAGCTGCCGCGCAACAGCGCGATCGAAGGCCAGGTCAAGCAGGCCACCGAGGAAGAAGACCTCGAGACCTGGAACCGCGCCGTGATGCTTGGCCAGACCCTGAAGCAGCCGGAACTGCTGACCACCGACGTCGCCACCCTGCTCAAGCGCCTGTTCTGGGAAGAGACGATCCGCGTGTTCGACCCGCTGCACCCGGAATTCCACTGCAGCTGCTCGCGCGAGAAGGTCGGCAACATGCTCAAGATGCTGGGCAAGGAAGAAGTCGATTCCGCGCTGCACGACCTGGGCGAGCTGGGCATCAACTGCGACTTCTGCGGCAAGCACTACGGCTTCGACGCGGTCGACTGCGCCCAGCTGTTCGCCAGCGACACGACGGCCGACGCGGTGGCGCCGGCATCCGACGTCAAGCATTGACATCCCCCAAACCGGGGTCAGAGCCGGGGTCAGAGCCCGGTTTTTGGCAATTGCCCAAACGAAGCCTCTGACCCCGCTGTTTCGTGCGCGATCATCGAAAAACCCTATCTTCCGGATTGGCAATATAAACCACCGCGCTTTGCCAATAGTGATAAGCTTTCATTCATCGGCGCGGCGTTTTTGCCGCAGCTTCAACAGCCATGGAGAACATCAAATGAGCATCAATATCGGCATTTCCACCGAAGACCGCGCAAAGATCGCTGACGCCCTGTCGCACGTGCTGGCCGACAGCTACATGCTGTACCTGAAGACCCACAACTTCCACTGGAACGTGACCGGTCCGATGTTCCAGACGCTGCACGTCATGTTCATGGAACAGTACACCGAACTGTGGAACGCGCTGGACGACATCGCCGAGCGCATCCGCGCGCTGGGCCACTTCGCGCCGGGCACCTATGCCCGCTTCGTCGAACTGTCGTCGATCAAGGAAGAAGCCGGCGTGCCGAACGCCCAGGAAATGATCCGCCAGCTGGTCGAAGGCCAGGAAGCCGTGATCCGCACCGTGCGCAATGCCTTCAGCATCGCCGACGAAGCGAATGACCAGCCGAGCGCCGGCATGCTGAGCGACCGCATGGAAATCCACGAAAAGAACGCGTGGATGCTACGCTCCTTCCTGGAAAACGGCGGCCAGCCGGCGTAATTCCGCATCGTCCCCCTCGTCCGGGCGGTCCAGCCCGGGCGGCAGCCGCCGGACCCCGGGTCCGGCGCCGCTTCCTCCGCATGCATATCCATTTTTTGTTGCGATAGCAAGACGTTCGGCGTGATACTCGTCGGCATCCCTTTCGATGGAGCCGCCATGTCCTTCCCGTCGCAACGCCTGCTGGCCGCGTTCGCCGCCAGCCTGGGCCTGTCCTCTCCCTTCGCCGCCCTCGCCGCGCCGCACGACGTCGACGTCGGCACGCCGCTGCCGCGCTACGACCTGCTCAAGCCGGGCGCCCACCACTACCTGCGCTTCCTGCGCGTGCCCGCGACCGGGGCCAGCCAGCCGATCGACATCTGGATGCGCGAGGTCCGCTTCGAGGACCGCGACGGCAAGCGGCAACTGCATGTCGTGCAGCGCTGGGACGCCGTGCTGCCGGCGCCGTCGGTACGCACCTTCGATTCCTGGTTCGAGGCCGGCACCTTCCGCCCGCTCACCCACGAGCGCGTGCTGGACAAGGACGGCAAGCGCAGCGTCGAAGGCTTCGCGTTTGCGCCGGACAGGATCACCGGCCTGCCGGGCCTGGCCGACAACACCCAGAAGGACCTGGCAGTGCACTCGCCCGAGCCGACCTACAACTTCGAGACCGACATCGAACTCCTGCAGGCGCTGCCCCTGGCCGACGGTTACGTCGCGCGCATCAATTTCTACCACCCGGGCGGCAAGGCGGCGCCGCAGCGCTACACCTTCCGCGTGACGGGTTCGGCCTCGATCGCCGGCCCGGCCGGCCCCGTGGACTGCTGGGTGCTCGAGACCGACTACAACCAGCCGGGCGCGGCGTCGACGTTCTGGTTCGCCAAAGGCAGCCAGCTGATGGTGCGCCAGGAAAGTCCGATGCCGGACGGGCGCGTGATGGTCAAGACGCTGGTCGACTGAGCCGCGGCGGATGGGTAGCGGTTGTAGTTGAGCTACGGCACCTCGGCAAGGCCGGTGTCGGAATGTGCTGAATCCGTCGGATGTTGGGCGCTAACTTGCGCAAAATCAATTGGCTAAAATCAACATCGCGCTCCAATGTGAACCGGTGTACGAGTACGTGCATCAGGTGCCGGCATCATGTCGCTTTTATACAAAGGAAACATGATTGCGGTCATTTCCATTCAGCTTTGGAGATCCAGGATGAAACAAACCTACGCAGCCGACGACAGCGAACCAGGACAGACAAGCAAACCCATCGACGTCGGCGCCGCCACGGTGGCGCGCAAGGTCGTCGCCCGTTACCCGATCGCCACGCTCGGCTCGCGCACCGACCGCGGCGGCGAAGTGGTGCTCGCCAGCCACGACCCGCATGCGGACGATTTCCGCATCGCCTGCGTGGGCGACCGCGTGCGCTATCCCGACGGCAGCGAGAGCGTGATCGTCTCCGGCGCCGGCCATGCCTCGACGTTCGCCGACCGTCCGATCGCGCTGGTCGGCAGCCACGTCGCCAATGGCGACCGCATCGTCGCGCGCGCGCAGAGCATGGGCGAGATCGTCGTCTACGAAGGCGACGCGATTCCCGGATTGCTGGATCCGGGCTACGCGCTCCCGGCCAGGGAATCCGGCGGTTGAGTCGCGGCGGCCCCGCTCAGCCGCCGGCGTCCAGGCAAGGCGCCGTCCCGACGATCGTCACGATGTCGAGCGGCCCGGCGAACTCGATCACCGCTGCGTCCGCCGCCTTGCCCGGATCGAACGTCGGCACGGCGCCACTGCCGACCGCTGCATCGGCGGCCGGCCGTCGACCAGCAGGCTGCCGCCGCCGTCGCGAAAGCAGGCCTTCAGGCCGTCGTAGCGGGCGTCGCGCTCGGACGCGGTACATGACGTCGAGCATGCGCGGTTCCGGCGGCAGGTAGCCCAGCAGGCGCCGCTGGGCGTCCAGGAAGACACGGCAAGGCAGGTTGCCCATTCTTCCTGGCCCGGACCTGGATTTGCGCTGGCGCCTCTGTCCCGGGCAGAGGCGACGCAAGCGAACACCAGGCACCCTACGGGCAGCGAGGCGTGGAAACAGCGATTGGACATGTTTCCCCAAGAATTATTTATCTTGGGAACAAGTGTATTGGGCTATCAAAAAGTCGTCGGCATATGCATGCCGACATCATCCCGGCATATGCAGGTCGACCACCTTCATGATCGCCAGCGTGGCGTCCAGGCCCAGCTCGCCGGATGCGAGCGCGGCGGCCAGTCCGGCGCGCGGCAGGCCGGCGGCCGCGGCCAGGTGCGGCAGTCCGTCGGCGCGCGCCACGGCCGCCAGGGCGGCGGCAATGGCGTCGGGATCGCCGCGCTCGAAGGCGGCGGCGAGGAAGGCGGCGATAGCGTCGAGCGTGTCGAGCGGCGGCGCCGGGTCGGAGGTATGCTGGTCGTTCATGGCATCAGTCGTCGAGGGGCACTTGCGGTTTCTTCTTGTCCTTCGGCGGCGGAGGCGGGGGCGGCACGGTCATCATGACGGCCGGCTTCTCGTCCTTGCGCAACACCTGCACGAAGATCTCGTTGGACTTGATCATGCCCAGGTCGTAGCGCGCGCGCTCCTCGACGGCGCCCAGGCCGTCCCTCAGGTCGCGCACCTCGGACTCGAGCTTGGCATTGCGCGCCTGCAGCTGCGCGGTGCGGGCGCGGCTCGCGTCGAGCTGCCCCTCCAGGTCGGCCACGGCCAGCCAACCGCCCTTCCCCAGCCACAGGGGGTACTGGATCAGCAACAGCAGGACGGCGAGGGCAAGCGAGATGATGCGCATGAAATCGGAAAACGTGATGCGCCGATGGATACGGAAAAGCGGTCCGCACGGCCTGGGCCGGTCGGACCGCTTTCCTCTCCGTCGACGGCGGTTACTTCAGGTTGTAGAACGCGTCGCGGCCCGGGTAGCTGGCGATGTCGCCCAGGTCTTCCTCGATGCGCAGCAACTGGTTGTACTTGGCCATGCGGTCCGAGCGCGACAGCGAGCCGGTCTTGATCTGCAGGGCGTTCATGCCGACGGCGATGTCGGCGATGGTCGAGTCCTCGGTCTCGCCCGAGCGGTGCGAGATCACGGCGGTGTAGCCGGCGCGCTTGGCCATCTCGATGGCGGCGAAGGTCTCGGTCAGGGTGCCGATCTGGTTGATCTTGATGAGGATCGAGTTGGCGATGCCCTTCTGGATGCCTTCCTTGAGGATCTTGGTGTTGGTGACGAACAGGTCGTCGCCCACCAGTTGCACCTTCTTGCCCAGCGCGGCGGTCAGCGTGGCCCAGCCTTCCCAGTCGCCTTCGGCCATGGCGTCCTCGATCGAGACGATCGGGTACTTGTCGCACCAGGTCGACAGCATGTTGGTGAAGTCCTGGGCCGACAGTTGCAGGCCGCCTTCGCCGGCCAAGACGTACTTGCCGTCCTTGTAGAACTCGCTGGCGGCGCAGTCCAGGCCGATCGCGATGTCCTGGCCGGCCACGTAGCCCGCCTGCTCGATCGCCTGCATGATCAGCTTGATGGCTTCCTCGTGGTTCGCCACCGACGGGGCGAAGCCGCCTTCGTCGCCGACGGCCGTGTTCAGGCCCTTGCTGTGCAGGATCTTCTTGAGGGTGTGGAACACCTCGGCGCCGTAGCGGATGGCTTCCTTGAACGACGGGGCGCCGACCGGGATGATCATGAATTCCTGGATGTCCAGGTTGTTGTCGGCGTGCGCGCCGCCGTTGATGACGTTCATCATCGGCACCGGCATCTGCATCGCGCCCGAACCGCCGAAGTAGCGGTACAGCGGCAGGCCCGCTTCTTCCGCGGCGGCCTTGGCGACGGCCATGGAGACGGCCAGCATCGCGTTCGCGCCCAGGCGGCTCTTGTTCTCGGTGCCGTCCAGGTCGATCAGGGTGCGGTCCAGGAAGGCCTGTTCGTTGGCGTCCAGGCCCATGATGGCTTCGCTGATCTCGGTGTTGATGTTCTCGCAGGCCTGCAGCACGCCCTTGCCGAAGTAACGCTTCGGATCGCCGTCGCGCAGTTCGATCGCTTCGCGCGAGCCGGTCGACGCGCCCGACGGCACGGCGGCGCGACCCATCACGCCCGATTCCAGCAGCACATCGCACTCGACGGTCGGATTGCCGCGCGAGTCGATGATTTCGCGGCCGATGATATCAACGATAGCACTCATGGTTCTTCAGTCTCCAGAAAGTAAGAAATCGACGGTATCGAAGCCTGGGCTTCGATACCGTCGCCCCTGCGCAGGCAGGGGCCCAATTTTGCGAGCATCACGGCAGCGCGTAAAAATTGGGCCCCCGCCTGCGTGGGGGCGACGGTTTTGCGTGTAGTACTTATTCGAAGTTGGACTCGATGAATCCCGCCTTCTTGACGATGCGGTCGATGTCGACCAGCGTCGTGAGCAGTTCCTTCATGCGGCCCAGCGGCACCGCATTCGGGCCGTCCGACAGCGCGCAGGCCGGGTTCGGGTGGGTTTCCATGAACAGGCCCGAGACGCCCGCAGCCACGGCCGCGCGCGCCAGCACCGGCACGTGTTCGCGCTGGCCGCCGGACGAGGTGCCCTGGCCGCCCGGCAGCTGCACCGAGTGGGTCGCGTCGAACACCACCGGGCAGTTCGATTCGCGCATGATGGCGAGACTGCGCATGTCCGACACCAGGTTGTTGTAGCCGAACGAGACGCCGCGCTCGCAGGCCATGAACTGGTCCGGCAGGCCCGCCTCGGCGGCGGCCGCGCGCGCCTTCTCGATCACGTTCTTCATGTCGCCCGGCGCCAGGAACTGGCCCTTCTTGATGTTGACCGGCTTGCCCGAACGCGCGCAGGCGTTGATGAAGTCGGTCTGGCGGCACAGGAAGGCCGGGGTCTGCAGCACGTCCACCATGCTGGCCACGTGCGGGATCATCTCTTCGTCGTGCACGTCGGTCAGCACCGGCACGCCGATTTCCTTGCGCACGTCGGCCAGGATCTCCAGGCCCTTTTCCATGCCCGGGCCGCGGAACGATTTGCCCGACGACCGGTTGGCCTTGTCGAACGAGGACTTGTAGATGTACGGGATGCCCAGCGCGCTGGTGATTTCCTTGAGCTGGCCGGCCACGTCCATCGCCATCTGGCGCGATTCGATCACGCAGGTGCCGGCGATGAGGAAGATCGGCTGGTCGAGACCGACCTCGAAGTCGCACAGTTTCATGCTGCATCTCCTTGCAGGGCGTCCGACGCATGCGCCGGACCGTTGGCCGCTTGTTGGTGGGCGTTGCCGGCCTGGTGGGCCAGCGCGGCGCGGATGAACGAGCTGAACAGCGGGTGGCCGTTGCGCGGGGTCGACTTGAATTCCGGGTGGAACTGGACGCCGACGTACCACGGGTGCGCTTCACGCGGCAGTTCCATGATCTCGCACAGGTCTTCGTTCGGGGTGCGCGCGGCCACCACGAGGCCGGCAGCTTCGACCTTCGGCAGGTAGAAATTGTTCGCCTCGTAGCGATGGCGGTGACGCTCGGTCACGACGTTGCCGTAGATCTCGGCGGCCAGCGTGCCCGGGTTCACCGCGCAGGTCTGGGCGCCCAGGCGCATGGTGCCGCCCAGGTCGGAATTGTTGTCGCGCTTCTCGACCTTGCCGTCGTGGTTCTGCCACTCGGTGATCAGGGCGACGACCGGCTGGTCGGTTTCCGGATCGAACTCGGTCGAATTGGCGTTCGGCAGGCCGGCCATGTGGCGCGCGTACTCGATCAGCGCGACCTGCATGCCCAGGCAGATGCCCAGGTAGGGGATCTTGTTTTCGCGGGCATGGCGGGCGGCCATGATCTTGCCTTCCACGCCGCGCTTGCCGAAGCCGCCCGGCACCAGGATCGCGTCGTACTTCGACAGGTTGGCGCAACCGGTCGACTCGATCTCTTCCGAGTCGATGTATTCGATGTTGACGCGGCTTTCCGTGTGGATGCCGGCGTGGCGCAGGGCTTCCGTCAGCGACTTGTACGACTCGATCAGGTCGACGTACTTGCCGACCATGCCGATGGTTACTTCGTGCTTCGGGTTTTCCAGCGTGTGGATCAGCCTGGTCCACATCGACAGGTCGGCCGGCGGGGCCTTGATGTCGAGGGCGTCCAGGATGATGTCGTCCAGGCCCTGGTCGCACAGCACCTGCGGCACCTTGTAGATGGTGTCCACGTCCCACACCGAGATGACGGCCTGTTCCTCGACGTTGGCGAACAGCGAGATCTTGGCGCGCTCGTCGTCCGGGATGCGGCGGTCGGCGCGGCACAGCAGCGCGTTCGGCGAGATGCCGATCTCGCGCAGCTTCTGCACCGAGTGCTGGGTGGGCTTGGTCTTGAGCTCGCCCGCCGAGGCGATGTACGGCACCAGGGTCAGGTGCACGAAGGCGGTCGACTTGCGGCCCGAACGCAGCGACAGCTGGCGCGCCGCTTCCAGGAACGGCAGCGATTCGATGTCGCCGACGGTGCCGCCGATTTCCACCAGCGCGACATCGACGCCTTCGGCGCCGCGGCGGATGTAGTCCTGGATCTCATTGGTGATGTGCGGGATCACCTGCACGGTCTTGCCGAGATACTCGCCGCGGCGTTCCTTGCGGATCACCGATTCGTAGATCTGGCCGGTGGTGAAATTGTTCACCTTTTTCATGCGGGTGCTGATGAAGCGCTCGTAGTGACCCAGGTCGAGGTCGGTCTCGGCGCCGTCGTCGGTGACGAACACCTCGCCGTGCTGGGTCGGGCTCATGGTGCCCGGGTCCACGTTGATGTACGGGTCGAGCTTGAGCATGGTGACTTTGAGGCCGCGCGATTCGAGGATCGCGGCGAGGGAAGCGGCCGCGATCCCTTTACCCAGGGAAGACACGACGCCGCCAGTGACGAATACGAATTTGGTCATTGTGCAGAAGGTGCCGAACGGCACGCGCGGGAAATAGAAATTATACCCTAATCGCGCCGATACTTCCTCATTGCACTTTGGCAAGCCACTGCGCTTCCATGGCCGCCCGCGCGTTTCAAGTCATGCTGCATGGCATTCATAGTCTTTACAACACAAAAGTGTTGGAAATGCGCACTACCCTGGTGTGCGCGTGCACCAAAAGTCACCTTGCCCGCACGCAACCAGTACAATTTCAAAGGTATTTCCACATGGAATTTTCTGGATAGGGACAATGATGGGACTGTTTAGCAACCTCAACATCGGCAAGCGCCTGGCGATCGGCTTTTCCGTGACCCTGGCGATGGCGGTGCTGATCGCCGGCTTCGCCATGTCGCGCCTGCAGGAAGCGGCGGACCACACGAGCGCCGTGCTGGCCGCGCCGCTGGCCAAGGAGCGCCTGGTCACCGAGTGGTACATGCAGATCTTCGGCGCCGTGCGCCGCACCGCCGCGATCGCCAAGAGCAGCGATCCATCGTTGAACGCCTATTTCAAGGACGACGCCGCCGCCACCGGCAAGCGCTCCGCCGACCTCGTCAAGCAGATCGAGCCGCTGATCGCAGCGGGCGCCGAAAAGGCGCTGTGGGACCGCATCGGCGAACTGCGCAAGGCTTATTCGAGCGCGCGCGACGCCGTCACCAAGGCCAAGGCCGACGGCAACGTCGAGGAAGCGGCGCAAATCCTCGACAGCAAGTTCACCCCGACCGCCAAGGCCTACCAGGACGCCGTGCAGGAACTGGTGGCGATGCAGCAGGCAAACATCGGCAAGGCCGCCGCCGCCCTCCAGGACGATACTTCCGGCAACCGCACCCTGATCATGGCGCTGACCGGCCTCGCCGTGGCGCTCGGCGCCGTCAGCGCCGTGCTGCTCACGCGCGGCATCGTGGGGCCGATCCGCGATGCCGTCGAGCTCGCCGAGACCGTCGCCGCCGGCGACCTGACCCGCCGCATCGAGGCGCATACCAACGACGAGACCGGCGCCCTGCTGCGCGCCCTCGGCCACATGAACGACAGCCTGGTGCGCATCGTGACCGAAGTGCGCAGCGGCACCGACGCGATCCACGGCGCCGCCGGCGAGATCGCCAGCGGCAACCTGGACCTGTCCGGCCGCACCGAGCAGCAGGCCGCCGCCATCGAGGAAACCGCCGCTTCCATGGCCCACCTGACCGACACCGTGCGCCAGAACGCCGACAATGCGCGCCAGGCCAACCAGCTCTCGATCGCCGCCTCCAACATCGCCAACGAGGGCGGCAACGTCGTCGGCGAAGTGATCCTGACGATGGGCTCGATCAACGAGTCGTCGAAGAAGATCGTCGACATCATCTCCGTCATCGACGGCATCGCGTTCCAGACCAACATCCTGGCGCTGAACGCGGCCGTCGAAGCGGCCCGCGCGGGCGAGCAGGGCCGCGGCTTCGCCGTCGTCGCCGGCGAGGTGCGCACGCTGGCGCAGCGCTCGGCCGCCGCCGCCAAGGAGATCAAGGAACTGATCACCGCCTCGGTCGCCAAGGTCGACACCGGCGCGCGCCTGGTCGACAAGGCCGGCGCCACCATGGGCGACGTGGCCGACGCGATCCAGCGCGTGACCGACATCATGTCCGAGATCGCTGCCGCCAGCCGGGAACAGACCGATGGCATCGAGCAGGTCAACGGCGCCATCGGCCAGATGGACGAAGGCACCCAGCAGAACGCCGCGCTGGTCGAACAGGCGGCCGCCGCCGCCGGTTCGCTGCAGGAACAATCGGCCAAGCTGGCGCAGGCCGTCGCCGTGTTCAAGGTCGACCGCCACGCGGCGCCCGCCCGCATGACGACGCCCGCCGCACGGGCCGTGCCTGCGGCGCCGGCCGCGCCGGCCGCCGCCGCCGATCCCGCACCGACTGCGGCGCCGCGCCCGGCCATCGCCGCGCCGAAGCCGGCCGCCGCCACGCCTGCCCCGGCACCGGCCAGGCGCCCGGCCGCCACCAGCGGCGACGAGTGGGAAGAATTCTGAACGCCAGCCCGGCGGCCTGACCGGGACAGCGCGAACGCACCGCCCTCCCCGCCCGGGGTCGGCGGTGTTTTTTGGCGCTGTTCGCGTTAATTGTGCGAACCGGATCCGGTCCTGGCTGTCTTACCCGTTGTCGAGGTAACTCATGGGGAGGCAGCAATGCAGGCTCTGGCGTTCGACGACGTGCTTGCCGCGCTCGAAGCGTTGCCGCTGTGCACGCAGGATCTCGCACGCCTGCGCAGTTTGCTGGCCTCCATCGCGGATCCCGGCGAATGCATCGCCCTCATCGAACAGGCCGCCGGCCGGCCACCCTGTCCACGTTGCCGCGCCACGCGCGTCCATCGCTGCGGCAGCGCCAGCGGATTGCAGCGTTATCGTTGCTGCCGCTGCGGGCGCAGCTACAACGCCTTGAGCGGCACGCCGCTGGCGCGCCTGCGCCTCAAGGAGAAATGGCTGGCATACCTGCAGTGCGTGCTGGAATCGCGTACCGTGCGCGACGCCGCGGCCGTCACCGGCGTGCACCGCACCACCAGCTTTCGCTGGCGCCACCGCTTCATTCCGGGCGCCATGCACGCACGCGCGCCGACGCTGTCGGCCATCGTCGAGGCGGACGAGACCTACCTGCTCGAGTCGCAGAAGGGATCGCGCACCCTGGACCGTCCGGCGCGCAAGCGTGGCGGGGTCGCGCGCCGCCGTGGCGTCAATCGTGAACACGACTGCCTGTTGGTAGCGCGCGATCGCAGCGGACAAACGCTCGATTTCCATACCGGCCGCGGACCGGTGACGGCGGCGCAGCTGGAGCGCTGCCTGCGGCCCGTGCTGGCGCCGGATGTCCTGCTGGTCAGCGATGCAGCGCAAGCCTACAAGACCTTTGCCGCCAGGGCCGGCATCACGCACGAGGCGGTCAACCTGCGGGCCGGCATCCGCACGCGCGGCGCGGTCCACCTGCAGAACGTGAACGGCTGGCACAGCCGCTTCAAGACCTGGCTGCTGCGCTTTCGTGGCGTGGCCAGCCGCTACCTGATCGACTACTCGGGCTGGCAGCGGATGCTGGACGACAAGCGGTTGACGACACCGGCGCTGCTCTTGCGGGCCGCGGTCCAGTTCGGCAAGCGGCCGGACCGCGGCGCCCTTCACTAACTTACGCGAACAGCGCCTTTTTTGGGCGCTGCGGAAACGGTCACTCGCAATTTTGTTGTAACCACGTAACGCCACGACGTTTGAGTACGTTTATTCCCAGAAACAACCGTAGAATGGACGAAAGTATTTACAACATCTACCGGGGACAATCATGGCCGTATTCGCAACGCTCAATATCGGCAAACGCCTGGGCGCCGGTTTCGCCCTCGTGCTGGCGATGACCTTCGTGATCGCCGCCGCCGGCGTCTGGCACCTGCACAGGATGGCCGCCAGCACGCGCACGATGCTGGAGGTGCCGATGGCCAAGCAGGCGCTGATCGCCGACTGGCGCACCCAGACCTTCGGGGCCGTGCGCCGTACGATCGCCGTCGTCAAGAGTTCCGACACCAGCCTGGCCGCGTTCTTCAAGGCCGATGCCGACGCCACCGCCGCGCGCGCCAGCGCATTGATCAAGCAGATCGAACCGCTGCTGTCGCACGAGCAGGAACGGGAGCAGTTCAGCAAGATCAACGCACTGCGCAAGGTCTATACCGTGGCCAAGGACAGCGCCGTCAAGGCCAAGTCCGAAGGCAATGCCGACGAGGCGGCGCGCCTGCTCGAACAGGAATTCATGCCCGCCGCCAAGGCCTACGAGAACGCGGTGGGCCGGCTGGTCGAGATGCAGCGCGAACAGATCGCCGCCAGCGCCGACGAGATCGAGACGACGATCACCGACAGCGCCCGCACGATCGGCGTGCTCAGCGCGCTGGCGCTGGTGGCCGGCGTCGTCTGCGCATGGCGCCTCACGCGCGGCATCGTCGGTCCGATCCGCGAGGCCGTCGAACTGGCCGAGGCGGTGGCCGGGGGCGACCTGACGCGCCGCATCGACGTCCGCGGCAAGGACGAGACCGGCGCCCTGCTGCGCGCCCTCGCCCACATGAACGACAGCCTGGTGTCCATCGTCGGCGAAGTGCGCGGCGGTACCGGCGCCATCCACGGCGGCGCCGGCGAGATCGCCAGCGGCAACCTGGACCTGTCGAGCCGCACCGAACAGCAGGCCGCCGCGCTCGAACAGACGGCCGCCTCGATGGCCCACCTGACCGACACCGTGCGCCAGAACGCCGACAACGCGCGCCAGGCCAACCAGCTGTCCATCGCCGCATCCAGCGTCGCCGCCCAGGGCGGCCAGGTGGTGGGACAGGTGATCCAGACGATGGGCTCGATCAACGAATCGTCGAAGAAGATCGTCGACATCATCACCGTCATCGACGGCATCGCGTTCCAGACCAATATCCTGGCGCTGAACGCGGCCGTCGAAGCGGCCCGCGCCGGCGAACAGGGCCGCGGCTTCGCGGTCGTCGCCGGCGAGGTGCGCACGCTGGCGCAGCGCTCGGCCGCCGCCGCCCGGGAAATCAAGGAACTGATCACGGCCTCGGTCGGCAAGGTCGACGCCGGCACCCGGCTGGTCGACCAGGCCGGCGCCACGATGGCCCAGGTGGTGGAGTCGATCCAGCGCGTGACCGACATCATGTCCGAGATCTCGGCGGCCAGCCAGGAACAGACCGACGGCATCGAGCAGGTCAACCAGGCGATCGGCCAGATGGACGTGACCACGCAGCAGAACGCCGCCCTGGTCGAACAGGCCGCCGCCGCCGCCGGCTCGCTGCAGGACCAGGCGGCACGGCTGGCCGAGGCCGTCGGCGTGTTCCGCATGGACGTGGCCGCGGCCGGACCGCGGGCGGCGCGGCCGGACCGCCTGGCGCTCGCGCGCGCCTAGGCGCGGTCCCGGGCGCGCTCTGTGTGCGCCCGAACCGAATTTCCGCCCGCAAGCGTTATCCTTGCGCTTCCGAACACAGGAGAAAAATATGTCCTATGAGGAACGCGACGACTACGGCATGTACAAGAACAAGCACGGCAAGGGACCGGGACCGGAACTGATGGGCGCGCACACGCTGCTGGGCGACCACGTGCACAACCTGCAGAACGAGCACCTGGGCGTGATCAAGGAATTCATGGTGGACATGCGCACCGGCGCGATCGCCTATGCCGTGATGTCGGCCAGCCGCTTCCTGGGACTCGGCGAAAAGCTGTTCGCCGTGCCCTGGCAGGCTTTGACGCTCGATCCCGCGCACAAGCGCTTCACGATGGACATCGCCAAGGAGCGCATCGAGCAGGCGCCGGGATTCGACACCGACCACTGGCCGGACATGGCCGACCAGCGCTGGATGGGGGAAGTGCACGCTTACTACGGCACCGCGCCGGCGTGACCGACGCTCGCTGAGCGCAAGCCGTCGCCCCGGCGCAGGCCGGGGCCCAGTTTCCGGGCGCCGCCGCGACGCTTGCACGTCGGGTCCCGGCCTGCGCCGGGACGACGTGCAATATCACGTCGCGTACCCGCCAGGTGCGACGGCGCGCGGCAGGATTACTTCTTCGGCGCCATCAGGTCGAGCAGGATCGCCGTCTCGGCCTTGATGGTATTGGTCAGCGTCGGCTTCAGGTCCGGCGCCCATTGCGGCGAGTGGGTGCCCGGCAGCGGCTGGCCCGCCTTCTTCGCCGCTTCCAGGCGGCCCGCGTCGACGCCGCCGACGTGGATCAGGAGCGCCTTCACGCCCGGCTGCTGGCCATACATCGCGAAGTCTTCCGACGTCATCTTGGCCGGCATCTCCTTCACGAATTCCGGCCCCACGGCCGCCGTCACGGCCTTCACCGCGCGCGCCATCAGTTCCGGATCGTTGTAGACCGAATCCGTGCCCGGCTTGATGTCGACCTGCGGTTCCTTCGGCGCGCCGGCCGCCATCGCCTCGCCCTTCGCCTCGCGCACGATGCTGGCCAGCACGCGCTGGCGCACTTCCGGACGGAAGGTACGCACGGTCAGCGCCAGCTTGACCTGGTCCGGCACGATGTTGGCCTGGGTGCCGCCCTGGATGCTGCCGACGGTGATGACGACCGGATCCAGCGGATTGTTCTCGCGCGAGACCAGCGTCTGCAGCGCCAGCACGAGGCGCGACGCCATCACGACCGGATCGCGGGTCTCGTGCGGCACGGCGCCGTGGCCGCCCTGGCCGAACATGGTGATGGTGACGGTGTCGGCCGAGGCGCGGAACGGCCCGGCATGCCACATGATGGTGCCCGACGGCATGCTGGCGTCGTCATGCATCGACAGCGCGTAGTCCGGCTTCGGGAAGCGCGTGAACAGGCCATCCTTGAGCATCGCGGCGGCGCCGGTCAGCGGTTCCTCGGCCGGCTGGCCGACCAGCATCAGCGTGCCGCTCCAGGCCTTGCGGTTTTCCGACAGCAGCTTGGCCGTGCCGTACCAGGCCGACATGTGCAGGTCGTGGCCGCAGGCGTGCGCCACCGGCACCGTGTCGCCGGCGGCGTTCTTGGTGGTGACCTTGCTGGCGAACGGCAGGCCGGTCTTTTCCAGCACCGGCAGCGCATCCATCTCGGTGCGCAGCATCACGGTCGGGCCGGGCCCGTTGCGCAGGATCGCCACCACGCCGGTGCCGCCGACGCCGGTGGTGACCTCGAAGCCGAGCGCCTTGGCGTGTTCGGCCAGCTTGGCCGCGGTCCGGTGCTCGTTGAAACCCAGTTCCGGATTGGCGTGCAGGTCCTGGTAGAAGGTCTCGAGTTTCGGGTAGTCGGCGTTCAGCTGGGCCGCGAACGGGGCCGGCAGCGAGGCGGCGTGGGCGGCGGCGCCGGCGAGGCCGGCGAGGAACAGGGCGTTGCGGAGCATGCGGGATGACGTCATCAGGTTATTTCACTTCAGCGAGGGGAAAGAAAGGTGCCATAAAAGGCTCGAATAGCTGGGAGCCTCATTTCCAGCCTAACAGCTGAAGCATGATTTAACAATCTCCTATGGGAAATGTCGGAAAATACCTACATAAATGTGGCAAAAAAGATTCCCAACAGCATTTTATATATCCTTAAGGAACTTGGCATCGTAGAATGTTCACCTTCCTGCCAGCCCCTTCCGTGTCCCATGCTCCCGAGATTCGAGCAGGATCCTGCACGCGCCGCTGGCACCGTCTTCGCATAACTAAGGATTGTCGTAATGGGTCTATTTGCAAACATCAAGATCGGTAAGCGCCTTGGACTGGGCTTCTCCCTGATCCTCGCGATGACGGTGGTCATCGCCGTCGTCGGCGTCTGGCGCCTGGTGGAGGTCGCCGGCTCGACCCGCGCCATGATGGACGCGCCGCTGGCCAAGGAACGCATGATCACCGACTGGTACAGCCTGAACTTCGCGTCGATCCGCCGCACCGCCGCGATCGTCAAGAGCTCGGACCCGTCGCTGGGCGCCTACTTCAAGGAAGACTCGGCCGCCTCGGTCAAGAAGGCCGCCGAACTGATGAAGGGCATCGAGCCGCTGATCGCCACCGAAGGTCCGGAGCACGACCTGTTCGCGCGCATCCTGGAGCAGCGCAAGGCCTACAGCGCGGGCCGCGACGGCGCCGTCAAGGCCAAGGCCGACGGCAACGTCGAGGAAGCCGCCGCCATCCTCGAGCAGAAATTCACCCCGGCCGCCAAGGTCTACCAGGACCTGCTGCAGGACCTGGTGACGATGCAGCGCGCCAGCATCGACGCCACCGCCCGCGCCATCGACGAGAACGCGATGCGCAGCACGCGCATGATCGTGGTGCTGAGCGTGTGCGCCGTGGTGGCCGGCGCCATCCTGTCCTGGCTGCTGACCCGCGGCATCGTGCGCCCGATCCAGGATGCCGTCATCGTGGCCGAGACCGTCGCCGGCGGCGACCTGACCCACGTGATCGACGCCGACGGCAAGGACGAGACCGGCGCCCTGCTGCGCGCCCTGCGCCACATGAACGACAGCCTGGTCGGCATCGTCGGCCAGGTCCGCAGCGGCACCGACACCATCGCCACCGCGTCGCGCGAGATCAGCGCCGGCAACCTGGACCTGTCGGCCCGCACCGAGCAGCAGGCCAGCAGCCTGGAAGAGACGGCCGCCGCGATGGAAGAGCTGACCACCACCGTGCGCCAGAACGCGGAGAACGCGCGCCAGGCCAACCAGCTGGCCATCGCCGCCTCCCAGGTCGCGACCCAGGGCGGCGCCGTGGTCGGCCAGGTCGTCTCCACGATGAGCGCCATCAACGAATCGTCGAAGAAGATCGTCGACATCATCACCGTCATCGACGGCATCGCCTTCCAGACCAACATCCTGGCGCTGAACGCGGCCGTCGAAGCGGCGCGCGCCGGCGAGCAGGGCCGCGGCTTCGCGGTCGTCGCCGGCGAGGTGCGCACGCTGGCCCAGCGTTCGGCCGCCGCCGCCAAGGAAATCAAGGAACTGATCGGCAATTCGGTGGCGAACGTCGACACCGGCGCGAAGCTGGTCGACCAGGCCGGCACCACGATGGAACAGGTGGTGACGTCGATCCGCCGCGTGACCGACATCATGGGCGAGATCACCAGCGCCAGCCAGGAACAGACCGGCGGCATCGAGCAGGTCAACGGCGCCATCGGCCAGATGGACCAGGTGACGCAGCAGAACGCGGCGCTGGTCGAGGAAGCGGCCGCCGCGGCGGCATCGATGGAAGACCAGGCCGGCAAGCTGGCGGACGTGGTCAGCGTGTTCAAGCTGGACCGGGCGCACGGCCTGGCGGCGCCGGTGGCGCCGGTGCAGCGCGCGCTGGCCAGGCCGGCGGCGGGCCGCGCCGTCGTGGCGCGATCGCAGCCCGTCAAGACGGCACCGGCGGCACCTGCGGCGCGTGCGACCAACCGGGACAAGCCGGCCAAGCCGGCCAAGCAGGCGGCCGCGGCCGGTGCGGACGACTGGGAAGAATTCTGATCCCGCACGCCGTACGACGTGCCCGAAGCGCCGCCATCGTGCGGCGCTTTTTATGTCTGGCAGGCTTTTGGGGCAACCATACCGTGCTACAGTACGACGGCATGGCCACGCAGAAGCCCGCCCAACAATCGTGAACCGAATCGTCTTTTTCCTACTCGCGGCGACCGTCGCCGCCGCCGGCTGCACGGTGCGCCCGGAACAGCACGCGAAGGCCGTGGTCCTCAAGCGCTTTCCCATCGCGACCATCACGACGACCTCGCTGGCCCCGGCGGAATCGGATGCCGTCTGCGGCGAGGTGGAAGCGGACGGCGCCCCGCCCCGGCTGTTCGCCGTGAAGAACGAATCCACGCGGCTGCGCCTGTCCGGCGACGCCGACCTCGATCTCGCGGGCTTCCTCAGGGAGTGCCGCATCGCGCACGGCTCCCGCGAGGCAGCGCAGGCCACCCGGCGCTGGAACGAACTGGCGGAGCTATGGGACCAGCGCCGCGCGGACGCGGCGCGACGGGAGCGCGGGCAGCGTACCCGTGAACGGATCAAGCAGTGGGTCGACGACAACGAGGACGGCCTGCGCGCCCTGAACGAGGCGGCCGACAGGCTGCAATAGCGCACCGGACGTGAACGGCGCCGCCACGCCGCCGCGATCAGCAAAAATCCCTGCTGCGCGTATCCAGCCCACCGAGCAGGTGCGACATGTCCACCAGGCGCTTGGCCACCAGGTGGCGCACCTCCCCTTCGCGCTGCCAGATCCCGTACACGCCCAGCAGCGCGGCATTGAGCACCTCGCGCCGCTGCTGCTCGACCAGCGTGCGCCAGACGATCACGTTGACGTTGCCGGTCTCGTCCTCGATGGTGAGGAACAGCACGCCCTTGGCCGTGCCGGGGCGCTGGCGCACGGTGACGATGCCGCAGGCGCGCGCCAGCTGGCCGTTCTGGAAATCCATCAGCACGTCGGCCGGCAGGAAGCGCCTGGCCAGCAACTGCTTGCGCAGCAGCGCCAGCGGATGGCGGCCCAGCGTCAGGCCCTGGGCGCGGTAGTCGTGGACGATCTCGGCGCCCTCGCCCGGCGCCGGCAGCACCGGGGTTTCCTCGTCCGGCAGCGTAGGGCGCAGCAGGTCGCGGTCGGGCACCGCGCCTACCGCCTCCCACAGGGCCTGGCGGCGGTGGCCGGCCAGGCCGAGCAGCGCATTGCCGCCGGCCAGCACCTGCAGGTCGTGGCGTTCCAGCGCGGCGCGCCGGGCCAGGTCGGCCACGCCGGCGAACGGGCGCACGGCGCGCGCCAGTTCGATGCGCTCGGCCGCCGCGCGGCCCATCCCGCGCAGCATGTGCAGGCCCAGGCGCACGGCCGGCTGGACCCGCGGATCGTCGCCGCGCTCTTCCAGCGTGGATTCCCAGCCGCTCACGGCCACGTCGACGGGACGCACCTCGATGCCGTGGCGCTGCGCATCCTGCACCAGTTGCGCGGGACTGTAGAAGCCCATCGGCTGGCTGTTCAGCAGCGCGCACAGGAAGGCGGCCGGCTCGTGGCACTTCAGCCAGGAACTGGCGTAGGCGAGCAGCGCGAAGCTGGCCGCGTGCGATTCGGGAAAGCCGTATTCGCCGAAGCCCTGGATCTGCTGGAAGATCTGTTCGGCGAACGCCTGCTCGTAGCCGCGCTCCAGCATGCCGCCGACGATGCGCTGGTAGTAGTGCTCGAGGTTGCCCTTTCGCTTCCAGGCCGCCATCGCGCGGCGCAGTTCGTCCGCCTCGCCCGGCGTGAAGCCGGCGGCCAGGATCGCCACCTGCATCACCTGCTCCTGGAAGATGGGCACGCCCAGCGTGCGCTCGAGCGCCGTCTTCATGGCCGGACTCGGATAGCGCACCAGGCGCGGCTGCGCGCGCCGCTGCAGGTAGGGATGCACCATCCCGCCCTGGATGGGTCCGGGGCGCACGATGGCCACCTCGATGACGAGGTCGTAGAACGCGCGCGGCTTCATGCGCGGCAGCATGCTCATCTGGGCGCGCGACTCGATCTGGAACACGCCGATGGTGTCGGCCCGGCAGATCATGTCGTAGGTGGCCTGGTCCTCGTGCGGGATGTCCTGCATCTCGAACGCGGCGCCGCGCCGCTGCCCGACCAGCTCGAGGCCGCGGCGCAGCATCGACAGCATGCCCAGCGCCAGCACGTCGACCTTCATGAGGCCCAGCTCCTCGAGGTCGTCCTTGTCCCACTGGATCACGCTGCGCTCTTCCATGGCCGCGTTCTCGATGGGGACGAGGCGCGACAGCGGCCCGCGCGAGATCACGAAGCCGCCCGGGTGCTGCGACAGGTGGCGCGGAAAGCCCAGCAGGCGCTGCGCCAGCGCGGCCCACTGCTGCGACAGCGGCGCCTGCGGATCGAGGCCGCTCTCGGCCAGCCGGTTCAGCAGGTCGGCCTTGCCGTCGAACCAGTGGTGCTGCTTGCAGACCTTGTCGACGATGGCCAGGTCCACGCCCAGCGCGCGGCCGCTGTCGCGCAGCGCGCTGCGCGGACGGTAGCTGATGACCACCGCCGCCAGCGCCGCGCGCGCGCGGCCGTACTTGGCGTAGATGTACTGGATGACTTCCTCGCGGCGCTGGTGCTCGAAGTCGACGTCGATGTCGGGCGGCTCGTTGCGCTCGCGCGAGATGAAGCGCTCGAACAGCAGGTTGCCCTTGGCCGGGTCGACCTCGGTGATGCCGAGGCAGTAGCACACCGCCGAGTTGGCGGCCGAGCCGCGCCCCTGGCACAGGATGCCCTGCGAGCGCGCGTGGCGCACGATGTCGTACACGGTCAGGAAGTAGTGCTCGTAGGCCTTTTCGGCGATCAGCGCCAGCTCGTGCTCGATCTGGGCCTGCACCCGCGCCGGGATGCCCGCGCGGAAGCGCCGGTGCGCCCCGTTCCAGGTTTCGCGGCGCAGCCAGCTGGCCGCCGTGTGGCCCGGCGGGACCACTTCGTCCGGGTATTCGTAGCGCAGCTCGTCGAGCGAGAACGTGCACAGGCGCGCGATGCGCAGCGTCTCCAGCAGGGCCTTGCGCGGATAGATGTTGGCCAGGCGCAGGCGCGAGCGCAGGTGCTGCTCGGCGTTCTGCGCCAGCCGGTAGCCGCACTCGCCGACCGGCTTGCCGATGCGGATGGCGGACAGCGTGTCCTGCAGCGGCTTGCGCGAGCGCACGTGCATCGTCACGTGGCCCAGCGCGACGATCGGCAGCCCGTGCTGCCAGCCCACTTCCTCGACGGCCATGCGGTGCGCCTCGTCGACGGCGCGGTGCAGCAGGTTCAGGCCGATCCAGGCGCGGCCCGGGAAGGTCTGCGACATCCACGCGGCCTGCGCGTGCAGGCGGTCGACGTCGGCCGCCTCGTGGCCCGGATAGGCCGGCAGCAGGATGGCCAGGCAGTCCGGCATGCCGGCCAGGTGGACCGCCCCATCCGGCGGCGCGTCGAGGTCGGCCGGGCGCAGCAGGTAGCTGCCCTTGCTGCTGCGCATGCGGCCCAGGGTGATCAGTTCCGCCAGGTTGCCGTAGCCGTTGCGGTTCTGCGCCAGCAGCAGCAGCGACAGGGCGCGCGTGCCGTCCGCGTGTTCGAGGTGGAAGTGGGCGCCGATGATCAGCGGCAGCTTCGCCCGCTTCGCCTGCGCATGGGCGCGCACCACGCCGGCCAGCGAGCACTCGTCGGTGACCGCCAGCGCCGAGTAGCCCAGCTCCACCGCGCGCGCCACCAGTTCCTCCGCATGCGAGGCCCCCTGCAGGAAGGAGAAATTCGTCAGGCAGAACAGCTCCGCGTAGGCGGGCAGTCCCTGCGTTCCTGGCAGGCGTGGCGGGTCGGTGGGCATCGTACGGGTCGCTCGAGCGCTAGAATGATGTTGGCATCATGGAATACTGTATAAAAACACAGTATATACTGCGAACCCGACAATCGAGAACCATGCACACCCAAGAATTGATCTGCTTCGGCGCGCGCCCGGGCCAAGGCAATCCGGCGCTGGTGGTAGAAGGCGCGCCCGCCGACCCGGACGCGCGCCGGCGCCTGGCGCACGCGCGCGACACCACCTGCGTCTTCGTGGACACCGGCGCCGACGGCACGCGAAGCGTCGACTACTGGTATCCGCACGCGCGCAGCCCGCTGTGCCTGCACGCAACGCTGGCGGTGGCGGCGCTGCTGTTCGCGCGCCGGCCGGACGCCGCCGCGATCGCGGTCGAGACGGCCATGCACGGCCAGCGCCTGGCGCTGCTGCGCGACGGCGGCGACTATTTCGTGCGCCTCGCGCCGCAGCCGGCGCCGGCCGTCGACATCGCACCGGCGCGACTGGCGGCGCTGCTGCGCGCGCCGGGCTTCGTGCCCGCCGCCGCGCCGCGCACGGCATCGGTCGGCAGTCCCAAGCTGCTGGTCGAAGTGGCCGATACGGACGCGCTGTACGCGCTGGCGCCGGACCTGGCCGGCATCGCGGCCTGGGGCAAGGAACATGGGGTGAACGGCATCTACGCCTGGTGCCGGCGCGCCGACGGCGCGCTGGAGGGACGCAACTTCAACCACCTCGACCCGGCGCTGGAAGACGCCGCGACGGGCGTGGCGGCGGGCGCGCTCGCCGCATCGCTGGGAACGGACCTGGTGTTGCGCCAGGGCCGCGCGGCCGGCCGCGACTGCCTGATCCGCACGCGCATCGACGGCGCGGCGCTGCTGGTCGGCGGCGCCGCGCAGCCGGCCGGGTAGGCTCGCGCGCGGCGCTCTGCTACACTGCGGCATGGCCAACGACGCACCCCTCCATCCCGACGCCTTCGCCGCGCTGCGCGAACGCTTCCAGCAACAGTCGCGCAAGGCGCAGGCTTACTACACCGTCATGCACGCGATGCGCGCCATCCTGGGCGGCGACGATGCCGCCGACGCCTGGATGAACACGCCCCTGCCCGCCTTCGACGGCGCCACGCCGGCGCAACTGGTCGGCCAGGGCCGCCAGGACGAGGTGCTGGCGCACGTGCGCACGCTGGGCTGAGCCATGGAACGCAATACCCGCCAACGCAAGGCGATCCAGCAATGCCTCGTCGATGCCGGCCGCCCGCTGTCGCCGCAGGAAATCCTGGAAGCGGCGCAGGGCGCCGTGCCGGGCATGGGCCTGGCGACGGTCTACCGCAACATCAAGATCATGCTGGAGGCGGGCGACATCGCGGCCGTGGCGCTGCCGGGCGGCGGCGACCGCTACGAGATCGCCGGCCACGGCCACCACCACCATTTCCATTGCCGCGGCTGCGACCGCGTGTACGAGGTGCACGCCTGCCCGGGCGACATGCAGAAACTGGCGCCGGACGGGTTCCAGCTGGAGTCGCACGAGCTGACCTTGTACGGCTTGTGCAGCCAGTGCCGGTAGGTACCGGCCGATAACGCCACGCAGGGCGCGCTCGGGGAGCGCACCCGGGGGTCAGATCCCGGTGTTGATTTTCCAAGGGCTCTGACCCCGGTGTTGAACGGAGTCGTAGTACGCACCGGCCCTTCGCGGACTCAGAACAGCAAGCGCACGCCCGCCGTCAGGTTCCGCCCCGCCAGCGGCGCCGCATCCTTGATGAACGAGGTATGGCTGAACGCCAGCTGGTTGGTGAGGTTGTTCACGCGCGCATAGAACTGCGCCGGCACGCCGCCGATGCGCGTCGTGTAGTGGGTGCCGATGTTGAGCATGTTGTACCCGGCCGTCGGGCTTTCGTAGTCCGCCACCTTGTCCTGCTTGCCGACGCGGTAGGCCTCGACCATGCCGTGCCAGGCCTGCCATTCGCCGTCCAGGCGCACGCCGAGGCGCGCGGCCGGGGTGCGCGGGATGTCGCGGCTGCCGGCGCCGTCGTCGAAGCGGGCACGCACATAGTCGCCGAACAGCGTGCCGGCGAAGGACGGCGAGAACTTGTGCCGCAATTCTCCCTCCAGGCCCGTGAACGTGGCGTCGCGCTGGGCGTATTCGATCAGCTGGAAGCCTTCGTGGCTGTCGAGCGTGTGCGCATAGATGTAGTTGTCGATGCGGTTGTGGAAGGCGCTCAGCGAGAACGTGGTCGCGCCGGCGAACTTGCGCAGCGTGACGTCGACGTTGTTCGACGTCTCCTTGCCCAGGTTCTCGTTGCCGATCTCGTAGGTGCTGGTGGCCAGGTGCGCGCCGTCGGCATACAGCTCCTCGGCGGTCGGCAGGCGGTGGCTGCGCGACAGCGAGGCGCCCAGCGAATACTGCGGATGGAATTTCCAGACCCCGCCCGCCGACAGCGACGTGCCGCTGGCGCTGGTGTCCTTGCGCGTCGCGCTGTCGACGTCGATGTCCTGCCATTCGTGGCGCGCGGCCGCTTCGAAGCGCCAGGCGCCGACGCGGTATTCCTCGGTGAGGAAGGCGGCGTGCTTCTTCGTCAGCGTCGGCGGCACGTAGGCTTCCTCGCCCGCCGCGTCGAAGTCGCGCCGCGTGGTCTGCAGGCCCGCGACGCCGCGCCAGCCTTGCAGCGGTGCGTGCTCGGCCTCGACGCGCACGTCGTGGCCCTTGTTGCGAAAGCGCGTCGCGACGGCGCCGTCCTCGAGTTCGTCGTGCCGGTAATCGGTGAACGCGGCGCGCAGGCTCACGCGCCGGATGCCGGCCAGCGGATCGCGGTATTCGCCGCGCACGTCCCAGCGATTGCTGTCCAGCTTCACCACCGGGACCTCGCCATGCGCGTGCTCGTGCTCGTGCTCGTGGTCCTCGCCCTCGTGGTCGTGGCCCTCCTCGTCCCCGTGGCCGCCGCAATGCAGGTGGTCGCCGTGCGGATGGCAGCCCTCGGCCTCGTGGTTGTGGCCGGGGATGCCGTACTCGGTACGCTCCTTGGTGAAGGCCGCGCCCAGGTAGCCGCGCGCGCCGATCCAGGACAGGCCGACGCTGCCCGTCTCGGTCTCCTTGTCGCTGCCCAGGACGCGCCCGCCCTCGCTCCAGCCGCGGCCGACCTTGTAGGCATCGGCATCGCGCTTGACGCCCTCGGCATGGACCGCCACGTTGCCGGCGCCGCCGGTCAGCTCGAACGCGCCGGCCTTCTCGCGCGCCGCCGAATTGGCGCGCAGCTCGACGCTGCCCTCCACCGGCTTGCCCGGCATGCCGGTGGGGATCTTGCGGTCGATGATGTTGACCACGCCGCCGACGGCGCCGCCGCCATAGGCCAGCGCCGACGGGCCGCGCAGCACCTCGATGCGCTCGGCCAGCATCGGCTCGAACGCCACCGCGTGGTCGGGGCTGATCGTGGAGGCGTCCTGCACCTCGGCGCCGTCCGCCAGGATCTTCACGCGCGGGCCATCCATGCCGCGGATCACCGGACGGCTGGCGCCGGCGCCGAAGTGGCTCGACGTGATGCCGGGCTGGTTGGCCAGCGTCTCGCCCAGCGTCGATTCGCGCGCGCGCACCAGGGCGCCGCCCGACAGCGACGTCACCGGCGTGACCATGTCGTCGTCCACCAGGCCGAGCGCGCTGGCCGAGATCACGACGGTGGGCACGCTGTCGGGGTCGCCCTGCAGGCGGCCATCGGTTTGGGCGTGCGCAGCCAGGGGAACGCCGAAGGCGAACAGGATCGCCAGCGCGAGCGGTTTCGGTTGGCAGGTCGGGACGTGCATGAGGTGGCTTCCTTTTACGATTGTATTTGGTAATGATAAGTCATTATCATTAAAGGCTCAAGCCATCGCCCGCCATGATTGCCACCATGCCGCCCACCACGCCGCCCATCCCCCCGCCTCCGCATCCCGGCGATGCGCACGCCGGCACGCCCCATTCCCATGTCCTGTCCGACGCGGAAATGGACGGTGCGGGGTGGATCGTCCTGTGCTACCTGCTGCTGGGCGCCTGGTTCATCTGGACCAGCCGGCGCGGCGCGGCGGCACGGCGGCGCGACCGCACACGCCGCAAGCGCCGCCGCAGGCGCCGCCGGGTCCGCTAGCGCGTCGCGCCCGGCCCACGGCCATGCGATGCCACCGGCGGCGCCGCGACAACGCGCCCTGCTCACATGCCATCCCGATAATTGGCACGACAATCGGGTGCTATTCTTTACACCAGGCGACAATTTCCAGGCGCATAATGCTGATATGACGACCTCCATCTCAAGCGCCGCGCCGGGCCTCGGCGGCACCAGCGGACTGGCCGACCTGTACACGTCGGCGACCAAATCGCTGCTCGCGCAGAACCCGGGCATCAAGACCATCGATGCGCAGATCAGCCGCGACAACGCGCGCCTGTCCGGCATCGGCAAGCTGGCGCTGGCGCTGGACGCGTTCCGCACCAGCGCCGGCAAGCTGGGCGGCGACAAGCTCGACGCGGCGGCCAGCGCCAGCGGCAAGGCGGTCACGGCCCAGCTCACGGACAGCAAGGCCACGGCCGGCACCCACGTGGTGGACGTCAAGCAGCTCGCCCAGGGCCAGCAACTGGCCACGAAGGCGCTGCCCGACAAGGGCGCGGCGCTGGGCGGCGGCGCCACCACGCTGATCAGGATCGACATGGGCACGGGCAGCGGCGCCACCTCCACCACGCTGAAGATCGACGGCAGCAACAACACGCTGGACGGCATCGCCAAGGCCATGCGCGACGCCGGCCTGGATGCCACCGTGGTCCAGGACGGCAAGGGCTATTCGCTCAGCCTGACGGGCAAGTCCGGCGCGGCCAACACGATGCGCATCGGCGTCTCCGGCGATCCGGTGCTGCAGGGCCTGTTCTCCTACGGCCCCGGCGTCAACAGCGCGATGACGCAGAAGGCCGCGGCCCGGGACGCGCAGGTCGTCGTCGACGGCAAGGCCATCACCGCGTCCGCCAACAAGCTGGAGGCGGCGCTGCCGGGCGTGTCCCTCACGCTCAACGAGGTCGGCAAGAGCGAGGTGAAGGTGGCGCGCGATCCGTCGGCGATTACCGCCAACGTCAAGGATGTCGTCGCCGCCTTCAACACCATGAACACCAGGCTGGGCGACCTGAAGACCGGCGACACGGCCAACGACATCCTGCTGCGCCAGGTGCAGGCCCAGGTCGGCCAGGTGATCGACGGCGCCGACCAGAAGGCGCTGGCCGACGTGGGCATCACGCGCAAGAACGGCGCCCTGGTGCTGGACGAGGCCAGGCTGAAGGCGGCCGTGGCCGCCGATCCCGACAAGGTGACGCAGCTGTTCTCCAAGTCCGGCACCGGCCTGGCCGACCAGTTCACCAGCCGCATCGACCAGCAGATGCGCAAGGGCGGCCTCCTGACCGACCAGGCCGCGGCCCTGCAGGGGGAAGTCGACAAGCTGACGGCGAAGAAGACGCAGATGACCGACATCGTCAACCAGCAGGCCAGCATGCTGGCGCAGCAGTATGCGCTGATCGGCTCGGGCGGCAACGCGCTGTATGGCCTGGGCGGCGCGACCAGGCCGATGTCGCTGTTCGACTTCATGGCCTGAGGGCCTCGCGGAACTAATCCCCTCCCGGCGAATCTGCCGCATGTCTCCGGGAGGAACCATGAACGATCCAGACAAGCTCGCCGGCAAGCGCATCGCCCTGCTCGCCGCCGACGGTTTCGAGCAGGCGGAACTGGATGCGGCGGCCGCCGCGCTCAGGCAGTGCGGCGCGGCCGTCACGCTGGTCGCGCTGCGCCGCGGCCGCATCCGCGGCATGCACGTGCACCAGTCCGGCGAACTGCTGCGCGTCGACGCCGCCATCGACGCCGTGTGCTGCGACGACTACGACGGCCTCCTGATCCCCGGCGGCTACATCGGTCCCGACCTGCTGCGCCAGTCCGCCGCCGCGCGCGACTTCGTGCGCGCCTTCCACGCCGCCGGCAAGCCCATCGCGGCCATGTCGCACGCGGCGCTGGTGCTGGTGTCGAGCGGCCTGGCCGCCGGCCGCCTGCTGACTGCCTGGCCGGGCGTGCGCGACGACGTCGTGAACGCCGGCGCCACCTGGCTGAACCAGGACACCGTGCGCGACGGCCAGCTCCTCACCAGCCGCACGCCCCAGGACGCGGGCGCGTTCGCGCGCGAGATGGTGGCGCTGTTCGCGGGCGAGCCGGCCAGCGCCGCGCTGCCCGCCCTCCCCGCCCCCCGCGCCTCCGACCCGCCCCGGCAAATCCCGTCCGAGGCCCCGGAACAACCGCTGCGCTGGCTGTCGGCGCCGTCGATCGGCACCATGCTCAGCCTGGCGCTGCTGGGCGTCGGCGTGGTGGCGGCCAATCACCGGCGGCGCAAGGAGGCGGGGCCGTCGGAAGGCGCCGGGAACTGAGTGCCGGGAACGGAGTGCCGAAAGCGGAGCGCCGGGCGCCCGCATCCCTGCGCCGTCTCCCCGGCGCAGGCCGGGGGCCAATCTTCGCAAGTGCCATCGCTACGGCTGGCGCTCAGATCGAGCCGCCCACGACCTGCCCCGCGCCAAGCAGCTCACGGGTGCGCGCGAGCGTCGACAGCAGCGCGCTGCGGTAGCCGCGGTCGCCATCCATCCAGGCCTGCTCGGCCTGCTCCTCCGGGCCGCCCGGCGCCTTGCCGCGCAAGCCCAGGTAGCAGTAGAAGCGCAGTTGCAGCACGCCGGCGGCGTCCTCGAACAGCTCGTTGACGATCACGCCCTCGCGCGGCCCGCCGGCCTGGAAGAAGGACACCTTGCTCTCTTCCTCGAAGACGATGATCTCGCGCAGGTCCTGGCCGCCGATCGTGGCGTCGCGCACGATGTGCGTCGTGCTTTCCTCCACGACGTCGCAGCGGGTGCACAGGCCGGGCGGCAGGAACAGGCGGGCGTCGCGCGCCTTGCTGACCAGGCCGGCCCATGCCTGGGCGCGCGTCAGCGGGGTCGCGCCCTGCGGGTTGACCGGGACGGTGGCGGTGGAATGAATCATGATGTGCTCCTTCGCTCAAGCCGCCGCCGCTTCGGCCGCGAACGCGCGGTAGGACCGCAGCGGCCGCCCCAGCAGCGTCTCCAGGCGTGCGACGTCGCCGTCTTCCGGCAGCATGCCGGTATCCAGGAAGCGCTCGCTCATCAGGCGCATGTCGAAGGCCATCCAGGCGGGCATGGCGTGGCGCAGGTTGCGCTCGAAGCCGGCCGTGTCGTCGCCGCCGTAGACCACCGGGCGGCCCAGCACGTCCGACCAGATCGCGGCCACGCCGGCGCCGGTGAGCGTGTCGGGACCGACCAGGTTGATGCGCTCGAACGGCAGCGGTCCGGCGGCCCGTTCGCGGCGCAGCAGTGCGATGGCGGCGATCTCGCCGATGTCGCGCGCGTCGATCATCGCGAGCCCCCTGGCGCCGATCGGCATCGGATAGA
Organism: uncultured Massilia sp.; assembly: GCF_913773735.1. GTDB lineage: Bacteria > Pseudomonadota > Gammaproteobacteria > Burkholderiales > Burkholderiaceae_D > Telluria. Next base: position 173,338 of record NZ_CAJYEB010000030.1, read on the forward strand.
CGCCATGGCCGCGCACCACGTCCTTGACGGCCAGGTCGTTGCCCATGAAGTAGGCCGGGCGCAGGACGGTGGCATGCAGGCCCATCGTCTCGATCATGCGCTCGACGCCGAACTTGCCGGCGAAGTGCGGCACGTCGGCATACAGGTCGCTGTGGATCACCGACAGGTAGACGATGCGCTCGATGCCGGCTTTGCGCGCCAGGTTGAGCGCGACCAGCGCCTGGGTGAATTCGTCGGGCACCACCGCGTTCAGCAGGAACAGCGTGGACACGCCGGACAGCGCGGCGCGCATCGCGTCGACGTCGAGCAGGTCGCCCTGCACGACCTCCACGCCGGCCGGGAAGGCGGGCATGGCGGCCCTGGCGGGGTTGCGCACCAGCGCGCGCACGGCGGCGCCGCGGCTGGCGAGTTGTTCGACGACGTGGCGGCCGATGGTGCCGGTGGCACCGGTTACGAGGATGGTCATGCTGGTTCTCCGGTTGAGTGTTGAGGTCAGGATCGACGAGTCCATGGTAGGCGTTCCACAACGGTGTCGATAGACGGCATAATTGGACATCCCGTCTCGCCAGCGAAACACTCGACCATGGACCTGCTCGCCCTCGCCGATTTCAACCTCGTCGCCCGCCACGGCGGCTTCGGCCGCGCCGCGCGCGCCAGCGGCCGCCCCAAGGCGACGCTGTCGCGCCGCGTCGCCGAACTGGAAGGCGCGCTCGGGCTGCGCCTGTTCGAACGCGGCGCGCGCGTCCTCAAGCTGACCCAGGAAGGCCGCGCGCTGCACGAGCGCACCGGGGCCTTGCTGACGGAAATCGACGAGACGGCCGCCGCGATCGCCGCGGGCGGCGACCGGCCGCGCGGCCGCCTGCGCATCAGCGCGCCGCTGCTGTTCTCGCAGACCGCGATGGGCAGGCTGGCCGCCGGCTTCGCGCTGCGCTACCCCGACGTGCGGCTGGAGGTGACGAGCGAGGACCGGGCCGTGGACATGGTCGAGGAAGCGGTCGACCTGGTGATCCGCGTCGATCCCGCGCCGGACGAGCAGCTCGTCGGACGCGTCATCCTGCGCGACCGGCTGGTGGTGGTGGCCGCGCCCGGCCTGGCGCGCCCGCGCGATGGCGCCGCCGTCCCCGCCGTGGTGCGCGGCGGCGGCGCGCAGCCGGCGGCCTGGGGGATGACGGACGATGCGGGGAGCACGCGGCTCGCCGTCGATCCGGTGCTGCGCCTGTCGTCGCTGGTCATGGTGCGCGACGCGGTACGCGCGGGCGTGGGCGCCGCGCGCCTGCCGGTGTCGCTGGTCGGCCGCGACCTGGCCGCCGGCACGCTGGTGCGGTGGGGCGACGCGGACGCGCCGGAGATCGCGCTATGGGCGCTGTATCCGTCGCGGCGGCTGCTCAGTGCGCGCGTGTCGGCCTTCCTCGACTACCTGAAGGAGGCGTTTCCGCGAGGGACGCCGGAAGAGCTGGCGGCGTACCTGGGCGAATGACGATCCTGTTGCAGTCGGATGGTCCGTGGGGTGGTCACTTCCGTGCCCACCAGGCATCGGCAGCGCCTCGCGCACGCCCCGAAACGCGCACGGGCGCCCGGATCGTCTATCATGCCTCCAAAGACTTGCCGAGATCACATCATTTATTTTTATGAACCAATTCACGCTGCAACAAAGAGTCTTCCTGCTCCTGCTGGCCATCGTCACGATCGGCTTCGGCTGGATCCTGCTGCCCTACTCCGGCGCGGTGTTCTGGGGCGTCGTGCTGGCCATCCTGTTCGTGCCGCTGTACCGCTGGCTGCTGGCCAGGATGAAGCAGCGCAGGAACGGCGCCGCCATCCTCACGCTGCTGGCGATCGTCGTGCTGGTGCTGATCCCGGTGGCATTGATCACCGTGTCGCTGGTGCAGCAGGCGGCCGGGGTGTATGCGCGGGTCAGTTCCGGCCACGTCGACTTCGGCGCCTACTTCCGTCAGGTCATGGGCGTGCTGCCGCAATGGCTGATCGCGCTGCTGGAGCGCTTCGACCTCACCAGCCTGGCCACGATCCAGCAGAAGCTGGCGGCCGTCGCGTCCCAGATCAGCCAGGTCGTCGGCACCTATGCGCTCAACTTCGGCCGCAACACGCTCGACTTCCTGGTCAGCCTGACCGTCATGCTGTACCTGCTGTTCTTCCTGCTGCGCGACGGCGACCACCTGGCGCGGCGCGTGCGCCAGGCCGTGCCGCTGGGCCGCATCTACAAGCAGCGCCTGTTCGACAACTTCACCACCGTGATCCGCGCCACCGTCAAGGGCAACGTGCTGGTCGCCGCGGCGCAGGGCGCGCTGGGCGGCATCGCGTTCTGGTTCCTCGACGTGCAGGGTCCGCTGCTGTGGGGCGTGGTGATGGCCTTCCTGTCGCTGCTGCCGGCCGTCGGCGCCGCCCTCGTGTGGGCGCCGGTCGCCATCTACTTCATGGTGTCCGGCTCGCTGTGGGAAGGCATCGGCCTGATGGTGTATGGCGTACTGGTGATCGGCCTGGTGGACAATGTGCTGCGCCCGATCCTGGTCGGCAAGGACACCAAGATGCCGGACTATATCGTGCTGCTGTCCACGCTGGGCGGCATGGCGCTGTTCGGCCTGGACGGTTTCGTGATCGGACCGGTCGTCGCCGCCCTGTTCATCGCGGCCTGGGACCTGTTCGCCTCGGCCGAGGAATTTCACTCGGAATGAGCACGCATGCACCACCGACGAACATATTGTGCGTCATGACAGTGCATGCCTAGAGCTTATCTTCTAAGTCGTTGCGGTTATGCGACATAGGATTTGTTGCCCTGAGACTAATTGATTAGCATTCAATTTTTCTCAGGAGAGCACGAATGAAATTGACCCCGATCCGCCAGGCCATCGTGCTTGGCCTGACTGGCGGTGCGGCGCTCGCTCTCGCGCCTGCCGCCTTCGCCCAGACTTCCACGCCGGCCGCCAGCGACGCCGCCATCCAGAGCGTGAACATCGTCGGCTCGCGCCGCGTCGGCGCCAGCTCGGCCATCGACACGCCGGTCCCGGTCGACGTCATCCCGATGACCAAGGTCGCCGAACAGGGCGGCCAGTTCGACCTGGCGCAGACGCTGACCAACATCTCGCCCTCGTTCAACTCGACCCGCCAGACCGGCGCGGACGGCGCCGACCTGGTCGATTCCGCCGCCCTGCGCGGCCTCGGCTCGGACCAGACGCTGGTGCTGATGAACGGCAAGCGCCGCCACACGACGGCGCTGGTGAACCTGTTCGGCGCGCGCAACCGCGGCAATACCGGCACCGACATGAACGCCATCCCGCTGCTGGCGATCAGCAACGTGCAGGTGCTGCGCGACGGCGCCGCCGCGCAGTACGGCTCCGACGCCATCGCCGGCGTGATGGACATCCAGCTGAAGAAATCCCTGGGCTGCGAATCGGTGCTCGGCGGCGGCCAGTATTCGGAGGGCGACGGCACCAACTGGCTGGCCTCGGCCTACTGCGGCGTGGCCGTCGGCGGCGGCGTGCTCGGCATCACCGGCGAATACCTGGACCGCGGCCGCTCGAACCGCGCCGAAGCCGACAACCCGCGCATCATCGGCGACTCCAAGGTCAAGAACAAAACCGTTTACCTGAACGGCGAATTCCCGGTCGGCCCGGGCAAGCTGTACCTGACGGCCGGCGCCCAGGACCGCGACGCCTCGTCCGCCGCCTGGGCGCGCGGCGGCATCGGCTCCGACGACATCCCGTCGCGCAACTCGGCCGCGATGTACCCGGACGGCTTCGTCCCCTTCATCGACGCCACCGTCGACGACCGTTACGGCACCGTCGGCTACCGCGCCCGCTTCGGCGAATGGGCCGGCGACTTCTCGCAGACCTATGGCGCGAACCGCATGCGCTACACCATCGCGCACACGCTCAACGCCTCGATCGCCAACCTGGACCTGATCAACGGCGGGCGCGGCATCAGCCCCTCGCAATTCGACGCCGGCGGCTTCGAGTTCCGCCAGGCGACGACCAACGCCGACTTCAGCCGCTTCTACGACGGCGTGCTGGGCGGCCTGAACGCGGCCTTCGGCTTCGAATACCGCAGCGAACAGTACAAGATCTTCGCCGGCGAGCCGGGCTCCTACATCGACGCCGACGGCGTCGGCTTCGGCGGCAATGCCGGCAGCCAGGGCTTCCCGGGCTTCCAGCCGGGCGACGCCACCAAGCGCAAGCGCCACAGCACCGCCGCCTACCTCGACTTCGAGGCCGACGTCGCGCCGCGCACCAAGCTGCAGGCCGCCGTGCGCCACGAGCGCTATTCCGACTTCGGCTCCACCACCACCGGCAAGCTGGCCGGCTCGTACAAGCCCACCGACGACGTCCTGCTGCGCGCCTCGGCCAGCACGGGCTTCCGCGCGCCGTCGCTGCAGCAGGCCTACTTCTCGTCGACCTTCACCGACTTCGTCAGCGGCGTGCCGCTCGACGTGGTGCTGGCGCCGAACGGCGGCGCCGTCGCCAACGCGGCCGGCATCCCGAAGCTGAAGGAAGAAAAGTCGAAGAGCTTCACGCTGGGCGCGACCTGGACGCCGACCGCGGCGATCTCGGTGACGGCCGACCTGTACCAGATCGGCATCGACGACCGCATCGTGCTGTCGGGTCGCTTCGACGCCGACAACTACCCGGCGCTGGGCGCGATCCTGCAAAGCCTGGGCGTGGGCCAGGCCCAGTTCTTCGTCAACTCGGTCGACACCCGCACCCGCGGCCTGGACCTGACCGCCTCGCACCGCATGCCGCTGGGCGGCGGCCGCCTGAACACCTTCCTGGCCATGAACTTCAGCAAGACCGAAGTGACCGGCGTGCACGCGCCGAGCGCGCTGGCCGGCTACGAGGACGTGCTGCTGTCCGAGCGCGAGCGCCTGTTCATCGAACAGGGCGGCCCGCGCCGCAAGGCCACGCTGGACTTCGACTACATCCTGGGCCGCCTGGAGACGGACTTGCGCATCGTCAACTACGGTCCGCAGACGCTGGGCACCTTCTCGGGTCCGCCGGTGCCGAACCAGTACTACAAGTCGAAGACCTCGGCCGACCTGGCCTTCACCTGGTCGTTCACCGAAAAGACCAAGCTCACCGTCGGCGGCACCAACATTTTCAACGTGCATCCGACCGAGCAGGATCCGAACGAGACCGACAACGGCTTCAAGTACGAGAGCGTGCAGTTCGGCCTGAACGGCGCGGCGTATTTCGCGCGCCTGTCGCACAAGTTCTGACCACGTCGCCGCGGCGCGGGCTCGAACACGTCGCCCCGGCGCAGGCCGGGGGCCAATTGCTGCCGACGCATGCGAAATTGGGTCCCGGCCTGCGCCGGGACGACGGGCTGGCATACGTTGCCACACCCATCTTCACGTATCTACCAAGCATCATCCCTCATCGCACACCAACGTGAAATCGCATCCGCAACGGATGTGTTATGTTGATCGGGCCGACGACCAACCACGTTGACCCATGACCGCCACGCTCGCCGACACGATTCCTCCTCACGCCGCAGCGCCCGCCAACGCCGACACCGCACTCTCCGCCGCCCGCTTCTGGCTGCTGTGCACGCTGGTCGCGCTGCTCGCGCTGGCCCTGCGCCTGCCCACGCTGGCCAGCCGCTCGCTGTGGCTGGACGAGACCTACAGCGCCTGGTTCGCCGCCGTGCCGCTGCGCGAATTGTGGACCAGCGTGCCGCTGTACGAGACCCATCCGCCGTTCTACTACACGCTGCTCAAGGGCTGGATCGCCCTGTTCGGCAACGGCGAGGCGGCGATGCGCAGCCTGTCGGTGCTGGGCGGCGTGCTCACCGTGTTCCTGCTGCCGGCCTGCGCGCGCCTGGCGCGCCTGGGCGGACGGGCCGAGCGCGTGGCCTTGCTGGCCGCGCTGTTCCTGGCCACGAACGCCTACGCCATCAATTTTTCCCAGCAGGCGCGTCCCTACGCCCTGCAGGCGCTGAGCGGCGGCCTGGCCGTATTTTTCGCGGCGATGCTGGTGCGCGAACTGGCACATCGGCAGCCTCAGGAACGCCTGCGCACCTGGATCGTGGGCCTGGCCCTGTCGGCCGGCGTCACGCTGTGGCTGCACAACACCGGCATCTTCGCCGCCTTCGGCATCTGGACCGGCATGACGGCCGCGCTGCTGCTGGCGGTGCCAGGCCCGCGCGGGCGGCAGGCGCTGGCCGTCGCCGCGGCCGGCGTCGGCGCCCTGCTGGTGTGGTCGCCGTTCATCCCGATACTGGTGCAGCAGAACGCGGCCATGGCGCACCTGTCGTACTGGATCCGCTTCAAGCCCGCCAACACCATCGCCGCCTGGAGCGTGATCAGCGGCGCGCCCGTCATGCACTATCCCGTCGCGCTGCTGGTGCTGCTCGGCTTCGCCTGGCTGTGGAAGCGCGCGCGTGCGCACTTCTGGCTGCTGGGCTGCGTGCTCGCCCTGCCGATCCTGGCGCTGGCCGGCTACAGCCTGCTGGTCAAGCCGGTCTTCCTGTCGCGCGTGTTCGAGTGGCTGGCGCCGCTGGGCATGGTGCTGGCGGCGCTCGGCGTCTTCTCCCTGCGTCCGCGCTGGCGCCTGCCGGCCATCGCCGTCATCCTCGTCCTGTCCGCGTGGTCGGTGGCGAACTTCTACCGCTCGCAGACCGAGAACTGGCGCGAGATGCTCGCCGGCCTGGCGCACGACAGCCGCCCGGGCGACCTGGTGCTCGCCTTCCCCAACGAAGTGCAGATGCCCGTCACCTACTACATGAAGCATGCCGGCGCGCCCTCGGTCACCTACCTGCCGGGGCCGTTCCCCGCGCTGGGCCTGGACCGCCGCTACACCGGCAACTCGGGCGCGCCGAACATCGCGCGTGAAGACATCGACCACCTGCGGGAACTGCTGCCGCGCTACCGGCGCGTGTGGCTGATCGAGCGCCTGGCGAACCTGTACGACCCGGACGACCTCGTCATGCGGGAACTCGGCGGGCGCTACCGGCTGGTGAAAAAAATCGACGGCATCGGCGGCACGATCCGCCTGTACGAGCGTCCCTGAGTCGTCAGTCACTCCGGCGCAGTGTCCACCCTCGCCGACATCCAAGGAGAAAGCATGAACCGTTTTGCAGAAAAAACCGTCCTCGTCACCGGCGCCGCCTCCGGCATCGGCCTGGCGGCCGCCCGCCGCTTCCTCGACGAAGGCGCCCGTGTCGTGATGCTCGACATCGACGATGCCAGCCTCAAGAAAGCCGCCGCCGCGCTGCCGCAGGACCGCGTGCTGGCGCACGTCGGCGACACCGCCGACCAGGCGACCGCCGCCGCCGCGGTGAAGGCGGCCGTCGACCGCTTCGGCGGGCTGCACATCCTGGTCAACAACGCCGGCGTGGCCAGCGAGGGCGACATCATGAAGACGAGCGAAGCCGACTTCGAACGCGTCATGGCCGTGAACGTGACCGGCTACTTCCACATGGCGAAGGCGGCGATGCCCGAACTCGTGAAGACGCGCGGGTCGATCGTCATGACCTCGTCCGTCTCGGGCCTGGGCGGCGACTGGGAGATGTTCGCCTACAACACGTCGAAGGGCGCCGTCAGCAATATGGTGCGCGCGATGGCGATGGATGCGGCCAAGGATGGCGTGCGGGTCAACGCGGTCAATCCCAGCTTCACGAAGACCGGCATGACCGAGGACATGGTGAGCGATCCCGAACTCGTCGCCAAGTTCCAGGAACGCATGCCGCTGGGCGCGCCGGAGGATCCGGACGGCGTCGCGGCGGCGATGGCGTTCCTGGCCAGCGACGATGCGCGCCTCATCACCGGCGTCAACCTGCCGGTGGATGCGGGGCTGCGGGCGTCGAACGGGCAACCGGCCCAGTAATTCACGCCTCGGGCGCCGCCCAGACCAGGTTCCACAGGTGGCCGTCGAGGTCCTCGAAGCCCTGGTCGTACATGACGCCATGGTCTTCCGGCGGATGCGGCGTGCGGCCGCCGGCGGCGACGGCCCGGGCCACCAGGGCATCGACTTCCTCGCGGCTGTCGCAGCGCAGGCAGATGACGACTTCATTGGCGTCCCTCGCCTGCGCGACGGGCTTGTCGATCAGCGAGGCGAAGAACGCCTCGGTCGTCAGCATGGCCTGGATGGTGTCGCCGGCGATGCGCATGCACGCCGCGTGCTCGCCGCTGACCCGGTCGTCGAACGTGAAGCCGAGCGCGGCAAAGAAGGCCCTGGACTTGTCCAGGTCCTTCACTGGCAAATTGAGGATGATCTGCTGTTTCATCGCGATTCCTTGGTTGGGGTGGGATGGGCCATCGGTGCTGCAATCCAGCGACGGATGACGGGGGGCGATATCGACACGCTTGCCAACGAAGTCTTCCGACGTGGAGGGAGTGGCGTGTGGCGGACGGCGCGACCGGTGAACGGGCGAAGGCCTCGTTGGATTCCCGTGCGTTCATCGTGCTTCCCGCTCGTCACATGCGTCGGAAGGCAGGGACGAGGCTGTGTTGGCGCAAGCTGGAGCACGTTGTCCATGGTTGATTGCGGTCGAGTGTACGTGTCTTGCGGGGCGGCTTTCGAGCCGAAGCCGTCATTGGTTGTGACGCTCACCCGTTGCGCAGTCGGCCGGAATGAGACGTCGGCGTCCCTCCGCCTCGTAGTCTTCAAGACTTTGCAGTCCAATCGCTAGCCGACGTTGCTTGACCAACGCCAGGTCATCGACTTCGCTAAGCACCAAATGGCAGCGATCTGGCTGCGAGAACTGTGTTCCATACTCTTGCGGCCGGTGTTCGTTGGTTGCGATACGGTCGGCAAGGTAGGCAAGATCACGGGGTGCTGCGATACCGGCCTTGACAGATGTTTCCAACATCCCTCTCGCAAGACGCTGGAACTTGAGATCGCTGTCAGCGTGTTGGGCCAACAGCCAAGCGCTGTGACTGGCTTCTTTCGTCTTGGGCCAACCGCATGCTCCGATGATGTCTTTGACCTGCTTCAGATTTTCAGCATCGATGTCGCGCCAGCGCTTCTGTAGGGCATCGTGATCGGCAGTCCAGAATTTCAAATTCTGATTGAGCGATTCCCATTCTTGTCGGATTTTCTGATCCGCACTGGCCAGGCCGTTCAGTTGATCGCCGACGTCTTTACAATCGACCGTGCCGGCTTGAGCCTGAAACGCAATGACGAGTAAGCCGACGAGGATGATTCTTATCTTCACTAGAAGCTTTCCATGTTCTTGGGCTGGTGTCCGCACCTGGCCGATACCAGGCGGCCATCATCAGCCAGTGTATGACCCCGTTGCTTTCAAAGCAACCAAGCAACCAAGCAACACCCACGTACCGATCCCGAGCGCCCCGACAACAACCCCGCATTGCCGGCTTGACCACGCCACGCCGACGATGCTACTGTACCAACAATACTAGTACAGTTAAATCACCAAGGTATCCGATGACCCGACGCTCCCCCCTCATGCTGCAGATCGTCACAGGCGATCCACGCCCCATCGTCCGCCAGATCGGCGACGGCATCAAGCGCCTGATCGCCAGCGGCGACCTGGCCGCCGGCGCCGCCCTGCCCAGCGTGCGCGGCCTCGCCCAGCAGCTGTCGATCAACCCGAACACGGTCGCCAAGGCCTATGCCGAGCTGACGGCGGAAGGCTGGGTGCACGCGCGCACCGGCCTGGGCCTGTTCGTGGCCGAGCAGCGCCAGCGCCTGTCCGACGCCGAGCGCGGGCGGCGCCTGGACGAGGCGGTCGACCGCTTCGTCAGCGACGTCATCGGCCTCGACTACCCGGCCGAGACCGTCGTCGAGCGCGTGGCCGGCGAACTCGCGCACTACGCCACCGGAAGGAAAAGCGCATGAGCGACTACGTCATCGAGACCGAGGACCTGTGCCTCTACTACAAGCGCAAGCCGGCCCTCGACCGCCTGAACCTGCGCCTGCCGCGCGGCGGCATCCACGCCTTCGTCGGCGCCAACGGCGCCGGCAAGTCCTCGCTGTTTCGCGTGCTGCTCGGCTTCGAGCCGGCCAGCAGCGGCAGCGCGCGCGTGCTGGGCCACGACTGCGCGCGCCTGACGCCCGCGCTGCGCAGCCGGATCGGCTTCGTCAACGAGGAACACACGCTGCCCGCCTGGATGCGGGTGCGCGAGCTGGAAGGCATGCAGCGGCGCCTGTACCCGCGCTGGAACGGCGCCCGCTACGACGAGGTGCTGTGCCACTTCAACGTGCTGCCCGGGCAGCGGGTCGGCCAGCTCTCGCGCGGCGAGCGCGCCGGCCTGAACCTGGCGCTGGCGCTGGCGCAAGGTCCGGAACTGCTGATCCTGGACGAGCCCACGCTGGGCCTGGACGTCGTCGCCAAGCGCGCCTTCCTCGAAGCCATGCTGCAGGCGACCGTCGACGACGACGCGACCATCGTCTACTGCTCGCACCAGATGGACGAGATCGAGCGCGTGGCCGACAACCTGGTCATCCTGGAGCACGGGCGCCTGCGCACCATGAACGGCCCGGACGACTTCTGCGGGCGGATCCGCCTGTGGGTGGCGGAATTCCCGTTCAAGATGCCCGCCGAGGTGCGCGGCCTGCCCGGCGTGCTGCAGCTGCAGCACATCGAAGGGCTGACGCACATCGTCGTGTTCGACCAGGACGACGGTATCGAAGCGCGCCTGAAGCTGCTGGGCGCGCGCACCGTGCAATCGATGCCGCTCGGCCTGGACCGCGCGGTCAACGCCTTCCTCTCCCGTGGCCACGCCGGCGAGCGCCTGGCGCGCGCCGCATAAGGATCACCATGCTCGACTTGTATCTCTCCGAACTGCGGCGCTTCCGTCACGGCGCCGCCATCTACGCCGCCGCCAGCCTGCTGGCGCTGCTGCTGCTGAACCAGCTGGTCGACCTGCCGAGCGCGCAGATCGGCTTTCATCTCGTCGTGCTGCTGCTGTACGCGCTGTCCGGCCTGGGCTTCGCGGTCTACCAGTTCGCCAGCTACCGCCAGCCCGGCCGCTGGATCTGGCTGCAGCACCGGCCGCTGCACCGCGCGCATATCCTCGGCGCCATCGTGCTGGCCGCCGCCACCCTGATCGTCCTGGCGATGGCGCTGCCGCTGTTCGCCACGCTGGCCGCGCTGGACCATGTCACGGGCCGCGTGGTCGACACGCGCCACTACGCCGGCGCCGCCTGGCTCGCGCTGTCGACGCTGTCGGCCTGGCTCGCCGGCGGCTACATCGTGCTGCACCGCAGCCGCTGGGCCTTCCTCGTGCTCGCGGTGCCGCTGCTGTTGACGATGCACCTCGCCACCTGGAGCACGATGCTCGCGCTCGCACTGGCCGGCAACGCGATGCTGCTGTTCCTGCTCTACACCGTGTTCCGTCCGAACCGCTGCACGGACGGCGACGCCCCCGGCACGGCCGCCGGCGCGCTGGCACTGCAGATCGGCTTGTATCTCGTCCTGGTCTGGGCGGGCTCGATGCTGTTCCAGGGCGCCCTGATGCTGAATGGTGCGCATCCGACGATGGGAGACACGGCGCCGCGCGGCGGCCTGGTGGAGATGCAGCGCGCCGACCGTCCGGAAGTCTTCCGCGCCGGACTCGCGGCCAGCACGGACCCGCGCGCCGGCGCCTGGCGCACGGCCCTCGACGGACGCGCCACGGCCGGCCTCGGCCCCACGGTCGACCGGTTCGCGGTGCGCGGCGTCATGACCAACCGGGCCGCGCCCACTTTTGTGGACGGCACCGACAAATGGACCTTCAGCCACGACCGCATGATGTACGCTGGCCACCACCTGCGCACGCACGCCGCCCTCGGCTGGCTCGGCACCGGCGGACGCGGCCTGCCCGGGCCCTTCGATACGCAGCCCGTGCCGGCGCGCAGCAACCGCGGCGGCGGCTACCTGATGACCGCGCACGACCTGTACGACCAGGAAGCCACGGGCCGCCTGCGCCACGTGCTGCACATCGACGGGCGCGAGCAGCTGGGCGGCGGCATCGCGGAACTGGGCGGGCGCATGCTGGTGCTGACCAACCGCCGCGTGCTCGTGCTGCCCGCCGCTGCGGCGGCATCGACGGCGGCGCCGGCGCAGATCGCGCTGCCGCGTCCCTTCGGCGAGCTGGCGCGCGCGGACGCCGCCCAGGTCGCGGACGGCACGCTGGTGTCCCTCGTGTTCGGCATGCGCATGCTCGACGGCGTGGCCGCCATGCCCCAGGTGGTCTACCTGGTCGACGGCGCCGGACGGGTCAGCGAGGTGGGCCGGCGCGAACTGGCGCACGACCTGCCCGTGCTGTTCGAGCACAAGGACTGGTGGGCGTCCCCGGCGCTGCACGCCTTGACCAGCCTGCCGGCGCTGCTGGTCGATACGGGCACGATTCCCGACGAGGGCGCAAGCCGCTTCGCCCCGCTGCTGCGCGAGCGTCCGGCCGGCGTGTGGGCGGCGGCGATCGCGGCGGCATTCGTGGCGGGATTGGCGGCCATGTGGTGGACGCGGGCGGCGCGGATGACGGCGCGGGCGCGCGTCGCGTGGTGCCTGGCTTGCCTGCTGCTCGGGGTGCCGGCGCTGCTGTCCTTGATGGTGCTGCAGCCGCGCGTGCGGGTGCGTGCGGTAGCGGCGATAGAACCGGCCGCGGCGGCGTGAACGGCGATGGTGGGCACGGGGTGCCCACCATTCACGCGCCGACGATCACGCGGGAAACGTCACCGTCACCTCCAGCCCGCCCAACCGCGATTCGCCCAACGCCAACGTGGCCCCGTGCCGCTCCGCGATCGACTTGATAATGGCCAGCCCGAGCCCGCTGCCCGCCGCATCGCTGCCCGGCACGCGGTAGAAGCGGTGGAACACGCGCTCGCGTTCCTCGGGCGGGATGCCCGGTCCGCTGTCCTCCACGGTCAAACGCACTGCATGCGCATCGGCCACCACCGACACGTCGACCGTGCCGCCGTTGGGCGTGTACTTGATGGCGTTGTCGACCAGGTTGCGCGCCAGGATCATCAGCGCATCCGGCTGGCCCTCCACGTCCGCGCTGTCGGCGCGCTGCAGGCCCAGGTCGATGCTCCTGGCCTGGGCCAGCCCGGCCAGGTCGGCCACCGCGCGCTTGGCCACGCCGGCCAGGTCCACCGGCTGGCGCGGCGCGCCGCCCGCGGCGCTGGCTTCCTGGCGCGCCAGCACCAGCAACTGCTCGACCAGGCGCGTGGCGCGCTCGATGCCGGCCGTCAGGCGGCCGATGGCGATTCTGCGCGCTTCCGGATTGTCGCTGGCGCGCTCCAGGCTCTGCACCTGGAGCTTGAGCGCGGCCAGCGGCGTGCGCAGCTCGTGGGCGGCGTCGCCGACGAAATGCTGCTGGGCGTCGAAGGCCGTGCGCACGCGGCCGAACAGCAGGTTCAGTTCCTGCACCAGCGGGCGCACCTCGTCCGGCAGGCCGGCTTCGGACACCGGCGACAGGTCGTCGGCCTGGCGCGACGCCACCTGCTTGCGCACCCGCGCCACCGGTTCCAGCGAGCCGCTGACGACCCACCACACGACCAGCATCAGGATCGGCATCATGACCGCGATCGGCCCCAGCGTGCGCAGCGCGAGGTTGCTGGCCATGCTGCGCCGCACGGCCAGGTCCTGGGCCACCTGCACCGTCTGGTTGTTGCTCTGGATCGAGAAGATGCGGTAGGTGGTGCCGTTGGCGCGCACGTTGGAAAAACCCAGCACCGCGCGCTGTGGCAGGCGCGCGTGCGACACGCTCTTGAACACCTGCACGCCGTCCGGCGACCACACCTGCACCACCAGGTCGTCGTTGCCGGCGACCGGCGTGTCGACGTTGGTCGCCTCCTCGCTGTTGGCGAGCGGCACGCGCGAGCGCAGCGACAGCGCCATCTGCTGCATGTGGTAGTCGAAGATCTGGTCGGCGTCCTGCAACGCGGTGCGGTAGGCGATCGACGCCTGCGCCACCGCGGCGATGGTGATCGCCGCCAGCAGGAACCACAGCAGCCTGCCGCGCAGCGAGTGCGTCACGGCGATGCGCTTCATGCGCTGCATGCGCTTCATGCCTTGGGCACCATGTAGCCGACGCCGCGCACGTTCTGGATGAGGTCGCTGCCGAGCTTCTTGCGCAGGCCATGGATGTAGACCTCGACCGCATTGCTGCTGACCTCGTCGCGCCAGCTGTACAGCTTTTCCTCGAGCTGGGCGCGCGACAGCACGGCGCCGGGACGCGCCACCAGCGCTTCCAGCACGGCCCATTCGCGCGCCGACAGCACCATCGGCTGGCCGTCGACCAGCACTTCGCGCGTGGCGGGATTGATGGAGATGTTCTTGTATTCGAAGATGGGCTCGGCCCTGCCGGCGGCGCGGCGCAGCAGCGCGCGGATGCGCGCCAGCAGCTCGTCGAGGTCGTAGGGTTTCAGGACGTAGTCGTCGGCGCCGGCGTCCAGCCCGGCGATGCGCTGCGACACGGCGTCGCGCGCGGTGGCCACCAGCACCGGCGTGCGGTCCTTGCGGGCGCGCATGGCGCGCAGCACTTCCAGGCCGTCGCGGCGCGGCAGGCCCAGGTCCAGCACCACCAGGTCGTAGTTCTGGTTCTGCACCAGGGCCGTGTCGGCCATCTCGCCGTCCTTGACCCAGTCGACGGCGTAGTGCTCGGCCCTGAGCAGGTCGAGCACCACTTCGCCGATCATCGTATCGTCTTCCACCAGCAGCAGCCGCATCAAATCCCCCGATTCTTTGAAACCATGCGGATGGAAGACGTCACTCCGCTTCCTTAACCGATCCGCACGGGAATGAAGATTTTGTCATCCCCGCGCTGGATCAGCAAGGCGACCGACTTGCTGGACTTGCCGACCACCTCGCGCACCTGGGCCACCGAGCTCACCGGCTTGCCGTTCACCGACAGCAGCACGTCGCCCGGCTGCACCCCGGCCGCCAGGGCCGCGCCGCCGGCATCCTCGATCACGAGGCCGGACGGCAGGCCGGACTGGCGCCGCTCGACCGGTTCGAGCGGACGCAGGGCCAGGCCCAGCTTGGCGCCGCCATCCAGGCTGGCCAGGCCCTCGTTGTCGGACGGGGCCGGCTTGTCGCTGGCATTGCCCAGCGTGGCGTTCAGCTGCACGGTCTTGCCCTCGCGCCAGACGTCCAGCGCCACCTTCTCGCCCGGCCTGGCGATCGAGACGATCGCGGTCAGGTCGCCGCCGGCGATGACGGGCTGGCCGTTGATCTTGCGGATCACGTCGCCCGACTTCAGGCCGGCCTTGTCGGCCGCGCTGCCGCGCTCGACGCTCGACACCAGCGCGCCGTCCGGCGAATCGAGCTTGAACGAATCGGCGAAGCCCTGGTTGATGTCCTGCACGGACACGCCCAGCTTGGCGTGCTGCACCTTGCCGGTGGCGACGATCTGGTCCTTGATGCGCACCGCCACGTCGATCGGGATCGCGAACGACAGGCCCTGGTAGCCGCCGGTCTGGCTGTAGATCTGCGAGTTGATGCCGACCACCTCGCCGCGCGTATTGAACAGCGGACCGCCCGAGTTGCCGGGGTTGACGGCGACGTCGGTCTGGATGAACGGCACGGCGTCGTTCGGCAGCGTGCGGCCCTTGGCGCTGACCACGCCGGCCGTCACGGTCGACTCCAGGCCGTAGGGCGAACCGATCGCCAGCACCCATTCGCCGACCTGCAGGTTGCGCGTGTTCCCGAGCGGGACCACCGGCAGGTTCCTGGCGTCGATCTTCAGCACGGCGACGTCGGTCTTCGGGTCCGAGCCCAGGACTTTCGCCTTGTATTCGCGGCGGTCCTGCAGCTTGACCGTGACCTGGTCGGCATCGCGCACCACGTGCGCGTTGGTGAGGATGACGCCGTCCGGGCTGACGATGAAGCCCGATCCGGCGCCGCGGACGAGTTCCCGGCCGCCGCCGCGCGGTTGCTGCGGCTGGAAGCGTCGGAAGAATTCGTAGAACGGATCGTCCTCGTCGAACTGCGGCATCTGGCGCTGCGACACCTTGGTCGAGCCGATGACCTGGATGTTGACGACGGCCGGGCCGTTGTGCGAGACGATCTGGGTGAAGTCGGGCAAGGCCGCGGCGGACGGATTGCCCGCCACCTGCGCCGGCTTGGCGGCGACCGGGGCCGCGGCCTGGACGGCGGGCGCGGCAGCCGCGGCGGCGGCCTGGGCGGTGGCGTTATTGTGATTGACTGCGATCGCGCCAACCGCTCCGCCGATGACGCCGGCGGCGCACAGGGCCAGCGTGAGACGTTTTGCGGTGATGGCGGTGACGGCACCTTCGGTTTGCATGGACGTGCTCCCAGATTGGAAAGTTGGTTCGAAAAACTGGTTCGAAAAAGACCGTTTTGGTAGGGAGTATATTGGCCCAGCAGTCTTAGATCATCCTTAATTTTCCGGGGTCCGGACGGGGTCGACAATTAAGGCAACCTTAACCGCGATGCCGGCGACGCGATCGGGCGGACGCCCGGTGCGCACGGGGTGCGCACCCTACGAACGACGCGCCCCAGTATTCCATGCCGTGGGGTGCGCACCCGTGCGCACCACGATGCCGCCGCGCCCCGGTATTCCATGCCGTAGGGTGCGCACCCCGTGCGCACCACGATGCCGCCGCGCCGCCTGCAACGGCGCCGGACGTGAAAAGAGGCGCCGCAGCGCCTCTCTTGTCCTACCGTGCCGCGATCGTCAAGCGATCAAGCGGCGGCCTGCTGGTTCGGTTGCTCCAGCACCTGCACGTTGTCGGTATTGCCGTTGGCATCGGCGATCGCGATCTTGCGCGGCTTGTAGGCTTCCGGCACTTCGCGCGCCAGTTCAATGGTCAGCATGCCGTTGTCGAAGCCGGCGCTGACGACCTTCACGTGGTTGGCCAGCTGGAAGCGCTGTTCGAAATCGCGCGAGGCGATGCCGCGGTGCAGGAAGGTACGCTGCTGCTCGTCCTTTTTCTTGCGGCCGGCGACGTGCAGGGTGTCGCGCTCGGAGACGATCTCGATCTCGTCGCGGGTAAAGCCCGCCAGCGCCATCACGATGCGGTATTTGTCTTCCGAGACCAGCTCGATGTTGTACGGCGGGTAGCTCGGGGCCGATTCGGCGCGCTGTTCGAGCATGTTGACCAGGCGGTCGAAGCCGATGGCGGAACGGTACAGGGGGGACAGGTCAAAAGTACGCATGGCAAATATCCTTTAAAGAAATCAAGCGATAAGTTTCCGGACCTCATGTTGAGCATCCGTTGGGACCAATCTAATGTCCCGCCCGGGCGTTTTCAAGGCATACGAAATACGGATTTTAATCAGAATATGCAAATATTATTTGCAATCCTGCAGGCAGGAAATCCGATGACTTTTCCGACAATCCTGCGTGCTACACTCGATCGTTTGTTCCCCCCACCACAGGTTTTCGTCATGTCCGTACGTACTTCGCAGCGCATCAGGACGCTCGCCACGCGTTCCGCTTCCACCGTCGCCCTGGCCCTCGCGCTGGCCTTCCCGGCCCACGCCGCCGTGCCCGCGCCCGTCGACCAGCCCTATCCCGGCACCATCGTCCTGAACGTCGATGCGACCAACCTGTCGCAGCAGATCTTCCAGATGCGCATGTCGATCCCGGTCAAGCCGGGTCCGTTGACCCTGCTGTATCCGCAATGGCTGCCGGCCAACCACGGTCCGAACGGTCCGATCACCCAGCTGGCCGGGCTGAAGTTCACGGCGGGCGGCAAGCCGGTCGAATGGACGCGCGACCCGGTGCAGGTGTTCGCCTTCCACGTGACCGTGCCGGAAGGCGCGACGACGCTCGAGGCCGAGTACCAGTACCTGTCGCCGCTGGACACGTCCCAGGGCCGCATCACGATGACCGACGACATCCTCGGCGTGCAATGGCCGTCGGTGACGCTGTACCCGGCCGGCTACGTGGCGCGCCGCATCACCGTGCAGCCGAACCTGAAGCTGCCCGCCGGCTGGCAGTTCGCCAGCGCGCTGGAGACGCAGGACCGCCAGGGCGACGAGGTGCACTTCAAGCCGCACGACCTGGAAACGCTGATCGACTCGCCGCTGTTCGCCGGCCGCTACGCGAAGACCTTCGACCTCGATCCGGGCGCCAAGGTGCCGGTGCGCCTGAACGTCTTCGCCGACAAGCCGGAAAGCCTGGAAGCGAAACCCGAGCAGATCGAGGCGCACCGCAAGCTGGTGCAACAAGCGTATAAACTGTTTGGCTCGCACCACTACAACCACTACGACTTCCTGTTCGCGCTGTCCGACGAATTCGGCGGCATCGGCCGCGAGCACCACCAGTCCAGCGAGAACGGCGTCAAGCCGGGCTACTTCACCGACTGGGCCAAGAGCGAAGCGGGCCGCGACCTGCTGCCGCACGAGTACACCCACTCGTGGAACGGCAAGTTCCGCCGTCCGGACGGCCAGGACGTCCCCAACTTCAACACCCCGTTGCAGAACGCGCAGCTGTGGGTCTACGAGGGCCAGACCCAGTACTGGGGCAATGTGCTGGCCGCGCGTTCGGGCCTGGTCTCGGCCGCCGGCGCGCGCGACGCGCTGGCCGCCACCGCGGCGCGCTACGACAGCGTCGCCGGCCGCGCCTGGCGCGCCGTGCAGGACACCGTCAACGACCCGATCCTGAACGCGCGCCGCCCGCTCGGCTGGGCCAACTGGCAGCGCAGCGAGGACTATTATTCGGAAGGCCAGCTGATCTGGCTGGACGTCGACACGCGCATCCGCGAACTGTCCGGCGACAAGCGCTCGCTGGACGATTTCGCGCGCGCCTTCTACGGCATCGACGACGGCAGCTTCCTTCCCGCCTTCTACAGCTTCGACGACGTGGTCGCCACGCTGAACAAGGTCCAGCCCTACGACTGGGCCGGCTTCCTGCGTTCCAGGCTGGATGGCCACGGCCCGGGTGCCCCGCTCGACGGCCTGGCGCGCGCCGGCTGGAAGCTGGTCTACACCGACACGCCGACGGACCTGGTCAAGGGCGCCGACGAGCGCGGCAAGTACACCGACCTGAGCTACTCGCTCGGCTTCACGGTCACGAGCGAAGGCGCGATCCGCAACGTGATCTGGGACGGCGTGGCGTTCCGCGCCGGCCTGGCCGCCAACTCGACCATCGTGGCCGTCAACGACCGCGTCTACAAGGCCGACGTGCTCAAGACCGCGATCAAGGAAGCCAAGGACGGCAAGCCGATCCGCCTGCTGGTCAAGAAGGGCAACGTGCTGCGCACCGTGTCGCTCGACTACCGCGGCGGCCTGCGCTATCCGCGCCTGGAACGCATCCCAGGCACCAGGGATCGCCTGGACGGCATCTACGCGGCGCGCAAGTAAGCGCCGGCGCGGGCGGCGGGCATGCGCGATCGCCCGCTCGCGACGCGTGCGCGCCACGCCTGTCATCGAACCGTCATATATCGCCGTTACGCTGGAAGCGCCGACAACAACAACCGGGGAGGCGACATGAACACGGCATGGATCGAACGATGGCGCGCGGCGCGGCGCCTGCGGACGTCGCGCCATGCGCGGCAGCTGGCGGCCCTGCCGCCGGGGCTGGAAGCGTACTGGCGCCGCAGCGCGCCGCAGGAATACCAGGGCATCCCGACGGATGCCTTTTTTTTCGTCCGCGCGGCCGAGGGCCTGATGGACTTCTTCGACGCGGTGCGCCGTAGCGGCAGGGCCTGCGCCCTGCCCTCGGATGCCGCGGACTCGGTCTGGCACGCCTGGCTGCGCCACGATCCGGCCGGGCTGGCGCGCTTCTGCCAGGCCCACTTCGGCCGGCCGGTGCCGCACATCGAGCGCGAGGGTCTCGGGTCCGGCGCGCTGCTGCACACGCTGTCCGCCTGCCGCTCGCTCGACGGCGCGCGCCGCTCCAGGCAACACCTGCCGGCGCTGTTCCGGCTGGACGCGGCGCTGCGCATGCCGCTGGGGCACGGCTACCGCCTGCACGGCGGCGAGATCGCCTATGCGCGGCTCGACCGCCAGGGCTACCGCACCGGCTGGCCGGCGCCCCATCCCGGACTGACGCTGCAGGCCCTGTACCTGGCCGGCGCGATCGACCGCACGCTGCTCGAAAGCCACCAGCGCCGCGCGCACAGGACGGATGGCGGCGACGGCGGCGCGTCCAGCGGTTGCGGTTCGTTCGCCGCGGCGGACGGCGGAAGCTGCAGCGATGGCGGCGGCGGCAGTTGCGGCTGCAGCTGCGGCGGCGGTTGCGGCGGGGGGGGAGACTAGCGGCGATCCAACGCGGGCCGCCGGCAGCAGGACGTCGCCCCGGCGCAGGCCGGGGCCTAATTCGCACGCAGCGCGACGGCGCGTGAACACTTGGCCCCCGGCCTGCGCCGGGGCGACGGTATTGCTCAGCGCATGATGTCGTCCAGCTCCCGCGCCACCTGCAGCGCCAGCAGGTGGATGTGGTAACCGTCGACGAAGCCGTGGTGCGCCTGCACCGAGAACGGCAGCTGCACGCGGCCGCCGGGCGCGTCGCGCATGCGTCCCCAGGCCAGCGACGGGATGTCGGGCGTGGCCAGGGACGCCGTCGGGTGCTGGATCGCGGTGAAGTCCAGCCACGGCATGCAGGTCACGAACACCTGCTCCTTGGCCCGGCGCGGCGACAGCGTGCGGTATTTCTGGTTCAGTTCCACCATGGCGGCCGCCTCGTCGCGCGCCGCCCGGCCGCGCGCGACGAATTCGCGCAGGTCGTCGGTCCAGTCGAACATGGCGAAATTCAGGTCGCCGTGCGCGTTCAGCACCGTGAAGGACGGCACCAGGGCGTCGATACGGATCACCTCTCCCTCGAACACGCGGTAGCGGAAGTTCTCGACCTGCAGTACGGCGCGCAGCACCGCGCACAGCATCACGTGGAAGGGCGCCAGTCCCTGCGCCTTACACCAGGGCCGGAATTCCGGCAGGTCCATCGTGAAGCACAGGTTGACCGCGGGGCTGTCCATGCGGTCGAAAAGGTCGAAGCGGTCGCGCCGCCGTTCGAAGTTCTGCATCATGCGCTGTCTCCTGGAAGGGGCGATATTGTCGCACGGCCGGGCATCTTGCCGCCGGCGCGCATCCGTGCGAGCATGGCTGTCCCATCGACGACAAGGCTCCACCCTCCATGCTGATCCGCCCGACCGAGGAAGACGACTGGCAGACGCTCAAGACCATCCGCCTGGCCGCCCTGCGGGATGCGCCGACCGCGTTCGGCGTCAGCTACCAAAGCGCGGCCGCCGATAGCGACGCGCGCTGGAAGCAGCGCGCCGCGTCATCGAGCCTGCCCGAATTCTGGCTCGCCTTCGACGGCGCCGAACCGGTGGGGCTGGCCGGCGGCGGCGTCGACCAGGCGGGGCGCTACCACCTGATCGCGATGTGGGTGGCGCCGGCGGCGCGCGGCTCGGACGCGGCGCGGCGCCTCGTCGATGCCGTCAAGGCGCGCGCCGTCGCGCGCGGCCATGCGCGCGTGGTGCTGGACGTCGCACCGGAAAACGGCCGCGCGGCCGGCTTCTACCGGCGCGAGGGCTTCGTCTTCCTCGACGAACGGGAACCGCTGGCGAGCCATCCGCACATCAGCGTGCAGCGCATGGCATGGCTCGCGGTCCAGCCTGCGGCTCAGGCGTCGAGGTAGCGCGCGCTCCAGGCGGCGATGATGCCGGCGACGTAGGCGCCGTCCTCGCGGCCCGTGACCAGGTGGTCGATGCCGTCCAGCGAGACGAAGCTCTTCGGATGCTGCGCCAGTTCGAAGATGCGGGTGGCGTTGTCCATGCTCACCGTGTCGTCCTGCGGCGCATGCATGACCAGCAGCGCGCGTCCCAGGCTGGCGATGCGCTCGTGCATGCGGTGCCGCGTCGCGTCGTCGACGAAGTGCTGGCGGATGTTGAAGTTGCGGCCGGCCAGGCGCACGCGCGCCTCGCCCTGCGTGGCGATGGTGTCGAGGTGCTCGGACAGCAGGCTGTTCACGACGTAGTGCGGATCGCTGGGCGCGGCGATCGTCGCCACCGCCTTCGCCTCGGGCACGCGGTGCGCGGCCGCCAGCACCGCGGCGCCGCCCAGGCTGTGGCCGACCAGCAGCCTGGGCGCCGCGAACCGGGCGCGCAGGAAGTCGGCCGCCGTGACCAGGTCGTCCACGTTGGACGAGAAATTGGTGTCGGCAAAATCGCCGGCGCTGGCCCCCAGGCCGGCGAAGTCGAAGCGCAGCGTGGCCACGCCGAGGGCGGCCAGGCCCTGCGAGATGCGGGTCGCGGCCAGCACGTCCTTGCTGCAGGTAAAACAGTGGGCGAAGATGCCGTAGGCGCGCGGCGTGCCGTCCGGCGCGTCCAGCTTGGCGGAAATCTTGCCGTGCGGGCCTTCGAAGTCGATGCGTTTGGTGAGCATGGTGGTTCTGGTGCGGATGCGATGTCCGCTATGCTACCGCACGGGCGCTGGCCCTGCTTTCGGCCGATGCGCTGCGGCGCCAGGCACGCTAGCATGCAGCGACCAAGGAAACCAGGAGCGCCGCCATGACCGATACCGTCCATCCCTCCGTTCCCGCCCGCCTGCCCATCGGCAGCGCCGGCGGCGTCGCGTTCGACGTCGTCGCCTGGGGGCCGGCCCAGGCCGACGTCGACCTGAGCGTGGCCTGCATGTTCGAACGCGAGCTGGGCGACGCCGGCATGCGCGGCGGGCTGCTGGCGCTGGACCGGGCGCTCGGCGGCCAGCTCGGGCGCCTGCGGGCGGCGGGCGCGTTCCGCGCGCAGCCGCTGGAAACGCTGCTGGTGACGACGCCGCCCCCGGGGCTGGCGCCGCGCGCGGTGCTGGTGATCGGCATGGGCGACCCCGGCGCGCTGGACGGCGAACTGCTGCGCCGCGCCACCCGCGTCGCGCTGCGCGAGGCGGTGCGCTTCGGCGCCGGGTCGATGGCATTCGCGCCCAGCGTGCTCGACGCCGGCCACACGGACAACGCCGCGCTCGACATGCAGGTGGTCATGCTCGACGGAATGCTGGGCGCCCTGCGCGCCGAGCACATGCTGGCCGAGGCCGGCCTAGCGGGCGCGCCGGCGCTGCGCCAGTGCAGCTTCGACGTCGGGGCGCCGCGCCTGCAGGCCGCCGGCCAGGCGTTCGCGCGGGCCTTCGCTCACTTGTCCGGAAATTATTTCGCGTAGGGTGGGCACCCCGTGCCCACCAGCATGAACGAAGCGCAAACGTGCCCACCCTGCGCACCATTGCCGGGCGCCGTCAGCCGCCGTCAGCCGCCGGCACGCCTGGGCCGATGCCCCTGCTTGTCGAGCACCTGCATGACCAGCTCGCAATGGTCGCCCTGGATCTCGATCACGCCATCCTTGACGGTGCCGCCGGAACCGCATGCGGTGCGCAGCTGCTTGCCCAGCAAGGCCAGCGCGACGGGATCGAGCGCGACGCCCTTGACGAGCGTGACCGTCTTGCCGCCCCGGCCCTTGCTCTGGCGCGAGACGCGCACGACGCCATCGCCGACGACGGCCGCGCCGGCATTCGCCTTGCACGTGCAGCCGGCGACGGGCTGGCGGCAATCGGGACACATGCGTCCGCCGTCGGTGGAGTAGACGAGGCCGCCGCTTGAACTGCGCTTCATGGTTGCTCTGGATCGGTGAAGTGGAAAACGCCAGTGTAGCAGCCCGCGGGCGGGCGTTCGCGGCCGGACGCGGACGCCAACGCGCCCGCCCGCCTCATCCGAACAACCCATGCAGGAACCAGCGCGGCTCCCCTTCCTCCACGCCCAGGCGTTCCCGGTACACCCAGTACAGCGTATGGTCCTGCCCTTCCGCGATGAAGTAGTCGCGCGTTTCGGGACCGTTCCACCAGCCGGCCTCGATGCGCTCGGGCGCCGACGCCATGCGCAGCGGCGAGCCGTAGAACGGCCGGTGGTCGCGCACCAGCAGCGCGATCGGCTTGGCCAGCAGCCAGGTCGGGCGCGGCAGGCTCGCCATGTCGGGCGGCATGCCGGCGTGGCGCGCGGCCGCGCGCAACGTGTCCTGCAGCGGCACCCAGGCATTGGCCTGCTCGGGACGGTAGTCGGCGTTCGGCAGCGGCTGCAGCACGTTGTCGGGGCCGAGGCGCGCCGCCAGCAGTTCGAGCATGCGCATGCGGTCGTCCTCGGTGCCGCCCGGCTCGGGGAACAGCGAGGCGTTCGGCGGCGCCATCGGCTGCGTCTGCAGGACGTCGAGCGCCAGGCCGATCGCGGGCGCCTCCAGGACCAACTTGCCCAGGCGCTCCTTGAGCAGGCGTACCAGGTGCTCGTCGCGCCAGGTGGGTTCGGCCAGCGCCACCTCGATGCTGGTGGGCGGGCGCGCCACCCGGCCGCGCTCGTGCTCCAGCCGGAGCGTGATGCGCTCGACGGCGAGCTGGCGCGCGCACAGCCAGCCCGTCAGCTGCAGCAGCAGGCGCTTGCAGCCTTCCAGCAACAGGTCGGCGTGCTCGATGCGGTCGAACAGTTCCAGGCGCGCATGGAAGGTCTCGGGCGGGACGATCCATGCGTGCAGCTCGGGGACCAGGCCATAGGCGGCGTCGACGAGGTCGAGCAGTTCGCGCCCGCAGCGCCGCTGCAGCCCCGGGCGCGGCAGCCGGCGCAATTGCCCCAGCGTGGCGCAGCCGATGCCGTCGAACCAGGCGTCGAACGGGCGCGCCGGCGGCGCCAGCGTCAACGGCAGGCCGTCGAGCCGGCGCAGCAGCGACGGCATGCCCAGCGCGCGTCCGGCGCCGGCGCGCGCCAGCAGCCAGGCGCCGCGCGCGGTGGGCGCGCAGGCCAGCGCGGCGGAAAAGCCGAGCGCGCGCACGTCGGCGCGCACGCGCCGGCACAGGGCGCGCACGCCGCCGAACAGGCGCAGGCTGGCGCCGACGTCCATCAGGAGGGTGGCTTCCTCGGCCTCGGCCACCAGCGGCGTGTACTGCAGCAGCGCCAGCGCCACCGCGCCCAGCGCATCGGCTTCCAGCGGCGGCGCGCGCTCGTGCACCTGCGCATCGGGCAACAGCATCAGCACGCCGCCACGGCGCATGCCGGGCTTGATGCCGGCCGCGTGCGCGACGCCGGACGCCGCCAGCACGCGCTCGTGCTCGAGCACGACCCGGCCGGGGTCAGTGGACCAGCTCGGTGCGAAGACCTCGAGCGGCAACCGGGGCAGGTGCAGGCCGATCCAGAGTCGCATGGCGTTGGATGGAATAAGGATGGATGGGGAGCGGCAGGTCGAGCGGCAGGAACAGCGGCGCATCGCGCTGCGGCCCGCGGCGCTTGACGACCTCGACCTCGATGCCACCCGCCCGCGGACGCAGGGCGAGGCGCAGCGGCGCCGGCGACGCATCCTGGGCGACGGCCAGCGGCCGCATCATGAAGAACAGCGTGTCGCCGCCCTGCGCGGCCAGGTGCAGGCGGCGCAGGCTCTCGCCGCGCAGATGGCCCTGGCGCGCGTGCCCCGGCCAGAACAGCAGCGCGCCGCAACTGCCGCTGCGCAGCACCTGCTCGGCCGCCCACAGCGCGTCGGCGTCGCGGCCGGCGCGCAGCCAGATCAGCTGTGCCGGCGCCACGCCCAGCGCGGCCAGCGCCAGGGCCTGCGGCGGATGCGGCGGCTGCAGCAGCACGATGCGGCGCGCGGCGACCTGCGCCAGCGCGGGCCGCAGCAGCCGCATCTCGCCGATGCCGGGCTGCTGCAGCAGCAGGTCGACCAGCGTGCCGGTCGGCCAGCCGCCGCCCGGAAGCTGGGCCGACAGGGTCGGGTGGCCGGTATCGATGCAGCGCGTGCCCGCTCGCGCCAGTTGCGAGGCAAGCCACAGCGATGGATGCAGGGATTCCGGCGCCGCAGATGTGGAATCTGAGCAATTCATGGGTGATGCGTAAGAATACTGTATAAACGTACAGTACTCGTCTCATCAGGTTTTGGCAAGGTTTATCTTTTGGAATGTCGCGCCGCAACCTGCCCCCGGCAGCCGCTCACAGCCTGGCGATCTGGCGGTCGATGGCCTTCTGCGCGCGCTCGTTGCGCTCGCTGTAGCGGTCGGTCAGGTAGTCGGTGCGACCGCGCATCAGCAGCGTGATCTTGAACAGCTCTTCCATGACGTCGACCATGCGGTCGTAGTAGGCCGACGGCCGCATGCGGCCCTCGTCGTCGAACTCCTTGTAGGCCATCGGCACCGAGGACTGGTTCGGGATCGTGAACATGCGCATCCAGCGCCCCAGCAGGCGCAGCGTGTTGACCACGTTGAACGACTGCGATCCGCCGCACACCTGCATGACGGCCAGCGTGCGGCCCTGGCTCGGGCGCACCGCGCCCTGCTCCAGCGGGATCCAGTCGATCTGGTTCTTCATCACGGCCGTCACGGCGCCGTGGCGCTCCGGGCTGCACCAGACCTGGCCCTCCGACCACAGGCACAGTGCGCGCAGCTCGGCCACCTTCGGATCGGTCTCCGGCACGCTGCCGACCATCGGCAGTCCGGTCGGGTCGAAGATCCTCACGTCGGCGCCGAAATGCGCCAGCACGCGCGCCGCCTCCTCCGTCAGGAAGCGGCTGAACGAGCGCTCGCGCAGCGAGCCGTACAGCATCAGGATGCGCGGCGGATGGTCGAAGCGGCCGGCGGGGGCCAGCTTGTCCTCGGTGGGCAGGTCCAGCAGGGCCGGATCGATGTTCGGCAGGTTGGCGATCTTGTCCATGGTCGGTGTCGTCGGTGTCGTCGGGATGAGAGGTCAGGAAAGGCGCAGCGCCAGGGCGCACAGCGTCACGAACAGGATCGGCAGCGTCAGCACGATCCCCACGCGGCAGTAGTCGGCCCAGGAAATCCGGATCTGGCGGCGCGCCAGGACG
Organism: uncultured Massilia sp.; assembly: GCF_913773735.1. GTDB lineage: Bacteria > Pseudomonadota > Gammaproteobacteria > Burkholderiales > Burkholderiaceae_D > Telluria. Next base: position 200,013 of record NZ_CAJYEB010000030.1, read on the forward strand.
TGCAGCCAGAGCAGCGTCGCCAGGCTGCCGATCGGCGTGATCTTGGGACCGAGGTCGCTGCCGATCACGTTCGCGTACACCATCGCCTCGCGCACGGCGCCCGTGGCCCCGGTGGCGTCGATCGACAGCGCGCCCACCAGCACGGCCGGCATATTGTTCATCGCCGACGACAGCAGGGCGGCGGCGAAGCCGGTGCCGAGCGCCGCGCCCCAGACGCCGTGGCGCGCGCTGGCGGCCAGCAGGGCGGCCAGGAAGTCGGTCAGCCCGGCATTGCGCAGGCCGTACACCACCAGGTACATGCCGAGCGAAAACGCCACCACCTGCCAGGGCGCGCCGCGCAGCACCGCGCGCGTGGAGATCGCGTGGCCGCGCGCCGCCACGGCCAGCAGCGCGACGGCGCCGGCCGCCGCGACGGCGCTGACCGGGATGCCGATCCGTTCGAGCCAGAAGAAGCCGGCCAGCAGCGCCAGCAGCACCCACCAGCCGGCCACGAAGGTCGCGCGGTCGCGGATGGCGGCCTGCGGCGGCTTGAGCATGGCGAGGTCGTAGGTGGCCGGGATGTCGCGCCGGAAGAAGACCAGCAGCGCGCCCAGCGTCGCCAGCACCGCGACGGCGTTCACCGGCACCATCACGGCCGCGTAGCGCGCGAACCCGATGCCGAAGTAGTCGGCCGACACGATGTTGACCAGGTTCGACACGACCAGCGGCAGGCTGGCCGTGTCGGCGATGAAGCCGGCCGCCATCACGTAGGCCAGGACCGCCCGCGGCGGCAGGCGCAGCGCCGCCAGCATGGCGATCACGATCGGCGTGAGGATCAGCGCGGCGCCGTCGTTCGCGAACACGGCGGCGACGGCCGCGCCGAGCAGGACCAGCAGGACGAACAGGCGGCGTCCGGAGCCGCGCCCCCAGCGCGCCACGTGCAGGGCGGCCCATTCGAAGAAGCCGGCCTGGTCGAGCAGCAGGCTGATGACGATCACGGCGACGAAGGCGCCGGTGGCGTTCCAGACGATGTGCCAGACGGCCGGGATGTCGTCCACGTGGATGACGCCGGCGCACAGCGCGACGACGGCGCCCGCCGCGGCGCTCCAGCCGATGCCCAGGCCGCGTGGCTGCCAGATGACGAGGACGAGGGTTCCCAGGAAGATGAGCGATGCGATCAGCAAGATATTCCTTCGCAGTGTGCCGGCGCGGCTACGGCAGGATGTGCCCGATGCGGTCGAGCTCCGCCTTGAACCGGGCGCGGTCGGCCGCCAGTTCGGCCAGCGGCAGGGCGAAGAAGGCCTCGATGCGCGCGCGCAGGATCGCGTAGGCCTGCTCGAACGCGGCCTCGATGTGCGCCTCGCTGCCCTGCACGTGGCTGGGATCCTCGACGCCCCAGTGGGCGCGCAGCACCGGCCCCAGGTAGGCCGGGCAGGTCTCGCCGGCGGCGCTCGCGCACACCGTGACGACGATGTCCGGCGCGGCCGGCAGCGCATCCCAGGACTTGCTGTAGTAGCCCACGGTCGGGATGCCCTTGCGCGCCAGCAGCGCCAGCGCGCGCTCGTTCAGGCGGCCGGTCGGCTGGCTGCCCGCGCTGTCGGCATGCCAGTGCGCCGGCGCCAGGTGGTTGAAGACCGCTTCGCAAATGATCGAGCGGCAGGAATTGCCGGTGCAGAGGAACAGGACGTTCATGGCGCTCACGCTCCTTCCCCGCCAAGGCGCAGCTGCCAGTAGGCCACGTCGATCCGGCGCCCCAGCTTGAAGCCGACCTCCTCGAAGTGGGCCACCTTGCGAAATCCCAGGCGCTCGTGCAGGCCGACGCTGCGTTCGTTCGGCTGCGCGATCCCGCCGATGACGGTGTGCAGTCCGCGTGCCCGCAGTTCCTCGAGCAGGGCGCGGTACACGCGGCCGCCCAGGCCGCGTCCCTGGGCGCGCTCGTCCACGTACACGGTGCTCTCCACCGCGTACCGGTAGGCCGGGCGGGCGCGCCACCGGGTGGCATAGGCGTAGGCGGCCACGCTGCCGTCGACGCTCGCGACCAGCCATGGCAGGCCGGCATCGGCGACGTCGCGGATCCTGGCGGCGATGTCGGCGCCGGTCACCGGCGCTTCCTCGAACGTGATCGTCGTCGTCGCGACGTAGGGGTTGTAGATGGCGGCGATCGCCGCGGCGTCGTCGCTGCCGGCGGGGCGGATGGCAATGGTCGGCATGGGTCCTCGGTGGGCGGGTGGGTGGAATCCCTGCTCAGCAGGCGCCGGGGGCGCAGGCGGCGGGGCCGGCGGCGGCGCAGGGCACGCCGCCGCAGCAGTTTTCGGTCAGGAAGCCCAGCAGGGCGTCCATGCGGTCGAAGCGGGCGGCGTAGATCACGAAGCGCCCGTCCTGGCGCGCCGTGACCAGGTCGGCATGGACGAGTTCCTTCAGGTGGAACGACAGCGACGAGGCGGCGATGCCGAGCGATTCCGCGATCCGGCTGGCGGCCAGGCCGTCCGGTCCGGCCTGCACGAGCAGCCGGAACGCCGCCAGGCGCGATGCGTGGGCCAGGGCCGACAGGGCCGCGACGGCGCTGGAAGTGTCCATGTGCATTCATCCATATTTCAAGAATAGTCGAAGTATAGCGTATCGCATCGATATTTCAACAATTATCGAATCGTCTGGCGCGCGCCCTGTGGCGCCGCGCGTCAGGCCTGCGCCGCGCACGCCAGCAGGCGCTCGCGCACCCAGCGCTGCGCGACGTCGCCGTGGTTGCGGTCGTGCCAGGCCATGTGGATGGCGAAGCCGGGCACCGGGAACGGCGGCTCCAGCACGCGCAGGCGCGCGGCCCGGCCGGTCCACCCGGCCGCCAGGCGCGCCGGCACCAGGGCGACCAGGTCGGAGCGCTCGACCAGGTCCGGCACCGAGTGGAAGGTGGACGCCGACAGCACCACGCGGCGGCGCAGGCCCATCGCCTCGAGCACGTCGTCGACCGGCGTGGCGAAGCTGCCGCCGCGCGGCGACACCATCACGTGTTCCAGCGCGCAGAAGCGCTGCGCATCGAGCCGGCGCCGCAGCGCCGGATGGCCCTTGCGCGCGATGAGGACATAGCGCTCCTCGAACAGCGGACGCGAACGCAGCGTGTCGGCGATGCCCTCCGGCGTCAGCACGGCCAGGTCGACCTCGCCCTGCTCCATCTGGGCCGGCAGGCGCGCCGCGTCGGCCGGGCGCAGCGCGATGCGCAGGCCGGGCGCCTGCGCGCGCAGCGCCAGCGCGACGTCGAGCAGCAGCGCCGACTGCACGTAGTCCGACGCCGCGATGCGCACCGTGAACGCGTCGCGCGCCGGATCGAACGCGCGCGCCGACGTGACGACCTCGCGCAGCCGCGCCAGCGCGGCGCCCAGCGGCTGCTGCAGCTGCAGGGCCAGCGGGGTCGGCGTCATGCCGCGGTGGCTGGGCACGAACAGCGCGTCGCCGAACATCGCGCGCAGGCGCGCCAGCTGGGCGCTCAGCGCCGGCTGGCTCAGGTGCAGGCGGCGCGCGGCGCGGCTCACGCTGCGCTCGGCCAGCAGCGCCTCGAGCGTCGCCAGCAGGTTGAAGTCGATGCGGCTGATATCCATTTTTTGGATACTACCCCAAAAGCCGGCGGCCATTCCCTGCGGGCAGCGGCGGGCCGAGAATCGGGCCATCGCCTTTTTTCGAACCGGAGAACCCATGAGCAAGACCGTCCTGATCGTGCACGCGCACCCCGATCCCGCCTCCCTCACCGCGCAACTGGCCGACGCCGCGCACGACGCCCTGCGCGCGCAGGGCCATGCGGTGCTGCGCTCCGACCTGTATGCGCTGGGCTGGAAGGCCGTCTACGACGCCGCCGACTTCCCAGACCGGCTGGACCCGGCGCGCCTGTCCTTCGTGGCCGAATCCGGCCACGCCTTCCGCGCCGGCACCCAGCCGGCCGACGTGCAGGCCGAGCAGGCCAAGCTGCTGGCCGCCGATGCCGTCGTGTTCCAGTTCCCGCTGTGGTGGTTCGGCATGCCGGCCATCATGAAGGGCTGGATCGAGCGCGTGTTCGCGTATGGCCTGGCCTACGGCCACAAGGACGCCGGCAACCGCCACCGCTACGGCGAAGGCGGCCTGGCCGGCAAGCGCGCCATGCTGTCGGTGACGACCGGCGGACCGGCCGCCGACTACGGGCCGCGCGGCGTCAACGGCCAGCTCGACGAACTGCTGTTCCCGATCACCCACGGCACCCTGTTCTATCCCGGCATGGAAGTGCTGCCGACCCTGGCCGTGCACGGCGCCGGCCGCATCGACGGCGCCGGGGTGGAAGACGCGAAGGCGGCGCTGGCGGCGCGCATGCGCGGCCTGTTCGACGACCCGGCCATCCCCTACCGCGCGCAGAACGGCGGCGACTACCCGGACCGCCACCAGCTGGCCGCGGACGTCGCGCCGGGCGTGACCGGCCTGCGCGCGCACCTGCGCTGACACCGCCCCGGCGCCGCCCCCGGGGCGACGGTGTGCCGCGCCGGTGCGAAAAAATGGAATAATGGGGGTTCCCATCGCCCCTTTCCCACATGACGACACCGACGCCCCACCTCTCCCCACGCCGCCAATGACCACGACCATGCACACCATCGGCCTGGTCCTGTTCGTCCTGGCCCTGCTCCACACGTTTTCCGCCGGCGCGTTCGAGGCGCTGGCCCACCGCAGCCCGCGCCACGCCGGCCTGTTCCACCTGCTCGGCGAAGTGGAGGTCGTGTTCGGCTTCTGGGCCTTCTTGCTGATCCTGTTCATGGCCTTCGTCGAGGGCGGGGCGGCGGCCGTGGCATACGCGGAGTCGCGCCACTACACCGAGCCGCTGTTCGTGTTCGCCGTGATGGTCATCGCCGCCTCGCGTCCGGTGCTGGAGACGGCGCGCGCCCTGGTGCGCCAGCTGGCGCGCCTCGCGCCGGCGCGCGACGAGGTGGCGCAGACATGGCTCGGGCTGGCCCTGCTGCCGCTGGCCGGCTCGCTGATCACCGAACCCGCCGCGATGACGCTGGCCGCGCTGATGCTGGCGCCGTCCGTGTTCCGGCCCGGGATGCCGGAGAAACTGAAATACGGCGCGCTCGGCGTGCTGTTCGTGAACGTGTCGATCGGCGGCACCCTGACCGCCTACGCGGCCCCGCCGGTGCTGATGGTGGCCGGCGCCTGGGGCTGGGACAGCGCCTGGATGTTCGCCCACATCGGCTGGCGCGCCGCCGTCGCCGTCGTGGTCAACGCCAGCGTCGTCACCCTGCTGCTGCGTCCCCACCTGCGCCCGTTCGACGCCTCGGTCGAGGGCGAGTCCGCGGTGCCGGTGCCGCCGGCGGTGGCGCTGGCGCACCTGCTGTTCCTCGCCAGCGTCGTGCTGCTGGCCCACCATCCGGTGCTGTTCCTCGGCCTGTTCCTGCTGTTCCTCGGCTTCACGCAGGCCTATCCGCGCTACCAGGACCCGCTGGTGATCAAGGAGGCGCTGCTGGTCGGCTTCTTCCTGGCCGGCCTGGTGGTGCTGGGCGGCATGCAGCAGTGGTGGCTGCAGCCGATCGTCTCGCGGCTGGACGCGACCTCGCTGTTCTTCGGCGCGCTGGGCCTGACGGCGATCACCGACAATGCCGCCCTGACCTACCTGGGATCGCTGATCGACGGCCTGTCCGAGCACCACAAGTACATGCTGGTCGCCGGCGCGGTGGGCGGCGGCGGCCTGACGGTGATCGCCAACGCGCCCAACCCGGCCGGCGCGGCGCTGCTGCGGCGCGGCTTCAACGAGGAAACCATCGGCGCCGTCGGCCTGCTGCTGGGAGCGCTCGGTCCCACCGGTGTGGCAGCCTTGTTGTTCTTGTTGTAACGTATGCCCCGAAAGGAGCCTGCCATGGACGACGACCTGTTGATCGACAAGACCGCAGCCATCGAACGCTGCTGCAAGCGCGCGCGCGAGGAATACGAAAAGGATCCGACCACCTTCGTCGGCGACGTCACGCGCCAGGACGCGGCCACGCTGAACGTCATCCGCGCCTGGGAAGCGGCGGTCGAGATGGGCGACTACCTGCTGGCCAACGCCGACCTCGGCCCGGCCATGGACGAGCGCGAGGTCATCGCGCTGCTGGCCGAGCACGGCTGGATCGCGGCGGCGCTGGCCGAGGACTTGCAGCGCATCGGCGAATTCTGCCGCGCCGAATGGGACCTGCAGGAAGCGCCGCTGCCGGCCCTGGTCACCATCATCAAGCGCGGACTGGACGATCTGGACGCCTACGCGCGCGCGCTGCTGGCCGGCGCGGCGGCGCTGGCGCGCCAGGACGACGCGCCAGCGGCGCCGCCGGCGGGCGCCGCCGACCCGGCCGCCTGAGCGCCCGCGCACCAGCAATCCGCCTTCCCAACTGGTATCATGCGCGCTTTTACGGACCGCGGCCCCGCCGCCGCCCGCCCCAGGGCGGGCCTTCCCCCATCGGACATCACAAGAACATGAGCCAATCGACCAACCTGCCGGGCTTCTGGAGCCGGCTGTCACTCGCCTTCGGCGCCTTCTTCAAGACCCTCGGCGACGCCGGGTTCGCCGCGCGCGTGCGCGACGACGGCATCGGCCCGGTCGCCGCCCCGACCCCGGCGCCGACCGCCGCCCCCACGCCCGCGCCGACCATGGCGCCGACCGCGGCACCGACGCCGGCGCCGCTGCGCGTGGCCACCCCGGAATCGGCGCTGCAACTGCTGGGCCTGCTGCAACGCGAAGCGCGCCTGGTCGACTTCGCCAACGAGAACATCACGGTCTATTCGGACGCCGACATCGGCGCCGCCGCGCGCGTCGTGCACGAAGGCTGCGCGCGCGTGCTGCGCGAGCACTTCACGATCGCGCCGGTGCGCAACGAGCTGGAAGGCGCGCGCGTGACGCTGCCGGAAGGCTTCGACGCGGCCAGCGTGCGCCTGACCGGCAACGTCGTCGGCAAGGCGCCGTTCAGCGGCACCCTGAACCACCGCGGCTGGCGCGCGATGGACGTGCGCCTGCCGCAGCTGGCCGAGAAACACGACGCCAGCATCGTCGCCCCGGCGGAGGTGGAACTGTGAGCACCATCGAGAACACCGCGGACGACACGGCCCGCTACGCCATCGGCATCGACCTCGGCACCACCCACAGCGCGCTATCCTACGTCGACCTGCAGGCCAGCGACGGCGAGAAGGCCGACCAGGGCGTGCTGCCGGTGCCGCAGCTGAGCGGCCCCGGCACCGTCGAGGCGCTGCCGCTGCTGCCCTCCTTCATGTACCTGCCGCATCCGGACGAGCTGGCGCCGGGCGAGCTGGCCCTGCCCTGGTCGGACGGCCAGCCGGCGCCGGTGGTCGGCGAGATGGCGCGCAGCCGCGGCGCCGGCACCCCGATCCGCCTGGTGTCCTCGGCCAAGAGCTGGCTGAGCCACCCGAGCGTGGACCGCCGCGCCGCCATCCTGCCGACGGATGCGCCCGAGGAAGTCGAACGCGTCTCGCCGCTGGCGGCGTCGACCCGCTACCTCGAGCACCTGAAGGCCGCCTGGAACGCCGCGCACCCGGACGCGCCGTTCGAGCGCCAGGCCGTCACCGTGACGATTCCCGCGTCCTTCGACCCGGCCGCGCGCGAGCTCACCGCCGAGGCCGCGCGCCACGCCGGCTACGGCAGCCCGACGCTGCTGGAAGAACCGCAGGCCGCGCTGTACAGCTGGATCCAGGGCAGCGAAGGCCGCTGGCGCAAGCAGGTCAAGGCCGGCGACATCGTGCTGGTGGTCGACGTCGGCGGCGGCACCAGCGACTTCTCGCTGATCGCCATCCTCGAGCGCGACGGCAACCTGGAACCGCACCGCGTGGCGGTGGGCGACCACATCCTGCTGGGCGGCGACAACATGGACCTGGCGCTGGCCCACCTGGTGGCGAACAAGCTGCGCGCGAACGGCACCCAGCTCGACGCCTGGCAGATGCGCGCCCTCACCTACGCCTGCCGCGGCGCCAAGGAACACCTGCTGGCGAACGCCGACGCCGCCGCCTTCCCGATCGTCGTGCCGAGCCGCGGCTCCAAGCTGATCGGCGGCTCGATCCGCACCGAGCTCACGCGCGCCGAAGTCACCGCCTTCATCACCGACGGCTTCTTCCCGCGCGTGGAAGCGAACGCGCGCCCGGCCACGCGCCAGCGCGCCGGCCTGACGCAGGTGGGCCTGCCGTATGCGCAGGACGCCGGCGTCACGCGCCACCTGGCCGCCTTCCTGGCGCGCCAGGCCGGCGCCACCGCCGAGCTGGAAGGCTTCGCCGGCAAGGTGGACCCGGAGCACACCTTCCTGCACCCGAGCGCCGTGCTGTTCAACGGCGGCGTGTTCAAGTCGGACATCCTGGCCCAGCGCGTGATGGACACCATCAACGACTGGCTGTACATGGAAGGGGCGGAGCCGGCGCGCATGCTCGAAGGCGCCGACCTCGACCTGGCGGTGGCGCGCGGCGCCGCCTACTACGGCTATGCGCGCCGCGGCGGCGGCGTGCGCATCCGCGGCGGCACGGCGCGTTCCTACTACGTCGGCATGGAATCGTCGATGCCCGCCATCCCGGGCTTCGAGCCGCCGCTGGAAGCGCTGTGCGTGGCGCCGTTCGGCATGGAAGAAGGCAACGAACTCGAACTGCCGGGCCAGGAGTTCGGCCTGGTGGTGGGCGAGCCGGTGCACTTCCGCTTCTTCGGCTCCACCACGCGCCGCCAGGACCGGATCGGCGACGTGCTGCCGTCCTGGAGCCCGGACGAGCTGCAGGAACTGAACGAGATCCAGGCCACGCTGCCGACCGAGGGCCGCACTCCCGGCGACGTCGTGCAGGTGACGCTGCATGCGCTGGCCACCGAGGCCGGCACGCTCGCGCTGGCCGCCGTCGCCCGCGACGGCCAGCGCTGGAAGGTCGAGTTCGACGTCCGCAGCGAAGGCCAGTGACGACACCTGCGACCGCCATGCCGACCTTCATCGGCATCGACCTGGGCACCACCAACACGGTGCTGGCCTGGGCCGCGCCCGGCGGCCAGGTCGAGACCTTCGACATCGCGCAGCTGGTGGCGCCCGGCGAGGTGGCGGCGGCGCCGCTGCTGCCGTCGGTGCGCTACCACCTGCTCGACGGCGAACTGGCGCCGGGCGAGCTGCAACTGCCCTGGCCCAGCGGCGACGCGGGGCCGCCGGCCGCCGTCGGCCGCCTGGCGCGCGCGCTCGGCGCCCAGGCGCCGGGCCGGCTGGTGGCCTCGGCCAAGAGCTGGCTGTCGCACCACGGCGTCGACCGCACCGCCGCGATCCTGCCGTGGGGCGCCGGCGACGACGTTCCGAGGATTTCCCCGCTGGCGGCCAGCGCCAGCTACCTCGCCCACCTGCGCGCCGCCTGGAACCACCGCCATCCCGACCGTCCGCTGCAGGACCAGCGCATCGTCCTGACCATTCCCGCCTCCTTCGACGAGGGTGCGCGCGCACTCACGCTGGAAGCCGCGCGCCTGGCCGGCCTGCCGCGCCTGCGCCTGCTGGAGGAACCGCAGGCGGCGCTGTACGACTGGCTGCACCGCCACCGCGCCACGCTGGCCGCGGACCTCGGCGACGCGCGCCTGGTGCTGGTGGCCGACGTCGGCGGCGGCACCACCGACTTCAGCCTGGTGCAGGTGGAAGCGCGGGACGGCCTGCCGACGCTCACCCGGATCGGCGTGGGCAACCACCTGATCCTGGGCGGCGACAACATGGACCTCGCGCTGGCCCACCTGGCCGAGGCGCGCCTGGGCAGCGCCGATGGCCAGCGCCTGTCGGCCGGTCGCCTGGCCCAGCTGACGGAGCGCTGCCGCGCGGCCAAGGAAACCCTGCTGGCGCCGGATGCGCCGGACCAGGCCGGCGTCACCCTGCTCGGCGGCGGCGCGCGCCTCGTCGGCGCCAGCCGCTCCGCGACGCTCACGCGCGACGAGGTCGAGCGCATCGTCGTCGACGGCTTCTTCCCGCTGAACGCCACCCAGGAAGGGCCGCAGCGCGCGCGCGCCGGCATCGTCGAATTCGGCCTGCCGTATGCGGGCGATCCGGCCGTCACGCGCCACCTGGCCGGCTTCCTGCGCCAGCACGCGGCGGCGGCGCGCGCGGCCCTCGGCCTCGACGACGACGGCCGCCTCCCGGTCCCGGACACGCTGCTGCTCAACGGCGGCGTGTTCAACGCCGCCGCGCTGGCGCGGCGCCTGGCGGACGTGCTGTCGGGCTGGCGCGGCCGGCCGGTGCGCGTGCTGCACAATCCCGACCCGGACGTGGCCGTGGCGCGCGGCGCGGTCGCCTACTCGCTGGCGCAGGAAGGCGATGCGCCGGCGATCGAGAGCGGTTCGGCGCGCAGCTACTACCTGCTGCTGGAGGACACGCGCGGCATGCGCGCCGTCTGCCTGCTGCCGCGCGGCGCCCGCGCCGGCGCCGAGGTGCTGCTGGCCGAACGCAGCTTCGCGCTGCGCCTGGGCCGGCCGGTGCGCTTCCACCTGGCCTCCGGCGTCGCCGATCCGGGCGGGCGTCCCGCGCGGGCGGGCGACCTGGTCGACCTCGATCCGGACGACGTCGTGCGCCTGCCGGCGCTGGCCACCGTATTGCGTGCCGAGGCCGGCGCCGACGCGGGCAAGAGCGAGATCCCGGTGCGGCTGGCGGCCAGCCTGTCCGAGGTCGGCACGCTCGAGATCCACTGCGTGGCGCAGGAGGGCGGCCAGCGCTGGAAACTGGAATTCCAGCTGCGCGGGCAGGAAGACGGCGCCGATGCGGACAATGCGAGCGAGGCCGCCCCCCTGCCGCCGCAACTCGGCGACGCCGTCAAGCGCATCGACCGCATCTTCGGCGCGCGCAACCAGCAGGTCGAGACGCGCGAGGTGCGCCAGCTGCGCGCGGGCCTGGAACAGCTGCTGGGCGGGCGCGAGCGCTGGGACACCCCGCTGCTGCGCCGCCTGTTCGACGCGCTGATGGAACGCGCCAGGGGACGGCGCCGCTCGGCCGAGCACGAGCGCGCGTGGCTGAACCTGGCCGGCTGGTGCCTGCGCCCCGGCTTCGGCGACCCGCTCGACGGCTGGCGCATCGAGCAGCTGTGGCCGCTGTTCGCGGCCGGCGCCCAGTACGCCAGGGACAGCCAGGTGCGCGCCGAATGGTGGACCCTGTGGCGCCGCGTGGCCGGCGGCCTGTCGACCGAGATGCAGCTGCGCCTGCTCGACGACTTCGCCTTCAACCTGCAGGCCGAGCCGGCCGACCGCGCGCGCCGCCCGGCCACGCTGGTCGACGGCAGCGAGGACGACATGCTGCGCCTGGGCGCCTCGCTGGAACGCATCCCGGCCGCCTACAAGGCCGAGATCGGCGACTGGATGACGGGCCGGATCATGGCCGTGCCGGTGTCGGCGAAACCCGATCCGAAGGCGGCGGCCACCTATGCGCGCTACCTGTGGGCGCTGGCGCGCGTCGGCACGCGCCGCTCGCTGCACGGCAGCGCCCACGAGGTGGCGCCGGCGGACGCGGCGGCGCGCTGGCTGGACGCGTTGCTGACGCTGGACTGGAAGAAGATCGAGCCGGCCGGCTTCGCCGCCGCCCACATCGCGCGCCGCACCGGCGACCGCTCGCGCGACATTCCGGAGCCCTTGCGCGCGACGGTGCTGCAGCGCCTGCAGGCGGCCGGCGCGCCGCCGTCGTGGAGCGCGATGGTGCGCGAGGTGGTCGAACTCGACCAGGCCAGCGCCACCCGCATGTTCGGCGATGCGCTGCCGCCCGGGCTGAAGCTGCTGCACTGAGACACGTCGCCCCTCCTGGACCGAAACCCGTCGTCCCGGCGCAGGCCGGGACCCGATTTTTGGGCGCAGCCGCGACGCATGCGAAATTGGACCCCGGCCTGCGCCGGGGCGACGGCCTGGTCTCCTGCAAGGAAGTAGCTTTTCCGGCATCATGGACGTTTCGACACCATCGATGAAAAGGAGTCTCGAATGTCCAGCAACAGCAATCCGTTCACGCCCTACGTCCCGCCCAAGGTCTGGTCCCCGGCCACGCCCTCGGGCGGCGCGTTCGCCAGCATCAACCGCCCGATCGCGGGCGCCACGCACGAGCAGGAACTGCCGGTCGGCAAGCATCCGCTGCAACTGTATTCGCTGGGCACGCCGAACGGCCAGAAGGTCACGATCATGCTGGAAGAACTGCTGGCCGCCGGCCACGGCGGCGCCGAGTACGACGCCTGGCTGATCAAGATCGGCGAAGGCGCGCAGTTCGGCAGCGGCTTCGTCGACGTCAACCCGAATTCGAAGATCCCGGCCCTGGTCGACCGCAGCGGCGACACGCCGGTGCGCGTGTTCGAATCGGGCTCGATCCTGGTCTACCTGGCGGAGAAATTCGGCGCCTTCCTGCCGCAGGACATTCCGGCCCGCACCGAGACCTTCAACTGGCTGATGTGGCAGATGGGATCGGCGCCGTTCGTGGGCGGCGGCTTCGGCCACTTCTTCGCCTACGCGCCGGAAAAGCTGGAATACCCGATCAACCGCTACGCGATGGAAACCAAGCGCCAGCTCGACGTGCTGGACCGCCTGCTGGCCGAGCGCCGCTTCGTCGCCGGCGACGACTACACCATCGCCGACATGGCGATCTGGCCGTGGTACGGCGGCCTGGTGCTGGGCGAACTGTACGGCGCCGGCGAATTCTTGTCGGTGCACCAGTACCAGCAGGTGCGCCGCTGGGCCGACGAGGTGCTGGCCCGCCCGGCCGTGCAGCGCGGCCGCCGCGTCAACAGCGTGCGCGGCGCGCCCGAGCAGCAGGTGCCGGAGCGCCACGCCGCGTCGGACCTGGATTGAACCGGCACGTCGTCCCCGTGCCCGGGACGACGCAGGCTCGCTGGCGCGCTACAGCTTGCTGTTCTGGCAGCCCGCGCTCGCGCACTCGCGCACGCGGTCCTGCAGGAATTGCGCGCGCTGGATCGTGGTCGACGTCGCGCATTCCAGGTTGACGAAGAAGGCCCCGCCGTCGCGCCGCGAGCAGCTGCCGTTGCGTTCCTCGATCCAGCGCAGCTGCCCCGCCTTCAGGCGCTTTTTGCCGTCCGCATCGAGCCTGGCGGCCAGCTTGCCGTAGTTGTCGTTGAGCTCCTTGTCGGCTTCCTGGTACACCTTGTTCAGGCAATACAGGCCGTCGAAATCCTTCTTCGGCTTGTCGCACGCCGAATTCGCCTGCGCAGCGCCCGCTGCGCACACCAGGAGGGCCAGGACGAGTCGTTTCATGTGTTCTCCATTTTCAAAGTCAACAGATAAATGCTGCGCGCTTGACGCTGCCGCATGATGAGTCAGGCTGGCTATGGTAGTCCAGCACGGGCCCGCACAAACTCACCAAGTATTGCGTCGCGCTCCCCACCGTTCCCTGGCGTGGTACGCCGCATGCCCTGTTTCCGGCCGTCTACCGGACGCGGCCCGATATCGATCGGGGCTAGTATTTGTTCAATTGCCAACCCACCAAACAGGAGCCCCGATGGATTCGCAGAACGACAAGCCCGATGACGACCAGGTCCAACCTTCGCGCCGCCGCTTCGTGGGCAGCGTCGCCGCCGGCCTCGCGGCGCCCGCGCTGGCCCAGGCCCAGGGCGGCGGGCAGGCGGCATCGGGCGCCCGTCCCCTGGCCCCGCCGGACTATCCGAAGCCGCCGTTCCAGAAGCAGCGCCAGGACTGGCCCGGCCTGGCCAGCAAGATGAATCCGCCGCCCGACCATGGCGAAACCAGCTACCGCGGCAGCGGCAAGCTGACCGGCCGCCGCGCCCTGATCACCGGCGGCGACTCCGGCATGGGCCGCGCCGCCGCGATCGCCTATGCGCGCGAAGGCGCCGACGTCGCCATCAACTACCTGCCGGCCGAGGAGCCGGACGCGCGCGACGTCGCCGCGCTGATCCTCCAGGCCGGCCGCAAGGCCGTGCTGATCCCGGGCGACATCCGCGACGAAGGGTTCTGCAAGCGCCTCGTGGACGACGCCGTCAAGCAGCTCGGCGGCCTCGACATCCTGGTCAGCAATGCGGCGCGCCAGCAGTCGCTGGAATCGATCCTCGACCTCACCACGGCCGAGATGGACCAGCACTTCAAGACCAACCTGTACGCGATGTTCTGGATCGTCAAGGCGGCCGTGCCGCACCTGAAGCCGGGCAGCGCCATCATCGTCACGGCCTCGGTGCAGGCCTACAAGCCGTCGCCCAACCTGCTGGCGTACGCATCGACCAAGGCGGCCCAGGTCGCCTTCACGAAGGCGCTGTCCCAGCAGCTGGCCCCGAAGGGCATCCGCGTCAATGCGGTGGCGCCGGGGCCGGTCTGGACGCCGCTGCAGGTCGCGGGCGGCCAGACCCAGGACAACCTGGAGAAATTCGGCGCGGACTCGCCGATGAAACGCCCCGGCCAGCCGGGCGAACTGGCGGGCGCCTACGTCATCCTGGCGTCCGCGGAATCGAGCTTCACCACCGGACAGGTGTATGGCGTGACCGGCGGCGAAGGATTCCCCTGACGGCGGCGGCCGGCCCGTGCCTCAGCGGCGCAGGCCGGCCAGTGCGCGCAGCGCGGACGCGAGTGCCGACGCCAGGGAGCGGGTGGGGATCGTGGTGCCGAGCGGGCCGGCGTGGTTGCAGCGCTGGATGATGGGCATGTCGGTGGTCTCCAATTTATTGACAGATTAATCATGCTGTACGGCATGTTCTGTACGGCACCTCGCACAAGGAGGCCGCGTTCGACGCCACGCGAAAGTCAACCTGGCAGGGCCTATGCACAATTGATCGATCTCAAATTTGCCCCCGCCGCCCCTCTTACCCTTGACGGGTTGCCGCTTGCGGCATTCCCGTCGGTTCGACCCACATCGATTCAGGAGCACACAATGAGCTATGCAGATCGCGACAAATACGGCATGTACGCAGGTTCCGGCAGCGCCGGTCCCGGCCCGGCGCTGATGGGCGCCGACACGCTGCTCGGCGAGGACGTCGTCAACGCGTCCGAGGAGGACCTGGGCGACATCAAGGAAATCATGCTCGACATGCAGACCGGCCAGGTGGCCTATGCGGTGCTGGCCTTCGGCGGCTTCCTGGGCCTGGGCGAGAAGCTGTTCGCCGTGCCCTGGCAGGCATTGCACCTCGACACCGCCAACAAGCGCTTCGTGCTGAACGTGGACAAGGAGCGCCTCAAGACCGCGCCGGGCTTCGACAAGCATGCCTGGCCCGACATGTCCGACGCCCAATGGGCCGGGCAGATCCATACCTTCTACGGCACCGATCCGGACCGCGCCGGCGGCCCCAGCATGGGTCCGGGTGCGAACGTGGCGACGGGCGGGATGGTCGGCGGCGGCGTGGGCGCCGGCGCGGCGTCGATGGGCGCCGGGCATGCGGGCGCCGCGGGCACGGGCGCCGGGGCGGACTTGGGCGGCGGCGCCGGCGCCAGCACCGACCCGCGCGCGGGCAACCTGGGCGACGACACCGACCTCAGCCGCATCCGCGGCAGCAATATCGGCTGAAGCCGGCTATCGTGCGCTGGTCCGGATGCCGGACGCCAGGGCCGGCAGGCCGTCCGGCGCGTGCGTGCCGGCCAGTCCCGCATCGGCACCCTCCGGCCGCGCCGGCCGCGCCGGCACCGATGCGGGCAAGGCTGCGGCGAACGCCAGCAGGCGTTCGCGCGAACCGTCGCGCACGACGTCGGCATCGACCCACAGCTCGTAGGCACGGTACCCTTCGCGCCAGCGCAGCATCGACACCGCCTTGCCGCCGTCGTCCTGCAGCACCACCAGGTGCGCCGGGCGGCCGTTGACGCGCTCCGGCTCGTCCGCCGCGTCTGGCCCGGGGCCTTGCCGGGCGCCTTGCAGGGCGCTGTGTGTGGCGCCATGCGTGGCTCCATGTGCGGTGCTGTATGCGGTGCTGTATGCGGTGCCGTATGCGGTGCCTTGTGCCGTGCTTTGTCCGGCAGCGCGCTGGCCGTCGTCGGCGGACAGGTCGTGCTCGAACAGCGTCAGCGTGCGGCCGTCCGGCAGCCGGAAGCTGCGGTACAGCCGCGTCCACGCATTGCCGCCGGTCCCGGCCATGCCGCCCAGGCTGGTCAGGGTCGCCATGGGCGTATCGGCCAGGCTCACCGGGGTGAAATCGAGGCTGGCCAGCACCAGCGGCAGCGGCCTCAATCCGGCGGACACGTCAAAGCGGTCCAGGTCGGCGGGACAGACGCGCAGGTAGCCCGTGCGTCCGGCATCCTGCGCCGTCCGCGCCCTGGCACGCGGCGCATCGGGCGCATCGGGTGCATCGGGCGCCGGCCCCAGGCCGCATGCGGGCGTCGCGCCCTCCGCCGCCACTTTCAGGCGCGGCAGGTCGACGGCCGGTCCGGCGTTCGACAGGAACGCGTACCCCGCCGCGATGGCTGCGATTCCGATCAGGGTCAGGCGTTTGGCATGCATCGTGCGGTGCTCTCCTTGGATGGCATTTACGATTATACAAAATTGCTGTTGCGCCCACGCCACGCTGGGCGGTGCCCGATAAAAAAACGGAGCCTGGCGGCTCCGTCAAAGGGGGAATGACGCGCTATGCGATTACTTGACCGCGGTCAGCTCGATGTCGAACACCAGGCCGGCATTCGGCGGAATCGAACCCGAGCCGCTGGCGCCGTAGCCCAGGCTCGACGGGATCAGCACGGTACGCTTGCCGCCCACCTTCATGCCCGTGACGCCCTGGTCGAAGCCCTTGATGACCTGGCCCGAACCCACGACGAAGGAGAACGTGCCGCTGTCGAACTTGTTGCCCTTGTTGCCGGTGGCGGTGGTGCTGTACAGCCAGCCCGTGTAGGTCACGGTCGCGGTCTTGCCGGTGGTGGCTTCGGCGCCGGTGCCCACGGTGGTGTCGGTCTTGCTGAACGCTGCCGGATTGGCGACGGCCACGTTGTTCGACGAATCGCCGCCGCCACCGCCGCAGGCGCTCAGGCTGAGGATGGCGACGAATGCGGCGACGAGGGGAAGCTTCAGTTTCATGCTGGTCCTTGGGAAAAGTGGAACGAATAGCTATCCACATTACCGCAGCGCCTCGCGCATATCTGTGCAACATTTGTATCCATTTGTCATAAAGCGCGAACAGACGAATACAAGCGCGCGGACGCGCTACCATGCTCCATGCCGGCGCCGTGCCGGCCAAGGCTATCCAGGAGGCCCGCCATGGCATACCAGACCACCCTCGCCTTTTCCACTTTCGGCCGCGGCAGCCGCGACATCACGGACGCGGTCGCGCAAGCGGTCGCCACGTCCGGCGTGCGCTGCGGCCTGGCCCACGTGTTCGTGCAGCACACCAGTTGCTCGCTGCTGATCACGGAAAACGCCGACCCGGACGTGCGCCACGACCTCGAGACGATCATGCGCCGCCTCGCGCCCGACGGCGACCCGGCCTATGTCCACGACCAGGAAGGCCCGGACGACATGTCTGCGCACGTGCGCAGCATGCTGACGGCGACCGGGCTGACGGTGCCGGTCGGCGGCGGCCGGCTGCTGCTCGGGACCTGGCAGGGCATCTTCCTGTGGGAGCACCGCGTGGCCGAACACCAGCGGACGGTGGTGGTGACGGTGATGGGAGAGTGAAGGATAGCGGCCCGCATGCCGATCAGCGCAACATCGACTCCCACACCTTCTGCAGGCGCTTGCTCGACACCGGCATCGGCGTGCGCAGCTCCTGGGCGAACAGCGACACGCGCAGCTCTTCCAGCATCCAGCGGAAGTCGATCATGCGCGGATCGAGGTTCTTCAGCGGCTGGTTCTTGACCGTGCGCTGGAACTGCGACGCCGCCGTCTGCCACTCGGCCATCAGCTGGGCGTCGCGCGTCGGGTTGCCGCGCAGCTTTTCGAGGCGGATGTTCATCGCCTTCAGGTAGCGCGGGAAGTGGGCCAGCTGGCCGTATTCCGTCTCGGCCACGAAGCGCTTGTGCACCAGGCCCTGCAACTGCGCCTGCATGTCGCCCGCCACCGCCGGCGGCAGGCCCTGCAGGCGCTTGGGCAGGCCGTGGAACTCGGCCAGCACCTGGCCCACCAGGCGCGCGATCTCGTTGATGAGCAGGCCCAGGCGGCCCTTGCCCTCGTCCTTGCGCTTGTTGAACGACGCCGCATCGACCGGCAGCGGATCCTGCAGGCAGGCGATGTCGATCGCCTTGCTGACGATCTGCTCGCGCAGCTCGTCGGGCGAGCCGACCGACATGAACTGCATGCCCATCTGCTGCAGGCCCGGCACGTTCTTCTCGGCGAACTTCAGCTGGTCCTTGAACTGCAGCGCGAACAGCCGGCGCAGGCCGATGCGGTGGGTGCGCGCGGCCACGTTGGGGTCGTCGAACACTTCCAAATCGCAGTGCGTGCCCTTGTCGACCAGCGCCGGGAAGCCGATCAGCGTCAGCTTGCCCTGGTTGATCTCCAGCAGTTCCGGCAGCTCGCCGAAGGTCCACGCCGTGATGTTGGTGTGCTGGCTGACGGCCGGCGCGGCATTGCCGCCCGCCGCCGCCCCGCCCCTGGCCGCGGGCGCCGGCGCGGACGCGCTCTTCGCCGGCTGGCCCTTGCCGAAGGCCGCCTGCACCCGCTCGCCCGACGCCGGCGTCGATTCCGCCATGCGCTGGAAGCTCTGGCGCGCCTGGCCGCCCAGCTCCGCCTGCAGCGTGGCCAGGTTGCGGCCCATGTCCAGCTGGCGGCCGTGCTCGTCGACGACCTTGAAGTTCATCGACAGGTGGGCCGGCAGCGTCTCCAGCTTGAAGTCCGTGCTCAAGACGCGCGCGCTGGTGTGCGCATGGATGTCGGCGATCAGCGCGTCGACCAGGTCGCCGCGCCCGAAGCGCACCGGATCCTGGTTGCGGTCGAAGAAGTTCGCGGCGTAGTCCGGCAGCGGCACGCAGTGGCGGCGCAGCTTCTGCGGCAGGGACTTGAGCAGCAGCTGCACTTTTTCCTTGAGCATGCCCGGCACCAGCCAGCCCGGACGCTCGCGGGGAATCTGGTTCAGCGCGAACAGCGGCACGGTGAGCGTGACGCCGTCGCGCGGGCTGCCCGGCTCGAAGTGGTAGGTGAGGCCCATCTCGATGCCGGTGACGTTCATCGTCTTCGGGAACAGCTCGGTCGTGACGCCGGCCGCCTCGTGGCGCATCAGTTCCTCGCGCACCAGGTACAGCAGCTTCGGATTGTCGCGCGCCGCGTCCTTGTACCACTTCTCGAAGCCGGCGCCGTTCACGACGTCGGCCGGGATCTCCTTGTCGTAGAACGCGAAGATCAGCTGGTCGTCGACCAGCACGTCCAGCCGGCGCGACTTGTGCTCGAGGTTCTCGATGTCCTTGATCAGCTTGTGGTTGTGGGCATAGAACGGCGCGCGCGTCTCGTAGTCGCCCGCGACCAGCGCGTCGCGGATGAAGATCTCGCGCGCCTCCTGCGGATTGTGCAGCGCGTAGTTGATGCGGCGCTGGCTGTAGACGACGATGCCGTACAGCGTGGCGCGCTCCGACGCCGTCACCTGCGCCGTGCGCTTTTCCCAGCGCGGCTCGCCCCAGGACTTCTTCAGCAGGTGCGCACCGATCTTCTCGACCCACTCGGGCTGGATCTGGGCGATGCAGCGGGCGTACAGGCGCGTGGTCTCGACCAGCTCGGCCGCCATCACCCACTTGCCCGCCTTCTTGCCCAGCGACGAGCCCGGCCAGATGTGGAACTTGATGCCGCGCGCGCCCAGGTAGGCGCCACCGGCCCCCTCTTCTTCCATCTTGTAGCCGATATTGCCCAGCAGGCCCGTGAGCAGCGCCATGTGCAGCTGGTCGTAGGTGGCCGGCAGCTCGTTCAGGCGCCAGCCCTGCTCCTTCACGATGGTCAGCAGCTGCGAATGCACGTCGCGCCACTCGCGCAGGCGCACCTGGGACAGGAAGTTCTCGCGGCAGTTCTCCTGCAGCTGGCGGTTGGTCTTCTTGTGCTCGATGGCCTGCTCGAACCAGCGCCAGATCTTCACGAAACTCAGGAACTCGCTCTTCTCGTCGGCGAACTTCTTGTGCTTCTCGTCGGCCTGCTGCTGGTATTCCATCGGCCGGTCGCGCGGATCCTGCACCGACAGCGCGGAGGCGATGATCAGCATCTCGGTCAGGCAGGTGTTGTCGACGGCGGCCAGGATCATGCGGCCCACGCGCGGGTCGAGCGGCAGCTTGGCCAGCTTGCGGCCCATGGCGGTGAGCTGGTTGGCGTCGTCGACGGCGCCCAGTTCCTGCAGCAGCTGGTAACCGTCGGCGATCGCGCGGCCCTGCGGCGACTCGACGAACGGGAAGGTCTCCACGTCCGTCAGGTGCAGCGACTTCATGCGCAGGATGACGGCGGCCAGCGAGGAGCGCAGGATTTCCGGCTCGGTGAACCTGGGGCGCTGCAGGAAGTCGTCTTCCTCGTACAGGCGGATGCAGACGCCGTCGGCGACGCGGCCGCAACGGCCGGCGCGCTGGTTGGCGGCCGACTGCGCGATCGGCTCGACCTGCAGCTGCTCGACCTTGTTGCGATAGCTGTAGCGCTTCACGCGCGCCAGGCCCGAGTCGACCACGTAGCGGATGCCCGGCACGGTCAGCGACGTCTCGGCCACGTTCGTCGCCAGCACGATGCGGCGCGCGTTGGTGGTCCTGAACACGCGGTCCTGCTCCTCGACCGACAGGCGCGCGAACAGCGGCAGGATCTCGACGTGCGGCGGATGGTGCTTGCGCAGCGCCTCGGCGCAGTCGCGGATCTCGCGCTCGCCCGGCAGGAATACCAGCACGTCGCCCGGTCCCAGGCGGCACAATTCGTCGACGCCGTCGACGACGGCATCCATCAGGTCGCGCTTGTCGCGCGCGGCCTGCGCCTTCGACACCGGCTTGCCGGCGTCCGCCGCGCCGGCCGGGGCCGAAGCGACGTCGCGCTCGACCGGACGGTAGCGCACCTCGACCTGGTACAGGCGGCCCGACACCTCGATCACGGGCACCGGCTTGTCCGGCGTGCCGAAGTGGCGCGCGAAGCGCTCGGCGTCGATCGTCGCCGAGGTGATGATCACCTTCAGGTCCGGGCGGCGCGGCAGGATCTGCTTCAGGTAGCCCAGCAGGAAGTCGATGTTCAGGCTGCGTTCGTGGGCCTCGTCGATGATGATGGTGTCGTAGGCCTTGAGCAGCGGGTCGGTCTGGGTCTCGGCCAGCAGGATACCGTCGGTCATCAGCTTGACCCAGGCGCCGGACGACAGCGTGTCGTTGAAGCGCACCTTGAAGCCGACGTGCTCGCCCAGCGGCGAGCCCAGTTCGTGGGCGATGCGCTTGGCCGTCGACGACGCGGCGATGCGGCGCGGCTGCGTGTGGCCGATCAGGCCCTTTTCGCCGCGCCCCAGTTCGAGGCAGATCTTCGGCAGCTGGGTGGTCTTGCCCGACCCCGTCTCGCCGGACACGATGATCACCTGGTGCCCGGTCAGCGCCCTGGCGATTTCGGCGCGCCGGCCCGAGACCGGCAAATCTTCCGGAAACGTGATCGGCGGCAGCGGGTTGCGCACGGCCGCGCGGCGCTCGGCATCCTTCCTCGCCTCGGCGCGCGCGGCGCGGTCCTGCGGGCGGCGCTCGCCGTCGCGCGGCTTGCCGTCCTGCGGGCGTGCGCCGGCGCCGCCGGATGCCGGCGCGGGCGCCTGCGTGCGCGCCTGCGCCAGCGCATCGGCGAGCGCCCCGCGGCCCTGCGGCGCGCCCTCGCGGCCGCGCGGACGCGCGCCGTCGCGGCCTGCGCGCGGCTGGGTCGATGGACGTTCGGGGGAAGCGGCGCGCGCCGGGTTCGACGCAGGCTTGTTACTCTGTTCAGACATTGATTTTTACAAGGTATTTGGTGCGCAAATCGCGCAGCCAATTATAATGCGGCAAATGGAAAACCCTACCCAATTCGTCCAGTGGCTGCGCTCCGTCGCGCCGTATATTCATGCGTTCGGCGGCAAGACCTTCGTGGTCGCCTTTCCCGGTGAACTGGTGGCCGCCGGCGCCCTGCCGGTACTGGCCCAGGACCTGTCCCTGCTGGTCGGACTCGGCATCCGCGTCGTGCTGGTGCACGGCTCGCGGCCGCAGGTCGCCGACCAGCTGGCGCTGCGCAACGTCGAGGGACGCTTCCATAACGGCGTGCGCATCACCGACACGGCGGCGATGGAATGCGCGAAGGAAGCGGCCGGCGAACTGCGCCTGGACATCGAGGCCGCGTTCAGCCAGGGGCTGCCCAATACGCCGATGTCGAACGCCCACATCAGCGTCGTCTCCGGCAACTTCGTCACGGCGCGCCCGCTCGGCGTGATCGACGGCGTCGACCACGAACTGACCGGCGTCACCCGCAAGGTCGCCGCCGACAAGATCCAGACCATCCTCGAAACCGAGGACAACGTCGTGCTGCTGTCGCCGCTGGGGTTCTCGCCGACCGGCGAACTGTTCAACCTGACCATGGAAGACGTGGCGGTGTCCGCCGCGATCGCCCTGCACGCCGAAAAGCTCATCTTCATCACCGAGACCCCGCTGATGCGCGACGCCGGCGGCGCCGAGATCCGCGAACTGTCCTCGCACCTGGCCGAGGCCGTGCTGCAGGCCGGCTTCCTGCCGTCGGACGCGGCATTCTACCTGCAGCATTCGATCAAGGCCTGCAACAGCGGCGTCGACCGCGCCCACGTCATTCCCTACGCGATGGACGGCTCGGCCCTGCTCGAACTGTTCACCCACGACGGCGTGGGCACCATGATCACGCACGAGAACCTGGAAAGCCTGCGTCCTGCCACAATTGAGGACGTCGGCGGAATTATCAAGCTCATCGAACCGCTGGAAGCCGACGGCACCCTCGTCAAGCGCCCGCGCGAGCTGATCGAGCGCGAGATCGAGCAGTTCTCCGTGATCGACCACGACGGCATCATCTTCGGCTGCGCCGCCCTGTATCCTTTCCCCGAAGACAAGATGGCGGAAATGGCATGCCTGACCGTCAGCCCGGACGCCCAGACCCAGGGCGACGGCGAACGCATCCTGCGCCACATGGAAAACCGTGCGCGCGCCGCCGGCATGACCAAGCTGTTCGTGCTGACCACGCGCACCTCGCACTGGTTCAAGAAGCGCGGCTTCGTGCCGGCCAGCGTCGAGGACCTGCCGAAGGACCGCGCGCACATGTACAACTGGCAGCGTCGTTCGCAGGTGCTGATCAAGCAGTTGTAGACCCGGCGGCGGCACGACCGGGCCGCCCCGGCGCGGGCCCGGGCGGCCGGCGCGCGCCCGGTGCGATTCTCCCACTCCTCGTATAATCACGGTTTCAAAAATCCAACCAGGAGCAAGAACATGGCCCGCACCGTCCACTGCATCAAACTGAACAAGGAAGCCGAAGGCCTGGCCTTCCCGCCGTACCCGGGCGAACTGGGCAAGCGCATCTACGAAAGCGTCTCGAAGGAAGCCTGGGACGGCTGGCTCAAGCACCAGACCATGCTGATCAACGAGAACCGCCTGAACATGGCCGATGCCCGCGCGCGCAAGTACCTGGCCACGCAGATGGAGCGCCACTTCTTCGGCGAAGGCGCCGACCAGGCCGCCGGCTACGTGCCGCCGACCGCCTGATTCATCCCCCTCACCGCGTACACGCCGGCGCGCCGCCCAGGCAGCGCCAGCCATCCGACGATTCCGCCACCGGCAGGCCAGCCGCCGGTCCGGCGGGCACGGCACCTCGTGCACCCGTCCGCTCCCCGCATCGAACAGCACCTTGCGCGGCTGCCCCTGGCGCCAGCGGGCCGCATGCCGCGTGCCTGCAACTTGTCGGGTGCGCCCTCGCGCCGGGCTGCAGGACGAATACGACGCACGGCAGCCCGGCGGCCAGGGATGGCCCGGCCTGGTCCTCGGCAGCGGTAACAGCGCCGGCGCGGCTTACCGGCTGAAGCGCCAGGGCGACGGCGCGCGCATCACATCCGGCGGCACTGGCGCAGTTCGCAGCGCGCCATGAAGACCCTGCCGCCGTCGCACAGCATGCGGTAGACCTCGACCGGTCCCGGTTCCGTCACCAGTCCCGCGCCCTGCCCGCCCGTGCAGCCCTGCTGCTTCGCCAGTTTCTCCACCGTCGCCGACGACACGCCGGTGCGAAACGGGATGCGCTGGACGGCGTCCGGCGCCGTGGTGGCCGTGGTGGCCGTGATGGCCGTGGTACCCGCGGGCGCCGGCACGGCCGGCATGGCGCCATGCCGGGCCGCGCAGCCGCCGAGGACGGCGGCCAGCAGGCCCGCGCACAGCATCGACACCGGGATGGGCGCGCGGCGCATGGCGCGTGCGCTCAGAAGCGCAGCGTGCGCACGCCTTCGCCCGTGCCCAGCAGGCAGACGTCGGCGCCGCGCTGGGCGAACAGGCCGACGGCGATCACGCCGACGATCTGGTTGATGGTGGTCTCCAGCGCCACCGGATCGACGATCGACAGGCCGGCCACGTCGAGGATGTAGCCGCCGTTGTCGGTGACGAAGGCGTCGGTGCTGCCCGCCCGGGTGCGCAGGCGCGGCTGGCCGCCCAGCGCCGCCAGCCTGCGGGTGACGGCCGCCGCCGCCATCGGGATCACTTCGACCGGCAGCGGGAACGTGCCGAGGGTCTCGACCAGCTTGGAACCGTCGGCGATGCAGACGAACTTGCCGGACACCGAGGCCACGATCTTCTCGCGCGTCAGCGCGGCGCCGCCGCCCTTGATCATCGCGCCCGAGGCGTCGATCTCGTCGGCGCCGTCGACGTAGACGGAGATCGACTCGACGTCGTTCAGGTCGAACACCGCGATGCCGTGGCCGCGCAGGCGGCTCGCGGTCGCTTCCGACGAGGCCACCGCGCCCTTGATGCGCTCCTTGATCTTGCCCAGTTCGTCGATGAAGAAGTTGGCGGTCGAGCCGGTGCCGACGCCGATGATCTCGCCGTCGACCACGTAGTCGATGGCGGCGCGGGCTACCGCCTGCTTGAGTTCGTCCTGAGTCATGATGATGTGGGTAGGAGTCAAAGAATCCGCCATTCTAGCGGATGCGTCCTGCCGGCCGACAAAAAATGCCGCATCGTCAGCACAGTTGGCGATTCATACTATAAACTTGCAACAAGAGAAACACACGCCCCTGCCCGCCACTTCCGCCATGGTCCGCACCCTGTCAGCCCTCCTGCTCGCCTATTTCCTCGTCGACGCCGCCGCGGCCGCCGACTTCCAGCTGTCCGCGGCCCCGGGCCCGTACCGCGTCGGCTTCCACGTCCGCCAGCAGTACGACCGCGCGCGCATCTACCAGCCGGCGCGCAATCCGGTCACGGCGCAGGCCACCGGCGCCGACCGTTCGCGCCCGCTGCAGACGCTGGTCTGGTATCCGGCCATCGGCAGCGGCGCCGCGATGCACTACCGCGACTACGTGGCGACCGTCGCGACCGAGGAAGAATTCAGCCGCACGCCGGACCAGGTGCGCCGCGCCACCGAGCTGCTGGTCGAGGGCCGCGCCGCCGGTCCCGACGGCGCCCGCGTGCGGCGCGAACTGGAGCAGCGGGTGCGCGCGCTGCGCGACGCGCCCGAGCGGCCCGGCAAGTTCCCCGTCGTGATCTATGCGCCCAGCCACAGCGCCTACGCGATGGAAAACGCCGACCTGTGCGAATACCTGGCCAGCCAGGGCTATATCGTGGTCGCCAGCGCCTCGCTGGGACCGCGCTCGCACGCGATGACGGCGGACCTCGAAGGCGCCGAGGCGCAGGCCGCCGACATCGGCTTCCTGGTCGGCTACGCGCACACGCTGGCGCAGGCCGACACCGGCCGCATCGGCGTGATCGGCTACAGCTGGGGCGCGCTGGCGAACGTGCTGGCGGCCGCGCGCGACGACCGCATCCGCGCCGTCGTCAGCCTGGACGGTTCGCTGCGCGCCGCCGTCGAATACGTCAACGGCGGCCCGCGCGCGGCGCGCTACGTCACGCCGGAAAGCCTGGACATCCCGCTGCTGTACGTGAACCGCGTGCAGGGCGCGGGCCAGGGCGCCGACGACGAGAACGGCATCGGCACCGACCTGCTGGCACGCCTGCGCTACGCCGACGTCTACCTGGCCACGATGGACACGGCCAGCCACATGGATTTCTCGTCGTGGTCGCTGCGCATGGCGCCCGACGCCGCGCTGCGCGGCCGCACCCGCGCGCAGGCCGCGCAAGCCTACGGCGCCACCGCGCGCACGGTCCAGCGCTTCCTCGACGCGCGCCTGAAGGACGACGCCGCCGCGCGCCGCCAGCTGGACGCCGACCTGGCGCCCGGCGCCACGCCGCCCGGCCTGGTCTCCTTCGCGCTGCGCCGCGCGACCGGCGCCGCCCCGACGATGGACACCTTCCTCGACCAGCTCGGCCAGCAGGGCTTCGCGCGCATCGACGCCATCTACGACGGCCTGCACGCGCAGAATCCGGACCTGTCCTTCGATCCGCTGCAACTGCACGACTGGGGCATGAAGCTGCTGCGCGAAGGCCGCGCGGCCGACGCCGTGCGCGTGCTGCGCCTGGGCGTGCGCCTGTATCCGGAGCGCTTCGATTTCCTCTACGACGGCCTGGGCGAAGCCAGCGAGGCCGCCGGCGAGCGCGACGCCGCCATCGCCAGCTACCGCCACGCGCTGGCGCTGGAACCGGCGCGGGCCCATGCGCGCCTGCGCCTGGAGGCGCTGGGAGCGGCCGCCCAGTAACGCGCGGGCGGCGCGGCGCCGTCCGGCCGGAACGGCCACGCCGGCAGCCGGACCGGGTGGCGTGACGGCGCAGGCGTCATGCGGGAACGATGGCGTCGCGCGCGCGTCGCCGGACCCTCGTGGCTTTCGAGCAACCCCCGTTCCATTTCCATGTTGCATGACATACACTACCGCGTTTAACGCTTCCCGCTTCGCACGCCGCCCATGATCGTCGAGTCCCAGCAGGTCCCCGCGCAGGCCGCCGCGCCGGCTGCGGCGCACCCCTACCACCCGCCCTACCGCCCCGACATCGACGGCCTGCGCGCGATCGCCGTGCTGTCCGTGATGGTGTTCCACGCCTTTCCCGGCGCGCTGCGCGGCGGCTTCGCCGGCGTCGACCTGTTCTTCGTGATCTCGGGCTTCCTGATCGGCAGCATCCTGATCGTCAACCTGCAGCGCGGCACGTTCACCTTCGCCGACTTCTACGCGCGCCGCATCCGCCGCATCTTCCCGGCGCTGTTCGTGGTGACCGGGGCCACGCTGGCGTTCGGCTGGTTCGCGCTGTTCCCGGACGAACTCGCGCAGCTCGGCAAGCACGTGCTGGGCGGCGCCGGCTTCGTCGCC
This sequence comes from uncultured Massilia sp., assembly GCF_913773735.1. GTDB lineage: Bacteria > Pseudomonadota > Gammaproteobacteria > Burkholderiales > Burkholderiaceae_D > Telluria. Next base: position 227,202 of record NZ_CAJYEB010000030.1, read on the forward strand.
AACTTCGTGCTGTGGAACGAGGTCGGCTACTTCGACACGGCGGCCGAGACCAAGCCGCTGCTGCACCTGTGGTCGCTCGGCATCGAGGAACAGTTCTACATCTTCTGGCCCGTGCTGCTGCTGTTCGCGCGCCGCCGCCGCCGCGCCATGCTGCTGCTCGCGCTGGGCCTGGGGCTGGCGTCGTTCCTGGTCAACATCGGCGGGCTGCACAAGTATCCCAGCGCCACCTTCTATTCGCCCGCCAGCCGGGTGTGGGAACTGCTGGCCGGCGCCGCGCTGGCCTGGGTGCGCGTGCACGGCTGCGCGCTGACGGCCACGGCGCGCCTGTACGACGGCACCACGGCGGCCATCGACTTCGCCAGCCCGCGCGCGCGCAACGTGCAGTCGATCATCGGCGCCCTGCTGGTCGTCGGCGCCCTGCTGACCCTCAAGAGCACGCGCCCGTTCCCGGGCTGGTCGGCGCTGCTGCCGGTCAGCGGGGCCGTGCTCCTGATCGCCGCCGGGCCGCAGGCCTGGATCAACCGGCATGTCCTGTCGAACCGGCACCTCGTGGGGATCGGCCTGATCAGCTATCCGCTGTACCTGTGGCACTGGCCGCTGCTGTCGTTCGCCCAGATCATCGAGGCCGGCGCGCCGGCGCGCTCGCTCAAGCTGGCCTGCCTGGGCGCCGCGGTGGTGCTGGCATGGCTGACCTGGCAGCTGGTCGAGCGGCCGCTGCGCGGCACGGCGCACGGCCGCGCCAAGGTGGCCGGGCTGGCGGCGGCGCTGCTGGCGCTGGCCGCGGCGGGCGCCGCCATCTGGCACGCGGGCGGCGTGCCCGACCGCGCGGCGGTCGTCGACAACAAGCTGCAGCAGCAGGACCTGATCCTGGTCGAGGACCGCGCCAACGCCGCGGCCTGCAAGGCGCGCTACGGCTTCGCGTCGCCGTACGAGTACTGCCAGCTGGACGACGTGACCAAGGCGCCGACCGTGGTGCTGATCGGCGACAGCCATGCCTACCACCTGGTGGCGGGACAGACGGCATACTGGCGCGCGCGCGGCGAGAACGTGCTGCTGCTCGGCACCGCGGTGCCGTTCTTCGGCTACCCCGACTTCGGCAACGAGTACCAGAAGGCCACGCCGAAGATGCTCGACATCGCGCTCGGCACGCCGAGCGTGAGGACCGTCGTCATCTCCACCGCGATGCTGCTGCGCCAGACGCCGGCCGAGAAGGCGCTGCTGGTGCCGGCCCTGCGTACCACGCTGGAAAAATTCACCGCGGCCGGGCGCGAGGTCATCTTCGTCACCGACAATCCCACGCTCGGTTTCGAGCCGCGCACCTGCATCCGCCGCGCCGCCGTGGCCAGTTCGCAGACGCGCACCGACTGCTCGGTAGCGCGCAAGGAATTCGACGCGGCGCGCGCCGCCAACGTCGACTTCGCGCCGGTGCTGAAGGACTTCCCGCAGGTGAAGGTGTTCGATCCGGCCAGCGCGCTGTGCGACGCCGCCAAGTGCCGCGTGCTGCGCGACGACGCGCTGCTGTACCGCGACACCCACCACCTGAGCTACCGCGGCGACCTGCTGGTGGGTGAAGCCTTCGCGCGCTGGCACGCGGCGCAGCGGTAGCGGGCGGGCGGCGGCGCCGCGCCCCGGGTGGCCGCTGGCCGGCGCCCGGCTAGCCTGCCAGGATCTGCGCCAGCGCGTCGCGCAGCAGCCCGCACTGCGCGTCGGTGCCGACGCTGATGCGCAGCCAGTCGTCGATGCCCGGGGTCTGGAAATGGCGCACCAGGATCGCGCGCTCGCGCAGCGCCCGCGCCACGTCGGCCGCGCGCCGCGCCGCGTGGCGCGCGAACACGAAGTTGGCGGCCGACGGCAGCACCTCGAAGCCCAGCGCGCCCAGTTCGCCGGCCAGCCGTTCGCGCGTGGCGATCACCTTCGCGCGCTGCGCCTGGAAATAGGCGTCGTCCTCGATGGCGGCCACCGCGCCCGCCACTTCCACCCGTCCCAGCGGATACGAATTGAAGCTGTCCTTGACGCGTTTCAGGCCCTCGACCAGGTGCGCCTGGCCGATCGCGCAGCCGACGCGCAGGCCGGCCAGGGCGCGCGACTTCGAGAAGGTCTGCACCACCAGCAGGTTCGGATGATGGCGCACCAGCGCCACCGCCGACGCGGCGCCGAAATCGACGTAGGCCTCGTCGACCAGCACCACCTTGTGCGGATGCGCGCGCAGGATGCGCTCGATGTCGTCCAGCCCCAGGGCGATGCCGGTGGGCGCGTTCGGATTGGCGATCACGACGCCGCCGGCCGGCCGCGCGTAGGCGCCCGGATCGATGCGCATCGCCTCGTCCAGCGGCAGCTGCACGGCGTCGATGCCGTACAGGCGGCAGTACACCTTGTAGAAACTGTAGCTGACGGTCGGCATCAGGATCGGCAGGTCCTGCTGGAAGAAGGCGTGGAAGGCGTGGGCCAGGACTTCGTCGGAGCCGTTGCCCACGAAGACCTCGCCCGGCGCGACGCCGTGGTAGGCGGCCAGGGCCTCCTTCAGCGCGGTCGATTGCGGGTCCGGGTACAGGCGCAGGCGCTCGCCCGCCTCGGCCTGGATCGCGGCGATCGCGCGCGGCGACGGCGGATACGGGTTCTCGTTGGTGTTCAGCTTGACCAGGCGCTCGATGCGCGGCTGCTCGCCCGGCACGTAGGGCGTCAGGTTGCCCACGTGGGGACTCCAGAATGTGTTCATCTTCCTGCGGGATTGACATGGGGGGTCGCCTACTATAGCAGCAAGCGGGCCGGCGGCATCGGGCGCGCCGCGCCGCGTTCGATACGTGCCAACCGGGCTTCATGTCGAAAAAAGTCCCGTTCATCGCAGCGGCGTAGGCGCGGACGATGGCATGATGACACTCGTCCTTCCAATCCCATGACGACGACACGATGACATCGATACGACTTTTCCTGGCCATGACGGCGATGGCGATGATGGCGGCGGCTCCCGCGCATGCCGAGGACGCCGCGGGCGACTGGGGCGGCCGCATCGCCAATTCCCTGGGCGTGTTCCTGAAGCTCGAGAAATCGGCGAGCGGGAACTGGGAGGGCACGCTGACGGTCCCGCAACAGGACCTGGTGACGAAGGTGGACCGGCTGGTCGTCACGGACGAGCAGGTCAGCTTCGCCCTGCTCCGGCTGAACGCCACCTACACGGCGCGCTGGAACGCGCAGGACCGGGCCTGGGCCGGGAACTGGGTGCAGCAGGGCCAGACCGTCCCGCTCGCCCTGCAGCGCACGGCCCCCGGCGCGGCGACGCCGAAGCGCCCGCAGGAAGCGGCGATCCACGCGCGCGCGCCGGCCTACACGAGCAGCGTCGTCACGTTCGACAATGCCGCAGCCGGTGTCGCGCTGGAGGGCACGCTCACCGTCCCGCACGGCAAGGGGCCGTTTCCGGCCGTGGTCCTGGTGCACGGCTCGGGCCCCTTCGACCGCGACGAGGACATCTTCAAGCACAAGCTGTTCCTGGTCCTGGCCGACCACCTGAGCAGCCGCGGCATCGCCGTGCTGCGCTACGACAAGCGCGGCGTCGGCAGGTCGTCGGGCACGTACGCGGACGCGACGACGTTCGATTTCGCCGCCGACGCCGGGGCCGCGCTGCGCTTCCTGCGCGGCCGTCCGGAGGTCGACGCGCGCCACGTCGGCATCGTCGGCCATTCGGAGGGCGGCCTGATCGCGCCCCTGCTCGCGGCGCGCGATCCCGACGTCGCCTTCATCGTGATGCTGGCCGGCCCCGGCATGCGCGGCGAGCTGCTGATGGTCGAGCAGATCGCCCTGCGCTCGCGCGCGAACGGCGCGCCGGACGCCGTGGTCGCGCGCGAGCGGGAACTGAACAAGGCGATGTTCGCGCTCCTGGCGCAGGAACCCGACGTCCAGGCGGCGCGGGCGAAGGTCACCGCGCTCATCGATGCCGCCGGGCGCGACGGCACGCTGCCGGCCGGGATGAACAAGGCGCTGGTGACGGCGTTCTCGACGCCATGGTTCCTGGCGTTCCTGCGCCACGAACCGGGCCCGGTCCTGCGCGCCGTGCGCCAGCCGGTGCTGGCGCTGAACGGGGCGCTCGACATGCAGGTGCCCGCCGCGCCGGACCTCGCCGCGATCCGCGCGGCCCTCGCGGACAATCCGCGCGCCACCGTGACCGAACTGCCGCGCCTGAACCACCTGTTCCAGACCGCCACCACGGGAGCAGGAACGGAATACGCCACGATCGAGGAAACCATGGCCCCGCTGGCCCTCGCTACCGTCGGCGACTGGATCCACGCCACGGTGCGGCAGGGCAGCGCACGATAATCCGATGGAACGGCAACCGACCACGTACGCCGGCGCTGGATCAACCGTCCTTGGCGTCCTTCCCGCCCCCGCCGGCCACGACGCTGGCGGGATGGTCGGCCCGGGCGAACCGATGCGGCATCGCACCCCGCTACCCTGACAAGGAAACGCCTTGAGATACCTGCTTTTCGCCATGACCCTGCTCATGCAGGCGAACGCGCACGCCGCCGCCTGGCAACCCGCCGACGGACGGGCGCAGATACCGCTGTGGTCCGGCGCGGTCCCCGACGCGAAACCTGCCGCCGGCCCGGCAGAAGCCCTGCGCTCGCGCGACGACCGGCCCGTCGCGGGCCGCCCCTGGCTCGAAGTGGAAAACGTCACCCGGCCGACGATGACGGTGTATTCGCCCAGGGGCGGCAATACCGGCGCCGCCGTCGTCGTGTTCCCGGGCGGCGGCTACCGGGTCCTGGCCATCGACCTCGAAGGCACCGAGGTGTGCGACTGGCTGACGTCGATCGGCGTGACCTGCGTGCTGCTGAAATACCGCGTGCCGGGTTCCGGGCCGCACTGGGATCCCGTGCGCAACCGGCGCGTCATCCCGAAGGTGCACACGGCGCTGCAAGATGCGCAGCGGGCCATGGGGCTGCTGCGCCGGCGCGCCGGCGAGTGGCACATCGATCCGCACAAGATCGGCGTCCTGGGGTTCTCCGCCGGCGGCCACCTGGTGGCGGCGCTCAGCACGCAGGAAAGACGCACCTACGCGCCCGTGGACGCGGCGGACGACGAAAGCTGCCGTCCCGACTTTGCGGTGGCGCTCTACCCCGGGCACATGTCCGCCAACTACCGGGCCGACCTGTCCAGGATCAACCCGACGATCCGCATCACCGGGCGCACGCCGCCGACCTTCCTGCTGCATGCACAGGACGACCCGGTGGACCCGGTGGAATTCTCGCTGCTGTACTACGCGGCCCTGAAGAAGGCCGGCGTCCCCGCCGAGATGCACCTGTTCGCCGAAGGCGGGCATGCGTTCGGGTTGCGGCCGACCGGGCTCCCGGTCACGAAATGGCCCGCCCTGGTCGAGACGTGGCTGGGCAGCCTGGGGATGATTCCCGCGACGCGGTGATGCGCCGGGGCGACGACCTGCGGCCTGCGCGCTGCTAGTCGCGAGGCGGCAGGCAACCGAACATCCGCGTCCCCGGCCGGTCGCCCGTCCAGATCTGGTGCACGGTCGCGCTGCCGTCGCGCTGGCGCGCCAGGCAGAAGCGGGCCTCGTAGCTTGCCGCGCCCTTGCCCTGGCCGCCCGGGCGCGCCTCGATGCGCAGGTGATAGACGCGTCCCGCCTCCAGCCTGGCCGCGGCCGTGCGCGGCAGCGCGGCGACCCTGCCGCCGTAGGGCACGCAGGTGCCGAAGACGAGCGGGAACGTGCGCTCCTTCGGCATCGACATCTTCCACAGCAGGCGCTGGCCGTCCGACACCGTGATCGCCTGGAAGTCGGGCGTGCCCAGGCGCTCCTCGCGCGGCGTGATGGTGAAGCACGGGCCGCCGCGCGGGCCCTCGCGCACCTCGGCCTCGCCGGTGCGGGCGCAGGCCGGGACGGCGATGACGGCGGCAAGGAGAGGGAGGAAGATTTTCATGATCCCGGACAAGGGTTGAACAGGCAAAGCCTACGTCGGGTCCGCCAGCCGGCCTTGCGGCTGCGCAAGCTCAAGCGTCGGTCCTGGCGAATTTGCGCGACATGCCGCGCGGCAGGTTGCCGGGATCGGACGGATCGGCGAGGAAGCCCGCCAGCACCTGCTCGTACAGGGCAAGGTGCCCGGCATGGCGCTGCTGGCGCATCACGCGCGGCATGCGCATGTGCCTGAGCGCGAAGTAGTCGGCCAGCAGGTCGCCCTGCGCTTCCATGTTGTAGTCGGCCAGCCGCGCGTCGGCACGCAGTTCGTAGCCGTAGGACAGGCCGATGCGGATGGCGCCGCGCAGCTTGACCGGATAGCCGAGCTGGTGCTGCCAGACGTGCACCATCTCGTGCATGAACCAGTGGATGGTGTGGGGATCGCCCGCCGCGTAGTCGGGCAGGAAGCAGGAAGGATGGAAGTAGATGCTGCCGTTGGGCGTCATCGCGCAGTTGCGCGGCTGGACCAGCGGCAGGTAGCGGCGGTTGTGGATGCGCACGCGCGCGTAGTCGATGGCGTCGCCGAACAGCTGCGACGCCATCGCGATCTCGCGCGCGGTCAACGGCCGCGCCAGGCGCCGCCGCGGAAGGTCCACGTGGACGCTCGGTCCGGCCGTCAGGCCGCGCGCAGCGCCGATGCGGACCTGGCGAGATCCGTGATCAGGTCCCAGTCGCCGGCCTTCATCGCATCGGCCGGGGTCAGCCAGGAGCCGCCCACGCAGGCCACGTTCTTCAGCGCCAGGAACTGCGGCGCGGTCTCGATCGAGATGCCGCCGGTCGGGCAGAAGGTCACGTCCGGCAGCGGGCCGCCGATCGCCTTGAGCATGCCGACGCCGCCCGCCGGCACCGCCGGGAACAGTTTCAGCTGCTTGAAGCCGGCCTCGCGCGCGACCATCACTTCGGACGGGGTCATGCAGCCCGGCAGCAGCGGCAGGCCGCTCGATTTGGCGGCGTCGATCAGCGCCGGGGTCAGGCCCGGCGAGACGCCGAACACGGCGCCGGCATCGCGCGACGCGGCGAATTCTTCCGGCTGGGTCAGGGTGCCGACGCCGACGATGGCGCCTTCGACCTGCGCCATCGCGCGGATCGCTTCCAGGCCGTGCCTGGTGCGCAGCGTGACTTCCAGCACGCGGATGCCGCCGGCGACGAGCGCCTTGGCCAGGGGAACGGCGTGGTCCGGGTCGTCGATCGCGATCACGGGGATCACGACGGCCGAACGCATGATGTCGATGAGGGTGCTCGGTTGGTTGCTCATTCGTCTCTCGCTGGTTATTTGTTCTTGCGGATCAGGGTGTCTTCGTCGGAACCGGGGATGATCTCGCCGGTGTCGACGCCTTCGTGCAGCGGCACGGTCGTGTCCTTCAGCGACGGCAGCGGGAAGGTGGCGGCGCCCTCTTCCGCCGCGCTGATGCTGTTGCGGAACATCGCGAACAGCTCGCGGCCCATGCCGATGTGGCTCGAGCTCAGGTCGGCCGTGGCGTGCTTGCGCGCGGCCCAGACGTCGTCCGGCACCAGCGCGTCCAGCGTGCCCTGGGTGGCGTCGACGCGGATGATGTCGCCGTCGCGCACCAGGCCCAGCGGACCGCCGGCCAGGATTTCCGGCGACACGTGGATCGCCGCCGGCACCTTGCCGGACGCGCCCGACATGCGGCCGTCGGTGACCATCGCCACGTGGTAGCCGGCGTCCTGCAGGTTGGCCAGCGCCGGGGTCAGCGCGTGCAGTTCCGGCATGCCGTTGGCGCGCGGGCCCTGGAAGCGGATCACGGCGACGAAGTCGCGGTTCAGCTTCCCGGCCTTGTAGGCGTGCATGAAATCTTCCTGCGAATCGAAGGTCAGCGCCGGCGCCTCGACGATGTGGTGCTCCTGCTTGACGGCGGAGACCTTCATCACGGCGCGGCCCAGCTTGCCCTTCACGAGGATCAGGCCGCCGTCCGGGCGGAACGGGTTCGCGGCCTTGCGCAGCACCGCCTCGTCGCCGCTCTGTTCCGGCAGGTCCTTCCAGACCACCTTGTCGCCGTCCAGGAACGGCTCCTTGCAGTGGTTGCGCAGGCCGTGGCCGAGGATGGTGTTGACGTCGTCGTGCGCCAGGCCGGCGTCCAGCAGTTCGCGCATCACGAAGGTCGGGCCGCCCGCGGCCTGGAAGTGGTTCACGTCGGCGTCGCCGTTCGGGTAGACGCGCGCCAGCAGCGGCACCACCTTCGACAGCTCGTCGAAGTCGGTCCAGTCGACCTGGATGCCGGCGGCGCGCGCGATGGCGATCAGGTGCAGCGTGTGGTTGGTCGAGCCGCCGGTCGCGTGCAGCGCGGCGATGGCGTTGACGATGCATTTCTCGTCGACGATGTGGCCGATCGGCATGTACTCGCCGCCCTGCTGCGAGATGGCCACGGCGCGCTGGGCCGCGGCCTTCGTCAGCGCGTCGCGCAGCGGCGTGCCCGGGGTGATGAAGGCGGCGCCCGGCAGGTGCAGGCCCATCATCTCCATCAGCATCTGGTTACTGTTGGCGGTGCCGTAGAAGGTGCAGGTGCCGGCGCTGTGGTAGGCCTGGGCTTCGCCCTCGAGCAGTTCCTCGCGGGTGGCTTCACCTTTGGCGTAGCGCTGGCGCACGGCCGCCTTTTCCTTGTTCGAGATCCCGGTGGTCATCGGGCCGCCCGGCACGAAGATGCCCGGGATGTGGCCGAAGTGCAGCGCGCCGATCAGGAGGCCCGGCACGATCTTGTCGCAGATGCCCAGGTACAGGCTGGCGTCGAACATATTGTGCGACAGCGCGATGGCGGTGGCCATGGCGATGGCGTCGCGCGAGAACAGCGACAGTTCCATGCCCGGCTGGCCCTGGGTGATGCCGTCGCACATGGCCGGCGTGCCGCCCGCGAACTGGGCCACGGCGCCGATCTCGCGCACGGCTTCCTTGATCACCTTGGGGAAATATTCGAACGGCTGGTGCGCCGACAGCATGTCGTTGTAGGAGGAGACGATCGCCACCGACGGCTGCTTCTGCTCGCGCAGCTTGAGCTTGTCGTTGGCCGGGAAGGCGGCGAAGCCGTGCGCCAGGTTCGTGCAGGCCAGGGTGCCGCGCTGCACGCCCTTGACGCGCGCGGCGTCCAGGTGCGCCAGGTAGGCCTGGCGCGAATGCCGGCTGCGCTCGATGATTCGCTGGGTCACCTGCTGTACTACGGGATGTACCGCCATGATCGTTCCTCGTAAATTGAATTTCTGAAATTTTACTACAAAATGAAAATGGCCGCATGCGGCCGTCAAGTGGTTTCATAGGACCGAGCCAGATCCGGCCGGACGCGTGGACCGCACGGCCGTCCACCCTGCGGATGCGTTTCCGGTAGGGTGGACGGGTCTTCCGTCCACGCGTTCAATCGATGCCTGCACGGCGCAAGCCGTTTTTATGTAGTGAATTTACGCCCGATTCCTGTATGATTCGCTAACCTGCATACCATGACATCATACCGTCCAACACCATGCCCCAACCATCCCTGACCAGCAGCGCCGCCTACCAGGCCCTCCAGACCCATGCCATCGACGCCGAAGACTGGCAGATGCGCGACCTGTTCGCCGCCGATCCGCAGCGCTTCGAACGCCTCTCGGTCGACGCCGCCGGGCTGTTCCTAGACTATTCAAAAAACCGCCTGGACGGGCGCACGCTTGAACTGCTGGCAAGCCTGGCGCGCGAGCGCGGTGTCGAGCAATTGCGGGATGCCATGTTTGCCGGCGAAAAGATCAACGTCACCGAAGGCCGCGCCGTGCTGCACACCGCGCTGCGCGCCCCGCGCGACAAGCAGATCACGGTCGACGGCCAGGACGTCACGGGCGACGTGCACGCCGTGCTCGACCATGTGAAGACCTTCACCGACGCCGTGCGCAGCGGCGAATGGAAGGGCCATACCGGCAAGGAGATCACCGACGTCGTCAACATCGGCATCGGCGGCTCCGACCTCGGTCCCAAGATGGTCTGCCTGGCGCTGCGCCAGTTCGCCCATCCGCGCCTGCGCATGCATTTCGTCTCGAACGTCGACGGCCACGACATGGACGCCGCCCTGGCGCGCGTGGACCCGGAAACCACCCTCTTCATCATCGCCTCGAAGACCTTCACGACGGCCGAGACCATGATGAACGCGAACACCGCGCGCCGCTGGTTCCTGCAACACGCATCCGAAGACGCGCTGGCCAAGCACTTCGTCGCCGTCTCGACCAACGTGGAAGCCATCAAAGCCTTCGGCATCGACCCGGCCAACATGTTCCCGTTCTGGGACTGGGTGGGCGGCCGCTACTCCGTCTGGTCGGCGATCGGCCTGCCGGTCGCGCTGTGCGTCGGCTACGGCTATTTCTCCGACTTCCTGGCCGGCGCCCACGCCATGGACGAGCACTTCCGCACCGCCCCGGTCGAGCAGAACATGGCGATGATCCTGGGCCTGGTGGGGTTCTGGAACCGCGAGTTCCTGGGCTGCGCCTCGGTCTCGATCGCGCCCTACCACCAGGACCTGAACCGCTTCCCGGCCTACCTGCAGCAACTGGACATGGAAAGCAACGGCAAGCGCGTCACGCGCGACGGCGACGCCATCGTCGACTACGCGACCGGCCCGGTGATCTGGGGCGACGTCGGCACCAACGGCCAGCACGCCTACTTCCAGCTGCTGCACCAGGGCACCGACGTCACGCCGATCGACTTCATCGCCGCGCTGCGTCCGGCCCACGAGTTCCACAACCACCACGCGGCCCTGCTGGCCAACTGCTTCGCCCAGTCGGAAGCCTTCATGAAGGGCAAGACCACGGACGAGGTGCGCCAGGACCTGCAGGCGCAGGGGCTGGCGCTGGCGGAAATCGAGCGCCTGGCGCCGCACAAGACCTTCCCCGGCAACCGCCCGAGCAACACCATCCTGCTCGACTACCTGACCCCGGCCACGCTGGGCGCCCTGATCGCGCTGTACGAGCACAAGGTGTTCGTGCAGGGCGCGCTGTGGGACGTCAACAGCTACGACCAGTGGGGCGTGGAACTGGGCAAGGTGCTGGCCAGGAAGATCGAGGCGGAACTGAACGGCGCGCCCCAGCCGGAGCTGCACGACGGCTCGACCAACGGCCTGATCGCGCGCGCCAGGGCCGCAGTGTAAGCACCACGCTGTTCGCAAAGGAGACCATGCAAGCATGAAGAGCGAGAAATTCACGGTCGTGCACGACGCGCCGATGCAGGTCGGCGAATCCCCCATCTGGCATCCGGTCGAGTCGGCGCTGTACTGGGTCGACATCGACGGCCGCACGGTGCACCGCCTGCACCCGGCCAGCGGCAAATACTCGTCGTGGAAGATGGCGACCGAGCCGTCCGCGCTGGCGGTCGACCAGGACAACAACCTGGTCGTCGCCACGCGCGCCGGCTTCGTCTACCTGAACACCACGACGGGCGACGTCGAGGACATGATTCCCGCGCCCTACGACACGAAGATCATGCGCTTCAACGACGGCCGCGTCGATCCGGCCGGGCGCTTCTGGGTCGGCACCATCTACGAGCCGCGCGACCAGCAGAAGGCCGAGATGTACGTACTGGACAAAGGCCAGCTGCGCCAGGCCTGGGCCGGCGGCATGACCAATTCGAACGGCCTGGCCTGGAGCCCGGACGGCCGCACCATGTACCACGCCGACACCACCAGCCACCGCGTGGACGCCTACGACTACGACGTGGCGAGCGGCCTGGCCTCGAACCAGCGCAACCTGGTCGCCTTCGCGGACGACAAGAAGGCGCCGGACTACGGCGGCCGCCCGGACGGCGCGGCGATGGACAGCGAAGGCAACTACTGGGTCGCGATGTTCGAGGGCGCGCGCATCGTCAAGCTGTCGCCGACCAGCGAACTGCTGGCGGAAATCCAGCTGCCGGTGCGCTGCCCGACGGCGGTCTGCTTCGGCGGTCCCGACCTGCGCACGCTGTACGTGACCAGCGCCAGCCACGGCCGCTCGCACGCGGAACTGGAGCAGTACCCGCACAGCGGCAAGGTGCTGGCCTTCCACGTCGACGTGCCGGGCATCGAGCAGCCCGAATATCAGGCTTGAGCGTAGGGTGGACGGCTCTGCCGTCCACCCTACCACGCGTGCGTCCATGCGACCGCTGGCTGGACGCGTGGACGGCAGAGCCGTCCACCCAACCACGCGTGCGTCCATGCGACCGCTGGCTGGACGCGTGGTCGGCAG